>UCNG01000042.1 GCA_900473915.1 Hyphomicrobiales bacterium | reverse complement strand
AATGTTCAAATCGTATCGGCTCAGATCGGCGATTTGCAGGTGAAGACCAGCAACCTTGATTTTGGTGCTGTCACAGCCAGCAGTCAAACGACCTATACCGGCACCTACCCCTCCAATGTGCACATTATGGGAACGTTGGTCGTCAATTCACCACAGGGTAACACGGGCCTGTTGGACTGGTCATGCAATGGAAGACTATATGGGCAATCCAGTTTGGAGGCGACCACTACTGTCAGGCTAATCAACAGCACAACCGGTGTGGAACTGAAGTCGTTTATCGTCACCAAACCGGCTGGAACAGATAGCCAGAACTTCACGCTTTCGACTATGGCGATTGATGCATCCGCTATTGCTGGTGACAACACGTACATTATCCGCAAGGGTTATGCCGATAATGTAGCGTCGGGAAACGTGGAAATCTACAACACATCCTATCTGAAGTCGCTCGTCTGGAAGCGATGACCTTCATCAAAATCCAACCGAAAGAAACCGCGTTGACAGCGCGGGGAGGTAACTCATGGCTGTTCTGCCCGACTATGTGACCGGGACGATAACGCTCGCGAATGGTTCAACGACCGTGACCGGCACCGGGACCATGTTTGAAACAGCGGCCTTTCGCCCTGGAGATACGCTGCAAATCCAGAACCTGACGGCAATCATCGCCAGCGTCGATAGCAATACCTCGCTGACCCTGACTGAGCCGTGGACTGGAACGAGCCTGACTGATGCGCCATATCGTGCACGCTATCTGCCGGATGGCGCACGTGTTACCGCCCAGACGACGACGCTCATTGAACTACTTGGCAATGGCGTCTTGTCGAATATTGCCAGCGTGCCAGTCGAGGATGGCAAGCTGCTCGTCGGCAATGCTTCGGGGCAGTACGAGCCGATCAGCAAAGATGAACTCGGCACTCCTGATCCTCACGGCAGCCTTGGCAAGCTGGCGGCGCTGACGCTGGCTGCTCGGCAGATACTGCAGACGGATGCAGCGGGCGATCTGAAACAGGTAGCATTGGCAGGGGGCAAGGCGCTTGCCACCGATGCGAATGGCGATGTCGCCCCCATTGACCTTGACACACTGGGCAGGGCGTTGCTTGCCCTAGCCAGCGGTGCGACCACTGAATATGTGCGGGGTGACGGCACATTGCAGCCCTTAAATTCCCTGCCGTTCGACATGGAGATCAAAAAATTTGCCCCCAATCTCAAGTTAAGTTCGACTGGCGGCACGAACTCTTATGATATAAACGCGAATATTTCCGACAGTGCCGATGGCGGCGTGAACATAAAGCGCAATGGCACCAATATTATAAATTTCGGCGTTGGTGGTGTATCGTTACGTACTTACGGCACCGCAGAAATTGCCAACAATTTGACTGTTGGCACCTCATCAAACAATTCCCGAATTTACATGAACAATATCAGTAACGTCCGCGTTGCTGAAATAGGTCCAGGGGTCGGTACCGGGAACATAAATATATTGGGGTTTGTAAACTCAACTGCTGGCGGATTTTACTTTGTCGGTAATTCAAGTTTTACAGGCACCCTTTCTAAGGGCGGCGGCACCTTCCTCATCGATCATCCGCTAGACCCGTTCAACAAGAACCTACGCCATGGCTTCGTGGAAGCCCCGCGCTATGATCTGATCTATCGCGGCATTGTGCGGCTGGTGAATGGTCGCGCCATGGTCGATATTGATGCTGCAAGTAATATGACATCTGGCACTTTCGCCGCTCTCACCACAAACGCCGTCGTGACCAGCCTACAAAATCAGGAAGGGTTCGGACGGTTGAAGCCGGGGGCAATTAACGGTGGATCGTTCGAAGTCATCTGCGAGGACGTCACGTGCACCGATCATGTGTCCTGGGTTGTGATTGCTGAGCGCAACGACCCGTTCGTCAAATCCGATCTTGATCAGAATACCGATAGCGATGGCCGCTTCGTGCCGGAGTTCGAAAAGGAGGATGCATAATGCCAACTACGGAAACTGTCATTGATACTGCTCGCATCGGCAAGAAGGGCTATCCGATGCATTATGCAGCGCTTGGCCTTGAACCTCCCACAAAAACTGTCCCAGTCGAGGAGGGCATTCCGCAAACCGATCATCCCGGCATGACGCTGCAAGAATACGCCGCAGCAAAGCGTTGGGAGCGGGAAGTGGGCGG
>UCNG01000021.1 GCA_900473915.1 Hyphomicrobiales bacterium | reverse complement strand
ATCGCGCCATCGCCGTGGAACGAGGACACATCACCCTTGGCATGGCCATATTGACCGGTGATGCCGGCAATCAGCTTGCCGCTGTCGCTCTCATAGAACTGGCCGTCGACACCGGCCTGCATGATGAAGGTGTTGATGTCCTGCTTCATGCGGCTCAGCGACGTATCGGGTTCAAGGCGGTTATGTGCGCCTTCGATACGCGCCCACACGCCCTTGTCGTCAACGGCGGCACCGTTGGCCTGGCCATCGCCGTTCCGGCCCGTCCAGTAGCGCTCGCCCACACGTTCCTGCAAGGTCGGCAGCTTGTTGAGCGCCTGCATGTTCTGCAGATAGCCTTCATAGACGGGAATCGACGGGCTGTAGCGCTGGCTGGTCAGATACCAGTTACCGTCCTCATTGCCGGTGCCCGAGCCCTGCTGCAGCGTATAGGCATAGGCACCGCCGGAAACGGCCTGCTTGCCGTCCTTGGTGACAAAGTCGCCCAGCAGCGAGAAGGTGCCGTTCGACTGGCCCTGAACATCGACCAGTTGGATGCCGTTGACCGTCTGTGCGCCAAGCCCGCCGCGATTGATGACCTTCAGGTGGGTGTTGCCAGAGGTATCGCCGCCGACCTTGAGCATGTCGGTCTTGGAATCGTCGCCATTCAACACGCTGTTGATGACAAGCGTGCCGCCATTGCCGGCATAGTTGCCGGCAACAGTCAGTGTGGTGCCGCCAGAGCCACCGAAATCAACCGTGCCGGAATTGGAGAGGCCGACCATGCTGGTGTCATAGCCGCCAAGGCTGATGAGGGCATTGTTTGCCAGCGAATAGGTGGACGCGCCGGAGAATGCGCCTGCGGCACCCTGCACCAGAGCGCCGCCATTAACATTGGTCTGGCCCGCATAGCTGCCGGTGCCGGAAAGCGTCAGCGTG
The DNA here is from genome assembly GCA_900473915.1 of Hyphomicrobiales bacterium. Lineage (GTDB taxonomy): Bacteria > Pseudomonadota > Alphaproteobacteria > Rhizobiales > Rhizobiaceae > Brucella. The sequence goes on along the minus strand of UCNG01000021.1, from coordinate 15,837 downwards.
CCATTGCCGTTCTTGGTGAGGCCCCCGGGACCGTCCATCATGCCGGAAAAGGTCGTATCGATGTCCTGATCGAGCGTCAGCCTGCCGGAGCCGAGCGCCACATGGCCTGCACCGGCAAGGCCGCCAACCGTTTCATTGAAACCGGCCAGATCGGCAGTGCCGTCTTTTTGGACCGTCAGCAAGCCCGAACCAAAGGCGTGATCCACAATCCCGGCCTTCGCCGTGCCCTTCTCGACGGTGAGCCCGCCTGTGAACGTGTTGTCGCCCGAAAACACCGTCGTGCCGCTGCCGCGTTGCACAACATTGCCACCGCCGCTGATCGCGCCGGTGAAGTTATAGATATCCGAGCGGTTGAAGGCCAGCGTGCCACGACTATAGGAATCGCGCTTCACCACCACATCGCCCAGAATGCTGCCGCTATCGCCGCCGTCGCCGAGTTGAAGCGTGCCCTGGTTGATCGCCGTGCCGCCGGTATAGCTATTGGTGCCGGTAAGAACCAGGGTGCCAAGCCCCGTTTTGACCAGACCGTCTGTACCTTGAATGACGGAATTGATCAGTGCCGTCTTGTCCGCATCATCAATTTTACCATCACCGACCATGATCAACGGATTATCCTTACCACCAAGGGTGAATCTTCCGCCCTGCAGCACATAACCATCGGTCATGAACTGCATGCCGTTAACACTTGGCGTGAAGCTAGGGTCGATATTCACAGTGCCTTTGTCGCCGCCAAAAACCCCAAAACCATTGCCCGACCATTTGGTGTTGATCTGGCCATCTATGCCAGTCCAGTTCGTCGTCGTTCCATCCCATGTGCCATCGCCGCCATGGATGGTGCCATCGCCCGAAGTCTGGGAGCCGTCCCAGAAGAAAAAGGTACGGCCAAACTGGCTGACCAGATTGATCTGATGGTCGATATTGTCCTGAATTGCATAATCAGACGCGTCGCCTTCCGACACATTGCCGATGGTCAGAATGCCGGTCTTGCTGCCTGAATAATCGAAGATGCGATAGACACCGACATCTATCGTGCTACCCTGCTCGATATTGAGCTGGCTGTTGCCGAGGTTGAGATCGCCCTGCACATTGAAGAGCGCCTCATTGGAGGGGCCTCCATTCAGTACGACATTAACCTGATTGTTGCCCGGAAGGGTCAGGTCATGGTCGAAAACAAGTTTGCCTCCGCTCTGGCCATAAAGCGAGCTGCCGTTTGCAAACGATGTGTTGCCTTGTACTTCACCGTCACCACCGAACATGCCGCCCGCCGCCACATTAAGCGTTCCGCCGAGTGCAGATCCATTGCCCAGCAGCAAAGCGCCGCCGGTGACATTCGTAGTGCCCGAAAACCCGGAATTATCACCTGTGAACACGGTCGTACCAGCAATCTGGTTGATTGTGGCACTACCGGCCCCGCTGCTGCTGATGTCCCCGCGAACCGTCAGCCCGTCAAAAGTATTGAAGTTCAGCGTACCAGTACTGCCGCCGCCATTCTTGTTGAAGACGATCTTATCAACATTCAGATTACCAGCGTTCCTGGCTGTCTGCCCGGCTTCACCGCCTACATTGACAACGCCAGTCGTTCCCTTGTCATAGGCAATCTGCAAGGAATTGTCATTGATACTGCCGCCATCATAAATGTCCAGTTGGCCGCGCGAGAACTGACCAACCCAGACTCCGGACTGACCGTTCCAGGCCGAGTCCTGACCGAATATCGTGGCGGCCCCACGGCCCCGCTGCCGGTTACCCAGATAAAGTTGGTATCCTGTCACCTGCCCGCCATTGGCAATTGTCAGATCACCATCACCCTCAGAACCGAGAATGAGAATATTGTCATGTACGTTAAACGCCGAACTTTCACCGGTAACGATGACCCGGCCCGTGCTTCCCGTTCCGCCCCCAACCTTAACATTATTGCCCCCGCCCGACGCAACATCCACGTAGCCGCCATTACTGATAGTGAGAGTTGCATTATTGTCTGTACCATCCCCGACGTTCATAGCACCCCCGCCCCAAAGAGCAGACCCTTTGCCATCAACCGTGATAGACGCGACCAGGAAACTCGGGAAACCATTGCCATAGCCGATTTCCACGCTCCCACCGGTTGCAATGGCACCATCGCGAATGTCAAGTGTCCCGTCACCATTATGCCCAACGAACAAAGCGGTCGAGAAGTCCCAATTCGTTGTTCCTGTCGGCGGCGGAGGAGCTACGCTGCCCGTATAGGTGATGGAAGGTTCAGCAAAAGACGCCGTTCCACAAAATAGCACACCAAGAGCAACACCGGAAAGCAGAACACCGCGACTGAGAGGACGGCGAAGTGGTGATTTATGCATAAAGAATTCTCCCCCTGCCTAGCTGGGTATAAATTGACGTTCAGCGTACAATAAAAAACCGACACCCCTTATCAGAAGCGGTTATTTAGAGGACGAAGCGGAAAACTGGAGAACAAGTTAATGATAACATGAATACGATTTTTACGATTTCTCATCTCCTTAAAACGCGCTCATGTCTTGCGCAAATCAAGAAAATATAGAGAATCAGTACTCAAATAACATACCTGCTTCAAATTAAAAATCAATTACTCCATATATATTTCTATTATAATATTAATAACTAACATATATTATTATTAATTTTTAAAATATAGTATTCTAAAGAATGATAAAATGTTCGGATTGAACAGTTCATTTGGCAATTTCTCTGGCCCGGGTCCGGTTAACATGGGCCGACGAAACCGTGCTGGTTTTTGCGCATCATCGATGCAGAGCCGCTTCACACTTTTCGGGATGCGCTTTGGTAGCCTTCGCGCAAGCTTCGCAAGCTAGGGTCCGCTTCGAAACAGGAGACGGATGTGCAGCAGGCAGCGGCTAAACCCTTCATGAAAAGCGGATTTTTGACCGGCAGCGACATGGGTCTGGCGGTTGGCATAATCATTATCCTGACGGTGCTTTTCCTGCCTGTTCCGGCGGTCGTGCTGGATATCGGGCTGGCGTTCTCCATCGCCTTCTCCGTCCTGATCCTGATGGTGGCGCTGTGGATCCAGCGCCCGCTCGATTTTTCCGCCTTTCCGACGGTGCTGCTGATCGCCACCATGATGCGATTGTCGCTCAACATCGCGACGACGCGCGTGATTCTCACCCACGGCAATGAGGGATATCTCGCCGCCGGTCACGTGATCCATGGCTTCTCGCAATTCGTGATGGGCGGCGATTTCGTCATCGGTCTGGTGGTTTTCTGCATCCTGATCATCGTCAACTTTCTCGTCATCACCAAGGGCGCGACGCGTATCGCGGAAGTGGGCGCGCGCTTCACGCTCGATGCCATCCCCGGCAAGCAGATGGCCATCGATGCCGATCTCTCATCCGGCCTGATCGATGAAAAGGAAGCGCAGCGCCGCCGCCGCGAGCTGGAAGAGGAAAGCTCCTTCTTCGGCTCCATGGACGGTGCTTCCAAATTCGTGCGCGGCGATGCGATTGCGGGCCTCATCATTACCGCCGTCAATATTTTCGGCGGCATCATCATCGGCGCCACGCGCCACGACATGGATATTGCGCACGCGGCTGACGTCTTCACCAAACTGTCGGTGGGCGATGGTCTGGTCACGCAGATTCCGGCGCTGATCGTTTCGCTCGCCGCCGGTCTTCTGGTGTCGAAGGGCGGCACGCGCGGTTCCGCCGATCAGGCGATCTTCGGTCAGCTCGGCGCTTATCCGAAGGCGCTTCTGGTCGCGGCCATGCTGCTTTTCGTCCTCGGCATCATGCCGGGCCTGCCAGCCTTCCCGTTCTTCATGCTGGGCGGCGCGATGGCTTTCATCGGCATTGCCGTGCCGCGCCGTCAGGCGCGCCAGCGCGAGGCGGAAGCGAACGAGGCCGGCAAGAAACAGCGCGAACAGGAAGAGCAGGAACGCAACTCGGTCAAGGCGTCGCTTGAAACCAACCAGATCGAGCTTTGCCTCGGCAAGCAGCTTTCCGCCCGGCTGATCGCCTCGCAGCAGGAACTGGCGCATCGCGTCAACAAGATGCGCCGCAAGTTCGCGCAGGAATACGGTTTCGTCATTCCTGAAATCAAGGTGACGGACGATATCGCGCTGCCGCCGAAAAGCTATCGCATCAAGATACACGGAACGGCTGTCGCCAGCCACGAGCTGCGGGTCGGCGAAACGCTGGTCGTGCTGGGCGAGCGCCCGATTCCGTCCATTCCGGGTGAGGAAGTGCGCGAGCCGGCCTTCGGCATGCGCGCCTATTCCGTGCCGGAAACCTTTGCGTCCGATCTGCGCCGCGACGGCTACATGACCGTGGACAATCTCTCGGTCCTGCTGACGCATCTGAGCGAAATCGTGCGCAACAATCTGGCCCAGCTTCTGTCCTACAAGGATATGCGCATTCTGCTGGACCGTCTGGGGCCGGAATACCGCAAGCTGTTGGAAGATATCTGCCCGTCGCATATTTCCTATTCGGGCTTGCAGGCGGTGCTCAAGCTTTTGCTCGCCGAGCGCATTTCCATCCGCAACCTGCATCTGATCCTCGAAGCCATCGCGGAAATCGCGCCGCTCGTCCGCCGCCCGGAAATGATCGTGGAGCATGTGCGCATGCGCATGGCGCAGCAGATTTGCGGCGACCTGTCCGACAATGGCGTGCTGAATGTTCTGCGCCTCGGCAATCGCTGGGATCTGGTTTTCCACCAGAGCCTCAAGCGTGATGCCAAGGGCGAGATCGTCGAATTCGACATCGATCCGCGCCTCCTGGAACAGTTCGGCACGGAGGCGTCTGCCGTCATCCGCAAGCATTTCGACAATGGCGAGCGTTTCGTGCTGGTGTCCTCGCCGGAAGCGCGGCCCTACATCCGCATGATCATCGAGCGCCTGTTCGCCACGCTGCCCGTCTTGTCCCATGTCGAAATCGCCCGTGGCGTGGAGGTGAAGTCGCTCGGTGCGATTTCGTGAGCGAACAGCGTTCTTCAATCCTCTGGTCTTCCGGTCCCTCGACCCCTCGTCCTTCGATCCTTCGAGACGGTTCCCTTCGCTCCGCTCAGGGCACCTCCTCAGGATGAGGGGCGCGAGGGTTGGAGAGGTCGGAGACGCCCGCTATGTGCTCAGACACGCCTCCCCAGAATGAGGAAAAAAGTCGTGGCACTCACGCCCCTCATCCTGAGGAGCCATGCCGAGCTTGTCGAGGCTTGGCGTCTCGAAGGGTCGAAGGACGAGGGGAGTAATTATTGCTTGATACGATGAAAGGGCCTTGAGTGCCTGTCGCACAATTGCCGCTCAATGAAATCATCCTGGCCGCCGTTCTGGCGTTCTGCCGCATCGGCGCTTGCCTGATGCTGATGCCGGGGCTTTCGAGCGCGCGCATTCCGTTGCAGGTCAGGCTGTTCATCGCGCTCGCCTGTTCCTTCGCGGTGCTGCCGCTGGTGCTGCAACGCATCGTCACCGTTTTCGATGCCGGGCAGCCGTGGACGCTGTTTCGCCTGATGGCGAGCGAACTGTTCGTCGGTGCGGTTATCGGCATTCTGGCGCATATCTATTTCTGGGCGCTGCAATTCATGGCCAGCACGATGGCGGTTTCCGTCGGCTATTCCGGCTCTCCCGCCGATGCCATCACCGAAAGCGAACCGCAGGCGACGCTTGCAACCATCGTCACCTTCAGCGCGCTGTTCCTGTTCTTCATCACCGACATGCATCTGGAAATTTTCCGGGCGCTGCTCAATTCCTATGTCGCTATTCCGGTGGATGGACAGTTTCGCCCTGACGCGGCGATGATTGATTTCACCGATGCGCTTTCGACGGCTTTTCTGGCGACGCTGCGCATTGCGGCCCCCTTCATCGTCTTTGCGATTCTGGTCAATTTCGCCATCGGCCTCGTCAACAAATTGACGCCGACCATACCGGTCTATTTCGTGTCGATGCCGTTCGTTTTGGGGGGAGGGCTGCTGGTGGTCTATTTCATCCTGCCGGAACTGCTGCGCTTCTTCACCAACGAAACTGCCACGCAGTTGCGCGAACTGTTCTGAGGGCCGCGATGACCAATCCGCGCAATCTCAAGAAGCTGATTGAACTGCAAAAGCTTGGCAGCGCCCGGCTGGAACAGGCGCTTGCCGCAGCCAATGCGCGCAAGGGCGCGCTGGATGAGGAGCGCGAGGCGCTGATCGCCATGCAGGACCGCCGCTATGACGGCGATGCGCTCAATATCGATCCATCGCTGCTGATCCGGCGTCTGGGAAACAATGCCGCCGAATCGCAGCAGCTGGAACAGCGGCTCGATGTGCAGCGCAAGGCGCTGTTGCAGGAACAAAGGCGGGTGGAATTGCTGGAAGATCGCCTGGCGGGCACCAGAAACGAGCGCGAACGGCGCGAACTTTCCAGCCTGATCGAAGAATTTATTAGCCGGAAAACGACAAATCGCTCGCAAGGCCCTGATTGAGCACAAAAACGGGCCTGAACGCACGCACAAGTTTCAGTCAAGTTTGGTCCATTATGGTGCAATTAACAGAAGAAGGAAAAGATGCATGGCGATCAACCCGCCGTCGGATCTGGTGATGGACGTGGCGCGCGCCGCCGATCCGCAAGCCTATCGCATGGCAGCGGAACGGTTGAGAGCGCCGTCCGCATCCGCCGCCGGCGGTGGGCTGACGCAGGATGGTTTCGCCAGCTTTTCCGACAGCCTCGCGGCTGGGGTCAGCGTGCGGCCGGATGCGCAGAACGCGGCCAATCCGGCCTATCGCAAGTTCGAGGCCTTCATGCTGCAATCCTTCGTGCAGTCGATGTTCACCAGTGACACGACGGCGACCTTCGGGAAGGGGATTGCCGGTGAATACTGGAAGTCCATGATGGCGGAAGCCATGGCGAACAAGATGGCGGATGGCGGCGGTGTCGGCATTGCCAGGTTGCTTGAGGAGCAGGCGGCGCGCAACGGACGGCCAGACGCGCCGACGACGGTGGCCTTGGGAGACGTGATCAACAATCTGGGAGACCAGATGAGCGAGAACGCCGTTTCGAAGGACATTGTGCATGGCTTCGAACGCAAGCTCATTCAAAAGCAGCTGGAGCATGTCTCCCGAAAGTGGGAACCGGTTTCGGGATAAGGACATGCGGCAAAATGAAAAGATAGACAACAGCGACACGGACAGCGCGCGCGGCTGATTGGCCCGTAACGACAAGCGTCATAATTGAGGACCCCCGAAATGACCGAGACAAGCTCTGAAAACAGCCTGCCAGAGGATTCGCTGATCGTCGCTATCACGAGCGAACCCGGTCAGGCGCTGGCAGAGGAACCGGACGAGAACCCGACATTGAAGCCGGTCGTGCGGGCGATCCAGCGTCTGGAAGACGTGATCGATACGGAAACGCGCCTTCTGCTGGATGGCGGCAATCCGGATCTCGCCGAAATCAACGCCCGCAAGAGCCGTGGACTTTACGATTTCAACAAGGCGATCAAGAAAGCGGCCAGCGCTGCCGAACCCGCGACGATGAAGCGACTTCAGCCGCTGCTGGACAGCCTGAAGCACAAGCTTGAAAAGAACTGCGAGGCGCTGCAACTGCATCTGCGCGCTGTCGGCGAACTGGCCGATCTCATTCGCGGTGCGCTGGAAACGCAGGAAGCCGACGGCACCTATTCCATGCAGAGCGCGAGGCTCGGTCACGCACGATGATCCGCATCATTGCCATCGGCCTGTGGATTTGCGCCGTCGCTTTCGGCTCGCTTTTCTTCGCCGTTCGCCAGAACGCCCCATCTGCGGATGGGGCGCAGGCCGCGGTCGGCGGTTTCGGCGGCGTCGACTACGTGAAGACGGACGTGATGAGCGTGCCGATCATTTCGAATGGCGATGTGGCCGGTTATGTGGTGACGCAGCTTGTCTATACGGTCGATTCAAACATTCGCAAGAAGCTGAGCGTGCCGCTCGAATTCTTCATCAGCGATGAAATCTTCCGCAAGTTCTATGGCAGCTATTCGGATACCAAGGAGGTCGAGAAGGTGAGATTCGAGGACGTGCGCGCCTCGATCATCTCCGATCTCAACGCGCGGTTCCCCGAACCGGTGATCAAGGACCTTCTGGTCGAGCAGTTCAACTATATTTCAGCCGAAGAAATCCGCGCCATGAACATGCGCGGCACGCCGACGCCGACCGCACCCGGAAAGCAGGCGCCCGAAAAGCAGGCAAAGGCCGAGCCTGCCAGTCACAGCGAATAATATTTTCCTGAAAGCTGGGCGAGGCGTTCTTCGTCGAGCGGCGTGACTGCCGGGTCGGATACCAGCTCCACCCCCATTTCACGGCCATTGCGCCAGGCGACGCGGGCCAGAAGCGCGCGGCCATAATAATCATCGAACAGCCAGAAACGCTCAGGCAGGGTGGGGACTTCGACGGTCCTCAGCTTGGCGCCATGGGGCGCGATATCGCTGAACTGACACTCGATGATAAACCGCCCGTCGAGGCCCACGATCTTGCCCGAGCGCAGCCTTGTGCGCTGTCTCTCTTCCCTGCGACGTTCATGGGATGGCTTAACCCGCGCCATATCAAAATCTTACCTGCTGTTCCCCACCGCATCGGCCTGAAAATCGGAAACGATTTTCAGAAAGCACGATGCGCAGTTTTAAGAGACCAGTCTAGCAGGTTTCGATTGCCGATGCGTTACTTTTTGAACCGGGAATCTGCGGGCATGGTTACCTTGAACAGGTTCGTATCTGTTTGAGTATGATCTTTTTCCGCATTTCCGAACGCAAAACCGCTTCGCACTTTTGCTGGAAATGCTCTAGTGATCCCCGCAAGCTTCGCAGAGGCCGCGCAGCTCCAGTGTCGTCTTGCGCGACTTGAACCCGTTCTGGAGGCTCCATGCGCTGACGAGATTTTCGATCGCCGCGTCGGAAAACTCCGTCACCTGACCGCATTTCTCGCAAATCGCGAAAGCCACGAGGCCCTGCTGATGGCATTGCGGATGGGCGCAGGCAACGAAGGCGTTGAGGCTTTCGAGGCGATGGATCAGCCCGTAGTCGAGCAGCTTTTCCAGCGCGCGATAGACTTGCAGCGGCGCGCGAAAACCATCGTCGCGCAACTGGTCGAGGATCGTATAGGCGCTGAGCGGGCCATCCGCCTTGGACAGCACGTCGAAAACCAGTGTCTGATTGCGGGTCAGGTCCTGCGGGGCGTGATGATGGTGATGGGTGCTCATTGTCCAGCGATCCGTTTCGGTGATGCTTGTTCCCTCTTATGTAGGGGTAACAGGCTCAAAATGAAAATGGCAAGCGCCGCGACCACGATGGACGGGCCGGATGGCGTATCGAAATGAATGGAGCCATAAAGTCCGCCGATCACCCCGGCAGCGCCGATCAGCGAGGCGAGGATGGCCATCTGTTCGGGCGTGGAGGAAAAGCGGCGTGCGGTTGCCGCCGGAATGATCAGCAGCGAGGTTATCAGGAGGATTCCGACGATCTTCATCGCAATGGCGATGACGATGGCGAGCAACAGCATGAAGACAATGCGCGACAAAGCCGGGTTCATGCCTTCGGCACGCGCTATATCCTCGCTGACGGTGGCGGCGAGGAAAGGACGCCACAGCCAGGCCAGAACCGCCAGCACGAACAAGCCGCCGCCATAGATGAAGGCGATATCCATGCGCGAAACGGCCAGAATATCGCCGAACAGGAAGGACAAGAGGTCGACCCGCACCCATGTCATGAAGGCGACGAGGACGAGGCCAAGCGACAGCGTGGCATGGGACAGGATGCCGAGGAGCGAATCCGCCGACAATGTATGGCGGCGCTGCAAGAGCAGCAGAATGGCGGAAATCGCCACCGCGACCGCGAACACGCCGATCATCATATTGATGTCGAAAACAAGCGCCAGCGCCACGCCGAGAAGCGCGGAATGCGCCATGGTGTCGCCGAAATAGGCCATGCGCCGCCACACAATGAAACAGCCGAGCGGCCCGGTGGTGAGCGCCAGACCGACACCGGCGATGATGGCGCGGGTGAAGAAGTCGTCAAGCACGGGGCGCGCTCCCTTCGTGGTGATGGTGGTCATGGTCATGATGATGGCCATCATCGGCATGGCAGTGATCGGTCACGGAACCATCTGCGTGCAGCACGCGCCCATCAGGCAGATGGGTGTGATCGTGGTGATGCTCGTAGACGGCGAGCGGCCCGACGGCCCGGCTGCCGAACAGCCGCACATATTCGGGGCTTGCCGTCACATCGCGCGGGGTGCCGCTGCAACAGACATGGCCATTGAGGCAGATGACGCGGTCGGTCGCCGCCATGACCAGATGCAGGTCGTGCGAAATCAAAAGCACGCCGCAGCCGGTGTCGTCGCGCAGTTTCGCGATCAGCTCGTAAAGCGCGGCTTCACCGGAAAAGTCGACCCCCTGCACCGGCTCGTCCAGCACCATGAGGTCGGGCTTGCGTGCAAGCGCGCGCGCCATCAGCGCCCGCTGGAACTCGCCGCCTGACAGGTTGGCGATCTCGGCCTTTGCAAGATGCGGGATGCCCACCACTTCCAATGCCGACTCGATATCCTTGCGCGCGAGAGGCCCGGTCAGCGTCATCAGGCGCTCGACCGAAAGCGGCAGCGTGCGGTCGATATTGATCTTCTGCGGCACATAACCGATGCTGAGCCCCGGCGCGTGGCTCACATTGCCTTCGTCCGGCTTCAGGATGCGTAGCGCCATCTTGGCGGCGGTGCTTTTTCCCGCGCCATTCGGCCCGATCAGGGTCACGATTTCGCCGCGCTCGACAACCAGATCGACATTGCGCACGAGCCAGCGCCCGTCGCGATAGACGCCGGCGCCTTTCAGTTCGATCAATGTTTCCCGCGCCTTTTGGGCGGGGAGGGCGGTCTTCCTGCTCATCTGTTCCGGGCTTTTCTCAGTGTCTTTTCCATTGGCCACCCCGGTTTCAATTTTTGCAAATTGGGGGTTGCCTCACCTTATGACAGACGTTATAGCATAACGCAACAGACGTAATAAAATAACATATCACTTGAATATGATGTCCTTCATCAATCACCCAAGAGAGAGACCATGAAACATCGCCGCTCCCTCCTTCTCGCCTCGGCTTTTCTGGCCGGTTTGACCCATGCCGCCTTTGCTGCGGAACGTGACGGCGTTGTCGTATCGATCAAGCCGCTCCACTCGATTGTCTCGGCGGTCATGCAGGGCGTGGGCGAGCCGAAGCTGATCGTGCAGGGCGCGGGTTCGGAGCATGTCTACAGCCTGAAACCCTCCGATGCCGAAGCCATCGAGCACGCCAGGGTGATCTTCTGGGCCGGACCGTCGATGGAAACCTTCCTCGACAAGCCCATCGACACGCTGGGCGAGGGCGCAAAGGTTGTCGCGCTTGGTGATGCAGACAGCCTGACGAAGCTGAAGTTCCGTGAAGGCGGGCCGTTCGAAGCGCATGACCATGGGCATGAAGAAGGTCACGACCATGCCCATGATGACAAGAAGCACGATCATGCCGCTGAAGCTTCCGAAGCCGGGCATGACCATGGCCACAATGAATTTGACCTGCATTTCTGGCTCGACCCGCAGAACGGAAAGGTTCTGGCGGCGGATATTGCCAAGACACTCGCTGAAAGCGACCCGGAACATGCCGCGCAATATGAAAAGAACGCGAAGGACTATGGCGAGAAGATCGACGCGCTGACGGCGGAAGTCGCCAGCGAACTGGAGCCGGTTAAAGACAAGCCATTCGTCGTCTTCCACGATGCCTATCAATATTTCGAAAATCGCTTTGGCGTGAAGGCGGCCGGATCGATCACGGTTAGCCCGGAAAAAGCGCCGGGTGCGGCGCGCATCCAGGAAATTCACGACAAGATCAAGTCGCTCGGCGCAGCCTGCGTGTTCTCCGAACCACAGTTCGAGCCGAAGCTGGTGAAAACCGTTATCGACGGAACGGATGCCAAAACCGGCGTTCTCGATCCTCTGGGTGCGGAATTGAAGGATGGGCCGGACCTTTATCCGCAGCTTATCCGCAATCTGGCCAGTTCGCTGAAAACCTGCCTGTCGAAATAACAGCCGCAGCCGCTTCCCTTTGCTGGATGCCGCTGCATTCAGAAAGCGGCTGCGATAGTGCCGGGCTGCAACCTGCTTGAACTTGCGGGCGGCCCGGCACTCAAGAAACCGGAACAAGCGCAACGCGCTTGGTTCCTTCGCTGCAGAGCGCGTCAAGCAGGCGTTTTGCCGTTTTTCCGTACATTTCTGGGCGGCTTTAACCGCCTATTTTTACCGCTAAGATTGTTACGATATAACATAAAGGAGATATGAATGCGTAGCTTTGTGAGGGCGCTTCAGGCCGGTGCCGTTTTGACTTTTCTTGCTCCGGTAGTAGCGGGTGCGCATGGCATCTGGATTGCCGAGCGTCATGGAACGCAGGCTGTTGTGTACGGCCATGGCGCAAGCGACGAGGCTTATGATCCGCAGAAGCTGAAGACGGTGACCGCCAAAGACGGGGACGGCAAGGATGTTGCCGTGAAGATCGAGCGGCTGGAAGATCATGCCCTGCTCGGCGTGCCCGGAAATGCGGTTGTGGTCAGCGGCATGCTCGACAATGGCTTCTGGGCCGAGGGTCCGGACGGCAAGTGGGTCAACAAGCCGAAGTCCGAGGTGCCGGGTGCGAAACAGTCCAGCCAGAGCCAGAAATTTGCCGTCGCCATTCTCGATCATCTGCGCAGGAAGCCCGAGCCGCAAGGCTTGCCGTTTGAAATCGTTCCCCTGATGGACCCGACGATTTTGGAGGCGGGTAACGAGCTTCCCGTGCAGGTTCTGCTTGACGGAAAGCCGGTGGAAGGCGTCGAGGTCACGGCGGATTATGTCAATGACAGCCACGCGGCACCGGCAAAGACCGACGCCGAAGGCATCGCCACAATCAGGATTCGCAATGCGGGTCTCAATGTCGTTGCTGCGGGCCATTCCAAACCGCTGTCCGACTCAACGGAAGCCGACAAGCTCAGCTATTTCACCACGCTGACCTTCAATCTCGATCAGCATCACCACGATTGATCCCTTCCAGTTTCACCAAGGAACGCAGTGATGAGAAAAAGACTGCCCGTCACCGTCCTGTCCGGCTTTCTTGGCGCCGGAAAGACGACACTGCTCAACCACGTGCTCAACAATCGCGAGAACCGCCGCGTGGCGGTGATCGTCAACGATATGAGCGAAGTGAACATCGATGCCGCCCTCGTTCGGGAGGGCGGCGCCAATCTCTCCCGCACGGACGAGCAACTGGTCGAGATGACCAATGGCTGCATCTGCTGCACATTGCGCGACGATCTCCTGAAGGAGGTTTCGCAACTGGCGGCGCAGGGCCGCTTTGATTACCTGCTGATCGAGTCGACCGGCATAGCCGAACCCTTGCCGGTTGCCGCCACGTTCGAGTTTCGCGACGAGAAGGGCAACAGTCTTTCCGATATCGCCCGGCTCGATACGATGGTGACGGTTGTGGATGCGGCCAATCTCCTGAAGGACTATGCCTCGAGCGACTTCCTGCGCGATCGCGGCGAATCTCTTGGCGCGGAGGACGAGCGCACGCTTGTCGACCTTCTGGTCGAGCAGATCGAGTTCGCCGACGTCGTGGTGTTGAACAAGATATCGACCGCTTCAAGAGATGAGCGGGATCTTGCCCGCAAGGTCATCCGTTCGCTCAATCCCGATGCCCGCATTGAGGAGGCCGATTTCGGCCAGGTGCCGCTCGACGCCCTATTGGACACGAAGCTGTTCGACTTCAACAAGGCGCATGAACATCCGCTCTGGTACAAGGAGTTGCACGGTTTTGCCGCGCATACGCCCGAGACCGAGGAATATGGCGTTCGCTCCTTTGTCTATCGCGCGCGGCGTCCCTTCGATCCCGAACGGTTCCAGTCTTTCATCGACAAGGGCTGGCCGGGTGTCGTGCGGGCGAAGGGCTTCTTCTGGCTGGCGACACGGCCGGATTTCGTCGGCGAGATCAGTCAGGCGGGGGCCTTGGTGCGCACGGGAAAAAGGGGCCGCTGGTGGTCCTCCGTGCCCAGGCAATACTGGCCGGAGGAACCCGAATGGCAGCGCGCCATGGAACCGTATTTCCATAAAGTCTGGGGCGACCGGCGTCAGGAGATTGTATTCATCGGCGTCGATCCGATGCGGGAAGATGCGCTCATCGATGAACTGGACCAGTGTCTCCTTGAGGAAGAAGACTTTGTGCCGGAACGCTGGTCGGGGCTGAACGATCCGTTTCCGAACTGGTCGCCAGCCTGAAGCCTATTCCGACAGTGAGGCTATATCCATGGCCCTGCTGTCGGCCAGCGTTCGGTGATCCAGAACGCTGGCGATGGCTTCGCGCACGTCGAGCATCATATGGCGCACCTCGCATTCGTCCTCATCACAATCATCGCACGGGCGATAGTCTGTCTTGCTGGCGCAGGCGATGGGGGCAAGCGCGCCATCAAGCGCGCGGATGATATTGCCGATGGCAATTTCGTTGGCCGGGCGGGCAAGGCAGAAGCCGCCGCCCTTACCCTTGCGGCTCAGAACGAAACCGGCATTGCGAAGCTCGGTGAAAATATTGTCGAGAAACTTGCGCGGTATATGGTGCTTCTCGGCGATCTCGCTGGCCGAAACCAGTTGCCCGTCCGTAACGCCCGCCAGATGCACCATGGCTTTCAGGCCATATTTGCCCTTTTTAGTCAGCATGCCACCCCTGCAGGGCATTTCCTCGAAGAACCGAAACCGCCTTCGTCCGGAAAATGCGTGAAAAGAATACGCCCGCCAGCAAAAACCGGCCTCATTGATCTAGAAGTTAGGGGGTAAACCCCGCCACGACAAGTCTTTTTGCCGCCAGCGGTTAATCGCGACCGTTCTCCAGCAAAGCGAGGGATAATGCGCCCTGCAATGCATTGCCGAGCGCGGGTCGATAGAGGTCTCGATGCGGCAGAAACGGCAGCGCCGCATAGGAAGAGGCAAGGCCTCCCGTCATGCTGAACCGGCCGAGCCTTTCTATGCCGAGCCGATCCAGACCGCGGCCTATATAAGTGCAGGCGCGTTGCAGGATCGACATGCCAAGCGCATCGCTTTTATGCGCATAATCGAAGACGGTAGGTGCAAAGGTGGCATAGTCCGCAGCCATCGCCGTGCGCGAGAAGCTTATGATCTGGCGCATGTCGCCGCCGAACCGGGCCAGCACAGCATCGACGAGCGCCGTGCGTTCAGCCATTCCGTCCAGCGCAAGCAGCGTTTCTTCGAGCAGTTCGCGGCCAAGCCGTGCTCCGCCCGCCTGATCGCTCAGCATGAAGCCGCGTCCGCCGACAATCTCGAAAGCCTCTCGCTCCCTTTTGACGAAGACTGAACCGGTGCCGAGAATGACGATAGCGCCATCGTCCTGACCGAGCGCGCCTTGCAGGGCGCTGACCGCGTCGGAAACGATCTTCCCCCTGCCGAAAGGGAGTTGACGCTCCACACTGCCCTTGTCGGCAAGCGAGTTTGCGCCCGCGAGCCCCAGCACCGCGCAGGTCTCTCTTAGTATGGCGACATCCAGTCCCGCGTCCTGCACGGCCTGCTTTGCTGCGCGCATTATATTGTCCAGCGCTGCTGCCGGGTTGGCGCCGATATTGGCGGGGCCGCTGGCCCCCCGGCCCATGGCCGCGCCATCGCGGTCGGCGAGAAGCGCCCGGCATCCGGTGCCGCCGCCATCGACCGCCAGAATATAGGGCATAGGCTTCATGTTCTTCCCCCGATTGTCATGCCAACCGTCATGGAATCGTCGCAACTGTTCGAATCGCCAGTTTTTCACGGTTGAAATTTGGTTAAAAAGGACCATATTGGCTGTGGAAAGAAAATTCCTGTTTTTTTGAGAAACTGCGTTGACAGTTTTGCTTGGT
>UCNG01000019.1:136-31518 GCA_900473915.1 Hyphomicrobiales bacterium | reverse complement strand
CATTTCTGGCGAAAGATGTAAGCCATGCGCGCCGAGTCGCGGAAAAGCTGGCACCAATCAAACCCGCAGTCGTTGCATTTGTGAGCAAGGGTGATGCCGATACCGGCGATTATGAAGAACCGAAGCTCATCTATGCACATGGTGACAGGTTGCCGCCAGAAGTGGCGGACATGGAAAAGATATAGCGGCGGGGAGGAATGAATGATTAAATTCGTAACCATTCAGCCAGGTAAGGAAGGTGACAGGCTGGAGCTTTTGCGAGTTGCCACGCTGAATGGTGGCCTTCTTACCGCAATGAGAAAGGCTGAGTTCAAAGCCAACGAGTTTGCTGAAACTATGGCTTCACTTTATGGTGGTCAGTGGTCAGTCCAGATTGATCATCAGGCTGAGTTTGTTCTTGTTCGTCGCCATTCACGCGAATTGCGTTCATAATGACGCTCATCACGACAAGTATGTCTTGATCGTTCAGCCCTTTGATGCGGCGCAACATGGCTTCTATCTGTGTTGCCCCGCTAATTTTATCTTCGGGTGAGCCGCCTTCACCGAAAAGTATCCAGCCCGGATCGACGCCGAACAATTCACCGTATTTTTCGGCTGCTTTGCGCGAGATTGGACGATTTCCGTTCTCGTTGCTTATCAGAGTGTTCTTATTGATCTCTTTGAGCACGCGTGCGGCATCACTCGGGGTTTCAAACCCGGCTTTAATGCGCGCTTCTTTCAAACGGTCTTTCGGTTCCATTCGTACATTATGACTTAGTATTGTCGTTCATAGTGTACGATTTGTGTTGCATTGCTGTCGTACGTTATGTACGATGCAACCATGATGAACACGCCAGACACTATTACCGACCTGATTGATAGCTGGGGCAAAATTTCCGATTTCGCCCGGGATGTTGGCTGCGGATACGAAGCGGCGAGGCAGATGCGACGGCGCGACAGTATCGCTCCTGAGCATTGGGATAAGGTTGTTTCAGCGTGTTCAAAGCGAGGACTAAAGGGCGTCACGTATGTGTGGCTCGCCTCGCATCGATCCCGCAAAGAGGTTCGAGCCTCTGCGCGACAACCGCAACCTTCAACCCTATCAGGAACCGTGTAATGAGCGACGATATCACATCGGAAGCGCAGACGATTGCCGTTGGCCAGCTTCGGGCTTTCATTGAACGTTACGAGCGCCTTGAAGAAGAAAAGAAAACTATCAGCGATGACCAGAAAGAAATCATTGCTGAACTGAAGGGCAGCGGTTTCGACGCCAAAGCCTTCAAGGAAATCATTCGCCTTCGCAAGAAGGAAGACCATGAGCGTCAGGAAGAAGAAGCGATGCTTCAGCTTTACATGGACGCTCTGGGGATGTCGTAAGCCATGACTGCGACCGTTTTCCCAACCCATGACGGAACATTCATCGCCTCTTGCCGCAAGACCGGCAGGAGCGCGAGCGGTCGCACGCATGAACATGCATTGCAGAATTTCCATTCGTTGGTGAACTCCTCCCACACTGACGAAGAAAGCCGCGCCACCTTCAATAAGCGTGGCGCGGCTCCCTTTTCGAGCGAGGGGCGGCGATGAGGAACAAGCCTCGCTCAATCTTCAATTCAAGAACCCGTCGAGCGTCCTTTGTGTCGCGATCTTTTCCGTTCGCCCGGATATTCGACGGTAGCGGGTGCCTCCGGGCGAAGCGCAGCGTTCAAGGCAGAAATACCTGGAACACCCTCTGCGCTGTGCATTTCGGTACCCGCGCCTTTTTCGTTTCGGGCAATCGCTGCTTTTCGTGCGTTCTGCAAAACGCGCCACGCGGCATGCCCGATGTGTTCCAAACCTCAACTCCTGCTCTCGTTTCGTCTCAGGGCGTCTTTGCTGTCCTGAAACGTAGCAGCGGAGTCACCCATGAATACGGATCGTTCGTCCGAGAACGTGGATTTTTCAGCCAAGGAGAACCAGCCCATGTCTGACGTGGATATGGCCGCGTCTCTGCTTGACGATGTGATTGGCGCTCGCGGTGTCCGCGAACCCGTCAAGTCGATGCTTGAACGGGCTTATGCGCTCTTGAGCAGGCGTAACAGTGCGTGGACCCGGCGGCGGGTTAGAGCCGTTTTCAACAAAGAAGCAAGCCGGATCGAATACCGCGAAATCGAAGATATGCGGGCGATCCTCGATGCGAGGAAGAAACATGCCGCTTATCGCGAAGAAACCGCCCGTCTTGCTCAGGTGGCTCTCATTCGAGCGCAGGAACACGTTGGCAATGTGGCTCCGTGACAAGGCCGCATGGCTGGCCGAATGGATTTGCCCGGAATTGAAAGGCACAGACGAATGACGGTCTATTTCGCAACAACCCGGATTGATCCATCCACCGTCAAGATTGGCTTCACTTCGGACCTAGAAGCCCGAAAGAAGAACCTTTCGGTATCGGTACCGGGTGGCGTCACAATTCTATGTTCAAT
This sequence comes from Hyphomicrobiales bacterium, assembly GCA_900473915.1. Taxonomy (GTDB): domain Bacteria; phylum Pseudomonadota; class Alphaproteobacteria; order Rhizobiales; family Rhizobiaceae; genus Brucella. The sequence goes on along the minus strand of UCNG01000019.1, from coordinate 29,083 downwards.
GGAAGGCGGGCTAGAAACCGAACAATTTCTGCATGAGAAGTTCGCACATTTGAACGTGAGTGGCGAATGGTTCGATTACAGCGACGAGCTGCGAGAGTTCGTTACGGACGTCATCAACAAGAAACCTTGCTTAATTCCCTTCGTGGACGACGCAGCCTACATGACGCGCGAAACGGCTGAATATGGTCGTGATGCGGTAGAACTGGCTCGCCAAATGGCTGAAGCGTTGTTGAATAAAGAGTTCCGCGGAGTGGGTGACACTATCGACGCCGCCATGTTCCGCTTGGAACAAAAGACTGGGTTGCCCGGAAAGCTTCTCCATCGCCTCCGATACCGCGCGCGCAAAGATATTTGGGCGGGGGAGTATTTGCATATCAAGTCTGTCTATGAGGCCCGTTTTCTGACGGTTGAAAATGCGCGGCAAAAAGATCGGGAGACCTTCCCGACACGAATAGAGAAGGGTGAACGATGAGCCCTTTCGCCGCCGCCATTCTCTCAACTCTCCTGACAATCCTGCTGGTCTGTTTGATCGGCCTCTATCTCGCGTGGAGGATGTAATGGAAGCTCAGAAAATACCGCATTACGTGAAGCCAGCCCTTGGCCGTCTCTATGGGGGGGCAACCCTTGCTCGCGAGGTGTCGCAGACGGAAGAAGCCATAAAGGGCGGCGGTTTCGTTTATTTTACGCTGCCAGACGGCAAGTCTGTAGGGCCTGCCTCGGGGAAATGGCTCATCGAAAATGGTGTGGGGGCTGCGACTGGAGACGATTTGTTTCCGGGTGGCTCGCAAACCTATCGGATTGCGTGAGGCCCTGATGCTTTCCCTGCGCCAGATGCTCGATATCGCCATAGGCGAAGTGCGGTCGATGGATGACCTGCTTCGCAAGGGGCGCATGTCCAAGCCGCCGCGTCCTGATATGTGGATCGCGCAGCATGAGCGTATTCGCCAGCATCGGTTGCAGGTCGTCAAACTGATCGAAGCCGAAATTGACCGCCGTAAGGCAGAAGGCGAGGCCGCATGACGCGCCGCCAGTCAGAAAGCGCCATACAAATCGCTGTGGCCGAATTTCTTGAGCTTTCCCTGCCGGACAGCGTGAAGGCGTTCCACGTGCCTAATGGTGGTCGCAGGGATGCCCGAACCGGTGCGCGCCTCAAGCGTGAGGGTGTGAAGGCGGGTGCACCTGATTGGGTTCTGTTGCGCCAAGGCGGCGCGTGCGGGCTGATCGAATTGAAAACTGAAAGCGGCAATCTTTCCGGTGTGCAACGCGAATGGCGCGACTGGTGCGGTGAGAATGGCGTTCCTTATGCCGTCTGCCGATCTGTGGGCGACGTTCAGTCTGTGCTTGTCGACTGGAATATTCCCCTCAAGGGGAGGGTGTCAGCATGAGCCGGGACCGTATCCCTTATTTCGATTTCTATCCTTCTGACTTCATGCACGGAGTTCGCGGCCTGTCGGCTCAGGAAGTCGGCGTATACACAATGATGCTTTGCCGCATCTATGAGGAAAACGGCCCCGTTGAATTCCACGTCATGCGTCTATCCACCTATTGCGGCATGCGTGAGAGCACGTTCGTCAAAACTGTCGAAAAGCTTATCGAGCTTGGCAAACTTCAGCTTGTCGAGGGGAAGATAACCAATCATCGCGCCGAAGCTGAAATTTCAAGTCGTGCGAACAAGTTGAAAAATAATTCCAAGGCCGGGAAAGCAAGTGTCGAAAAAAGGCAACAAAAACAATGGCTCGCTCCAACGGACGTTCAACAACCGTTCAACCATACAGATACAGATACAGATACAGATATAACATCTTCACTACGTTCAGATGTTAGCGAGCGCGCAAAAAAGCAGGACCATGTTTCGGAAGCTCTCGAAGCCTATTCGGCTTTGGCTTCTCGGTGCGGATTGCCCGCTGTCCGTGTCCTGAACGATGCGCGAAAGCGAAAGCTCGCTTCTCTACTCAAAGCTCACGGCTTGCCGGTTTGGCTTGAAGCTCTAGCAAAGGTCGAGGCAAGCGATTTCTGTCTGGGTCGCAAAGGTGATTTTCGCGCTGATCTGGATTTTCTCCTTCAGCAGCAATCTTTCACCCGTCTTCTCGAAGGCCGGTATGACAACCGCGCCAGCGCAAAACCAGCAGACCCGCCTCCCAAGCCCCGAAACATCGGGGATGCAATACGCGACGAAGCAAGGCGACTTGGAGTTTTGAAAGATGAACCAGTTAGCGAAAACCGAGGATTTCACGACGAAGGCCACTCAGCAGGAAATGTTCGAGTGCTTGACCTTGCTTTCCGGCCTTCGCTCAAGGGCTTCGGATAACGACAGTCTCAACGTGGCCCTTTACTACATCGCTCTGGAGGGTGTTACCCGCCACGGCTTGCAGATAGCCACAAAGAACATTCTGCAAGGTTCGCTAGGACACCCATTCCTGCCTGACCCGCCAGAACTGCGCCAAGAGTGCAACAAGGTGATGAAACCAATTCTCGACGCGATGGCATGGGACGCCAATCGTGACCGTATTTTGCGAGAACAGCGGGAGGAGCAGCGCGAGCGCTCACAATCGCAATCTACGTGGACGCCAGAAAGCCGCGCCCGTGCAACCGAAAAATGGCAGTCGGTGAAGGACGCAATGCAGGACAAGAGGGACGAAGAAAACTCCTATGACGCCGCAATGGCTCGCCTCCAGGCGGCAGCAGAGGCCAACGGCCATGAACTCGATCTGGAAACCATGAAGCCGGTTTCAACCGGATCGTTCAAGCAGGCGGGGAGGGCGGCATGACAACCTACAGCCCGCATACCTGTCCATTGTGGCTCTTTCGATCCGGCAAAGACACATTCGAGATTGCGGCGATACTCAGACTAACTGAGCCAGAGGTCGAGCGGCGTATCCACATCATACGAAGCCATGAGACGCGTAGGAAAGCCCGTTTCGAGCGTCACGGCGAACAAGCAGCATAACCAAGTCAACGAGGAACAGACATGGCGGCGATGACTGAACAGCGAAAGATTGCGGACAAGAGATTGCGCGATGCGCTTAAAGTCGCGCGGCGTAAACATGATGAGCCGGGCAGCCTCAAATCCTCAGTGCAGGTGTGTGAAGCCCCGAACCCTCATTTCAACCCGGCGCATCAGCCCTCCAGGTCGAATCCGATCAAGGTTGAAGCATTGGTCAACATCCGAGAAAGCGCGGTTGGCACTCTTTATGCTCGTGGTCATATCAATGACGCACAGTGGGCCGCTGCCGGACGTTTCCGAATGTACTGGGAGCAGTCAGGAGCAAAGGGGGCCATTGCTATCGACTACGGCCGAGTTCAGGTTGACGGAGGAAAGGCTATCGATCCACTGCCTGATCGGGTGGTAGAGGCAACGCAACACCTGAATAGTTGCCTACCGGTTCTCGGCAAGCGCACCTTCGATATCATGATCAAAGTCGTAGGGCAGGGCATGGAAATTGCCGATCTCGCCAAGACGCAACGCGAGAAAACGACATTCAGCGATTATATCAAAGATGGCCTCGAAGAATTGGCTGTGCATTGGGGCTATAAAACGCGATAGGTAGTTGCCCGCTTAAGCGAATTACACTATATTTTGTACTATGGTGATTTGCGCTTAAGGCGCGCCCACTCTGCAAGGCGGCCTTCGGGCCGTTTTTTTAATGAGTGCAAAGTGGATATTATCGAAGCTCATAAGCGTTCCATTCATCACCGACCTGAGATTGAGGCCAGCGCGAAGTGTGGCTGCTTCTACTGTCTTGAAATATTCGAACCGAGTGCAATCACAGAATGGGTTGATGACTACGATACGGCGCTTTGTCCGCATTGCAGCATCGATTCAGTGATTGGAGATGCATCGGGCTTCCCAATTGAAGTTGATTTTCTCAAACAGATGAACCGACATTGGTTTTGAATTCGAGACAACGCCTCAACGGAATGCGAGGCGGCTCCTCGCAAGTAGCTGACGGCCAGCAAAGATAGCCGTAGTCGGTTAACGGTGGCGTAAAGCCGTTGTGAGAGCCTCGCCCGGAAGGGCCCGACTAGCGCAGAAAACCTATCGCGAGCTGATTGACCACGTGAACAGACTCACCGAAAACTAGTGCTTTTACGGGCACTAGGGGTGAGTAATGAAAAAAGAAGATCATCTTTCAAATGAAATTTCTGTTTCAGCAGAGTTAGTTGATAACAGCGTTAAGGCATCCGCCAAAAGCAGAGCTTTATCTGGAATTGATCGGTTAGTTGGCAGTTCAGTTGACTTTTTTAGCGCACAAATTGAAGCGCTTACGGAAAAGCGTCGAGAAAAAACGCAAGGCGAAGTTGCTATTATTCGTAAGGCGGCTGAGTTCGGGATACAAGAAATGCATACTGATCACGACTTTGCTAAGCGAGCCTTTGAAACACATTACAAAGGCATATTGCGAGAACAAGAGAATAGAGAAGCGGTTGTTGTGAACGCTCTTGAGGATTTGCGCAGCGATCCAATGAGTGAAGATGCAATGAGCGCGGGTCCTGAGGAGTTGAGTGAAGAATTTCTGGGGCGCTTCGAGGAGTATGCTAAAAGCGCTTCAACTGAAGAGTTGCGAGAGCGTTGGGGTAAAATTTTATCGGGAGAAATTCGCAAGCCAGGCACTTTTAGCCGAAAAGTATTAAGAGCAATTGACGAATTAGAGCCTAACATTGCAGCATTATTTGAAGAAGTATCAAAGTTTTGCATTCAAGGAGCAATGTTTAGGTCCATTGCACGAGATTTAGCGTATACTGAAAGAGTTGACCTCTTCACTGCCGGTCTGATCACGGGCGTTGATGAAAATCAGGTAAGGTACTTCTTCGAGGTATCTTTGAATGACGGAACGATAGTGTGGTTTCTGGCATTGGGAAATTTCGCAATAGCATACCCAAAAGACGCTGTTGTTGATTACGCCAATAGCAAAATCCTATCTCAGGATGACAATAAACCTTATCTACGAACCAATCTTCTCAGTGATGTAGGCAATGCGTTACTTTCAATTATCCAACGTGATGAGCAACTAATCGCGCGCAGTATAGCAAACGTTGTGAGTTCCCAGTTGCCGGCTGGAACACTGATGCATTTTAAGTTGGATGCCCAATCAAAACAGTGGTTAAATATCCCAGCGATTTAATAATTGTTCAAATTAATTCAAGCCGCTTGAAGCCGGGGTCGCGTCCGGCCCGTTCTGATCTTATCCGTATGGTGGTAGGCCACCGTGTTTCAGCCGTCGCCTTCGGGTGGCGGCTTTTTCATTGAAAAGCAGCATGTACTGTTCGGACTTCGGGAGAGCGGTATCTACTTATCTTGCTGGCCTTGTCATCGCTGGGTTCATCGGCAAGCGCATTCGCCTCGGTGGCCGTACATACAAGCCCAACGGTGCCCGTGAAGTGGCTCGCCGTCAGCGCCAGATTGCCGAGGGCAAACTTACCGCCAGCAACGGTCTGACTTTGTAAGCAGGCTCAAGTTGTCAAAACAGGAATATCCGGTTTATTCGCCCGGTTTTTGAATGGTTCAATTGCATCAAGGAACGCGGTGCTGAAATTTATGAATGAGTCGAACGCGCTATTGTTCTCCGTCTCGCAGTTCGAGAGCGCCTTAATCAGGTAAGTTGTCCCACCACCGAGATACCGCGCGATGTCAAAACTTAGTGCAAGCAGTCTCTCAGCGTCAGGAAATGGGCCAACAATCGTATTCATGTTTGGGCTCATCAAAATGACGGCCGACGCGTTCATATGTGTCCCATGTTCTGAGTAAAGCTTGTAGGCCTCATTCCGAAATGAAGAAGATTTTCCATCAAGATTGTCGAGAGTTGTGCGGATAGCTACTGGGCGATAAAGATCGTGTCGTGTTTTCTTATCAGCAGTGCGCCATTTTTCAATTTGCGAAGCGTCGCGCGAAAAAAGGTCGAGCAAAAATGAGACTTCAATGATGTCTCGGATGTTGGATGCTGCGGGCTGGTAGTAACCATTCAGCGCCGATATTCCTGCTGCACCGGCCGAATTTATTAGACGAATGGCGAGACGTAACAGAGTCACATCGTCGGGTCTTTCTAGTGGAAGGTATGAAGCAGTTCGCAGCACATCGATTGCTTTGTTCGAAAACTCGATGTTTTCCATACACCAACGACTTGCTCGAATTATTTTGTCGTTCTGAGCGTGAATATCGCTCGAGTCTATAAGCATAGAAGATGCTCCCCTGATTCATATTAGGTATTGAAACTTCAGTCCCACGCAGAAACAAGAGTGCGGCTTATGCGGGAAGCTTATTCCGCGTCTTCTTTGGCTCTGGCCTCGGGATTGTGTTGAAACATCACTTGCTCGGCCAAACCGTTAACGCCCTTTTTGGGAAGCGCTTTAATTACCTTGCTATTGAACGCTGCATCGTAAACTTGTGCCTCAGTCATGTAGAGCCGAGCCATGAGGTGAGGAACGGATTTTAGACCTTCTCCGCCGGCTGGCTTTAGCTTTACGTCCAAAAGGTATTCTTCAAGACGCTCTTGGCGGTTTTTGGCTTGCTCACGAAACCGGCACCAAGCCCAAAGAGCGATACAACCCGTTGCGATAGAGCCGAGATCCGCTAGGAAGTTTACAACAGTATTCATTTCCGCCCCGCGAAAGTTAACAGATGCCTGTTCTGAAAAATGCCCGTCATGAAGCGTTTGCGCAAGAGCTCGCAAAGGGACAAACGGCAGACGAAGCATACCAGAATGCAGGGTTCAAACCCAATCGAGGGAACGCAACGCGCTTGAAAGCAAATGAAAGCATTCAAAAGCGCGTTGATGAGATCAAATCCAGAGTGGCCGAAAAGGCCGAATGGACCGCGGCTGACAGGCTCCGCATGCTGGCTGACATTGCCGAGAAGACGAAGGCCGAAGATCCACGTGTTGCTGTTTCTGCCATTGCTGAAGCAAATAAAATGCAAGGTAGTCATGCTCCTTCGAAGCATGAACACACGGGCGATATATCCCTGACCGTGTCACAAGAGGACGCTGAACTGTGAGAGATGGCTGCAATTCAACTGACGGAGAAGCAACGACAGGCTAACCGGCTACTGGCTGGCCCTGCGCGCAATATCATGCTGCGGGGCGGCTCCCGGTCGGGGAAGACGTTCGTACTTGTCCGAGCCATCATTCAGCGGGCAATCAACGCGCCTGGTTCTCGGCACGTCATTTTCCGTTTCCGGTTCAATCACGCCAAGACTTCCGTGTGGTCCGATACACTGCCCAAGGTTCTGAAGCTTTGCTTTTCATCGCTGCGAGTGCGGTTCGATAAAACTGACTTCTATGTCGAGTTACCGAACGGTTCTCAGGTCTGGATAGCGGGTCTGGATGATAAGGAGCGCGTTGAGAAGATTCTCGGGCAGGAATACGCAACGCTCTATTTCAACGAAAGCAGTCAGATTCCTTGGGCATCAGTGGAAACCGCGATGTCCCGACTGGCTCAGAAGTGTGAGCTCGCGGCTCAAATAGCGAAAGCCACCGGACGGCAGTTTCTGGCGCTCAAGGCCTATTTCGACTGTAACCCGCCCTCCAAGCTGCACTGGAGCTTTCAGCTATTCCGGGCGAAGATGAAGCCCGGCACGAAAGAGGCTCTTCCTAACCCCGACGACTACGTCGAGATGAAGGTAAACCCGTCCGACAATGCCGATAACCTGCCGGCGGAGTATTTCGACGTGCTGGCCTCGATGTCGGCGGCAAAGCGGTTACGTTTTGAAGCGGGTGAATGGGCAAGTGAAGTCAACGGCGCCTTGTGGGCGCTGGATGACCGCACTGCTGCCGACGGCAAGATCATGCCGGGTATCGACAGCTTGCGAGTGAAACAGGCGCCAGACCTTGTTCGTATCGTGGTTGCTGTCGATCCATCAGGCACGCGTGGAGATGACGGAGGCGACGATATCGGCATCGTTGTCGCAGGTCGCGGGGTAGATGGTCACGCATACATTCTCGAGGACGGCACTTGCCAGTTGTCGCCCGAAGGATGGGGACGGCGCGCAGTCGACCTTTATCACCGTTTCGAAGCTGACCGAATTGTCGGTGAGCGGAACTACGGCGGCGACATGGTCCGCTTCACCGTTGCGACTGCCGATAAGAAGGCGGCCTTCAAGGAAGTTGTTGCCAGCCGGGGTAAAGCGGTTCGCGCCGAGCCGATCAGCGCCTTGTATGAACAAGGCAAGGTGCATCACGTGGGCATATTCCCCGATCTTGAAGACCAGATGTGCAACTTCACTGCCTCCGGTTACGTGGGTGATGGATCGCCTGACCGTGCCGACGCCCTTGTATGGGCAATCACTGAATTGATGCTTGGTGCTGAGATGCCGAAAGCTGTCTTCGGAACCTATGGACGATTAAATGGCTGATACAGATTACCTCGCTACATCAGCCGACTATCAGGCTATGGAAGGTTATTGGACGAAGGTCGCGGCAATCCGTGGTGGCGTCGATGCCATGCGGAAGGCTGGTAAATCCTATCTTCCGCAGTTTCCCAATGAGAGTGACCCGAACTATGCCTACCGACTGGCGAACTCGAAGTTCACTGACATCTATTCGGACATCGTGGAGAACCTGGCATCCAAGCCGTTCTCAAAGGAAGTCACGCTTGCCAACGATACCGTACCGGAAGCTATCAAGGTTGTGACCGAGGATATCGACGGCGGCGGCAATCATCTGCACGTCTTTGCCGACAATGTTTTCTTCAATGGTATTCACAACGCCATTGACTGGATACTGGTCGACTATCCGACGGTGCCGGAAGGTGCCACGCTTGCCGATGAGAAGCGGATGGGTGCGCGGCCGTACTGGGTGAATATTCCAGCCACAGACATGCTCTGGGTCGAAAGTAAGGTCATCAACGGCAAGGAACAGTTCACCTACGCCAAGATCTATGAGCCTGTCACCCAACGCGACAGTGCCGGCAACGAGAAGTGCATCGATCGTGTGCGAATCCTGATCCGAGATGAACTCGAAGGTGGTCAATATGGGCCGGCCCGGTATGAAATCTGGGAGAAGGGCACAACGAACAATGCTGGCTGGTCACTGATTGCAGAAGGTCCGATTTCGATTGGTGTTATTGCGCTTGTTCCATTCTTCACCGGTAGGCGTGAGGGATCTACATGGCGCATTCGCCCCCCGATGCGAAACGTTGCCGAATTGCAGGTCGAGCATTATCAGCAGGAAACCAACCTCAAATCTGCGAAGGAATTGACCGCCTTTCCGATGCTGGCAGGAAACGGTGTGACGCCACCGGTGGATGAGAACGGCAGGCCGATCATGGCGCCTATTGGACCCTCGGTGGTTCTTTATGCACCTCCGGCTCCAGATGGCACGAAGAGCGGTCAGTGGCAGTTCATTGAGCCGTCAGCCTCATCGCTCAAGTTTCTGTCTGAAGAGGTGGACAAGACCGAAACCCAGATGCGCGAGCTTGGCCGCCAGCCGCTGACAGCAGGCACAAGCGGGATAACACAGGTTGCAGCCGCCTTCGCCTCCCAGAAGTCGGCCAGCGCCGTACAAGCATGGGCTTTCATTCTGAAGGACTGTCTGGAACGGGCTTATGTCTTCACATCGATGTGGCTGAAGGTGAAGCTTGAGCCGACCGTCTACGTGAACACTGACTTCGCCATCGAGCTCGGTGAGGACAAGGCGCCTGAAACGCTTCTGACGATGAATGAGCGCGGCAAGCTCAGCACCCAGACACTCTGGCAGGAAATGAAGCGTCGAAGCATCCTTTCACCCGAGTTTGACGCGGATGAAGAGGAAAAGCGGATTATGGACGAACTTCCCGGTGATGACACCGAGGATGATCTGGCCGCTGCGGTCACTCCACCGGTGAAAGAGCCGGCGGAATAGTTCAATCGACACTCTGACTTTACACGGCTCGGTAGGGTGATCCTTCCGGGCCTTTTTCAATGCGCGGGAAGCGCACAACTATCCGGGATGGATAAACATGGCTCTCAAAGCAATTCTGGCATCGCTCGAAGGGATCGATGATGCAATCAAGGCTCTGTATGTCGAAAAGGACAGCAAGTTCGTTCTCGATGTCGAGCCGGTCGACGGTTTCGCACTGGAAGACGTGAACGGCCTCAAGACAGCTCTCGGCAAGGAGCGCACCACGCGCGAACGTCTGGAGCGCGATGTGGTCAAGTTCAAGGATATCGACCCGGACAAGGCCCGCGAAGCGCTGGCGAAGCTGGAGGAGCTGACCAGCATCGACCCGGCCAAGGAAGCCGACCAGATCGCGAACACGAAGTTTGAGGCTGCCAAGGCCCAGCTTCTGGAAAAGCACACTGGCGAAATTTCCAGCCGCGATGAGCGCATCGGTCATCTGACCAAGACCGTTGAAAGCCTGCTTATCGATGCTGCTGCGACGTCCGCTCTGGCTGAAGCGAAGGGTTCAGTTGAACTGCTCCTTCCTCATGTGCGGGCTCATACTCGCGTCAAGGAAGTCGACGGCAAGTTCACGGTTGAAGTGGTCGACAAAGACGGCAACGCAAAGATCGCGGATTCCAAGGGTACGCCCATGGATATCGCTGGCCTGGTTGCTGAGATGAAGGAATCTGAAGCGTTCGGACGTGCCTTTGAAGGATCCGGTCAGTCGGGCAGCGGCAAGCAACCCGGCCCCGGAGGCGGCGGCAACCCTCCGCAACGCGGTAATTTCGGTGGAACCCGTGAAGAACGGGCGGCGGCTATCGCAGCCAAATTCCCTGAACTGAAGGGCTGATCGCCCTGAACCTCTCTGCTGCTGTCTCGGGATGAGAAGCGGCATCAGCGGGCGGGAAGCCCATCCAACCAACAATCCCGAGACACAGCATAGGAGCTTTCCATGTCTCTTTCCCAGATGCAGGTATTCAACAAGTACTTCATGCCCGCCATCATCGAAACGCTGGCGCAGATGGTGCAGAAGTTCAATGCCGCCTCCAACGGCGCAATCCGTCTCACGACGGATGGTTTTGAGGGCGATTTCCTCCAGGAGTCGTTCTTTGCATCCATCCACTCAGCGCAGCGTCGTGTTGATCGGTATGCGGCACAAGCCGCAGCAGCCGCGACTGATCTGACCCAGCAGAAGCACTCTTCGGTCAAGATCGCTGGCGGCTTCGGCCCGATCCGCTACGAACCATCGCAGATGACCTGGCTTCAAAAGCCGACCGCTGAAGGCATCGAAGTGGCATCCCGCAACTTTGCCGAAGCCATGATGGCTGATCAGCTCAACACGGCTATTGCTGGGCTTGTCGCCGCCATTGGCAATCAGCCGGACGCGACGAATGATGTGTCCGCGGCTACCGATCCGGCCCTGTCGTACGTGGCAATGAACGATGCGCATGCAAAGTTCGGTGATCACTCGGGCAACCTGATCGCTCAGGTCATGAACGGCACGGCCTATCACAAGCTCATCGGCGCCAACCTCGTCAACACGGCTCAGCTCTTCCAGGCGCAGAATGTCCGTGTGGTCGATATCCTCGGCAAGCCCGTGATCGTCACCGATGCACCGGCGCTGTATGAGGCGGGAACGCCGAACAAGCTGAAGGTGCTTTCTCTCGCGGAAAGTGCTGCGATTGTTCATGACGGCAGCGATGTGATCACCAACATCGAAACCTCCAACGGCCAGACCCGCATCGAGACGACTATGCAGATGGACTATTCGTTCGGTCTGGGTCTCAAGGGCTACACTTGGGATGAAGCCAACGGTGGTAAGTCGCCGTCCGACGCTGAGATCGCCACCGGCACGAACTGGGACAAGGTCGCGACCAGCATCAAGCACACGGCCGGCGTTCTGACCGTGGCCGCAGCCTAATCATCAACCCGGGCGGGCTTCGGCTCGCCCTTTTTATTTGAGGGTTTCCCATGTCGAAAGAGCGTGAAATCGCATATGTCGTTCACCCCGTATCGCAGAAGCTCAAAGAAAAGCTTCGGGCCGATGGCTTCAAGATCATAGACGCTCGGTTCGCGCCGGAAGACGCAAAGGTGATCAACCCGCACAAGAAGCGCGGGAAGGACGAAGGCCAGCAGCAGCAGTCGCCATCGACTGGCGGCATCGGCACAGACAGTGGCGACCAGTTCAGTGATGATCAGCTTCGCGCTGCCATCGAAACTGCGACCGGCAAGGCTCCGCATCCGAATATGAAGCGGGAGAACCTCGTGGCTTACTTCAACAAGCTGAATGCCAAGGCCGCAGGCGAATGAGCGATACTGACCGTGTGATTTGGTGTGACCGCGGTTGGCAGCCCGTCCATTTCGGCTTCTGTCCCTCCAAGAAGGCATGGAAGCGTGAAATGAAGAAGATGGGTTGCAGCGAGCCATATCCCGGCACGGATGGCCGATGCACCACATTCACGAAAGACGGCAAAGTCGTCGTCATCGTCACCTTGCGCGATGGGAGCGAGAATGAGCGGACGGTTTGTGAGGTCGCCGGCCTTCTGGTTCATGAAGCTACTCACGTCTGGCAGACAATCCACGAAGACATTGGCGAGAAAGATCCATCGCCAGAGTTCGAAGCTTATTCGATGCAGGCAATCTTTCAGGAACTGTTCAGCGCCTATCAGGAAACGCGAGGCACCGGCAAATGTTGACGACGACACCCGGCGATTCTGCCGCTGACAGCTACGTCGATCTGGATGAGTTCCGGGCCTACTGTGGCAAGGTCGGCTACGATCTGGCCGACAAGACCGATCCCGAAGTCGAACAGGCCTTGCGCCGCGGTACGACATGGCTGGATGGCACATACGGCCAGCGGTTCATCGGTGAACCTGCGACGGTAGAACAGGCGCTTGAATGGCCTCGAAAGAACGTCGTGTGGCGCGGTGCGCTGCTTCCGAGCACAACGATACCACAAAGGATCAAGAATGCCTTGTGTGAGGCTGCTTGGCGAGAATTGATCACTCCCGGAAGCCTTTCGCCAGACTATGTGCCAGCGGAGGCGATTAAGCAGGAACAGGTCGGTGATCTGTCCGTCACCTACCAAGACACGGACGGCAGGATTGATGACGTCCTGCCGGTAATCAGCGTAGTCGACGGCATCTTGGCCGGGTTCATCCGAGGCAAGGGATTGGGAGTTTTCGGTTCAGCCGCAAGAGCCTAAAGCATATCGTTATAGGGCTGCTTGGTTTCGCCAACCAGGCGGGCGAGTTCAGTGAAGCTCCAGGGACGTTCCGCTCCGGTCGTATTGGCGATCTGAAGTACCCTGATCGGAAAGCAGATCGCATCGCGGTTCGATGGATTGAGGTCTTCGACAAATCGATCATCCCCACGAGCGGTTGCTTCGGCTTTTCTGAGGGCGTCGTCTAACTCGACTTGGGACAGAATGCCTTTTTCGACCAGTGCATGGTTGATCGCGGCAATAGCGAGGCATAGGCCTTCGATCTGCAAGTTTGCGACGTTCATGTTGTCCTCCTTCGGTTCCCGATGTTTTCCAACGCATTTGGTCGGGGATTTGATCCATTGGAGAGTGCCAAATGGCCAAGTTCAACTATGCCCGCTCGGTTCAAACGGCGAAACGACTGATTGACAAGTTCGGCCAGACTGGCGCTATCCGGCGTACCGAGACATCGGGCGATCCATGGGACCCAGGCACAAGCGATACGGACTATCCGTGTACTCTGGTAGCGCTGGATTACGACCAAAAGGATGTCGACGGGACGCTGATCAAGTCGACCGACAAGAAGGTTTACGTGGCCACAAAGGGCCTGACAATCCAGCCGACGACAACCGACAAGGTCATCATCGGCGGTGTTGTCTGTACGATAGTTCAAGCCAAGCCGCTGAACCCGGCTGGTACCATCGTGTTCTACGAGATCCAGTCAAGACAATGACCATGAACTAATGCAGAAAGTTTGAAAAGCGCACAATCAGCGCTGCTTTCAAATACAAACTCAATCAGACTGATTGAAACACTATTGTCATCGAAGTAGTGATCGAGTTCAGTGCAGAATGCATCTGGGCACCACTCTTTCAGCAACGTTTTTACCTCACGTAACCGTGAGGTTTGCAGGTAGGCATACTGTTTCATGCAGTTCTGCTTGGCTCTAAAGGTGCCCTTCAATGCTAAAACGCCTAACACCGCGCGAACGATTCGAACAGCTAATCACTTCATACGAACCCATCCTGCGCGCCGCGTTCATGGCCGCCGTGGATGATATCCGTTCGAATATCGTCCTTCGTCGGATCGTTGAACGGCTCGAAAAGGGCGATATCTCGGGCGCGATTGATGCAATGTTCATTGAAGAGGCAGCGTTTAACCCGCTTGAAGAGGCATTGCGTCAGGCGTTCAATGCGGGGGGAGTCGACACGGTTTCGACCATGCCGGCACTGAAAGACCCGGAAGGCCATACAGTGGTCATTCGTTGGGATGCTCGGAACGTGGTTGCTGAGAACTGGCTACGCAATCATTCGGCCAGTCTCGTTTCAGGAATCGTTGCCGATCAGGCCGAAAGCATCCGTACCGCTCTGACGGACAGCTTGGCTCGCGGCGATAATCCGACGAAGGCTGCCAAGGCTATCGTTGGGCCTGTGAACCGGGCTACTGGACTGCGAGAAGGCGGGATTATCGGTCTGACAGCAGCACAGGCCCAATTCGTCCAGAGTGCTCGTGATGAGCTTCTTTCCGGCGATCCTGCGCTTTTGCGGAACTATCTTGAGCGCGGCCGGCGAGACAAGCGATTTGACCGAACGGTGACGAAAGCTCTTAAGGAGCAAACCCCATTGCCGGCCGATGTCGTGGACAGGATCGCTAATCGTTATAGCGCGGGCCTACTGAAGCTTAGGGCCGACACGATTGCCCTGAATGAAACATTCGATGCGATGGCAGCGGCAAAAGACATAGCCTTTCGCCAGCAGATCGATAACGGTATTCTCTCGGCAGACATCGTCACCAAGACTTGGCGACACACACCGCAAGAACACGGCAGATTGCAGCACATTGCGATGAACGGTCAGCGCGTCCGGTACGATCAGCCCTTCATCGCACCGGATGGAACCCAGATCATGTATCCCCATGCGCCAGGTATTCCTACAAAGCATAAAATCGGATGCAAGTGCATTTGCGAATACTCAATTTCATATGTGGATCAACTGCTTGATCGTATTCGCTCCTGATTTGTGCTAAAAGAAAATCGGGCCGATTTGGTGCTGGTAACACCGCTTCGGCCCTAACCGAAACGACGCGATAGGAGCGCATCGAATGGCTGATAAAGCTATATGCAACATTGCGGGCTGCAACAACCCTGTCCTCATTAAGTCTCGAGGCTGGTGTTCCAAACACTATCAACGGTGGCAGCACACCGGCGATCCGACAATATCAAGGGTAAATCGTGAGCAGACAGGCCAGCCTTGTACCATTGAAGGTTGTGGCAAGCAGTCTGGATATCACGGCTACTGTCAAGCCCATTACAAGCGTTGGCTGAAGTACGGCGACCCGGAGGCGATTTCTGATAGCTATCGACGCCGAGTGAAATGGGTAGAGGCGCATGCCGATTATGCCGGTGACGAATGCCTGAAATGGCCGTTCAGCGCCGGTGACCGAGGGCGCGGCATTGTGCAGGTCAATGGCAAGCAAATCTCGGCCCCACGTTTTATGTGCACGCTGGTTCATGGAGAACCTCCAGCGCCAGAGTACGAGGCGGCGCATTCCTGCGGCAAGGGACATGAAGGATGTATCAGCCCGCGTCACCTGTCGTGGAAAACGACATCTGGCAACCGGATGGATATGGTCGACCACGGCACACTGCCGAGAGGCGAGGCGGTCAACACCGCCAAGCTGACAGAAGATCAGGTTCGTGAAATCCGCAGGATAGGTTCCGGCTTGGAAAGAAGGGATATCGCTGCCATGTTCGGGGTTTCGTACTGGACGATCTGGGAAATCCAGACGCGCCGATCTTGGGCTTGGCTTGACTGATGGCCAAGTCTTTTGCCGCAACCGTCGGGCAGTGGGCAGTTAAGGTCGATGGCGCGCTTGAAGTCGTGTTTAAAGAGAGCGCGCAAGAGCTCGTCAGTCAGATGGACAAACTTCTGTCGGACATGGTCTATGACCGGCCATCATCTAAGAATTACCGGCGAACGGGCTTTCTTCGTGCCTCTCTGATGGCCTCACGTGAAGCCATGCCAAGGCTGTATCGAGACAATCCCGGCGGTTCGGTTCCGCCTGATCTGCAGCCAGTCATTCTGGTCATCAATAGCGCGGACCTCGGAGATACCATCTATCTCGGCTACACCGCGAACTACGCGGCGTATGTGCATTACGGCGCCAAGGGCGCGGCTCCCCGTCCGTGGGTAACGCTCATCGCGCAGCGGTGGGAAGAAATCGTTGCCGCCAAAGCCAAAGAAGTGAAGCAAAGGCTCAAGCTCTGACATGACGATCGAGAAGAGTATAGAGAACGCTCTATTCGAGCGCGTGGCGTCGTTGGTGCTTAATCCTGCGCTTCCGGTCGCTTGGCCCAACATCGCGTTCCAGCGGCCCGCTACGGGATATCTGCGCGTGACGCACGTGCCGAACACATCGCGCCGCCGGTTCGTCGGGTCAACTGAGCCTCATCAAAGACGGGGCATTCTTCAGATTGATGTGTTCCTGCCTCTGAACGGTGGGGCAACGAAAGCTACCGACAACGCCGGGAAGGTGGCCGAACACTTCCCGACTGACCTTAAGCTGCCCAAAGACGGATTGACCGTTCGCATCACCAAGGCACCTGACATCGCACAGGGGTTCAGCGATGAGACGTACTGGCAAGTGCCTGTGACGATCTCATACGACTGTTTCGCATAACATTCATCCGGCCTGAGCCGTTAACAGCCCCCATACGGGGCTTTTTTCATATGGAGAAGACCCATGATTACAACTGCTTCGGGCTCTACGATTGCGATCGGGCCTGCAACCCCTGTCACGGGCGCCAATGAGGCCGCTATCATCACAGCGTACAAGGCGCTGGCCTACGTGCCCGTCGGTGAAGTTCAGAACCTCGGCGAATTCGGTGATGAGGCGAACGACGTCACTTTCACCAGCCTTTCCGATGCCCGTGTGCGCCATCTCAAGGGTGCTCGCGATGCTGGCGTACTCGCCCTGGTATGTGGCCGTGATCCTCTCGACGCAGGTCAGATCGCGCTGAGGGCGGCTGAAAAGACCAATCTGGCTTACGCAATTCGCATCATCGCGAACGATGCGCCAGATGAAACCGGAACCCCAACCGAGTTCTATTTTCACGCGCTCGTGCAGTCGGCGAAGGAAAGCTATGGCGAAGCCGATGATGTGGTCACAACGACTTTTAATCTCGGCATTACGACAGCCGTTTTTGAACAAGAGGCCACTGCCGGAACCCCGTAATTCCAACAGCATATCAACCGTTTCTCCACAGACGTATCAACAGGAAGTTCACAGATGGATCTGTCAGTATTTGACGGCGCGGCTAAGGCATTTGACGAAGGTTTCGAGGTGGATATCGTTCACCCAACCACAGGCAAGAAGCTGGGCATGAAAGTTCGCGTTGCATCGTATCAGTCGCAGCGCGTTCGTGATGTTCAGCGGCGCCTGGCGAATGCCAACATTCGCGACCAGAAGCGCAATCCGAAGAAAGTCCAGACGGTCGAAGAAATTGAAGATCGCGCAGTTGATGTGATGGTGGCCGCTGTTCTTTCGTGGGAAGGATTCGAGCGAGGCGGGAAGGCCATTGAATGCACGACGGAAAACGTTCGGGCAGTGCTGACCAATCCGGATTTGTGGTTCATTGCCGAGCAAATCGACGCTGCGGCGGATAATCAACTGGCTTTCGTGAAAGCCTCGCCAGCGAGCTAATTTCGTTCGGCGAGGCCGTCTTCGCTAAACGACGACCTACCGTCCTGCCAGATTTCCCAGACGATTTACGGCACGTCTGGGGCTGGTTTCTCGATCTGAACGCCCGCCGATCAGTCGGCATGTCTGCAAATCCGATCTCGTATGGAGAGATCGACGCCTATAGCCGTCTTCACGGCATTTCGATGCTGACATGGGAGGTCGAACTAGTCTGCTTACTGGATAACGCCATCCTTGCTGTCACGCGGGCAGGCCAAAAAACCAAATCCAGCGACCAGTTGAAGAACGAAACCCCTGCCAGTGACGGGCATGGCGTTGCATCGCTGTTGCGTGGGTTTAAGAGAAAGAAACGGGAATGATTGTTGAAGTAACATATAAGAAGCGTTAATCGACTTGCTGGGTATACCTATTGAGGGCTGGGTTTTTGCGGGTGCCATCAAGTTACGTTTGGAAACGCACGGCGTTGGTTGCCGTAATAGCAGCGCTCATCTCGATTTCGCTTTCGACAGGGATACGTGTCGTAATTGGTGCGCGTTCCGACACGGTCACGATTGTAGTCCGTCTCTTGCTTCCGTTTCTTATCGCAATACCGTTAGGCGTTTTCTGGTTTTCACGATTGGAGAAACTCGAAGAGTCTTACCGCGTTGCGGTGAAAAGAGCGAATGAACTGGCGCGGGTAGCCAGTATTGACCCGCTAACTGGCCTCCTCAACCGGAGAAGTTTTATCCAGCAGTTCAATTCAGCCAACAAGGCAGGTGTTCGCGGATGGTTTTTGATTGCTGATATCGATTATTTAAAGCGGATCAACGATCGATATGGGCATCCGACAGGAGATGATGCCGTAATTTCAGTTGCACAGGCATTGGAAGATTGCTTGTCGAACGACAGCCTGATTGCGCGCATCGGAGGTGATGAGTTCTGTGCGTTCGTACCGAAAGCAGAAACAAGTAACATCGATTCTGTGGTTGCAGATATCAGTTCAAGAGCGTCCGGCCTTTTGAACGAGAAAAGGCCGGACAAAGAATTGCCGTTATCTGTTTCGGTGGGCCTTGCAACTTGCAAGCCAAGGCAGACTTTCGAGGAAGTCTTAGCTCTGGCAGATGAAAGGCTCTATCGAAAAAAAAGTGACAGGCCGCAAAAGCTCGCTTAGGTCTTCTGATAACAACCCAACTGCGCCGCTTCGGTTCTGGCCTGTACCCGTTCGATTTCCCTGATCGCTGGATATTCGGTGCGACTAAGCAATTGCTTGCAGCGGATTTCTTTGTATCCAGGGTCAGGTGCCCTATTGCTTGCGCAACCGGAAAGAACGAACAGCGCGAGACAGGTGATCACAAGTGCTTTCATGTGGGTTCCCCTCTTTTGGGGAATTATAGCGCGTGTTTCAGCGGCGGGTAGGTGTCAATGGATGCAGATAATGTTTGCAATTTATAATTATACCGGTGTTAGCTCGGGTTCTCAAATTACCGTGCTCGGAATCATGCAGGGGGCGATATGTCTGAATATTCAGAGGCCGATCACTTAGGCAGGGTTGGAGAAGATTTTTTTCAAGGGTTAGCGAATAAGGCAAGGTTGCTCGTTGGGAAGATCGACCCTGATCGTGTGGGAAAAGACCGAATAATTGAGTTTAAACTTCCCGAACGAGACGAGTATCTCTCTTTTGACAAGCAACTCCCACCTCTAAAATGTGCCGTACAAATTAAAGCAGTGAAGCAAACAACCGAACGAGTAACGCTGTCACTTTCTGTCGCTGCTCGTTTGATCGCGGATTCCCATCCTGTTTTCGTGGCGATGCTCAAAATTGGTCCCGACGACGATGTAGTTGAGATGCGTCTATTGCATCTATTGAATGATCCTCTGGCTAAAATTCTAAAACGTCTACGAGAAGAATACGCAAAAGGCTCTACTAAACTAAATGAGCATACTATTTCATTTTCGTTTGGAGAAGGCGAACAGGTAGATCTGGCGCCTGCGGCTTTGGTGGAAGTATTACAGCGCGCCATCGGTCCAGACATGGATCGATATGCGGCGGAAAAAACCCGTCAGCGTAAATTGCTCGGGTATAAGCAAAATTTCTTCAGTGTGAATACCACTTTTGATGCGAAGGACATGGGTGAGATTGTTGATGGTATGCTCGGCCTTAAGACACTCAATGTGCAAAGTATAAAGGCATACGAAGAACGCTTCGAAATTAAGCTGGAAAACAAAGAAATCTTTCCATACGACTTCACGGAAGGTACGATGACCATCACAGCGAATTCCTCGGAAAAAACCGAGGTGGTCGTGCGGTCAATGCAGAATGAAGATTTTGCGAAATTTGTTTGCGATGTAATTAGCCCTAACATACCGAACTTGCCGGCTGAGTACTTTAAGGTAAGATTAAAAACAAATATGGTAGATTTCATATTTGGGGGTGGAAGTCTAAAATTCAGTATTACTAATGGGTTGAACGAAGATTCGATCAATACGGTTTTTTCTTGGTTGAATATTTTAAGGGTCTTGAAGATATTTAAGGAGGGGAAGTTTGGGTTCTGGGTGGTCCGTGATGGCGAAGAACATCGAGTTGGTCATGTTGATGAGCCTATGCAGATCAACGATCAGGGGTGGTCAAGTTTACTGCCTCTAGTCGAACGATTTGGATATCTGCGCAATGAAGCCGCAGTGCCTGATAAAGAGATTTCCATAAAGGATATTTATGATGCCAAAGATGCCATTGATGCAGCTTACTATTCGTTCAGGGATCCTGGGGCATTGAGCCCACTAACATTTAAAACGGATGACCCATCCGTTGAGCTTCCAAGGACAATGTCTTGTCTTTACACAAATTTGCTTGTGGTCGGCGATGAGCGTTATGCGTATGCGACGAAATTTGAAATGACTTGGAGCAAGTCGAGCCTTGGGTTCAACTGGACTGGAAAGAACGGACAAGCGGTCGCGATTGAACCCATTTTTGATCAAGCTTCGATCAGCAGCTTTAGTAAGAGAATGGTAAGAATTAGCGGTTGCCAGTTAGCGATCGTCCCTGATTTGACAATGGATGTTGATGCTCCGGTGGATACGGTTGAAATGGGTAAAACTGTGGAGAAGTATTGTGAACCTCAGGTCCGAGATCAGTCATCGTCTGACGCATAAGCCCTTGACAACTCGTCATCTGTAACTGATTTCGGATCAGGGGAGCGAACTCCACAAGCCGTTGAATCAGTGACCTGTTTCCATCCGATCCCGCTGATATTCGTTCATCTGGGTCGCACAGAAAATGGCACAGGCACGCTCTTGCCACGGCACGAATTGGCAGTCTTACTGGCGGCAGGAGGTTAATTATAGATGTCGATGCTACTTGGCTTTGGGTTTGTCGGTTAGGACTATTTTCGCGGTACTTCCAGACGTATCCCTATTCTCGATTTCTTCAGGGTCTAGACTGGCTTCGTATTCGTCGGCGTCAACATAGTTGAATTCCGCCTGCCATTCCGAAACCCATTCTGCGAGATTGGAGCGCGCTTTGCGGTCAAGGCCGGGGATCTGTCCACTTGCGAGGGCTTTTAGCGTGTCAACTAACGCGCCACCCAAAGCATCAACCTTTGGCCCGTCGACGGCCTCACGGAGCGCGTCAGTAAGCGTGAGCAACTGCTTCAAGCGTGTATCGAGTGGCCAAGGCTCAGGGAACTCACGTTCCAAGATGCGCACAATCTCAGCGTTCATCGAACGTCCGTGCTCTTCCGCGTAAACCTTTATTCGCTCGCGCAACCCATCGGGGAGACGAAGCACGAATTTGTCGGCGGTGTCCGACGGTGGAAGTGGGCGGCTTTTTTGAGACATTGGACATGCATAATAGCGAATCGCCATTTTTGCCATAGTGGCGACTTGACATCATGGCGACCCGCCAGCATAGTGTAGTCGCAAATCACACAGGAGGGTTACTGCAGACTATGGAAACGAAATTTGTAATCCGCTTCCCCGAAGGGTTGCGCGATTTCATTAAGGAGGAAGCTGCAAAGAGCGAGAGGAGCATGAATGCGGAAATTATTTTCCAGCTTAAGCGCGCTTATGGCGCAAATGAAAAGAGCGAAGCAACGGCCTAGGAAACCCGCTTCGCTCTCAAACAATCCAGTTTCGCAAAGGATTATCAGAATGGAAGATAACAAATTCCCGACCGTTAGGGAAGGCCATATCGGAACCGATCTTGTCCAGACGGTGGATGCTCGCGAGCTTCATGCATTTTTGGGCGTGAAATCCGAGTTCCGCAATTGGATAAAAAACCGTATTGATGACTTCGGATTTACCGAGAATGTTGACTTTGTAACGGTCGGTAAAAATTTACCGGGCGGTGGAAGACAGAACGATTACTTCATTTCGCTCGACATGGGAAAAGAGCTTGGCATGGTCGAGCGCACCCCAAAGGGCAAGGAAGTTCGACAGTACTTTATCGACTGCGAGCGTCGGGCTAAGGAGCCGCACGCGATCCCGACAACTGCCGAGGCGTTTGCTAACGCGTTTCAGATGGTCGCGAAAGCTGAACGCACGCAGGCCGTTCACGCAAAAGCAATCGCCCATCTGGAGGAGAAAGTCGAAAAGGTGGAGATTGCGCAGACTGTTTTGCGTAATAGGCCAGCCAACGCGGAAGGGATTACACATATTCGCCAGCGGATCGGGCGCTTGTACGGTTTGTCCGCCAACGTCATCGATGAAGTGATGCGCCAATCGCCATACGCTCCAAAGCCTGCCGGAATGGTCAGAAATGACCATGTGGACGCGGATGGCTCGCTCTATGCGGTCTACTGGACGAAGGACATAACAAAAACCTTCGACCGCTTCGTTGACGAATGCGTTCCTGTGACAACCTTCATGTTCACGCATCCATTCATCGAAGGCCGCTTTCGTGTGGCTAGAAAGGCTGTGGTGGCATAATGTCTAACGAATTCAGCCATATAGAGATAGTTGGCGGCATCGTTTCTGACGCCACAATCACAGACGCGAACGGAACACGTGACGCCCCGGAACTGGTGGGGAAACATCGTTACTTCGTTGATGTTGTCGATAAAGGCGGCGTTCGCGTGGGTATGTGGGACGGCGAAAGTCATG
Source organism: Hyphomicrobiales bacterium (assembly GCA_900473915.1). Taxonomy (GTDB): domain Bacteria; phylum Pseudomonadota; class Alphaproteobacteria; order Rhizobiales; family Rhizobiaceae; genus Brucella. Next base: position 6,253 of record UCNG01000019.1, on the reverse strand, counting down.
CGGCAGCACGGGAAGAAGCTGACGTTCTGCGCCACGACTTTAAAGTGGTTCAAGTCCTCGATCTGACGGTGGGGAGGGCGTAATGGGAATTCACGTTTCACGCCGTTCTTTTCTCCGTGCCGCTCCTATTGCGGGTGTGGCGCTTACGGTTCCGGCTGTGGCTGTTGCTGCAAAATCGGAGATGACACCCGACGAACGGATTGATGCAGCTCTTGCTGAAATCGTCATTGCCCTTCGCGAGCGCTATCCAAACTGCCCTATCCGTATCGACGACATGGACAACCGCGATAAGGGTTGCATCGTCATCGTTACCCATTGCGGGAACGATGCGCCAGGAACGGTCAACCAGCAGCGGCGCAGACTGCCAGCATAAGGGAGCGGCCTTCGGGCCGCTTTTAACCTTCAACCAAAGATGGAGATTTTTGGACTCGCGTTTTCCGCAAGAACCCAATTGAATAAGGTTTGTTGTCTAATTGGGGGATGCACTTTGGCTACTGCGTATCATATGGTTCATTATAGGCATGTTCAAACGCTTGATGGCAAAGGATTAAGCCCGTCGCTAGAAGTTTGCTGTCGCGGTGTACTTAACGCGGTAGACAAAAATAGCCTACCGCTTTGGGCGCGAGTACAGGACCGAATCTATCAGGATGACGAAGGAATGAAGCAACAGATTGTACTTAATCGTGTTGCCGACCTAACAGATGCTGTATTCGGAGAAATGTGCCTCGTAGATTCCAAGGGAATACAGGCACTTCTTGAGCAAACTGCATCAAAAGTTGAGTTGTCTAACATAACAACCGCTGAGATTTATGCATTGCAAGAAAGAGAAGCACCCAAAGGATCTCAATTTGTCCGGGGTATGGCGTATTGGCTAGCTATTGGCAGCCATTTGTTCTTTGTTAAAACCCAATCTATGTCACCGACACACATGCATAAATACTTCGCTTGGTTGTTGGGCAAAAAAGAGAGTGGCCTTTTGACTGGTACTAAGTTTGTCCTCCAGGCGGAGTTTGATAAATCCAAAATATCTGGTGACATTGGCGATATTCGGAATCTGCGAGTGCGGGGCGGAACAGCTCCCCAATTCGTTGCAAATACGGAGAATGACGCGAGTGAGCAAAAGACGGTGTCTACCACACGAAAGGTCGCGGATAGATTTGTTCAATTCAGTCAAGCCATGCCAATTGTAGAAGCTCTTTTAGGAAAAAGTCGCGCGGAATCGCTAGTGAAGAGCTTGGGACAAGATGAATATCTCTCGGTTGATGCGTCGGTTAAAGTCCGGGGACGCAGAACAGAGCAATCAAAGAAACAGCTGAAAGAACTGACAAACGAGCTTGCCGACTTTACTGACGGTAGTGTGCTTGTGGAGGGTAAAGGCGGTAAGATTTCTGACGGCGACGCGATTTTGAGAATGACAATGCCGTTTGAGCTACTGCAGGAAGGATCCAATTTGTTGGAATTTAATAATGTTGCAGATCAAATGCGGGAGGTCTATTCACGGTTTGTTCGCGATGGTATGATCAAAGCATAATGTTGGGAATAATCGCTGTAACACTTTTCGCGTTTTTTGTTTCAGTAGCTTCGGGGTGGCTGCTGAACATAGAACGTATTTTCCCTGTTTTGCAGCCGATCACGGTTTGCTTGTCTATCATGGCAGCTGCGGTATTTGTTAGATTAAACAGAGGAATGCCGTCACTTGATTGGAAAACGGTTCCTCCTCGCGACCGCAAGAACCTAACCAAAGAAATACAATCAATTTCATTCGAATACGTCGGGGTTTTAATACTAGCTTCAGTTACAGTCACTACCTTGATTGTTGTGGCGAGTATTGGATCGGCGGATTTCCTGTGCCTTAATCCTTGGGTTGGTAGGGGGTTAATTGGTTGGTTTACATTCTGCCTGCTATTAACAGTCTGGCGGATGGCATATGTTGTGTGGCGTGATTACGACATTGTTAAACTCCAAAGAAAACTAATTGACGATGAAGCTAACCGGCAGATTCATGCCGAGGAAGTTGCCGAATCCGACAAGAAAATTGAGCGAATTAAAGAGGCCCAACTAAAAGCTCCGCCGCTACCGCCCGTTAAACAATGGGATGAGTGACTAGGGGAGCTTGGCTCCCCTTTTTATTTGAACGGGTTAATAGCTGCCCCGTCTTCATTGATGGTCATCCGAAATTTGTTAAGCCCTACATCGCCACCTTGGTATGGGGAACACATCTCAATGGCTTTAGATGCCGACTTGACAGCTTGCTTACCCAAGTCGTTCCGGGGCTTATATGACGTTACGGTGATATCCTTGACCGCACCGCTCTCGGTCAACAGAACATCAAACTCAGCGTCAATCTCTGCATCAGCTGAAAATGGTGGTGGATTCCAGCATTTTTGAGCTTGTTCAGCCAATGTTTCAGCGTGAGCCGCACCGGCCCATACGCCTAAAGTAACCGCACCAACGAATATGAATCTCATGCCCCGTCTCCTTCTAGGTGACGAGGACGATAGCTCTCGCCTGAAAGGATCGCAACATGGCTGACATCGCTACTCTCGGCTTGGAAGTGCGCAGTGATCAGGTTGAGAAAGGCACTCGTGCGCTCGACAAGATGTCCGGTGCGGCAAAACGGGCAGAAGCAGCGGTAAACGGCTTTTCCTCGACCAGTTCAGGTGCCGCATCTGCGGCTTCGCGGCTTGCGGCAGGAACGAGTAACGCCGAAGCCGGACTGGAACGTGTTGCGGGCGCTGCAAGGCAAGCACAACAGTCACTTCGGTTGGCGAGTGCTGCCGCAAACGACAACATCAAGGCAGCGAGCAAGTTCAATACAGCCAACATCGCGGCACAATTTCAGGACATCGCAGTTTCTGCGCAGATGGGAATGGGCGCATTCCAGATCGGCTTGCAGCAGGGCACGCAGCTTGCAGCGGTCATCAGCATGATGGAAAACCCGTTACGCGGTCTCGGCGCGGCATTCATGTCCGTCATCTCGCCAGTCAGTCTCTTGACTATCGGCCTTGTGTCGCTGTCTGCGGCGGGCCTGCAAATGGTCGATTGGCCAAAGCGCACCGCTCAGGCTCTCATCTTCCTTGCCGACAATCTTAAGGCCATCGCTCCTTACGCTGCAACGGCTGCTGCGGCACTCGCGCTAATCTATGCGCCGTCCGTGATCGCCGGAATGGTAAATCTCATCGCTTGGATGGGACGTGTATCTGTCGCTGCGATCAGCATGGGTGCATCGTTCGCGCTTGCTAATCCCGCTACCGCTCTGGTGGCTGGTTTTGCCGCAGCCGTCATTGCTGCAAATATATTCCGCGATGAACTCAACGACATATTCGGGCGCGATGTCGTTTCAGATGTCAAAAAAGCGGTAAATTGGATCGTGGGAGCATTCGTCGGAGGCTTCAACGCAGCGAAGGTAATCTGGAATGAATTCCCAGATGTCATGAATGAAATTGGCGCGTTGGCGATGCACAATCTAATGGAGCAAATCCGCTGGGGCCTTCGTCAAATGGTGCTCGAAGTCAACATGGGCCTGAAGTCGATTGGCGAGCGGTTCAATATAACGCTGCCCGACTTGGGCAACCCAAACAAATTGTTCCCGCCTCAGAAGGGCCCAAAGGTTTCAGGCCGAACTTCCAATGCCGTGGCAAAAGTCACCGCAGCATTCAGTGATGCCCAGAATACGGATTACGTCGGCGGGATGTACTCGGCCATTGAAAGCGGGGCATCTGCCGCAGCGGACAAGCTGAGAGAGCTTGCCAAGGGCCTAACCGACGTTGACGATAAGTCGAAGAAAGGTCGTAAGCGGAGGGGCAAGACCGATGCCGAATATTATCAGGACATCATTGACGGTGCTGACCGACGGATAGCATCGCTTCTGGTCGAACAACAGGCGCTCGGGATGACCGAAGAAGCAGCAAATGCGCTTCGGTATGAACAGGAAATGCTCAACCAGGCGCAACAGCATGGTATCGACCTCACGCCGAAACAGGCTGATTACATCAAGATGCTCGCCGGAACGATGGCGGGTCTGGAATCAGCAATTCAGAAAGCACAGGACGCGATCAACTTCGCCAAGGATACGACGAAGGGTTTCTTTTCCGATATGGCGAATGGGCTTGCGAATGGTCGTGGCCTGTGGGGTTCGTTGGCTGATGCGGCTGTGAATGCCATCAACAAGATTGCGGATGCCCTCATCGATAGCGGGATTGAAAGCCTGTTTGGTGGCGGTGGAATCAGCAAGTGGATTGGCAGTCTGTTTGGCGGAGGGGGGTTGGGAGGAGCAGCTGACCCTTGGTCAGGCCTGCGGCTTGCAAGCGGCGGCTACGTGACTGGTCCCGGCTCTGCAACCTCTGACAGTATTCCGGCCTGGCTGTCGAACGGCGAATTTGTCATGAACGCAAAGGCGACAAAAGCTTTCGGCCCGTGGCTTCAGGCTATGAACGATAACAAGGTCCGCGGTTTTGCATATGGCGGTCCGGTTGATGGGAATGTCGTCTCAATGCCGTCTCGCTCCACCTTGCCGAGTGTTCGAGAGGCTGCTGTTGCTGGCGGCCAGCAGACTGTTCGTATCATCACGGAAACCCGTTTTGTGAATGACGGGAACTTCCAGAACTACATCAAGAGCGAAGTCGAGGAAGGTTCTGCGAAGACCTTCAAGGCTGGTATCCAAAAGTACGACAAGGGCGGCGCTGTTCGCGCCGCTCGTGATCTGCGTCAGGTGAACCAGAGAGGCTATGCGAAATGAGTATCAGCCTTCCTGACTTCATCGAGTATCAGGCTGGCCGTCCACGGCTGAATAAGCCAATTTCAATGTCTCGGTATGGCGAACGAGCCATATCGATGATCCAGAACGGTGATGAGTGGTGGACGGTCAACATCGAAACCCAACCGATGTACGATGAGGACTTGGCCGAGTTCGAGGGCTGGCTAGCTCGGGCGCAGAACGGCATGGAAACGATTGTTTACACGGTTCTCGGGAAGCAATCGCTTCCCCGAGCCTACTGGAACAATCCGAATAGCTCCGTACCGGCCGGGAATGGTTCGCTGACATCGGTCACGAATGGGAAAACGCTACTGATCGGCGGCGTGACTGTGGGATTGGCGATGACGAAGGGCGATTTGATTTCGCTCACGTCCGCCGATTATCACAGTCTCCATCGGGTAACGGCCAACGCTACGGCAGGGGCGACAATCACGCTACCTGTCGAGCCCCCGGTGCCGTCCTACATCGCAAATGGCGCAACGGTTCGATTTAAAGACCCGGTTCTGAATACCAGGATTGTGCCTGGATCGACCGAAGTTGAAGACGGCGTGATGCCAACGGCAAAGTTTCAGCTCATTGAGGTGCCGAGGTAGCCATGGCTACCGCTGTCGCCGAGCGCGAATAGCACGAATCCAGGTGTTGTTGAACATAATGGCCCCTATGACCAATGCGACGGCACCCATGGCGATCATGCCGATAGCCACGCCTTGGTCTCCGAACTGCTGATACAGCCAGCCCGTTTTTTCAACGGCTTGGGCAGGATTTCCAAGGCGAAGAACGCCTTGGATCAAGGCGCCAAAACCGACAATCAACATGCAAACGCTTCTAATCATGCCGGCCAGATATCAGCTGGGCGCGGTTCGATCCACCCATTCATTGGTTTGGCGGTAACTCATGGCCTTTCCTGCACGTCTACAGCAACTGCTCAACGAGGGCAGGGGCAAGATCGCATCTGCCGTAAAGTTCGAGTTCGGCACCGGTATCTACGGATTTTTTTCTGGTAAGGGCAGCGTCGACTATGGCGGCCTGACCTATCACGGCAACACCATCATTGACATCGATGAGCCGATGTATGCGCTCGGCACGGCGGCCCAACCAGTCACCATGCGCCTGCCCGCTGTCGCCGATTTCGGCCTGACGCCGGATAAGCTCGGATTGATCGAGCAAGAAGATTATAAAAATCGACCTGTTACGTTCTACGACTTTTATTTCGACCCCGACAACAACGCTTTCCTTCACGCTGAGCCGACCTGGTACGGCTATGTCGATACCATCGATCACCGGGAGGAAAGCGACGAAGTCTGGCTCGAAGGCCATATCGAGACCGGTGCCGTTGACAATTTCCGCGAGGGCTACCGCTA
>UCNG01000019.1:0-122 GCA_900473915.1 Hyphomicrobiales bacterium | reverse complement strand
AAGGCCGTAACCGGCGAAGATCCGCTTGCTGAGTTCCGCGGCAAATACAAGACCGAAGCCGGGGCAGCCCGGAAGATGCGCGCCAATGGCTGTGAGAACGTCAAGGACGTATTCGAAACCTA
>UCNG01000039.1 GCA_900473915.1 Hyphomicrobiales bacterium | reverse complement strand
CATTTCTGGCGAAAGATGTAGGCCATGCGCGCCGAGTCGCGGAAAAGCTGGCATCAATCAAACCCGCAGTAATTGCCTTTGTGAACAAGGGCGATGCCGATACCGGTGATTATGAAGAACCGAAGCTCATCTATGCACATGGTGACAGGTTGCCGCCAGAAGTGGCGGAAATGGAAAAGATATAGCGGCGGGGAGGAATGAATGATTAAATTCGTAACCATTCAGCCAGGTAAGGAAGGTGACAGGCTGGAATTATTGCGCGTTGCCACGCTGAATGGTGGCCTTCTCACAGCAATGAGAAAGGCTGATTTTCAAGCAAAAGAACTCGCAGAAACTATGGCTTTGGCTCATGGTGGGCAGTGGCAGGCGCGAATTGATCATCAGCGGATGACTGTTCTGGTGTGGAAGGCTGACGCTTAATAACGGTGTCTATCACCGAAAAAGCAACTTCTACTCCGCGCTGATCCAGTCCTTCGATCCGACTTAACATTGCGATTATAGCCTCATCGCCTCTTATCGGGGCGAGGGGCGACTTCGGATCTCTCCCGATCAGGTCTGCCGGTGAGCACCCGTAAAGAGCGGCTAGCGCCTCAATGTGCTGTTGCAAATATGGACTATGCCCATTTTCCATTTTGGAAAGCAGCGTTCTGGACACATTAGCAGCCTCCGCTGCCTGAGATTGATTCAGTCCGCGAAATTCTCGCCATTCCGTCAGATATGTCTTTCCTAAGACCGGCTTAGGTTTGGTAATCGGTGCCATGCGCCTATTTTCGCAGGTGACAAAACCTTAGTCGATGCAATGTCATTCACATTGTGCTTGACATTCACGTTCATCACATTCACATTGAGCGCATGACAGCGCTCGCAAAATATCTCGAAGACATAGGTAAAACCGACGCATATCTAGCCTCAAAGGTTGGATGTGACCGTTCGATGATAACCAAGATCAGGGCCGGGAGGGTCACGCCCTCTCTACCTCTGGCAATTGCCATCGCAGCGGAAACGGGCGTTCCCGTCGAGGCCCTATTGCCTGTCGCTTCTCCCAAGCGCTCCCGTTCCGTGAGGGCGAGCGCATGAGCAACTCGCGCCTGAAATCCTTCATCGACCGTGTTCTGCGCCTCAAGGAAGAAGAGGACGCAATCAAGGCTGACATTCGCGAAGTCTACGCCGAAATGAAAGGCGAGGGTTTTGACAAGACCGTCGCCGGTCAGTTGGTCGCGCATCTTCGCAAGGTCGAGAAGAAAGGCCGCGATGAGGTCGATAATGCCAATGCGATATTCGATCTTTATCTGAACGAATACGAGAATGGCACGGGCCTTGCTACACGTGCGCACACGCATGAGAACTCCTATTCGTCTACCGTCCCCCAAGCCCCCCTCTCGGTAGACGAAAAGAGCCGAGACGCTGCACTCCCTAGCGTCTCGGCTCCCTCCTCTGGACAGGAATAGCGGCGATGAGGAACGTCCTGTCCAATTCAAATCTTAGAACCTGCGGGGCGCGTAATGCGCGCTCTTTCAAGTTCAGCATGTTCTCCCGCAGTAGCAGGCGCAGCATGCTGGCGCGTGACTTCAACGCCCGTCTGACCGAACACTACGGGGTCACGTCTCTTTGCGTCTGCAATCTCATTTTGTCGGGCTATCGCGGCCTTTCGTGCTTTGCCGAGCACTCTCCAAGCCGCTTCGCCAATCGGTATGAAGTTTTCATCTCTCAGGCTGACCGGGTTGCCGCCCGTGTCGCCCGTAACAATCCGAAGTCCTTTGTTTGTTTTCGCAAGTCTCTCTTCCATGGCGTCCACTATAGCCATGGAGAGCGACAAGGTGTTGTCAAAGCGTGACAAGAGATCGTCAATGAGTGACACGACTTTTTCAATGAACGCGATCAAAGAAGCGTTCCCGGAGAAAAGATACGGAAGCGCGAAGAACGCTCAGTATGAGGCGTTTTGCTTTCTCCGTAAGCGTGTTTCCAAAGAAATTACCATGAGGCGCATCCGTTCCATTTGGGAAGGTGCGGCCCGTCGCATTGACGGGGAAGAGAAAGACGCCCTTCGGGAGGCGAAGATAGAGGAAGCCAGACGTGAGCAAAGAGACATTCGCCAGCGGCTTACAAAGATTGATGCTTTCCTTGCCTCAGTCGATGCGGGTCGCGATAGCACGTCATCTGCAGAAATCCGCTAAAAGGCGCGCATCTCTCGCTGAGTGGATATGCCCGGAAATTCTGGACGATGAATTTGTGCCAGCAAGCATAGAGGCGCAGTCAATTGCAGCCGTGTTTGCGCTCATAGTCGGGCTTCCGTTGCTCATCCTCATCATCTGCCTCAGCTATGCGGCTTGGAGGGTGTGATGACAGCGACAGCACGCGGGCTTTTCAGAGCGACGGGCAATAAGGCCAAGCCGGTGCATATCATGCTCGACGGCGAGATCGTTAAGGCCGATTCCCTTGTTCGTGAAAAAGACGATTTTTATCCGACGCCCCCGGAACCTACACGCGCATTTCTCCACGCGGAGATTGAGCGACTGCGCGACTTTCCTTGCATTTGGGAGCCAGCAGCAGGCGACGGCGCAATGGTCCGAGAAATGGAATCGCTCGGACTGGTCGTTCGTGCATCGGATTTGATCGACCGCGGTTGCGATGCGGATATACGGTCTTTCTATGAGTTCCCGGCATCTCCGGCTCCGGCCATCGTGACGAACCCGCCATTTCAAGAATGCGGCTGGGGCAATGGAAAAGCTCGCTGGCTATACCACGCCCTTGAAACGCTAGATGTCGATTATATGGCGCTGCTGCTCAACTGGACGTGGCCCGGTGCTGGCGGTCTTGCATCGTTCTGGGCCCGATTCCCTGCTGCCCGTGTCTACCTCATGCGCTGGAAGATCGATTTCACGGGGCAGGGCTCTCCGCCAATGCTCAACGCTTGGTTCGTCTGGGACAAGGAGCACCGCGGCGAAACCATTCTGCGCATGCTTGACCGTAAGGATGCACGCCAAGGCGAATTGTTTGGAGGTGGGCTATGACGTTCACTCTCCAAGACAAGCTTGCTCGCGTCGAAAAGATCAAGAATGAAAAAGTCTGGTGGCTGGCTGACTTCTGCGAAGGCAAGAACAAGCGCCCAGATCATGAGCTTGAAAACCGGCGCATTGACGTTGAAATCCTCGAAGCCGTCGCTCAGGATTACCGCAACGCCATCGCCCGCAAGGCAGAAGGCGAGGCGGCATGAGAATGACCGCTGCAGAATTTCGCCGGACAGACCGCCGCAACAAGTACGGCGCGAAGAAAACCACGCTCGACGGCATCACCTTCGATAGCAAGGCAGAAGCTCGCTTTTACGCTGAGCTTAAACAGCGCGAGAAGGCCGGAGAAGTCGGCGGGGTGGAGCTACAGCGTCCATTCGTCATCCTAGGGCCGAAGGGTGAACTCATCACCACTTACAGGGCGGATTTTGCCTTCTGGGATTTCAAGGAAGACCGCTTCCGTGTGATCGACGTGAAAGGCGTTGAAACGCCTGTATTCCGCCTCAAGCGCAAGCTAGTGAAGGCATTCCTCGGCGTTGACGTTGAGGTGGTGAAATGAGCATCGCCGCCCTTATCCGCCGCATGTCATCCGCTGGAGCATCGCCCGAAGCGATTGCTATCGCCGTTGAAGCCATAGAAGCTGAGCAGGCAAAGCAGGCCGCAGCACGCGCAAAAGCAGCGGAAAGGAAAGCACGTCAACGCGCCAAAGAGCGGGACAGTCACGCGACAGTCACAGGACAGGAACGGGACACGGTTTCCCCTAAAAAAGAAACCTCCCCCACACCCCCTAAAGAAAAAACTACCCCTTCCACGATTTCGGAAGCTAACGCTTCCTCAATTTCGCTCGAAACCGAGTTCGAGCAACAGTTTTGGCCAGCCTACCCCCGCCGAGTTGGCAAGGGGCAGGCTCTCAAGGCCTTCCGTGCTGCTCGAAAGCAATCCGATCTTGAAACGATACTTGCCGGGGTCCGCCGTTACGCTGCCGACCGGCACGGGGAGAACCCAGAATTCACCAAGCACGCTTCGACGTGGCTGAATGGCCAATGCTGGCTGGACGAACCCTACGCTAAGCGTGCCGAGCCGCCTCCCAAGCCATCAGGAAACGGAAATCCGCGTCATCAAATGTGGGTCAATGACCTGATCGAACGAACTGAGCAAAGCCATGAACCAGATAGCCAAGCAGGAACAGTATACGACCTTAGCCACGGAGAGGGATATCTCCGCAGCGATGGCGGGCCTAACCTCCGTCTTGCCGTCTCGCGCATTGGAAAATGGTGAAGCGGAAAAGCTCGCCTACAAAAAGGCTCTGGTTGGTGTGACCAGGTACGGCCTTGAAACAGCTGTCGACAACATTCTGCGCGGGTCCCTCGGACATGGCTTCATGCCATCGCCACCGGAGCTACGCCTGCAAATTGATGCGGTTATGAAACCCATCCTCGAAGCGAGGGCATGGGACGCCGAGCGGGATCGTGTTTTGCGCGAGCAGCGCGAAGAACAGCGCCAGCAAGCCAATTCACAGGCGACATGGACGCCAGAAAGCCGCCAGCGCGCAACAGCCAAGTGGCAAGCTATCAAAGCCCATATGCAGGCAGAGAGCGCCAAGGATAACGCCAAGCGCGATCAGTATGACGTTAGCCAGGAAGCCTGCATGGCTCGTTTGAAAGCCGCAGCAGAAGCCAATGGCCACGAATTCAATATCGACAATCTCAAGTCCGCTCCTAGCGGAACATTCAAACAAGCAGGGAGGGCAGCATGAACACGCTAACTCCAAAGCAGAAAGAGGCCTTGGATTTCATCAAGGGCTACATCGCAGCAAATGGCTATGGGCCGTCATACGATGAAATTCGTGTTGGCCTTGGCTTTTCATCCAGAACAAGCGGGCACCGGCTGGTTCACAGCCTCGTCAAGCGCGGAGCCATCGAAAAGCCCGCTGGCCTTGCCCGCTGCTATTCATTTCCAAAAGGGAGGGCCGCGTGATGGCCACAGTATTTGAGCGCATTCGAAATATTCTCGTTGAACTCCTTGGAGTGGAGCCAGATGAGGTTACTCCGGAAAGCAGCTTCATCGGTGATCTAGGTTGCGACAGTCTTGATCTAGTCGAATTGGTCATCGTGTTTGAAGACGAATTCAATATTCAAGTTTGCGACGATGAAGCGGAGCGCATCGTTACGGTATCGGATGCGGTGAAGGCCGTTGAACGGTTATCCGGGGAGGCAGTCTAATGTACGCGGCAGCTTACTCACGAAACACTGACAGAGCAGCCAAGGCGCTGATTGCCAAACGCAATGCTGATCGCATCGAAGCGGAGAGGGAACGCAAGGAGCAATTGCGCCTTGAAGCCAAGCGCCGTGAACAAGAGCGAAAGGAGGCTGAGCGCAAACGGCAGGAAATATATCACAACATTATCGCATCTTACCGGGAAGTGGGAATGCGCAAGGCTGATACTCGCCTGTCGATCCGGGATATTGTTTCCGATGCGGTAGCAGGTACGGCTTTCACATATGATGATGTTGTCGGGAACCGACGCACACGTCCGATGTGCAATATCCGCCACTTTGCCGTTCTGTCAGCTTGGGCATTCCGCCCAGATATGAGCCTTCCAGCAATCGGACGGCACTTAGGCGGCCGCGATCACACGACAATTCTCCATTCGGTGAACCTGTTCGGTTTTGAGAGCAGGGAGCAAGCAGCGGCCTTCATTTCACTTCACGGCAGAGAGGCGACCATGGCGCGCCTTTCCAAACAAGCGGCATAGGAGAGAGACATGTCGTTCAAGGAAACAAAGGTTATCGTCCTCAAGGAAAACATCTGGAACTCATGGGCGCGGGATTTTGGCACCTTTCTCACGTTTGCGGGCCTAATCTCAATCGGCGTCTATCTTGAAAGCTCCGCACTGCAATGGGTTGGCGCACTTATTGGTTTCTTCGTCATAGCCTGCCGGAGCATCTCATTCTTCAACAATCACAAGCTGACAATTTCAGAAGCGCGGAAAGTTCTGGATGAACTCGAAGCCAGCGAAGCGGCATAGGAGAGGGCGATGGATATCCCCGCCGATCAGTTGAAGTTCGAGGTGTATCCGATACCTGGTGTCCATTCACAGGGCGGACAGCATTGCGGGATGCCGAGCGGGGTTCAGGTTACGCATCTCCCGTCCGGCATCAAGGCGTACGTCGATATCGGGCGCTCTCAACATGACCATAAAGTTATCGCGATGGACATGATTTTAGCGGCAGTCACCCATCCGAAATACCGATAACCCCAGTCAGCGAGGAACGGACATGACCGATGGGCTGACCGAATACGAAAAGCAGATGATCCGCTTAGAGAAAGCAAAGCTTCTCATAGCCCTAGCGGCAATAGAGCAGAAGCAGAGAGCGGCGGCGCGAGCCAATAGAAGCGCATGGGAGAAGGTCGAAGACTTTCTTTTTGACTGGTAACAGCGAGCGAGGAACGGACATGGCGAGGACGAAGGCGGCGAAACTTCAAGCCAAGCGATCAAGAGGAAGGCCAAAGAAGGATGACGCGGTGCGCACGCCATCCGGCCAGATATCGAGAGCTAAGGAAAGGCCGGACAAACTAGCCGTAACACGGAGAGTGAACCGCACCGGGTTTGC
>UCNG01000040.1 GCA_900473915.1 Hyphomicrobiales bacterium | reverse complement strand
GCATATTGATCATCTCATAATTTCAAGAATAAGCAACCTGCGCCTGAAGCGTTACAGCGTCCAGCCATAAGCAGCCAGAGCAACCCCGCCGACGGCGCCGATGACAGACCAACCAATCATGCTAATTCCCATGAAGCTGTGATACGTTTCGGCGGAAATTTTTCTGAAAACTGCAACCAGCAAAAGGTTTGCAGCAGCGCCGACGATTAGACCGATACCGTTGGCGACGTAAGCGGCTGGATGAAGCGCCATGCTCTGCATGAAATATGGGCGCAGCAGGAAAGTCGCTCCAAGCATCCCTGCAATCAGCACAAAAACTGATACCATTCCGAAGCCGGACCATCTTACTAGCATTTGGTGGATTAACCTTTGTCTTGGAGAAGATTGGGCGGTAATGCCCATTGCTCGCTCACACGGCAACCCACCGATGACAAAATCCTCAAGAAAAACCCCGGAACAAGCCGGGGCTATCTGTCAGCGAACTTGCAGTACCTCGCCGGAATACCGGTCGATGACTACCCGCATTTCATCATCGTAACGGTCAACTCCGCGGACGATGTAGACATTGCGTCGACGTGATACGCTGTCGATTTCGTCCATACCTTCTCTCTGAGCGATGCGTGCTGCACGTCGTTCGCTGATACCTTCGCGATATCGCGGGCGATCGCTTTCGGGTTCTAGTAAGCGAATGCCGTTCGGGCCGATTTCTATGCTCTGTGCATGAGCAGGAAGAGCGGAAGCCAATACGGTTATCAGTGCTGCGAAAGCTGCAGATTTGTACATTGTCCATCCAACATTCAGTGGTTCATATCGCCCGCCAATTACCGGCGGCTTTGTACAGCGCCTCGTCGCCGGTGAACACTGGCTTGTGGCTCAATTACGCTAACAAAGCGCATGATCGCGTGATGCCTTAAGGCAGTCGACCAGACCCGCATTCCTGGTGGCGCTCGATATACTTCCGGTTCAGCAAATCGACAGCCTCCTTGGCGTCGCTCTCGCTGAGACCGGACTGTTTGTGGCCCTCGATAGAGACAATCTCGCCGTTGAATGCGTCATAGACGCACCACGTCATGTCGCTTTCCCGGCGCATGTCGAAACCATTTCTAATCATAGCCATTCCTCCGACGATCAGATTAACGGCATTGGAATAACGAACGAGAGGCGCTTCCGTTCGATCAATTGGCATACCCCTCAGAACGAACCGTGCGCGCAAAGCGCTGATTGAGCTGCCAACTACATTACAGGACATCCCCATGAACAAAACAACGTTCTTCGCGTATGCGAGGCGCGCGCCTTTTGGCGGGCGTTTGAGCCAGGCGCAGGTCGACGGCACGTCGGCAATTCTGGCTGAAGCCGAACGTCGAGGCCTGCCAGACGAGCAGACGGCTTATGTGCTCGCAACGGCATTCCACGAGACTGGCGGCAAGATGCAGCCGATCGAGGAAAACCTGAATTACACCAGTGCGGCACGCATCAGGCAGGTTTGGCCCAGCCGGTTTAGCACGGTAGCTGCTGCTCAGCCTTATGTGCGAAACCCGCAGGCCTTGGCCAATAAGGTCTATGGCGGTCGCATGGGAAATGCCGGCGCTAACGACGGCTGGCGGTTCCGCGGTCGCGGCTTGGCAATGATCACCGGGCGCGACAATTACAAGAAATACGGCCTTGGAGATGCGCCAGATAAGGCGCTGGATGACAGCACGGCTGTTCGCATCCTGTTCGACGGGATGATCAACGGCAAGTTCACGGGCAAGCGGCTGGCTGATTACTTCGGTAGTGGCTGGGCTGCGCCGCAGGATGCCCGCGCAATCGTCAACGGCACTGACAAGGCCAGCCTCATTGCCGGTTACTACCGCAACTTCCTCGACAGCCTCGTGGCCGCTCGCGAGATGAAGCCCGCTGCCGCCGAAGACGCCAAGCCTGACGACGTACCGCTGCTACAGGATAAGACCGTCCAGACGATCGTTGCCGGCACGGGCGGCACGCTCGTTACCGGCCTTATCGGCGCGGTTTCCAACCCATGGGCATTTGCGACGGTTGCGCTTCTGCTGGTAGCAGCAGGCGCGGGCTTCTGGCTCTGGAAAAGCGGCAGGCTCGAATTGAAGAGGGTGGCGGTGTGAGCCTCAAAAGGATTGCCATTGAATATGACAGCGGCGCGGGAACGGCCACAGTGCGGATCGATAACGGCTCGCAGCAGTGGGACCACGCTAAACTCAGTATCTGCGATGCCACCGAAACTCGCGACGGCTACCTGCTACCGATCTCAGGACAGCGGCGGGCGCTGATTTTAACAGGAGTGCCAACATGACCTGGCTCCTAACCCTGCGCTCCAAGATCACAGGCTGGGCCGTGGCAATCGCTGCGGCCCTTGCGATTCTGGCAGGCGCTTACCTCAAGGGCAGGGCGGATAACGCGACGAGCGCAACCGCTGACCGGCTCAAGGCCGCCAACAAAGCAAGGAAGATCGAAGATGAAACGAGCAAGCTTGGCGGCGGTGATGTTGACGCTGCTTTGTCTCGGTGGATGCGTGACAGCCGGTAGCTACTGCGATGTCGCCCGTCCCGTCCGCCCGAGCGTCGAGGACAACCTGACCGACGGCACGAAGCGCCAGATCCTCACGGAGAATACCAAACTGGAAAAGCTATGCGGGTTGCGACCGTGAGCGCGCAATGGTGGCTGGCCTGCCTGTGGCTGGGCGTGGCAGCAAGGGGGATTATTGGATGACCGGCGCTGAAATCATGGCCGTTGTCGGCTTTATCGTGATGCTGATGGGCTTTCTGTTCGGCCTATGGAAGTACGTGGAAAGCCAGATCGCGAAAGCCGAGGCCCGCAATGCGGCGAAAGCCGAAGCTGCAACGGCTCTTGCCTCACTCACGAGGCAGGAGCTTTCCGACTACAAGCTGCGCGCGGCAGAGACGTTCGCCACGAAGGCAGGTATGCAGGAACAGACGTCCCAGATCATGCGGGCCATCGAAAGCGTGGCGCACCGCATCGATGGGCTTACCGAGCGGATTGATAATCTGATGCAGCCTAAAACAAGGAATAGGACGTAACCGACTATTGCCCTTGAGTTGCGGTAGGCTGCGGCTGCGAGGCCTCCGTGGGCGCTGGCTGCTGAGGGGTGGTGGCTGGCTCCTCAGCCAGAACCTCGTTGGTCTTCGCCTTGATCTCTTCTGCCGTCTGCTGACTGATCAAGCCTTGCGACGCTGCGAAGCCTACAACGACAGCAATGATTGCGCCGACGAGGGCGGCTTTAAGCTTCGGCGACATGGGCGAATCTCCTACCTAAATGAATCACGCCCTGCCCAGATGCTTAACTTACTATACGGACTTGCAGCGTTTCAATGATTTATGCGGATGACGGCAGGGAGGCGTGCATGCCAGCCGTGGTTCCTATTTATGCAAGCGTGTAGAACCAGATAACTGGCGCCACGATGAGGAATGCGAGAACACTCCAGAAAGCGCGCCAGCCCACGCTCTTCGTTCCCACGAATGCCGTTATGGCTATAGCCGCCGCTATCATCACGGTAATCGGCCAGTAGATTGACATATAGACGAGGGCGGCAACCCACCAAGGAAATGAAATCATTCGCGCTTGTAGCTGGTGGGCAGGGCGTCGGCAATATCTCGCGGTGCCGAGGCGGGGGATTGTGTGATCAGCCAAAAAGTAGTTTGAATTCATAAGCGAGGCGAGCGCATCCTAACCCAAATAAGATTAGTGATCCGATGCAGGTTGCTAAGCCTCCGTACATGTAACGATCAGCGATCAGAGTTTCTTTGTCTTTAACGAGCGATAGGCTCGACCGCTCACTTCTGTCCACATGCCGCGTGGAAAGGAAAGCGAGGGGATAAGTCAACCCGGCGAAAAAAGCGCCAGTCGCCCAGAGAGCCAAGGGCCAGAACACCACTGGCCCAAAACCCGCAGCTACAAGCGATCCGAGTTGGCTAATAAACGCAACGGCGCCACCTCCATTTAACAGAACGGACGTATTTACAGCCGCACGGGCATAATCTTGCGATATCTGACGGTAATCAGCCATGTCTCGTCTATGCTGGCTGCACCTGCGTATACTTCAGCGCAGCATTTTTGATGCGGTCAGCATACTCATAGATTTGATCGAGGCTTTCTATGATGATGCGGTCTTCGGCATCTCCATCGAATATACCTATATACTTCGTCGAACGATTGAAGTGCAGGCGTACGAGCGGCTTGCGATTGTTGTCATCCAGTAGCACGGCACAGTACGATTTTGCGTCCCGCATAAAAACGCGTTTTGCCGCGACTACTTCACGACAGATGGCCTTTACAACCATGAAGCCTTCAATTTCGTCCTCTGTCGTAACGATCTCCGGATCGTCCGAGGGCTGTTCGATTTGCTCCATGACTTCTTCGGTGCCCGCGAGCGCGTTGGATAGACGGCTCTTAACGGCGTCCATGATGACGTCACGAAAAGCCGACTTCGTTACTGCTGTGAGCATTTCTTTTACGGGAGCGGTAAGACGGCCATCATAAACATCCGCGGCGACAATACGAACGAAGTCTTCGGTGGGTTCTTCGATCAGGCTGTTGATGGCTTTTTTAATTCCGGACGCGTATTTCAATCGTTCAGCAGTCGCCAGAATACTATCGACGTTAAAGCTGGCCTTCTCAAATTTTTTGAGTTCGACAGCAATTGCTGGGTTAAAGTCAGCAATATCAAAAACAAAGAACGGTCGTGTGTCGAGTTTGTTTGGCGCGTCCAGATCGGTGTAGAAATTAAAAGTCCGACCATTCGTCAAAATTGCAAATTTTGCATTTGTAACACTGAAGTAGCGATATAGCTGGTCTAGATGCTTTTTCTCCAATGTAAAGGTAATCGGCTTGCATTCGATCAAAATCCGAATCTCATCATCGATTTTGATTGCATAGTCGACTTTCTCACCTTTCTTACCAACAGCGTCAGCAGTGAACTCGGGTATGACTTCGTTGGGATCAAAAACATCGTATCCCAATGCGCGGAGGAATGGCAGGACGACTGCAGTTTTGACAGCCTCTTCCGTTGCCATGGTGCTTGAGTGCGTCTTCACGCGATCAGCGATGATCTTAAGACTTTCTTCGAAAGTACTCATGTCCCGTCCCCCAAAGCGGTAAACCCAAGTTAACCAGAAGCTGTCAGAGGCGGGTCGAATCGTCAACTACCAATAGTTGTCCAAGCAGTTCTAAAATGCCGCAGTCTGCCATTAACACCACATTTATCGAGACATTCCATCCTTCCTTTTGCGCCGCTTACCACGGCTACCAGGACGGCGCCGATCATTTCGTATCTTCTAACTGAAATTCCCGCCTGACCAGATCGGCAATATTCTCACGCCAGTTGGGATCAGTTGCTTGTATCCGGCGCACCAATTCCGCTTCCAACCGAATGGAAATACTGAGCTTTTCAATCGGATTTTTCGGGCGCCCACGGCGCTCACGCCTCCGGTCTTCGTTCATTGATTACTCCTCTTCCATATCCTCAAAACAGAAGCTGGGAGATGAACCTTGCCTGAAGGTTACGCGGCGTCTTTCCCATTTCCGGCTTGACAACTCATCTCGAGACTCGTTCTCTTTCCACTATCGGACCACCAATCCGCGCCGCTCACCACGGCCCCCAAACCAAACCCGAGGAGACTGTATGTCCCATGACAGACAGGGCGCGGGTGCGCGCCTTTCACACGAAGAACTCCTGCGGCGTGCCGAGGCTTACCGCGAGCACGGTACGCTGGTTAAGGCTGCCGCTGCGCTTGGCATCAAGAAGTCGGCGTTCCACGAAAGCATAAAGCGGGCCGCTGAGATTGGGCTGTTGGGTCCGTCACCGACATTGCCCGGCTATGCGATCAAAAGCCTGACCGAGACGCCGAACGGCACTTACATGCGCCAGACGAAAGAGGCTGGCCCGGCTTACGAGCCAACGGCTGGCCTTGCCGTCAAAGGCAAGACGACGCTCGTTAATGCCGAAGGTCGGGTGATTACGCAGCACATTATGGAGCGGGCTGACGCGCAGCAACAACGGGCAGTGCTGGATGCCATGGTGTCGGCGCTATCCGAAAGCCTGCCTCGTGTCAGCATTATGCCCGCTCCGCGAGGCACCAATGCCGACCTTCTCAATTTCTTCTGCTTGACGGACGCTCATTTCGGGATGCTGGCATGGCGCGAAGAAACCGGCGCTGATTACGATATCGAGATTGCAGAGCAGCTTGTTACGGACTGGTTCGCTGCCGCGATTGATCTTGCGCCTGACGCGCATACTGCCGTTTTGGCGCAACTCGGTGACCTTGCTCATTACGACAGCATGGAAACGGTTACGCCCGCCAGCAAGCACGTACTGGATTCAGATTCACGCCTGCAGAAGATCATTCGCGTCATCATCCGCACCGTGCGGCGTGTGATCGACATGCTCTTGCAGAAGCATCAGCATGTGCACATCATTATGGCCCAGGGCAACCACGACCCGGCTTCTTCGGCATGGCTGCGAGAAATGCTTGCAGCGATGTACGAGAACGAGCCCCGCATCACCGTCGATAACTCGCCCAGCCTTTATTACGCGTACGAGTGGGGCAGAACAGCGATCTTCGCGCATCACGGCCACAAGCGAGGCGTCAATAATGTCGATGCGACGCTGGCTGGCATGTTTCGAGAAATGTACGGCCGGAGCAAATATGCCTATGCGCACATCGGCCATTTGCATTCCGACGAAGGGCGCAAGTCCGGACTGATGTATGTCGAGCGCCACGAAACGCTGGCGGCTCCAGACGCATATGCTGCTGGCGGGGGCTGGCTTTCAGGCAGATCGGCGAAGGTTATCACCTACTCGAAGCTACACGGTGAAGTTTCCCGGCTGACGCTACGGCCCGAAATGGTCAAGGGCGCGGCGCGTATGCCGGTGGCCGCAAATGATAACGTAGCGAGAGAGAGGAGGGTGGCATGATTAAATGGCTGCGCGATGTGCTTGGCATCAATGCATACGAAATTGCGTGGGACTTCAAATCCAACGGAGTACATCTTCAGGGCCGCCACGATTTTCGGCATCTCGGCGGCATGACGAAGAATGTGGCTATCGAAACGGTTAGAAGCATGAACCGCCTTTACGGGGAAGGCTCCCATTGGATCGAGCTAATCCGTCGCTAACCAACCACCGCTCCGCCCACCAAGCGGCGCATTCACCACAAACACGAGGAGAGCAACATGCTTGAAGAGGCAGAAGACCGCGCCGCGCGAGCGGCAGTTGAAGGACGGCAGAGGAGGACAGGCAGGACAGTTATAGGCTGTGCGCCAAAACCTTATAACGACAACGAGCCGGTAACCAGAGTGACGATAAGGGCAGGACAGCTATACATCGGTGACATTCCCGTGCCGTATCCAGTGCCAGTTGCCCATCAGCCCGCGCGCAAGCCGCTCGTCATCATCGAAAGCCCCTATAGTGGCGACGTTGCGCGCAACACCGATTATGCTCGCGCTTGCCTTCAGGACAGCTTGCGCCGGGGCGAAGCGCCGATTGCGAGTCATCTACTGCACACGCAAGTGCTGGATGATATGCGGCCTGATGAGCGAGGACTCGGCATTGAGGCTGGCCTTGCATGGTATCGGGTGGCGGAGAAATGCGTTGTCTATGAAGACTTCGGTATGAGTCGAGGCATGGCGGAAGGAACGGCGCGAGCGTGTAGCCATGGCGTGCCGGTAGAATTTCGGCGGTTAGGGGCTTGGAGGGATGCGGCGTGACCAACTTTCACGTAGGCCAGCAAGTCATCTGCATCGACGCCAAGGTCGGCTTTGAGCAGTTCATTGAGATCAAAGAGGGCGAGGTCTACACCATAAGCTGGGTCGGCCCGTTCGAACACTACACGCAGGGCAGTTTCATCGGCGTTCGGCTGAAAGGCGTCGATCGGGGCATCTGCCCGCAGTTCGGATATGACAATCCGCCGTTCGCTGCGCGTCGGTTTCGTCCGCTTGTTCGCGATAAGTTGCGGTCAGTTCGCGGACTACTCGCAGGTGGACCGGTGACTGAGAAGTTCGAAGAGCCGAAACGGAAGGTGAGGGAGGAAGTCTAATGGTTCCAGACGCACGAATTGACCGCGAGATTGCTCGAGGCGAACTGGGTTCCAGCAAGCAACCCATGCCAAAACCGATTCACTTAACCGACTTGGGGCTACGCGCAGCCGCAGCGCCTGTCACCTCCGACGGCGGCAGCACGAGCTATTACGAGCTGCCTCCCCATGCGACCGAGCTAAACGACCTGATCGAGCACAAAGGCATGTCATTCGCGCTCGGCAACATCTTCAAGGCTTGCTATCGGTTCGGAGAAAAAGACGCGGCCAGTCGAATGTATGACCTTAACAAGATCATATACTTCGCGCAGAGGCTTAAAGCGTTGGAAACGAGAAGAAAAAGTAGCCAGTAACGCGCATCCTAAGGGTGCTTATCTACGAAAAGAACGTTTTCGCGATGAGCCCCCGCATGACCGCCTAAGTATATTGGAAAGCTTTGTCCAATCTTCCGAGGGGGATAACATCTGTTTGTGCGCGTCTTCAATATCGCGCTGCGTAGCAACAGCATGTTTCACCACGCTAAAGTTAGTGTTCGGAATGGTAAGGCCGAGATTCTCTTCATGGTTATTCATTTTAATCTCTCTTTCGTGTTGGCTCCCTTGCCGAGCAATAAAAAAGGTCGGGCAATAGCCCGACCCCAAAAGTTAACTTCTTCCAATTGTGCCAGTACATCCGTGGTCACTAGAAAGAAGAAACTTCATTCAAGCCGCCTGCAAATTACAAACGGACATTTTTCCAGACTTGCGATCCTGTTCAAGATCATAAGTCAGTTTCTGGCCTTCACTGAGCGTATGCATACCTGCTCGCTCAACAGCGGAGATGTGAACAAACGCATCCAAACCGCCGTTTTCAGGCTGAATGAAACCAAAGCCTTTTGCTGCATTAAACCATTTAACTGTGCCAGTGTTCATTGGAACCCCTTTCAAAGTAATATTGATAGACGCGTTTAAAAAACGCAGAGACGAAACGATTTTTAAAAGGGAGTTTTCGTTCATCGCACGGCGCTAATCGTGCAGCAAGCAAAGCTCAGCAAGAAAATATCGATGCCGTCTTTTAGCGATGTTAAGTGATTTTGTCAAATTATTAATTCGATATGGTTAAGTTGAATGACAAAATACTTACCCAATTTAATGTTTCCGTTGTTTTTACAGGGAAATAATGATTTCGATTTTAGATCAAGGGGTTTGCCCTTCAAACATTAGATGTCAATTTGACTGCGGAATTTAGTTTCGGATCTAGAAAAGTCCCGGGACGAAGAGCGCGGGGAATAGGGAAGTCTCAGATGCACGCCATAAAGAGCCGCTCAATGGTGGCGCCCCTTCTCAGCCTGCTCTAGCCGTGCAAGTAGCTCTGAAAACTGATCCTCGTTCTCAGTTGAAAAGGCCTTTATCAAGCGCGCTTTTAAAGATTGGGCTATTGCCTCTGCAGACTGGTGAGCTCTTGGTATCTCGCCAGATGCTCGCCGTGCATTATTATGATGGTTTTTGGGTTCTGTCATAGCCTAGGCCTTTTTGGGTTTCGGCTTAACAGGAAAGTGGCGGTTTTGTTCCGCACAAAAAGATATTGGAATATGTATTTCAAAAATACGCCCGACAAATCTACCGACCTGTCGGGCCGCGCTTGGCACAGAGGGGCTACCCCAGCCTCGCGCTATCGTTCAGAGCGTCTCGGATAGCCTGAACGATCTCAGTGCCAATGGCAGGGCCGGATTGTAAGCCCAGCTGCCTTGGCGGCTTTCACGAAGGATTTTCTGGCGGTGTTCGGCAGCCCTTCAAGGTCGGCCAGGCAAGCCTGCAAGGCTTCCTCATATTCCTTACCGTGAGCGTCTTCCGGCCAATCCTCAAGCAGGCATCGAGCGGCTGTCGCCGTGTCCGGTACCACGCGATATTTTCCGATACCGTAAAGCTGGACGTCTACTGGCTTTCCCCAAGGCATATTCCCCTCCCGAAGAACTTGCCCTGCCGAGGGACGAGCGACGGCAGGGCTGCGTCAGCGACGGTTCTGGTGCAGGATGTGCTGGCGCCAAGGCAATTGGTTAGATCGCCTCGTGTGAAACTCTACCTTCGATCTTTTGTTCCCGCTTAGGCGAGTGGATCGTATTCGACGGATTGCGCACGAGCCATCCGCTTTGGGCCGTTGCTGTTGGCAGCTGGACATTGTTCGATTTCGTGGCGTCTCTCGAACCGTTGGTGAGCCAACCTTGCTGATAGCTCACTAAGATAAGCGTGATCTCTGAGCCCACTATGGTAAAGCATGATAGTGCACGATGCCAGGTCGGCAGCGGAGTAATCTTGGTCGCTTTCTTCAAGTATGGTTGAAGCGTGACTGAAGCAGCTTCGCATGAAATTCACTTCGATGGGATTATATATGCGGCTCGCTTCGCTAAAAAACGGCATTTTGGTCTCCCTTTAGCTTTCGCTAGTAGAAACCCCCACAACAATCCAATAAGAATGGGCGACCAAAGCTTTTAATACAAATCACAAAACCCCGGACGCAGAAAAAAAAGAACCCCGCCATTTCATGAATAGGCGGGGTGGGGTCAGTGCAGGCTCTCAACGACGCGAATTTGTTTAAGGAGAAGTTTTAAAACCAGGCAGCGTCCAGGTTGTTCCCAATTATTCGTTTCGATCCTTGCCGGCGTGTCCGACGAACAGTCCGCGTGACACCTCTTGGATAGCTTTCGCGGCTTCGATGGCTGTCCAGCCGGAGTTTTCAGCTTCCTCGATCAGTTCAACGACGCGGAACGCGATTGCTGTCTGACAGTCAATATTACGGTCAGGATATTTGCCGTCGCTGTTCGGACCGGAGATTTTCTTTGAACTCGCCATTAGCACCCTTCCTCATTTTTTGACGAAGGTAGGGCGGGGATTGCGAACTTGTAGTGGCGCCTAGAACAAACTCGGCTGCGCTTCCTCGTTGTCATTACTCGGCGTCAGGTCGATAAGATCAGCGTCGGCCAGAGGCTTTTGCATTTCCTTGGCTTCGTTCCAGGGAGCCCGCAGCCATGTGTCGATTTCCTCTGTGGTGCGGAGAATAACTGGCATTGCCTTTGGGTGGATCGGCTTCACCACGGCATTCGGGTCGGTGGTCAGGAACGCGAAGATATCGACCTCGACCGGCCCTTCCTTTTTCTTCCTTACACCCTTCCAACTTGTCCATATTCCGGCGAAAGCAAATAGCGGCTTTTCCTCGTTCAGAGCGAACCAGTGCAGCGGCTTGCGCTTGGTCTTCGGGTCCGGTTCCTGCCCATATTCGGAAAAGGAGGTTGCAGGAACGACGCACCGGCTTTCAACGCCTTGCCAGCGTCGCCAATGAGGCGAGGTGAGGTTTCGGATATTCGTTACCCCGCTATCCGCTTCGCCTTTCACATACATCGGCGGCGTCGGCATGCCCCAGCGGAGCATTGCCAACTCTGGCTCATCGCCCTTGAGGTTCCGCAAAACTGGGGCTGGATAGTCGGGAAAGATATCCATCTGCGGATCGATGCGGTTCGTCATATCTCCAAACTTGGGGAACAGGCGGCGCATGGCCTCATGTGTCGTTGTGATGTTGTACAGATTGCACATGCGCTCCTCCTCGCAAGCTCCTCATTCATCTGCACGAACCTGAGCGTGCGAGATTAATCCGAAGATGAATGTTCCTCCAACAACATTTCCCAATAATGT
The DNA here is from genome assembly GCA_900473915.1 of Hyphomicrobiales bacterium. GTDB lineage: Bacteria > Pseudomonadota > Alphaproteobacteria > Rhizobiales > Rhizobiaceae > Brucella. Next base: position 1,391 of record UCNG01000040.1, on the reverse strand, counting down.
CGGAAGCCCAAACTTAAAGAAGCTATCAAATGGAGAAGCTTCGCCAATTATAAGAAGAAAGAGCACCTCTATTGAACCAACTACGATGTGGGTTAAATCGCCGATTGCGATGAGGTAGGTGATGAGAAATATGAGCGCAATATGACCTTGTTTTGTACTGTGGAGCATCCAAACCAACGTTGCGATAAGCCAGCCGGACATTATGCCTTTGCTAAACAACTCATTACTGGTGTTGGCCATGAGGTGTTTTCCCATGTCGACAAAGGTCTTCGTCACCTCGTCTGAAAAAATAGGCATCGCGGCCATAACGTAAGCCGCGATCGCACCCCCAACTAGATTGCCAAAAAGGACTATTCCCCAGAGCCTGATCATCTTCAGAAAGTGAGACAATGTCGGTTCAACCATGAACGGCAAAACCGGAGTAATGGTATTCTCCGTGAAGAGCTGTTGATTGGCGATGATAACGATGATGAATCCCACCGTATATCCGGCAGAACTGACCAGGAAGAACAGGTCGCCGTCCGGAAGATAAGTCTCCAGAATACCACGGGCGATCATCGACGTGCTCATGGAGATACCGCCCGCGATGGCCGACCAAAGCAGCGCCATTGCTTCGCGATTTATTTCTTTTTCCCCATCACGCCGGATCAGCTCGTGAATTGCCGCTGATTTCGACGGGAGAACCTCCTTTAGTCCATCCGCAGTCGGTTCTGTCTCTTCTGGATTGGACATGGCGATCCCCTCACTGATTTATCTCGCCAGATAGAGCGTCGCGCTTGTTTGTCGAGCGAGGGAACTTGACACCCGGAGGTTCGTTTCGTCTCTCGTAAACAGGAGAAATGAATGCGAAAGTCCGTATTGCTTTTTATTCTGGCTGTGGCCGTGGTGCTCGGCCTAATTCTTGCAACGCCTTATTATTACGGGGTCGCCCCTGAGAATAGCGGAGAACAAGAAGCGCCTATGGCGCAATAATGCGTTGTCGAGTTGGCGGCGCGCTCATTTCCGCCGTCCAGACAGGGCATCCTCGCCTTCCTGCTTATGAGCCCGGCAGAACCAAAGCTGGCCATATGTCGTCTTGTAGCCGAACGAACCCCATTCCTGGCAGCCGTTCGAATCACAAAGGTGCACAAATAGACTTCCAGCTTTGGCTACATGGGCGTTGTCGCTTTTGTATCCGCTCATTTATCACCTCGGCATCTTCGTAATTCCAAACTGCGCATCGCCCTTGGCTGTGCATGCCTTGCATCGCATACGACTGTGCAAATCAACGAAGTAAGTATGCGTCCCGAACTTTCTTAGAAGGATCATCCGGTCCACCGATCCGATATGTCCGCAGCGACAGCAATAACCATATAGTTCGTACCACTGGAGATGAACCGCACCGGGTTTGC
>UCNG01000027.1 GCA_900473915.1 Hyphomicrobiales bacterium | reverse complement strand
CACAATCTCATCGCCCACCACTTATCCCCTTGAAATTGCATGTAAATTTTGACTGAATAGAATGCGCGATTGTTTGCATTTTTAGCCTAGCAACAGCCTAGCAACTGCATTGCTGTAAGCTACGGCAACCCCCTTGCGCAACGGTGCGAGCATTCTTCCTCAAAACTCCCTAAAGTTCCTGCGGCATCATTCAATTAAATTTGGAATGATATCGGATATACGCTCGAATTTTGACACATGACGTCCTGGAAAATCCCGGTTCGCCCTTAGTTGCCACGATTCAATGGATGAAGCGTCTTGGAGAACCGACTCTACGTTCGAGTCAGGATCTGGATGAGAAACGCCAAGCTGGTTTTCGAGCGCTGAAGGGCCTGAGACCCGTCGATTGATGAACCGCACAGTGAAGAGTTCGTGATTTTTACGGGAAGCGAAGCTGAGGGGCGGAGAGGGGATAATGAATAGACTGCTTTTGTTTTTCACGGACCACATGTCGACGTCGATCTGGACACTCGTCAACAATTCGGCTGCCCATTGAAAGCTGCCAACATATTGGCGCTAGCTTAAAAAGCGTTCAAACACGAAAACAGACATATGGAAAAAGGTGAATTTTGCCATATGTCTCGTGTCAAACTGGCATTTGTATTGAACGGAATGGGGCTGAAAGCGGTTGGTCCGTTATTGAAGTAATTGAAGGTTAACTGCCATGCGCCCTCAACGAGAAGAGCCGCTTCTGATATTGTCAGGCGGATTGCGTCAACTGTCGCTGCAGGACCTGCAGGCTAGTTCCCGCTCCCGCCCATGCAGCAGCCGAGCCGACCACATATAGGTTTTGTTTCGCGCGTGAGACAGCCACATTGATAATGTTTGGTGGGCTCGCCGCCCACTGACGTGCCCTATGCTGACTCGTCTTCGGTGCGCCCAGCAGCAGGATGACCGTGTCGGCTTCTCGGCCTTGGAACGTGTGGATCGTACCTACACGATCACGACTCCACTCTTCCAACTTTACGCCGAACGCACGCATCATATCTGTTTCTCTGTCGAGACTCCGGCGCATTTCCTGTTCTACGATCTTGAATGGAGTGATGATAAAGACGTCCGGATTTTTCACGTCCGATGCAGCCAGTTCCTTGAGCATTCGCACGACCGCGTCGCCCTCGTCGGGGCACCACTTCGTCTCGGCGTCGCCATTGACGTCGATCCAGCGAGAAGGCCCCAAAGCCGAACCGATGGACCCAGGACATTTCGGCCCGACGGCATGGACCATTTGTCCCGCGTAGGCAATGGAGTTGGAGACATCGAACATTGGGTTCTGGCAGCGCCTGTGAACGAGAAGTGGCAACCCTACCGCTCGGTCACCTATGTCAGTGATGAAAGTGGATTTGAAGCGTGATGCCCGATCCGCAAGGGTCTGCGTGGATGCAGCCGGGGCAGACCATTCGATCAGATCAATGTTGAAGAACTTGCAGATTTCGGCATTCAGCTTCTCGGGAAGCGAAACTACAGGTGGGATCTGCAACGGGTCGCCAACCACTATAGAGCGTTTTGCTCGCATGATCGCCCCGACTGCTGCCTGAGGAACGGCCTGGCCTGCTTCATCGACCAGAAGCCAGCCAATACTCTCTGGTGGCAGATCCCCGAACATCGTCCGGACTGAGGCGAACGTCGTGGACACAGTCGGCACCACCATGAAGAGGCTTGACCAGAGATCAGGAAGCAGTTCACGTTGAGTAGGCGACTGGAGGGCACCAGCCACCATGGCCGACATCAATAGCCCGAGATTGTGTTGCAGGCGGTTGGCCGAGGCGTCGATGAACGCTTTATGCACCACCAGGGCAGAAGCAAACAGATCCTCACGCATGCGGTGGATTTCATCGGGAAGCCACGGTGCCGAAAGGTGGATATCCTCGTGCTCGCGCTCGAAAAATAGCTCATCAATGACCCTGTTGCCCAAGCGGCTTTGTGCCTGCGCTGCGGTCGCCTCCAATTCCGAGATTGCATGCCGTCTACTGGAAATTTCACGGCCAAGTTGCTGTAGCTGGGATTGAGCCTTGTTCCACTCGGTCCTGGCGAGCTCCAGGACATCGTCCGCAGCCTGCGCTCGTAGGACTGATTGCTGCAAGGTTGCCGAGAGCGTCTGCTGTGTCGATCTCCACGATTTCCAGGCTGCAGTCCCGAACAAGCGGGAGAAGAAACCTGGACGGCCGGCCAGATGGCTATCGAGCAAGGTCTTGTCCCGCTCGATCTGCGACTTTGCCTTTTCCTGCTCTCGATGACGGGATTCAGCAATCTGGCGTGTCTGCTCGACGACTTCATCCAGGCTCGGACGGAGCTGTTCGAGCTTTTGAAGTTCGGTGAGCGCCCCTTTGAGGGCTCGGATATCCCGGCGCATTCCTTCGATGCCGGCGATTTCGGTGTCCACCGTCTTCTTAAGTTTGAGGAATGCGTTCCGCGCCTTCCGCCAGGCCGCAGAAATTGGCCCATAGTGCGTCCCTTTGTGTCGGTGATAATAATATACCATCACATTGTGGGACTAAATATCTAACCAAACGGAGGTGCGTTACATGCTTGTCGCATGACATGTCTTTTCCATGCTCGGTTCGTATTGTAGACTTCCATTTTTTAGGGAGATGTTCTGGTCTCCGGCTTACCGCGCTCTATTTCGAGAGGGAGAGGTTTTGCTATCATAGTAAAATACACAAAATAACATCATTTCAGATGACATTCAGTCTAACTTACCTGGTATCGAGGCTGGAGGGGAAATGAGTAGCTTAAATTTCAGTATGGTGGCTACACACAAGGTGGAGGATCTAGATGGAATTGAGGTGATTAAAACCAGTGCGGCGTTGGGATCGCCTAATACATATGTTTATACATCCAGAATTTGGCCCTTCAAGGCAAGATTTTCGGCGGTGCCGTCTCTACTGGTGGGAATGGCTACCAGAGGATATGTCAGAGGTAGATTTTCAATTAGAAACACTCTTTCTCAAATTTCCTTGGCGCCAGGGTCAATTTTTGTAATACCGCCCAACACAACTTTTGATGCCGAGATTGAATCCAATGCGGAAATCATTCAAATATATGTTTCCGATCGTCTTTTTAAAAACATAGAACAAGAGTTTTTGGCGGCAAGTGAAGGTCTTTTTAATCTAGGCTCCAGATTCTCTATTTCAGACCAGTTTCTGACCCAGACGATCCTATCGATTAAGGAGATAGTAGAAAGGGGAGGGACGTTCGCACGAATAGAACTTGAATATTTGACCAGGGTGCTAACCGCACGATTGATCGCCAAATATTCAAATAGCCGCGAGGAAGAATATGGTGGAGAGGGCAGTCTGCCAGCAAACATCCTGCGTGATGTGATTGACTTTATAGATAAAAATATCGGCCATCGTATCACTGTAAATCAGTTGTCGGCAATGGCGGGACTAGGCCCGGCACAGTTTGCTCGATTGTTCAAGCGATCAACGACTGTGACGCTGCATCAATATATTATAATGCGCAGGATAGAACGCGCGCGGGCTTTGCTCGAGGAAACCGATCTACCCATTGTGGAGATCGCCCAGGAATGCGGTTTTTCCGATCAGGTGCACCTCTCCCGATTTTTTAGCCGCATTATTGGGACCAGCCCGGCTTCTTTCAGAAGGAAGGCGCGAAATCGATTGCCGGGTCAACGTCATAGTTCGTGAGCAATGTCAATTTTGTGCAAACGTGTCGATATCTGCATAGAAATTAATTTAGACATCTATACTTCTTTGTCAGACAGGTCTGGCAATGAATAAATGGATTTGCAGTCAAATCTAGAAGAGAGTGTGATATAAGCGCCAATTGAAAAATTGATGAGTTTTTTACTCAAAGTAAAAATGGTCTCATCATATCGTTAGACTCATCAGTTAAAATGAGTCTCTCTCTTTGTGACTGCGATTCTTCTCTCTTTGCCGGTCGTATTGCCGAGGAGGGGCTCATTATGGTTGTTGTCACGAACAAAGCGACCGGTTCATCCAGTACAGTCGCGGGTAATAGCATTGTTCTTTCGTCTCCAAGTGTTGTTAGGTTGTCATTAAGCCCCCGCGCAATTGCTGATTACCAGAAGGTCGGCGACGATCTCGTCATTCGACTTCACAATGGCGAGACAATCCGAATTGTTCATTTTTACGCTCATTATCCGAATGGCGATGATAATGATTTGGTCCTGCAAGACGAGGACGGGAAACTGTGGGTTGGTCAACACGGTGACGGATTAGCGGACTTCAATTTTGCGGAAATTCAGTCGGTTGACCAATTGGTGGGTGGCGCAACCGGCGGTGTAAGTCCCGTTCTCCTCGGACTGCTTGGCCTTGGCGCGGTTGGTGGGATTATTGCTGCGGCCTCGGGTTCCGATAGCGACGACGACAATAATAATGGCGCAGGTGTTGATAGGGATCCCCCGGCAGCGCCCGCCGCAGCCCTGGAAAATGATACCGGCGTTCCAAATGACGGTATTACTGGTGATGGGACGGTCGTTGTAAGTAATCTCGAGGAAGGCGCAACTTGGCAGTATAGCACAGATGGGGGCAAGACCTGGCATGACGGGAACGGCGCCAGCTTTGAACTTCAGTCTGGTGCCTATGGCGCTGGGGATATTCTGGTTCGCCAGATAGACTCTGCAGGGAATGTTGGTCCTGTGACTTCACTCGGACCTGTAAATGTCGACACAACCCCACCGACGACTACGGTCGCCATCACCGATCCGGAAGGCGACAATATCCCGACGGCTTCGGGCACGACGGAACCGGGCTCGACGGTCGTGGTGACCTGGCCGGACGGCACCACGTCTGAGGTCGTGGCTGACGGCACGACCGGCAACTGGACGGCGACGGCGCCAAGTGCACAGCCCAACGGCGATGTGACGGTTGCGGTGACCGACCCTGCGGG
>UCNG01000030.1 GCA_900473915.1 Hyphomicrobiales bacterium | reverse complement strand
TAGGTTTCGAATACGTCCTTTACGTTCTCACAGCCATTGGCGCGCATCTTGCGAGCCGCACCGGCTTCGGTCTTGTACTTACCCCGAAACTCAGCAAGCGGGTCTTCGCCGGTTACGGCCTTGATGGCATCGGCGGCAGTCATGAGGCAGTCCGAAACGCCCCATTCCGGCGCGATCGATACATGAGCCGTCGCAAGGTCTTCCAACGCCCGATCCCAACCGGGGACCCTAGCCGAATTTGATTTTGAAGAACTCATTCTTGATCCTAGCGGCGTATTCGAAAAGCATGTCACCGGGCGACACAAGCTGCTGGTCCTCATGCGAGGCGTAGCGGTAGCCCTCGCGGAAGTTGTCGACCGCGCCCGTTTCAATGTGGCCTTCTAACCAGACCTCGTCGCTTTCTTCGCGGTGGTCGATGTAATCGACATAGCCGTACCAGGTCGGCTCGGCATGAAGGAAAGCGTTGTTGTCGAGGTCGAAATAAAAGTCGTAGAACGTAACAGGTCGATTTTTATAATCTTCTTGCTCGATCAATCCGAGCTTATCCGGCGTCAGGCCGAAATCGGCGGCAGCGGGCAGGCGCATGGTGACTGGTTGGGCCGCTGTGCCGAGCGCATACATTGGCTCATCGATATCGATGATGGTGTTGCCGTGATAGGTCAGGCCACCATAATCGACACTGCCCTTGCCCGAGAAAAAGCCATAGGTGCCGGTGCCGAACTCGAACTTTACGGCAGATGCGATCTTGCCCCTGCCCTCGTTGAGCAGTTGCTGTAGACGTGCGGGAAAGGCCATGGGTTACCGTCAAACCAATGAAAGGGTGGATTCAACCGCGCCCAGCTGATATCTGGCCGGCATGATTAGAAGCGTTTGCATGTTGATTGTCGGTTTTGGCGCCTTGATCCAAGGTGTTCTTCGCCTGGGAAATCCTGCCCAGGCAGTAGAAAAAACGGGCTGGTTATATCAGCAGTTCGGAGACCAAGGCGTGGCTATCGGCATGATCGCCATGGGTGCCGTCGCGTTGGCCATCGGGGCCATTATGTTCAACAACACCTGGATTCGTGCTATTCGCGCTCGGCGACAGCGGTGATCTGCCTATCTCGGCACCTCAATGAGCTGAAAAGACGCATCGGGAAACTTGCCTTCGCCAATTTCCCATGTCCGCGGCATGAGCCGCATATTCATAACAGGGTCTTTGAATCGCACCGTCGCGCCGACAGTGATGTATGACGGCAGAAAGGGCTCAACTTTCACCTGCACGCTCGTGCTAGCCGCTGTGGCGTCGGCAACGATGCGGGCGATAAAGTTGTAGTCGCCAATCGTGAAGCCCACCAAGTCGCCGTTCGTCAGCTTCAACCCCACTGCGGCCCCGTTTAACGTAAGTGTATTGCCGTTGATCGCGCCCAGTGAAGCCGTACCGCCAATCGCCGGGTTGCTTGCGTCGCCCCAGTAGGCTTGAGGAATGCAAACATGCTTGGGGGTATAGTGCACCGTCACCTGACCGCCGCGGCACCGATCGATGAAGGCCTCGAGCCTCTGGCGCTGCGCGTTCGTCATCGCTTTTATTTTCGCCGTCCACGTCCAGAACGGGTCGCCATTTTCAATCGCCGATATCGCCCGATCCCCATACTGAGACATAGAGACCGGGCGATTCAGCACCGGGAAAGTTGGCTGATAACGAAGGCCGACAGGAAGAAGTTCAGCCATTACTTTACCAACCCTCTTGAATTTACCTGCCGCAGATCGCGCGCGGTCCGGACGGCACCCGACTTATCGTAGGAAGCCAGCCCCTGCTTGACGTTGCGCTGCGAGATGCGTTCGACCTCGGCCTGCCAGTTGCCGTCGCGATCCACAAAGACACGAACATCGGCAATGCCGGCTTGGGCCTGCTGCGACGCAGCAGATGAGCGCAGGATCGGCATGGATGGCGCGCGCAAAGGAGAACCGCCATCCTTAAGTCCGATAACACGGCCGCTGTTGATGGCTTCCAGCAATGCACGGTTGCGCTTCGTAGCTGCCGCGTTCACGACGAATTCCTCGTCGCTCAGCATCGCCGGGATTTTATCGCCACGCGGCCCGCCAGGACCGCGCACAATTCCGCCACCGGCGCGCTTTACCGGGCCACCGTTCTTTCGGAAGATTCCACCAAGAGCGCTGAAGATATTGAAGCCGCCCTTGTCGGTATCGAAGATGTTCGCAAGGCCGATATCGATTAGTTTTTGTGCAATGCGGCCAAGAGCGTTCGCGAAAATCTCTGCTGACTTTGCACCGTTTAAGAAATCATCAGCAATCCCGCCAACTAGATCCTTCTGGAAGGCCGCCATATCTTCAGCGGTTTCCTTGATCCGGTTCTGCGCCTCCGCAAGCTTATTAGCCTCTGCGCTAGCTAATGCCCACTGGTCTGCAGTCTGGGCAATCTGCGCCCGCAGTTCGGGCGTTAGCGTCACGCCCGCCTTTTGCGCCGCATTGAGTAATTCTTGCTCTGTGCGCGCCTTCTCCATGGCATAGCCATAGTCGTTGATCAGCGGGTTGATCTGGCGCTGTGCTTCGGTCTCTGCGACAAGGGCGGCTGTGCGGTCGGCGATACGTTGAATGTCGCTGTCGAAACGCTCGGCGGGAGTTTTCTTCGTTCGACCCTTCTTCTTATCGTCTGGTGTCGTGGCGATACCGCCGCCGTAGCCCGATGGGGTTGAGGCAAGTATCTTTTCGGCGCGCGCTTTTTGCTTCTCTAACTCATAGACTGCTTTCCCAGCGTTTTGCGCAGTTTGCTTGGCAGCGGCGGCAAATGATTCAATGGGCTGGAATTCTAGCCCCATACTACGAAGCGCCTGACTTTTCGCTAGCCAACCATCGAATGCTGTATCGGCAGCCGTCGCGGCTGATTTCGCCGCCTCCAACTGCAAACTGATCTGTTTGACCAGTTCAGTCTGGTACTGTCGCGATGCTGAGGCGGCGCCTTCGAGCGCTGCTTTGTTGGCCTCGATAGCATCACTGAAGGATTTCGCCGCCCGGTCGCCCGACGACATATTATTGTAGAGCAGATAAACTGCCCCAGCGGCTGCACCTGCAAGAAGGCCAATCGGACCCAGAGAAGCACTAAATGCAGCAACAACACTTGTTCCGGTGCGTAGTGCGGTGAGGAATGAGCCCAACGCAACAACAGCCTGACCGAGTCCGACAACGACGCCGGCGATTGCCCGTCCGGTGAATGCGGTAATCAGAACCGTCGCAAAAGCCGCAACGACGTCGGCAATTTCTTTGAAGTTGTCAGCAACATACTGCAGCGCGTGAACCAACTGCGCACTTGCGCCCGCCGATTTGTCGGCGTTGCCGATATAGGCCGTGAATTCATTGTTGAGCTGAGTGAAGGCGTCTGCAATTGTCGCGTTCGTTGCCTTGAACTGCGCTTCAATTGGCTTCTGCGCGTTCAGAATGGCCTTGAATACACGATCGGAAGTAAGTTTTCCCTCTTCACCTAGCTTCTTAAGCCCGGCGATAGAAACCTTAAATTCGTCAGCGATTGCCTTCGCAATGACTGGCGCGTTTTCACGCAATGACCGGAGTTCGTCACCCTGCAGCACGCCCGAGCCTAGTGCCTGACCAAGCTGGATAAGCGAGGCTTGTTGTTCTTGTGCTGACGCGCCGCCGGCCTTCATCGCCTTGGCGACTAGATTTGTGGCGAGCGCGATCTCTTCTTCTGACTTAGCAACTCCAGACGCAGATCTGATCAGACGAGCATAAAGCTCTGTATACGTCTCCAGACTGGTGCGTGCTTCATTCGCCCCGTCCTTCAAATCATTCAACGACCGAGCACCAACACCCGCTGCGGTCGCGGACGCACGAATGAGGTTTCCCGCCTGTGTCCACGCGTCCGCATACTGCATCAACTCGCGCGTACCCAAAGCTGCAGTAATGCCGGTTAGGGGAGCGGCGAGATCTCGCATCGTACCCTTGCCGATATTGCCAAGCGCCGCATTTATGCGCTGCACGCTTGCGTTTGCTGACTTCTCCATCTGGCCCAACTGGCGCGTGAATTGCCCACGCTGCCGATTGATCGCGTTCTCTAGCTTCTTGAAATCGGCTGAAAATTGGACGACAAGTGTCTCTAGGTCAGTGGCCATGGGGTATCCGATGCGGTGGGGAATTATTTTAGTGAGCGGTCTGCTCGTAGTGACGAGCGCGCAAGCGCAGGACCGCGATGCGGAGTTCGCCGCAGCGGTAGAAAAGTGCTGGAACCGACCCTATACAGAGGGACCAACTCCAAAGTTGGTTTGGCTAGTTGAAATAGATAGCCGAGGTGAGTTGGTAGATATAACCGCCGAAACGCCGAAACCCGCGGGGGCTTATGGGCGGGCAGTAGTGGAAAGCCTCAAACGCGCACTATTGCGATGCACGCCATATAAATTCCCCGCAGGTTCTTACAAGTTGACAGTCGACAAGAACACCAAAGGCGGTAAGTCGCTCGATCCTTATAAATAATTCTCTAAAAGATCATTCTCGATCTCCGGCGCTCACTTACGTGGATAATTCAATGCTTGATATTGTAACCGATCAAAATATTTGTGATTATGTTTATCAAAGTTGGGTTTCAGCAATTAAGAAAAACAGCACAAATACTGACAAAAATGTTTGGTTGATGCACGATCGTACAGTTCTGTTCGGAAACTATGGACACGGCGACCCTGGACAAATTGAAGATCAAGTTATGTTCGGGTCATATCCCGACATTAAAAACGGAATTGTAAAAATTGTAAGGCCTGCCGGATCTGGTTTAGACAAGCACAAACTAACAATAGTAGCCAAAGACAAGATGGGCAATCGCCTCTTGCTACGAGAGGGTCGCTTGCAAAAGAACGCACTCTCTCATCTAATCGTTGGAGACGAATTCGAGCGATTGAGCAAGTTACGACCAATCGAAGTACTTGTCGAGGGCGGTTTGTCGAAGCGAAAATATTATTTGGTTGCCAATATTGATTCCTCTGAGGAAAATATTATCAAAACTACAGTCGATTTTGCCCTAGGATGCACATTGGCAAGACTGTCAAGTTCGACCCACGTGAATTATATTACAGACAACTCCTATCATTTAGGCGCCGACGAGACGGGAAGCATAACAGTTGTTGATCAGCCGGGGTGGAGTAAGGAGGTATGTCGGCTGCAGGGTTATGTTTGGCAAGCATTGAATGCCTGCTTAGATGGAAAGCTGCAAAAGCCGCAACGGAATGGTTTCGCAGTTGACGCGATATATCCAGAGGCCAATTTACTCATAGAAATCAAAACAAGTTCGTCAATGAGTAGCGTATACGAAGCAGTTGGTCAGCTTAGCTTATATCCTCACATTATCGGGCTAGAAAAACAGTTAAAACCTGTGCTTTTAGTACCAGAAGAACCTCCTATGCGCGAAATCGCCATTGAAGCGGTCAACAAAGCGGGTATTTTGGTTCACACTTACAGTGTTAAGCCTAATAATAAGTCTGAACCGATTATAGCAATTTCGGAGAAGTTCATTAGCTACTGTCGAACACAATGTTCATCCTAACAGCTGGTAATCTGTCAGTATAGCTGAAGCGACACAGTTGGGTTGCTACTAGCAACCCGACCTACCCCTCGTTCACCCACTCCCAAAGCTCGTCTTTTTCCTTCTGGCTCAAGCCGCCATCGTCGGTCGAGTTCGCGGTCACATATCCATCAACGGCAGCCATGAACTGCCACATGGACATGCGCCTTACCTCTTGCGGCGTGAAACCGAGCGCCGCACCGTTGCCGTAGACCGCGGCAAATCTGACTTTTCCGTCGGGGAGACTGTCAAGTTGCTCTCCGTCTGATTTGCCGCCGTTTGCTCCCCCACCGGCTCCTCCGGTACGCCTTGAATGCCGGCCTGCAAAATGATCGTCGCGAAGACGATATTCTCGGCAGGCGGGCGCTTTTCGACATAGGTTCGCACGAGTTTCGTGGCAGCAGTCGGCTCCAGACCTCCACCTATCAATCCCTGCCGAATTACATGGGCAATATCGCCGACCCGGCACTGTTTGGTGAATAACCGCTCCAGAATGACCCATGGGCCGGCGTCGCAAGCCTCCTGCAAGGCTTCCAATTCACCCCAACCTAGGCGAAAGGTATAAGTACCATCCGCCCAGTCGAGTTCAACTTTCGCATCTCTGCTCATTATGGGGCAGTCGCTGCCGAGGTGCGAACCATTTCGCCGTCGGATTGCATAGAAACGTTGTTTGTCGCGCGCTCGCCGTTGTTGCCGCCAATTTCGAGACTTTCGACGTGCATTCTGCCCGTGTAAGTGTACGTCGTGGCGGGAAACTCGAGATCAAGCTGGACAGGGACGCTATCAATCGATTCAGCGGCATCAAGCCAATCTTCGACCGATTCCGCAGCCAATACGCCCTCGCCGTTCACCCCCATAGAAAGCGATACCGCGTCGCGACCAACCCAGTCGACCTTATCGGGGTCTTCACAATCCGGGATCGGTACTTCATTCAGGTTTTTGGTAAGACTAATCGACCTTTGAGTAAAACCACACGGTGCGGCATAGGTAATTTCACCTCCTACGCCAACTTTGCCGATCTTAACGCGGACCTTGCCGCCTTTGATCGTCGTAGCTTGAGCCATTGCGGCCTCCATACGAAAAAGACCACCCAGAGGGCGGCCTACAGATAGATTTTTGGGGTGGGCGGCGTGGAGGCCCTAGGGCTGCTCGATGATCGCCGTGTAACGGATCGACGCATGATTGATCGCGCCGTCCTGTATGTAGTCAGTTCGCCAGTAGTCGAATGTCACGAGGGCATTAGATGCCAAAGCAGGCTCCCACCCTCGTGTTGCGAGACGCACTGCGTTTGCGATGTCGCGCATCTGCTTTTTGGCTGGCTCAATCGACCAGACATCCAGTTGGAAAATGATATCGTCAGCGAAAATGCAGTCGGCGTTTGCCTGTTGAGCGCTCGACGCGCCGATGCTGACATACGGAAAGATCGAGGGTGAGACTTGCCCTTGGTCATTCGTCGGCGGGTTATCGTAGCTGCGCTGACCAATCAGCGAGACAAGCGCGGGAAAGCTGCGCAATCGCTGAATAATTGCGCCCTGAAGTTCTAAAACCGGGTCCATTAGCGGTCCGCCGCGATCTGTTTGGCTGCCTTGGTGATTGCGCGCGACACTCGGGCCCGTGCACTTCGCCGCTTAGCTCGCCATGTGACGTAAAAGAAGGGCTGCGCCTTGGACCCAGGATTGAATGTTCCGGGGAACATGCCGCCGTTCACGTGTGGCGCACTGCCGAATTCGACCAGATGTGCGTAACGCACCTTGGAATTGCCGGCGTAGATCGTGATTGTCAGCTTGCCGTCATTCGACTTAACACTGCCAATGCGCTGGCTGTACTTGGGCGCTTGGCCCCACGTCCACCCAATGCTTTCCATCAATTCACCGTCATCGACGGGAACCAAGTTTTGCATCATGTTGACGATGTCCTGCGCGCCTTGCTCCATAGCGGCTTTGACAAGTGTTTCAGCAACTTCCGGGAATTTCTTCAGCTTTTTCTGCAGGCGGTCCAGACCTTTTATCTTAACCGCCATCACGTTTCCTCGCTTTCAACAACGAGCATTTCCAAATAGGAATTGCGCTCGTCCGGATTTACAACCGTCTTGATCCCAAACACGCGGTTTGGCTTGCCCCCAGTCTTACCCGCCCGAGCGTCGTAGGCTCGCCACGATGCCGTTATTTGCCTTGCCGCGCTGCTGCCGCGGATGGTCAGATTGTACGGCTGCATGGACTGCATTCGCGCAGCCATGATGCTTTCGGCATTGCTGCCGTAACGGGGTTCCAACCTTCCCGGCACGGTGAACTGGTCAACCCATTCGCCGCGTGTACCACCAAAGCCGTCGTCCACGTCCTGTCTGACCTGAAACGTCAAAAGGCAATTCAGGCTGCCGGCACCTGCGCGCTTCGCCATGCTTCGGCCTCGTCTTTCGTAGGGGTTGGAAGTCGCTCGGCTTTGCCAGCGGCAACAGCGCGATTAGCGCAAGGTGTGGTCACTAGCCCGACGTAACCCGCCGGATAGCGGATCGTGACGGCTGGTTTGGGAATGAAGTCAAAAGTGGCCGTGAAGCGGAGCCAGGGCATTGATTACTCCGTAAGAAAAGGGCGCCGTAGCGCCCTAAAATCAGTACCCTCTTCTGATGTAATACCCACCGCGATAGTGGTGACGATGGTGATTACGCCAGCCGTCATGTCGGTAATAGCGGTGTGAATGCCACCGTGGCCCACGGTAATGGCGGTGGTGCGAGCGCCAATGATGGCGCTTATAGTAATGCCGCTTCTTCCAGTGTTTCCGCGAATGATGTCCACGATGATCCCGGACCTGCTCAACATTGGAGCTAATGTCCGGCTTTGCAACGTTGATTGTTGGTGCAGCTTGCGCAGCACCTGCCCCGATCAGCAGCCCGACGCCCAGAACCCCAGCAATAAGTCCCTTAACAAGCTTCATTCTGCATACTCCTTTCAAGACGCATCTTGAAGAATTATGCATGAACTTGCGATGAACGGCACTACACCCTCAACAGCCTGTACGGATCAAGCAGCCAGCGCGCCGACCGGTTTTCGAACAGCTCGGCAGTCGATTGTCGCTCGCGGTTTTCGTAAAGATCGCCAGCAATAAGCAGCACGGCCGCATCCACTTCGGCTTCAGCCCCTGTCGGCACCGTGTCGCGGTTCATATATCGCAGAGCCGACCCTTGAGCGGCGGACAAATAACCTTCAAGCTCTGCATCCTCATCATCGAATTGAATTCGAAGATGCCGCTTCAGTCGGTCAAGATCCACCGCCACGTTCAAAGCCCTTCCGCTTGGCAGGCTCATCTGCGACGCAACCCAGCGTTCGAGCCACCTCAGCCATGCGACCCTTCACAGTTTCGCCAACTTCGAACTGGCGGGGATAAACCTCACCTTCAGACACCGCCCTGAATGCCTTTGAAACACGCACTTCCATCAGCGCCTCCTATATGAAGGGCGCCCGGAGGCGCCCTGTTATGTATTGGTTAAGGCGTCGGTGCCGTTGCGATCTTATGGTAACGCAGGGCCGTCGGATCAGTCACGCCGCCGCCAACGCGCTTCGTGGTGTAGAACTGCACGAAAGGCTTGTTGGTGTACGGATCGCGAAGGATGCGAATACCCATGCGGTCAACCACCAGATAGCCGCGCTGGAAATCACCGAAGACAACCGGGATGGCGTCAGCGGCGATATCCGGCATTGCAGCAAGCTCGCTGACCGGGAAGCCAAGGACCGTTGCTGGCTGGCCCAGAACCAGACCCGGCTGCCAGATGTAATTGCCCTGACCGTCCTTCAGCTTACGGATAGCGCCCTGCGTCTTGCGGTTCATTGCAAAACGCGCATTCGGGGTGCGCTCGCTAGGCAGGTCATAGACCAGATCAATAAGGCCATCGGTCGTGAGACCAGCTGCGTCACCGCTATTCACCGTCGGGATTGCGCCCCACGGGTGCGAATTCGCCGCCGTATAGGTCAGCAGACCCTTGGGCTTGTCGGTGCCATTTCCGGAAACGAACGCAATGCCTTCCTGATAGGCGAACTCGGTCTCGACTTCACCGGCAAGCCAGTTTTCGAGATTGATTTCGGAATCGTCCAGCAGGCGCTGCGTTGCCGCAGGATTCGCGTAGATTTCGCCGGTGTTGAACTTCACCTCGGCGAACTTTGCAGCCGGGGTTTCAGGACGCTCAGCGGCTTCACCTACCCAGCCCGAAGCCGTAGCGCGGTCGTTGTAGAGCTTGGAGAAGCCATTACCAGAAATCTGAATGACCGAAGCGATACCGCGCATCGGAGAAACGATCTTCAGCTTGTCGGTGATGGTGCGGTCCCATTCGGTCGGCGCCGTATAGCCGCCATCTTCTGGAACGGCGACGCTCATCGCGGCCTGTGGGTTGGCCTGAATGAATGCGTCGATGCTTGCCTCATCGCCTTTGCGGAAGAAGCGGTCAAACGCCTTGGTGTATTCGGCGTTCTTGATGTCGCGAGCCGGGTGCGACGCACCTGCCGTCTGCAAAGCAGCGAGCTTCTGGGCCTGCTCGTCGAGAGCCGCCTGAAGATCGCTGACAGTGGCATTGATGCGATCAACCTTTTCGGTTCGAACGACATCTTCCGTGCCCTTCTTTACGTCATTGAGCGCAGCGCTGTGTTCTGCCTTGAACGCTTCAAATGCGCGGCCCTGCTCTTCGATAAGAGCTTTAATTTCGGTAGCGTCCATTCGGACTACCTCCTGAGAATTGATAAATTGCTGGAAAGTGCCGCACGAATGGCGGCTTCGCTTGTCGTGTCCTCGCCAGCATCGCGCTTGGCGTTCTCGGCGGCATCACGCTCGCCTCGAATTTCATGGAGAAGTTGAGTACGCGAGCGCCGCGTCTCACCTGCTGCAGCTAGCGCCCGGTCAATCCGGCGCATTGCTGCGATATGTGCGGGAAGTTCAGCTTTTGCGTCTGGCTTGCCGATTCCAGCGCCCTTCTCGTCCGCAAATCCCTTTTCAATGGCCTCGTCGGCAGATAGCCAAGTGCCGTCCGACGCCTTTGACGGGCCATCCAATAGGGAAAGTACGACGTCTTGCGCCAGTCCGGTTCGGGCTGCGTAAATATCCGCCATTGAACTATCGAAGGACTGAAACAGTGTCGCAGCGTCGGTAAAATCGTGCGTATTGCCGACAGCAAGGCCCCAAGCTCGGTGGATCATCATCATCGAACCGGTCGACATGATCACCCTGTCGCCAGCCATCGCGATGATTGATGCCGCAGACGCCGCATAACCCATCACATTGACAGTGACCTCGCCGGGATGGCTTGCGAGGAGATTGTAAATCGCCAATCCCTCGAACATGTCGCCGCCCGGCGAATTCACGTTCACGGTGACCGGGTTTTTCCCGATAGATCGAAGCGCTGCGGCGGCTCGCTTGGCCGTAAACCCGCCTCCGCTCCAATAATCCTCGCCGATCACGTCAAAGATCGAAATTGTGTTCGGATCGTCAGCTTCTGCCGCTTGGGGGGCGCTCTCCCACCGCTCCAAGGCGGAGAGAGGCACATCCCACTGATACGACTTCGGTCGCGCAACGGCTGCAACCGGCGTTCTGTTAAGGCTCATTACGCGTTCCTGAAGGAGGGCGGCCAGTTTCTGGCTGCGTCATTGGATTTTTGAGGCTGTCCGCGTCTGGATCGTCGCTCTGGCTCAAGCCCACATAATCGCGGGCTTCATTCTGTGACATCCACGGTCTAGATCCACCGGAACCCAAGGCTTTCGCGAGGAATTCGGCCTGATCTTTAATCGAACCGCGCAGCAATTCGCGCTCATCGAAGTCAGCCTGATACGATCGACGCTCTTCTCGGGTCAGCAGGCACCGAGAAACCGCCTGTTCCCAAGCGGTGAACCACGGCGCCAGTCCATAACGAACGAAAAGCTGGCCAAGGGTTTCAATACCGCTGCCCCAGGACGTGTCGTCCATCATCAACAGAGGTCGCGGCACACCAAAAGCACGTGCAACTTCCTCAATTTGATGATTTCTTGTCTCGATCTGCTGGCTATCTCTTGCCGTCTGAGAGAACGGCTCGGCCTTCATGCCTTCTTCCAAGATCAGCCATTTGTGCGCGTTCTCCGCGCCAGAGAACTTTTCCTTGAGACTGGTGTCGAGGTTTTCGAACTCCGGGTCACCGAGTTTACCTGGGTGCGTGAGCGCGCCGCCGACCATCGTACCGTTCTTAAATAGGCGAGCCGCGGCTTTTTCGGTCTGCATGGCAAGGCCAATGGCTTCTTTTGCCTGCTGGACACGGGAAAGGCCGATGACGCCATCGTCCGTCATGTCACGGAGATGAAATACCTCCGACTGGGGCAGCTCGACATATCGACCGCCCTTCAAGACGACTTTGTAGATGACGGTCAGATCGTCTTTCTGCTCGACGGTGACATTGGTTGGGTGCAGGGGCTGCAAAGCCACCACACGTTTGCCGTTTCGAACAATACGAGCGAAAGCATTGCCGTAGGTCAGTGCATGTGACTGCAGCTGCCGACGGAATTCATACGCCGTCTGCCAGTTATTCGGTTGCGTAAGAAGTACATCAAACAGAGAATGATCATCGGCTGGGTGAAGTCGCCCCTTCCCGTCCTTGTGCATTAGGTAGAAAGGCAGCATCCCGATACTGCCCGAGATGAGGTCGACACAGCGAAAAACTGTTGTGTTGAACAGAGCAGCCTTGGGCGTCACCGCCATGCCGCTCGCGGTTTCTGCACCGCCACCAAGAAAGGCGGCTAGCCTTGGATCATCCAAGCCGTCGAAATATTGCCAGTCAGCTCGCGGCGCTCGTTTCGGCGCGACCGAAGGCGCTGCCTCCGGTTTGGACCGGAACAGGTCTAAAATACCCATATCTTTCCTTGTTCCGATTAGCCGGCCATTCGGATGCCGCGTTTCTTGTAGACGGACTCTTTCGGCATAACCGCGCCGTCCATCGCCACACCAACCGCCATTGCCAAAGCGACAGCAGCGTCGATGCGCACTGATGCCTTCGTCTTGACGAACCATCGGTTGTCTTGCGGGTCATGATCGAAGGTGGCGCCCATCAGGGCGGTCATAAGTACCGGATTGCGCCGCAATCGAATGCGACCGTCGATAATCATGTTTTCGAGCGCCAGAACCGAGCCCGGCATCCACAAGCCTTGCGGCGGCGGTAAGCCAGCAGCTTTCGCCGCTTCTACCTTTGCTGGCTCGGGACGTGCCCGAACCTTACCGCCCTGCGGGTGTGCGACATGTTCAATGTCCAACCCGAGCGCTTCGACTTCCTCGCGGAACTTGTCGTAGGCATATCGGTCGTAAGCGATGGCCTTGATATCGAACGCCTGATCGAGTTGCTGGACCCGAGAGGCTACGAAGTCATATCGAATTCGCTTGCCGGGCGGGGCATTCAACCAGCCCTGCTTTACCCAAAGCGCATATGGCGCCTTGTCAGCCTGTTCTCGCGCTTCCAGCGTATCGGCTGGCGTCCAAGCCTCAACCCACGCATCAAACGTCGGCAGATTGACGGTAGATCCATCCTCGCGCTCCATTTCCTTGAATCCAGTAGGCACGACGCATGCAAGCACAGTCATATCCTTGCTGCCCGACAGGTCGACGCCCATGAAAACCGGTTTGTCAACGTGTTCGACTTCAGGATCGAAGTCATCCATTACGCTATCGACGGTCTCGCGTGGCATCCATGCCTTGTCGGCATCGGTCCAGCAGCAGAAGTGCAGCCGAAGAATGCCGTTCAGCTTGCCCGGCATCTGCTTTGCCTGCGCGACAACACCGGCCAGATATTCCTGCGTCAAGATAACGCCCAGTAGCGGGTTAGCCTTCTTCCAGCAGGTTTCGTCCTTGAGCGGATCGTCGCCCTTGTCCAGCGCGCAAACATAGGAAAATGTCGTGTCGTCGATCACCTCGCCGACATAGGTAAAATCCTCATCCGGCGTCTGTGTCCCTGCTGCAACCTTGACGGCATGCTCGTGCTCTTCCCAGCAAATGCTGTTTCGGTCGCTGCCTGAGTTGGTAATCATCAGCAGCAGCGGCTGACGACGAAACTTGAAGCCGCGCTCAAGCATTTCCATCGTCGAGCGGTCAGGATGCTCGTGCACCTCGTCACAAAGCGCAAAATGCGGACGCGGACCAGAGCCAGACTTGCCGGAATCCTTCGAGATCGGACGAAAAAACGATTGCGACTTGTGATGCGCGATATTGAACTCGCGCCCGATACCGCCGCTGAACTTCAGTCGTTCGACCAGCGCAGGTGCTGCGCGCACCATTTTAACGGCGTCCTGGAAGAGAATTCCCGCCTGTTCTTTCTTGGCGGCCGCAGCATAAATCTGGGCGCCCGCCTCCTTGTCCGCGATCAGCCCGTACAAACCGACACCGCCCGCAAACGGCGACTTACCGTTGCCTTTGCCCTCTTCGATGTAGGCGCGACGAAAGCGGCGCGAACCGTCGGCCCGTTTCCAGCCGAAGAGCGACCCAAGCTTGAAAGCCTGTGAGGCATGCAGCTTGAACGGCTTGCCTTCAAACTGGCCTTCGGAAAGCTTGAGTCGCCCTTCAAAGAACCGAAACACGCGGTCGGCAGCATCGTCGTCCCAATATAGCCCGCGCTCGTGCCCATGTTCGAGATCGTCGAAATGACGGCGGCAGGCATTGCGAACGTGAGGGCCGGCAACTTCTCTGCCATCAATGACAGCTTGCGCATAAGCGCTCACACGCTCAAGCGCAAGCATATCAGTCAAGCAGATCATCCTTTTCCTCGCCCTCGTCAGGCGTCGCGACCTTGGACGCGTCAGCCGGCGTCGCACCCATCTGGCCCAGCATCTGGCGAAGCAGGTTCATTGCCTGCACACCAACTTCCTGCCCAGCCATGATGCGGCCCTGAATAGTCGATGCCATACCGACGAGCGTGCGATGCGATTCATTCAACCACGGCAGCTCTTTCGCGAAAAGCTTCCAGGCTGACTTCGCCTTGATCTCAGCGCTGTCTTTCAACCATACGGGAGGAGCCCCAAGAGGGCCGTTTGCGGCCGGTTCGGCGCGGTTTTTGTACCGACCGGCATTGATTTTGTCGCGACCCTCGACCTTCGCTTTGCCGAGGGGATTTCTCGGCTTTGCCATGGAATGAAATCCTTATGGGGTCATGTTTTGAATTGCAGATGCGTGCGCTGTCGGACCCCGCCGGTCCGGGGCTGATGGGCCTCTGGACTTTTTGACGCCCCCGGGGTCGATCAATCGACCGGCCATCCATCGGGACCAAACCGAACGACGTCTTGGCCGAGCTCTTCGCGCTGTTTGATGCGGTCATGGCATGGTGCGCAGAGGCTTTGGAGGTTGTCTGGGTCAAAGAACAGCGCCTCATCGCCTTTATGTGGCCTGACATGGTCACACACCGTCGCTGGTGTTACGTCCTCTTGCTGTAAGCAATACGCACACAATGGATGTGCAGTCAGTTGCCGCTCACGTAAGCGTTGCCAGCGTGCGGTCTTGTAGAGCTTGCGGTAAGCACTGGCTTCTGTGCTGCGCTGATCACGTCTGGCCATGCTTACCTTCGCACAGCTGATTAAGAGTCAGCTGCTCTTCAATTGGTTGCGGGCATCGGGATCGAATCGATCATATCCGGCTTATGAGACCGGCGAGCACACCAGCGCTCTTGCCCGCTGAAATTGAATGGAACAATTAATCGATGACGCCCGTTCTCTCCTCGTAATCGAAAAGGAGAATGAAATGGCACAGACCACCGAAGGCATGCTTTCCGAACAAATCGACGCACTGCGCAAGGAAATCAGCAGCCTATCGTCCCGATTGTCAGATCATCTCGGGAATCTATCCGGCGCAACCGACAACGCCCTCGCATCCACGAAGGACGTGGTGAATGTGCTCGCCGAAGGGGCACGTGAACATGGTCAACGTGCTGTGCAATACGCACGCGAAAATCCCGGAACCGCATCGGCGTGGGCATCCGTCGGTCTGGTGGCCTTGGTTGCATGCATGCTCATGAAGGGCCGCGGCAGTCGTCACCGGTAGATTCCGTTGAGCCAGCCAGTTGAAACAGACTATCGCGGACCTGGCCGCCAGTCGGTATCAATCCTTCCTTCCTCAGCTTTATGAAAATACTGGGAGCAGACCAACCAGCCTTTAATTGGTCTCAACAACAGAACACATGCAATCACGATGATTGGCAGGGTCGTGATTGCATGAACCCAGATCGGTGGATCAAAAACTGATTGCAACCAGATACCGAATAGCAGCGCAGGCACCGCGGCGATCGACATCGAAAAGAATGCGGGGCCGTCAGCGGGATCGGCGAACGAATAGTCCAGACCGCAAACCTCGCACTGCTTGGCTAGTGTTAGATAGCCCTTGAACAGGTGTCCTTGTTGGCACCTCGGGCATAGTCCTCGGACACCGGTACGAAACGGACTGTTCGTTGCGGAATACGTCATGTCTGGCTCCTCCAACTATCAATTAGGAGGACCCAACAATCAATCAAGCCAATCGTGCCGGCGGGGAGCCTACCGCAATAGGCTCAACCCGCCGAACCAGCAGCCGGAGGAGAAACGGCGCTGGAATAGTTACCCCACCGGCAATGCCGACAGGGGCGGCTCTTGTAACCGCACTGAAATGAAAAGGCCGCGCATGGCGGCCTTGATGTAGTCTTCCCCTCATTGGGGAGTTGAAGTGGATCGGGGTGCACTACGCAGGTTGTGCGATATTCCAAATGTTTCGATACGCCAGGGGATGAAGCTCCAGATCGTCCATAGCGCCCCGCACCGCAGCTAGCCCGCGGAAAACAAGAGACCTTCCCGCTGCAGTTGCCTGCTTGTGCTTGAAGCCGTCTTTCTCGCCTATTTCGGCCAGCGTCTGCCCGCCCAGCACCGCATCCTCAAATGGTTCGAGGAGCGGCCCAAGCCTTGACCGCAGATAGGCAAGTATCGGTCTTGTGTCGATTTTCTCGAGCAGCAAATCGTCGGTGAATTTCAAACTGAGGCTCGGCGTCTTACCGGTCTTGGGTATTGGAACCGTGCCGTCGTCGTTCTCGAAGTAGGCATCGACTTTGACGTTCACCTTGCGCATGGCAGGAAGGGCATAAGCTCCCTTGCTTCTGCGGAGCTTACCGGAATATTCAATTTCTCCGCCTTTCACACCACCTTCCCAGTTCCGCGCTGCGGCAGCCTCAACCTCTTCAGTGCCTTTCAAGCGTTTGCTTTCTTGAGCAGCGTGCAGGCCAGCATCATATCCATAGTCTTGGCCCTTAAGTGGCTCGGCGTCGGCGACGGCGACAAGCCGACGATATTGCATAACCAGTTCGATGTAGCCGTGCAGCTTGTCTCGGCGCAAAACCGCCAGCAGTGGAAAATCCTCGTTATCATTCGCAGGGACAGCAGGATCACCGATCGACTGGCGCTGTTTGATGCGTCGCAATTGCGTGGCCATTGCCTTGGTTTCCTGCTTGGCCCGTGCTGCTCGGTCCAGATAGATCACATTTCCCATCAAGCTGCCCGCTCATTCAGAAGATCCGACAGGTACACGCCGTCGACCGCATAGAACTCGAATTCTTCCCGGCGCTTAATTGCCGCCGTCTGCCAGCCTCTTAGTTCCAAGTCTCGTGCATATGGAGATGATGAATGCTGGTCTTCATCGATCGGGCAGTTGTCATTCGCGGCGAAATATTTGTCTTTCAGTTTCTGCTTCATGCTGCTTTCCCCTTCTCTTGTGCCAGCCATTCCAGAACCGCCGTAACGGCCTGCTCAGCGGCTTCTGTCGTTGTGGTGGCCCGAATGACCAGAACCGTGTAGCCAAGCCGCTGTAGGGCAGCGTGGCGGTCTTTCTGGGCCGGCGACAGCCTTCCCTGCCCGACCTTGTTTTCGATCATCAGCAGACGCCCGTATTCGCCATAGATGCGAAGGTCAGGTTCGCCGCTGGTCATTCCTGTTGCGATTGCCTGAGCCTGGGCTCTTGGCCCGCGCTTGCTGGCGTTCATGTCACCCGCCAGCAGGAACTGGCGCTGGTACTGTGGCAGGCGGCGCAGGCTGGCTACTTGTGCCGCCTGTAATTCCCATTCGAGCGGCAAGGCGGGCTTTGTGGTCACCTTCCCGGCCTTGGTGGTGATCTTGACGCGAGCGCCGTTGATGCGGACGGTTTGTGTTTTGGTGGCGGTCGTGGTCGTAGATGAAGGCGCGCGCGTGCGGTTGCGTGCCATGTGAGCTCCTCGTGTTTATTGCGGTGTGCCGTTGGTGGCGGCGTGAATCGGATGGTAGTCCGATATAAAGATGGAATGAGTCTCGAACGAATGTGTCAAGCAGAAAGTGGTAGAGACGATGCGAGTGTGCAGCGCCTCAATAAATGTGGTGTTAATGGCCGACGCAGCGTGGCGAAAATTTTGCGCCCGACCTCAAATCAGGTTGTATTCTGGAATTGGCAAAAATCAGGAAAAGTGCGCACTTCTCAAAACTCGAGAACTGCGCGCCGCGCGCTTTGTGCGTAAGTTTCTATATAAGAACACTTACGCACCAAAAGCAGCGTGCATTTGCGAACTTCTTTTAGGTCTTTTCGAGAAGTGCGCACAAAGAAGTGCGCAGTATCAGAAGTTGTATTTTGATTGTGACATCGGGTTGTATTGGGCGGCTGGCAAGGTACATTTGGCGCCAGCGGTACTTGCCTGAATCTGAGATTCCCGGCTATACCCCCCGCTTTCAAAATAGCAGAGCGTTAAGTGGCACTGTGACTCGTATTAATTGCGTAGACCCGTCAGAATTAACCGGCCCCCATCTTGTAGCCGAGTATAGGGAATTACCGCGTGTTTTCGCTTTGGTGCGCTCAGCGATAGAGCGAGGAGAGGCACCCACGGATGCCCGCAACCCATCCGTTTATACCTTGGGTAAGGGGCACGTTCGCTTTTTCTATCCCCGGCTTGGCTACCTCGCCAAAAGACAGGCAGCGATTATCGACGAAATGCTCGCGCGTGGATATTCCCCGCAGTTTACCAACATCGATCAACTGCTAGACGGCTTCCCCGATGTATGGTGCAATGATTGGGAGCCGACCGAAGATGCCGTAGCTATCAATCGCGCCAGAATCTCCGAGCGCCTGGCGAAGCGCCCCTGACCGTCGAGCCGAACCGCGTATCGTTCTCTCCAATTTTTAGTGATAGAGGTTAGCTGATCCGAACCTGATGGAGGAAACAATGGCTAAAATCGGTCGTACCGGCTTCAACAAAATTCTAGGTGCGGGCTATACCGTGCTCAACCATGATCCTCTGGTCGGAATTCTCACTCTCAAAACAGATACAGGTACCATCGAATTGGCAATGATCAAACCTGTAGCCGAAGCATTAATGGGTGAACTAATCGACTTCCTGCAGGAAGGCAAAGGCGACGACGCCCCAAGCTTCGCGGTCGAGCGGAGTCAGTGAAATGCAGCATCTCGCCACCGCTTTGGCTATCGCTATTTGCCACATCGAAGACCAGGTGAGCGATGCTGACGCTGACATGAAAGCCTTGCAAGCCATTGCTGCGGAGATCCAGCAGGGAACGATAGACGAGCAGCGAGCGGTTGCGGAAGCGTTTAATACACTGGACCGACCCGAGTTAATTGATGGCCTTGGCATCTCCTCAATATGAAAAACCCCGCTCGATGGCGGGGGCTTTCCTTCCACGGCAAGGCTAGTCTTATTCGTCCAGCATGCTATCGATCTGAGAGAATTCTTTCTCTGAAATCGTGCGGTTGAATGCCGTTTCCAGCTGGTCTTTCGCCTCGTCCAGAGCCTGCTCCCGTTCAATCGGATCGCCGATAGCCAGCGCGCTATCTCTTGCCTGTTCATAGGATGCGATCTTACCAACGGCTGAATTCGGAGCTGCGTTTGCTCGCGCAGTCGCCGATGCATGCGCTGCGTTCAAAGGACCAAGGGTATTCTTGTCCTTTGTTACACTTGCCTTGGTAACGCTCGACTTCGTGACTGAACCCGATTTATGACTGCTCGACTTGTTGGCAGATGATCGATGCGAGTCTGCCTTGCCGGAGTGGCTGGAATTGCCACCTTTACTACCTCCATGGCCGCCGCCGTGACCACCGCCATTGCCACCACCGTTACCGCCACCGTTGCCTCCGCCATTACCGCCGCCGTCTCCTTTGGCGTAAGCAGCATCGGTATAAGTGCCGCCAGTCAGTGCCGGCAGAAAGGTAAGTGAAACGGCCAAGCCCGCAGTTAGGCCGATGGCACCGATTTTCCGTCCAATTGACATGTTTCGTCTCCCGTTGAATTTTGATGAGACATTTGCCGACTGCCATGCGGCGAAAAGTTGGCAGCCACTTCACTTATGGTTAGCGATGTGTGAACTCTCGTGATACGCCGCGCTGATCTATCACGACGAACAAAAAGCGGGCTACCGAACACCGTGCTTGCGCGCTGTAAGCTTTGTCTGCGCTTAGCCGAACCGGAAGATTAGACTTGGCAAGCTGATCAGCTGGAGCTGAGAATCCAGCAGAAGGGTTTTTCCGACCTCCCAGCACCAATGTCAGCTTCTCCTAATAAGTAATACACCCCTCTTAATTAACCATTGCGGTCAATTCCTGATGCATTGTTTATATTTTGCGGATATTTCTTACATTGTTATAACTCTATAATTAACGGTGGGCATAATGTTGAAATATATCGCCATTGCATTAATGACTTTGTTCTTCTCAAGCTCTGCTTTTGCATCGTCCGAGTGCGATAATGCGCAAGATCAGGCAACTATGAACAAATGTGCCAACAACGATTTCGCGAAGGCTGATAAGCAGCTGAACGCGCAATACAGTGAGATTGAAAAGCGCCTTTCTGGCGACGATGACGCTAAGAAACTTCTAATCACGGCGCAACGCGCTTGGGTCAAATTCAGAGATGCTGAATGCAATTTTTCAGCTTCGGGAACGGCTGGCGGTAGTATGCATCCAATGACGGTCGCTCTCTGCAAAGAAGACTTAACAACGGAACGGAATAAGCAGTTCTCTGACTACCTAAAATGCGAGGAAGGTGACCTTTCTTGCCCGGTTCCTTTTGCGAACTAAAATACTGCGCTCTAAGCCCGCCGATTGGTCGCGGCAATAAGAAAGCGGAGCCGAAGCCACGCTTTCATAAAGAATTATTACGCTATTTAGTTAACTTGTTTTATGATTTACTTAACGTTTACAGTAATAACACCATCGTCAAAGACGCCATTTATGTATGACACGCGAAGCTTCATGCGGTCTTTTCCTTTAAAGCCCTTATCCGGCGTATAATACGTGACGCGACCCATCACCTTATGACTATTGCATTTCCGGTATATTTCACTATTACTTTTAGGAAAAGTTGCCGCTTTTTCAATTGACAGCTTTCCATGCGCTGGCGGCTGAAGCACTTTTACTTCTGGAACAGCCAGAACCGTACAGTCTGGATTGATGTGCCAAGCCGACCCCACCCTCACTGCCTTGCCATCTAACGTATTCAATGTAAGCTTTGTTGTTTTTACATTTTCTGTCGTAGTGCAAGCAGACAATACTAAAGTATTCGCCAATACGAGACACACTGCAATTGTTTTCATCCCCATCTCCCTTACTTTTTTTAATGACTAAGATAACAAATGTTTTGTGTTGCGCAATTGCCAATTGGCACCTGGCCACAGCCAATCTCAACAGCCTGGTAGTGCGTCGGACCTACCCTAAATCGCCCTCACAAACGACGTCGTTTTCCGCTGCACCGGATCGCGCTCCTCGACCTTCGCCAGAAAGCCTTCCTTGAAAAGTGCCTTGGTAATAAGACCTGCCCTCTTCTTCTGCACCTCGTCGTCGATATCCAGCCCCAGCGCATATGCCACCGCATGTCCAACCCAGTCTTTGGCCTGCGGCGCCTGCTTGTACATGCCGCCGTTCACAGCGCCACGGATTGCGTCTTTCTGTTCGTCCGTCAGCCCTTCAGCCACTTCCTCGCTCGACGGCCAATGCCATTCGGTCACGACCGGTGCATGGTCCTGCGGCTGGGTGAGTCCCCGCCCATTGCCCAGCGCCACGCTTTCGATATGGCGCCAGTCCAACCGGTGTGACAGCGGCGTAAGGTTCGACTTGCCATATGTGATCGAAAAATAACCAAACCGCTCCATACCGGGAATGCCAGCCTCGTTAGCTTGCGCTTCCGACATGCGGTTGAGCACACGCACGGAACGCGCTGCGCCGATCAACGCCACCGCGCCACGTGCGTCTTCGACAGTGGCCTCGCGGTCGCTTACCTTGCGCAGGTGGTGGACGATGTCGATAGAGCAGTTCGTGTAGTCCGCAATCTGCGCCCATAGCTTCGCGACCTTGTCGATTGCGCCATTGTCGTTTTCGTTGACCTGGTGCGTCGACACGAATGGATCGACGATCATCACGTCGATGCCATTGGCAAGGATGGTTTCGGCAACTGCTTCGACGATTGGCTCCTGGATTTTGACGCCTTTCTTGTCATCAATAGCGACGACAAGTTCCTGCTCGCGACCGCTGTCGAGGAAAAGATGGCCGTCAATGTCTTCGGGCTTCAGGTTGAAGTGGATGCACGCTGCCATGATGCGTCGCTCAAGCTCGTCGCGCGGATCTTCGACGTTGAACAGCCAGACCTTAAGTCGACGCGGTGGCTTGACGCCGTTCAAGGCTTTGCCCGAAGCCATTGCCAGCGCTTCCACAATACTGTTTGCGGTTTTGCCAAGGCCGCCCGGTGCAACAGTGACTGAGACATACTTGCGGATGAAATGCCGGCCGAAAGCGAATTCGCGGCGTGGCAGTGTCGACGGGTCTTTCCACTGGAATGGCGTAGCTGCGAGGATGGGTTGGTCGGTGAGCTCTTCTTCGATGGGCGGTAACTTCTCTGGATCAATCTGGACGGTCGTCACCAGTTCTTCTGGGTTGACCTCTCCGCCCTCCACCTTCGCCCGCGCATTGTCGAGCATGCGTGTAATGTCCACGAGCTTGGTATTGTCGTTGACGGCTTCTGGTGCCTGACGCGGATGCATCTTGCCAGCCTTCAGCCCATTGTCGATCGTTTTGCAGCAACGTGGGAAGTCCCTGCCCCAGCCGCGTGCCACATCTTGCAGCAATGCCCGCGCTTCGGATTCCGCCAGCGCACCAGCACCGACGAACGTACCCAGCCGGAACGCAGCATCGTTCAGACGATTGTTGCGGTTACCCATCGGTTCCATTGCGAGGTCGTCGAGCTCGGACTGTACCGCGCGCTCGACGTACCGGTCGTTGATCGTGCCCGAGACCGACGGCGCCTGGTACACGGTCGTGCTGTCGTATGACCGTGGCAAGACAAGCTCCAGCAGCCAGTCCGGCGCATCGACGGGATCCATATCGACCAGCCAGCGGTAAGGCTGGCCAACAGCAGGAACGCTGCCAGCCGCTATGACATAGCCGCCATCGCCACGAACATCGATGCCAGCGCCCAATGCGCCACGATTGCGGACGCCAGCCTTGTGCTTGAAGAAATAATGTCGGCCGCCGCTCGTGGTTTCAGCCGTGAGCGTGGCTGGCAACGCGCCATGCTCGGTCTCCAAAGCCGCGAGCGTATCCGGCCCGCCGTGCTTCGGGTCGATATCCAGCACCCATGCGCCGATAGGCGCACCGGTGGGCACGCCGATCATTGCACCGGGATTGCGGCGCCAGAGTTCACGCACGATGCGCTCATTCAGCGTCGCACCGCGGAACCCATTTGAGGTCAGCGGAGTTTTGGTGGCGAGGATTTCGATAAGGCCATCCTCGTCGACGAATTCCTCTTCGGCGGCACGGCATGGAAATACAGGCCAGTTACGCACTGCGTAGGACAGCGCAACGTCGAGCATGGGGTCTTCACCCGAAAACACTTGGATGTTATTTTCCATCAATCTTCCTTATTGGAGCCTGGAGATGTCCAAAGGACGGTATGAAATGAAGAGAATGAGCAACGGCAAATGGTCGGTCGTCGATACCGAAACCGACCACGTGGCCAAGCTGCAAGATTCCTATTTAAGTGACCTCGATATCGATGAGGCCGAGGCGGCGACGGCACTAATGAACCGAATTCATGCCGCAGGCCTAAACGTCACGCCGCAGTGATTGTCGAGCATTGGGTCGGTTGCAACGGCAGCAACTTGCGATGTGTTAGCCATGTCTGTAATCATAGATTTCAATCGATTCGAACCTTGAAAGGACTGGGATGAGCAGATCAACATTGAAGGGTGGGCGGTACATCGGCGGACGATACAAAGCGTCAAACGGAATTAACGACACCTGGTCAGTAGTTGATCAACGAGTTCAAAAACCAGTCGAGATGGGCGTTCGGCAGGCGGTAGGGATGAACTACCGCGATGCCAAGGAACTGAGCGATTTGCTCAACTCGCTAGAAGAGCGACATAAGGCCTGCTGACGGTCTGGAACACTTCGCGATGATATTGTAGTGCTTAACCCTGGCTTTCAACGCGGGGGGTAAGCATGACTTGGGGCTTTGTCGTAGGCAGATATTATAACAGGCGGAAAGACATTCACGGTCAGTTTGCTGGCCAGCAACAGGGTGGCATCGTTACCCCGTCCAACCATAACGTTGTAATTATCATCACCGGCAAGGCTGGCAGTCATTACGGCTATGAAGACCAACACCTGCCGGATGGACGTTTTGACTATTATGGTGAAGGTCAAGTCGGCGACATGGAAATGGTCCGCGGCAATAAAGCAATTTGCGACCATGCTATGTTGGGCAAGGATCTACTCCTTTTCGAAAGCCTCGGAAAAGGCAAAGATCTGATCTTCCTGGGCAGCTTTATCTGCGAGAGTTGGCGATGGGGACAGTCGCCCGATCGCAACAATGATATGCGCAAAGCCATTATCTTCGAACTTAGAAACCTCGAGAACATTGTTGAAGCCATCGATGATGAACAACCCATCCCCGCTGTGGATCTGGCTGCTATGCGAGATCTTGCTCGACAGGCAGCGGGAAGCCGCGAGGGTAAAGCGTCAACTCGCACCATCTATGAGCGAAGCCGACACGTTAGAGATTATGTGCTTGCTCGGGCCAACGGTCATTGTGAGGGTTGCGGCTGCCAAGCGCCCTTTCTGCGCATCAACGGCCAACCGTACCTGGAACCTCATCATATCCGTCGAGTGAGCGACGGCGGCCCTGATGACCCCAGCTATGTGATTGCACTTTGCCCAACCTGCCATCGCAAAGTTCATCATGGTCAGGGTGGCGCCACATACAACGATACGTTACTCAAGAAGATGCCATCTATCGAGCCGCCGGCAACTGGCTAAAGCGGCGTTGTCAAAACGGCGCCTCCTTCAAAGCTTCCCGCATCCCCCGCCCGCAGCCTTCCCACGCGGCTTTCACCAGCATGCGCGCCTCTAGTTCATCCATTTCTTTAAGGTCGGTTTTTTGGATGGACTGCAAGTATTCCCCAACCGCCTCGACGCCGGTATCAAGGGCGCGCAGCTCGTAAGAATCCAACCGACGGCGATGCCGAATATGCTCAGCAATGTCGGCGCATTCCTTGCACAGCCAGCGGATAGGCTCGCGGTCAGCTTGCACGCCGAGGCCTACGGCGTGGCGGGAGCAGACAGCACACACATCGTCAGGCTGCATTTGCAGCCTCCGTGAAGTTGTCGTTGGCGGCGTCAAAGATGCTGTCTTGCTTATTATCCAAAGCCGCGATGTTCCTTACAGCCTGCGAGAAGTAGGACGGCTTCAATTCGAACCCGATACCCTTACGCCCGGCAGCAACCGCGCCGTATACCTCGCTACCGATACCGAGAAATGGCGTCAGGACAACATCACCCGGATTGCTCCACAGTTCGATGCAACGCTCGATAACGTCCAATTGCAAAGGCGAAATGTGCTGCTCGTCCTTCTCGTCGCGCGCCGACCGATATTGCAGGGTGCGTGTCTGGTTAATATCCATCCAGACCGGCGATGCATAACGCTGCCAGACTTCAATCGAGAACCATTTCTCGGCCCGTGCCCGATCTTCGCCGGATGCCAGCCGGTCAGCCAATGCCGTCGGTTCGTTGCCATAGCCGACATAACGATCGAACATGCCATCAACCGGGTCAGGATTATCGCCCGGCTTGCGGAACATCAGCATATAGTCAGCAAGTCCCTGACCGCTGATCGTGCTATCCTTGGTGATCTGCTTATGCAGAAGACGGATGGATTTCGTGCGCTGCTGCGCGACAACTGGATCTTTCCAGATGCAAACTTCACTATGGAAGATCCAACCGGCATCTTCGTATGCGCGCACCACTTCACCTCGGAAGTCGCGCATGCCGATATGGCCGTGTCTGATCTTGCTGGTTGGCAACTGCATGCAATGCACTGCGTGGATTCTGCCCGGCATGGTCACGCGTAGCAATTCTTGGATCAGGTAGGCGTAGTGCTCCCAGAACCCATCGCCATCGTTGTTACTGATGTCGCGATCGGAATTGCTGAACCGATAAAGCCCCTCGAAAGGCGGACTATGGATGCCGAAATGCACCGTTCCCGTCGGCACTCCACAAATGAGCTCGCAAGCGTCGCCTTCATAGATGGCGTAATTTTCAGTGACGACTTGGCTGACGGCTTTCACCGCGGCGGTTTTCGTTTCGATAGATTGGTCGGTAAGTCTCTTGCTCATGAAATTCTCCTCGTGTCGGTCAGTGGGCGACGGCGTTGGTGGTGAGCCACGCCGGTATTTGCATAGGCTGTTGCGGGTTGTAGTTTGGTTTGTCGCGCACAGCGCCACGAACCGCCTCGCTGGACAGATCGGCCATATGCATGACCATCGCCGCCGCCATACGTTCGGCATCGGCTTCCTTGCGCCGGAGGTTGGCGACAACCGCACCTTCCGTTTCAGCCGCAATGAAATGGACATTTACGGGCTGGGTCTGACCAAACCGCCAGAATCGGCGCACGGCCTGAAAAATCTGCTCGAAGCTGTCATTCAGGCCAACGAAGCCCGTGTCGGCGCAATGCTGGAAGTTTAGGCCGAACCCACAGATCGAAGGCTTGGAAACCAGTACTCGCGCGTTACCGGACAGGAAGTCCGCAATCTTGCGTTCTTTGTCGTCGTCCTTGTCCGATCCAGACAGGTTAACTGCGCCCGGTATAGCCTTTGCAAGTGCATCGGCTTCGCTATTGAGATTGCACCACCATACAAATGGCCTGTCATTCGGCGTCAGGCGGGCAGCACGCGCGACACGTTCGTCCACGCTGTCTTTCCGTGCCGTGATGCGTTCCTGCATCGTGCGGGCTTCCATCGGAAAAAGAAGGCCAGTTTCAAGGCTCGGCGCATATTCAACTTTCACCGTATGCTGATGATAGATCAGCGGCGGAAGGTCGTAGCCTTCGTTGTCATATCCAAGGTCGGACGGCTTGCGCAGCATAACCGACCAAGACGCCATCCATTTCCAGAACTCGGTTTCAGCATGGCCCTTGAGGTGCCATTTCTGGGTTTCGCCGCCGTCATGAGTGAAGAACGTCGCAAGCATGTCGGTGTAGGACATCACCCCGAGAAATTCGGCATGGTTCCCAAGTTCCATGAAATCATTCGGTGCTGGCGTCGCCGTTGCGGCCAGGCGGAAAGGAATGGTCGAGCATTCCTCGATCAGACGATTGCGGTATTTGCCGTCCGTGCTTTTCAGGATGCTGCTTTCGTCGAGCACAACGCCGCCAAATTCTTCTAGCGAGAAATGATCCATCTTCTGGTAATTGGTCACGTTGATGCCTGGCCCAACGTCCGACTGAGACGCAACGATACGGGCGGGAATACCGAACTTGGCCGCTTCTCTAATATGCTGTGCTGCGACTGCCAGTGGCGCGAAGATCATAACAGGCTTGCCGGTGTAGTCCGAGACATGCTCGGCCCACGTCAGTTCCATTAATGTCTTGCCGAGACCTGTGCCCGCGAAAATAGCAGCACGCCCACGGCGCAAAGCCCACCGCACGATATCACGCTGATGTGGCTTTAAAGTCGGGCTTGGTTCTGGAATGTCAGTCATTCCTGTCACAGGATCGGCAATGACCTTCCCTTGCAGGAAACGCGCGTAGGCGTCCATCCTCATCTCCTCGTGTTTCGTGGTGGTAACCCGCCAGTTGGTGGCTGGTGGGGTGGTTGTTATAGGCTGGGTGCGCCGCCTTGCTGCACGGCAGCAATCGGGCGGGTTAGGTCGGGAAACCAGTCGTCATAACATCCCACGTTCATCCGTCCATCAGCCGCCGAATTATAACCACAAGGGCATTCGTATTCGTTGCTGATGTACAGACCGACGCCAACGTCGACGCATTCCGCCTCAGCCGTGCCGCCGCATTCGGGACATTTCATGAATTGGTCGCCGTAGCTCACGCAGCCCTCACCGTAAGCGTTGGCTGGCCTTCGCGCAGTACGGCTCCCTTGACGGTCTTCCCAGCGTCCAGCGCCTCTTTGATAAGCGTCTTGTCAGGCGATTTCACAACCTTCAAAAAACGCGCAGGCACAGCGGATTCGTCCACTATCTCAATGCCGGCGCGCCCTTTGCTGACCGACACAGTTGCTTCCGGTAAGCTCACCTTGTTCAAGTCAGCAGCCTTCAACAGACGCAGCAACAAGGCCCGCATGGCGTCCTTGCGTCTGGCGTATCGATCTTTGCGCGCGGCCAATTCCTTGGCGCGTTCGCCGATGGCCAGTACCATGCTGTTTGCATCGCGCTCGATGGCCA
This sequence comes from Hyphomicrobiales bacterium, assembly GCA_900473915.1. Classification (GTDB taxonomy): domain Bacteria; phylum Pseudomonadota; class Alphaproteobacteria; order Rhizobiales; family Rhizobiaceae; genus Brucella. The sequence continues at coordinate 13,479 of UCNG01000030.1, read as the reverse complement.
CGATCTTACCGAGCACGCGGTATGCGTCCGTCTCGCCTTCGATTGTGTCGGCGCGCAGTTCCTCATCTTCGGCCAATTCTGGGTATGCCGCAACCAAGTCGGCGAATTCCCGTTCCAGAACGGTGACATCATAGGCCAGATAGTTCTGTGCTTTCGTGTTGTCGGCATTGTTCTGCATTGTTGCTCCTCGTGTTTGAGTGGTTGGCTCTGGTAGGTCGCCAAAGCAGCGGAAGGTAAGTTAACATGCCTCGCGGCGCATCCCGTTAATGGATTGGTTTATTTTGATAAACTTAATCCTACTGTTTTAGTGTAATTAATACTTGGATTTAACTGTTGCATGCGACGGTTGTTTATGTATATTCGCGCCACTCTTGGGAGGGAGTTAGACCGCCCAGGCGCGCACCGTCCGCTGCCGGGCGGTTTTTATTTTCCCTGCATATCAGCTATGCAGTTTCTGCCCTTGCAACGCATGAGTGGACCGCCTATTTACGCCTCGTCCGGTTTTACTCCTCCTCCCAGAAACCGGACCCTAAGCGCGGTACTCCTCCTCCCAACCGCGCTTTTCAGATCGGCCCGCTTCGCTCCTCCTCCCAATCGCGAAGCGGGCTTTTCTATTTCATGCAGTTGCGGTGCCTATTGTTGGCAACCGTTACATTCTGTTATTTCACCATTCGCTAATATGCCCATATTCTGGTGCCGCAAACCTTCTCTGGAATGCATCCGCATCGCATGAACCAGAGCCCCCGCCCCAACATGCGATGCGGAACTCCCTAGAACGGAATATCGTCATCCAATACGTCAGCCAGCCCGGAAGATACTCGGGCGTAGTGCGGCGCCGGCTCATTATCGTTGCCCGCCCCCGGCGTGTTGTCATTCGCAGATCCTGGCATAGCGTCGACCACTTCCCAGTATTTGCCGTTCGGCTTCACTACAATCTCTGCGGTTGCCAGCAGCTCGTTCTGTCGCTCCATGAATTCCAGCACGGTTTTAGGAAAAGGTGCCTGACCGCCGTGCTTTCGCCACCACCTGTCTGACTTCGATTTGAAGAAGCCAGTATGGGCCGGCCCAAGCCATTCGTTGATTGGCGACATACCAACCCAGTAAGACACCTTCACGCTGTCCTGCTTACCGCCCTTGCCTTCGTGGTATGCAAATGTGCGGCGCTCCACCTGACGGGTGCTGGCGTTGTCTTTTGACAACATCGGCACGTCTTCGGCCTGCGCAGATATCTTCGGCGTTTCGTCGACCGGGAATTCGTATCCGCAATCCGGACAGGTATGCAGCGAGGCATGGATCAGCGAGCCGCAGCCCACTAGACCACGATCGTCAGGCTCTTGCGGACATTGCTTCACGGGCGCCTCGCCGTCGCCTTTTTTCATACCCGGCGGCGTAACCGCATCGATCGGGCCGTGCTTGCGAACAACACCCGCGAAATCCAAAAAGAGGCAGTTCTCCTTGCCGGGATAAAGCCGCAGACCGCGCCCCGCCATCTGGACATAAAGGCCCGCTGATAAGGTCGGGCGACAAAACGCGACCAGATCGATGATCGGCAGGTTCGTGCCGGTCGTAAGCACCGAGTTGTTTGTCAGAGCGCGGATCTTGCCAGCCTTGAAGTCAGCCAGAATCCGGTCGCGCTCACCGGTTGGGGTGTCGCCGGTCACCGTCTCACAGCTAAATCCCCGGCTGCGAATTTCATCCCGCATATGCCGGGCATGTTCGACGCCACTGCAAAAGCACAGCCATGCCTTGCGCTCCGCACCCGACGCCGTGCCATATGTGACGATCTCGTCGACCACGGAAGCGGTGATATCGTCCTTGTCGATGGCCGCCTGTAGCGCGTTCTGCTTGTAGTCGCCGCCCTGTTTGCCGACGCCCGACAGGTCGAAGGCGGTTGCCATTCCCTTCGAGATAGGACGGCAGAGATAACCTTCCTCGATCATGTCGCCGATCGGCTTTTCAAAGCAGATGTCGTCGAAAAGTGCTCCGTCACCTTCCGTCAAAAGCCCCTCACCCAGACGATAAGGCGTGGCCGTGAGGCCAACCAACTTTAGGTCCGGATTGATGGCGCGCAGGCCATCAATCAGCTTGCCGTACTGTGTCTCCGAATTTCTGGGCATCAGGTGGGCTTCATCGACCAGAACGACGTCGATATGCCCGATCTGGTCGGCTTTGTTTGCGATGGTCTGCACGCCGCCGAAAACGATCTGCGCCTTCGCATCCCGCCGGCCTACGCCAGCCGAAAAAATGCCAGCTGGCGCGAACGGCCAGATGTTCAAAAGCTCCTGATAGTTCGAGAGAATGAGCTCGCGAACATGCGTCACGACAAGCACCCGCATGTCGGGCCAGCCTTCGATCAATTCCTTGCAGATCGTGCCCAGCACTAGGCTCTTGCCGCCGCCCGTCGGAAGCACGATAAGAGGAGAGCCGGGTTGTTCGCGCCAGTAGTCGTAAAGGCCGTCAACCGAGGCGCGTTGATAATCGCGTAAGGTTAGCAATACAATTCTCCGGGGGTGGAACGTGGTACTAGATCCGATGAAGATGGATGATCCGGAAAAGATCCGAAATCTGATGAAGAATGCTGAAGGGAAGGCGCCAGAAATCGTCACGGCCTGCAAACGACGGCTTTTTCAGTTATCTGGACGCGATTATGACGACCCGATTGAGCGTCGAATTTGGGAGGCTGTGGCAGCACTCGAGGAAATCCTGAGCGCCAAGAACGGCCGTCGCCAAGCTGCGGGCTATACCCGCCGAAAAATACGTGAAACTGGGGCCATTAAAACACTCTCCGATTGGGCGCTTAGCCCGAAAGAAACTGAAGGTTTCGTCGCGCTGATCAATGACGGGCTTGCCGAGTTTACTGGGGAGTTCATCATTATGGAGCACCCAGATAGGTTTGATGATGCTGTATTAGTTGCCGCCAGAGAACGCCTCGAACGCCATGGAGTTAGCCTCCCCTCACCCCATCCACCCAAATCTCACCCGTCGCCAGTCGATAAGTAACGGTCTCCGCAACCTCGTCCGCATCGATCTGCTCGCCATTTATCAGCCCTGGCAGATAGAGGTGTGCCGGGCAGCCGTCGCGCTGTTCGTCGATCGACAAAGGCTTGTTCCAACGCGCGCATGACATATGGCAATCGCCACCATGCTCTGGTTGAACATGAAGGCAGGTGCGGCAGTTTACGCGCGGCTGCACGCCTTCGTGGCAAACGCCACGATGTTTGCAGAACATGCAGCCGAAGAACTCGGGATCTTCGCTGATACGGCTGGGCGGTTCGTCCGAAAACACGATGCGTTCGCAGCGTGCCAGCAGCCGAAGGCAGAATTCGACGTCGTATTCGATGCGCTCGGCATAAAGCGTGTCGGTGTTCTTGCACGACGCCAGATACAGGCAGCGCGTCAGGCCGAAAGCCTGCATCCCGAGCTGGCACTGGGCGTAGTGCAAGGGCTTGGCCTTTTGGCAGCCGTGTTTTTGCAGTTCCTTAATGCCCTTCTCGTTACTCGACTTGAATTCGAGCAGGTGTTCGGTCTTCGGTGCTTCTGGCACACCCATTGCCTTGCCGTCGCACTTGCCGCGCACGAACCCCGAGACCAGCCTGATTTTGTCCTGCTGCCCGTAGACATCGACGCCAATACGTTCGAGGTCGGCAACGAGGCGATCTTCCTCGATATTGCCGGTGGCGAACAGACGAAGCTGACGGCCCGAATGAACCTCGTGCGCTGAGACCCAGCGGAAGCCGAACCACAAGGCTCTGTCACATTCCGTGCCCGCCTCGCCCACGCTGATGCCCCACGAGTCCCAGGACTTAGCCTGGGCCTCGTAAGCTTGATAAATGGCGCGGACGGTGCTGGATTCGGCTTTTGGGAGCGGGGCCATCCCCTACACCCTCATCGGCATCAGCACGCCAGTCCACTCGCCCTCGCCATTGACGACGGCAGGCATGCCCGCATCACTGAAAGCAAAGCGCACACTCGGTTCATCCAAAGCGCCAAGAATATCGTTGACGTACCGGGCGTTAAACCCGATTTCCAAAGGCTCGCCCTCGAACTCAATCGAAACTTCATCGCTGGCCTTGTCAGCCAGCATCAGGCGCAGCACATCACCGACGGCGAATTTCACAGCTCGCGATTTGTCGTCGGCAACAGCTGCGACACGCTCGACCGCCTTCATGAGCGCCTGGCGGTCAACGGTAAGCACGTTGCTATTGCCGGTAGGAATGACGCGCACATAGTCGGGAAACGTGCCGTCGATCAGCTTGCTCGTGATTACCGTCGGGCCAGACGTGACGCGCACCTTGTTCTGGGACAGTTCAACGGTAACCGCGCCTTTTGGCAGTAATCCTACGAGCTTGCGCGGCAGGATCACGCCTCCCTCCAACGAGGAAGGCAGGGTACCGGCAGGCCCGACATTGCGCATCAGCCGGTGCCCGTCGGTTGCGACAGCAACCAAGCGGCTGTCAACGGCATGGAGATAAACGCCAGCCAGGTAATAACGGGTCTCGTCCGTCGAAATGCAGTGCACACACGGCGCAACAAGCGCTGCCAGATCCAGCTCAAGGGTTGTGTCGAACTTGCCTACACTGAAGGATGGGAAATCTTCGGCTGGCAAAACGTCGAGCTTGTAACGGCTGCGCCCCGAAGCGACGGTAAGGCGGCCTCCAGCGCTAGCTCCGTCTAGCTCAACGGTAATGTCGCCAGTCGCGCGCTTTGCGATATCCGCAAGCATCTTGCCGGGAACGGTTACGCTACCGGGTTGGCAGTCGAGCACCGGTAAACTGGTCGTAATCTCCACATCCAGATCGGTGCCGGTGAGGCGCAACTGGCCGCCCTCAACAGCCAAGAGCACGTTGGCGAGAATAGGAATTGAATTACGGGTTTCGATGGCGCGCGTGACGGTCGCCAAGGCGTGCGCGAGCTGTGAGTGGTCAATGCTGACTCTCATCAAAGTCTCCTCGTGGTTGGTGGTAGAAGGCGCGGTTGGTAGCCGCGCCTGTTGTTTAGCTTAACCCCAAGGCCGCTTCTTGCCTGCCGCAGCAGCAGCCGGTGTCGGCTTATTGCTGTTTGCCGCAGCCGGTCGGTTGTCATTGGCCGGGCGGGCCTGCGCTACAGGCTGGTTGGCGTCGATCGAAGGCTGGGGGACGTTGCCTTCGTCGGGAAAGTAGTACTTCTTGATCTCGGCGCGAGCCGGGTATTGGCCGTCCTTGGAAGGCTTTCCGAGACCAATCTTTGCCGTAAACGCCTTGAAGTGCAGTTCTTCGGAATCCTCGACTTCCGAGACGCCGATCTCTTGCGCCTGCGCGTTCTTGTGTTCCAGATTGTAGAAATTGAAGACCTTGCGGCCCTTGTATTCCTCGGGGCGAAGAACCGTCATCGTTGTCTTGAGGCCGGTGCCGTTTGCGCCTTCCTTGACCTCCGACGCCTCGATTTCCAGTTCATAGTCGCCGTTCGGCAGTTCCTCGTAGTCGCGTTGCTCCGTATCGTGAGCAGTCGCATCAAATCTGCTGGCTAGTTTTGCCATCTATAAATTCCTCGTGTAGTTGGTGGTGTGGTAGCGGCGAGGCCTACGCCTTCGCCCGATGAATGGCCGGGCGGAAGAACCCGCCGATGAAACCGAGCGAAGCGCCTATCTGCCACATCGCAAGGCCCGCCGCGTTGATGCCAACGGCGGCAAGGAACGCATGGATCGTTTCTGCGAAAAACAGGCCCACGACCCAGCCGACGAACGCGCCACCGAGAACGCCGATGAGCGGTGCGAAGAAGAGGATGGCCGCGATTGCGACAAGGCAAGCTAGAGCTTTTTCCATTAGGCGGCGTCCTTGTTAACAGAGGCAAACAGTGGGGGAATCGCTAGCTTTTCCCGGGCGTATTCACGCGCCTTGTCTTGAGCTGCTATTCGCTCGTTAAAATCTCGCTGGATTTCCTCGCAGAACTCGGCCAGTCCTGATGCAAAGCCATCTTCACCCCGGCGCCACGTCTTGTCGGTTCCTTGATAGACAATCCCATGCGGTCCGACGAAATGATAATCCGTCGAAGTCAGAATGCTCTCGCCGTCGGGCTTGAGCGCGCCACACATGAGCGCTCGTATCGCCATCTGGTGAACCGGTTCACCGTACTTGAGCGTCATCGGTCTTGGTTTAAACCAGCCCATCACGCCGCCTCCCTCTGTCCATTGTCGTCGCCAACCGGCCAGAACTTGGCAATGTCGGTGAAGCCCTGCCCTTTGCGGTAAACGACGCTGTCGGGCATCGAATAACGGTTCTTGGCGTTGAAACCCGCCGCCTCGTTGAAGTGCACCTGGCGCTCTTTGCCGCCCTCGGCGTGGCTAACCTTCGTCTGGCGCGCCACTTCCTTTTCCTTGATGGAGATGCGGTAATTCATGAACGCAACAACATCGGACTTCTCACGCACCAGAGCATTGGCCCGCTTGTGCAACTTGGGCTGGTATCGAGAATACGGATCCGTTGTCGGGCTGTCGAAGCGCACGATCTCGGGGTGGGCCAGCATGATGACGTACATGCCTGCACGTGAAAGCGCCGACACGGCGGCCATCAGTTCGTTCCATTCGGTATCAGCTTCCACGTAGCCCTTCCCGAAACCTGCATCCTCAATGCCATTGATGCCGAGGCGGGCAGCGGTCGCACGCCAGACAAGCGGTTCCAGCCCGTCGAGGCTGTCGATAACCACGGTGCGCCGGTCGTGTTCTTCGGTCAGCAGTTCGCCGATGACGTTCAGCAGATCATCGAAGGATTCAATCGTGCCCGGGGTTGCCATTTCGATGTCAGACGGCGGGCGCTCACCTTCGGTAGCCAGATAGATCGGGTCTGGGAACTCTGCCGCGAGCGACGTTTTGCCGATGCCGTCGACGCCATAGAGAAGGATCACAGGCGGATCGTTTCTCTTGGTCGATTTGAGGCTTGAAAGAGATAGAGCCATAGGTCTCCTCGTGTTCAGTAGGTGTGGTGGGTAATGGCGATTGCGGCGATGACGGCCGCAAGTATGAGCCAGCCGACAAGCCATGCTGGCGGGCTTGTGAGGGCGGCTGCGCAGTTGTCGCGTGGCGGTCTGAGGGGCATCAGTGCGCGCCCCACAGATAAAGCAGCCCGTAGAACGGCAGCAGCAGGTTCCAGAACAGGAACGCTGCAATTGTCGTGGCGATTGCCAGCGCGAACGCTGCAAGCGCCAAGGATTGCCCGATGCGGCCGACACCGGGCTTTCGCCCGGGATCGATGAACGGCATGTCAGCCGCGGCTTTTGTGGCAAAAGAGATCATGCCAGCACCCATGCGTAGAAGCCGACCGTCAAGGCGAGCACAGCAACGACTGCCAAGCCCCAGAGAAAGCGGTCACCAAGGCCAAGCGTGGTTTCCGGCTCGTAGAAGGTGTCGCCGTCCGCGTAGTCTTTGGGCGGATAGTGGCGCGTGTGGCTGTAGGTGGTGGAGGTCATGCAGCCCTCCGTATAACGACATCGGCAATCCGCGAGTCAGCAAGAACGAACACACCGAACTTCTGGCCCGGATATTTGACGGCAAGCCGTTCAGCTTCGTCAGTGGCGGCCTGTTCGCTTTTATGAACCTTCGGCTGCTCTGACGGCTTGGGCTGGCCGCCTTCGATCAAGGCGACGATTGCGGGTGTAGACGCAGGCGCATTGCCATTACTGTTCGGCTCGTCGACCCATTCGGCGATGAGGTCCGTCGGAAGTTGTTTGTTGTCCGAAAAGCTCAGTCCATTTTCGTACCAATGGTTCGGATGCTCAGGCGAACCGTAAACTCCGAAGCTATTACAGGTGATCGGCCCAACCTTGCGTCCATCGCGAGTACGATAGAACTTGCCGGTTTCGATGGTGAGGGGCGATGACAACCGCTCAAGCTCGTCCGTCTTGAACGATAGGCTGCCACCATAGTTATCTAACTGGACTTCCCACTCGCCGCGTCGTCCGTTATTTCCGCCGATAATCTTGCCGGTCGTGTTGTTGTTGGAAAGAATATAAGGGTGGTCGCCGCCGACCTTCACCCGATCCCCAACCTTGAAGGCTGGCTTGCCGGTTGCTTCAGCAACGGGCAGGAGTTCGTATTCGTCGACTTCCAGATGGAACCGGTCAGACACATCATCGAGAAACCAAACTCGACCGCTATCCTGAACTTCCAGCACTTCGTAAAGTTCGCCATTGCGCACGTCGAACTCCGTCACAAGGCATCTGACCTTGTCGCCAACCTTCACTGTTTGCTTGTCAGCCATCACGCTGCTCCCCTCGTCTTGGTGTTTTTCGTCAGTTTCTCTTTTTTGGTGAAATCAACCGGAATGACGTTGTCATCTTCAGGCTTGTCAGCCTCGACACCGCCGTCGTCCTCTTCAAAATCTGGCTCGACTTCGAAGCGCGAGACTTCAAGCTGCACAAGGCCCGTGCCGGGGATCATGAAACGCACAGTCAGCCAGCGGAAGCTGTCGCGCTCCTCGATGATGATGCCCTTCCATTTCCACAGCTTGTGGACGACGACCTCGCCGGGCAAATCCCAGCATTCACCGCAATCGCAGGTCATGCGGCACCTCTTTTCGGTGCGCGGTGGTAAGTGACTGGCGCGCTGGAAACGTAACGGCCGTCAATAAGACGTGCCGAAGCACGCGCCTCTGCTTTTTGCGCGGTCGTCCGGTAAGGCTTGCGGTTCGTCATATCCCGCTCGCCAGTTCGCGTATATTTCGTTTTCAAGATTGCCTCCTCGTCGGGAGGTTAGTCGTCGGCCCCGTCATCCTCGCGGTCGGCCTGCCTCAAAAGGCTAGTGGACTGTGCCTGTAAATGGACCGTCCAGAATGGTTATGCGGGGCAGCGAGACATAAATGTCCATGCATCCTCCCGAAAAACCGCCGTTAAAAGTTGTGCGCCGCACAACGGTCTTCTCTGTTGGCTCTGGCGCCGGTAGCGTGGGCGATCTTTCCGAAAGCAGCGACCAGGCGTGGCCTCTGGTAATGCCCATCAATTCCGCAATCTTCCCAAACGACGCGCCATTTTTACGGTGCGCGGCGGCAGTTGCCTGCAGTTCGTGCCTTGATGAATGCTGCATGTCTCCTCGTGTGTGGTTGGTGATGGTTGACAAGCGCCGTGTCTAACGGCATCTGTCTGGTCGCGCGGGGTGGTACCTGCGAAGGAAATCGCGGCGTAGAAGCGGCTTCGGCCCTCCTCGTGTTAACCGCGACGTACGGGCAGGCTGGGGTAACGGGTGGTGCCGACCCATAACAGCCTGCTTTATTAATTGGTTCCGCTTTCGCATTTCGGCGTTGGATTACGGCGCCAGCCTGGCAATAGCGAAAGCACCGGTCGCATTTCAGCGACCAGTGTCCCTAATAAATCTATGGCCCTTGTGGCGCAGAAGCGATGCGGCTTCTTTCGGCTGTGTTCATCGTGGCGCTTCTCCTCGAGAATGGTTTCTATCTATTAAGGGCGAAAATCCGTGGGAGGATGTTCATTCTGTTGCCTGCCATTTTGTGTTTCCGACAACTCTTGCGTCGGTTGATGATTGAATTATGCGATAATCCCATAATCAAGTCAACAAGAATTATTTGATAATCGCAAATGATTTTTTGTACGGATTATGCGAAAAGTCCATATGAAGAAAATTGACTGGTCAGACTGGATGGAAAAGGCGCGCAAGTTCGCGCGCATGACGCAGGCCGAACTGGCTGACAAAATCGGGCTTAGCCAAGACAAGATCAGCAATGTTAAGCGCGGCACTCGCAAGTTATCCAGCGATGAATCGACACTTATATCTCAGGTCACGGGATATCCGTTGCCCGGAGAAAACGCGTCATTGAATGTTCTGGGATATGTAGGTGCCGGCGCTGCAGTCCACCCGATAGACGATGGCGACCCATTATATTCATTGAACATCGAATACCCGCTGCCCCCAGGAACCGTTGGAGCCATTGTTCGCGGCGATAGTATGTTTCCCATTTTCGAGGACGGGGATCTGGTCGCTTACTCTGGCGAAACCGTTTTGCCAGAAGACGCACTTGGAGAGACTTGCATTGTGCAGGTGTCTGACGGGCGGCTACTGATCAAAACAATTCGTCGAGGGTCAGAGGACGGCCTCTATACTCTTACCAGTTACAATGCTCCGGACATCGTTGATGTACCGGTAGATTGGGCGCGAATGTTCTACAGCCGTATTTCTCGACGGGTTTGGCGCAAGTTCGCGCGCTAACCTCTTGCCCTTATAGACGTAACTTGCCAATCTGGCGCTGCTACAACCATAAGGGGTTATTGGAATGGGGAGTTATCCTGACTTGCATCCACTGGATCGCATTCCTGCGGCTTTCGCAGCGCATCAGCTTTTGTTGCAGCATTTATATGCCAATGCGCTGCATCGAGGGCTAATTGATCAAGCTGCCGTGGATCGAATTATTGCTTCCGTCGAGGACGATTCGATTCGCCAATTGGTCGAAGGGTTCTTTAAGCCACTTGTAAAGGTCGGCGACTGACGCATTCATTGCGTCAATATTAATTGGATAAGCATCCGGCCCATGAGTGTGGGCCGGTTTTTTGCGACCATTCTCTGCATCAACGTTTCTCCTTATGTAGCGCCCGCACCATAGCGTAGCGTGACGCAATTATGTGTTAATCAAAATCGTCTGCAACAAATTTTTATTTGATTTTCACATTTTTGGCTATTGACGATCTTATTTGATTATCGCATATTCTCCTCAACAGCACGAAGACGGCCTCACCAGCTTGATCTGCTGACCCACCGATCAAAACACGAGGAGAAACCCACATGGCCGCAACAGCACCGAGAAGAAGAGGCCCCAAGCCTCGCCCGAATGAAATCATCGGCGGCGGATTCTTTGTATTCTGCCGCGGCAAGAAGACTGGCCGGGTTGGAATCTTCACCACCATGCCATACGAGCACGGCTCGTTTGAACAGGCCTTAGCCGAGGCGACACGCTTGGCTGCCCTGTGTCCCGGCGAGACGTTCGAAGTTTTCCAGACGAGCGGCGCCGTAGCTTGCTGCACGCCGGTAGAGCTGGCGGAGGCTGCGTAAAATGGAGCGCAACCCAACCACCGAGCTCGAAGCCGCGCCTCTCCCACGCGGACAGAAAAACATCGTCGACGCGCTGGCAGCGATTTATCCGCGCCGCATTTACATCAACGACCTCGTCGACAACGTCTATGCTTTCGATCCGGACGGCGGACTGGACAACGCGCACAATACAGTGCGAGTGCAAATCAGCCATCTTCGGAAGCGCCTGCCTTCCTATGGCTGGACGATCCCGATGAACCATCGGGGTGCGGGCAATCACGGGTATTATTGCCTGGAGCCTGTAGCTGCGAACGATAATGCACCGGAGGCGGAACGGCCGGCAAATGACGGGAGGGCTGCAGCATGAACCGCGCGCTCCTGGAAATGCTCGCCGATTATGATGGGGAACCTGAAACCGACGCTCCAAAGGCCGGCAGTGTCGAGCCTATGCGCCGCCCGGATTATCGCGCCAAGAAACATGCACGCCCGCAGCCGTGGATAAGGTATGCGGTACGCGAAGCGGTCGAAATGACCGTCGTTATCGGGTTTGTTGTGGCCGTATGCGGCGTTGGATTGGGGTTATCCGCATGAGGCGCGAAAGATAGCGACGGGGCGCTTAAGCCCCCGGACCCCTAAGATTAACGGCCTTTGCGCATCTGGCGCCACACCTACCACCACTCACCAAACACGAGGAGAATGACATGCACAGACATGTATCGACGACGCACGCCGTTATGGCGCCCATCCTGACCGCCGCTGAATTTCAGCAACAGGGCACGACCGCCGCGCAGGTCTTATCGATTTCGAAGGCCGTGCGCGCTCTTGGTTATCACACTGAAGCTGAGACGCTGCGCGACACTGCTTTCGAATTGGCGCGCATTACTGGCGTTCGGTTCCGCTACGGCGCTTCCCGCCAGCGTCGCAATCCAGCCAATGACAATCGCCGTCGGACGCGGAGGGCGGTGTGATGCGTGCCAAGCGAATGCGAACAACCCGGCAACAGCTAATAGAAGAGCCAGCTACATTAGCGGATCAGACAGCGAACGGAGCGGGAGCAGACACTGAACCCGCGCGCGAGCTGGCGTTGGAGGCCCTGAAAACAGCGTATGCATCTATGGAAGGTTCGTGCTCTGCAAATCACCGCATAGCCTTGAACACCGTAGATGCCGCCATCCGCACCCTATCCTCCCCGGGCCATGCCGACGCCGGTAAGGTCAAGGGGGATGGGAAGAAGTGGCCAATGCGTGAAATCGTTGCAAAGGCCATCGCCTACCACTCTGTCGGTGATCCTCATGCGAAAACTATTCGCGGAGATCAGCGTTGGGAATGGTTCCTTGAGGAAGCCGACAAGTTCATATCCGTGTTTGGCTACAATCTGCCTGCTCTCCCCTCTGCACCATCGGAGGGCGCGGAATGAGCAAGCAATTCAAGGTAAAAGACCCCGGACACTTTGGCGACTGTGTTGTTGGTCAGTTTGACACCATTGATGATGCCATCAAGTGCGCTGAAGAAGTTCTATCGGAGTATCGCGAAGGTAGCCGCAACGATGGCGAATGGTCTTACGACACCGAAGATATCAGAGTTGTTCAAGGTGAAACAGTCGTTGCTCGCGCCGTAGAATGCGATGTGATCGAACGTCCAGACGATGTTGACGAAGACGGCTATTCGCCTTCCGAAGACCTATGGTTCAACAGCGTAGATCGGTACTGCGATTATAAGATCGAGCGCGTTGCCACCCACCCATCAGGAGGCGACCGTCATGGCGAGTGAACGTCTCAACGCAGCTATTGCCGAAATGGCAAAACAGGACATTACGTTCGCGAATTGCGATAGCACTTGGCAAAAACGGGTCATGACGGCGGTGCTTGCGGCGGCTGACACCCGCCCCGCGCCTGCCGCTACAGTTACGGGACTGGTGACGCGTGCCTTTATCAATGAAGGCGACCTCAATGCGCTGCCAGACACAAGGAACGCGCTTGTTTCAAGCACACCGGCTTCATGGGATGGTCAATTAGACAAGACCATTGAACTTGTCACCCGCTCGCAGGCTGTGGAGCTATTGGCGGCGGAACGGGCGAAATACCGCGATGCAATGGAGAAACTAGTCGAGAGCCAGCGTGAGACGTTGGTTTGGCAACAACGGGCCATCGACCTGAAAGCCGACAACGCGGCGAAGGAAGAGCGGATTAAGGCCGAAACCGAACTCCGCGAGGACCATCAGAAACGAAACAAGGAACTCGAAGCCAAGCTCGCGGCTGCTGAAAAGGCGCTGGAGCCGTTTGCGGCGATCAAGACTGCTGACGGACCGGAAGGCTCCTTCACCCGCATTCCAGATGAACACGGGCTTATGTTCAACATGGGAACCCGTGAGCCTTATTTCACTGTTGGTGATGTGCGTCGCGCCCGCGCCGTGCTGGGGGGGGGGGGGAAGCGGCCATAAAAAAGTTTCTCCCCACTGTTTGGATACGGCGTAC
>UCNG01000038.1 GCA_900473915.1 Hyphomicrobiales bacterium | reverse complement strand
TACATCTTTCGCCAGAAATGGCGCATCGGCATTGATTTTGCCCTTGGGTGCCTTGCTATACGCCTGCACCACATACTGCGTTTGCATGCTCATACACTTTACTCCCTGTACGCTTGTTATGTGCGACAGGATGACTCAGAAACCGGAACAGAACAAGAACATTCTTTACGAAAGGTTAACGGCATTTTGCCGCCGCTAGGTGTGGTACTACACTTTTAAAGTTACACGTATTTTCCATACCGGAGAAAATTTTAACCGACTAGGTTGAATTCCTGCACCCAACATGTATAGTTTCTTTAACGGTGAACGATTCGCCGTCAGAAGGAGACAGATATGGTTACGGAACTCGGGAAGGAGCTTAGGAAACTTCGCATTGATCACAGCGAGAGATTGCTCGATATGTCAAAGAAAATCGGGAAGTCCTCGGCCTTCATTTCAGCCGTTGAGACAGGTCAAAAATCTCCGCCCACCGGCTTTGAAGACTTAATTGTTGCCACATACGGGCTGGCAAAGGAGGCGTCCGAAAAACTGAAAAGAGCCGCCAACCTTTCAAGAGCAGTTTTTACGCTTTCGCCGAAAACACCCATAGGGCGCGATACAGTTGGCCTAATGGCAAGAAAACTTGACACTCTCAGCGATGAGCAGCTTGCAGAGATAAAGTCCATCATGAGAAAAGGAGACGATTTTGAGTAGCCAGAATTATGTTGTCCCCGCTGTCTCATGGGATGATATTGGGGCAATATGTGATGATATTAGAATTCGTTTCTCCTTAGCAGACAAAGCAGAGTTTCCCGTGATGGATTTTCTTGAGACTATTCTGTTTCAGAAAACAGGGATTGTCGATCTGCTTATTGGAGACGAGGATGAAATGGGGCCGTATGAGGGTTTTACGGACCCCAAGGGAGAATTCATAAAACTAAGACAGGACGTATACGAGAACGCGTGGAACGGCGTTGGGCGAGATAGGTTCACAGTTGCCCACGAATTAGGCCACTTCTTCTTGCATACGGATATACCAATGGCTCGGGCGGCACCCTCAGACAACATTGCAGTCTTTCGTTTGAGCGAGCCCCAAGCCAACCAATTCGCCGCAGAGCTATTAATGCCAAGAAAATTCATGCTGATCGACGACACGCCCTCGATTGTTGCGGAGAGACACGGGGTGTCGATTGGCGCAGCCACTAACCGCATCAGATACATGAATAAACTGCGGTTAAAAAGAAAGGGATCTGACATGTAATCAGACCCCCTATTTTTTCACATCGGACTTGAAACGGGACCTGCCGGTGTGGAAGCCTCAGACAAAACCGATCTGATATGTAGCAGTTTCAGATAATGTTAATAGCAGTTTTTGTCAAGGCCAACAGCGTCCCGTAGGAGAGTGCGATGAAGCGCCAGCTTCCTCCCGCACCCGACGGCCACCAGTATATTTTCCGGCCTTGGCGCATTTGCCCCAAGACAGGGAATAAACTCTGGGCCAAGGCATTCGGCCTCAAGGCTTGGCCCATTTTGGTTGCCAAGCAGTAGAAAAGAAGAACCCCGCTTCGGCGGGGTTTTTCATTTGCATTGCGATCACTCGTGATAATATCGGGCATGGACAAACTGCCAGCCCTACAAGACTTCTGTCATAGCGCCGCTATCTATTCGCGGATCAGAAACGCCTTGTGGCATGCGAATTATGACTGGCCGATTATTCCCCGAGAATGGGAACCGACGCCAGATGAATTCCTCCAGCTCGATCCCCGCACAATTGTAAACATCGGCCCGCGATCTCTTGGCGTAATCCGCCGCTGGATAGAGGCTGTTGATAGGCAGCTATCGGAATAGCGCGCCACGCGCTGCGGTTCACATA
>UCNG01000037.1 GCA_900473915.1 Hyphomicrobiales bacterium | reverse complement strand
ACGTGGGGTTTCGTACGTTCAAACTTACTCTTTGCCATTTGAGCTCTCCGTAAATTTAGCCTGCTCAGGCATTCTTTTTAATTGGGAGCGTGACCCGTAGATCACGCAAACTTCTTCTGGATTTCCTGTGCGACCGCCGTCGGAACCGGCTCATAATGGTCGAACTGCATCGTGTACTGTGCACGGCCCTGGGACATCGAACGCAGCGAATTCACGTAGCCAAACATGTTGGCCAGTGGAACGTTTGCGTTGACGACCGTGGCGATGCCGCGGGCTTCGGTGCCGGAAATCTGACCGCGACGCGAGTTCAGATCGCCGATAACGTCACCAACGTAATCTTCCGGCGTCACAACCTCGACCTTCATGATCGGCTCGAGGAGCTGGGCGCCAGCCTTCTGCGCACCTTCACGGAACGCTGCACGGGACGCGATTTCGAAGGCGAGAACAGACGAGTCAACGTCATGGTAAGCGCCGTCGATCAGGGTGGCCTTCACGCCGAGCATCGGGAAGCCAGCCAGCGGGCCTGCACCCATGACGCTTTCGATACCCTTCTGGACACCCGGAATGTATTCCTTCGGAACCGAGCCACCGACGATCTTCGATTCGAAGATGAAATCGTCGCCGTCATGCGGTTCGAAGATGATCTTGACGCGAGCGAACTGACCCGAACCGCCCGACTGCTTCTTGTGGGTGTAATCGATTTCAGCCTGACGGGTGATCGATTCACGATAAGCAACCTGCGGAGCACCGACGTTGGCTTCAACCTTGAATTCGCGCTTCATGCGATCGACGAGAATGTCGAGGTGAAGTTCGCCCATGCCGGCGATGATGGTCTGACCGGATTCTTCGTCCGACTTGACGCGGAAAGAAGGATCTTCGGCGGCCAGACGATTGAGCGCGATGCCCATCTTTTCCTGGTCGGCCTTGGTCTTCGGTTCGATAGCGATTTCGATAACCGGATCCGGGAATTCCATGCGCTCGAGGATAACCGGCTTCAGCGGATCGCAAAGCGTATCGCCAGTGGTAGTTTCCTTGAGGCCAGCCAGAGCAACGATGTCGCCTGCAAAGGCTTCTTCGATGTCTTCACGGCTGTTGGAGTGCATCTGCAGCATACGGCCGATACGCTCACGCTTGCCCTTGACGGTGTTTTCGAGCGAAATGCCCTTGGTCAGCTTGCCCGAGTAAATACGAGCAAAGGTCAGCGAACCAACGAACGGATCGTTCATGATCTTGAACGCAAGCAGCGCAAGCGGTGCTTCATCCGAGGATTCACGAGTGGTTTCGGTTTCCGTCTTGACGTCGATGCCCTTGATGGCCGGAACTTCGTTCGGAGCCGGGAGGAAGTCGACGACTGCGTCGAGAAGCGGCTGAACGCCACGGTTCTTGAACGCGGTGCCGCACAGAACCGGATGGAACTGAACAGCGATCGTGCCCTTGCGGATCAGTGCGCGAAGCTCATCATTCGAAGGCATATTGCCTTCAAGATAGGCTTCCATAGCGGATTCTTCGACTTCAACAGCCGTCTCGATCAGCTTCTCGCGGTATTCTTCGGCCTTGGCCTGCATGTCAGCAGGAATTTCGCCGATGATGGTCGCGCCACCGATCGAACCGTCCCAGGTATAGGACTTCATCTCGATCAGATCGACAACGCCCTGGAATTCGGTTTCAGCACCAATCGGGAGCTGAACAACGAGGGCGGTCGCACCAAGACGGGTCTTGATCATATCGACGCAGCGATAGAAGTCGGCGCCGATCTTGTCCATCTTGTTGACGAAAACCATGCGCGGAACATGGTACTTTTCAGCCTGACGCCAGACCGTTTCCGTCTGCGGCTCAACGCCGGCATTGGCGTCGAGAAGGGCAATCGCACCGTCGAGAACGCGAAGCGAACGCTCGACTTCGATCGTGAAGTCAACGTGGCCAGGCGTGTCGATGATGTTGAAGCGGCGCTTCTTGCCATCACGGCCCTGCCAGAACGTGGTCGTTGCAGCGGAAGTGATCGTAATACCGCGTTCCTGCTCCTGCTCCATCCAGTCCATGGTCGACGCACCATCGTGGGTTTCGCCGATCTTGTGGTTCTTACCGGTGTAGAACAGGATGCGCTCAGTCGTCGTCGTCTTACCGGCGTCGATGTGAGCCATGATACCGAAATTGCGGTAGTCTTCGATTTTATATTCGCGGGCCATGATAGTCGCTCTCTGAATAGGTTTCGACGATTACCAGCGGTAATGCGAGAAAGCGCGGTTGGCTTCAGCCATGCGATGCGTGTCTTCACGCTTCTTCACAGCAGAACCACGGTTGTTGGCAGCATCGAGCAGCTCACCGGAAAGACGATCGATCATCGTCGTCTCGTTACGGCCACGAGCAGCATTGATGAGCCAACGGATGGCAAGTGCCTGGCGGCGTTCTGGACGCACATCAACCGGAACCTGATAGGTTGCACCACCAACGCGGCGCGAACGGACTTCGATGTGCGGAGCTACGTTGTCGAGCGCCTGATGGAACAGCGCGACCGGCTCGGACTTTGCCTTGGCTTCGATTGCATCGAGCGCACCGTAAACGATGCTTTCGGCAACCGACTTCTTGCCATGAAGCATGACTGCATTCATGAACTTCGTGATAACGAGATCGCCGAACTTCGGATCCGGATTGATCTCACGCTTCTCAGCCTTATGGCGTCTGGACATTTCGTCTCTTCTTTCAATTACATCGGGCTCAGCTCGCCTTCTGGCGGCCGGTATCCCCGGAAAATCTTACTTCGGACGCTTTGCACCGTACTTCGAACGGCGCTGCTTGCGGTTCTTGACGCCCTGGGTGTCAAGAACGCCGCGGATGATGTGGTAACGCACACCCGGCAAGTCCTTCACACGACCACCGCGGATCATGACGACGGAGTGCTCCTGCAGGTTATGCCCTTCACCAGGGATATAACCGATGACTTCGAAGCCGTTCGTCAGACGAACCTTGGCAACCTTACGGAGAGCCGAGTTCGGCTTCTTCGGGGTCGTCGTGTAAACGCGGGTGCAAACGCCGCGCTTCTGAGGGTTTGCCTGCAGTGCAGGAACCTTATTACGCTTTACCGGCGCAATGCGCGGCTTGCGGATAAGCTGGTTTACGGTTGGCATACAACCTTCCTCTTTAAAAAATCTCGTATCCACGCCCCAAAGGGCCGTTTCACCGGCATGCTCATGCACAAATTCGGAGTCAGCCCTCGTCAACCGGTGGCCACCCCGAACAAAAGCAGAGGAAGCTGACGCTTCATGCGAACGGCAAGTTGCATTTCGATCGTAAAACGAACCCTGTTTGAGATGAACTTCAGGACGCGTCGTCCCGAAAAAGCCTGTCTCACATCGGCTCAGATGGGCTGCTGATACGTCTTTAGCGACGTTTCGTCAAGGGCAGCGGCCCAAGTTTCTTCATTGAAAGACCTGAAACCGGCGTTTTGGCCCTGCCCGGACAGGTTATTGCGCCTCATTTGACGCCTATTCGCTAATATTACGCGATCAAAACCGTCATTTTCCCATGCAAGCATGGCGCAGCCACTCAGGTCAGGCTATTGAAGCACATCCGAGTCGAAACGCAACCGAATATTAAGGGTTTCTCAATGTCTTCCACATCCACAAATGATTCCACACCTACGGGCGACGATTCGCCCATCGTCCATCTCGTTATCGCTGATGTCTGGAACGAAGGCGAAGAATCCCCTGTCGAAGTGCACCTGCTTTTGAAATCGGACGAGAACGAAGATCTCGTGCAGACCGTTCTCAGCATTCTCGCTGAAGAAGGCTACCATGAAGCCGAGCTTCTGGAGATGGGCACACTGACCGAAGAGCCGGAAGAAGAACCGCATAAAAGCGCCTGGGCAACGGCGCTCAGTGGCGAAGTCGCGCTGATCGAATTCGACGGTGACGACGAAGAAGACGAATAAAAACGAACGCGGGGTCACAACCCCGCGTTTTTTCTTTCAACCTTCCGAAACTGCGATGCCCTATCGGGCGCCCTGCTCCAAGCCGCGCTGCCTTTTTGCAATTCGGCGACGCGATAGCGAAGCGTTAATTTTCGGGCGGCTTGCCCTCAAACCGCTCGAATTTCATGATACTCACCAGCATTGCTGAAACTTCATAATTTCAAATACCGTTGTCGGCATCTGTTCCGGCAACCCATTTTTTTGGAGATATTGATGAAATCCGCCTTTGGCCCATTGCTTCTCGGTATTCTACTTTCCTCTGGTGTCGTTCCAGCTCACGCTCAAAGCGCCCAACAGGAACAAGGTGCCCTCGCCCAATGTGAAGCACAAATCGGCTCGCAGCCGCGTACCGAACTCGCATCTTGCCTGGACAAGCTCGAAAAGCAGGCAAAAAGCGAATTGGCAGCAAAGCTGAAAAAGCTTCGCAAGGACATCAATGATACCGGTTCCTCGGCGAGCGAAGCCGCGCTGAAATCGCTAGCGGCATCCGAACGGCAATTCGAACTGTTCAGAAAAGCAGAATGTCGCCGTGTCGCCGACGCGACAATGGGCGGCAGCGGTGCGGGAGATTTTGAACGCGCTTGCAAAACCGACCTTCTGCGCTGGCGTACATCCCGTCTCGATCAATAATATAACGCGCCATTCGGCACGGTTCGTTAGACACGGACCGCTCCGATCTGGAGCATTTTCAGAAAAAGTGCGAAGCGGTTTTGCGCAGGATAATGCGTAAAAACAAACTGATAGAGCATTTCCAACGATTCAATTCGAACTCGAAATGCTCCAGCTTTCCAGACCAACAATCAACAAAAAGGCCGCCCCGAAAGGCGGCCTTTTTCAGTTTCGTATCTACCGATCTTATTCGGCAGCGTTGTTGGTCATGTCCACCAGCATCGCATTGGCTTCCGCCGAACCGGAAGACTTGCGGCGCTCGTCGATGATCAGATCGTCGCGAGCGGTTGCGATGCGACGGATCTGGTTGGTCATGCCGCCAGTACCGGCCGGGATGAGACGGCCAACGATGACGTTTTCCTTCAGACCCTGCAGCGTGTCCATCTTGCCTGCCACCGCAGCCTCGGTGAGAACGCGGGTCGTTTCCTGGAACGACGCGGCCGAGATGAACGAAGGCGTCTGCAGCGAAGCCTTGGTGATACCGAGCAGGACAGGATTGCCGGAACCCGGCTTCTTGCCTTCTTCGATAAGACGCTCGTTGATCTCTTCCAGCTCGATGCGGTCGACGTGGTCGCCCGGAATGTAGCCGGTATCGCCGGATTCCGTGATTTCCACCTTCTGCAGCATCTGACGGACAATCACTTCGATGTGCTTGTCGTTGATCAAAACGCCCTGCAAACGATAGACTTCCTGGATTTCGTTCACGAGGTACGAAGCCAGAGCTTCGACGCCCTTGATCGCCAGAATGTCATGCGGCGCCGGGTTGCCGTCGAGGATGTACTCACCCTTTTCGATGACGTCACCGTCCTGAAGATGGAACGGCTTGCCCTTCGGAATAAGGTACTCGACCGGCTCGATCGTGTCGTCGTTCGGCTCGATGATGATGCGACGCTTGTTCTTGTAGTCGCGGCCGAAGCGGACGGTACCATCAATCTCGGCGATGATGGCGTGGTCCTTCGGACGACGTGCTTCGAACAGTTCGGCCACGCGCGGCAGACCGCCGGTGATGTCCTTGGTCTTGGCGCTTTCCATCGGCAGACGGGCAATAACGTCACCAGCCTTCACATGCGCGCCGGGTTCGACCGAGAGGATCGATTCCACGGAGAGCAGGAAGCGGGCATCGCCGCCCTTCGACAGCTTCAGGATCTTGCCAGCCTTGTCCTTGATGACCATGGCAGGCTTGAGGTCCGAACCGCGAGGAGTCGAACGCCAGTCGATGACGACACGCTTGGTGATACCGGTCGACTCGTCAGCCGTTTCCGAAACCGAGAGACCATCGACGAGATCTTCGAACTCAACGTAGCCTTCAACTTCGGTCATGATCGGACGGGTATACGGGTCCCACTCGGCAATGCGCTGGCCGCGCTTGACGCTATCGCCCTCGTCCACGAACAGACGCGAACCGTAGGTCACACGATGGACCGCACGTTCCTTGCCCGTTGCGTCGAGGATCAGGACAGCCATGTTACGGCCCATCACCACGAGGTTGCCATCGGAGTTGCGAACCACGTTGCGGTTACGCAGCTTGACGGTGCCTTCATACGAAGCTTCGAGATACGAGCTGTCAACAACCTGTGCAGTACCGCCCAAGTGGAAGGTACGCATGGTGAGCTGGGTGCCCGGCTCGCCGATCGACTGGGCAGCGATAACGCCGACCGCTTCGCCCTGGTTGACCGGAGTACCGCGTGCAAGGTCGCGACCATAGCACTTGGCGCAAACGCCGTTGCGGGTTTCGCAGGTCAGGGCCGAACGGATGCGGATCGACTGGATACCAGCCTTCTCGATGATCTCGACGTCCTTTTCCTCGATCATGCGGCCAGCTTCGACGATGACTTCGCCGGTTGCCGGATGCAGGATCGGATCGAGAGCCGTACGGCCCAGAACGCGCTGGCCAATCGAGGCAACGATCTGGCCGGCATCGACGATCGGCTGCATGGTGAGACCGATTTCGGCGCCGCAATCGACTTCCGAAATGATCGCATCCTGTGCAACGTCAACGAGACGGCGGGTCAGGTAGCCCGAGTTGGCGGTCTTCAAGGCGGTGTCTGCCAGACCCTTACGGGCACCGTGGGTCGAGTTGAAGTACTCGTTAACGGTCAGGCCTTCCTTGAAGTTCGAGATGATCGGGGTTTCGATGATTTCACCCGACGGCTTGGCCATGAGGCCGCGCATGCCGCCAAGCTGACGCATCTGGTTGACCGAACCGCGGGCACCCGAATGCGACATCATGTAGACCGAGTTCATCTGCTTCTGGCGACCGGTCACCGGATCGAATTCGACGGCCTTGAGGCGCGCCATCATCTCTTCGGTGATCTTGTCGGTAGCCTTGCCCCAGGCGTCGACGACCTTGTTGTACTTTTCGCCCTGAGTGATCAGGCCGTCATTGTACTGCTGTTCGTATTCGGTCGTGAGCGCTTCGGTATCGGCAACGATCTTCGCCTTCGTGTCCGGAATGACCATGTCGTCCTTGCCGAACGAAATGCCGGCGCGGCAGGCATGGGCAAAGCCGAGCTGCATGATGCGATCGCAGAAGATAACCGTCTCTTTCTGACCGCAATGGCGGTAGACGTGATCGATCATCTTGGAGATGTTCTTCTTGGTCATCTCCTGATTGCAGATGTCGAACGGCACCATGACGTTCTTCGGCAGAAGCTCGCCGATGATCATGCGGCCAGGCGTCGTGTCGTAAATCTTCGACACTGGCTTGCCTTCGGCATCAACAGTCTTGAAGCGACCCTTGATCTTGGTGTGCAGCGTGACGACCTTGTTTTCAAGCGCATGCTGCAGCTCGCCCATATCGGCGAACATCATGCCCTCGCCCGGCTCCTTCTCCGCCACGATGGACAGATAATAGAGGCCGAGAACCATGTCCTGCGAAGGAACGATGATCGGCGCGCCGTTGGCCGGATGCAGGATGTTGTTGGTCGACATCATCAGCACGCGGGCTTCAAGCTGGGCTTCAAGCGACAGCGGAACGTGGACAGCCATCTGGTCACCGTCGAAGTCGGCGTTGAACGCCGTACAGACGAGCGGATGCAGCTGGATTGCCTTGCCTTCGATCAGAGTGGGTTCGAAGGCCTGAATACCGAGACGGTGCAGCGTCGGCGCACGGTTCAGGAGAACCGGATGCTCGCGGATCACTTCGTCAAGGATATCCCAGACTTCCGGGCGTTCCTTTTCAACCAGCTTCTTTGCCTGCTTGACGGTCGAGGAATAACCCTTCGCGTCAAGACGCGCATAGATGAACGGCTTGAACAGTTCGAGCGCCATCTTCTTCGGCAGGCCGCACTGGTGCAGCTTCAGTTCCGGACCGGTCACGATGACCGAACGGCCGGAATAGTCGACGCGCTTGCCGAGCAGGTTCTGACGGAAGCGGCCCTGCTTGCCCTTGAGCATGTCGGAGAGCGACTTCAGCGGACGCTTGTTGGCGCCGGTGATGACGCGGCCACGACGGCCGTTGTCGAACAGCGCGTCCACAGCTTCCTGCAGCATGCGCTTTTCGTTGCGGATGATGATGCCCGGTGCGCGCAGTTCGATCAGGCGCTTCAGACGGTTGTTACGGTTGATGACGCGGCGATAGAGATCGTTCAGATCCGACGTCGCGAAACGGCCACCGTCCAGCGGCACGAGCGGACGCAGGTCCGGCGGAATGACCGGAACAATCTTCATGATCATCCATTCCGGGCGGTTTCCCGACTCCAGGAAGTTTTCGACGATCTTCAGACGCTTCATCAGTTTCTTCTGCTTCAGGTCCGAGGTGGTCTCGGCAAGCTCGACGCGCAGATCGGCGGCGATCTTCTCGAGTTCCATCGAAGCCAGAAGCTCATAGATAGCTTCCGCGCCAATGAGGGCCGTGAACTGATCTTCGCCGAATTCATCGACGGCAATCATATATTCCTCTTCCGAAAGAAGCTGATGCTCCTTCAGCGAGGTCAGGCCGGGTTCGGTAACAATGTAGTTCTCGAAGTACAGGACGCGCTCGATATCCTTGAGCGTCATGTCCAGCAGCGTGCCGATACGGCTCGGCAGCGACTTCAGGAACCAGATATGGGCAACCGGGGCTGCGAGTTCGATGTGGCCCATGCGCTCGCGGCGAACGCGCGAGAGCGTGACTTCCACGCCGCACTTTTCGCAGATGATGCCCTTGTATTTCATGCGCTTGTACTTGCCGCACAAGCATTCATAGTCCTTGATCGGGCCAAAGATGCGCGCGCAGAAGAGACCATCGCGTTCAGGCTTGAACGTACGGTAGTTGATCGTCTCCGGCTTCTTGATCTCGCCGTATGACCAGGACAGAATCTTCTCAGGGCTGGCAATCGAGATTCTGATGGAATCGAACGTCTGTGCCGGAGCCTGAGGATTGAAAAGATTCATGACCTCTTGGTTCATGCCGTTCTCCTTGAGGGCGATCCGTCGCCCTGTGTCGTCGATGACAAGCTGAAAATCCTTGCCATCCTGAAAAGAAATCGCGGTGCTACGCAGTTATGAACTGGCTTGCCGTAGTCTCGTTTCCTCTTGCGGGAAAAAACCGCCGTCATCGAAAACGAGTTTACCGGCGCGCCACGGCAAGACCATGGCGCGCCTTCAAGTTTATTCCGCCGCGTCCGGCAGGGCCGGCTGTTCGGCGTCACGCGTGTCGTCGAGTTCGACATTGAGGCCGAGCGAGCGCATTTCCTTGACGAGAACGTTGAAGCTCTCCGGAATGCCCGCTTCGAACGTGTCGTCGCCGCGCACAATCGCTTCGTAGACCTTGGTACGGCCTGCAACGTCGTCCGACTTGACGGTGAGCATTTCCTGCAGCGTGTAGGCCGCACCGTATGCTTCCAGAGCCCAGACCTCCATTTCGCCGAAGCGCTGTCCGCCAAACTGGGCCTTGCCGCCCAGAGGCTGCTGCGTAACGAGCGAGTAAGGTCCGATCGAACGAGCGTGGATCTTGTCGTCGACCAGGTGGTGGAGCTTCAACATATAGATGTAGCCCATGGTCACCTGACGGTCGAACGGCTCACCCGTACGGCCATCGTAAAGCGTCGACTGTCCAGACGTTGCAAGTCCGGCATCCGTCAGCATCGCGTTGATGTCGGCTTCAATCGCACCGTCGAAGACCGGCGTAGCGATCGACACGCCGCGCTTCACCTGATTGGCCAGCATGAGGACGGAATCGTCGTCATAAGACCGGACCGGTTCGTTGCGGTCGTTGTCCGGATAGATGTGCTCCAGCGTGTCGCGCAGCGGCTGAATATTAGCCGTCTTGCGATAAACGTCGATGAGCTCACCGATCTTCTTGCCCATGCCGGCACATGCCCAGCCGAGGTGGGTTTCCAGAATCTGGCCCACATTCATTCGGCTCGGAACGCCAAGCGGGTTCAACACGATGTCGGCATGCGTACCGTCTTCCAGGAACGGCATGTCCTCGACCGGCAGAATGCGAGAAACCACACCCTTGTTGCCGTGACGGCCAGCCATCTTGTCGCCTGGCTGGATCTTGCGCTTCACAGCCACAAAGACCTTGACCATCTTCATGACGCCCGGAGGCATCTCGTCGCCGCGCTGTACCTTTTCGACCTTGTCCATGAAGCGTGCTTCGAGCAGCTTCTTGGAGTCGTCGTACTGGCTGCGCAGAGCTTCCAGCTCTCCCTGAAGCTTTTCGTCTTCAACGGCAAACTGCCACCACTGCGACCGCGGGTACTCGGTCATGAGATCACGGCTGATCGTCGTGCCCTTCTTGAAGCCCTTCGGGCCGGCAGCGGCAACCTTGCCGTCGATCATGTCGGCGAGACGGCCATAGACGTTGCGGTCCAGGATCGCCTGTTCGTCGTCACGGTCCTTTGCGAGACGCTCGATTTCCTCGCGCTCGATAGCCATGGCGCGTTCGTCCTTTTCAACGCCGTGGCGATTGAAAACGCGAACTTCCACAACCGTACCGTAGGTTCCGGGCGGCATGCGCATGGAGGTGTCACGAACGTCCGATGCCTTTTCACCGAAGATGGCGCGCAGAAGCTTTTCTTCCGGCGTCATCGGGCTTTCGCCCTTCGGCGTGATCTTGCCGACAAGAATGTCGCCAGGATGCACTTCCGCACCGATGTAAACGATACCGGCTTCGTCGAGGTTCTTCAGCGCTTCTTCCGAAACGTTCGGAATATCGCGGGTGATTTCCTCAGGTCCAAGCTTGGTGTCGCGTGCGGCAACTTCGAATTCCTCGATATGGATCGAGGTGAACACGTCTTCCGAAACGATCTTCTCGGAAAGCAGGATCGAGTCTTCGTAGTTGTAGCCGTTCCACGGCATGAACGCGACGAGCACGTTGCGGCCAAGAGCCAGATCGCCCAGATCCGTGGACGGACCGTCAGCAATGATGTCACCCTTGCCGATGCGGTCGCCAACGCGAACGAGCGGACGCTGGTTGATGCAGGTCGACTGGTTCGAACGCTGGAACTTCTGCAGACGGTAGATGTCAACGCCCGACTTGGACGGATCGAGATCTTCCGTGGCGCGGATAACGATACGGGTCGCATCGACCTGATCGACCACACCGCCGCGGCGGGCAGCGATTGCTGCACCGGAGTCGCGAGCAACGATCGGCTCCATGCCTGTGCCGACGAACGGCGCTTCGGCGCGGACGAGCGGCACAGCCTGACGCTGCATGTTCGAGCCCATGAGAGCGCGGTTGGCGTCGTCGTTTTCCAGGAACGGGATCAGAGCCGCTGCAACCGAAACGAGCTGCTTCGGCGAAACGTCCATCAGGTCCACGTTTTCACGCGGAGCCATCATCACTTCACCGGCATGACGGCAGATGACGAATTCGTCAACAAAACCGCCCTGCTCGTCCAGTTCGACGTTAGCCTGAGCGACCGAGTGCTTGGCTTCTTCCATGGCTGACAGATAGACAACGTCGTTCGTCACCTTGCCGTCGACAACCTTGCGGTACGGGCTTTCGATAAAGCCGTACTTGTTGACGCGGGCAAAGGTTGCAAGCGAGTTGATCAGACCGATATTCGGGCCTTCCGGCGTTTCGATCGGGCAGATACGGCCATAGTGGGTCGGATGCACGTCGCGGACTTCGAAGCCAGCGCGCTCGCGGGTCAGACCGCCCGGTCCAAGTGCCGACAGACGGCGCTTGTGGGTGATTTCCGAAAGCGGGTTGGTCTGGTCCATGAACTGCGACAGCTGCGAGGAACCGAAGAACTCGCGCACGGCTGCAGCAGCCGGCTTCGCGTTGATCAGGTCCTGCGGCATGACCGTGTCGATTTCGATCGAGGACATGCGTTCCTTGATCGCGCGCTCCATGCGGAGAAGACCGACGCGATACTGATTTTCCATCAGTTCGCCGACCGAACGTACGCGGCGGTTGCCAAGGTTGTCGATGTCGTCGATTTCGCCGCGACCGTCGCGCAGTTCCACCAGCATCTTGACCACGGCCAGGATGTCTTCCTTGCGCAGAACGCGCACAGTGTCTTCCGCGTCGAGGTCGAGACGCATGTTCATCTTGACGCGACCGACGGCCGAAAGGTCGTAACGCTCGGCATCGAAGAACAGCGAGTTGAACATCGCTTCGGCGGAATCCATCGTGGGCGGTTCGCCCGGACGCATGACGCGATAGATGTCGAACAGGGCTTCCTGACGGCTTTCGTTCTTGTCCACAGCCAGCGTGTTGCGGATATACGCGCCGATATTGACATGGTCGATATCGAGAACGTTGATTTCCGTCTCGCCGGTGTCGAGCAGGGTCTTGAGGACCTTCTCGTCGATTTCGTCGCCGGCTTCGAGATAAATCTCGCCGGTTGCGTAATTGACGACGTCTTCCGCAAGATATGAACCGAACAGATCGTCTTCAGTCGCCTTGATGGCCTTGAGGCCCTTTTCAGCGAGCTGCTTGGCCGAGCGTGCGGTCAGCTTCTTACCGGCTTCGAGAACGACTTCACCGGTGTCGGCATCGATGAGATCGGAAATGATCTTCATGCCCTTGAAGCGGTCAGCCGAATACGGGATGCGCCAGTTGTCGCCATCGCGCGTATAGGTGACGGTCTTGTAGAACGTCGACAGAATGTCTTCGCCGTCCATGCCAAGCGCCATCAGCAGCGTGGTGGCAGGCAGCTTGCGGCGGCGGTCGATGCGTGCGTAGACGATGTCCTTGGAATCGAATTCGATATCGAGCCAGGAACCGCGATAAGGAATGACGCGAGCCGCGAACAGGAGCTTGCCCGACGAGTGGGTCTTGCCCTTGTCGTGATCGAAGAAGACGCCCGGCGAACGATGCATCTGCGAAACGATCACGCGCTCGGTGCCGTTGACGATAAAGGTGCCGTTGTCGGTCATGAGCGGCATATCGCCCATGTAGACATCCTGCTCCTTGATGTCCTTGATCGACTTCGCGCCGGTGTCTTCGTCAATATCGAACACGATGAGACGCAGCGTCACCTTGAGTGGCGCCGAATACGTCAGATCGCGCTGACGGCATTCGTCAACATCGAATTTTGGTGCATCGAACTCGTAGCGAACGAATTCGAGCATTGAAGCGCCGGAGAAATCCTGAATTGGGAAAACAGACTTGAAAACCGCCTGCAAACCCTCGTCAGGACGCCCGCCGGATGGTTCTTCAACCATAAGGAACTGGTCGTAAGATGCCTTCTGAACCTCGATAAGGTTCGGCATCTCGGCGACCTCGGGGATCTTGCCGAAAAATTTGCGTACGCGCTTGCGACCATTGAAAGAATGGGTCTGAGCCATCGTCGCTCCTCGTTCTATAGCCTTGCGGCTTGCTCACGCCTTGCGGCCTTTATCATCGCCGCCTTTCAGCGGTCCTTCTAACGGGCTAAAACCCGTTTCCTGAAAGCCGTTCCGGCGCTCAGGAAAAGGGTTCCAGTCATCCGATCCGCCGGAAAAATCAGGCGGAACTGGCGGATGGAAAACCATCCGCCAGAATAGTCCGAACTTACTTGAGTTCGACCTTGGCGCCAGCAGCTTCGAGCTGTGCCTTGATCTTCTCAGCTTCGTCCTTCGAAGCGCCTTCCTTGACAGCCTTCGGAGCGCCTTCGACCAGGTCCTTGGCTTCCTTGAGGCCGAGACCGGTGATTGCGCGCACTTCCTTGATCACGTTGATCTTGTTAGCGCCGCCGTCAGCGAGAACGACGTCGAATTCGGTCTTTTCTTCTGCAGCAGCAGCAGGGGCAGCGCCACCAGCAGCAGCAACAGCGACCGGAGCAGCAGCCGAAACGCCCCACTTCTCTTCGAGAAGCTTGGACAGCTCAGCAGCTTCCAGAACGGTCAGGGCCGAAAGGTCTTCAACGATCTTTGCGAGATCAGCCATTTTTGTACTTCCTATTATAAAGGTTTGAACTGTTGACAGCGAGAAACGGCCTTAAGCCGCCTCGTTCTTCCGGGCGTGCGCGCCGATAACGCGGGCGATCTGGCCCGCCGGAGCGCTGGTAAGTACTGCAAGACGCTGGGCCGGGGTCTGGATCATACCAACCAGCTTTGCGCGCAGTTCGTCGAGCGACGGGAGCGAAGCAAGCGACTTGACGCCATCGGCGTTAAGCGTCGTTGCACCCATTGCACCGCCGAGGATAACGAGCTTGTCGTTAGCCTTGGCGAATTCGACGGCTACTTTCGGAGCGGCGATCGGGTCGTTTGCGTAAGCAACAACCGTCTGACCTGTAAACAGGTCAGCAATGCCTTCCGATTCCGTGCCCTGAAGAGCGATTTTGGCAAGGCGGTTTTTCGCGACTTTAACGGACCCACCTGCATCACGCATCTTCGAGCGAAGATCGCTCATCTGCGCAACGGTGAGACCGGTATAGTGGGCCACGACGACCGAACCGGACTCTTTGAAAGCGCCGTTCAGCCACGCGACAAATTCGCGCTTTTCCGCTCTATCCACTGTCTCTCTCCAGTTGACAGGACAACATATGCCCTGCCGGGTTGCCTTTGCCGGACGAACTTCACAGTCAGTCCGACGTTCGAGGATCCTGTCCCCTTCGGCTCCACCTGCAAGCAGGCTTCACCCAAAGGCAACTACGGTTCAAACCTCGCATGCGTTCTCACGCGAAACCAGGTTATTCCACGTCTCATGCAGGCTTTGCGTTTAAGGCAATCATCAAGGATGAGCGCCGCCTGCAATCTCGGACAGGATAACCGGATTTTCATCCGGCTATCCGGATCTTGCGATCCGGAATTCTTGCCTTTCGCCCCGAAGGACCGGCTGGCAGCCTTGCGCCTCCCCTTTCAGGAAAGGCTTGGGCCCCGGCGAACCGGAGCCCGAAAAACTTAGGCAACGACCTTGACGGTTGCCGGGTCGACCTTGACGCCAACGCCCATGGTCGAGGAAATCGACACGCGCTTGACGTATTCACCCTTGGCAGCCGACGGCTTTGCCTTGATGACGGCGTCAGCGAAAGCCTTGATGTTTTCTTCGAGCTTCGCATTGTCGAAGGAAACCTTGCCGATACCGGCATGGATGATACCAGCCTTCTCGACGCGGAATTCGACTGCACCGCCCTTGGAAGCAGCAACAGCAGCTGCAACGTCGGTGGTGACGGTGCCGACCTTCGGGTTCGGCATCATGCCACGGGGGCCGAGAACCTTACCGAGACGACCGACGAGCGGCATCATGTCCGGGGTTGCAATGCAGCGATCGAATTCGATCTTGCCGCCATTGACGATTTCGAACAGGTCTTCCGCACCAACGATGTCGGCGCCAGCCTTCTTCGCTTCCTCAGCCTTGTCGCCGCGAGCGAAAACAGCAACGCGAACCGTACGGCCCGTGCCGTTTGGCAGATTGACGACGCCGCGGACCATCTGGTCGGCATGGCGCGGGTCAACGCCGAGGTTCATCGCAATTTCGATGGTTTCGTCGAACTTTGCGACGGCACGTTCCTTGACGAGACCGATTGCTGCCGACAGGTCGTACAGCTTGTTGGCGTCAATGCCTTCGCGGATCTTAGCTACGCGCTTGGAAATCTTCGCCATCGTCTCAGCCCACCACTTCCAGGCCCATCGAACGGGCAGAACCTTCGATCATGCGCATTGCTGCTTCAACGTCAGCGGCGTTCAGATCCTTCATCTTCGCTTCAGCGATCGCACGAACCTTGTCGCGCGTGATCGTGCCGGCGCTTGCCTTGCCCGGGGTCTTCGAACCCGACTTCAGGTTGGCGGCCTTCTTGAGGAAATAGGTCACCGGAGGCGTCTTCATCACAAAAGTGAAAGACTTGTCCTGATAATAGGTAATCACGACCGGAATCGGGGAACCCTTTTCCATGTCCTGCGAGGCAGCGTTGAACGCCTTGCAGAATTCCATGATGTTAATGCCGCGCTGACCCAGGGCCGGACCGATCGGGGGCGACGGATTGGCCGCACCTGCCGCTACCTGGAGCTTCAGCTGGCCTGCAACTTTCTTAGCCATTGCTTTCTGCCTTTTTACTTTGCCGGAAATCCGGCTTTCTCGATTAATGCCGGAAAATCCGGCTCTCGACTGGCGCCAGCACAACTGGCGGGCAGTTCGGTGGTTCGGAAACTAACGACCGGCTAAGCCGCCCTCCCTTCCACCATACTCACCTCACCCGAAACTTGGACGAGATGAACGCCCTTCACGGGCAAACGATCAGAGCTTGTCGACCTGACCGTATTCCAGATCCACAGGCGTTGCGCGCCCGAAGATGGAAACCTCAACCTTGAGACGCGCACGCTCTTCGTCGACTTCCTGAACGATACCGTTGAACGAAGCAAACGGACCGTCGGAAACGCGAACGTTCTCGCCAATCTCGAAGGATACCGAAGTCTTCGGACGCTCGACACCATCCTGAACCTGGTTCAGAATCTGGTCGACTTCCTTCTGGGAAACCGGAACAGGCTTGGAATCACCAAGGAAACCAGTGACTTTCGGGGTATTCTTGATAAGCGAAAAGACGGCATCCGTGAGGGTTGCACGAACCAGCACGTAACCGGGGAAGAACTTGCGCTCTGCATCAACCTTGCGGCCGCGGCGCACTTCAACGATCTTCTCGGTCGGCACGACGATCTGCTCGATCAGCTCGGACAGACCTTTCTGCTTCGCCTTGATCTCGATATCTTCGGCGACCTTCTTTTCGAAATTGGAATAGGCGTGAACGATGTACCAGCGCGCCGTCATCTAAAAACTCCCCAATCCTGACTTATCGACCAAAGCCGAGAATAAATTCCACGCCATAGGCCATAAGCTGGTCGGCAAGAAAAAAGAATGCAGCAGCCAGAAACGCCATAATCACCACCATGATGGTGGAGATGACCGTTTCACGCCGGGTCGGCCAGGTCACCTTCGCCGTTTCGGCGCGAACCTGCTGAAAAAAGGTGATCGGATTCGTTTTGGATGCCATCTGCCGCTCTGTCATTGATCCGGCGCTATCCTCAAACCCCACCCCGTCGAAACGAATCAGAAGCCTGAAGTCACGCGTCTGCGGCCCGCAAAGCTGAAAATTCAGCCCCACGCGCCGCGTGTCTGTTGACGTTACATAGAATCGATTCCCGGAAAAAACAAGCCCAAAGGTTAAAAGAATACCATACAGGCTTATCGGAGATCCGATCCTTGCGAATACCACTCGGCGCACCATCCAATCGTGCGGCGGCGATCCTTCCCTGCCCGGCCAACAAATCCCGCAGGGAATTATCATTTTCAACCGCGTCGTCCGGCCGAAGCCAGCGCCATGATCGAAAAGCTGAGGTAGCATAAAATGCCACCTCATTTATCATATAGAAAACGGGCACTCACAGTCAAGCCGTGAGCACCCGTTCTAAAATGGCAGGGGCAGCAGGGTTCGAACCCGCGACCTACGGTTTTGGAGACCGTCGCTCTACCAACTGAGCTATACCCCTATGCGGCATTGCATTGCCTTATCGGCAGAATGCCAGACTGGCGGCGTAACCGCCAGTCAAATTCATTACTCGATGATCGAG
>UCNG01000036.1:11983-12430 GCA_900473915.1 Hyphomicrobiales bacterium | reverse complement strand
CGCAAAAGCACATCGGCATCCACCCCCTTCTCGACCTTCTTCAGCCGTTCGTCATTGGCCTCGCGAAATGCCGAAAAGGCCGTCATGAACTCATCGAAAGCCTCGGATACGTCGCCATCACTATGGCCAAGTGCCTTCGTTTCCACGCTCTTGGTTTCGAGCGGGATGGTCTGGTTTTCTTCCATTTATGTCCTGTGATTTGGTTGTTTCAGATCATTCTTGCAGCCTCACGCATACGCTGCGCGAGGCTTGTATCCCGACATGACAGACGAGCGTCCCGCTCCCGTCCCCTTCCCTGTCTATGGCCCTCACCGGCGAGCGCCGCAAAGCCCTTGGCTATGACGGTTTTCGCCGCCGTCCGGCTCAGCCCCGCATCCCGCGTGAGCCAGCGTTCGAATTCACGGATCGTGGGCAGTCCGGCCTTGACGCTGCTGACGCGGGCCTGCG
>UCNG01000036.1:0-11968 GCA_900473915.1 Hyphomicrobiales bacterium | reverse complement strand
TCGATGATGTGACGCAGGCCGGTGCGCGCATCCTTGCGCGCCTTGACGGTGCGAAAGCCGATGGACAAGCCGTCCAGCCCGCCGCCGCGCATCAGCTCCAGCGCATCGCGCGCCCGCGCCACCCCCTTGGCCAGCCTGCCCTCGACATAGAGGCCGCGCGCGTCCTCGCGGATCGCGGTCCAGACGCCGATAGGCTCAGCCGCATCGTGCTGCCAGAGCATCCGCACGCCCGACACGCCGCCCTTGGCAAGCGAGCGGGAGAAAGCGCCCCGTTCGATCACGTCATTGCCGAGATCGGCGAGACCGAAAATACTTGCATAACCGGAAAAGCTGCCGTCCAGCTCCACATCCTCGATGGCAAGCGCGGCTTGTTTCGTTTCCAGCCGCATATCACGCATCGCCATTCTGTCCCCTTTCCTCCGGCAGAATTCCCGGTATCGCGGCCTGTTTCAGCCGTTCGGAAAAGCGCTTGAAGATGCCGAGCGCCGACCAGGCAGCGAGGCTTGCCGCAGCCGACCCCATCAGCATCAGCTCGGCCCGGCCAAGCAAGCCGCCAAGCGCCAGGGTTTCGGAAATCTTGACGCCTGCCGCGCCGCCGAAAACCATGCCGCAGATGATGCCGACCGCGAAACGAATTGCCGCTTCGCGCTTTCCGTGCGGCAGCATATAGGCGAGCGAGACGGCGGAGCCTGCCACCGCGCCCGCCACCTTGGCGAACCATATCCAGGCCGCTTCCGAAGCAAACACTGCATCGTTGAGGTTGCTCATGACAGTCTCCTGACTGAATGCGGCTGATAGCCCACCGCATCCCGTTTTTCTTCGTCGGTGAGAAACGACGCCTCGGAAATGCGCCGCCACAGCGATTCCCGCTCGGATGACAGGCCTTCCACGCGGTCGATATCGTGCTCGAGCCGCAGATCGTCGCCGAAATGCGGGCCAAGCCATCCGGAAAATGCCTTGGCCGTGCGCCCAATCAGCGGCAGCACCGTCAGCCGGTAGAAGGCGCGATTGGCTTCCGCATAATTGGCATAGGTGTTGTCGCCCGGAATGCCGAGCAGCATCGGCGGCACACCGAAGGCCAGCGCGACGTCACGGGCAGCGCCATTTTTGGCTTCGATAAAATCCATGTCCTGCGGGCTGTAGCCCATCGCCTTCCAGTCCAGACCGCCTTCCAGAAGCAGCGGACGCCCGGCACCCGAAGCACCGGTATAGCCCTCCTCCAGTTCTTCCTTGAGCCGCGCGAACTGCTCCTCCGTCAGATTGCCGCCATCCTTCGGCGCATAGACCAGCGCGCCGGAAGGCCGCGCCGAATTGTCCAGAAGCGCCTTGTTCCACGCGCCTGCCGCATTGTGGAGATCGAGCGCCATCAGGGCCGCTTCCAGCGGCGGAAACCCATAATGGTCATCCAGCGGATGAAACAGCTTGAGCTGCAAGGCAACCGCCCCGCCGCTGCCAAGGGAAAGCCGCCTGCCCGCATTGCCCGAGCGATAGACCAGCGCCTGCGGCCAGCCGTCCGTGTCCGTTTCGACGTTGACCCGTTCCGGGCGCAAAAGATGCAGTTCCATGCGGCCGCTCGGCAGTTCGAGACGTTCGACATAGGCATTGCCGGAAATCAGCAGATGCCCGTATAGCCGCTCGAAAAATGTCGTTCCATCCAACCCGCATTGAGGGCGGGCAATGACGTCGAGCAGCGGATGCGTTTCGTGTTCGGTCGCGCCTTCAAAAAGCAGCCACGGCACATTGCTTGCCGCTTCCGCAATCATGCGCACGCAGCGATGGGCGACCGGATTGCGCATGAAGCCTTCACGCGCCAGCGACGTATAATCCCGCGCAATCCACGATGCGCCGTGATCCATATGCAGCGCGACAAATCCGTTCGCCATTTTTGTCTGACGCGGTGCGTCGGACTTCACGGCTGATACGGGCGTGCTTCGTCGCCCCGGCCATTTTCGGACCCAGTTCCATGCCATCCTATGGCTTCTCCAACTTTAAAATAAATCAGCCAAACCGGCGTATACGCGGTTTGCGTTCGGTGCCGAGCATCAGTTCGCCGAGCGCCCAGACCAGTGCATCGAGCCTGTCCGGCGAGCGTCCGCTGGACAGGCCGCCCGGTGCGAAGTCGCACATTTCATCCTCCAGCGCCGGGAACCGCCCGGCATGGCGGATGCGGCCCTGCTCATAGAGCGCGGCCACCGGCTCCGCCCGCAAAAACTTGCCCCGCGAGGCGTGGCGCTTGAGAACCGGCACACTCGCATCTTCCGCCGCCAGCACAGCCGCCACCATCTCGCCGCCCTGATTGACCTCCGCGACAATCGCATCGGCCTGATGCGCGTGGAAAAGCGCAATCGCCTTTCGCGCCCATTGGTGCGGCTTGGCGCCTTTCATACTGGCATCGCCGAGCACATGGCCGTTTCCTTCACCGTCGAGACCGGCAACGACGATACCGCAGGCGTCCGACGCCTTGCCGGATGAGGCAGGCGGGTCAATAGCCACGACGATACGAACCAGTTCCGGGGCCTCAGTCTCGAAACAGCGTTCGATAAGATCACGTGACCAAAGCGCATCGGCGCGTTCCTCGATCAGTTCCCCGTCGAGTTCCTGCCGTCCGAGACGCGTCCCGCCATAGCGTTCATTGATGGCCTGCACGAAGCCTTGCGCGAGATTGGCTGCGTTCTCGTCCGTCCGCATATGCGTCATCGAAACCGATGTATCTCCAACCAAGGCTTTCAAAAGCGGAACCGCGCGCGGCGTCGTGGTCACGACCTGCCTTGGAAAAGTCCCCAGACGCAGGCCGAATTGCAGCATGTCCCAGGTTTCCTGGGGATTTTTCCATTTCGCCAACTCGTCGCACCATGCGGCATCGAATTGCGGACCGCGCAGGCTGTCGGGGTCTTCGGAAGAATAAAGCGACGCCACCGCGCCGTTTTCCCATAAAAGCCTGCGACGCGTCGCTTCATAGCGGGGGCGCGACAGCCGCGAGACCGCCAGAATGCCGGACGGTCCGTCCACCATGACCTCGCGTGCGTCGCTGAAAGTTTCGCCCACCAGCGCGATGTGGCCGCAGGCCGTCCTGGTGAATGGCGGCAGTCCCAGCGCCATTCCGGATGCCCATTCGGCCCCTGCCCGCGTCTTGCCGGAACCGCGACCGCCCATGATGAGCCAGCTACGCCAGTCACCATGCGGCGGCAATTGCGCGTCACGCGCCTGAAACAGCCACTCCGCCTCCGCTGCTTCCACTTGCTGCGGCGTCAGGCCTGCCGTCCAAGATCTCCCGCGCCCGACTTTCTGCAAGTTCGTCTATCCTCCTGCTTATGCGCATCAATGCCTTGCGCGTGTCGCTCAACGAGGCAACCGCATGGCTGGCGGGCTGCCGGCTGGCGAGCCTGTCCTCGACGGCCTTGTCCTCGGCGGTCAGTTCGCCGACGGATTTGACGGCGCGGGCAAGCGCCATCAGCGCTTCGGACTTGCTTTTGTCCGGCAGGTCGCCGCCTTCCAGCAGCCGTGTCAGTTCTGTCTGAAGTCGCTCCAGAATTGCATCGCGTGACCTCCTCTGCGAATCAGCCGCCGCAGTCGAACAAGCCAGATTCAGGCGATTCAGACGGTTGAGATACTGGCTTATCGAAACAGACAGCAATGCCGCGATATCCGCGGGGTCAATGCCGTGTGCAATCTGCAATTGATGCGCCAGACGGATGCGGGCTTCGCCCCGTGAAATCTTTTCCACAATTTTTGGGTGTATCTTCACAATCTTCGCAATTGCTGTAAAAGACATAACCCTGAAAAGCCGCTATGGCTCCTCAGGGTTATGCACACCAATATCTACTGGGGGTACATAGCAGAACCGGCGACGGTCACACTTTGTCGACCGTAGATAAAACCTAGCAAAGCACCGTCACGCAGTCAAGGACTATTTTCCTATCAGTTGATTTTTTTCCTAGATGCGAAAAGCCGCCCATGCTTTAACCATTTCACATGAGCTGTGGCTTATTTATCTGC
This sequence comes from Hyphomicrobiales bacterium, assembly GCA_900473915.1. GTDB lineage: Bacteria > Pseudomonadota > Alphaproteobacteria > Rhizobiales > Rhizobiaceae > Brucella. The sequence goes on along the minus strand of UCNG01000036.1, from coordinate 7,972 downwards.
TATGATGGATGGGAAAGTTCCGCCTGTCTCCGAAACCAACTGTGCCGAAGTCAGTGTTCATGCGTAGAACGGCAGATAAAGATTCCGGAAACGAGAAGCGCAAACCGTTCAGGGTTTCGCGCCTGATCGGGCTTGACGCATGGATCGACTCCACCCTCTACAGCCTGCGTTACAATCTCGGTGAATGGTGGGAGAACATCACCATCTTCTCGCGCCGTTTTCGCGTGCGCGGTTTCCGGCGTTTCGTGGTCGAAGTTCTCGACGAAGGATTTACACTTGGGGTCGGCGGTGCGGTGCTGATGCTGGTTCTGGCCGTGCCCGCTTTCGAGGAGAGCAAGAAGGACTGGCGCGCGCAGGACGATTATGCCGTTACCTTCCTCGACCGTTACGGCAACGAGATCGGCCAGCGCGGCATCCTGCATCGCCAGGCCGTGCCGATCGATGAATTGCCCGATCATGTCATCAAGGCCGTGCTCGGCACCGAGGACCGGCGCTTCTTCGATCATTACGGCATCGACTTCTGGGGCCTGACCCGCGCGTTCAGCCAGAACATGCGCGCCAATGGCGTCGTTCAAGGCGGCTCGACCATCACCCAGCAGCTTGCCAAGAACCTTTTCCTCTCCAACGAGCGCACCATCGAGCGCAAGATCAAGGAAGCCTTTCTCGCGCTCTGGCTGGAAAGCAATATGAGCAAGAAGGAAATCCTTCAGCTCTATCTCGACCGCGCCTATATGGGCGGCGGCACATTCGGCATCGCAGCCGCTTCGGAATTTTATTTCGGCAAGAACATCAAGGACGTTTCTCTCGCCGAGGCCGCGATGCTGGCGGGGCTGTTCAAGGCTCCGGCCAAGTTCGCGCCGCATGTCAACCTGCCCGCGGCACGTGCGCGCGCCAATGTCGTGCTTTCCAACATGGTTGAAAGCGGTTTCCTGAGCGAGGGACAAGTGGCCGTCGCGCGCCGCCATCCGGCCAGCGTCATCGACCGCGCCAAGAATGAAAGCCCCGACTATTTCCTCGACTGGGCTTTCGAGGAAGTAAAGAAGGTCGCCGCCAATATTCCGCAGCACACGCTGATCGTGCGCGCGACGCTGGACCGCAATATCCAGAAGGCGGCGGAAGAGTCGCTCGAATATCACCTGCGCCAGTTCGGCAAGGACTATAATGTTTCGGAAGCGGCGACAGTGGTGATCGCCAATGACGGCTCGGTCCGCGCACTGGTCGGCGGGCGGGACTATGGCGAAAGCCAGTTCAACCGCGCCACCAAGGCGCTGCGGCAGGCCGGTTCGTCCTTCAAGCCCTATGTCTATGCGGCGGCGATGGAAAAGGGCCTGACGCCCAGCACCATCGTTTCGGACGCCCCGATCAGCTGGGGCAACTGGTCGCCGCGCAATTATGGCCGCAGTTTCGCGGGCCGCGTGGACCTGACGACTGCGCTCGTCCGTTCGTTGAACAGCGTGCCGGTGCGGCTGGCGCGCGATTATCTGACCACTGCCCCCATCGTCGCGCTGACCAAGGCGATGGGCGTGGAATCGCCGATCTCGTCGCATAAGACCATGGTGCTCGGCACATCGGAAATGACGGTGATGGATCAGGCAACAGGCTTCAACGTGTTTCCGAATGCGGGCATGGCTGGCAATCGCCATGCGTTTACGCAGATCGTTTCCCCGGACGGCAAGGTGTTGTGGGATTTTCGGCGCGATGCCCCGAAGCCTCACAGGGCGCTGTCGGAAAAGGCGGCGCTTGAAATGAACTCCATGCTGGTGCAGGTGCCAGAACGCGGCACCGGACGCCGCGCCGCACTGCCGATGACGCGGGTCGGCGGCAAGACCGGCACGACGCAGAATTATCGCGACGCATGGTTTGTCGGCTTTACCGGCAATTTCACGGCGGCGGTGTGGTTCGGCAACGACAATTTCACCCCCATGAAGGAAATGACCGGCGGCGTTCTGCCCGCCATGGCCTGGCAGCGGATGATGGCCTATGCGCATCAGAACATCGAACTGAAGCCCATACCCGGCGTGACGCCACCCTTCCCCGCGCCGCCAAAGAAGAGCGAGCCGCAAGTGGCCAACGCCAAGCCGGAAGAAGTGATGGCCGCGCCGCCGCGCGTGCTTTCGCCCCTGTCGACAAAAATCATCAAGGAACTGCATGACCGCTTCCTTGCAGCCCCGCCTCTGCCTAAGATCGCCGGGCGCACGAAAATATCGGTACTCTGAGGGGCGATGTTCAAGCGGATATTCTACACGGCGATTGTGCTTGTGCTGGCGCTCGGCGGCGGCATCTGGAGCGTCGACCAGATTCTCGACCGCTTCGAGGGGTTCGGTGAGCTCCGCGTTGGAATCTGGAGTGCGTATCCGGCGGCGGGCACGCCCGATGCGGACCCCTATGCCAAGGCTCGCGCTGCCCGAAAGGCCTATCTGGCGCTTGGAACGGCTGAAGGCCTGCCGTTCTACGCGCGCACCGATACCAGCAACCGCACGCTTCGGCGCGGATGCACTTATCGTCTGAGCGGCATGACGCCGCCTGCCCGCTTCTGGACCCTCTATCCCGCCACGACCGACCTCGAACCGATCAGGCCGCGCGAGGGGTTGCAGGAAGCGCTGCATTCCCGTGAAGTGCTTTATGACGATGACGGCAGCGTCACGATCACAATCGGCCCCGATGCGGCGCCGGGCAATTGGCTCCCCGTCGAAGGGAGCGGCGATTTCGTTCTCGTCATGACGCTTTACGACACGCCAGCGGCGTCCTCTTCCGGCCTCACCGATCCGGTCATGCCAACGCTCGCCCGTATCGCCGGGGCAAATCCGGGAGCGTGCCGTGGCTAGGATTTTCCACCTCGTCCTTCTCGGCCTCGTTGGTGCTGCGATTGTTCATATCGCTGTGCTCTTCCTCGTTCCCTTCTATTCCGACAAGAATGCCTGGTCGCGGATTGAAGCAGAAAGCGAGCCCTACCGGTTCCTCCGGCTCAACGAAAAGACCGGCCCGATCAGCGACAGCGATCCGCTTGTGCAGCAAGCCACCTGCCGCTTCGATCTTGCCGATGGTCCCGTGCACATCACGACCGGCGCAAACGTGCCCTACTGGTCGCTTTCGATCTACGCGCCCAACGGGGACAATCTCTACAGCCTCAACGACAGCGTTTCCAATGAGCGCAAGCTCGACCTGATCCTTGCCGACCCCATCGGGATGGCCAGTCTTCGTTCAGAGGGTTCGCAGGCCGATGCACGTTCGATCCTGATCGAGCAGAATATCGGTGAAGGTGTCGCCGTGCTGCGCGCCTTCGTGCCCGATGCCACGTGGAACAGGCAAGTGCTGCGCTTCTTTACCGAAGCGCGCTGCGCGCCGTTTGAAGGACCCTGACTGCGCCCCGGCCCTCAGGCATCAGCGCAACCAAATGCTGTTTCTTTATGGCACGGTTAATGAGTTGCTAAGGCTTCGACGCTATTATCCGCAATACCGACCCATGCGGGGTGCATTTTCGCGCAAACCGGCTGCTGCCGGATGCGTGATCTGCGATTGGGGCGGGTGAGTTGTGTGCCTACCGGAGTATTCTGCGTGACAAATGATCAGTTCCGCGCCCTGGAGGATATTTCAGGCCACCGGAGCCCGTCGGATTCAAAAGCGGGGAGAGCCAAGGCGGACGACCTTCTGGCGGCCGCGATTTCGGCATTCGCGGGCATCACGCGCCCCGGACGGCAGGATATGCAGCAGCTCGAAGATCTCGCCCTGCCGCTTCTGGAATGCGCTTCCACACGCGGCAAGCGCCACGCCGCCAATGCGTTGGCACAGCTGGAAGACGCGCCGCGTCGCCTCATTCTGGCGCTGGCCGACCGGCCCGTCGAAATCTCCGCGCCCATCCTGCTGCGCTCTCCCCTTCTGCGCCCTTCCGACCTGATCGAGATCATCGGCAAGAACGGTCTTGCCCATGCGCGCGCCATTGCGCGGCGCCAGTCGGGCGATGTGCTTCTGCAAGGTGTGCTGCGCAGTTTTGCCGATCCAGTCATCGACCGCACGCTGGCGCTTCAGGAAAACCTCGCCAATATCGAGGCCGAGCCGCTTGAAAAGCCGGATGTGCCCGACCTTTCCGCCGCCAGAGCGCCATTGATGAAGGAAGGCAGTTCCGAGCGGCTGGCACGCGCGCTGCAACAGCCATTTTACGAAGCGGGCGCGACTGGTTCACAGCATCTCATCGATACCGCGCTTCTGATCGACGGCCAGTTTTTCCGCAACGCACTGGCCGATGCGCTCGACCTTTCGTTCGAACGCTCCGACGCGATCATCGGCCAGTGGCCGGATTCGCATCTGCCGATTGCGCTGAAGGCGCTCGGATTGTCGCCAGCGGAATGCTATCTCACCATGACTGCCATTCTGGGGCCGATCGACGCCAACCGCGACAGCCTGCGTGAGTTTGTCCATATCTATCGTTCCATCGACCGCGAAAAGGCGATGGCGCTCGTGCGGCGCTGGAAGGCGGAAGACATGTCGGCCATGCTGCGCGGCAAGCTGCGCGAAATGGCGGAAGCCGAAGACGACACCCCGCTCGTGGATGCGGCCAATTCCGATCATCCCTCCCAGCAGCGGTTGGTAAAATAAACCGTCAGTAAGACGCTTCTCCGTCCTGCGAAATGGAGAACAGTGCCGACGCGTCGGCAATATCTTCCAGTTCGACCAGCCACAGATCGGGGTCGAAACGGGTTTCCCGCGCCATGCGGTCACTTGCCGCCATGTCATCGGCGTCGTGAAGAATGCGCAGGAACATACGCTCCCCGTCATTATCCTCTTCATAGGAGGTTTGCGGCGCAGGCGAATATAAATCGCATGTGCCGAAGCGCGAGCTTACCTTGATGAAAATCGCGCCCGCTTCCGGCGACCCGCGACGAGCGAGATAGGCAAAGCCGCCCTCGCCCTGCACCTTGCGGATCAGGGCCGAAACCCAGAAATCGGATGTCAGGCGCATAGGGCATCCATCAGCTTATCAGGCCGATCTCACGCATCTTGGCGATGAGCGTTCCATCGATTTCGCCTGTCACGGGCAAGCTGAACAGTTTCTGGAATTCGCGCACCGCTTCCTGTGTCGACTTGCCGGGCTGTCCGTTCACCGGCACCGTGTCGTTGCCGAATGCCTTCAGCCCGGCCTGCACGCGGATAATATCCTGCGAACTCACTTTTCCCGATTGGATGGCGGGCGTTGCCGCAACCTGCTTTTTGGCCACCGGTTTTTCATAGGAAGCAAGGTCAGGCTTTGGCTTTGAAACTGTTTCCGATTTCAAAACGGCAGGCTGCGGACGCGGCGACGGAACCGCAACCTCGATGGCCTTTGCCACATCATCCTGAGCCGGGCTACGGTCCAAATTGCTGTTTTGGGCACCGGCCAGCAATTGCGCAGGGATGTTGGCCTCCTGCACGCCGAGCTTTTGCTGCAAGGCGCGCCAGCGTTCCACCGCTTCGCGGGTCTGCGGCCCGGTGAACCCATCCACCGGCCCCTTGTAGATGCCCAGCGTCGAAAGCCGCTGTTGCAGCCGCGCGATTTCCAGATCGGCGTTGGGCGCAAGTGCCGGCAGCATGTCATCCACCGATGCGCTCATGTTCAGCCGGTCCGTCGCCAGGCTGGCGGTTTCCTGCGTCGGTGCGGTCTCGCTCTTCGCGGTTTCAGCCGGTTTCGGGGCGTTGTCACTCACTGCGGCGGTTCCCGGCAGCACCTCGCGCGGGGTCGGCTTGAACACGAAATCCGGTCTGGTGCGGAAAAACACAGCGTTGTGCGCCTCCGGCTGATACCAGAGCGCATTGGCCGAAACGAAACTCATGACCACCAGAAACGCGGTTGCCCCGCCGGTCAGGACGGGGTTGCGCGCGATGAAATCTCCGGCAGCGATCGCAAGCGCCGAGGCCGACGTGAAGAAGAAATGGAGGAGCCGCGATCCGAGACTACGCCGTTTTGCGGGCTTGCGCATTTTTCTGCTCCCGGATTTCGTCGTTCTGCCAGTCATGTCGCCTTTCTCCCTGGTGACGGTGCATGTCGATCACCGTGCCAAGCTCCTGATGTTCGTCTTCTCCCATGACAAATTGCGGACCTGCCACCGGAAGGCGGACGGTGACGACCGTGCCTTCGCCGGGGCAGCTTTTCAGTTGCATCGTTCCCTGATGCAGCTCCACAAGCCCCTTGACCACCGAAAGGCCGAGGCCGCTTCCTTCCTGTGCGCGCGCATAATTATTGTTGGCGCGCACGAATGGCGTGCCGATGCGCTGCATGTCTTCCGGCTCGATGCCGATGCCCGTATCCGACACGCTGAATTCCAGCATCGCACGGCCTTCAGCCACCACGCGCGCTGCATCGATGGTGACGCAGCCGCCGCTTTGCGTGAACTTCACCGCATTTCCGGCGAGGTTGAGCAGGATCTGCTGGATGGCGCGGCGATCGGCCACCAGTTCGCCAATGCCGTTGCCGACGCGATGGCAGAAGGCAACGCCCTTCTTTTCGGCCAGCGGCAGCATGACGGCGGTGCACATTTCAGCCGCTTCGCGGAAGGCAAGCCTCTGCGGATCGATGCTGTAATTGCCGGTTTCCAGACGCGAATTGTCGAGAACGGCGTTCACAAGATCCAGCAGATAATGGCCGGACTGATGAATGAGCCCTGCATATTCGCGCTGCTTCTCATTGGCCAGCTTGCCGCCCATTTCATGCGACAGCATGTCGGAAAAGCCGATGATGGAATTGAGCGGCGTACGCAGTTCGTGGCTCACGGCTGCGAGCAGGCGACCCTTGCCGATGCGCTCCGATTCCAGTTCCGCTTTCAGCGTGGCAATCTCGTCCAGAAGCTTCTGCTCGCCTTCAAGCGAACGGCCAATCAGCGTGATGGCGTCAGCGCTTGCGGCGCCTTCGAGCCGATAGGTGCGGAAGACGGTCTCACCATTTTCGATGGAACGAAGGCGCACGTCGATCTTGCGCACCGAGGCACCGGCGCGAAGATCGGCCAGAAGCGAAAGATATTCAACGCGGTCGGCCACATGCACGCGGTCGATCAGGGCCGTGCCTTCCAGCATTTTTGGCTGCACGCCCAAAAGCTTCGCAGAGTTGGCGTCGACCGAAGACACTACGCCATCCGCATCGAGGCAGAACTGCACGTCACCGGCAGCAACCGCGATCTGCCGTGCGCCGACCTTGATCTCGGCAGGTTTGGCAGCGCTCACAAAGCCACGCGCAACGAGGCTTGCGGCATAAAGGACAAGAACCGCGACAGACACATAGCTGCCGCCGGAAACAGCGCCGCCGCTCGCGGTCGCAAGGAACCCCAGAATCATCGCGGCGAATGCTACGCCTGCGGCGGAAGCGCCCGGCTTGCGGGTCGCAAACCAGACCTCTAGCGGCAGACCTGCCGCCATCAGCCACAGGACCGCATTGCCATGCGAAAAGGCGCCGATGGCAGCGAGACCCGCGCCATAGGCAGCGAAGTTCAAGCCAGCCAGAACGGGCGCAGCGACGCCCATCAGCGACAGCGCGCACAGGATCATGGCGACGCCTGCAAAGCTGGCGGCGAGAATCGCAAATTCCGTGAAGCCCGGCGTTACGCCGGAGCCAAGCACCGCAGCACACAGCAGGACCGGCACGGTGATGACCGAGCCGATGACACGTATGGAGGCCGCGTCGGGCGTGGATGCCCAGCGGCGGCAGAAACGTTCGTAAAAACGGCTGATCGCCTGCACGTTCGTGCGGACGGTTTCGGCTGTTTTCAAAAGAATGGCGTTCAACGTGCCCTACTCACTCAATACTCTTGCATGGTCAAAACCGGAAAGCCGACGCACTTCCAGCCAGCAACAGATTGCAGCCGAGGCTTTAAAGAAACGATAAAGCGGAGCCGCCCAAAGCGGATAAGTGATGCGCCGGGGGTGCTTTTCTGTCTATGGTAAACAGAGTGTAGCAATCGGCGAAATGATATTGCTGCCCGATGCAATCTTAGGCTGTAGAGACGGATTA
>UCNG01000035.1 GCA_900473915.1 Hyphomicrobiales bacterium | reverse complement strand
GGCAAACCCGGTGCGGTTCAGAGCTTCTATGCTTGGTATTCCTGTTGAGATGGCGAGAGACCCGCGTACGGGATCGTATATTGGAAGGCTCTATCTAATGGGGCGAACCGCAGGGATAAGCGAAAACCAATACCACGCCGCGCTTAAATTCCTTAACCTTCGTAACAGGTTCCAGAAGGCCGTTCAGTCAGCGGGCGCTCATTATGACCCGAAGACGATTGCGTCTGCCGGGCTGGATGTTGACGAGGAAAAGGCATTTAAGGAAACGACCGAGTTTTATAAGTTTGTCCAAGACGAAATCACAAAAGAACAAACAATCATCAGGGGAAACCTGCGAGCAGCATTGCAGTATGTCATTATCGAAGATGGCGAGTTCCCCCACCTACTCAATGATGTTCGCACAGTTTGCAACGTTCTTCACCGTTGCTTCAATCCTCCAAAGAGCAGGGGGATGAGGGCTGCATAATGGATTATCATCTGAAAGAGTTTGAAATCCAGGAGCATATGCGGCGCATTCTTGGGAACACTGCGAAGCCAGAAAGACAAGTATGGCTCGCGAACTGGAAGAAATTCGGTATCGAGCGAACATCGATTTACGTTATCTCCACTGACAATAGCTGGCCTTGCAAGATCGGCGTTTCCAACTACGGATACAAGCGCATGTGTGATCTGCAAGTATCGGTTTGGAGAACTCTGAAGGTTGACTACTCGGCTTTTGCACCAACGCGCGCGGATGCTTTCCGGCTGGAAAAGGAGATTCACGCGGAGTTGGCCGACAAATGGTTAAACGGCGAATGGTTTGACATGAGGCCAAGCGAAGTGATTGACCTGATAAAGTTCAAGGCGTGCGTGATGGGGATAGAGATAGGCGAGGTGGTCGAAAATCCCGAAATCGTTGCAGATATAAAGACGAAAATGCTGCATCTTGCGAGAATTGGTGTATTGTTCCCACAGAATGCCGAATAGGGTTGACAAATGTCCCAATCAGAATAAACTGCGCTTATTCCTAAAATGACGCAGTGCGTCGAAACCAGATTCCAGCGGCTTTCGGGCCGCTTTTTGATTCTGAGGCAGCGCCTCAACAGAATGCGAGGCGAACGGCCTGTCTGAGTTTCGTAGCGCAAGCTGGCTCAGAACCGGGGTAAGTTGAGGGATCAACGCCTCGCAGCTATCCGCCCTCATGCAGTACCGCCCCACTTATCCGGGTAGCGCGAGCCATAGGGGCAAATAAATCAGAACGGCGTTCAAGCGTCTGGCGTGTTTCCAGAGGGGACGAAATAGCGGTAGCCGCGCCCATATAGCGCGGAGCCTTGCAAGCCTGCCGTAGTCCCGTTCTGATCTATCCGCATGGTGGTAGGCCACCGTGTATAGCGGTCGCCACGCAACAGGCCGTGGCTAGGTGCCAGACCGAGCGGGACAGTCCGCATTCTGGAAGTCGTCGGATGCATACGGCGCAACAACAGCCGTCGCCTTCGGGTGGCGGCTTTTCATTGGAGAGAGGTGCGGAACTAAAACGGGATGGCTTCGTCCTGCGGCATAGACCGGAGTTTCAAGAAGTCGTCACGGTCGAATATTCCGTACTTTTCTATCCAGACCTTCAGGTCAAAGGTAGCGTGTCGGACGAACTCTTGCGCGGTTTCCATTTCGGTGAACTCATATGGCCGTGACGTACCGTCTTCGAGAAGTTCCAATACCTTGATCTGATACATTGCTGCCCTCCTGTTTCCATCAGGATAGCGCATCTGTCTAAATAAGCGATCAACAATCAGCCCCGCCATCGTGCGGGGTTTTTGTTTGGAGCGTTAAGATGGCATCATGTGATCTCAGACTATCCATTGACACGAACGGATTGCATGAAGTGTTATCTTCGCTTTCCGATATTTCGGATCGATTTCCCGAATTTCGCGATGGCCTCCTCGGCCTTCTCAATTCCGGCGAAGAACTTTTCGCTATTGATGATGAAATCAGAACCGCACCCAGGACAGGTGACATTGTCGTTGGATTTAAGCCAGCCGATAGTCTGCTCGATCTGATTTCCACATTTAGGGCAAGTCACCCCGATTGTCTGGTTTTCAAACATGATAAGCCTCCCGCTGACAATTCAGCACAGTCAGAGCGCAAATTTCAATAGCCTTCATAGGGAGCGACACTCCTTTCACTAGCCCACGGGGCGGCTAGACCATGGCTTTCACTCGCGGGTGTAGAACTCAACACTGGTCGCTCCGGGGTGAGAACCCTGCATATCACGGTGTGAAGTGGGCAGGCCCGGAAGATACCAACAGAGGATCGGATATGCGGCAATCGGAAATCGACCGGGCTTTGGTGCTCCTGTACCGAAGCAACAATGCGCACGACTACGTTAACTTCGTTCGCCCTATCGATGCGATGGACAAGCTGCCGATGGTTGGCCTTGAGGAATACTCGGTCATGCTCGAGCGCTTGCGGGAAGATGTTGAAGCGGAGATAGCCAGACGCCGGGAAGCTGGGCAGACCGTGTATTCCGTCGAGTATTACGAGAGCTTGAAGGAAAAGGCGTGAGCTATGCCCAAGCCCTCCAAGAAAGAGCTTAAGGCTCTTAACGACATAGCGCAGTCAGCAAGCGAACGCTTCCAGCGTGAAAGCGCAATGCAGTTCGGAGAGTGCGCAATCAATCTGATGGCCACCTGCATGCCGTTGTCTTCCGTTACGGGTTGGCTCCGGCGTCAGGCTGATATTCTGGATGAGTATGGATGACCGCCAATCCTGTCTGGTTAGACCGTGGCTGGCAACCTGTATCCGTCGCCTTTGTTCCGTCGCAGCAGGCATGGGAATATCTGCAAAAGAAATACGGACTGAACGAAAGTTGGCCAGAGGCTGCAAACCACGGCGGCTACACGGTTCGATATACAAACCCGGATGACGGGCAGTCGTTTATCGTCGTTGCCTTATTCAAAGCGGCTGAACGTGATGCGGCAGAAGTCATCTTCACCCTCGTTCATGAAGCGGTTCACGTCTGGCAGTTCATCTGTCAGGTGATCGGTGAAAAAAGCGCTGGCATCGAAATGGAGGCATACGGCATTGAGCATTTCAGCCGTGAGCTTGTCGAAGCCTATCGCGCAACAATGGGGAAAGGGAAGGAATGGGCATGACCGCCAAGCTTCTCGCTCTCTCTGCCTTCATCCTCCTTGCCTCATGTGCAGCCCCATACCAATACCACTGCAACACACAGCAGTGGCTTACGGATAGCAGGTGTAAGTGATAAAAACCGCCAGCGTTTTGGTCTAATAAAGTTAGCTGACCTCCAGAAGAGGCGGTTCGTCGGTGTCGTCGCGATGATGCTGGCTCATCCATATACTGAATTGCTTCGAGCAAATGGATTGTTGCTGCAAAATCGGTGACACGAAGTCTCTCAGACGGATAACACGAGCTGGGAAGCCGGGGGGCGGTGTCTTCGCTTCCGCTTGTACTGAAATAACGAAGCCTTCGTCAGTACATATAATACGATCAGAATGAATTCCAGCGTTTGGCAGAACCTCATAATTGAGGCCCAGTGGGACTTCAATGACCCAATCGTGGCCGTATGACACGCAAAGCTGATCGCCGCCGATGCGATAAAATTCGAAGGGAATTGGGTTCCCATCTATGGCAAATGCAATAAGCGGAATTTCTCCTGCTCGGGCTTCATAAACCAAACCGCTAATCGCGCCCTTCTCAGATTGAGCAGTAATCAATTCAAACTTCGTTGTTGTTTTAACAAGCTTCGGTGTGCCTGTAGCGATGAAACTATGCATTCATTTCCCCTTTCCCATCTTGGTTAAACCCAGTCAATCAGAACGCCAGCGCGGCGTCTAGAAGGTAATGAACATGGCAACCACAACCATTCACGGCAAGCGTCTCGCACTCGGTGGACCCGGTGAGCTTCTCGTTGACGGCCAGCCACTCGAAGCAGGAACAAAGGCGGAAATCGCCGCTCTCACGTCTCTGACTGGCGCGGTAGGTACAGCGAACGATGTAATGACGGCAATCGCCAACGCAACGGCTGCAAGCACTGATACCTCGGCAGCTTCTCTCGCTTCGGTGAATACCGCAGTAACGGCGATCAACAACAACCTTGCTGATCTTCAGGCGAAGGTGAATGCAATCATCGCAGCGCTCAAGGCTTAATGACCTGATAGCGATCAAGAGGCAATCGGTATGACCGGCAAGACGGTGAACAAAGGCGGCAGGCCTTCGCTGTACAAGGCGCCTTATGCCGATGACGTAGTTGAGCATCTCGCCTTGGGCTACACGCTCGCATCATGGGCAGGTTCCATCGGCGTATCCCGAGACACGGTTTACGAATGGGCCACTGTTCACCCAGAGTTTTCCGACGCTATAAAAAAAGGGCGTGCAAAAGGGCAGGCTCTTTGGGAGCAGCGCCTTGCAAAGCAGGCGATAGAGGGCACGGGAAATACCGCCGCTATCATCTTCGCGATGAAGAATCTTTATCAGGACGATTGGGCTGACAAGATCGTGAACGAGCACACCGGCAAGGATGGTGGACCTATCGAAATGAAGGATACAGACGGTTACGATCTTGCCCGTCGCATTGCCTTCGCATTGAGCGGAAAGAATGACAAATCTGCTGGATGACATTCTGCAGCGCTTTGAAGCGCTCCCGCAGGATGTTCAAGACCAGATCAAGAAGGATGCACTGACGGCCACGAATGGCCGTTTTTTTATACCCAATCCGGGACCGCAGATTGATGCGCTCCATTCTGAAGCCGATGAACTGTTTTTCGGCGGATCGGCGGGTGGCGGTAAGTCCTCATTCCTGTGCGGTACGGCGGTAGACGATCATCAGCGTTCGATCATCTTTCGCCGGGAATATCCGCAGATCAAAGGGCTTGAGGATGAAGTCTCCAAGCTGATCGGCGGGCGGACGGGGTATAATGCGCAGGACAAAATCTGGCGTCTTCCGAAGGGGAACGTGCTGGAGTTCGGTTCCGTCCCGCATGAAACGGACGTGGAGAAATATCAGGGCCGTGCTCACGATCTCAAAGGCTTTGATGAGATAACGCACTTCAGCGAGGCGCAATACCGCTTCCTGATCGGCTGGACGCGCTCGACAGACCTTAATCAGCGGTGCCGTGTCATTGCTACTGGCAACCCGCCGACCACGCCGGAAGGTTATTGGGTCGTAAAGTACTGGGCGCCATGGCTCGACAAGTCGCATCCTAATCCCGCTAAGCCCGGTGAGCTACGATGGTTCACCACTATCGACGGCAAGGACGTTGAATGCGAAGGGGCAGACGAGATCGAGGTGAATGGCCGTATGGTCAAGCCACGGTCACGGACGTTCATTCCAGCCAAGCTTGAAGATAATCCTGACCTTATGGCAGCTGGCTACGCTTCTGTTCTCGAAGCCATGCCGGAAGAATTGCGCATTCGTATGCGTGACGGTCGCTTTGATGCCGAGGTAAAGGACGGCGATTTTCAGGTCATCCCGACCGAATGGATTCGGATGGCACAGGCAAGATGGACGCCCGAAGTGCCTAACGCCATGGGAATGTCCAGTCTTGCACATGATGTTGCATTAGGTGGCGGCGACGCAAACACTTTCGCCCGTCGTCATGGCTATTGGTATGACGAAATCATTTCAGAACGCATCAAGGGGATGATTGACCCGATAGACCTCGCTGCCCGCGATCTGGCTTTGATGCGCGATGGCTGCACGGTCATCATCGATATGGGCGGCGGATATGGCTCCGGTGTCTATTCTCATCTGAAGAACAATGTTCGTGGGATTAATCTCGTGCCGTTCAATGGTGCGGACGAGTCCCGGAAATCAACCCGTGACGGGAAGCTGAAGTTCGTAAACAAGCGCGCTGAAACAATGTGGAAGTTTCGCGAGGCGCTTGAACCCAATCTCGGTGAGCCGGTGGCATTGCCACCAGATCCCGAATTACTGGCCGATCTTGCCGCTGCAACGTGGAAACTCACACCTCGCGGCATTCAGGTCGAAAGCAAAGTCGAAATCAAAAAGAGATTGGGCCGATCCCCGGACAAGGGTGATGCGGTCGTTATGGCGTGGTCTGCCGGTGAAAACTCGGTAGATGCCCGTATCAAGCGCGCTTCGAACAAACAGCGCCAGACAACAGCAAATGTTGGACATCAGCAGGCCAAGCGCCGCCGCAGATGAAAGGATGAAATCATGAGCTTTGGTGGACCGAAAGTTAAGCCGCAGCAAACCCCGGTTATGCCGGATGAACAGGACCCGCAGGTATTGGAGGCCCGTCGCCGCCGTGCGCTGGAAGTTCAGACTCGTGGCGGTCGCCAGTCAACCATTCTGACGGGTGGTTCGGCATCGAGCGGGCAGGGTAATCAGACCCTCGGCGGCGCACAGTAAGGCGGTCTGTTTATGACCAACACGGCACTTGAGCGGCTCGTCAAGATCGGTGATGCGCTCTTCACCAAGCGCGCACAGGTTGATAGTCTCTGGCAGGAACTGGCTGACCATTTCTTTCCTGAGCGGGCGTACTTCACCCGGACCTATGTGGAGGGTGACGACTATGCGTCGTGGCTGTTCGACAGTACGCCAGTGATGTTCCGCCGTGATCTGGGCAATAACCTGTCTTCGATCCTGCGTCCACCTTCGAGTATCTGGTTCAAGGTGCGGACCGGCGTCCAGAGCGTGGATGAAAAGACGGTAAACCGTGAATGGCTCGACAGCGCGACAAGCATTCTTCGCCGCCACTATTACATGCCGATTTCCGGCACCGTGAAGGCGATGAAGGAGTGCGACCATGACTTCGTAACCTTTGGCAATGGCGCAATCTCCTGCATGGCCAAGCCGGAAGGATATCTATCCACGCGCAATCATCATCTTCGTGATGTGGTTTGGATGGAAAACGACGATGGCACGATTGACCATGTGCAGCGTCGTCGCAAGATCACAGGCCGCAATATCCTGAAGAAGTGGCCGAATGCGCTCCCTGGCGATGTGAAGGCTGCAATCGAGCAAGACCCGACTTCGGAATTGAAGTGCCGCCATATCTGCGTACCGGCAGAAGAATATTTCGATGACATGAACAGCAAGCGGGCGAAGAAGCGCCAGCCGTTCATTTCAATCTGGGTACTTGTCGACAAGGGCTGTCACGTTCTGGAGGAAATGCCTCTCCAGCAGAATTGCTATGTCATCCCACGCTGGCACACCATGTCGGACTCGCAGTATGCCGTTTCTCCGGCTGCTGTTGTGGCTCTTCCTGATGCCCGCATGCTTCAGGATATGAAGCGTACACTCATTGAAGCTGCTGAAAAGAGCGTCGATCCGCCTGTTGTTGCTACTGAGGACGCGGTTCAAGGTGGCGTCAACCTCTATGCTGGCGGCATTACCTGGCTTGATGCTGATTATGATGAGCGTCTTGGCGCCGGTTTGCGTGCTCTTGAGTTGGGCAAAAACCCTGCCCTTGGTATCGATATCATTCAGGATATCCGCGCAACATTGGCTGATGGCTGGTTTATCAACAAGCTTAACCTGCCTGCCTCTGGCGATATGACCGCCTATGAAGCTCAGCAGCGTGTAAAGGAATACGTTCGCGCAGCAATGCCGATCTTCGAGCCTTTCGGGTCGTCCTATTCGGCACCTGTTCTCGACTTGCAATTCAGCCTTCTGATGAAGATGGGCGTATTCGGCGCACCAAATGAAATCCCGGAAGACTTGCAGGGCCGTGAGATTGAATTCCAGTTTGATACTCCGTTGCAGGAAGCAGAAGGCCGTTCAAAGGTTATTGCATTCGGTGAAGTGACGCAGATCGTCGGTACGGCAGCACAGATTGATCCTGCGGCTGCGAAAAACGTCGATGCAGTGAAGGCCATGCGTGATGCTGTTGAAGGCACTGGCGCCCCGGCTGACTGGCTCATTGATGCTGACAGTTTGGAAGAAGCTGACGACACCCAGAACGGCGGCATTGATCTCGAAGGCGCCGCACAGGTTCTTCCTCTCGTCAAAGAAGGTGGCGCAGCAGCCAAGAACGTAGCGGAAGCTGTGAAGGCAATCGCAGGCGGTGGCAATGCCCAGTAAGTCGGTATTCGACCCTGTGGCGCTCACGGGTGATGAGCGTCGTGCGTTCAAGGCACTAAGCGAAGGTAAGGCAAGTGGACGGCAACAGCAGTTGGCCTTGTCCAGTATTGTCAATCGCCTTTGCGCTTATCCGGGCATCGTTGCCCACGAAAACACCAATGCAACCTACTTCATGTCAGGCCGACACTTCGTCGGCGCGGCGATTGTTGGCGTCGTCAACTCGCCATTTAAACAGAAAGAGGAAGACAAGTCGTGAGTGACGAACTCAACACTGAGAATGGTCAGCCGGGCACAGAGGTGCAGGTGGAGACGACTACCCAAGAGCGTGGCTCTATTATCGGCGGACAGGGTACTGCCCAGGCTGAAACCACCGCGGAAGAGTCTAAAGACGACGGCAAGAAGCCGGAAACGACCCAGGTTGAAACATCATGGCCGGAAGACTGGCGCGACAAGGCATCTGGCGGCGATGAGAAGATCAAGAAAATTCTCGACCGTTATGCTTCTCCAAAGGATATTGCCAAGGCTCTTGTGGAAGCACAGACGGCTTTGCGCACGCGTCCAACGGCCAAGAACGAGCCATTTCCTGAAAAGGGCACGGAAGACGAGCAGAAGGCTTGGCGCGAGCAGAACGGCGTCCCTGCCGATATCAAAGGTTACGAGATTGAAGGTTTCGACAAGCTGCCTGATGATCTGAAGCAGAACTATCAGGGCTTTCTCGAAGAAGCGCACAAGCGCAACATGCCAGCATCGACCGTCAAGGAAGCCGTCGCGATCTATCGTCAGATGGAGCAGGCAGCGACTGATAAGTTGGTCGAAGAAGATATCACTCGCGAAGAAACGGCACGCGATACGCTGATCGATGAATTTGGTGGGCGTGTCGAGTTCAAGCGCAACGTTGCAATGGCAGACAATTATGTCTCTGCCCGCTTCGGTGAGCTTGGACCACTTCTCATGCATGGGCGCCTTGCTGATGGTTCGAAGATCGGCAGCAACCCGGAAGTTATCAAGTTTTTCGTCAATCTCGCCCGCGATGAGGGGTATGCCGGTGATCTTGTCCCGGACAATCCCGGCGCAGGTGGCCGCAGCATCGATGACCGCATCTCGGAGATTGAAGCTCTGATGCGCAAGGATGGCGGCAAGGAATACTGGTCTGATGCGAAGGTCCAGAAGGAATACAACGACCTTCTTCAGGCTCAGGAACGGCGTTCCGGCAAGGGACGCTAATACACTCGCGGCTTCCCCTGTTTTACAGGCCCCGCACAAAACAGCCGGTTAGACGGCATTCACCCGCAGAAACGTGACGCCCCGTAAGGACCAAGCAGCCCCGCCCAAGCGATTGAGCGGCATCCCTGCGCACGTCTGAACGGCCTCCCGAAACGTGAGCGAACCCTGACGCAACCCAGCCGAACAGGAGTTTTCTCATGGCTGACAGTGCATTCCAAAAACAATACCGCCAGGAGTTTATCGCAGGCTTCGAACAGGGCCAGTCCCTTCTTCGTTCCAGCGTTACGACCGAGGCGGTCATCAAGGGCAATGAAGCGGTTTTCCTCGTGGCAGACACGGGCAACGCTGAGCCTGTAACCCGTGGCCTTGACGGCAATATCCCGTCCCGCCCCGACAACCTCAACCAGTACACGGCTACTCTTGTCGAATGGCACGACAAGCCGAAGCGTACGAACTTCAACATCTTCGCATCGCAGGGCGACGGTCGCCGCATCATGCAGACCGGCACCGTCAAGGTGATGAACCGGAAGATTGACCAAGACATTATCGGTCAGCTGAATACCGGTACCCAGAATACGGGCGCCGCTGCCGCTGCATCGCTGGCTATGGTCATGAAGGCTCGTACCATCCTCGGCAACAGCGAAGTCGATATTGAAGAACTGGATAACATGTTCTTCGTCTGCACGCCTGCCTTCATGGGCAATCTTCTGCAGGTCACTGAGTTCGCTTCTGCTGACTATGTGGATATCAAGCCGTTGAACGGTCCTACCCGCCGCATGGTGCGTTGGGCTGGCTTCAACTGGGTTGAGCATCCTCGTCTTCCGGGCCGTGGCACCAATGCTGCCAAGTGCTTTGCGTACCATCGCAATGCAATCGGTCATGCCGTCAATACCGGCGAAATGTCGGTTAATGCCGGTTACAACGAGGAAGACGATTATTACTGGGCACGTTCGAGCATCTTTATGGGTTCGAAGCTTCTCCAGAACTCCGGCGTTGTTGTCGTCAACCACGACGATACGACCCTCTCGGCGTAAGAAAGGAGATTGAACCATGGCTTACGTCTCCAATGACCTGAACCTTGTGATTGAAAATGTCGGGGGCAAAACCCCGCGCATCTTCACCTACAAGACCGCAGACAATCTGGCCGCTATCACTGGCGCCGGATATTTCTCGGACGGCACCGCCAAGGGCCTTCGTGTGGGCGATCTAATCCACACCATTACCCCGACGGGTGCCGGTTACTCGATGTTCAAGATTACCGCTGTCAGTGCAGCAGGTGCAGCCACCGCAAGCGCGGCTACTGCAATTTCGTAATCGACATCATGACGGGCGACGCAATCCTGTGCCGCCCGTTTTCTCTCCAACATAAGAGGCTTTCATGTCCGCTTCGTTGACGCCTTCGCGCATGAGCGCGCAGGGCTATAAAAACCGTGCGCCTTTCTTCGTCGTTTGCGAGGCTGGCACGGAATACAAATCCATCCTTGCGCCGGAGTTCTGGGCGCATGTGGCCGCATCTCTCCGTCCTTATGACCGTATCGAGGTCGTTTCGGAAGATGGCGCATTCTATGCGGAATTGCTTGTTCGCTCGGTGCGTACTGCTTCGCTTGATGTTGTCGAACTTCGCCATGTCAAGCTTGATGGCAAGGTCGATATCGATCTCAGCCGGGACTCGAAATACCGCTATCAGTATCGCGGCCCTCATTCCTCTCATTGTGTAATCCGCCTTTCTGACAATGAAGTCGTTGCCGAGAATCTTCCGAGCAAGGACGCGGCGGTTAAGTGGATCGACTCGCAAGAGCGCGCGGAAGCGGCTTGAGGCTGACTGATGGCTGAACGGCTCGAACTCTATAACGGCGCTCTTGATCTGATTGGCGAGGAACCGCTCGCCACCCTGTCAGACGAGAATAAGGCACGCCGTGCGCTTGATCGGCAGTGGGATCGCGTTGTGCGGTCGCTGCTGGAATCCGCGCAGTGGAAATTCGCCATGGTGACGGTTGAACTGGCCCATGACGAGGATTTCGAACCGCAATTTGGCTTTCAGTTTGCCTTCAGCAAGCCGTCCGATTGGCTGCGCACATATACCGTGTCAAGCGTCGCATCGCTCACGCCACCTCTATCCCGTTTCGTGGAAGAGTCCGGCCTTATCTATGCCGATGTTGACCCGCTTTATCTCAAATACGTCTCATCATCGACAGAGGCTGGATGGGACTTGGGCCGATGGACGGCACTTTTCGAAGATGCCGTCATAGCCACACTGGCAGAGAAAGCTTGCCCAAGCATTACAGAAAGTGAAGCGAAGCTCGACCGGGTGACGGGGCAGGCGGCTGTCGCTCGCCGTCTGGCGCGCAGCCACGATGCTTTCCGGGAAGGGCCTAAAGAGTGGCCGGATGGCAAGTGGGTTTCGTCCCGTCGTGGTTCTCGTGGGAGCCGTAGGGAATACTGATGGCTTCGACAAATAACCTCGTTTATGCACTCAATGGCGGTGAAGTCGGTATTGATACGATTTCGCGTATCGACTTGGCCAAGATGCGCCTTGCCGCTGAAACGTGCGTCAACTTCTTCCCGAAGACAGTTGGGCCAATTTTCCTTCGTCCTGGCACCGAGTTCCGTTCTGTAGCTCGCGGGAACAAGCGCGCCCGCCTTGTACCATTTGTCTTTTCCGCCACCGATACGGCACAGCTGGAATTTACAGCGAACGAGTTCCGCCCTCTGCTGGACGGAAAGCCCATTGTCCGTCCAGTTGTTTCCACCAACATCACGAGTAGCGATTTCGGGTCACCCACCGGATGGACACTGGTCGCATCAGCCGGAGCGACGGCACAGATCACGGGCGGGTATCTCCTGTTGAATGCGATAGCGCGCGGATCAAGCGCGCTTGCAAAGCAGCTTGTCACCGTATTTCCGGACAGTGTGAATGTTCAGCACGCCTTGCGGGTGGTTGTAACACGAGGCCCGATCACTCTTCGCGTCGGGTCTACCGAAGGTGGCGATCAGTACATCAGTGAAACCAGCCTTCGTTCAGGAACCCACAGCATTGCATTCACCCCATCGGGAAACTTCTGGGTTCAGTTTCAGAATACCGGCAATGCTGAGCGCTCTGTTGACACGTGCGTCATTGAGCAGTTTGGCGATCTCGTTCTCCCGACCCCGTGGGGTGAAAGCATTCTTCGTGAGATACGTTTCGAACAGTCGGCAGACGTTATCTTCGCCGCACATCAGTCCACTGAAATTAAGCGCATAGAACGTCGCGGAACCCGTTCGTGGTCTCTTGTCAGCCATCAGATCAACGATGGGCCGTTTCTCGCCGCCAAGACGGCAGATTTGCGAATGAACATCAATGCCACAAGCGGTATTACCACACTGGAGACGACCGCACCATTCTTTAAAGAGGGTCACGTCGGGGCAGTTTTCCGCCTGTTTCATCAAGGCCAGTACAAGACCGATATCGTAGCAGGCGCAAACCAGTGGTCCGATCCCATCCGCGTCAAGGGCATTCAAGGCAGCGGTAAGGGCTTTACAGTCGTTATTACAGGCACGTGGGCCGGGACACTACAGCTTCAGACTTCGATTGATGGCGATGACGCGGGCTTTTTTGATGACAATGAATGGAAGTCTGGCACAGGTGATGCAACGGGTGCTTTTACCGCCAACACTGGCGGCGCGGCTCGATATAAGGGTGACGGCTACGACAATATAATCCATTGGGTCCGCATTGGTTTCCCGGCTGGCCAAGATACGTCAGGCGCGGCCAGCGTTTCCTTACTGTATCCGGGGGGCGGCGGCGCCGGGGTGTGCCGCGTCCTTTGGATAAACTCTCCCACTTCTGCCGCCGTCGAGGTTATCAAACCGATGTTCCGTTCCGTCTCATGGACGGATGACTGGAAAGAGGGGTTGTGGTCTGGTGTTCGTGGTTGGCCATCTTCGGTTGCTTTGCACGAGGGAAGGTTGTGGCTTGGCAGCAAGGACTCGATAGCGGGTTCTGTTTCAGACGCTTTCGATTCCTTCGATGGTGATACCGAGGGCGATGCAGGCCCGATTATTCGCTCAATCGCGACCGGTCCGATTAACTACGCTCAATGGATACTATCGCTTGGCCGTCTTGTTGTCGGGACGTCTGGCGCCGAAAGCGTGCCGCGTTCCTCGTCTTTTGATGAGCCGATGACGCCGACGAATTTTTCCATCAAGGATGCTTCGACGCAGGGCAGCGCAAATATCCAGCCCGTGAAGATCGATCGAAACGGTGTTTTTGTGCAGCGTTCAGGAAAGCGGATTTACGAGTTGTCCTATGACTCTCAGGCGCTGGATTATGCATCGTCCAACCTGACACGGTTTAATCCTGAGATTGCTGAAAGTGGAGCGCTGGAACTTGCCGCACAACGTCAGCCAGACACACGGGTTTGGTGCGCTCTGGGAAACGGGCAGTGCGGAATCCTTCTCTATGAGAAATCAGAAGATGTAACAGGCTGGCACAGGTTCGAAACAGACGGCGAGGTTGTTTCAGTCTGTGTCACGCCGGGCGTGGAGCAGGATTTCGTATGGATGACTGTCCGTCGCAACGGCAATTATTACAACGAATTGCTACGCTTCGATACAGAGGCCACAGGCGGCGCGACCAACAGAATGCTCGATAGTCATGTTTTTGTTCAGGATAATGGTAATAGCGCGGTCGTAAGTGGGCTTACGCACCTAAATGGCCGTACCGTTATCGCATGGGCGGATGGCAAGCGAGTTCCCGGTCAATTCTTGGTGGTGTCTGGTCAGATAACGCTTCCATATCCTGTCACAACGGTATGTGTCGGCCTCCCATATAAGGCGCGCTTCAAATCAACGAAGCTCGCATACAGCTCGGACGCGCCTATGAACCAATCCAAGCGACTTGTTCAGGTTGGTGTGGTTTTGAAAAACACTTCCCTAAGTTCCCAAGCGCTTCGTTTCGGTGGCACTTTCGACAAGATGGACCCGCTTCCAAGGACGTTGAATGGTATCCCCGTGAATGAGGATGATGTTCTGACAGGGCATGAGAGCAGAACATTTCCTGTTCCTGGTTCTTGGCAGGAGGATGCGCGCCTCTGCATCGAAGCATCGGCACCATACCCCGTACAAATCAACTCTTTGACCATACAGGTTGGGTTGCATGACAAGCGATAACCCATTGCGCCTTCCGCCAAACGCCACCATTCGCGAGATAACAAAGCGGGAAATCTATTATCTGTCGCATCGGCAACTTCTTCCCTCGTCATTTATTGGGTCCGTAGTTTCATTGGACGGCAAGGATGTAGCGGCGTGGGCGGCATACGCTCATGGCGGCGATATGTGGCTCTCAGCCCGCTTCGAAGAAGGTATAGCCAAAAGGCATCAGGTAACGGTCCACCGCATTGCATTGCTGTTTCTCGCGGGCCTCAAGGCTCATGGTTTCAAGCTGAAGGCGTGGCCCGATCCGGCAGTTCCACGCTCTCGCGAGTGGCTTGAACGCCTCGGTTTCACCGAAGTCAACTCTCATCTCTGGGAGATGTAATTAATGGCATTTCTAGCACCTATCGGCGCAGCCATCGGCTCCGCCGTAAGCTCTGTCACGTCTACAATCGGAACCGCAGCAACCATACTTGGCGGTGGATTGAGCGCAGCCGGAACAATGGCATCCGCCAATGCACAGGCAAATGCCGCTGAATTTGAGGCAAAGCAGGCAGAACAGCGTGCGACGGAAGAACGAGCCGCTGCGGTTCAGGAGGCACAGCTTAAACGTAAGGAGGGGCAGCTTATGCAGTCGCGCCTTCAGGCTGCTGCCGCTGCATCAGGTGCAGGTGCGGGAACGGACGCGCCAACAGTCGCGATGCTCGGTGAAAGCATTGCCGGTCAGAGCCGCCTCAATCAGCTTATGGAAACCTATGGTGGCGAAAGCCGTGCGCGTGGCTACGAAGATCAGGCCGCTTCGCGCCGCGCGAGCGCACGTTCGGCTCGTCTTGGTGGGTTGATCGGGGCAGGAACTTCAATTCTCGGTGGCATATCTCGCTATAAGGGTATTGCATAATGGCGGTTTTGCCTTCAGCAAACGATCTATCGCGGCCAGCTTCAGCGCGTACCGGGCGCATTATTGCGAGTGGGCCAGAAGACTCAGTTGGTCCGGCTCTGCAGCGTCTCGGCGGCGTTGTCTCGGCTATTGGGGAAGAACAGAAGCGGCAGCAAGATGCCCTTGGCATGGCCAAGGCAGAGGCTGAACTTAATCAGGGCCTGATCAATGTCGGTAAGCAGTTCGACAATGACCCGGATTATGGCACGTTCAGCCAGCGTGCGCCGAAGGCAACTGGCGATGTTGTCAATCGTGCTGCGAAGCATATCAGCGACCCGAACTTGCGCGAGCGTTGGGTTCAAGGCGCCAATACCGATGCGGTTCGCCTGAATGCCAGCATCGACGGAAAGGCCGATACTCTCGGCAAACAGGCCACGATTGCCAACCTGGATCAGGCTCTTGAAACGCAGCGTCGAATCTATGTCGATCCAGAGACGACAGAAGAACAGAAGCAAAAGGCGAGGGCCGATATTCAAGCCACGCTTGAAGTTGCGTCGAAAACCGGAATCCTCACGCCCGATGAAGCTGACAGACGTGCGCAGCTTAACCTTCGTGACGCGAACTACAGCCGGGCGAAGCTTGTCGCTGAAACCCAACCAGATGTAATAATCCGGCCACTCCCGCAGGACGTTAATGGAAGGTCAGGGGCCGCGATTGCCTTCTTCCAATCGCAAGGTTGGACAAAAGAACAAGCAGCTGGCATCGTCGGCAATCTGATAGCTGAGAGCCGCCTGAATACGGAAGCCCGTAACAGAGGGGATGGAACGGACGGTTCTGACAGCATCGGCATCGGTCAGTGGAATGGAAATCGCGCTAAGGCCCTTCGCGACTTTGCTGCGTCCCGGGGGAAAGACTGGCATGATTTCGAAACTCAGTTAGCCTTCGTCAACCACGAGCTCCAGACATCTGAATCGACAGCTGGGCAGGCGCTCAAAGCAGCGAAGAATGTTGATGAAGCTACGGCAGCTTTTATAGGATACGAACGTCCGGCAGGATGGTCGGCAGCAAATCCAAGAGGTGGTCATAATTTCAAAGGTCGCCTGACATTTGCCTCTCAAGCAGCCGGTGTAGATCCCAACCCAGACTGGTTTCGTGATATGTCGCCTGAACAGCGTGAAGCTGTTTACGAGACAGCAGAACGTGTCAGCCTGCAGCGTCAAGCTCAAGCCGATGCAAGTCAACGGGCATTGCAGGATAGCGTTCGTGACAGTTATGCACTTCGCATCGCGACCGATGACCCGACGCTGACTACGCAGGACATTCTCGCTGACACGCGCATTGATAATGGCGTCAAGGCTTCTCTGGTTAATAGCTACAATACGGCGATGAAAACAGCCATTGAAAGCGCGAGGGCTGTTGCAGCTTATTCCAGTGGTACGCTTCGCGTCGACCCGTATTCGACCGATGGCCGCAAACAGGTTGATGCGGTCGGGAATGCAATTGAAACGATGGTACCAGAAGAACAACGCCAGTCAGCACTTGAAGGCTTGGTCCGCCAGTCTGGTACTGTTCCGCAGCCGGTCATTAACCGCATCAGGGCAGGGGCTGAAAGTCAGAATGCAGATGACGTTCTTGCCGCCTTGCAATCGGCATCACGCTTTTCACAGGTCAACCCATCAGCGCTTGGACGGCGCGAAGGCGGCGAGGCGGTGCAGCGCAAGGTTGATGACTTTGATTATTACGTGAACACGCTTAATCTTGACCCACAGGAGGCTGCACGCCGTATTGCCGAACAGAACGACCCGAACAAGGTCCGTGATCGTAAGGCGCTTGAACCAGCCGCTAAAGAGTTCCGCAAGTCTCTCGAAGGAACGAACCTCGGCACGCTGTTTGATGAAAGCTGGTTGCCTTTCAATACGCCCAATGTCGGTTTTACTGAAGGGCAAGCCGCAGGTATTGCAGCTGATTATATGGCGATTGCAGAAGAACAGTTCTTCTCGACGGGTGGCAATGCGGAACTTGCAAAGACCCGCGCCGAAAAGGAAATGAAGCGTCTCTATGGTGTTTCTGACCTCAGTGGCGCGAAAACGGTCATGAAGTATCCACCGGAAAAATTCTGGCCGGTAATGCCGGGTGAAAGCGATCCATACGGTTACGTGAAGGATCAGCTTATCAATGATCTGGCATCCACCTTTCCTGATGACGCCTCTCTGAACCCACGAAAGTCCGGTACAGGATTTGTTGGCAATGTGGCCGGAAGAACCGTTGATATCCGCGATGAAAGCGGATTGCCTGAGTTTCGCAAGCTCGCCCGCGATGACATTATGAAGCGGGTTATACTCGTGGCAACGCCGCAGACAGGCGCCGAAATCAAGGCGAACCAGCTTCCCGGCTATACGGTTCTTTTCAAAGACGACGCGGGGAACATCCAGACGCTGTACGGAAAGCAGTGGCGCCCCGACGTGTCGGCTGTCGTCAAGCAAACGGAACAGCAACAGCAAAGCCGTCTTGAGCGGGCCTATGATTATCAGACCACCGGGCAAACTATGGCGGATTACCTTCGGGGCGGGGATATTCCGATGGGTGCAGGATCTGCATGGGATAACCCAGAACAGCAGCAGATTATTCCGCGGGAAGGTAACTAATGCCATTCTACGAACCGTCTGTCCGTGTTCAGGATTTGATGAACGTTGCGCCCGTCGAAGAACCGCAAGACCCTTCGCTTGGTGAAACGGTCGGGGCAGCGTTCCGCACGGAAAACATCGTTGGTTCATATCTGTCATCTCGCGGGGAAACCAATCCTTATGAAATCGATGACCCAAGCTTTAACGCTATCGATTATGTGAAGGATGATCCGGATTATGCGCCGTATGTCGAACAGTTCGGCGGCGTGTTTAACCGTAAGGCCGCTGATGCGCTTAAGCTTCAGATCAAGCGCGAGGAGCAGGACCGGCGCACGTTGGATGCAGCAGGTATCAATGGCACGATAGCATCGCTTGCCGCTGGCGTTCTGGACCTTCCTACTATGTTCTCCGTCGGCGGTGGGGTCGCCGGGGCAGGGCGCACCATATTCGGAACAGCCGTTCGTGCGGGCGTAGGTGCAGGCATTGATGCCACTGTGTCCGAGGCTGGTCTACAACTTACACAGCGAACCAGAACAGGCGAGGAAAGCGCGTACAACATCGGTGGGTCTGTTCTGCTGGGCGGCGCTTTAGGCACGCTCGTGGGCCGTTATCTGTCGAATGTGGAAGCATCTGCGCTATCCCGAAAGATCGAGGGTCAGGGGAAGGGTTTTACTGAGGCGGATAATGCTGTGTTTGGCACTAGTGGCGCGTCTCGCTCTGCTGGTGCTGCTGCAGTCGAGCAAGGGCCGACGCATCTAAAGGATGAAGCGCTTATTAAGCGGCTTTGGGGCGTTCGTTCGCAGGACCCGCTTATCCGCTCTCAGCTTTCCGATTTCGACAGTACGCGTCAGACGGTTCGCCAGTTGGCAGAAACGCCACTTGAATATGCCGAGAACGCGCAGGGCGTAGCAACTGAAATCGGTGGCTCCGTCGAAACGCGCATGAAGATGTGGCAGGCACCGCTCGCTGATACCTTGCAGCAGGTCGATACGATCTATGCGAAGTATTTCCACAACACTCCTGATCCGACAAGCTGGCAGCGCCGTCTCGCTCCGATGCGTTCGGAGATGCAGCGTGTTACGGGTGGCGACAAGCTGACGTTCAAGCAGTTTAAAGAAGAGGTTGGGCGCGCTGCCTATAGTGGCGATACTCACCCAATCCCGGAAGTAGCGGAAGCAGCAAAGACCTACCGTCAGATTGATGAGGCAATGAAGCGCGCAGCTATCGAGGCCCGCATCTTGTCGGAAGACGTTACTGCTGCGGGTGACGTTTCGCACCTCTTCCGCATGTATAATAAGGACAAAATCGCCGCATACCGTTCTGACTTCGCGCGTATATTGAATGACTATTTTATCACAAAGCGCGATGCAGCGGCCAAGATTGGCGACGCTGAAAATGTAGCTCGAAAGGCGGACGCAAAGGCGGATTCGGCTGCAAAAAAAGTTCAGGAGTTCTCACGACTTTCTGACGACGAGGTCAAAGACCTTGTGGAGGAAACGATTGATACAATTCTCGGCAACGCTGATGGTCGCATACCGTATGACAGCATTGTTTCCGGACCGCGCGGTCCGTTGAAGGAGCGCCTTTTACGTATCGAGAGCAAGAAGATACAGGAGTTTCTCAATACCGATATTGAGGAGGTTCTTCACGCTCAGGTGCGCACCATGTCGGCTGATGTTGAGCTAGCGAAGAAATTCGGTTCCGTTGATATGGCCGAACAAATTCGCAAGATCAACGACGAGGCTAATCGCAAGATTGCCGCCGTCGACGGGATGAAGGGCAAGGATGGTGATCCAGCAACACCGGAAGCAAAGGCCAAAGAGCGGGCGCGTCTGGATCGTGCTCGCAAGTCTGCTGTTCGTGACATTGAGGCAATGCGTGACCGGCTTCGTGGTCAGTACGCACATCCGTCAAATCCAGATGGGATTGTTCTCCGCGCCGGACGTGTGGCGAGAAACCTGAACTATCTCCGCCTGCTTGGCGGCATGACGCTTTCGGCGTTCCCGGATATGGCGGGTATTGTTCTGAAGCACGGCTTAACATCCACATTCCGAGATGGGTTTGCCCCGCTCGTTTCGAACATGAAGGCCGTCAAGCTTGCTGGGGCTGAAGTGAAGGCGGCTGGTACGGCGCTTGATATGATTCTCGACAGCCGCGCCATGTCGATTGCGGAGATTGGCGATCAATTCGGGCGGGGTACTGCTTTTGAGCGCGCTATCAAGTCAGCGGGAACCCGCTTCGGTGTCGTATCGCTCATGGCGCCGTGGAATGCTGCGATGAAGCAATTCAGCGGAATGGTTGTCATGACCAATCTGCTACGCGCTTCAGAGAAGGTCGCGAAGGGGCAGGCAAGCCCGAAGGAAATCCGCAAACTTGCTGCTGCTGGCATCAACTCCGATCTGGCAGAACGCATTACAAAGCAGTTCGCCAAGTACGGGGAAACGCAGGATGGGGTATTCCTTGCAAAAGCCGCTGATTGGGATGACCGGCTCGCAAAGGAAGCCTTTCGTGCGGCTGTTGTCCGTGATGTGGATCGCATCATTGTCACGCCGGGTCAGGATAAGCCGCTCTGGATGAGCACCGAGCTTGGCAAGACAGTTGGTCAGTTCAAAAGCTTCAACGTCTCTGCCATGCAGCGCATTGCACTTTCGGCGCTTCAACAGCGGGATGCCGAAACGTTGGCTGGTGTAATGACTTCTCTCACGTTGGGCGCGATGACATATGTCGCTAAGCAGGCGGTAGCAGGCAAGGAGATATCGGACGATCCGGCTGTGTGGGCGACCAATGCTTTTGACTGGTCCGGCCTCGCTGGCTGGATGATGGAAGTGAACGGGATTGCGGAAAAGGCTAGCCGTGGGCGTGTAGGCCTCTCCGCTCTCACCGGCGAGCAAATGAGCCGCTTTCAGTCAAGAAACGTTGTCGGCGCCTTCCTCGGCCCGACGCCTGATGCTGTGGCAGACATATTCCAGGTGACGGGTTCGATGTTTGCCGGGGACACGACGAAATCCGATCTTCACAAGATGCGGCAACTCCTGCCGTTTCAGAACCTTTTTTATATCCGTGGCCTGTTAAATCAGGTAGAAGATGCAACTGGCGATGCGTTGAACCTACCTGAGACAAGGAAGAACTGATTGTTCCTGTTTACGCTTCTCGCTGTGCTGGCTTTCTTTCCGATGATTTTCGCTGGCCTCATGACCATCTCAGCCATTCGCAAAAGGGAGTATGACTTCGCCCTGAAGTCCGGTGCTGTATTCCTCGCTTGCTTGTTGATCGTTGTGGTAGCGCCAAAAGGCAAGCTGCAAATGTCGGATGGTTGTCGATCCTATGGGCGCTTCGCCTCAGATTGCTAGAGCCGGAAGAGCTTACTGAGTACCAGTACAGAAACGCCCACAAGAACGACGGTCGAGAAAAGCCCGATTACGAATGACGTAGCGGCCATGTTGGCATTTGCCTCGGCGGTCATCATTGACAAGAAAAATGACATAACCGCCGTGACACCAATAATCGCGAGTGAAAGTGGTGTAAACCTCTTGCCACTTGGCGCGGAACGTATCGCCCAGAACGTCGCCACGAAAGACAGGACTACCCGTACTGGGTCAAGTAGCTGCGCGATGAAAATGGCAGAAAGAACAGACATAAGCCCCCCTCAATAGCCCGAGTATTCATACATCGCCCCCGTTTTCAAGGCCCTGCGTTTCGCGGGGCTTTTCTTGTTTCAGCCGTCTCATTTGAGGCGGCTTTTTCATTGGAGCCTCCATAAATGACATCAATCAGCATCAATCGTCAGGACGGACTTAGCAGCGTTACGGCTTGGAAAGGTCCGGTACGGGTTGCGACAACGACCAATATCCAGCTTTCCGACCTTCAGGTAATTGACGGGGTGATGCTCGCCGCTGGCGATAGAGTGCTTGTCAAGGATCAGACAGACGCCCGCTATAACGGAATCTGGGTTGTTGATACCGGACTGTGGCGCCGTGCGCGAGACTTCGCATCAAACAGAGATGTGCGCGAAGGTACGCAGGTGTTCGTTGTAGAGGGCGCGACCTACAATCGCAGCGGATGGTACGTCTCCAGCAATGACCCGATCCAGATTGGTACGACTGATATCCAGTTCACCCAGAATATGCTCATCAACACGGAGCAATTGGAACAACTGGTCCAGCAGGCCGAGGCGGCAAGGGATGCTGCACAGGCGGCAGAAGATGCCGCCAATAGCGTGCTCGATAGTATGCTTGAAAGGTCAGTCGGTTCTTTCGCGTCGGATGCTCTTGCCGATCAGTTTCTTGTCGACAACGGACTCTCCAAGTTTCCCGGAACGATCTATTTCAATACCACTGATGCTGTGTGGAAGTATTGGGATGGAACGGGCTGGCAGGCTTTCCCTTATGCGACGGTGGCTGATGGTTCAATTACTAAATCAAAGCTTGATGAAAGCCTTATTGAACGTTTGTCTGGCTCCGGTGTCCTCGATGTTCGCGACGTGTATCGATCTGATGACGTAACGTTTCGAGGATCGGCATCTATCAATTCAGGTAGTAATCAACTTTCGTTTTCTGGGTTGACATTGAAGGCAGGTGACTATGTCTGGGTTTCTGGCGCTCAAGGAACACTTACAACTTATTCGGTCAAGTTTGATGTTGTGGCGTCTCCGTTACAAAATCGCATTTTGTATCTGGTTGCTGACGGGTTTATCTTCAATTCCAATCATGCCAGTGGCGGTGTTCCAGTTCTGACCACAGACACACCTACTCAAGTAGCGGATAAAATTCGTGCAGGGTCATGGAGTGGCTGGACTGTCAGCGGTACAGGAGCGTCGGTTACTTTTACCAGAAACAAGGCCGGGGCCACATTGGGCGTACATTGGTCAGACGTTGATTTTGCCGTGGTTCCTAAAAATGAGACGGTACTGTCTGAGGGCAGCGGCGCTATGCTCGCCAAGGTCGTTTCGGTGAGTGGCAATGTTGCTACGCTTGATGATGTCGCGACGAATACGGTCACTAACAATATCTGCTATCGCGAGATAGGCAGGCCAGTTCGTCTCGCAATGGCGGCTAACAGCCAGATTAAAACAGTCCTCATGCCGCAGGGCGAATTTTTTATCTCTGACGGGCTTGTCTTTGGGATGGACGGCGGAGCGTTTATTGGTGCGGGGCCCGCAAGAACCACATTGTACGCGTTGCCGCCAATGCCGGGGCAACCGAGTTGGGTTATAGATTTTAGATCATCTGCAAGCAACGGTGCACTGTACGGAATTGAATGTTCAAACTTCACGTTGCGTCTACAGAATGTTCGCCGAAACGGGGTCAGAACATGCCGGTTGTGGGATGGCTCTAACATTGAAGACGTTTTGATCTATGAAGTAGCCAAGGGATATATTGGAATGCGCAACGGGGCGCATCCCGACAATCCTACTGCTGTATCTGATAATGATCAGTCAGTTGTTAGCCAGTCCATCACAATGCGAAATGTTCACGTCCTTAGAACTAACCCTTCGCAGGATGATGCTATGCCGGTATGGTATCAGGAATACATCCAAGAGGGGTCATATCGAGGGTGCAAGGTAGGTTCTGGAACTGACACGAACGGTCACGGCGTTACCATAGGAATGCAGATTGAGGCATCGCGAGGACTGAAGTTCGATGGCTGCTCTTTCTCCATGTCTCAAGATGGTCTCAAGATTACCAGCATAACAGGTCACTGTGAAGGAATTGTCCTTGATGGGGCGAGCGCCTTAGAAACCAATACCAACGCAGTCCATTGCTTTGGGGGAGGGTATGCAATCGAAGATGTGCGAGTGGTGGGCTCTAGAATTATCGGCTCAGGAAACGCATTCGTAATCGCCCGATGCTCAAGGGGTGTATTTGAAACTCAGGACCGCGTCGTATCAATCGGCGCGGGTCAGCGAAAGAATACAATCATTACAGATAACCAGGCATTGGTTACAGACGCTGACGGGCTGGGTGCTAATACCATTATATCAAGTTCAAGGGCTACAGATAATAAATATTATTTAAACAACGTATTCGGCCACGTTTTTGCGATGGGCGTGTACTCTGCCATGTCGCTTGAACTTCCTGCGGAAGATACTCAATCGTCCTTGTTTTTACTGATAAGCCAGGGTGGTTCGTTCACAGTTAAAAGGGTTCTACAAGGCCCGGTTGATAGTGGCCAATCAGGATTTAGAATGTTGCGTGTACTCAACTAATCCGCAGATCAAAACAGTGAATAGCTAATGGTCATCTAGTATCCGTATTGCCTCGAATGGCACTTTGTTCATGCTCACACAGGGGCTTGTCTTGAAACAAATCATGGCCGGTGACCCGGATACGGGCGGAACAGGGTTTAGAAGGCTGGTGGTTTCGAATTGAAACTAACAGCATTTGCGGCTTGACTAATGCTGCTTGACCAGTATGCCTACATGAAATCCTGACGGCTAGGAGAAAAGCGTGGAAAGCATTACTGGTTTTGCAGTGTCGTGGTTTTTTGCCCCGTATTTGGGGTCTGCAGATTTAGATTTCTTTAAACGCATTAAAAACTCCCGCTACGACTATGATGTCGTTCAGGTCGCGCGGGAGCACCGCGATGATCGAATTCTTCGGTCTGCTACATCAAAGATAAATCGCTTTGAAGTGAAGCTGGATCACAAGAACCCTCGATCCTCGAAAGAGAGGGAAAAGTTCGTCAAGGATGCTATTCGGCTGTTTGATGAAAACAAATCACGATACAGCTTCATCATTTCTCATTCTAACGAGATGGTTAGCCACGAAGCTGCGGCACGGATAAAAGCCGACAACCCAAGCATCCCCTGGATCGCATACTTTGGTGATCTGTTCATCAAAAATCCATACGTGGCCTACATTCCTGGCTATCCGCTTGTTGACGAAGACAAACAGATAGAAAAGGATACGCTTGCCACGGCTGATGTTGTTATCTTGAACAATAAATATCAGCAAAAACTAATGTTCGATGGAGCCTCGGAAAAGCATAAGGGCAAGAGCGTAGTGATTCCGCACTGCTTTGACCGATCACTATATCCGAAGGTTGCAGCGGAATCCAAAGGCGACGGGAAATTCACATTTGCTCATCTGGGGGCGCTATATCACACTAAGCGTACGGCTGAGCCAGTGCTGAGAGCCGTTGATCGTCTGGTTGAAATCTATCCTAAGTATAAGAATCGCTTCGAAGTTATTTTCTACGGTGGCAATCCATGTCACACAGACATAAGTGTCCATGCTTTCATGAGCGCTAGGAACAGTGTCCGCTTTGAGGATCATGTCTCCTTTACCGATAGTTTGCGCATTATGCAGCAAGCTGATTGCTTGCTTCTAATCGACGGCCTGTTCAACGAGAAAGAGGATGGGCTTTCATTCAGTCCGTTCTTACCGGGTAAGCTTATGGACTACATGGGCGCCAGAAAACCCATTATGGCGGTCACGATGAATAACGGTCCTACAGCCGATATAGTCCGTTCGAGCGGTAATTTGATAGCAGACGACAAAATTGACCGCATCGCATACGTCATGAAGCGATACATTGATGGAAAAGTCACTCCGAGTTTTGACACCTTCGACGAATATGATGTCAGCGCTGTGACTGAGAAAATGGACGCTGCAATTTCTACCGCTCTAAAGGGCCATTAATATGAATAAGTATGATGTGATAATTGTCGGCTCTGGATTTGCTGGCTCTATTATGGCGGAGCGCTTTGCCTCTCTACTGAAAAAGAGAGTTCTTATCATTGAAAAGCGTGATCATATCGCTGGGAATATGTTCGATTACAAAGACGAACATGGTGTATCTATCCACAAATACGGGCCTCATCTTTTCAGAACTAGCAGCGATAGGGTGCGTGATTATATCAGCCAGTTCACTGGCTGGCTCCCTTATCAGCATCGTGTGCTCGCAAACGTGAATGATACACTCGTCCCGGTTCCTTTTAATCTCACATCCATCGAACGTTTGATGCCGGAGAATGCCGAAGAACTGAAGAACTTGCTTCTCTCGGAGTTTGGCATGGATGTCAAAGTACCGGTTTCAGTTTTGAGAAGGCACTCTGACGCTCGGCTGAGAGAACTGGGCGAATTCATATTTGAGAATATCTACCTTAATTATACGACCAAGCAATGGGGCGACAAACCGGAGAACCTAGATTTCGAAACGATAACGGCGCGCGTCCCGGTTCACGTTTCTTATGATGATCGATATTTCCAAGAGACGCATCAAGCGTTACCCGTCGATGGTTATACTGCAATGTTCGAGCGCATGCTCGCCAGCCCATTGATAGAAATCCGTCTGAACACCCTTGCATCAGACCTCATCACATTGGACGAAGACACCAAACAGGTCCATTTTGAAGGGGCGCCATTTGATGGGGAGCTGATCTATACCGGCGCGCTGGACGAGCTGTTCAAATATCGGTTTGGCGGCTTGCCTTACAGGTCGTTGCGCTTCGATCTTGAAACCCACGACAAAGATTTTTATCAGCCGACGGGGACGGTTAACTATCCGAACACGGAGAAATTTACGCGCATCACGGAATACAAACACATGATGGCAGATCGTCCTTCGAAGACCACTATCATGAAAGAGTACCCGCAAGAATACGACAGGAATGATCCACTTAAGGACATTCCGTACTATCCTATTCCAAAGGACGAGAATACGGCTCTATATGAGAAGTATGCCAATCTTGTTGAAAACTATCGCAATATAACTCTTGTAGGGCGTCTGGCCGAATACAAATATTATGATATGAATAATATCATAACTCGTTCTCTAGAACTTTTCGATGAAAAATTCATGGCTGGGGGGCAGTGATATGGCCTCGCCAAAAGTCAGTGTCGTTGTCCCTGTCTATAACCTGGAATTCTATATTGAGAGGTGCTTAGAATCTCTCGCTCAACAGACGTTGGAAGACATAGAAGTAATTGTTGTCAACGATGGTGGCACCGACGATAGCCAATCCATAATAGATGACTACGTTCAGAAATTCCCATCGAAGTTCAAGAGCTTTGTCAAACCAAATGGTGGTCATGGAGCAGCATGCAACTTTGGGATTGATAGGGCGTCGGGTGAGTACATCATCATCGTAGATGGTGACGATTTCTTGGATCATGACAGCATCGAGTTCATGTATCATAAGGCGAAAGAAACCGGCGCGGACTTGCTCATAGGAAACCTGCTATATTGCTATACCGGCAGTACCGCTCCATTTAAGCCGCTACCATTCGACAAAGAAAAAGAGTTGGATAGCGACGACCGGAACTTGCTTTATAAGAACTGGGCGACGCCCTGTGGCCGGATGTATCATCGTTCTATATTCGATGATCCGGACGTTCGTCTGAAAGAAGGCATCATATTCGCAGACGCCAATTTCGTTCCAAAAAGCTATCTGGTAGCAAAGAAAATCTACTATGTAGATAAGGAACTTTACAATTACGACGTTACGCGCCCCACGCAGTCGATGAAGCAGACCGACAAGAGGGTTCTCAATATAGCGGTCGCTCTCGAAGACATGCTCCAGTTCTATAAGAAAAAGGGGGAGTTTGATAACTTTCGCAAGCAGTTGCAGTGGTACACAGCAAGGCACTGCGTTGGGTGGATTGCAAAAATCCGTTACTTGGAAGGTTACGACAAACTCACGGCACTGAGGGAATTGTTTGCTGTGCCGGAGAAGTACTTCGGTCGCGCATGGGTCAAAGACGAGGCCATGCTGGAGACATTCGGACGGAAAGAAGCAAAAAAACTCGCTTTGGCTCAGAAATTCAACTACGCTCTTTATCCGCTTTATTGGAATGCCATGCCGATTGCGCGCAAGGTAGATTCTAAAATTGAGTATTTCTTATCCATCCCAGTGTTCGCATACAGGAAAGCGCGGAATTTGTCCTTTAGACTGCTTCATCGTATCATCGCATAAACGGATGATTGCCCGCAGACTCGCGGATTTCTTAGAAGATAGGATTACCAAAGCCGCCCACTGAGGCGGCTTTTTCTTTGCCGAAAGGTATCCATGAAATTGATAGCCGACTGGCGGCGAGTGCTTAAGCGCGCTTGGTCCGTTCGACTGATCCTGCTTGCCGGAATCTTATCCGGCCTTGAAGTGGCACTGCCGTTTATCGGTGACGCCTATCTCATCCCAACCGGTGCATTCGCAGCGCTGTCCGTTCTCGTGACGATGGCGGCTTTTGCCATGCGCCTAATCTCCCAGAAGGAATTTCGCGATGGCGAGTAGATTGAAGAAGTCCGGGGCGGTCATGGCTGCGGCGGTTGCACTTGTGAGCGCATGGGAAGGCGTGAAACTCGCAGCCTACCCAGACCGCTTTGCCGATGGTTTGCCAACGGTTTGTTTCGGGGAAACGCGGGGCGTTAAGCTCGGAGACCGTTACACGCTTGATCAGTGCAAGAAGATGCTTGGCAAAGCTCTGGTCGAGTTCGAGACAGGAATGCGCAAATGTCTGACCAGCCCGGACAAGGTTCCAGACAAGCCATACGTGGCCTTTCTTTCCCTGAGCTACAACATCGGCACAGGAACATTCTGCCGCTCGTCCGTGGCCCGTTATGCCAACGCTGGCGACTATCGCAAGGCGTGCGATGCAATCAGCCTATACAATCGTGCCGGCGGACGCGTAGTCAAAGGGCTTGTCAATCGTCGTGCTGATGAACGCAAGATTTGCCTCGAAGGTCTGAAGTGATGTTTGGCCTGCTCGACTACATCAAGATCGGAGCGGGTTTTGCGGTCGGTATCGTGCTGATGCTCGGCTTTAATCTGCTCATTCATGATCCATCGTTAAAGCGCGAGGCACGGCAGGGCTACGTCCTCGAAGCACAGAAGATCGCCCTTGAAGCGAAACTGGCGGAGCGTGACCGCCAGATCAAGGCCGGTCAACTCGTCATCGAATCCTATCAAGAACAACTCCGCAATGCTCGCAGGGCTGAGCAGGAGCGCATTGAACAGACCGAACAGGAGATTGCGGACTATGAAAAGAAACTGGCTGCGGCGGGCCGGTCTTGCCTGCTTAATTCCGATGATATTGAGTGGATGCGCAAATGATGCATTGCGCAAGGCGGCGACTGAACAGGGCAGGGCGCAGGCGGGAATATCGCTTCCTCCGTATCCCGAAGACTGTCGCAAGAAAGAAGCCCATGCGCCACTGGTTGAAGGGGGCGAAGTTCGCTCGACCTTAAAGCGCGAGCGCGAAGCCTTGAAGCGCCAGAATAGCCGCACTGATCGATGCGCCGAGTTCTACGATGGTGTAGCGGAGGGGCTTAAGTGACGACTCCCGTGCAAGACACACGCGACCGCGTTATCCGCCTTGAGGAACGACTGAAAGCGTTCGAAGAAAAGTTCGATGAGCAGTCGAACAAGATCGATGAGATGTATGAACTGCTCACGAAAGCAAAGGGCGCCAAGCTCGCCCTTATCATGATCGCCGCACTGGCAGGCGCAATCACAACAAAAGTCATCCCCTTCATAAGCCAGTTCTGGCCGAAATAATCCTCCCCACTCCCACATAGGAGGGCCGCACATGCGGTTCTGCAAAATCGTGGTGGCCGTTACGGTCGCCGCTCTGCTGGCGCTTGCCTACTGGCAACCGTTCGCAGAGGAAATTCATGCTGAGTCTGTGGCGAAAATCTTTGACGACAAAGGCCATGGTTCGGCGGTGTATATCGGAAAAGGCTATTTCGTCTCTGCTGCCCATGTCGTCGGGCAAGAGCCTGTTGTTAATCTGCTTTTGACGGATGGGCGAAAGATCAAAGGCGATGTTCTCTGGTCGAATACCGGATATGACATAGCACTCATCAAGTCCGGGCCGCTTCTCAATGTCGAAGCTTCTCGGCTTTCGTGCACTGTTCCCGCGGTCGGCGATCCGATCTATGCCAAAGGCAATCCGGCCAACCTCGATTTTATCAGTGTCTATGGTCGCATTGCTGGCAAGGAACGCTCGGCGGGTCTGTGGAAGTCCGTTGTTATAACAGACATTGCAACAGTACCTGGGCAATCCGGTGGACCTGTGTTTGACCAGCATGGGCGTGTGATTGGCATCACGGTCGGCGTGATGCTGGCGCCGAGTGGTTTCACCCGTTCAATTGTCGGTATCGGCTATGTCGTTCCAGGCAAGGCCATCTGCGAACTCATGGCGAGGGTGTGAATGGCCCTCTCACCTGAAGCACTTCAAGAAGCCGTCGATCTTGTACGAGAACACGGCACGATTATCGCAGCTTCCCGCGCCTCGGGAATAAAGCGCTCCACACTTCAGGATCGGGTATTCAAGGCAAAGGCAGCGGGGCTTTTCTCCCCAGTCCAGCCAATCCCCGGTTTTGATATCTCCCGCTATTCCTCTACTGTTCGAAACGGGCAGGTGGTCAGTGAAAGCATCCAGCAAAAGCCAGCAGAGGCTATGGGCCGCTTTAATATACCTGACGGACATTACGTTAAAGGTGTGTCTGCTCTTGTGGATGCTGAGGGGAACGTCAAACAGCAATGGCTCAAAACGGGTATGGACCCGAATGCGCTCGATATTGTCGAGGCTGTCCGGGATGTGATTTCCGACTATGCCGGCGCATCCCACCTCATCCCAGAGCCGGATGTTTCGCACGATAACACGTTCACCGTGATACCGCTTCCTGACTGGCATATCGGGCTTATGGCATGGGCTAGGGAGACGGGCGAAAACTACGATCTGAAGATTGCCCGCGAGACGATCATGCAAGCCATGGTCAGCGTCATCAATCAGTCCCCGCCTTCTTCACATGGCATAATCCTCGGTCTTGGCGATATGCTGCATTTCGACGGCTACGAGCCGGTGACGAGCCGATCCGGTAACTTCCTCGACGCTGACGGTCGATATCCAAAGGTGCTGCGAACCGCCCTCGACATGGTGCGGTCAACTGTCGATCTGGCCTTGCAGAAGTTCCGAACGGTCGAGGTCCGCATTCTCCCCGGCAACCACGACGATCAGTCAGCCGTAGCCCTCTCGCTGGCATTCAGCCTGTTCTACGAGAATAACGAGCGCGTCACCTTCGATGACAGTCCGTCTCGCTTCTGGTGGAAGCGGATAGGCAAGGTGTTCCTCGGCGCCACACACGGCGACAAGACCAAGATGCGCGATCTTCCCTTGGTCATGGCCGCAGATAATCCGCAGGATTGGGCCGACAGCACGTACCGTCGCGTCTACACGGGGCACATCCACCACGAAAGCGCAATCGAGGAAGGCGGTGTTCTCGTCACCTCTATGCGCTCTCCTGTCGCCAAGGACGCATATCACTCCTTCAGCAAGTACCGATCTGGACGTAGCGTATACTCGGACACTTATGACGTGTCTGGGCGTATGGCATCATCCGTTAAAGTGAACCTATAGAGATGACACCGAATGAGTTCGCAGAGTACCTTCTTTCCAAAAACAACGGGGACGCGCTTCGGGCGCTCCACGAAGCCTGCGAAAACATCGCTTGGCTCAACCGATACTGTGTCTCATCGGGATATATCCGCCGCAATCCGCGACCTCCAGCCGATCAGGCGAGGGGATGAGATATTCATCACGCTCAACGGCGAGGAAGTGAAGCTTTCACCGATGCAGGCAAACCTCATGCTACAGGCGTGGGCGTCGGCAGTAGGTGGCGCATTGGTGCGGGCAGGTCAGTAGATTCACCAATAGAATCAATGGGGCGGTTTGATGTGGTGCGGGCAACTAAGATATTGAAAAACATGACTTGTTTCACAATCTCATCGCCCACCA
>UCNG01000032.1 GCA_900473915.1 Hyphomicrobiales bacterium | reverse complement strand
AAAGGTTTGATCAATAGACACGGTAACGGTGAACAGGCGTGAGCTAACAAGCCTTTCATGGTTATTCCGAAGCCATTTAAGAGCCTTTTCATTGCGCTCAATGCATTCTGTGGCTTTGTTGATGCGTTCAAGGTTCATGGCTTGCTGGCCTCCTGATCCATCTGCATCACTCTCGAAGCCTGCAAAAGCTTCAGCTTCGTATGATCCGCATCACTGAGAACTGGGACGGCCACGAACAGAATGCCCGCCTTGGTCATATCCTGCGCGATGCTCATGGCTTCGCGTATCTGCGCGACTTTACTGGTCACTTGCTGGCCTCATTCGCGTTGTCAGCGGGTTTTGGAACGCCGCGTAGTTTGAAGAAGTCATCTGCCGCGACAATTGCGCGACCAAGTGCCGTTCCAAGAGCCGTAGCCTGATCTTTCATCGGTGACGCCGCATATGTGTTCATCATGTGAACGGCGGCGGTCAGGAGCATCATCGTTCCTTCAGCCGGATCGCGCCCGGTGTTCCGGCAAATCTCGCGGGTCACAGCCTCAATAGCGAGAATGCACGACTTCGGTTCGTCTGACATTTTCACGTTCATCTTTAGTTTCATCGTGCATCCTCACTTGGATAGAAATAGGCTGGGTGGCCGACAGTCTGGGCCTCACGGAATGCCTGCAATGCTTCCTCCCAATTCTTTTGCGCGCTGTCAGATAGACCTTTCAGCGTGTCTGAAAATTTCTTCTGCGCAGGCTGGTTCACGTGCTTGCCTCCTTTGCGCGCAAGATGGCGATGCAGATTTGATCTACGTCAATGAGGCTTACGCGGTATTTGGTATAGGTATTTATGCCATGCGGTACGAAACCGAACGCCCCCCGTCGGGCATGGGCGGCCCATGTTTCTGGCTTCCAGTCCAGTGCATAGGTCACGGGGGGCACCCTGTCAGGCGCGTCTAGCTTGGAGAGACGGGTAATGAGGTCGGTCATTTGTCCATATCCCTGTGAAATTCGCGTTGGGCGAAAAGCAGAAGAAAGCCAGAGCCGACGAGCCATTTCAGGTCTGCATTCGGGGCGAGTGCGAACATAATTGTGAGGCCCAAAAACACGGCGGTTATGGTTGCGCCTAGTATCAATCTCATCATGACGGCTTCCCTCCCAGCACTGCGCGGGCGGCGCGAAGGTCGCCAATGGTTACGACAATTTGCACGGTATCGGTGTCACGCCATTCCGGCGCGTCCACAGCACGTTCTTTGGCGTGATCGGCAAACGGTTCCAGCGCCTTTTCAGCAGCCGCGAGCTTGGCTTCGAGGGCCTTGTTTCGTTTCTGATGGTCCTCGCGGAGTTCGGTTTCGGCCTTAATCCGCGCTGCCTGCGCCGCGTTGTCGGCTTTCAGGTCTTTGCACTCCCGCCAGCCTCGGTGAAGCTGTTCTCTAATTGCCTGATAGTCATCAGAAAGCCTGCCCTTCTCCGCCCGTTCCGCCGCCAATAACTCCTCAGCCTGCTCGACCAGCATGACCGGTGTTTTGAAATCACCGCCAGCGTTAGGAACGATTACTGCTTTGCTGACAGCGCCCTCCAAGAGTAGCCCGATTGTGCCTCGGTGTGCGTATCCTACCGTCACCAGTCCCGTATCTGTAGCGGCAGGCGCGGGGCGGGTGTTCCAAGCGTTACGCAGTTCCTCGAAGAAAAGAGGGCATGCATCCATAGCGAATGTCGCGCGCGATGACGCGCCGCACTCATTGCAAGAAATGCGATGATACTTTCCGTCTGTATCCATGTCCGGAGTGCTTCGGAAGGAAAGCTGATTGCTCCCGCAAAACGGGCACGGCTTCAGTTCACGCGCCATGACGGTCGCCTCCTGATGAAATAGCCTTTTCAATGCGTCGGGCTGCTATTTCGCAGTAACGTTCATCAATCTCGCAACCTACGGCATTTCTGCCCTCTAATATTGCGGCGACAAGAGTGGAGCCACTCCCCGCAAATGGGTCGTATACGGTCTCACCCATTACACTACTGCTTTCGATAAGTTGCCTAAGTACATCTACCGGCTTTTCAGTCGGATGATGCTTCACGCGACCACTGTTTGGCCGCAGACTACGAAGAACAGACCCCTTGCGCAGTCGTGCTGATAATGCTCCGTAACCTTTCTCGCGATTAGCTTTACTGATCTCATAATTGGCGAACACGATTTTCTCATGCTGCGGCCCCCAAGGCGAACGCAGGTCGCCCATACCTATCATCTCCTTGTCCCATATAAGTTCGGTGATGCCGCAAAGCGGGAGCTTTGAAAGGTCAAGGCGTCCGCAGAAAATGTAAACGTGACGCCCGCGCCGGAGGCTCTTGAGAGCATGCGAGAGACGGTCTTCAACGCCTCCAGCATCATCGTCACCAAGAAGGCTTCCCCATTTACCACCGGCTTTGCCACTGACGAATTCTTGCCCATAAGGCGGGTCAGTAACGATCAGATCGCACGATGTTGACACATCTGCGCAATCACCAAGGTATAAGGTGACATTGCTGTTCTCAAAGTAGGGCTTGCTCATTCCGCGCCCTCCGAAGCTGGCGCAGAGGGGAGAGTGCGCCAGTGGGTGGGTTCCCACGTACACGCGATATACTGGTCTTCATTCCAATCAACACAGCACCATTCACCGTCGTAAAAACGTGTTTGTGACGGGCCTGCTACTTTGTGCCAGCCCCAAATGTCAGTCCCATCCTTCGGCGCGCTCTCAATCGGCAACCACCCATGCCCCTCGACCTTACCGGCGTCGGCATGGTTCGGGGAGGATAGGGCGCGGATGGCGTTCCAGATAT
>UCNG01000029.1 GCA_900473915.1 Hyphomicrobiales bacterium | reverse complement strand
AATCCTGCCCCCGCAACCACCGATACCGACAATCCCGTCGCACCCGCGGCGGGTTTTGTCGTTTTCCCAGCCTTTCCAATGGCTTGCCGCTCCGTCCATTCGAGGATCGTGCGCAGTTCGCCATGCAGTGTGGCGTAGAGTTCCCCCCGTTCCGGGCCGGGAGTGAGCACGATCTTCTCGATCAGCATGCGCAGGGCATCGGCGGCCAGCTGGCGCTCTTCGGGGCGATTAAGGGCGGCAGTGAGCCGGGTGACCTTCCTGGCGTAGATCGCTGCTGCGCTCGGCAGAATGTCGGGGGAGGCTTCCGGGGCTTCAGCGAGAAGTGTAGTCAGCTCCGCCCTGCGCGCCTCCAGCGCATCCATCTTCTCCTTCATTGACGGATGATACATGCCGTCTGCAATGGCTTCGACGATCTGCTCGATCTGTCTGACAACCTTGCCCAGTTCGGCTTTCCATGCTTCGCTGTTGGAGCGGCGTTCCCTGTTCAGACGGTTCGTCTCTTCAGCGTAGGCACGCATTGCCTCCCCTACCATCTCGGGCGACATCATCCGCTCCTTCAGGCCGGTCAGCACGCGGGCTTCGAGTTCTGTGCGTGGGATCGTACGACTGTTTGTACAGGTGCCTTTGCTGATGTGGTTCGAGCAGGCGAAGCGATCGGCCCCGCGAAGTGAGTAGGGGCCTCCGCAACAGCCGCAGAACACCAGGCCGGACAGCAGCGACTTCGGACGCCGCTTCCCGTTCAGCCGATTCTTCTTGTGATGCGCGCGGACGGCTTCAGTGACATTGGCGAACTTCTCGGCGATCTCGCCCTGACGCGTGCGGACGGCCTGCCAGAGCTGGTCATCGACGATCCGCAGTTCCGGCACCTCC
The DNA here is from genome assembly GCA_900473915.1 of Hyphomicrobiales bacterium. Lineage (GTDB taxonomy): Bacteria > Pseudomonadota > Alphaproteobacteria > Rhizobiales > Rhizobiaceae > Brucella. Next base: position 19,609 of record UCNG01000029.1, on the reverse strand, counting down.
CTGACGATCCATTCCGCCGCGGGGTTGAGCCGGGAGACACGCTTGCCGGTTGACGGATCCTTGACGTAGCGCAGCCGGTTCCAGATCAGCCGGCCGATATAGAGTTCATTGTTGATGATGCCGGTGCCGCGCTTCACGTGGCCGCGGATGGTGGTGTCGCTCCACGGCTTGCCATTCGGACCGGGCACGCCTTCCTCGTTCAGTCTGCGCGCAATGCTGCGCGGGCCGATGCCAGCGGCAAACTCGCGGAAGATGCGTCGCACGACATTGGCCTCGGCCGCGTCGATCTGGCGGTCGCCCCGGATCGGATCGCCGCGCGCATCGAGTTGTTTGACGACCCTGTAGCCATAGCAAAGCCCGCCGCCCGACTTGCCTTCCTCGACACGTCCACGGATGCCGCGGCGGGTCTTGGCAGCAAGGTCCTTGAGGAACAGCGCGTTCATCGTCCCCTTGAGGCCGACGTGCAACTCGCTGATCTCGCCCTCGGCCAGCGTGACGACAGGCACGCCGGCGAACTTCAGATGCTTGAACAGTGTCGCCACATCGGCCTGGTCGCGGCTGATACGGTCCAGCGCCTCGGCCAATACCACGTCGAACTTTCCTGCCTGCGCGTCCTGCAACAGCATCTGAATGCCGGGCCGCAGGATCATGCTCGCCCCGGAAATCCCCGCATCCTTGTAGGTGCCAACGACTTTCCACTTCTCGCGCTTTGCCTGCTCCCGGCAAATCCGGAACTGGTCTTCAATCGACGCCTCGCGCTGGTTGTCGGAGGAATAGCGGGCATAAAGGGCGACGCGCGTCATGGCATAGCCTCCTTCAGGCAACCTTGTCGAAGCGGCTCGGCCGGATCAGCACCTCGGCCGAGATGCCCAGATGGTCGTGCAACTGCCGGATCATCTCGATGGACAGTCCCCGCTTGCGGTTCAGGACATCGGCCACCCGGTTGCGCGGGCCGATCATCGGTTCAAGATCCTTGCGGGTCAGTCCCCGCTGCTCCATGCGGAACCGGATCGCCTCGATCGGGTCGGGCGGATCCATCGGATAGTTCTTCGCTTCATAAACCTCGATCAGTGTCGCCAGCACGTCGAGCCGGTCGCCATCCGGCGTGCCGCTCTTCGCGCCCCACAGCCGCTCCACTTCGGCAAGCGCCGCATCGTAATCCGCCTCGGTTCGGATGGGCTTCAGCTCAGTCGCCATGTCTGACCTCCGTCACGTCGATCCCGTCATATGCCTTGTGCGTGCCAATCCACTTGATCCAGACGATGGCCTTCTCGAAGTCGACCGCCACCACGAGGCGATAATCGTTGCCCTTGATGTTGAAGACGATGCGTTCGGCGCTGACGATGCTGGCCGTCGCGTAGAGCCGCTTCACATCCGCCGAACTCTTCCAGTCCGCCTTGCTGACTTCCTCGAACCAGGCGTCGAGCGCGGCCTTGACCGCCGGCTGGTCCTTCTGCCCCGCGAGGCTGTCGACGAACTGCCGCAAGGTGCGGCGGGCAATGATCCTCATAGCGTACCTATATCACGGGACCAAAACGGTCACAAGAAGAATATGTGAATGCCCCGGCGCGGGTGTCGCGACGAGGCGATGACCGACCTGCGGGGCGCTCTGATCGCCTATCCGAGCGGGGCGTCCAGCGGCATGAGACCGGCGTTCATCGCTGCGCGCTCCACCGCGTCGATGACGATATCGGCAGCTTCCGCTGTGCGGTGACGTCGCAGAGAAGTTGTCCGAAACCAGTCATGGTGTTCGATGTTCATCAGGACGAACTCGCGGCGGCCGCGTCGGGTGATCTCTACTGGCTTGTGTGGCGCCTGATGTAGGAATTCTTCGTGACTGCGCTGGAAAGAAATGGAATCGACAATGGCTATGGCTGCATCCTGAACAAACCCGGTGCCTGAAACCATAGGCATCACGCATCCTCGCCTGCTGGGCGCTTCTTCTGTACCCTGCGTTCCAGCGCCAGCTTGCGCTCGAACTGCTCGCGGGCGATCTGGCGGCCGAGCAGCCGGGTGAGGATCATGACCGCTTCGTCGGCGCGACTGCCGCCGTTCCGCGCCGGTTCCGACGAGGTCGGAGGTCCAAAGACCTCAATGTTGATCCTGCTGCGTTTGAGCGCCATCGTCTCCAAAAATCCCATTGCCCGGAGGGGGCAGGGACCATCGAAGAACCGCTCGTGCATGAAATGAAAGCCCCGCGTCGCACCCGTGCGGCATATGGGATACTGTAGCGTATAATAAGGATGCTCTGGAATCGGGAGAACATCGCGCAATGGAGATCGACAAGGACAGGATCGACGATGCGATTCTCGCGCTGCTCTACCTGACGCTCGACGGGGACGGCCGAGCATGGAAGGGATTCGACTGGAGCGCGATGAACCGACTGCACGAGAAGGGCTTCATCGGCAATCCGGTCAACAAAGCGAAATCCGTCTGGCTTACGGACAAGGGGATCGTCAGATCGGAACAGCTTTTTCGTGAGATGTTCATGGTCCAAAGATGAGCCCCCGGATCGCTCTCCGGAAAGTGCGAAAGGTTTAAGTTGCCAGCTTCAGCCGTATGGCAGCAGAAATCTGAAGTGAGCCGCCGGGCGTCTGCCTTGCACGCAACCTCATCCGTACGAAAGCCGAAATAAGCCGGTTTCTGAAGCAAGAGCTAAGGGCGCTGCCCTCGCGCGGCCCAAGAAAACTCTTCGGCCTTTCGCGGCATAAACGGCCTGCTCCCCGCAAGCGGGTCCCCTCCATTTATTCCACGGTGCCAAAGACTTTCCTTGCACCTTGCTACCCCGGTCTCGCCGACGGGCAAGGGTTCAGGAGCGAGCGCTTCGCTTCTCTGAACCCTGTAACCCGAAAGGAAGACCAATGACCCGAACCTTCAGCACCCCGCGCAACGTGATCGTCAATGCCGACTGCATCGAGGCGATGCGTTCTTTTGAAAGGGGATCGGTGGACTTCATTCTGACCGATCCGCCCTACTTGGTGAACTACCGCGACCGCAACGGCAGGAAGGTGGCGAACGACGACAACGCCCGCTGGCTTCGTCCCGCCTTCAACCAGATGCACCGCGTCTTGAAGGACGGTGGTTTCGCCGTTTCTTTCTACGGCTGGAACAAGGTCGATCTGTTCATGGACGCATGGAAAGCGGCAGGCTTCCGCGTTGTCGGGCATATCGTGTTCCGCAAGCGTTATGCGTCATCGGCGAAGTTCCTGCGCTACCAGCATGAACAGGCTTACTTGCTGGCGAAGGGCAATGTTTCCCTGCCCGAAAACCCCATCCCGGACGTGATCGACTTCCCCTATGCGGGCAACAAGCTGCACCCGACGCAAAAGCCGGTCGAAGCCTTGGCGCCGTTGATCGAGGCTTTCACGAAGCCCGGCGATCTGGTGCTGGACCCGTTCAGCGGCAGCGGCTCCACCCTGGCGGCGGCGCAGCAGATCGGCCGCGACTGGATCGGCATCGAGCTGGACAGCGGCCACCACCAGACGGCCAGCAGGCGGCTTGCATGGATGCAGCAGAAGGGCGACAGGGCGGCCGCATAGGCCGCCCCTTTTTCTCTGGCCAAAGTGCCTGCCATGGGCGGGCACCTCCTGTACGCGCGGAAAGTCATATCTTCGACCGAGCAAACGCTCGCCGGGCTACGCCCGGCTCGCGACAGGAGACGTCAGGGCAATCCGACGCAGAGTGATCACCTTCCGCGATCAACATATCTGGGACGCGCGGCTTCTTCGTCTTGCTTTGATTGCACAAAATCCTCTGCCGGGGCGTCGCCCTGCGCGCCCCGGTTTTGGGAGGTGACGCCATGCTCAGCATCGACTGGCGTTCACCGGCGGCGTACAGGCATACGATGCACCTTCCGGCCGCCGGGTTCGCCTGGGAATATCTCCGCCGGAACGAGGATTACCGTCAGGATTACAACGCGGCCGTGCTGACGGACCAACCGGCTGACCGTGACCTTGACGTATTTGCCAACCGTTGGGGGTTGCGATTTCCCCTGCGACCCCGACGCGCCGCCTGATTGCCAGACACCGTTCTGGAACCCAGGCCTCTATCCTGAAGCCGTGATGCTGTCACCTGTCGAACGCAGGAACAGCGACACGGAACCGATCGTTACGCTGGCCCAGCTTGACGATCTCGATTTGCGCCGCGCCGCCGATGGCTGGCATGGTATCTGGCGAGTCAACGGTGTTGCGCATCAGTTCTGGCTGCCCGGGGCGATACCGGACGCAGCGGCATTTTATGCGCTCACCCTGCCGATGGACGTCTATCTGGAACTTCGCGCACATGCGGCCCGTCGTTTCTGGCGCTCTCTCAATGGCCGGGCGTCAGGTCCCGATTTTCGGGCGTTTCCTGCACAGCGCCGGCAATGGTACAGCCTGTCATTGCGGGCGCTCGATGCAAGGCTGCGTGGAGAGAGCTATCGCACCATCGCAAAGGTCCTGCTCGGCTTTCGCGGGACCAAGGAGGACTTCGAGGGCGACCCGCGCAAGAGCAAGGCGCGCCGTCTTGTGGCACATGGCACCAGGATGATGCGAGGCGGCTATCGCCTGTTGCTGCACTATCCGATCAAATCTGGCAAGCATTGACCGCTTCAGGACTTGCTGGCCGGGATCGCTTCAGAAGATTGCGATATCCCTCGCGCGAAAGCCATTGCGCGCGCTCCAGGTGGCTTTGCCAGCACCGATAAGTACGCGTCTCGTCGGAGACCGGGTCGCGGTGCAGGACAATCTGCGCGACTTCCTTCCAGTCCGCCCCTTCGGCCCTGGCGTCGAGAAGCCGCAGATAGGTCACGAAATGCCGCTCGTCATAGCTGGTGATCTCGTTGCCTGTCGGTGCCTCATCATCCACATCGGGGTCGAGTTCGACGGGCGTTCCCATTGTCATTCCCCTTCTTCACGGAGAGCCTTGCTTGCGGTGCGCCCCCGCAAATGGCCCCTCAGACCTGGTGATCGGGGAGTTCGAAACCGTGACTAGACGGCCCCATGGCCTTTAGGCGGGTAGCCCTGGACATACGCCACAGGCTCCCCGACCATAGGGTCAAGGAGTGTGGTGCCGTCACGGCCGACACCAACCGCTAGTCAGGGGTTTCGACGCCCCGGAGCAGCGCGTCTGCTCCGCTTTCATTCATAGCCGAGCCGGGCACGGTTGTCTTTACCGTTTGAGCCCGGCTGACTTCTTCTTATGGAAATACTCCCGTTTCACTTCCGCCTTGAGGGGTGCCGCCAGCGCAGGGGCGCAAATGCGGCACGCTACATGCCGCACGTCGTTCGCCATGGTTCGCCACAGCCTGCCGCCCTCTCGGCGGCCGTTTGTCTGACCAACCGGAGGCGATACCATGATCCACGGCCGCAATGCCGACCTGCCGCCACGGCTGCTTCGCACGCAGGAAGCTGCGCGCTTCCTCGGCATATCGCTGCGCACTCTCGAAAAGCACCGGACCTACGGCACCGGCCCCGTCTACCGAAAGATCGGGGGACGGGTCGTCTATGCCGTGCAGGATCTGGAAGCCTGGAGTGCAATCGGGGCACGCAAGTCCACTCGCGACGCGAACGCCCGCACGGTCTTTCCCGCGCGACCGCTGACACCTGCGGAGCGGGAAGAACTCTGAATGCTGCGCAACGACGATCATAGACCAGCGCAGACGGAAGTGGTCAGCGAGCGCAGCCATCTCGACCCTTTCGTGGTGGCGACCGGGGACGCTGCGCCGCGTGACCAGCGCGACCTGATGGAACGGCCGTTCTTTTCGCTCGGCAAGCGCCCACGCATGAAACCGATTCTCTACAAGGGCGCAGATATCGAGGTGCAGGTCTTCGCCATGCCCGAACATGGAATGGCGACCATCTGGGATGCTGATGTCCTGATCTGGGCCGCGTCGCAGATCGTCGCAGCCGAAAACAGCGGCATCCCGACTTCACGCTTCTTCCGTTTCACGCCCTATCAGTTGCTGCGTGCGATCGGACGCCCGACCGGCAATCACCAATACCGGCTTCTGAAAGCCGCGCTGGCGCGGCTGCAATCCACCGTCATCGCTACAACCATTCGCAACGGCCCGAACTGGCGCCGGCGGCAATTCTCATGGATCAACGAGTGGGAGGAAATGACAACGCGCTCCGGCCGCGTCGAGGGCATGGAGTTCGTCCTGCCCGAATGGTTCTACCAGAGCGTTATCGACCGCTCGTTGGTCCTGACCATAGACCCGGCCTATTTCCGGCTGACTGGCGGCATCGAGCGATGGCTCTATCGCGTTGCCCGCAAACATGCCGGCCACCAGCCTGACGGCTGGGCTTTCGAGATCAGCCACCTTCACGAAAAGTCCGGCAGCCTCGCGCGGCCATCCGACTTCGCGCTCGACCTTCGCCGCATCGCCGCCCGCCAGCCGCTGCCCGGATACCGTCTCGAAATCGAGTGGGAGGATCGGCGCGAATTGGTGCGTTTTCGCCCCGAAAACTTATCCACAGTGCCTGTGGATAACCATGTGAAACCTATCGGCAGATTGGGCGCAAACAGTATCGGCACATTAGGCGCAAATCGCGCCGCGCACTTTATAGAAGAATCTAACAAAGAATCTAACTTCTATTCTTTGACGCGCGTACACGCGAGCCATGGTGCCGGTGCCGCACGGCGAGGTGCGCCATGATGCGCGCACTCGACCTGTTCAGCGCCGCCGCGGGCGGCTGGTCGCTCGGCCTGCACCGCGCCGGCTTCGTTACCATCGCCGCCTGCCAAATCGTCGAATGGCGGCGCATCCTTTATGCAGAGAACAATCCCCATGTCAGACTCTACGAGGACGTGCGCGGACTCACGGCAGCTCACCTTGTTTCCGACCTTGGAGTCCTGCCCGACATCGTCGTCGGCAGCCCGCCCTGCCAGGACATCAGCAGCGCCAACACCAAGGGCAAAGGGATCGACGGCGAGCGGTCGGGCCTCTACCTCGAAGCCGTCCGGCTTGTCGGAGATTGCCGCCCTCGCTGGTTCGCTTTTGAGAACAGCGCTAATCTCAGAACTCGCGGCGCTGACCGGCTGCTCGCTGAACTGGAAGCGCTCGGCTACGCCGTCGAACCGTGCGTGGTGGGGGCTGACAGCGTTGGCGCCAACCACGTCCGCAAGCGGTCCTGGCTTATCGGCTACGACCCCGAACAGCTTGCCCACGCCGGTATCGCAGTCCCAGCAGGGCGGCATCCGTCTGGAGGGTGGTTCGGGCGCGCGTCGGGCGATGAGGGAATCGGGCCTCTACGAGCTGTTCCGCAACCGCCCACTGCCGACGCCGATGGCATCGGACGAGATGAAGGATGGCGCGGGCGGCGGAGCGGGATCGACATATCCGCTGCGAATGATCCTTGCGACGCCGAGGAAGTCGGATGCGGATCGGGGTGGCCGGGGCGACGTTCTCAGCCAATTGCAGGGCCATGCCAGTCGACACGCGGGGATGATGGGAACGCCGACTGCGAACCCCGCACCGCGGGAGAGCGTTCTGCGCAAGCACAAGGGCCGGATGACATCGGACCAGGACGATTTCGACCGGACACCGACGATCAGCGAGGCGCTACATTTCGACAGTCTGGAACAGCCATACGGTTTGATGCCGACGCCGGTGAAGCCGAACGGCGGCAGGAGATTGAGCCGTCAGGAGATCGAGACAGGAAAGCGATTGAGCGGCGCGAAGGCGCAGATCGACACACCGAACCTGTTGCGCCACGCGGCGGAAATCCTGCCGACGCCGACGAAGCGCGACAGCAGGATGGACGGCTGGAGTCCGGCCTACGACCGCCGGAAATCTCCGACCATGGACGCGGTGATGTATGGTGCGATGACGGATCGCGCGCCGGACAGATGGGCGGGCGCGCGGGCGCTGGCGGCGATGCTGCGGAGCCATGGGCTGACTGGAACGGCGGCCTTGCCCATCACCTACGGCTGGATGATGGGCTTTCCACCTGGGTGGCTGACACGCGCATTGCACTCGGCAGTCGCAAAGGGACTTCTGCGGCCAGTCTGATCGTCGAAGCTTTCGGCGACGCTGTTCTTCCGCAAATTCCCGAAGCCATTGGTCGCGCCATCCTGCGCACCGAAGCTGCGCTCGACGCGGTGCTCGCCCGCACTTCCACCGACCTTACCGGAGACGAACCATGATCCGTCGTTCCCACAGGAAGGCGCACGGTCGGCCGCTGCCGGACCAACCCGCGCCATTCACTACATTGGTCGAGCTGACCTTCCAGAAGCAGAGGGTCGAGCACTGGATACGGTTCGGCCGCAAGAGCTACGAACAGATACTCGACCGCCGCCGCAGCATCGTCGGCTTTGCGCCCGGCAACGTCTTCGCTTTCGTGCGGTGGGCCGCAAACGACTTTGGTACTGTTGTTTCCCGCATCGACATCGTGCGCGCCATCGGGCGTGGCGAGCCGTTCCAGACGCTGCCCTTCGTCCGGCCCGGTGGCGACATCCTTCTGCGCCTCAATGGCTGGGAGAAGGTGCAGCGGGCGCTTGCCGTCATCGACGCGGTGGAAGCCCTTGGCTTCGATCCGGCCGACGTGTCCCCGGATTACTGGCGGCACGTCCACAACCGTCTGACCGCTAACCTGGAACCGAGCGCCTACACGCCCGAGCGGCACGCCGCCTGGATTGGGCGCCGGAGGATCGAGCCATGACGCGCCGTCGCGTCCTCACGGTGACGGTGCTGGCTGTCAGCGTCATCGCTGCCATGAGTGCCGTCGATATGCCGACAAGGCTGATCTGGAATGCCACCGCCAGCGCGCCCATCGGCTTCTACACAGTCGTGCCGGCCGAGCGGATTGACGTGCCCGAACTGGTCGCCATCATGCCGCCTGAACCGCTCGCCGTCTTCATGGTCGAGCGCGGCTATATCGCGCGTGGCGTGCCGCTGTTGAAACGCGTTGTGGGCCTCTTCGGGCAACGGGTTTGCCGCATTGGCCGCACCATCACCGTGGACGGCGTGGAGATGGGCAAGGCGCTGGAGCGGGACCGGATCGGTCGCGATCTGCCCGTCTGGCAGGGCTGCCGCGTCATCGGCGACGGCGAAATCTTCCTCATGAATTGGGAAGTCCGAGACAGCCTGGACGGTCGTTACTTCGGACCCATCCCCGCAAGTTCCGTCATCGGCCGCGCCATCCCGCTCTGGACCGACGAGGAAGGCGACAGCCGCTACGAGTGGCGCGCGCCGACGCATTGACTGCTTCCCCATCAGCGGGAGCGGTGCCCGCCGATGGTCTTTCCAACCTCACCGCCAAGGAGATTGTCATGCCTCAGATCGGTCAGTTCACGCGCGAGAAAAACGGCTATGTCGGTCGCATCCACACACTCACCCTCGATCGCGAACTCATCATCGTTCCGGTGGAGGAAGCGGACGCAGAGAATGTCCCCAACTACCGCGTCCATCACGGTGCCGTTGAAGGCCCGGAGATCGGTGCAGCCTGGAAACGCACCGGCGAAAAGGCTGGCGAATACCTTTCGGTGCTGCTGGACGATCCAACATTCCCGCATCCCATCCGCGCCAACCTGTTCCGCGACGATGACGCGGGCGCGTCGTGGTCGCTGCACTGGAGTCGCCCAAGACCGCGTGACGAGCGGGACTAAGGCCATGCATTTCCGCGCCATCCCCTTGCTCAAATCTCACATCCCGTTGATCGCGGAAAGATCGTCTCATGCCGTCGTCCTGCTCAGGCGAAAGACGGTTGGCGCGCACAGCGGAGGTCAGTGGCGGCTTTGCGCCGGCACGTGCATCTTGGCTTTGGCAGCGATGAGAATGCTGGCAGTTTGGCCCCCCGACATATCCCGGGCGGCGCGGCGCCATGCCGTTGTCTTGATAACCGGTCTGCTGTCGCTTGGCAGCGGATCGGCGATTGCTGTTGCACAATCGACACTGATCGTTCGACCTGCCGCAATTGAGCCCTATACCGCTTATATCGCCGAAGCGGCGCGGCGCTTCGGAATTCCCGAAGACTGGATTTGCGCCGTTCTGCACGCCGAAAGTGCCGGCGATGCGCTGGCGGTGTCCACGGCCGGGGCGATGGGATTGATGCAGGTCATGCCCGACACCTGGGCGGGCCTACGCGTCCGTCATGGCCTTGGTCGCGATCCCTACGATCCGCGCGACAACATCATGGCGGGCGCGGCCTATCTGCGCGAAATGTGGGACCGCTACGGCAATGTCTCCGCGATGCTCGCGGCATACAATGCCGGTCCCGGCCGTTACGACGAATACCTTGCGACCGGGCGGGTATTACCTGCAGAAACCCGCGCCTATGTCGCCACCCTTGCGCCGATCCTCGGCGGCGCGGCCGCGTCCGAAGTGCCTGCGCTGGCACCGCCGCCACCACCCGACTGGCGCGAGGCCGGGCTGTTCGTCATGCGCTCGGCGGACGCACGGACTGCCGTAGCATCGTCATCCGAAGCGCGACCCGATGACGTTCGCGTAACCGTTCCGGTGCGCGATCCTGCTCGCACGAAACCGCAGGACGGCAGCATTTTCGTCGCCCGCGCGGACGACGGGGGAACACCATGAAGGCGGCGTTCCCGCACTCCGCGCAATCCGTTCCGGCGTCCAGACAGGCAGGATTGTGCCTGGCTGAATTGACGACAGGAAAGGCGAATACGGTAGAGAAGGGGGAGGGCAAGATTAAAGAAGACGGCACCATGTCGGGCCGCTTCCGAATATTGTTGTTGTCTGCACACTGTTTAGGGAAATCGCGAGCGGCACCATGGTTTTCGGCCCCGCGTGCCGCGATTTCGCGCAAAGCCTTGGCCTTGCAGGGTTTCGAGCGGCACCATAGGCCCATATCGGCCTGTTTTCGGGGATTTCGGCCGGAGCCGCGCCCATGAGCGCCGACGACGAAAACCGCTTCCGGCCGAAGCCCGGCCGCATCCGATCCGACACGCGGAAGACCGGCAAGACCAAGAGCTTTCTCACGCAGGTCAGGAAGATTACCCGGCAGCATCAGGCGGCGGCCTCCCGCGCCCCTTCCATGTCGTCATCCGCCCGCCCGTCATCGCCGGGCGGTTCCCGTGCCGTGGTCGCCAGCGGCAAGGGTGTGAAGCGCGGCCGGGGCGCGAGCTTCGTGCGCGCCCGCAACATCTCCGGCCAATGGCATCATCGCCAGCCGGGCAGCCGCCGCGTGATCGTCAAGCAGCGCAGCGTGCGAACGCCGTGGAAGGACAGCCGCGCCCGCGCGCATCTGCGCTATGTCCAGCGTGACGGAACCTCGCGCGACGGCGAGCGGGGCCAGCTCTATTCGGCGACCGAGGACCGCGCCGATGGCGACGCCTTCCTTGAGCGCGGCAAGGACGACCGCCACCAGTTCCGGTTCATCGTCTCGCCCGAGGACGGCGCGGAGCTGTCTGACCTCACGGCCTACACCCGCGACCTCATGAAACAGGTGGAAGCCGACCTCGGCACGAAACTCGATTGGGTTGCCGTCAACCACTACAACACCGGGCATCCCCATGTGCATGTCATCGTCAACGGCCGCGACGATACGGGCGGGGATCTGGTCATCAATGGCGACTACCTCGCCAACGGCCTGCGCGAGCGCGCCAGCGAGCTTGCCAGCCTCGAACTCGGCCCCGTGACCGAGATCGAGCAGACCCGCAAGCTGTCGGCCGAGATAGACCAGGACCGTCTCACCCGGATCGACCGCGCCATGGCCGAGGAAGCCGACGCCCGTTTCCTCGACCTGCGCCATGAGCCTGCCATGCTGAGGCGGCAGTTCGAGCGGACATTGCGCCTGCGCCGCCTCGCCAAGCTGGAGAAGATGGGGCTGGCGACTGAGCACGCGCCGGGCGTTTGGGAGTTGAGCAAGGACATGGAGTCGGCCTTGCGCGAGCTGGGCGAGCGCGGTGACATTATCCGCACCATGCAGAAGGCGCTCGGCCCGCAGGGTGGCGAACGCGATCCCATGAGTTTCCAAATCCATGACGGAGCGCCAGAGACGCCCATCGTCGGGCGCGTCGTGGACAAGCACCTGTCCGATGAGCTAGGCGAAGACCTGACCATAGTAGTGGACGGGATCGACGGGCGGACGCACCACATATCCGGCATCGCGCCCGAGCGGCTGGAGGACGCCCGCATCGGCAGCGTCATCCAGATCGGCCCGGCAGAAGCGGCAGACCGGCCGTCCGACCGCACCATCACCGCCATGGCCGAGGACAGCATCTATCGGCCGAGCCGCCATCTGGAGCAGGCGAAATTCGAGGGCCGCGTTCCGGGCGGCGACTATGAGGGCTATGTCGATGCCCATGTCCGCCGGCTGGAGGCATTGCGCCGCGCCGGGATCGTCGAGCGGATCGACGCCGACCAATGGCGCATCCCCGAGGACTTCGAGAGCCGCGCCGCCGCCTGTGACGCCGGCCGCGACCGGCAGGCCAGCGTTCGCGTCCTTTCCCCGGTCGGTCTGGAAAAGCAGATCGGATCGGACGGCGCGACCTGGCTGGACCGGCGGCTGATCCAGGGCGAGACGGCCGACCTTGCTCCGACCGGCTTCGGCCAGCAGGTGCGCGAGGCCATGGACCGGCGCCGCGAGCATCATATCGAACAAGGCGACGCGACCCGAGCGCAGAACGGTCGCATCTTCTATCGGCGCAATCTTCTCGCCACGCTGCGCGAGCGCGAGGTTGCTCGTGTCGGCGCGGAGATAGCCGAGGGCAAGGGCCTGCCGTTCCGCGCCGCCATGGACGGCGAGAATGTCAGCGGCAGGTTCACCGGCACGGTGCAGTTATCCAGCGGCAAGTTCGCCGTGGTCGAGAAATCCCATGAGTTTACGCTTGTCCCATGGCGGCCGGTCATCGACCGCCACCTCGGCCGCGAGGTCATGGGCGTCGTGCAGGGCGGATCGGTGTCTTGGCAAGTTGGGCGGCAGAGAGGGGTGAGTCTTTAGTATAGCTGGAATATAGCTGGATGGCTCCAGTATAGTCAGAACCTCAATTCTCTCCTGTAGTGACTGAGAGATGTCGCCACTTTTGATCGTTTTCCGCTGTTGCCTTGTCGGCACGTCAAACGTAATCAACCGCATCTGCGCCTCGATGAAACGGCTCTTTCGCATTCGTCTGCTCCTTCAGGGTTGAGCAGACTCTACATCATGGTGCGGGACTTCGTGGGGGGGGCAGGTCATAGGCGCTCAGCCCCGCCGAAGCGATACGCGCACCAATCGAGGCAATTTGAAAGATATGGCCGCACCCTTGTTCGCGAAGGTTCGGAACAGCCGCTTTGCAGACATGGACATCCGTTTTCGCGGTGATGGCGAGTGGCTGGCCCGTAAGCATGGTGCAACGCACGGGCGGAAGTGGCGGAATGTTGACCTGGTGACGGCACCACGACAGGTGAAATCCGTTCTGTCGAGTTCACCTCCAGCCGACAAGGCGACAGCCCGATCCTGCCGGAGCTGATGTCGCAGATCCAGGTCACCGAGGATATCATGACAATTATAGCGGACGGAGCCTCCGACAAACGCCGCTGTCATGCCGCGATCCTTGAGTGCGGCGCGGAGCCGATCATTCCGATCCGAGGGAACAGCCGGGCCTGGAAACCCGATTGCCCCGCCGCGATCTCGCGCAATGAGATGCTGTGGACAACCTGATGTCTGAGCCGGGCTCTCTGGAAGAAATGGACAGGCTACCATGCACGAAGCCGTACCGAGGCCAAATGAACCGGCTCAAGCTCTTCGGCGAACGGATCATGTCACGCGATCCCGACCGCCAAACCGCCATAAGCTGCGCGAACAATTGCTTGCGCTGACGCACCTCTATCAGCGCTTTGGTTTCGGTAAGATTGCCGAAGAACAATTGCAGTTTGCATAAGCGCGACGCACTCCCAGTGCATCGGGACAGGCTAGGATCTGGTTGCCGTTGCGCAATGCTGTCAGCTAGGGGCTCGGTCGGGCATTCGCCATGGTGTAGCTCTCCTTGGACAAAGTTCGATCCTGCGCCGCACCGCGCACGCCAAATTTTTCCGTTGACATTTATATTCAAATCATCGTAGGTACGCAGTAATGAAAATTGATCTTGAATCCATGCAGACCGCCGCTGACGATGCCTGCGAATTGCTGAAGGCGCTCGCGAACCGGCACCGCCTCCTGATCCTGTGCCAGCTCATTGAGGGCGAAAAATCAGTCGGGCAGCTCGCGGAGTTCCTCGGCATTCGTGACTCGACCGTGTCTCAGCACTTGGCTTTGCTTCGCCGTGATAGACTGATTGCAGGCCGGCGGGATGGCCAGACCATCTGGTATCGGATCGAGAGCGAGCCGGCCCGTAGCGTCCTGAGTGTGCTCTGCAAGTCCTTTTGCGAGCCTCGGGCAGCAAAGGGAACGGCCACGCTCGCCGACGGCCCTTCGGCGGGAAATCGCGCCTCCGGGCGCAGGAAAGTCACGCAGGACTGATCGGGAATTGAGGCCGAGCCGTTGTTGAACTTCTGCACGCTAATAGTTGCAGTTTTTTGCAATCGTTGTTGCGCAACAATCGGTGCGCGACCTTCAAACGAGAGGAATGAACCATGACCAAAAATGTCGGAGGCATCGATCGCATCCTCAGGATCATCGTCGGTCTGGCGCTGCTGTCACTCACCTTTCTACTTGACGGCAACGCACGCTGGTGGGGGCTGATCGGACTCGCTCCGCTGCTGACGGGCCTGTTCTCGACTTGCCCGCTCTATCCGCTCTTCGGCTTCAACACGTGCCCTCTCAAAGGGGGGCGGCAATGAAGCCTGTCCGCATCAACGACCGGCTGTCGATCTGCGAACAGCTCAGCACCAGCGATGTCAGCGCAGCCGCTGCGTCCGGTATTCGAGTCCTCATCAATAATCGGCCGGATGGCGAGGATTTCGGTCAGCCGCGTGCCAGCGAAATTGCCGAGGCCGCCGCGCAGGCCGGACTCGCCAGTGCGCATATTCCCCTGCGCGCGGCCGAGATTACCGAAGGTGCCGTGCGGGCGTTTCAGTGTGTACTCGCCGAAAACGACGGTCAGGTTCTCGCCTTCTGCCGGTCCGGTACCCGATCCTTGACGCTCTGGGCCCTCGGCGAGGTTCTCGACGGTCGTATGGCGAAAGACGACGTCATCCGCTTTGGACGTGAGCGTGGCTTTGATCTGTCAGGAGTCGTTACCTGGCTGGGAGCCAATGGCCACTAAGCAACGCAAATCCATTATTGGCACACGAAACTTCAGAAAGGCAGTTCCTATGGTCCCGAAACCGGAAGTGACCGGCTTTTTCGACCGTCGCACCTGGTCGATCCAATATGTCGTCGCCGATCCCGAGACGAAGAAATGCGCGATCATCGACCCCGTCTATGACTTCGACGAGAAGTCAGGCCAGACGGCCTCGACGAATGCCGACCGCATCCTCGCATTCGTGCGGGACAAGGGTTACGAGGTCGAGTGGATCCTCGACACCCATCCGCATGCCGATCATTTCTCGGCTGCCGCCTACCTGAAACAGAAGACAGGCGCACAGACCGCCATCGGCGAGAAGGTCATCGAGGTCCAGAAGCTGTGGAAGGACTTCTACAACTGGCCGGATTTCCCGGTCGACGGCTCCCAGTGGGACCGGCTCTTTGCCGACGGAGACACCTTCCGGGTCGGCAATATCGATGCCAAGGTGATGTTCTCGCCCGGCCATACGCTCGCCTCGATCACCTATGTCATCGGCGATGCCGCCTTCGTCCATGACACGTTGTTCATGCCCGACAGCGGAACGGCGCGCGCCGACTTTCCCGGCGGCAGCGCCAAGGTGCTGTGGAAGTCGATCCAGGACATTCTGGCGCTTCCCGACGAGACCCGCATCTTCACCGGTCATGACTATCAGCCCGGCGGCCGGGAACCGCTGTGGGAGTCGACGGTCGCCGAGCAGAAGGCGAAGAACATCCACATGGCCAAGTACAAGACGGAAGAGGAGTTCGTCGCCGCGCGCGAGGCCCGCGACAGAACTCTGCCCATGCCGAAGCTGATCCTGCATTCGCTGCAGATCAACACCAGGGGTGGCCGTCTGCCCGAACCGGAAGCGAACGGCCGGCGCTATCTCAAGATCCCGCTCGATCTGTTGGCAGGCGCATCCTGGGACTGAACCGGTGATCGAAAAGCTCTCCTGCGAAGCCGCCGATCTGAAGGCCAATGTCGATGAGGCATCGGCCTTCCTGAAGAAGCTGTCCAATCCGGACCGCCTGCTGGTCTGTTGCGCTCTCGTGGAGGGCGAGCGCTCCGTGCGCGAGCTCGAGGATCTGCTTGGCATCCGCCAGCCGGGCCTCTCGCAGCAGCTCGCCGGTCTTCGCGAGGCAGGACTGATCGCCGGTCGCAAGGAGGGTAAGCATGTCTTCTATCGGCTCGCCGACGCCCGCGTCGCGGCCTTCATCCACACCATGCATCGTTTGTTCTGCCAAACCGGCACGACCAACCCACAACCACGAGACTGATCGATGACCGAGTTCACACCACTCGCCTCCCTTCTCGGGGGCGCTATGATCGGCCTTGCCGCCATCCTCCTTATGGCCTTTCACGGTCGCATCGCCGGCATGACCGGCATTCTCTCCGGGCTCCTTCCGCCCTTGTCGAACGACTGGGCATGGCGCGCTGCTTTCATCGCAGGGGTGATCGTGGCTCCCGCCTTGATCATCATCGTAGCCGGGGCTTCGACCGTGCCGTTCGAAAGCCCGGTTCCTACGCCCTGGCTCATCATCGGCGGTCTCATCGTCGGCATCGGCGTCCATTTTGGCGGAGGCTGCACGTCGGGCCATGGCGTCTGCGGGCTTGCACGCCTCTCGCCGCGCTCGATCGCCGCCACCCTGATCTTCATGGCTTCGACGGCGCTCACCGTCTTCGTTGTCCGTCACCTTCTCGGAGGCTTCTGATGGCCCGAATCCTTTCCGCCCTGATTGCCGGGCTCATTTTCGGCACCGGCATCGCCATTTCCGGCATGATCAATCCCGCCAAGGTGCTCAACTTCTTCGACTTCGCCGGAACCTGGGACCCGTCGCTGGCCTTCGTGATGGGCGGCGCGCTCGTGGTCACCGCCATCGGCTACAGTTTCATCCTCAAGCGCCCGGCGCCGCTCTTCGACAAGACGTTCCATCTGCCGACGGCACGCAAGCTCGATCTTCCGCTTGTTGCCGGCTCGGCCGTGTTCGGCATCGGCTGGGGCATCACCGGCTTCTGTCCGGGCGGTGCCGTTCCGGCTCTCGGTCTTGGCGAGATGAGCGCCGTGATTTTCGTCGGCTCGATGCTCGCGGGCATCGTGCTGGCACGCTTCATCCGTCGTTCGGTTACCACGCGGATGCAATCGCGCATCGCCTGAGCAGGGGAAAGCAACAGGAACAATGCGTCTTCCAGCCATCAGGCTCCAGCGCTACCTCCCGATCCTCGACTGGGCACGGGCCTATGACCGCGCGACACTCACCAGTGATGTTGTTGCCGCGATCATCGTGACGATCATGCTGATCCCGCAATCGCTGGCCTATGCGATGCTCGCCGGCCTGCCGCCCGAAATCGGCCTTTACGCTTCGATCCTGCCGCTCGTGGCCTATGCCCTATTCGGCACCAGCCGCACACTCGCTGTCGGCCCCGTTGCCGTCGTTTCCTTGATGACAGCCTCCGCCGTCGGCCAGGTCGCCGCGCAGGGTGCGGCCGACCATCTCACGGCGGCCATCGTGCTGGCACTGCTGTCGGGTATCATGCTCGTGCTGATGGGGCTGCTGCGGCTCGGCTTCCTTGCTAATTTCCTCAGCCATCCGGTGATTTCCGGCTTCATCACAGCCTCCGGCATCCTGATCGCTGCCAGTCAACTGAAACACATCCTTGGTGTTGCGGCCGGCGGCGACACGCTCCTCGAGATGATCACCGCGCTTGCCGGGCTGGCCGCTGAGATCAATCCCTACACCGTCGCCGTCGGCGTCGGCGCACTGGCCTTTCTCTACTTCGCGCGCACCCGCCTCAAACCTCTGCTGATCGGCATCGGCGTCGCGAAGCGCGTAGCCGACCTTGTGACCAAGACGGCGCCGATCCTTGCCGTAGTCGTCACCATCCTTCTCGCCGTCACCCTCGACCTCGCTGCGAAGGGCGTGGCGCTTGTCGGTTCGATCCCGCAGGGCCTGCCCGCACTCGGCTTCCCCCAGGTTTCTTTCGAGCTGATCATGACTCTTGCCGCGCCGGCCTTTCTGATCAGTATCATCGGCTTCGTCGAATCCGTCTCCGTTGCCCAGACGCTCGCCTCGAAGCGCCGGCAGCGGATCGTCCCGGACCAGGAACTGATCGGGCTCGGTGCGGCCAATATTGTCGCCGGCCTCTCATCCGGCTATCCGGTGACCGGCGGCTTCGCCCGCTCCGTCGTAAATTTCGATGCCGGCGCCGAGACCCCTGCGGCCGGCGTCTTCACGGCTGTCGGCATCGCCTTCGCCACACTCTTCCTCACCCCGCTGCTCACCAGCCTGCCGCAGGCGACGCTGGCCGCAACCATCATCGTCGCGGTGCTGTCGCTCGTCGACTTCAAGGCAATCCGCCATGTCTTCCACTATTCGAAGGCCGACTTCTCCGCCATGGCCGCGACGATCGTCGTCACGCTGCTCTGGGGGGTGGAGCCGGGTGTCGTCGCCGGCGTGGCACTCTCGCTGTTTCTCCACCTCTACCGCACCAGCAAACCGCATATGGCGATCATCGGCCAGGTGCCGGGCACCGAGCACTTTCGCAACGTCGAGCGACACCAGGTTCTGACCGATCCGCAGATACTGTCGATCCGCGTCGACGAAAGCCTTTATTTCGCCAACAGCCGCTATCTCGAGGATCGTATTGCCGAACTCGTTGCGCAAAGGCCGGACGTCCGCCACGTCGTGCTGATGTGTTCCGCCGTCAACGCCATCGACGCCAGCGCGCTGGAAAGCCTGGAGGAGATCAACCACCGACTCAGGGATGCCGATGTCACCTTCCATCTGACCGAAGTGAAAGGCCCGGTAATGGACCGGCTGGAGCGGGCCGACTTCCTTGACCACCTGACCGGCAGGGTCTTCCTCAGCCAGTTCGAGGCCATAAGTGCGATCCGTAGCGCAAATCCCTGACCCTCACTCGCTCTGCGACTTTATCCCGAACCCGGTCGCGCGCTGTAACGGCGATGCATTTGCTCTTGGTGCTCTGCCAGCACAACGGGTAGGCACAGACCTCGCATGCCCGCCCGCGAATCGTTATCGCCGCGGCGGGTGCGACTGGTCTCTCACTGGCTTCGCGGTTCAGAAGGGCCATGCCCGGCGCGACGATCACCATCATCGACGCCAGGAGGGAGCATCACATCCAGTCGGGCTTCACTTTTGACGGGGCCGGTCTCTTGGCAGGTGAAGTCCTCGACTGGAAATCAGCTGCGGACTTCGAACGCAGGGCCGCCGGGCATGAGCACCGGACCGGGACAAAATCGGAACAGGTCCACCCGACGGCGTCCATTATACGGTAGTGGGTACTTTCTTCTCCGAAGAACTCCCGGCCGACCGATCAACCTGGACGGTTGCAGGCGTTTTCGCGCGTTCGGCGCCCTTCGTTAGAGGGTGAGGAAAACACCGTTAGCATTGGTGGGCGGTCAACTTGCCACCGCCGCTCTTTCATCTCGACGCAGGGTTAGGACTTCCATGAACCGCACCGGGTTTGC
>UCNG01000043.1 GCA_900473915.1 Hyphomicrobiales bacterium | reverse complement strand
GCGGATGGCGTTCCAGATATTGGCGAGCGCCTTCTGAGCCTCAAACGCTTGTGCGCTATCACCCTCGTAGCAGTATATCATCGCCCGGATCGTGGCGAACTCTTCCTCCAACGCCAGCGAACGCGCTGCGGATGGCTGCGAAACCGGAATGACGGTTTCGATTGCAGACCTGATGCGAGCCTCATAGTCGGCCTGTGCTGCGGCTTTGGCTTCATCAAGTGTGCCAAACTCACCTTCTGGAATGCCATACGGGTAGTCGTAGAACGTAAATGACCAAGTGTCTTCGGCGTTTTCCGCGACGGTATACATTCCGAACGGCGTCTTCGCGCACCCGTCTTTGTCCCACTCCAGCTTCTTCACAGCCCCTTGCACGGGGAGGAAGGGGAGAGCAGCCTTTAATGCCGCGTGGAATGCTCCTTCCGGCGTGGGTTCCTCCGAAGGATAGATGACAAGATCGTCGTAGTATTTGTTGTGCGCGGCTATTGCCGCGTTCACGGCTTCTTCCGGTAGGGTGGTCATGGTTGGACCTCCGTGCTCGCGTAAATGCGGCGTTTCCATTCGGGGAGGGGCTTGGAAAGGCGCTTCGGCTCTTTGATGGTTTTCGCCAGCTTGGAAGAAGGCTTGATCGCGCCGTTGTTCTTATCCCGCTGGCGGTCGGCCTTACGGGTGCGGCGAATATCGTCTGCCGTCTTTTCAGCATGGCACTGTTGGCAAAGAACCTGCGCATTGGCCAATACGGGCTCGCCGCCGAGAACATCAGGCAAAATGTGGTCTACTTCTGCCTCGCCCTTTTTGAGAGCGGCCTTGCACTTTTCGCAGTGACCGGCAGCGCGTTCGATGGCGGCATTACGGATTTTCCGGGTGAATTCTTTCCGGGCCATGTCAGTGCCTCGCATAGCCGAGTTCTTCGGCCAGCTGCTCGGCCATCAGGCCGTTGAGTTCGTCGTAAAGGTGGCTTCGCGGGCGGTGCTGGCGCTTGGCCGTCTCTATTTCCGCGATCTTGGCGGTAATCTCGGCCTGAAGGTCGCGGCGCTCCGGTTCGGGGAAAAGCCAGTTGAAGAATTTTGCAATGAAAGAGGGGATCATCACGCAACCTCCTCACGGACATAGCCGTAGGTTTCTGCAAGCCACTTCTCAGCCTTCTTGAAGAAAGCTTGGAATTCAGCTTCGCTCATCTTGTCGAAGGAAATTGAGCCGGGGAGTTGAACCTTTAAGCCGTCCGGCAAGCGGACCAAATCAACCACGCCCGTCTCAAGCTTAATGATTTCATGCAGGCGGTCGGCGCTATAATTCAAACCGTAGCCGTCAACGACTTCCTGTATCATTGCCCAATAGGCACGATGACGGGAAACATTGCGAAACTGCTTGATTTCGACCTTGACCAGTTCACCATTGCGAATGCTGTCCAGCGCGGCCATGTCGAATTCCATGGCTGGGACAAGTGCATTCCCCTTGCGGACGAAACCATAAACTGGCTTTTCTCGCTTGCTCATGGCTCACCCCGCATTGACAGGGTGAGAGTTGAGCATTGCGCGAAGAACGCGGGCAATCTGGTGCTTGCGAAGGTCAAACGCACGTTGAAGCGCTTCTTCATCCTCGGTCAAGGTCGCTTCAACGTCGAAGCCGTCCCAGATTTCTACAATTTCTTCCTCAGTCTTGCCGGTCGCCATGGCTTCATCGACTTCGGACAAGAAGGCTTCAATGTCGAAGGCCTCACGGTCATTGACGATTTCGGCTTCTTCAATGACTTCCTCTTTCGAGGCGGTAGTGGCAGGCGATGGCGGGGAAGGAGGGCTAGGTGGTGATGGTGGCGTGACGTTGACCGCCTCCTGCTGGGCCGGAATGTCCTGCACTTCTTCCGCAATGCCGAGGCCGCGAAGAACATCCGAGAAGCCGTCACGCAATGCAAAAGCGCGGGCTCGCATCTTCAACATGCGGTCTGAATACTGTGACCATGGGCCAGACTTGCCCCAGAGCGACGCCTTGCGCGCATCGGCAACGGAGAATTCGCCAAGTTTGGCCTCTGGGTCGCCTTTTCGCTTGACGAGGCAAAGAGCCTTGCGGCTATCACCGGCACCCTCGAACCATTCCTTGAAGCTTTCCATTTTGCCGGACGCCTGCACGACACCAAGCGCACCGTCACCCCAGAGTGTGGCACGGCTGTTGATGACAGCAATCGATTGTAAAGCCGCCATCGGGGTCAACCCCACTTCCATGCCGTGCATGATTGCGACCATGGCTTTTTCTGGCGTCTCTAGCCCCTTCGGGGCCATGCCTGCCTTGCAAACGGCTGACGCGATCCGCCATGCGCCGTCAAAATCCTGCGGGACGATTGCGCTAACCCTGCCGCCTGCTGGCAATGATGGGAGGCGGTTGCTTTCGTGATGAGCTACAGCGTTCATTATGCGGCCCTCTGTTCTTCAAAGCGCTCGATGCCAGCAACTTCGATACCGGCGCGAACCGCACGGTTGGCAAGCTGCTCGACAAGAGCTTTCATTTCGGGGTGATCTTTCAGGGCAACCAAAGCCTTGTCGTAATCAACGATCCGGGCAGAGACGAAAGTGCGAAGGCTGACCTTTGCCCCAGTGCGACCAGCTTGCGCATTTGTGGCCTGTGCGGCCTTTTCACGCTCGGCAGCTTCTGCCTTTAGCTGTTCGGCCTCGGCCAATGCCGTTTCATCGTTGCCTTGCTCAGCGGCGCGGGCGCGTTCATCAGCCTCACGGCGCAGGCGGTCGGCTTCCTCTTGCTCCTTACGGCGGCGCTCGTTTTCAAGGCGCTGCTGCTCGATCAGGAACGCGTCCATATGGCGCTTGAGCTTCTTGGATAGGTCGGTGGGTTCTTCCTTGAGGTCGCGCCATTTGTCATCCACAGCGCGGCCCGCGTCCAAATGAGGCTGCTTTTCGACCTTGTGCAGGTCTGTTGCCTTCTTGGCGATCCCGGC
>UCNG01000028.1 GCA_900473915.1 Hyphomicrobiales bacterium | reverse complement strand
TTTGGCGTCTTTGTCAGGACCATGGCGATCTTCTTGATGTTCTGTGCGGCGGCTTGCAGCAGGCATTGGCAGGCGACGCGGACAAGGCCTCGAAAGCGGGCGTAGCGGTGGCCGTGCAGCTGCTTGGCGTCGGCGAAGGAACGTTCCACCGTTTCCTTGCGCCGCTTGTAGATCGCTTTTCCCCAAGCTGTGAGCCGGTGGGCGTCAGTGCGTTCGCGGGCGTCCTGCCAGACATGGCGGGTGATGGTACGGATGGCCTTGGCGTTGGACGTGCAGGATGCGAGCAGCGGGCAGGTCCGGCAGATGGCCGGATCAGATACATAATGCTTGTAACCGTTGCGGTCGGTCGTGGCATAGGGGAGCAATTGGCCCTCAGGGCAGCGATAGCCATCGGCATCCGCTTCGAATGCGAACTTCGACTTGCGCATCATGCCATCCCTGGGCGGCGTTGGAGTGCGGTAGCCGGTAACGCCGAGGATATGGCGATCTTCCAAACCCCGGGCAATGGCCGCTGTCGCATAGCCGGCATCCAGCCCGACCGCGCCAACCTCAAAGTCAAAGCGCCGGCGTTGCCGATCCAGACGGTCGAGATAGACGCGACTGTCATGCACATTGGCCGGCGTGACGTGGATATCGGTGATGATGGCCAGCTTTCCATCCACCGTGCGGTGGTCGAGATAGTAGAAGCCCTTCGGCTTGCCGTCGCGCACCATATAGCCGCTTTCCGGATCGGTGCGGCTGACCTTGGTCTCTTTCGCCTCCCGCTCCCGCGGCTTGTCCGTCATCGGTTTCTGGCCGTGCAGTGCCCGTTCCGCATCAATGGCCCGATCAAGATCAGCCCAATAATCGGCCCGGGATCTGGCGATCATCTCAAGGTCGTATTTGCCCTTGTTGGCATTGGCCTTCAGATGCGTGCTGTCGGTATAAAGCACTGTCCCATCGACCAGTCCGTGCCGGATCGCCTGTTCGACGATGTGGTCGAAAATGTCCTGGGCGACCGAGGTGTCGTTAAAGCGCCGCCGCCGGTTCTGGCTCAGTGTCGAGGCGTCGAACACCGCATCGCTCAGCTTCAGGCGCAGGAACCAGCGATAGGCGACATTGACCTCGATCTCGCGCACCAGCTGACGCTCCGAGCGCACGCCGAACAGGTAGCCGATGAACAGCGCCTTGAACATCAAGGTCGGATCGAGCGGCGGACGGCCGTTGTCGGGGCAATAAAGCCCAGCAACCCGATCATGGATGAAAGAGAAATCGATCACCGCGTCGATCTTGCGAAGCAGATGATCTTTCGGGACCAGTTGATCGAGCGTCACCATCTCGAGCGCGGTCTGTTCGGCGGC
>UCNG01000046.1 GCA_900473915.1 Hyphomicrobiales bacterium | reverse complement strand
TGTCTATTGATCAAACCTTTACTCACACTGGCACAGGCGTGAGGGAGGCAATGGAAACCATCTCTGCCTTTGCGAAGCACAATATCGAGAAAAGCATTGAAGACAGTATCGCCAATTGCATCAACACAATCGCAATAGAACGCGATGCTATTCTGCGGGAGGTTTCCAACCATGCCGAGTAAGGAACTCATCGAGAAGGTGGCAAAGGCCATCAACGGTCCTTTCCACCCTGTGCCGGAAGGATCACCATACACATTGGATCAGCTTCGGGATAACCAGTGGATGCAGGTCAATGCTGTGGAACGAAAGCTGTGTTTGGCTGGTGCCGAAGCCGCCATGTCCACCATCCTCGCCGCTCTACAGGAGCCGACAGAGGGGATGTGCAAAGCTGGACGAAACGAAACCATTGGCGTCGGCCATTTTTACGCATCCGACATCTGGCGCGCCATGCTCGCGGCTTCCGCACTTGGGGAGCAGAGCGAATGAAGCTGACAGCGCAGGATAGAAAAGTCTTGGCGGCACTCGACCGACATTCTGGCGCAAGCTCTTACGCCATAGCTCAAGGGGCTGGGATTAGAACCATGTCGCCGAAAGAAACCGCAGCCCGTCATCTAATCAAGCTCACCAAGGAAGGCTTGGCCGAGCAGACAGGGACCAGAATGTTTCCGTCATGGCGCATCACCGAAGCAGGCCGCGCCGCACTGCGGGAAAGGGAGTGAGGATGTCAGACCCACGCATTCACGATCTGGACCGGCGCATTAAAGCCTGCATGGAAAAGCACGGATTGACCGAGCGTGATTTGCTTCTGGTACATGTGCGCCGCCATTTACTCAGCGGGGACATTGTTTCAGCCGTTAAAGCCATGCCAGCGCGGTTCCTTTACGATATCGCTTTTGGCTGGGAAATGAGTTTGAAATGATGTCACGTTCCGCCCCAGTTGTTACCGCCACCCTTCGCTCGGGACGCGCTGATGTGCGAGACGAGAAGCTGAACCTTCTTTGCACCGCAGGCCGAGCAACGCAGTTTGTGCGCAAGGTCTTTGTAAAGCGCCCCGTGATCTGGGCCGAGCTTTTCAATCAGGGCATCAATATCAAGCTGCTTACTGTGATGGCACCCGTTGCAGTACGCGGTAAGCAAATACCCGTACCGTTTGAAATCGCCCAACGTACCGACCGTTCCCGATCTATCCATGACAGCCTCCAAGGCTGGCTGTCTTATACCGTGAACAAAACGAATACAAATCACAATCCAAGAGGTGGAGAATGACCAAGAGAGCCGCAATCAAGCAGGCCGATCTTCGCCGCATGGCTGCAATAGCCAAGCAGGAAGGCGTCAAGATCGAGGCCGTAATAGATGGTGCGATTTATCGCGTATCTCCCGATATCCCCGTTGCGAACAGCAATGAGGCTATTGGCAAAAGGGCTACGGTACGCTTGTAATGTCCGACATGCCACGCAAGTTGCCAGTTCATGTCGTGCGCGAAGTCACGCGCCATAAAACCGTGAAGTTCTATTTCCGCAAAGGAAAAGGGCCTCGCATCCGGTTGCCTGACGATCTTAATTCAGAAGAATTCAAACAGGCTTATGCAGCAGCATTTGCCGGAAAAACGACCTATAAGCGGCCAGTTGATGCGCCGGTGCAAAGCCTGCGCTGGCTTGTGGATCGATATAAGGAAAGCGGTAAATGGAAAGGATATTCTGCTGCTACCCGCAAGCAGCAGGAAAACTTCTTTCTCGACGCTATAAAGAAATCCGGCAATGCCCCTTATGGAGATATCGACCGGAAGGCAATTGAGCAAGCACTCGACGCTCGCGCCGACCGTCCAGCGCTAGCCAACAACTTCCTCAAAGCGATGAAAGCCCTTTTCCTCTGGGCGCACCGCAATGGACACGTCGATATCAATCCAACTGATGGCGTCGAAAGCCTTCGATACAAGACCGAAGGTTTCCACGCTTGGACAATCGCGGATTACAAACGTTTCTGCGAAAAATGGCCCGTAGGGACCAAGCCCCGCCTCGCCTGCGAGCTATTGCTCCATTCCGGCCTTAGGCGATCAGATATTGTCAAAGCCGGTCGCCAACATATGGACGGCAACATCTTCACCATGCGCACTGAGAAAACAGGTGCTGTGATTACCGTCGAGTTTCCAGAAACTTTGATGAACACGATTGCCAGTACCGAAACCGGCGACCTGTCTTTTCTGGTTTCTGAACTCGGAACGCCGTTCGTGAAAGAGAGCTTCGGAAATTGGTTCGGTGCGCGCTGCCGGGATGCAGGCCTAAATCTGAATGCTCATGGCCTGCGAAAATTATCAGCCACCCTCGCCGCAAACGCTGGCGCCGCGGCTCATGAGTTGATGGCTCAATACGGATGGACAAATCTAAAACAGGCAGAAACCTATACAAAGAAGGCAGATCGTGCGTCGCTAGGGATTCGGTCTTCGAGGCGCGTTTCAGATCAGATTGAGAACGAAATATCCCGCACCCGCAAATCTGGTGCGGGGAAAATAGCAAATAACACTGACAAATCAGATAATTAAGAAAGCGATGGTGGGCGATGAGA
>UCNG01000026.1 GCA_900473915.1 Hyphomicrobiales bacterium | reverse complement strand
TTCATTACTCGATGATCGAGGAGACGATGCCTGCACCGACGGTGCGGCCGCCTTCACGGATAGCGAAGCGAAGCTTCTCTTCCATCGCGATCGGCACGATCAGGGTAACGTCCATGGCGACGTTATCGCCAGGCATGACCATTTCCGTACCAGCCGGCAGCGTGACAACACCGGTCACGTCCGTCGTGCGGAAGTAGAACTGCGGACGGTAGTTCGTGAAGAACGGCGTATGACGGCCACCTTCGTCCTTGGTCAGAATGTAGGCTTCTGCCTTGAACTTGGTGTGCGGCTTCACCGAACCCGGCTTGCAGAGAACCTGGCCGCGTTCAACGTCTTCACGGCCAACGCCGCGGATCAGAGCGCCGATATTGTCGCCAGCCTGGCCCTGGTCGAGCAGCTTGCGGAACATTTCAACGCCGGTAACCGTCGTCTTCGCCGTCGCCTTGATGCCGACGATTTCAACTTCTTCACCAACCTTGACGATACCGCGCTCAACGCGACCCGTCACAACCGTACCGCGGCCCGAGATCGAGAACACGTCTTCGATCGGCATCAGGAACGGCTGGTCGATCGGACGTTCCGGGGTCGGAATGTAGTCGTCGACAGCGGCCATCAGGGCGCGAACAGCGTCTTCGCCCAGTTCCTTCGAGGAATCTTCCAGAGCAGCAAGAGCCGAGCCCTTGACGATCGGGGTTTCATCGCCCGGGAAGTCGTACTTCGACAGAAGTTCGCGCACTTCCAGTTCAACCAGTTCGAGCAGTTCTGCGTCGTCAACCTGGTCGCACTTGTTGAGGAACACGACGATTGCCGGAACGCCAACCTGACGAGCAAGCAGGATGTGCTCGCGGGTCTGCGGCATCGGGCCGTCAGCAGCCGAAACCACCAGGATCGCGCCGTCCATCTGGGCAGCGCCGGTGATCATGTTCTTCACATAGTCAGCGTGGCCAGGGCAGTCGACGTGGGCATAGTGACGGTTGGCCGTCTCATATTCCACATGCGAGGTCGAGATCGTGATGCCGCGCGCCTTTTCTTCCGGCGCTGCGTCGATCTGGTCATAGGCCTTGAAGTCACCAAAGTACTTCGTGATCGCTGCAGTCAGCGACGTCTTGCCATGGTCAACGTGACCAATCGTGCCGATGTTAACGTGGGGTTTCGTACGTTC
>UCNG01000025.1 GCA_900473915.1 Hyphomicrobiales bacterium | reverse complement strand
AATCCTGCCCCCGCAACCACTGATAACGACACTCTCGTGAGATCACCTTCGGGTGGACTTCCCTTTAAAAGTGGAGGGCTTCTGTTAGACAAGACTGACAGGAGACTTAGAATTGAAGCAGCGAGAATTTACAGAAGAGTTCAAGCGCGAAGCCATTCTGATTTTAACGACGAGTGGTCGAAGCATTTCATCGGTTGCCGAGGACCTTGGCATTGGCAAATCGACACTTGACCGCTGGCTGTGTAATTTTGCTGAGAAAGATTTACTCTCCGGTCCGCATGAAGACATGAGCCAGGAGCTTGCTCGGCTTCGCAAAGAAAACGAGCCTCTACGACAGGATGTTGATTGCCACTGAGAACTGCCCGGGCATTTCCACCGAGAATTGACCCGCCTGTTAGGTATGTTTCGGGTCTGCGGTCGTGGTCAAGTTCCTCGTTTTCTCCTTTGTCGTTAAGCGGAAGCTGTCGTTTCCGGTTTCAAGGATGTGGCAATGATGGGTAAGCCGATCGAGCAATGCCGTGGTCATCTTGGCATCACCGAAGACGCTGGCCCATTCGCTGAAGCTGAGGTTCGTTGTGATGATGACGCTGGTTCGCTCGTAGAGTTTGCTGAGCAGGTGGAAGAGCATCGCACCGCCCGACGCGCTGAACGGCAGGTATCCAAGCTCATCAAGGATCACGAGATCGGAGTGGACAAGGCGATTGGCGATCTGCCCAGACCGTCCTTGCGCCTTTTCCTGTTCCAGCGCGTTGACCAGCTCGACCGTTGAGAAGAACCGAACCCGTTTGTGGTGATGCTCGATGGCCAGAACACCTATCGCGTTAGCAATGTGTGTCTTGCCCGTGCCGGGGCCACCGACCAGAACGATGTTGTTTGCGTCGTCCAGGAAGTCGCAGCGATGAAGCTGCTGCACGAGCGCCTCGTTGATCTCGCTACTGGCGAAGTCGAAGCCATTCAGATCACGATAGGCAGGGAAGCGTGCCGTCTTGAGCTGGTAGGCAGTGGAGCGAACTTCACGTTCCGCGGTCTCTGCTTTCAAAAGCTGCGACAGGATCGGAATGGCGGCCTCGAACGCCGGCGATCCTTGCTCGGTTAGTTCGCCGACGGCTTGTGCCATTCCGTGCATCTTCAGTTGCCGCAGCATGATGACTATCGCACCGCTTGCTGGATTATGACGCATGGCGGGCCTCCGTCTTTCTCAGGGCATCGTATCGTTCAACATTGGCCTTGGGCTCGTTGACGAGCGTCAGGGCTTGCGGCGCATCGATGGTCGGCGGCGTGAAGGATTTGCCATCGACAAGGCGATGCAAGGTTCAGCACATGCGTCTTGGTCGGAACACCGGACTTCAGCGCCATGTCAACCGCCGACAGGACGGCCTGTTCATCGTGTTGAAGGACGAGCGCCAGGATATCGACCCTCTCCCGGTCGCCGCCCGGCCTCTTGAGCAAGTATTGCTGCAAGGACCGGAATGCATCGGGAAGTTCGACGAATGGTGCGCCATTGCGAAGCACACCTGGCTTACGCTGCACCACGGCTAGATAGTGCCACCAGTCGTAGATCGTCTGTCCTGGCCTGTCGTGGGAGCGATCAATGACGCGACGATGCTCGCAAATGATCTGTCCTTCTGCGGCGGCCACAACACGGTCTGGGTAAACCCTTAGGCTCACCGACCGATTGGCGAAGGACGCTGGGACGCTGTAGCGATTGCGCTCCAGATGCACGTGGCAGGCCGGAGAGACACGCTTGGTGTATTCTACAAACCCGTCGAACGGCCGGGTAATGGACATGAGTGCGGGAGCTCCTTCCGCCCAGATGTCGGCAATGGTGCCACGCATCTGGCCGTGCGGGGTCTGTGCCCAGAACTCCTTGTAGCGTTGCTCGAGCCAGTCGTTCAGGGCTTCCAGCGATGGAAAGCGCGGAACGGGCTGAAAGAACCGATGACGCGCATCCTGAACATTCTTTTCGACTTGTCCCACCCGGCCCTCCGCTTGGGCTCCGGGCGTTCATCGGGAAAACAGTCCACTGGACTGTTTTCTGATCCTCTTCACCCCAGCCTGAAGCCGGATTGCAAAACTCAGGCTCGAA
This sequence comes from Hyphomicrobiales bacterium, assembly GCA_900473915.1. GTDB lineage: Bacteria > Pseudomonadota > Alphaproteobacteria > Rhizobiales > Rhizobiaceae > Brucella. Next base: position 94,936 of record UCNG01000025.1, on the reverse strand, counting down.
CAGGTAGTGGCTGGCCATAGCCTGGAAGCGCACGTTGACGTCACGCTCTTTCCCTTGGCCGACCTTGTCGATCGCGGTGCGCATGTTGTCGTAGATGCCAGTCCTCCGACCAGTCGAACTGGAAGGCTTCGCCGGGATCGAACGCCAGAGGCACATATGTTCCGCGGCCCGTCGTCTGCAACTCTCTCTGGCGATCATCACGCCATTCCCGGGCAAATGCCGCAACCCGATTGTAGGAGCCCTCGTAGCCAAGGCTCATCGGGTCAGCATGCAATTGCTTCATCGTCCGCTTCTGTTTGCGGTTCTTCTTGGATTCTGTCTTCAGCCAGGCAGACAACCGATCAGCAAAAGGATCGAGCTTGCTCGGCCGCTCCGGGACCTTGAACTTCGGCTCCACACGGTCCAGGCGCAGGTATTTGCGAATGGTATTCCGGGATAGGGCGGTCCTGCGGCAAATCTCCCGGATCGATAAATGGTCTCGAAAATGCCAGCGTCGGATCACGCTCAATAACGCCATGTCGATCACTCCATAGCCCTCGCTGAAAACATGCGAGGGAAGGTTGGAATATGGGTCAATTCTCAATGGAAATATCAGGCCACGCCGGGGTCTGTTCTCAGTGGCAATCAACAGTATTTGGCTTCGATCTTATGAGTCGGTCACCTAGGGCGATAGAATCAAGCGACTGCAATCGGCCAAGCTCGCGTCACGTTTTCTATGATGAACGCTGGATTGTTGTCGCAATAGCCGACATCACGTTAACTACAGTCTAGAAAGGCCAGCCAACAAAAGATCCGACTGCAATCCCTTGCGTGTGATCGCGCAGCCGACGTCGGTATTTCCGGTAGCTATCGCGCATTGAAAGGGGGCAGAGCAAGATCGATATCAGTAAGCTAGAAACACGCATCGAGCGGCTGGAACTTCAGAACGGTGATGTGCATGGAAGTCGCCTTGCAGAATATAGTGATGGATCGGGATCGTGTTGCCAGGTTCGTTGACTGCACGGAGTAGCGGAATGGACAGCCGCGATGGCTTCGCTTCGCGCGTCCTTTGCCCGCTGGAACGATCAAGGAACATCGACGTGAATTTTGGTGGGACATTTCGCGGCATCCTGTCCCACTGTATGCCGTTCATTCCACTTTTTTGGAAAAGTTTGAAAATAGCTCTTGCCTTAAGAATGCGAATTCTCTAGGGAACTCAACGTCCGAAAGGGCCACGGAGCGTAGCGCAGTCTGGTAGCGCACCTGATTTGGGATCAGGGGGTCGCAGGTTCGAATCCTGCCGCTCCGACCAATTTCCCCAAAATTTGAATTGATCAGTATAAGACGGTTGGGGCATCGCCTGTAGCGTGCGTCTTTATCGCGTTGACATGCATTCCTGTGTAAACTATTGGCTTGGTTGATTTCAGCTCCCGTGGGAGCAAGAGAGTAGTTCAGGGTTCTTCAAATGGTTGCACGTATTTACCGTCCAGCTAAGACTGCCATGCAGTCCGGTCAGGCCAAGACAGATCAGTGGCTTCTGGAATATGAGCCGGAAAGCCCGCGTATGGTCGAGCCTTTGATGGGCTACACTTCTTCCGGCGATATGAAGAGCCAGATTCGTCTGTTCTTTGCCACTCAGGAAGAAGCCGTCGATTATGCAAAGCGCAATGGTATCGCATATCGCGTCTTCGAGCCGAACGAACCGAAGCGCCGCAAGGTTTCCTATTCGGACAATTTCCGTTTCGACCGGACAATGCCCTGGACGCACTGATTGCCTGTTTAGCCTGACACTTGTTTCAGGCCGGGCAATGCGATAGTTCGGCAAGACTTTGCCTTCAAAACCTTGCAGTTGTTGAAATATCTTCGATTTTTATCGAAAGATCAGGTCCCGTAGCTCAGTTGGATAGAGCGTCAGCCTTCTAAGCTGAATGTCGCAGGTTCGAATCCTGCCGGGATCGCCACCATTTTCAATGAGCTGGTTCCTGTTGGTGCAGTGCACTGCCAGTCAATTGAAGCCCGAAGCTTACTGCAATGACAGCACGCCGCGAGGTGGCTCTTTTCGCGGCGTTCGCTGTCTCTACCTGGATTGTCTGTTTACTGCCCGTGCGGGCCGTCTGGTCCGCGCTGCCTCAGGTAAACACGCGGACCGTGATTGCCATGCCAGCGGGGACGGTCGCGCCAGTCGTGGCGATCCCAATGCCTGTTCCGGTAATAGCGACGGTCGCGATACCAGTAGTCATCACGGTCATTGAGTGCAGAGCCTATGGCTACGCCTGCAATAAGCGGAATGCCGATCAGCGCGGCGGTGCGCCCGAAATCATCGGAGTAACCGCCGGATGTCCCCTCCCGGAATGCCAGATAACGCGACGAAGCCCAACCAAAGGTCGGACCATAGCTGACCTGGCACCAGCCGTAACCGGACGTGCAGCCGCGCACCGTCACTGGCGCCCCGGTCGGGATGGAGCCCACCGTCGCATAGCGCGTGCCAGGACCGGTGCGGATATTGAGATTGGTGGTGGATATGGCGTCCGCCGCCTGCGCTGCGCCCGCCGCACATAGGCCCAGCGCGACAAGGGCGGCTTTGAGAACAAGCTTCATCGGAATTCTCCTCAACCGTCTCGATTGCGTATAGAACGACATCAGCGGTCAAAGGTTCCAATCAGGGCAGGCAGCGCGAAGATGTTGGAACGCAAAAGCGCCGGAAAACCGGCGCTTTCGATAAATGTTGAATTGCAGGACTATCGCTTGCAGCGAGCCACATAAATGCGGCCATGGCGATCGCGATACTCGCAATTGCCGTTGCGCAGTTCACGCACCAGCAGGCCGCCGAGCGCGCCCGCACCAGCGCCGATCAATGCGCCGCGCCCGCCACCGGCAATGCCGCCGATGATGGCGCCAGCGCCCGTGCCGATGGAAAGATCCTTTTCAGTGGTGGTGCAGCCCGTTATGGCGAGCAGGGCAACCAACCCAAGTGCTACTTTCCGCATTCTTGTCTCCTCCTGAGAAAATATCAGATCAAGCTTAAACGATTGACTTCATGTTCCGTTGCTTTGGAACCGGCGGGCCGGTGCGAAAAATATCACGGATCGACCCTGCATCAGTGGCGGCGGTGCCGCAGGATGACCGCGATGGCCAGTGCGGCCAGCCCGAACGCGATAACGCCCTGCAGAATGAAAACCCAGTTCATCATGATCCAGTCCTCTGACACTTGCCCCTTTTTCGGGGTGCGCGCGATTTGACTTCTACCTAGCGCATTTCGGGCAAATGGGAAACGCAAGATCGCGCTTTCGTTCCAGGTCTATGAAATCATTAAACTTATTTAATGGTCCCATTCACTTGGCATTCACATTGGCGGGCGCATTGTCCTCCCATCGAATATAACAAAGGAAGCCGATATGAAGCGGATCGTTATTGCTCTCACCGCCCTTTCAGTTCTCGCCGCACCAGCCGCGATGGCACAGCCTTATCCGTCGCATCACGGCAAGCCGTCTCACAGCCAGATGTACAAGGGCGGCCCGAAATATGATGCGCGCAAGTATGAAAACCGCCGTCACCACAGCTGGAAGAAGGGTAACCGCCTTCCACCCAACTATCGGGGTCACGTGGTGAACAACTATTCGCGCTACAAGCTGCGCCAGCCGCCACGCGGTTATCACTGGGTCAAGGTCAACAACGACTACCTGCTGATCGGCATCGCAACCGGCATCATTTCGTCCATCGTCGCGGGACGGTAAAAATCCTCTGCGGGAATTAAAAAAAGGCGGCCTATGGTCGCCTTTTTTGCGTCCGTGACATCAATTCTCGGGGCCGAAATATTTGGCTTTCATCTTGGCGATTTCCTCATTCTCATGGGCGCTGATGATCGCCACGCTTGCTGGCTTGACAAGCTCGCTCTGACGCGGGAAGCCAAAGCCATACTTGTCCGGGCTGAACACATTGCCGACGAGTTCGACAGGCTGGTCGGCATGCTGATGGGCATAATAGTCCAGGACCGGACCATCGCCGACGATTGCTGCAATTTCGTTATTCACGAGTGCCGCGACGGCTTCAGGCATGTGGTCGAAAGGCACGGTTGCGATGGAGCGTGATTTCATAAACTGCTCAGCGACACTGCCGGCACGCACGCCGACGGATTTCCCTTGCAGGTCCGACAGGCTGGAAATGCTGTTATCGATATGGGCCACTGTCATGACGCTGGTAATCGACGAGGTCACGTAGGCGATAATCGCAATGCCGAAAACCATCCAGAAAGTCTGCCAGATACGTCCCACCCAACCGAACAGGTTTTTGCGCGAGGTTTTGCCCGACGTGGCGATGGAAACCACGTGATAGAAACTCTCCGCCAGCCCCTCGCGCCAGCGCTTCGGAAAGCCTTCGTCGAAACGCCGGTCAAAAATCGTCAGCACCACGGTGGCGGCGATGAGGATGAACAGTATCCATGCATAGGTCGCCAGATGCCCGGCATTATCCAGGCGATTGATGAGGTCGTCCCAGCCGCTGGCCGCCTGGGTGTGGATCATGATGCGCAAGCCGGCATCGAACCATGGATGCGTGAAATCGATGATTTCTGCCCGGCTCTCCGTGATCGTGAGATTGGTGACGGCGGCTTCGACCTTGCCTTCGGAAACAGCCTTCACCAGCTCCCCATAGTTGGGATATTCCACATATTGCGAAGCAAGATTCATGCGCGTGGCGATATCGTGCCAGATGTCGATAGCCATGCCGGAGTAGGAATCCCCCTCCTTGTTGACGAAAGGCTCGCTGACATACACGCCGACCTGAACAGGCCTTGGCGTTTGTTGGGCGTGTGAAAATGAAGAGGTTGCTACCAAAAGTAGAGTAAGCAGAACTTTCCATAAGTCGCGACTAAATAATCTCGTTGCTGGCTTTAACGACACGGCGTCCCCCATAATTCCCTGTAGATGCTCCAATCTGAAAGATTTCTGTATTTAATTTATATTAACATTTACTTCCATTTGGGCCAATTAATTTCTAATAATATTATTATTAGTATCTGCTAATTAAATTTATTATATGCTCCCTTGATCTATGGAACCGAACGCTCCTTTTTCAGTTACCCGGCTGACAAGCCGAAACTCATAAAGCGGCAAATGAGGGGTTCATGGAGAGTATGGACAGTCCGGATTCTGCAGTTCGTCCGATCACGTCGGCGCCACCGCGTCTGCCCACACTGGCTGCAATGGCGGTCGCTGTCGCCATTCTCTACTTTGCAAAGGATGTGTTTCTGCCACTGGCCATTGCGGTGCTGCTGACATTCGCGCTGGCGCCGATTGTCGCCTTTCTGCGCCGGGCTGGGCTTCCGCGTCTGTTCGCGGTGATTGCCAGCGTAGCGGGCGGCTTCCTGATCGTGGCCATATTCAGTGCCGTGATTGCCTTTCAGGTTTCCGAAGTCGCGCAGAATGTTACATTCTATCAGTACAACATCATCGAAAAGATCAGGACGCTCAAGGAAGCGGGTTCCGACAACAGTTTCTTCGACAGGCTGAACAGCTTCGCCGAGCGCATCGGCACGGAAATCAACAGGCCTGAGCAGAAAACGCAGACGCTGCCTTCCGATCAGCCTGAGGAAAAGCCCCTCCTTGTCCAGATATTCGCGCCGCGCCATCCGGTGGAAACGTTGAGGAGCATCATCGAACCGCTCGTTGGACCGCTGGCGACGACGGGTCTCGTCGTTGTGGTGGTGATTTTCATGCTGCTCGAAAGGGAGGAGCTGCGCGACCGCTTCATAAGGCTTGTGGGATATGGCGATCTTCACCGCACGACCGAAGCCTTGCAGGATGCGGGAAAGCGTGTCGGCCAGTATCTGCTGACCCAGCTTTTGGTGAATATCACCTACGGCGTGCCACTCGCCTTTGGTCTTTGGATTCTGGGCATTCCCAATGCGGCCCTGTGGGGAATGCTGGCGATTGTTTTGCGGTTCGTTCCCTATATTGGTCCAGTGATCGCGGCGATCCTGCCGCTGTTCCTTGCCTTTGCCGTGGCGCCGGGCTGGAACCTGCTCCTGTGGACGATCGGGCTCTTCGTCGTCATCGAGCTTCTTATAAATAACGTGGTTGAGCCGTGGCTTTATGGCTCGCGCACTGGTCTTTCGCCGCTTGCGATCATCGTGTCGGCCATTTTCTGGACGTGGCTCTGGGGTCCGGTCGGGCTCGTCCTGTCGACGCCACTCACGGTCTGCCTCGTGGTGCTTGGGCGTCATGTTCCGAAATTCGAGTTTCTGGAAATCCTGTTCGGCAACGAGCCGGTGCTTGACCCGAAGGAACGTCTTTATCAGCGCCTTCTGGCAGGTGACCCCGATGAAGCCACCGACAACGCCGAGGAAATGCTGGAGCAGAAATATCTGGTCGAATTCTATGGTTCGGTCGCGGTTCCAGCACTTCTGATGGCAGAACGTGACCGACTTCGCGGCGTGCTCACCGAGCAACAGTTGCAGATCGTTACCGAAAGCACGAAAACGCTGGTGGCCAATCTGGAGCAGATTGCCAGCGAGGAGGAGGGCGATGACGAAGAGATCGCGATTGAAAATCCCGATGGCGATGGCAGTAAAGCCGGTCTGGAATTGCCCTCCGGCGAAGGGCGGTCGCTTCTGACCTTCGGCGGCAGAAGAAGGCTCGACGACACGGCTGCGGCCATGCTGGCGCAGGTGCTTGCCGTGCAGGGAGCATCGGCAGAGGCCGTCGCACATGATGCGCTCACGCCCGCCAGGCTGAAAGCGCTCGATATTTCCGGCAGGGATACGCTGATACTCTGTTTTCTGGATCGGCAGGCGGCACGCCATGCCCGGTTTGCGGTGCGCCGTCTGCGACGGCTGCAACCCGCTGTGAGGATTGGCGTGGTGTTGTGGCACGAGCCGAACGAAGCACGCTCTGTCGACAGGGAGGCGTTGCTGGAAGAGGTGCAGGCGGATTTCGTAGCCTGCACCATGATAGAGGCCGTTATGGAAGGGCTTTCTGAAACGACGCCCAAGCCACTGAAAAAAGCTAGGAAGCCGGTTTCTCCGCGGTCACGCAAGGTGACTGCTGCAAAACCAGCTTAGAGCATTTCCAGCAAAAGTGCGAAGCGGTTTTGCGTTCGGAAATGCGTAAAAACAAAAGCTTAGAGCGGTTCCAAAGGCTCCGTTTTAACCGGAACGGCTTTAGATTGCTGCAAAGCCTTTTTCGAGATCGGCAATGAGGTCCGGCACGTCTTCCAGGCCGATCTGCAGCCGGATCACGGGTCCCGCATAGTTCCCCTTGGCTACGGTCCGGTCATCGAGACGGACATGAAGGGCAAGGCTTTCATAGCCGCCCCAGGAATAGCCAAGGCCAAAGATCTCAAGCGCATCGAGGAAGGCATGGGCCTCCTTCTGCCCGCCGCTGGCCAGCACGATGGAGAAAATGCCGGAGGAGCCGGAAAAATCCCGCTTCCAGATTTCATGTCCCGGATGGCTTTCCAGAGCCGGATGCAGAACGCGGTCAACCGCCGGGTGGCCTTCAAGCCAGCGCGCGATTTCCAGTGCGTTCTTGCGGTGCTGCTCCAGCCGCACACCCATCGTGCGCATGCCGCGCAGGATCTGGTAGGTATCATCAGCCGAGGTGCACAGTCCAAGCGTTCCGTGCGTTTCGAGAAGCTGCGGCCAGCATTTCTCATTGGCCGATACCGTACCGAACAGAATGTCGGAATGGCCGGAAGGATATTTGGTCGAGGCATGGATGGAAATATCCACCCCGAAATCGAGCGCCTTGAAGTAAAGAGGAGTGGCCCATGTATTGTCCATCATGACGATGGCGCCGCCCTTGTGCGCCTCTTCGGCGATGGCCGGAATATCCTGCATCTCGAACGTGTTGGACGCAGGCGATTCTGTGAACACGACCTTGGTGTTCGCACGCATCAGCTTCGCGATACCGGAACCGATCTCCGGATCGTAATATTCGACATCCACGCCCATGCGCTTGAGGATCGTATCGGCAAAATGGCGGGTCGGATTGTAGATCGAATCGACAAACAGCGCATGATCGCCGGGCGAGAGGAAAGCGAGAAGCGGAACCGTGACGGCGGCAAGCCCGGATGGGACGCAGACCGTGCCCGCCGAACCTTCCAGCGCGTCGATTGCCTTGCAAAGCGCATCGCTGGTTGGCGTGCCGCGCGTGCCGTAGGTATATTTCTGATTGCCGGTCGCCATTGTTTCCGCATCGGGGAAAAGCACGGTTGAGGCGCGGACCACGGGTGGGTTGACGAAGCCATGATAGTCGCGCGGCTGATAACCGTCGTGGGTGAGCCGCGTGTTTATACCCAGCTTCTCTGTCTTGCCCTGCTGCTTAGTCACGAAAATGCCTCCAGACCATGTTGCATGCTATCCCGCTGATTCTCGCCGGGCACATCGAGGTCGCCTGCGGCAAAAAGATCTGCGATTCCGTTTGCGGCGGAAACTTTGAATACTTGGATAGGATGCGCGTGTTCCGGATGCAACCTCGCGTGCTATTTGTTGCGTAATAAGCTTGTGAAAGGACATTTCAGTATGGTGGCGGCAGGCATGGGAAGCACCTTTCTTTATCCCTTTCGCGCAGCGCTGGAACTCCTTCAGGCTCTTTTGCGTCCGGCCTACAAGGGCGCGCCATCCTCCTGGACGATGGAAATGACGGCCGTCATCGTGCTTCTGCCCTTCGTCGTTCTCGTGCTGCATCTGTGGGATGCCGACATCATTCGCCTGACCGCGCAAAGCACCAATTTCCTCATGCAATTCCTGCGGACCGTCACGGATGCGATTCGTACCGTCGTCTGGCTTGCAATCGGCATCGTCGTGTGGCTCGCCACGGCGATACTGCTCTCACCAAAACTGCGTTCCGGTGCCAGGTCGTGGCTGGTGAAGCTTCACGGCTGGGCAACGCTCATCCTGACCTCTATCGTTGTCGCAAGCGTGCCGGTCGAAATCGGCAAGCTTGCAATTGGCCGGGCGCGTCCGTTTCTGCTTGATGAAGTCGGTGCGGCCTATTTTTCGCCCTTCAAGGGCAAGTTTCTTTATGAAAGCTTCCCGTCGGGCCACTCCATGATGGCGGGCATCATGATGGTTTCGCTTTGGATATTCCTGCCGCGCTGGCGCATTCCCACTGTTTTCATTGGTATTCTCTTCGGGATCAGCAGGCTCGCTGCCGGAGCCCATTATCCGACAGATGTTGTCGCCGGTCTGGCAATCGGATTCGTGACGACATGGTGGGTCGCCCGCTATATGGCCACGCGAAATATTATTTTTTCTTTGGATGACGAATGCGCGTTTCCACGCGTTTGATTTCTATCAAGGGTTGTTGTTTCCGCTGATTGTCTTGTATGGAAGGGTGGCTAACAACTTGTATTTATATAATTAATTCCACTCCTTTTGCATTCGTGCGGACTGGTTTGCGTCATTAAAGCCGGCTACCCAGAAATCGGGAAATCGTGTAAATTTTCAAATATAGTTCCTTCGTCTTTTTGGGAAGACTGTCGGTTGGATTGCGTTAAAGCCTTGACCAAAGACAAAATTTCGCCTTCGATAGACCCGTGAAGGCGGCAGGTTTGTCATTGCCTCAAAACAAAATCGAAGACCGGGCAGCGGTCTCGGGCGAGGGCATTCTGTTGTAGGGCATGGGCTCGGGAGGTCACGTGACTTATCCATCGGGTTGATGCAAAAAAATAAAGCAACAAGAGACGCTATGACCCAGGGTTTCAGCGCTCTCCAGGGAACGAAAAAGGTTGCAGGCCAGATGAAAAAAACTCTTATGACGGGTGTATTGGGTGCGGCGGCGCTGTTTTGCGCAGCTTCGGGAGCATCCGCTGACACGCTTTCGGACGTGAAGGCGAAAGGTTTTCTGCAGTGCGGCGTGAATACGGGCCTCCTCGGATTTGCCTCGCCCAACGACAAGGGTGAATGGTCCGGCTTTGACGTGGATTATTGCCGCGCTGTGGCTTCTGCTATTTTTGGCGATCCGACCAAGGTGAAGTTTACGCCGCTGAACGCCAAGGAGCGGTTCACGGCCCTGCAGTCGGGTGAAATCGACGTCCTGATCCGTAACACGACCTGGACTATCAGCCGCGACACCGCGCTCGGCCTTGATTTTGCCGGTATCAATTACTTTGATGGCCAAGGCTTCATGATCAATTCGAAGAAGCTGTCGGGCATCAATTCTGCATTGCAGCTTTCCGGCGCATCCATCTGCGTTCAGGCTGGCACGACGACCGAAATGAACATGGCCGACTATTTCCGCGCCAACAAGATGGAATATAATCCCGTGGTCTTCGAGAAGATCGAAGAAGCGAACGCCGCTTACGACTCTGGCCGTTGCGACGCCTATACGACCGACCAGTCCAGCCTTTACGGGGTTCGTCTGGCGCTCGCCAACCCGGACGATCATGTCATCCTGCCGGAAATCATCTCCAAGGAACCTTTCGGCCTGACCGTCCGTCAGGGCGATTCCAAGTGGGCAGACGTTGTTCGCTGGACGCATAATGCGCTGCTCAACGCTGAGGAATACGGCATTACGCAGGCCAATGTCGAAGAGATGAAGAAGTCCGACAACCCGGACATCAAGCGCCTTCTCGGTGTGGAAGCGGACACGAAGATCGGCACTGATCTCGGGCTCGACAATGACTGGGTGGTGAAGATCATCAAGGGCGTCGGCAATTACGGCGAAATTTTCGAGCGCAACATCGGCTCCGGCAGCCCGCTCAAGATTGCACGCGGCATCAATGCCCAGTGGAACAAGGGCGGCCTGCAATATGGCGTCCCCGTGCGCTGACGGGCAATATTCTCCGAACTGATCATCGGCGGGTGCAACAGCATCCGCCGGATTTGTCGGCTCTGCAGTTTGTCCGTTTGCTATCGGCCCCGCATCTGGCGGGCAGAGGGTGCTGACAAGCTGCTTTTGGGAATTTAACCGCGTCTTGCCGTCCCCGAAGGCTCCTGACGAGCCTGGATAGGGAACAGCAGGACCGAACGGTTCGGCATTCGATATTCCGATTTCAGGCGTTGTCTTTCAGGCGTTGTCCGGCAAAGGTGGCCTGTCATTTTTCGGAATGGATGCTGTCAGCCGAGAGGCACAGGAAACATATGGCTTCCTATTCTGCAACTGAACGCCGCCAGGATAGCGGCGGAACTTCGCTCCTGTATGATCCGCGGATTCGTGGCATCTTCTATCAGGTGATCGTCTTCGGGGTGGTCATCGGGGCAATCTACTGGATCGTGGGCAACACGATCGCCAATCTTCAGCGTGCAAATATCGCGTCCGGCTTCGGCTTCCTCAATGGCCGTGCCGGTTTCGATATCAGTCAGACGCTCATTCAATACAGCAGCGATTCGAACTATGGCCGGGCCTTTCTGGTCGGACTGATGAATACGCTTTACGTAGCCGCGCTCGGTGTGGTGACGGCTTCGATCATAGGATTTCTGGTCGGTATCGGGCGGCTCTCGCATAATTGGCTGATCCGCAAGATCTGCACGGTCTATGTGGAAGTTTTCCGCAATATCCCCCCGCTGCTCGTCATCTTCTTCTGGTACTTCGGCGTGCTTTCGGTGCTACCGCAGGCTCGTAATAGTATTGCGATGCCGCTCGGCACATATTTGAATAATCGCGGCTTCTTCATGCCCGCGCCGGTATGGGGCGAGGGGGCTTGGCTTCTGCCCGTGGCGCTTCTCATCGGCATCGTGGCCTCGGTCATCGTCGCGCGCTGGGCAAAGCGCCGCCAGATGGCGACAGGCCAGCCGTTTCACACGATACGCGTGGCCGCTGCCCTGATCATCGGCCTGCCGCTCCTGGCGCTGATCGCGACCGGCTTTCCGATTTCGTTCGATTCGCCGAAGCTGGGAACCTTCAACCTGACGGGCGGTGCGCAGGTCAAGCCGGAGTTCCTGGCCCTGTTCCTAGCGCTGTCTTTCTACACGGCGTCCTTCATCGCCGAAACAGTCCGTGCCGGTGTTCTGGGCGTCTCCAAGGGGCAGACAGAAGCAGCCTATGCCGTTGGCCTGCGTCCCGGCCAGACGATGCGCCTCATCATCGTGCCGCAGGCGCTGCGCATCATCATTCCGCCGCTGTCGAGCCAATATCTCAACCTTATCAAGAACTCGTCGCTGGCCATTGCCATCGGCTATCCCGATCTTGTTGCTGTCGGCGGAACGATCCTCAACCAGACCGGTCAGTCGGTCGAGGTCGTGGCGATCTGGATGGTGATCTATCTCGGCATCAGCCTGATTACCTCGGGCCTCATGAACTGGTTCAATGCCAAGATGGCGCTGGTGGAGAGATGACAATGGAAAACGCAAATCTCCAATATGTCCGCACGCAGATGGTGGATGGCGAAGCGCCGCCGCGCTCGGTGCAGGGCATTTCCCACTGGCTGCGCGTCAACCTGTTCGCAACGCCTGTCGATGCGGCGCTGACCATTCTCGGCCTGCTGGTCGTCGCGTGGTTCCTCCCTCCAATCATCGAGTGGCTGTTCATCAAGGCGGTATGGACCGGTGCCGATCGCACCGCCTGTCTCACCGTCGCGCAAGGCGGCGCGCAACCGGAAGGCTGGTCAGGCGCATGCTGGGCGTTCGTGAATGCGAAATACGAGCAGTTTCTCTATGGCCGCTACCCGATTTCGGAGCGCTGGCGCGTCAACCTGACCGCGCTGATCTTCGTGGTTCTTCTGGTGCCGCTCTTGATTCCCAAGGCGCCGAAGAAGGGGCTCAACGCGATCCTGTTCTTCTTCATCTTTCCGATCGTCGCCTTCTTCCTGCTGGTCGGTGGCTCGCTCGGACTTCCCTATGTGGAAACGCCGCTCTGGGGCGGACTGCTGGTCACGCTCGTTCTGTCCTTTGTCGGCATCGCAGTTTCGCTGCCGCTTGGTATCGTGCTGGCACTCGGGCGGCGCTCGAAGCTGCCGGTCATCAAGACGCTATCCATCATTTTCATTGAAATGGTGCGTGGCGTCCCATTGGTGACGGTGCTGTTCATGGCCAGCGTCATGCTACCCTTGTTTTTGCCGCCGGGCGTGACTTTCGACAAGCTGCTGCGTGCGCTTATCGGCGTGGCGCTTTTCGCTTCGGCCTATATGGCGGAAGTGGTGCGCGGCGGCCTGCAGGCTATCCCGCGCGGGCAATATGAAGGTGCGGATGCACTCGGTCTCGGCTACTGGCAGAAAACGGGGCTGATCATACTGCCGCAGGCGCTGAAGCTCGTCATTCCGGGAATCGTCAACACTTTCATCGGTCTCTTCAAGGATACGAGCCTTGTCTACATCATCGGCATGTTCGATCTGTTGGGCATCGTCCGTCAGAACTTTTCCGATGCAAACTGGGCTTCTCCACAGACGCCTGCTACCGGCCTGATCTTTGCGGGCTTCGTTTTCTGGATTTTCTGTTTCGCAATGTCGCGATACTCTATATTCATGGAACGACGCCTCGATACGGGTCATAAACGATAAGAATAAAGGGAATAATGGAAATGAGTGCACAAAGCGCCCTCCCGCAATCCGAGCTCGGAGTGGAAGTTGACCGTTCAAAGATGCAGGTTTCCAAAACCGATGTCGCCATCGAAATCACCAACATGCACAAGTGGTACGGGGAGTTCCACGTCTTGCGCGACATCAATCTGAAGGTCATGCGCGGCGAGCGCATCGTTGTGGCCGGCCCGTCGGGCTCCGGCAAATCGACCATGATCCGCTGCATCAACCGTCTGGAAGAACACCAGAAGGGCAAGATCGTCGTCGACAACATCGAACTGACCAATGACCTGAAGAAGATCGACGAAGTGCGCCGCGAAGTCGGCATGGTGTTCCAGCACTTCAACCTTTTCCCGCATCTGACGATTCTGGAAAACTGCACGCTTGCTCCGATCTGGGTGCGCAAGATGCCCAAGAAGCAGGCGGAAGAAATCGCTATGCATTATCTGGCGCGTGTAAAAATTCCGGAACAGGCCAACAAATATCCGGGCCAACTTTCCGGCGGTCAGCAGCAGCGCGTGGCTATTGCCCGCGCATTGTGCATGAACCCGAAAGTGATGCTGTTCGACGAGCCGACATCGGCTCTCGATCCGGAAATGGTCAAGGAAGTGCTCGATACGATGGTGAGCCTTGCCGCGGAAGGCATGACCATGATCTGCGTGACGCACGAAATGGGCTTTGCCCGTCAGGTCGCCAACCGCGTGATCTTCATGGATCAGGGCCAGATCGTTGAGCAGAACTCGCCCGACGAGTTCTTCGACAATCCCCAGCATGAACGCACCAAGCTGTTCCTCAGCCAGATCCTGCACTGATCCGGCATTCGGCTTCTGAATTGAAGACACCCGCCAGACGATCTGGCGGGTGTTTTTGCAAGCACGGAGGGGTCGTGAAGAATTTTCAATGGATGGAAAAGCTCCCAATCGAGCGATACCGTGAATTCCATGCTTTCTATTGCGGGGAATGGTGGACGAAGGAGCGCAGCTTTGAAGACGTCACCCACATGCTTGCGCATTGTGACCTGCTTCAGTTCTGTTTCGATGGCGAGGGCCGGATCGCCGGTTTTGCCCGCGTTCTCAGTGATTTCACCTTCAAGGCGATGATTTTCGATGTCATCGTGGCGCAACAGCATCGAGGGCAAGGGGTGGGGCAAGCCTTGGTCGGACGCATCCTCAATCATGAAAAGCTGAAGCGCGTGAAAAGTTTCGAGCTTTATTGCCCTGACCGCCTTGTGCCCTTCTACGAAAAGCTGGGCTTCGTGAAGGGCACGTCTTCGCTTCTATTAAGGCAAATCTAGTCTTCCACGAACCGGCGCAGACGATGGAGAGCATCATCCCACTGGCTGGAGACGGTTGCGAGATAGGCGCGGGCATCGACAAGCGGGGCGGGGTGAAGCCGAAACCGGCTCTCCCGGCCGACCTTTTCCCGTTCGACCAGATTTGCCTGTTCCAGCACAGATAAATGCTTGGTGACGGCCTGCCGGGTGATGCTGCCATTTTGCGACAGCACCACAATCGAACGGCTTTCGCCGTCGCTCAGGGTTTCGATAAGCGCCAGCCGGGTCGGATCGGCAAGTGCGGCGAAAACCATGGACATATCCGTGCCGGTCATCTCTGGCCTATCGTTCATTTTCGACGTGTCTTTTGATGTTGCCGACCTGCTCCTCCCAGCCGCCGTCGTTCATCCGCAGCGCAATTGGCTTGCGCTCGGCAGGGAGGGCATCGAAACCGCTTTCGGTCACGGTCAGTCGCGTGCCGGTTTCGATAGGCTGCAACCGGAATTCGACGAGCGTCGGCGGTTCGCTGGAATAATCGGTGTCTGGATCCACGGCATAAGGGTGCCAGGTAAAGGCGAAATAGTCGGGCGCATGCATGTCCTTGATGAAGGCCTCCCAACGCACATGCTCGAAGCCCGGATAGGTGGTGCGGCCAAGAGAACGAGTGCCGACGATGAAAGGCCCCTCGATCTTCACCTGAAACCAGCTTCCGAATTCCTCATGGTCGGTCAGCGCGCGCCACACGCGGTCGATCCCGGCGCGAATATCAACAGTCTTCTCAATGCGGTCTGTACTGCTTGTCATGGCCTGCTTCCTCCGTAATTGGCAACTTTATGGTTGCCAATATAAACGCTGAATGAAAATAAGCAACCAAAAAGTTGCATATTTCATTCGGGCAGCTCAGCCTTGTCCGGAAGCGGGAACAGCGTCACGAATTTTTCCGCAAGGGCGCGATCACCTATGATCTTGAGAACATTGGCGCTTTCGAGCGCCGAAAGAGGTTGCCCACCATAGATGGCGGCGGCCAGCATGCGCGGCGAACTTTCGAAATAGAGATCATATTTCTGTGCCGTGCCGCGCTCTATCCGAACTTCGGCTTCGGCAAGGTAAGCCGTGAAATCTTCCCCGTCCAGACGAAGGCCGATTACCGCCTGCAACCCCGCAGACCTGTCGTGGTCGATCATGGTCCGCAACGAAAGCAGGAAGGAAACGGTCGAGATCGGCAGGTTGGGATCATGCTTTGGCGAGCGCGCCGCCCATCGGCCTAGTGCCTGAAGGATCGGCTCGCTTTCGTAGCCCCACTCGGTCAGTTCATAGACCTGCACCGCAGCAGGCGGCGGCAGCTTCGTCTTGCGAAGAATGCCGGCTTCTTCCAGTCCTTCCAGCCTTTGCGTGAGAACATTTGCGCTCACCCCCGGCAGGTCAGCCCGCAAGTCGCTGAAGCGTTTGGGTCCGAGCATCAATTCGCGCATCACCAGAAGCGCCCACCGTTCCCCAATCAAATCAAGGGCATGGGCCGCAGCGCAGGCATCGTCATAGCTGCGCTTCGCAGGTTGCTTTTCCGGATTAGTTATTTTTTCTAACTTCATGGTTGCTAATTATAACTTATATGCCATTATGTACAAGCGAACTTTGAGTTCATCCGATACCAATTGCGCGAACTGTTTTGCGCGGAAGACCGATCTTATCGCCGGGGAGTCGGGCAGGCGATGATAATCGTAAAAACAAGACCGGGCCGTCTGGCCTATTAACGGAGGAAATCCCATGCCGAAAATGATTTTCGTAAACCTGCCAGTGAAAAATGTCCCGAAATCGACAAGCTTCTACGAAGCCATCGGCGCCACCAAGAATCCCATGTTCTCGGACGAAACGGCTTCCGGCATGGTCTTTTCAGATACGATCCATGTGATGATCCTCGACCACGAAAAATTCAGCCAGTTCACGCCAAAGAAGATCGCCGATGCCAACACGGTCAGCGAAGTGCTGATCTGTCTGTCCGCCGAAAGCAAGGCCGAAGTGGATGCGACGGTGGAGAAGGCGGTGAATGCAGGCGGAAAGGCTGATCCCGGCCCGAAGCAGGATTACGGCTTCATGTATGGACGCAGCTTCGAAGATCTCGACGGTCATATATGGGAGATGATGTGGATGGACATGGAAGAAGCCAAGAAGGTCATGGGCTAACGCCCCGGATAATGACCACACAAGGCAAAGGAGGAGAAAATGTCAGGTTTGACGATCTGTCTCTGGTTTGACGGCACGGCTGAAGAAGCCGCGAACCACTATGTCTCGATCTTCCGCGCGTGCGGGAGACCGGCTTCGATTGATGGCGCGATCCGTTTCACGCATGGCCACCAGCAAAACGAGGATCAGCCGGTCACGGTGAACTTTACCCTCGACGGGCAAAAAATATGCGGCCTGAATGGTGGTCCGCAGTTCAAGTTTTCACCGGCTAGTTCGCTGATCGTGCGATGCAGGGATCAGGCGGAAGTGGATGCGTTCTGGGAAAAGCTGCTGGAAGGCGGCTCGCCAATGGAATGCAGCTGGCTGACCGACAAATACGGTCTTGCATGGCAGATCGTGCCTGACATGCTGCTGGATATTCTGCAGGATGGTGCGCCGGATGTCCGTCAACGCGTGGCGAACGCCATGATGAAGATGGTCAAGATCGATATTGCGACATTGGAAGCCGCGCGCGACGCGGCTTAATCCCGTATGGCCGCGACGGCGTCATAGCCATAAAGCCAGTCCAGATCCTTAAGGAAGCTGTCCGAGCGGCGTATGGTGAAAAGCGCGTTGCGGCCAAGCGCGAAAATGCCGGTCGCGTGATAGGCAAACCTGTTCAGCTGGCCGCGTTTGGCGACCGCAGCGATCCGCCCCTTGCGGGCGGCATCAAAGCGCTTGAGCCCGGCTTCGTGGTCGTTGCCGTCCAACGCTTGCGCCAGCGCTGCCGCATCCTCAATTGCCATGGCGGCACCTTGCGCCGCAAAAGGCGTGACTGCGTGTGAGGCATCTCCGAGAAAAATTGTCCGGTCCGGCCCGACGAATTGAGCATCCGGCATTTCAAAAAGCGGCCAGTAGGTCCAACCATCGGCAGCCGCCAGCACATCGCGGACGGGCGCCCCCCATTCCGAATAGATGGACCGCAGACGCGCCGCATCGCCGGTTCTGGACCAGACCTCACCGGGATTCTCGCCCGTGGTGATGGCGACGAAGTTGAAGAAACCTCCGCCCTTGACCGGATAAGCAATGAAATGCGCCTTGTCGCCAAGCCATGCGGAGACAGATTTGCGTTCCGGCATGGCGTTCAGGAAGGAAGCGGGCAGGGCGCTGGCGGCAAGCGTCGTGCGCCATGCGATATGGCCGCTGAAACGCGCCGTGCTGAAACCTGCCTTTGATCGTTCTGCCGACCAGACGCCATCGCAGGCGATCAGATAGGCAGCGCCGACAAATTCTTCGGAGTTGGCGTGGCGGATGGTTGCCGCAACGGTTCCATTTTCGACACGATGATTTGTGATTTCAGCGCCGAGACTGATCTCGATGTTTGGCTGTTCGCCGCAGGCATCGAGGAGTGCCGATTGCAGGTCGGCGCGATGGCAGACGGCATAGGGATGCTGCCAGCGCTGGCGAGCCTTGCCGCCAAGCTTCATTTCCATCAGCGGACGCGCTTTACGCCCATCCATGAGATAGAGCGCTTCCGGTGTTACCGCTTGCGTGGAAAGACGGTCGGCAACGCCGAGCCGTTGCAGATGGCGCATCGCGTTGGGGGCGAGTTGCAGGCCGGCGCCAACTTCCGAAAGGGTCTCTGCCTTTTCGACAAGCCGGACGTTCCAGCCGCGTGCTGCCAATTCCAGCGCTGCCGACAGGCCAGCAACTCCGGCCCCGGCAATCAATATGCGACCTCTGCTCATGTCGGTGAGACCCTCCGGAGTTCAGCCCCGGATCAGCAGCCGGGATCAGGCTGCTTTATCGGCAGGTGCTTCGTAAGCGCAGCCAGCCGGAACGGTTTCGTCGGCATGGAGCTTTGCATTGTAGCGATAGAGCGTCGAGCAATACGGGCAAACGACTTCGCTTTCATCGCCCATGTCGAGAAACACGTGCGGATGATCAAAAGGCGGGTTTGCACCGACGCACATGAATTCCTTCACGCCGATTTCGATGGCAGCATGGCCGGCGTCGTTCTGAAAGTGAGGAATGATGTGATCGGACATAACATGCTCCGGTTCTGGTCGATGGGCGGTATGAGCATGGACTTGCACCGGTTGTCGGGCAAGATCATGCGTAGACATTGGCATGCGTGTAGCGCGAAAGTCTTGTTTCCGGAAGCGTTTTCATCAATTCTGAGGACATTTCAAGCTATATGCTATCAAACTGTCATATGACAGCCATAGGCTTATAGCGCACCCCGAAAAGTGTGAAGCGGTTTTCGGGATCAGATGTGCTTAAAGCAAAAAGGCAGAGCCGGAATGTTCCGGCGGAAGTCGGGACAGGAAAAATGAGCGAAAACAGCGTTATGGCGAGCGAAACCCCCAGCGCACTCCAAGGCGGGACACACGAAATGACAGCCGGACAGGCCTCCACTCCACCCATCGTTCCCGACATGGATGCAGCCCCCGACATTCACAAAGCTTTGAATGGCGAGCTGATGGAAAGTGCCGACCGCTTCGTCAATCGCGAGTTTTCCTGGCTGCAATTCAATCGGCGCGTTCTCGATGAAGCCGCGAACATGCGCCAGCCCTTGCTCGAACGCCTCCGCTTCCTGTCCATTTCCGCCGCCAATCTCGATGAATTCTTCATGGTCCGCATCGCCGGTCTTGCCGCGCAGGTGCGCGCGGGTGTGGCGATGCGCAGTGCCGATGGACGCACGCCGCAGGAACAGCTCGATTTCGTTCTGGACGAAGTGGGGCGCTTGCAGGAAGAGCAGCAGCAGCGCCTGCGCGCCTTGCGTGAGGAGCTGGAACAGGAAAGCATTGAGATTGTCCGCCCGTCCGCGCTTTCAAAGCCGGAGAAGGAATGGCTCGAAAACCACTTCCTTGAGACGATTTTTCCGGTCCTGACACCGCTTTCCATCGATCCGGCGCATCCGTTTCCATTCATTCCGAACCTTGGTTTTTCCATCGCATTGCAGCTTGCGCGGCGCGCCGATAACCATCCGATGACGGCGCTCCTGCGTATCCCGGTTGCATTGAAGCGCTTTATCCAGCTGCCGACGGATCAGGTCAATGTCTATCGTTTCATCACCATCGAGGATGCAGTGAGCCTGTTCATCGGGCGGCTTTTCCCCGGTTATGAAGTGCGCGGCGCCGGTACGTTCCGCATCATCCGCGACAGCGATATAGAAGTCGAGGAAGAGGCGGAAGATCTGGTTCGCCTCTTCGAGACAGCGCTGAAACGCCGCCGCCGCGGGCAGGTGATCCGTATCGAGTTCGACGGTGAAATGCCCGAAGCGCTGCGCGTTTTCGTGGCGACGGAACTGGGCGTTTCCGAAAACCGCATCAGCGTTCATGAGGGCCTGCTGGCGCTAAACATGATTTCGGAGATCGTTTCGATCCCGCGCGAGGACCTCAAATTCGTATCCTACAACCCGCGTTTCCCCGAGCGCATACGCGAACATGGCGGCGACTGCTTCGCAGCGATTCGCGAAAAGGACATCGTGGTTCATCACCCTTATGAATCCTTCGACGTCGTGGTGCAGTTCCTGCGGCAGGCCGCAGCCGACCCGGACGTACTGGCCATCAAGCAGACGCTTTATCGCACCTCCAACGATAGCCCCATCGTGCGCGCGCTGGTGGATGCCGCCGAGGCCGGCAAGTCGGTGACGGCGCTGGTCGAGCTGAAAGCCCGTTTCGATGAGGAAGCCAACATTCGCTGGGCGCGCGATCTGGAACGCGCCGGCGTACAGGTGGTGTTCGGCTTTATCGAGTTGAAAACCCACGCGAAAATGTCACTGGTGGTGCGCCGCGAAGACCAGAAGCTGCGCTCCTATGTGCATCTTGGCACCGGCAATTATCATCCGATCACGGCGCGCATCTACACCGATCTGTCATTCTTCACGTCGGATGCCGATATTGCGCGCGATGTGGCCCATATCTTCAATTTCATCACGGGCTATGCGCAGCCTGCCGAAGAGATGAAGATCGCGATTTCACCTTTCACGCTGCGCGCCCGCATACTGAAACACATCGAGGATGAAGTCGCCCATGCGAAGGCCGGGCGTCCGGCGGCCATCTGGATGAAGATGAATGCGCTGGTTGATCCACAGATTATTGACGCGCTCTATATGGCGAGCCAGGCGGGTGTGCAGATCGATCTCGTCGTACGGGGCATCTGCTGTCTGAGGCCGGGGGTTCCGGGGCTTTCCGACAATATTCGCGCCAAATCGATTGTCGGGCGTTTTCTCGAGCATAGCCGCATTTTCTGCTTTGGAAACGGCAACGACCTGCCGTCCGACAAGGCCATCGTCTATATTGGCTCCGCCGATATGATGCCGCGCAATCTGGATCGCCGCGTGGAGACCCTCGTTCCGATCACAAATGCCACAGTGCACCAGCAAATCCTGTCGCAAATCATGTTTGCCAACATAATTGATAACCAACAGAGCTATCAGCTACTTGCGGACGGCACCTCTCGCCGGATAGAAAAAGAGGCAGGAGAGGAAGCTTTCAACGCGCAGGAATATTTCATGACCAATCCTAGCCTATCGGGTCGCGGAAAGTCGCTGAAGTCTTCGGCCCCCCGCCTTATCGCGCATCGCAAGCGTGCGCAGGCGGAAAGAAAAACGACTGCATGAGTCCAGCTGTAGCACAAGGCCGCCTCAAGGGGCTGAAACCCGTTGCGGTCATCGACATTGGCTCGAACTCGATCCGTGTCGTCATCTATGAAGGCATCGTCCGTTCGCCGACGGTGCTTTTCAACGAAAAGATTCTCTGCGGCCTTGGCAAAGGCCTCGCAAAGACCGGCAAGCTCAACGAGAAATCCGTTGAAGCGGCACTTCGCGCGCTGAAACGTTTTCGCGCTCTGGCCGAGCAGGCAGGCGCGGTTTCCATTCACGCGCTGGCAACTGCCGCCGCGCGTGAAGCGAAGAACGGCCCCGACTTCATCGCTCAGGCGGAAGCCATTCTTGGACGGCACATCGAGGTGCTGTCCGGCAAGGAAGAAGCCTACTATTCAGCGCTCGGCATCATCTCCGGCTTCTATAAGCCGAAGGGTGTGACGGGCGATCTCGGCGGCGGTAGTCTTGAACTGGTCGCCGTGGACGATCACGAGGTCGGCGAGGGGATCACCTTGCCGCTCGGCGGTTTGCGCTTGCAGGATATGTCCAACGAGAAACTGCCCGAGGCCACGAAGATCGCGCGTGCGGAACTGGCGAAGGCGACGCTTCTGAAAGCTCATCAGGGCCAGGTTTTCTATGCGGTTGGCGGCACGTGGCGTAACCTTGCCAAGCTGCATATGACGGCCAAGAATTATCCGCTGCATGTCATGCACGGCTACGAGATGAACCCGGTGGAAGCGCAAAGCTTCCTGAAGCGCGTCGCCAAGGGCAATCTCGACACGATGCGCGGTATCGAGGCAGTTTCGAAGAACCGCCGCCAGCTTTTGTCTTACGGCGCGACGGTGCTGCTTGAGACGATCCGCCTGATGAAGCCCGCCAAGATTGTTTTCTCGGCGCTCGGCGTGCGCGAAGGCTATCTTTATTCGCTTCTACCCAAGAACGAGCAGCTTCTTGATCCGCTCTTGGCTTCGGCGGAAGAGTTTTCCATTCTGCGCTCACGTTCTCCGCGTCATGCCCGGGAGCTCGCGACATGGACGACATTGTCCCTGCCGGTACTCGGTTTTGACGAAAGCGACGACGAAGCGCGCTACAGGCAGGCTGCCTGCCTCGTGGCCGATATAAGCTGGCGCGCGCATCCTGACTATCGCGGCTCGCAGGCGCTGAACATTATCGCCCACGGCTCGTTCGGCGGTATCGACCATGCGGGACGTTCCTTCATGGCGCTTGCCAATTATTATCGTCACGAAGGACTGATCGAGGACGAAATCGCGCCGGAGATCGTGCAACTCGCCACGCCGCGCCTGCGCGAACGGGCAAAACTGCTCGGGGCCCTGCTGCGCGTGGTCTATCTTCTGTCCGCTTCGATGCCCGGCGTCATCCCGCGCCTTGTCTGGCGCGAGGAAGAAAACGGCGTTGCGCTGGTCGTTCCCGGCGATCTTGCCGATCTGATTTCGGACCGTCCCGAAGGCCGGTTGCAGCAACTGGCAAAACTGACGGGCAAGAACATCTATTTCGCGGTCGGCGACGGCGCGATTGAGGGAACGAGGGAATAAGGCAGTAAGTGAATAAGGCAGTATGTTTAGCGCGAGCATTCACATAATGCCTTACTGCCTTATTGCCCTACTGCCCTAACTCCACTGCCCTTATCCGCCGGTTCTCGAATTTGATGCCGATCTTGCCGTCGATGAGGTCGAGGGCCTTCTGGCCGAAAACTTCGCGGCGCCAGCCATGCAGGGCAGGCACGTTTGCCTTGTCGCCTTCCGCGGCGATCTTGTCGATGTCGTCAGAACTAGCCACAATCTTTGCTGCGACCCCGTGTTCTTCGGTGACCAGCTTCAGCAATACCTTGAGAATATCTGCAGCCGCCGCGCTGCCTTCCGGCGAATGGGACGGCTTTGGCAATTTGGGCAAGTCTTCCTTCGGGATTTCAAGCGCCGACTGGATCGCGGCGACGAGACCTGCCGCCTGCGCGGAACGCTCCCAACCTTTCGGGATTGAACGAAGACGTCCAAGCGCTTCCGCATCGCGCGGCTGCTGCTGGGCGATTTCGGCAATCGTGTCGTCCTTGATGATGCGTCCGCGCGGCACATTGCGCTCGCGGGCTTCACGTTCGCGCCAGGCGGCGACGGCCTGCACGATTGCCTGCTCGATTGGCTTGCGAACACGCGCCTTGACCCGCCGCCATGCATCGTCTGGATGAAGATCGTAGGTTTCGCGGGAAGTTAGCACCGCCATTTCCTCGTTCACCCACTCGCTGCGACCCTCTTTCTCCAGTTCCTGTTTCAGATAGAGATAAATGTCGCGCAGATAGGTCACGTCCGCCAGCGCATAGTCGAGCTGCTTGTCGGAAAGGGGGCGGCGTCGCCAGTCGGTAAACCGGGACGACTTGTCGATATGCTTGCCGGTGACTTTCTGCACAAGCTGGTCATAGGAAATGGCATCGCCAAAGCCGCAGACCATCGCTGCCACCTGACTGTCGAAGACAGGCGAAGGGATCAGGTCGCCCAGATGGAAGACGATTTCGATGTCCTGTCGCGCGGCATGGAAAACCTTGACCACTTTTTCGTCGGCCATCAGGCGGAAGAAGGGTGCGAGGTCCAGCCCCGGCGCGAGAGCGTCTACAAGCGCCGTGTGGTCGGGTGAAGCCATCTGGATAAGGCACAATTCCGGCCAGAACGTCGTTTCGCGGATAAATTCCGTGTCGACTGTGACAAAATCGGATTTGGCAAGGGCGGATACGGCCTCTTCGAGGGCCTTTGTCGTCGTAATAAGATGCATGGTTACCTTTTAGAGAAAGCGCGGCCGCTTGTCCCGAAAGAATGCGCAAAACGCGCGGTATAACAAGTGCAAATAGTGTTTTTTGTCGATACTTTGCGTCAAGACGCCCGAACCTCGACGCTTGCAGAGAGTGCAGACTTGACAAAACCCGGGCAAAATGCGCTTTTCCGCCAGAATTTGCAGCGCTTTGCCTGCACTGATTTATCTTACCAAAAGGCAGAAATCATGCATCGTTACCGCAGCCATACCTGCGCAGCCCTTCGCAAGACGGACGTTGGTTCGACTGTCCGTCTGTCCGGCTGGGTTCACCGCGTCCGTGACCATGGCGGCATTCTCTTCATCGATCTTCGCGATCATTACGGCATTACCCAGATCGTGGCCGATCCCGATTCGCCCGCCTTCAAGGTTGCTGAAACCGTTCGCGGCGAATGGGTTATCCGTGTCGATGGTGAAGTGAAGGCCCGCGCAGACGATGCGGTCAACGCCAACCTGCCGACCGGCGAAGTGGAAATCTTCGCAACGGAAATCGAAGTGCTGGCGGCTGCCAAGGAATTGCCGCTGCCGGTCTTTGGCGAGCCGGACTATCCGGAAGACATTCGCCTGAAATACCGCTTCCTGGACCTGCGCCGCGAAACGCTGCACAAGAACATCATGAGCCGCACGAAGATCATCGCCGCGATGCGTCGCCGCATGACCGAGATCGGCTTCAACGAGTTCACCACGCCGATCCTGACGGCTTCCTCGCCGGAAGGCGCGCGCGACTTCCTCGTGCCGAGCCGTATTCACGAAGGCAAGTTCTATGCGCTGCCGCAAGCACCGCAGCAGTACAAGCAGCTTTTGATGGTTGCCGGTTTCGACCGCTATTTCCAGATTGCGCCGTGCTTCCGCGACGAAGACCCGCGTGCCGACCGCCTGCCGGGCGAGTTCTACCAGCTCGACCTTGAAATGAGCTTCGTGACCCAGGAAGAAGTCTGGGAAACGATGGAACCCGTCATGCGCGGCATTTTCGAAGAGTTTGCCGAAGGCAAGCCGGTGACGCAGAAATTCCGTCGCATCGCCTATGACGATGCGATCCGTACCTATGGTTCGGACAAGCCGGACCTGCGCAACCCGATTGAAATGCAGGCCGTGACTGAACATTTTGTAGGTTCGGGCTTCAAGGTCTTCGCAAACATGATCGCCAACGACCCGAAGGTTGAAGTCTGGGCAATCCCGGCCAAGACGGGCGGAAGCCGCGCATTCTGCGACCGCATGAATTCCTGGGCGCAGGGCGAGGGCCAGCCGGGCCTCGGCTATATCTTCTGGCGCAAGGAAGGCGACAAGCTCGAAGGTGCCGGCCCGATTGCCAAGAACATCGGCGAAGAACGCACCGAAGCGCTGCGCAACCAGCTTGGCCTCGGCGATGGCGATGCATGCTTCTTCGTTGCCGGTCTGCCCTCCAAGTTCTACAAGTTCGCTGGCGATGCCCGCACCCGCGCAGGCGAGGAACTGAACCTCGTCGATCGCGACCGTTTCGAACTCGCCTGGATCATCGACTTCCCGTTCTACGAATGGGACGAGGACAACAAGAAGCTCGACTTCGCGCACAACCCGTTCTCCATGCCGCAGGGCGGCATGGACGCGCTGGAAAACCAGGATCCGCTCGCCATCAAGGCCTATCAGTACGATCTCGTCTGCAACGGCTTTGAAATTGCGTCCGGCTCGATCCGTAACCAGCTGCCGGACGTGATGGTCAAGGCTTTCGAGAAAGTTGGTCTCAGCCAGCAGGACGTGGAAGAGCGTTTCGGCGGTCTCTACCGTGCGTTCCAGTATGGCGCGCCTCCGCATGGCGGCATGGCTGCCGGTATCGACCGCGTGATCATGCTTCTGGTCGGCGCGAAGAACCTGCGTGAAATTTCGCTGTTCCCGATGAACCAGCAGGCGCTCGATCTTCTGATGAACGCGCCTTCGGATGTGACGCCCGCGCAATTGCGTGACCTGCATATCCGTCTGGCCCCGGTGCAAAAGAGCTGAAGCCCACATGAAAAAACCCGGCGTCGAGCCGGGTTTTTTATTGCCTTTGAAAAAGTCCGGTGAGGAAACTCACCGGACTTATCGTTTAATTGTTGGCGTCGACGCTGACTTTCAGAAGCTGGATGATCTTCGTCGGGTCCAGCGATGCCGTGGCAACGATGGAAGCGAAGGTCACCGGCTGGTCGGGCGTTGCGCTGATGGTCAGCGACTTCGGATCGTCGAAGAACTTGTCGGATGCGGCCTTGAGCTGCTGGGCAAATTCCGGGTTCTTCAGCTGCGTTGCCATCAGCGGAACCATCATCTTCATCTGCTGGCCAAGCTGCTTGCCATCCGCGCCCTGTTGCTTTCCGTAATAATCCAGAACCTTCTGGGTCAGGGTATCGTTGTCGAAACGGATCGACAGGTTCTTGAGGTTGAGCTGTTCCGCAAGACCAAGAATGGCGAGACCGGCGGCATCCTTGTCCGCATCGGCCTTGCTCATGTTTTCCTGTGTCTTCTGGACGGCCTCGAGGAAAGCCAGATCATACCCGCCAAGGCTGCCGGTGATGTTGATCTTGCCGAGTTCCTTTGCCTCAAGCTCCAGCTGGTCCAGCGACGTGTCGCCGGAAGTCGGCGACCAGCTGCCCTTGGAGGTCAGAGAGCCGTTGAACGTGTTCATATCGAGCGGCGCAAGCGGGTTCTTGCCGCCTTTTTCAAAGGTCGCGTCGATATTGGCTATGTTCCAGACATAGCCGATCTTCTCAGCCTTGTTGGTGGTGTCGAGCGACAGGTCGAAGCCCTTCACCGTGGCGCCGTCTTTGCCGGGCGTGCCGAACAGGATTTCGTCGATCTTCAGCTTGTCGTACATCACCATGCTGTCGAGCGGGCCCTTGGCCTTTTCCGACGGAATATGCAGATTCTGCATGACAAGGCCCTTCATTTCGGCCTTGTCATTCTTGCCGGATTGACCGGCAAACGCCAGGTCTGGCACGGTGACCTGTTCGATACTGTAACCGCCGTCCGGTGCATCCTGCACGTTCTGGAGCGTCACGTCGCCGATGGCGGTTTCCTTTTCGCCCACCGTCGGCAGCTTGATCTTGGTGCCCTGAAGCACGATGTCGGAGCCGTTTGCCTGAACATTGGCGAAGCTCAGTTCGCCGCCCTGTTTCGCGTAGAGCGCCTTGATGCGCTCGGCCACCGCATTGGCGTCAGCCGCCATGGCTGCGCTGCCGAATACCAGCGAAAGCGCTGTACCGGCGGCCAAAACACGTGCCGCTGGCTTGATGTTGACGAAAACCTGCATTCGAAAGCTCCTGCCTAGTCTTTAATGTAGCGCGGCATTCATAGGCAGAAATCATGTGCAACAACAACATGATTTGTTCAGCCTGCGATTGCAGCAGGGGAAATCCAACCGAATAGCTCTATAGGACGCAAATGGCGGCAGGATTGCGACTATTACACACTAATGTACTGGATTGGTTCTCCTGAACTCTTGCTGGCGAATCGCGCAGTTGGTACGAAGAGACATGGGAAAAAGTCTGATTCCGCCGGACGACGGCGAAGAACACATCGAGCGGGTCGATCTCAAGTCGGCTCTCGAGGAACGTTACCTCGCTTATGCGTTGTCGACGATCATGCATCGTGCGCTGCCGGACGTGCGCGACGGCCTGAAGCCGGTGCATCGCCGCATCATGCACGCCATGCGCCTGCTGCGCCTCAATCCCGATCAGGCTTATGCGAAATGCGCGCGTATCGTCGGCGACGTGATGGGTAAGTTCCATCCCCACGGCGATGCGTCGATCTACGATGCGCTGGTGCGTCTGGCGCAGGATTTTGCCGTACGTTATCCGCTCGTGGACGGGCAGGGCAATTTTGGCAATATCGACGGCGATAACGCCGCGGCCATGCGTTATACCGAAGCGCGCATGACGGAAGTGGCGACGCTGCTGCTCGAAGGCATCAACGAAAACGCCATCGATTTTCGTCCGACCTATAATGAGGAGGACGAGGAGCCCATCGTCCTTCCGGGCGCTTTCCCGAACCTGCTGGCCAATGGTTCTGCTGGCATCGCGGTCGGCATGGCGACCAACATTCCGCCGCATAATGTTGCGGAGCTTTGCTCATCGGCGCTTTATCTGATCAATCATCCCGATGCGCCGGTGGAGGAACTCGTTACCTCACCGGAACAATATGCGGAAATCGAACAGGAAGCGAAGACCGATCCTGCTGCGCTGTTGAAGACCAAGGTACGCGGCCCGGATTTCCCGACCGGCGGCATCCTTGTCGAAGAGCATGGCAATATTGTCGATGCCTATCGCACGGGTCGCGGCGCATTTCGCGTTCGCGCGAAATGGGAAAAGGAAGAGGGCAATCGCGGCACGTGGGTGATTGTCGTCACCGAAATTCCCTATCAAGTGCAGAAGTCGCGCCTCATCGAAAAAATCGCGGAACTGCTGCTGGCGAAGAAGCTGCCGCTGCTTGACGACATTCGCGACGAGTCGGCGGAAGACATCCGCATCGTTCTGGAGCCGAAAAACCGCACCGTCGATCCCGAACTGCTGATGGAATCGCTGTTCAAGCTGACCGAGCTTGAAAGCCGCGTTTCGCTCAACATGAACGTGCTGTCGCACGGCAAGGTCCCGAACGTTCTTTCGCTGGGCGCGGTGCTGCGCGAATGGCTCGACCACCGCAAGGAAGTGCTTGTCCGCCGCTCGCAGTTCCGTCTGGCGGAAATCGAAAGACGCCTGGAAATTCTTGGCGGTTTCCTGATCGCTTATCTCAATCTGGATGAGGTGATCCGCATCATCCGTGAGGAGGATGAGCCGAAACAGGACTTGATGCGGACATTCGAACTGACAGACGTTCAGGCTGAATCGATCCTCAATATGCGTCTGCGTTCCTTGCGCAAGCTTGAGGAATTCGAAATCCGCAAGGAGTTCGATGACCTCACCGCCGAGAAGACCGATCTCGAAGGGTTGCTTGCTTCCGGTACACGTCAGTGGAAGAAGATCAGCGCCGAAATCAAGGCCGTGCGCGAAAAATTCGGACCAAAGACCAAGCTTGGGGAGCGCCGTACCCATTTTGCCGAAGCGCCGACCCATGATCTGGAAGATATTCATCAGGCGATGATCGAGCGTGAGCCGGTCACGATTGTTGTGTCGGAAAAAGGCTGGCTGCGTGCGATGAAGGGGCATCTGGCCGATTTCTCGACGCTGTCCTTCAAGGAAGGCGACAAGCTCAAGCTCGCTTTCCATGCGGAAACCACCGACAAGCTTCTGTTCTTCACGACCGGCGGCAAGTTCTTCACCATTGGCGCGAACACGCTGCCGGGCGGTCGCGGTCATGGCGAGCCGATCCGCATTCTTGTCGACATGGAAAACGATCAGGATATCCTGACAGCCTTCGTCCACGATCCGGCGGCGAAACTGCTGCTGGTATCGCATGAAGGTAATGGTTTCATCGTTCCTGAAAGCGAGGCTGTCGCCAACACCCGCAAGGGCAAGCAGGTGATGAACGTCAAGGCGCCGGACGAGGCGAAGCTTTGCCAGCGGGTTTCCGGCGATCATATCGCGGTCGTCGGCGAAAACCGCAAGATGGTGGTCTTCCCGCTTTCCGACATTCCAGAAATGACACGCGGCAAGGGCGTGCGCTTGCAAAAGTACAAGGATGGGGGTGTATCCGACGTCCGCACCTTTGCCATTGCCGAAGGGCTTTCCTGGCAGGATTCGGCAGACCGCACGTTCAATCGCAACAAGGAAGAACTGGCCGAATGGATAGGCGCGCGTGCTTCTGCGGGCCGTCTGGTGCCGAAGGGTTTCCCGCGTTCAGGCAAGTTTTAAATCGGTCCTGACCCTAGAAGTTGCGGTCGATTTACACCTGATTATTGAATAGCATGGAGTGGATCGCATACCGCGTTCCGGGAGGCTCTCATGCGTATTCGTGCGGCGATACCTGACGATGCCGTCGAGATTTGCAATGTTTTGAGGCGTTCGATTACCGAGCTTTGCACGGCTGATCACGAGGGGCGCGACGATATTCTGTTGCCGTGGCTCGCCAACAAAACGCCTGAAAACGTGGGGAAGTGGATAGAACAACCGTTTCAAACCTTGCTCGTCGCGGAAATCGACAGCGGCATGGCCGGGGTCGGGCTGGCGACGGACGAGGGAGAAATCCTGCTGAATTATGTTTCCCCAGACTATCGTTTTCGCGGTGTCAGCAAGGCGCTCCTGTCGGAGTTCGAAAAGCATCTTTTGCTGCGGAGCGTGACGGTTGTCCGACTTGTCAGCACGGAAACGGCGCATCGATTTTATGCAGGACAAGGCTATAAGCCAGTAGGCGAACCGCAAATATGGTGGGGGACGGCGCTGTCATATCCGATGGAGAAGCAGCTCAGCGCCTAACCCTCAAATCGCTGCCAGCCGCGGGGACCCAGATGTTCCTGCGGGGTGAAGCGGATCTTGTATTGCATCTTGCGTGACCCCTCGACCCAATAGCCGAGATAGACGTGCGGCAAGCCCGCCGCATGTGCCCTCTTGATATGGTCGAGGATCATATAGGTGCCGAGCGACCTGTCATGCATATGCGGTGAGAAGAACGAATAGACCATCGACAGGCCATCGGCCATCACGTCGGTCAAAGCCACGGCAATAAGCTCGCCATCACCTTTCGGATCGATGAAACTATCCGGTCCGCGTCGGCGATATTCGATGATCTGCGTGTTGACGTGAGTGTCCTCGACCATCATCGCATAATCGAGCACGGTCATGTCGGACATGCCGCCCGAGCGATGGCGCGCATCGAGATAATCACGGAAAAGCGCATATTGCTCGGTGCTGGGCTGGGCCTTGTGCACACGCCCGATCAGATCGCTGTTCTGAGCCCAGACGCGACGCATGTTGCGCGTCATTTCGAACTCGCCTGCAAGGATGCGAACGGAAATACAGGCCCTGCACAGTTCGCAGGCCGGACGGTAAGCTATGTTCTGGGAACGGCGGAAACCGCCCTGGGTCAGAAGATCGTTGATCTCGTTCGCCTTGTCTCCGACCAGATGCGTAAAGACTTTTCGCTCCATCTGGCCTTCAAGATAAGGACAGGGCGACGGAGCTGTCAGAAAGAACTGCGGAGACTGTTGCGGTTGATGGGTCATTCAATATCCACGAAATGGCAATACCGAAACCATCACGATACTGGCTCGAAAGCGGGTCGCATCTAACACACGCATATGACACGCTTTACGCTTTTGTTTTCACGCACGTCTCCCAAAACCGGTTCCCACTTCTGGGAGACATGCTCTAAGGATTGAGCCGACCGCACAAAACGTCAATAGGCATTTTGCGCAGCCGGCTCTGAATTTTTTTTGAAGCATCGCCTCAATCGGACAGCGAAGGTCAGCGGTCCGAACGAATGACAGCCGTGCCGAGCAGAAGATCGTGTACTGTGCGCTTGCGGTCGAGAACCAGCGAGGCAAGCAGGATCAGGGGCGTCAGGACAACGTTCAGACCCCAGAACAGGACCGTGTGAACAATTGCGAGCAGGGGATCGACCGTGCCGCCTTCGAGCCTGACGAGCTTGATGTTCATCATCTGCATGCCCTTGGTGGCCTGCTGCGGTCCGCCGAGCGTGCGCGCTACGTAAAACAGCGCCACCATCGGAAACATGATGCCGTAGAGCATCCAGCCGAGGCTGAGCGTGATTATGCCCAGAATTGCGATGACGATTGCTGCGGGGATGCAGAGCAGGAAAACAATCAGGTAATCGATGAGAAAAGCCATAATGCGGCGCGTGCGCACGCCTTCAAAAAATGCGCGGCTTTCATAACGCGGGCCCATGACTTCGCCGTGCAGAATATGGTCGGACATTTTTCCTTCCAGTCGTTTCCAAGGAAGCGTCCGGGGGGATGTGAGAACCGGCGCTGTCCCGCCACCTCGGCGGAACAGTCATCAACATGGGAACCAAAACCGGCAGTTTCAAGGAAATTTGATGATTTCCTGCCGCAAGGGCTTGCCGCTTAACCCTGTTGCTTAAGTTTTTCAGCCACTTCGATTGCGAAGTAGGTGAGAATTCCGTCACAACCAGCGCGCTTGAAGGCGAGCAGGCTTTCCATCATCACCTTTTCCTCGTCGATCCAGCCATTGATGCCAGCGGCCTTGATCATCGCGTATTCGCCCGACACCTGATAGGCATAGGTTGGAAGGCGGAACTCGCTCTTAAGGCGATGGATGATGTCGAGATAGGGCAGGCCGGGCTTTACCATCAGCATGTCCGCGCCTTCGGCAATGTCCTGCTCGGCCTCGCGCACGGCTTCTTCCGGATTGGCCGGATCGAGATAATAGGTCTTCTTGTCGCCTTTCAGCAGCCCCTGCGTGCCGATGGCATCGCGATATGGACCGTAAAAAGCGGAAGCGAACTTGGTGGCATAGGACATGATCGGTATGTGGCAGAAGCCATGCTCGTCCAGCGCCTGACGCACAGCACCGACGCGGCCGTCCATCATATCGGAAGGTGCGATGATGTCTGCACCGGCTTCAGCCTGCGAAAGCGCGCCGCGCACGACCATGGCAACCGATTCGTCATTGACGATCTCGCCGTTACGCAGGATGCCGTCATGGCCATGCGTGGTGAAAGGGTCGAGCGCCGCATCGGTGATGATGCCGATTTCCGGCACTTCCTTCTTGATTGCGCGCACGGCACGATTGATCAGATTATCCGGGCTCGCGACGAAAGAGCCGTCCTCGGTCTTCACTGCCAGCTTTTCGCGCGGGAAGGGGGCAATGGCGGGAATGCCCAGCTTCGCGGCTTTTTCGGCCATGCGCACGGCCATGTCGACCGAGTAACGTTCAACGCCAGGCATTGCTTCCACAGGCTCGGCGACGCCGGTGCCATAGGTCAGGAA
Organism: Hyphomicrobiales bacterium; assembly: GCA_900473915.1. Classification (GTDB taxonomy): domain Bacteria; phylum Pseudomonadota; class Alphaproteobacteria; order Rhizobiales; family Rhizobiaceae; genus Brucella. The sequence continues at coordinate 61,801 of UCNG01000025.1, read as the reverse complement.
GAAAGGCAGGATAAGGTCATCGACCGTCAACCGGGTTTCCTGCACAAGCCTGCGCGACCAGTCGGCCTTGCGCATGCGGCGCAGGCGTCGGCTGCCGGTAACGTCATCGACGTGCTGACTGATATTGGCGGGCAGATATTTGGACTGACGGTCTGTCATGAAGCTATTCCCGAGAATTGATGCCTTGCGAAATTTCAAGGCTGATATCGGATGCGCCCCGTTTATCATGGGAAAAGTGGTGAAACCAAGAACATTGACCTGTGCAGGATTGACGCGGGGCGTCTCACTTTCTACCCATTTACGGGAACGGGAGACACGACATGCAGATTGACTTCGGCGGTGGCAGCGAAATCAGCTTTGAACGCAAGGGAAAAGCGGGGCTAGTAAAGCTTACGCGAACCGAAGCCCTCAATGCGCTCACGCATAAAATGATTCTGGCGCTCGACCGCGCATTGCAGGCTTGGGAAGACGACCCTGAAGTTGCATGCGTCATTCTCGAAGGCGAGGGGCGGGCATTCTGTGCGGGCGGCGATGTGGTTGCAGCCTACAAGGCAGGTCAGGCCGGAACGCCAGCCTATGAATTCTTCCGCGACGAATATCGGCTCAATGCACGCATTGGCCGTTATTCAAAACCTTATATCTCGCTGATCAACGGCATTGTCATGGGCGGTGGCGCTGGCATCTCCGTTCACGGATCGCATCGCATTGTGACGGAAAACACGATGTTTGCCATGCCGGAAACCGGCATAGGTTTCTTCCCCGATGTAGGCGGCAGCGCTTTCCTGCCGCATCTGCATGATAATTTCGGGTATTATCTGGCGCTGACCGGCAACCGTATCCGCTGGGGCGACTGCCTGCAAAGCGGGATCGCCACCCATGCGGTCGCCGCAAGCGATCTGCATGATTTGCGCGAAGACATCATTGCAACCGCTGACGTTGAAGCCGCTTTGACGCGCAGCCAGTATCCCGATTTTGAAACCTCTGTCGAGACGCGCCAGATCATTGCGGAGTGTTTTTCCGGTGCAACGCTTGCCGAGTGCATGGCCGTGCTGGAAAAGGAAGCCGAAGCAGGCAGCAAGGCCGCAATGGATATTGTGAAGGTGATCGCCACGCGTTCGCCGACCAGTGTTGCTGTCACTTTCCGTCAGATTGCCGATGGACGGGCACTCGATCTCGATGATTGCATGCGCATGGAATACCGCATCGCCAACCGTATGCTGGAAGGGCACGATTTCTACGAGGGCGTTCGTGCATTGCTTATCGACAAGGATGGCGCGCCGACATGGAAGCCTGCAACGCTTGAGGACGTGAAGCCCGAACAGGTCAATGCCTATTTTGCAAATCTGGGCGACAGGGAACTGACCTTGTGATGAGGAACTGCTGATGCATATGAACGAACTGCGCCAGCATATCCAGCCGAGCGGAACCGAATGGGCCTTCACATGGTTCGTCCGGATACTCGCGCTCGTGGCGCTGGCCAGCGGTGTGTTCTACTGGGTCAGGCTGATCGGTATCCACCCCGGACTTCTGTGGCGGTTCGATCTGATGCCATGGACCTGGCAGACAGCTGTTGTCGCTCTGGCCGTCCTGATGCCCGTCGCCGCAACGGGATTGTGGATGCGTGCGCCCTGGGGACCTGTACTCTGGTTCGTGGCAGCGCTCGGCGAAATCGTCATCTATTCCGTTTTTTCACGGCATTTCGAATACAAGCCGCTGACGGTCGGGTTCAATGCGGCATGCATTGCCATTTTTATCGCATTTCGCATCCTGCTCTTCTTCGAGAAGAAACGGCAGGCCCGCGCCAGCCTGCCGATATAGATTTTATAGCGGCTGCGTTCCTTCGTAGCGGGCGAAGGACTTCGTCAACTGCCCTTTGAAAAGCAGAACGTCATAGGTATCGGCTTTGCTGCCCGGCATTTCCATGCCCGGTGAGCCCATGGGCATTCCTGGTGCGGTCAGTCCCGTTGCCTGTGGACGTTCGGCCAGCAGCCGCTTGACGGCGCCCGCCGGAACATGCCCCTCGATGACATATCCGTCGACGACCGCCGTGTGGCATGATGCAAGATTGGCGGCGACACCATGCTTTGCCTTCACAGTGTCCATCGCTTCCTCAACCTTGACCGTCACATCGAAGCCCGCGGCTTTCATATGCTCCGCCCAGCCGTCACAGCACCCGCAATAAGGGTCTTTATACATTGTCACCTGGGTCATTTGCGGGGCGGCAGTAATCGGTTGCGCGTGGGCAAAACTCGTGAAGCCGGTAAAGCTTAACAGTCCGCCGACCACAAAATATTGTGCAAGACGAAGCGCCATGGTCCCTCCAATGGAATGTTGATAGCCCGTAACTAGCTGCTATCCACACAGTTCTCAAATGACGAAAGTTTAATGTTGCGCGGCTTTCCAAGGCCCGGAAAACCGGCATTTTCGCGCGTGAACAGGACTGCCCCGCCGGCTCTCTCAATTGGCGCGGAGTAAGCAAACATTAAGCCTGAATGCTCAATCTCGCCGGTAAGTTACTGTTAAGGCTGACTTTTAAGTCGAATTTTATGCATCTCCCCTAAATTGCTCTCAAGACGGTGAGAAACAATACACCGCATAAAACAGGACAGAGAGCTGCATCATGGTTTCATGGAATGCTGCTCCGACAGAGAGGCAAAAGAAATGATCAACGCACAGCGCAAGACGGACATATCCGCTCCGCTTACGACACCGGAAACCGCACTTCGTTCGCTTTATCTGGAAGCCCTCCAGCTGGTCGAGCGCCTGCATCGCCGCCTGCTCGACGTCGTCAAGGATGAGTTCGACCGCAACGGCCAGAGCGACATCAATGCGACGCAGGCGCTTCTGCTTTTCAACATCGGCAATTCGGAACTGACCGCTGGCGAACTGCGCTCGCGCGGTTACTATCTCGGCTCCAACGTTTCATACAATCTGAAGAAGCTGGTCGAAATGGGCTTCATCCATCATCAGCGCTCACGCGTTGACCGCCGTTCGGTGCGCGTCAGCCTTACCGACAAGGGCAATGAGATCGCCAATCAGGTGGCCGCTCTCTATGAACGCCATATTTCGTCGATCGAGCAGGTCGGCGGCATACAGGTTGATGAATTCATGGCGATGAATAAGTCGCTACAGCGTCTCGACCGCTTCTGGAACGACAGCATTGCTTATCGGCTCTGAATATTGCAGGGTCTCTGCTAACTGACGCGTAGCCTTGTTGCAGAACTGTCACAACAAGCCGCCATTGAGAAGAATAAGGCGCTATGAAGCTCCCAATCGTAAGGCGCATGGCTTGAAATTCCGGCCATGCGACATGATTAAGCCATAAAAACCGACATAAGCGTTTTAAAAATGGCACGGGCAATATTGTGCCAGCGTCGGAAACAGGCCCGATATCGCCTTGATGGCCTGTTGCTGATAATCTCCGGGAATATCCCGCGCGAGCGGTTAGCCTTTTGGGACTAAGCAAATGACCAAGACCGACAGACCAGCCGATGCTTTCAGAGTAGATCGCCGCAGTTTTCTGCGCGGTGCAGCGACAGCCGGCCTTTCCGTGGCAGCCTCCGCCATGGTTTCCTCGGCTTTTGCCCAGCAAGCTCTGACGGATGTTATCGCCGCGCCGCGTCGCGGCAACTGGGATGATCAGTTCGACGCCCGTGCGACGGGCGGTCAGCGGGTCGCGACCAACCAGCCGGTTTTGAGCCCGCAGACGGTCGGCAATTTGCAGACAGCCATTGCGCAATATACCGACATTGCCGGTCGCGGCGGCTGGCCAAGCGTGCCGGGCAATGCAAAGCTCCAGATCGGGGTCACCGATCCTGCCGTGCAGGCGCTGCGCAAGCGCCTCATGATTTCCGGCGACCTGCCGCAGGAAGCCGGGCTTTCCAGTTCGTTCGACACTTATGTCGATGCCGCCGTGAAGCGGTTCCAGTCGCGTCATGGCCTCCCGGCTGATGGCGTCATGGGGCAGTTCACCTATGCGGCCATGAATGTGGACGCCAATACGCGCCTCGGTCAGCTCCAGACCAATCTCCAGCGCCTTTCGCCTCTGGCCAATCAGGGCATGCAGGAACAGCGTTTCGTGATGGTCAACATCCCGGCTGCGCGCATTGAGGCCGTTGAAGGCGGAAGCGTCGTGCAGCGCCATACGGCGGTTGTCGGCAAGATCGACCGCCAGACACCGATCCTTAATTCGAAGATCCATGAAGTCATTCTCAATCCTTACTGGACCGCGCCGAAGTCGATCATCCAGAAGGATATCATTCCGCTGATGCGGAAGGACCCGCAATATCTGACGAAGAACAAGATTCGTCTTTACGACCAATCCGGTCAGGAGGTCGCGCCTGAAACCGTGGATTGGAACACGGACGATGCAGTGAAGCTGATGTTCCGTCAGGACCCTGGCAAGATTAACGCCATGTCCTCGACCAAGATCAACTTCCACAACCAGCATCAGGTCTATATGCACGACACGCCGCAGAAGAGCTATTTCAACAAGCTCATGCGCTTTGACTCGTCAGGCTGTGTCCGCGTCCAGAATGTTCGCGATCTTGACGTCTGGCTGCTGAAGAATACGGCGGGCTGGGACCGCCAGACCATCGAAAGCACGATCAAGTCCGGTACGAACACGCCGATCCAGCTTGCCGATCCGGTTCCGCTGCACTTTGTCTACATTTCCGCATGGTCCACTGGCGATGGTGTGGTGCAGTTCCGCGACGATATCTACAAGATGGACGGTGCAACGGCCCTTGCGCTCGGCACGGACACCTGATTCTGGCCGGAAATAGAAGTTTTGGAAGCCGCCTGGAAGCTTTTCAGGCGGCTTTTTCATTTCCGCTCAATTATCAAATCGGTTTGCCGCATTTTGGAATAAGCTTTTCGCTTTGCGGCCATTGGCCTTGTGCGCTCAAGTGTGATAATGCGCCTCATCCATATAGCTTTTACCGGCTAACCCGGAGGGTGTGAAACATGTCTCAAGCCAACGCCGCCGCCAAGAACGCGTCTTCCGACGTTTTCTTCAATGCAAGCCTCGAGGACATCGATTCCGAGATTTTCGGTGCAATTCGCAACGAACTCGGTCGTCAGCGTCATGAAATCGAGCTGATCGCCTCGGAAAACATCGTTTCGCGCGCTGTTCTGGAAGCACAGGGTTCCATCCTCACCAACAAATATGCCGAAGGCTATCCGGGCAAGCGCTATTATGGCGGCTGCCAGTATGTCGACGTCGTGGAAGAACTGGCCATCGAACGCGCCAAGAAGCTTTTCGGCGCCGAATTCGCCAACGTTCAGCCGAATTCCGGCAGCCAGATGAACCAGGCTGTGTTCCTGGCTCTGCTGCAGCCGGGCGACACCTTCATGGGTCTCGACCTCAATTCGGGTGGCCACCTGACGCATGGTTCGCCGGTCAACATGTCCGGCAAATGGTTCAATGTCGTTTCCTATGGCGTTCGCAAGGACGACCACCTGCTCGACATGGACGAAGTTGCCCGCCTCGCGCGTGAAAACAAGCCGAAGCTGATCCTCGCAGGCGGCACGGCGTATTCGCGTATCTGGGACTGGAAGCGCTTCCGTGAGATCGCCGACGAAGTCGGTGCCTATCTCATGGTCGATATGGCGCATATCGCCGGTTTGGTTGCCGGTGGCGTTCATCCTTCGCCGGTCCCGCATGCGCATGTCTGCACCACGACGACGCACAAGTCGCTTCGCGGCCCGCGCGGCGGCATGATCCTCACCAACGATGCCGACATTGCCAAGAAGATCAATTCGGCTGTCTTCCCCGGCCTTCAGGGCGGTCCGCTGATGCACGTCATCGCTGGCAAGGCAGTCGCCTTTGCCGAAGCGCTGAAGCCGGAATTCAAGCTCTATGCCAAGAACGTCGTCGACAATGCGCGCGCTCTGGCTGAAGAACTGAAGTCTCACGGTCTCGACATCGTTTCGGGCGGCACCGACAACCATCTGATGCTGGTTGATCTGCGTCCGAAGAACGCGACCGGCAAGCGCGCGGAGGCGGCTCTCGGCCGCGCAAACATCACCTGCAACAAGAACGGCATTCCGTTCGACCCTGAAAAGCCGTTTGTCACGTCCGGCGTCCGTCTTGGCACGCCTGCCGGCACGACGCGCGGTTTCGGCGTTACTGAATTCAAGGAAATCGGTTCGCTGATCGCCGAAGTTCTCGACGGCCTCAAGGTTGCCAATTCCGACGAGGGCAATGCCGCCGTCGAACAGGCCGTGAAGGAAAAGGTCATCGCCCTGACCGACCGTTTCCCGATGTACGGCTATCAGGGATAAGCCGGTTTACATGATCGAGATAAAACCCCGTTCGACTCTGTTGAGCGGGGTTTTTTCATTCTCGCATCCGGTAGGTGGATTGCCACTAATCGGCTATGATCGACAGGAATCGGCTACCAAGGGTGCGCTCTTGAGTTTTTATGGGGAGTGTCCCCACATAAGAGCGGTCATGCCAGTGTTGAAGTTGCCAGTATTGAAGCTGCCGATATTGAGATTGAAAGAGTTCCATGCGTTGTCCCTATTGCCAGTCTGAAGATACGCAAGTGAAGGATTCCCGCCCGGCGGAAGACGGTGCTGTCATCCGCAGGCGCCGTGTTTGCTCGGTTTGCGGCGGGCGTTTCACGACCTTTGAGCGCGTGCAGCTGCGCGACCTGATGGTCGTGAAGAAAAGCGGGCGTCGCGTGCCCTTCGACCGCGACAAGCTCACGCGCTCCATCGAGGTGGCGCTGCGCAAGCGCGATGTCGATAATGACCGTGTTGAACGCGCCATTTCGGGCATTGTTCGCCAACTGGAAAGTTCAGGCGAAGCGGAGGTCACGTCCGACGAAATCGGGCGGCTGGCGATGGACGCACTGAAAGGCATCGACGATATCGCCTATATCCGCTTTGCGTCGGTCTATCGCAATTTCAGCAAGGCCGTCGATTTCCACAACGTCATCGACGAGCTGACGGTTCCCGAAACCGAGGACGATCTGGACGCTTGAGCATGAGTGGCAGCAGGTTTCCGCATTCGAATGCGACTCCGGATGATGTTCGCTTCATGGAAGCGACGATCCGTTATGCGCGGCGCCACAAGGGATTGACCGGGACCAATCCGTCCGTCGGCACGATCATTGTCAAGGATGGCGTCATCGTCGGGCGCGGCGTGACCGCGCTGGGCGGCAGGCCCCATGCGGAGCCGCAGGCGCTGGCCGATGCGGGAGATGCCGCGCGTGGTGCGACGGCTTATGTGACGCTGGAGCCATGTGCCCATCACGGCCGCACGCCGCCCTGTGCCGAAACGCTGGTGCGGGCAGGGGTGGCGCGTGTCGTCGTTGCCGCGACCGATCCGGATGAGCGTGTCAGTGGAAAGGGCTTTGCCATCTTGCGCCAAGCCGGGATCGAGGTCGTTCCGGGCGTTCTCGCCGATCAGTCCGCTGATGATCTGGCCGGCTATCTCAGTCGATCTTCCAGGAAACGCCCGGAAGTGATTCTGAAACTTGCTCTTTCTGCTGATGGCATGATTGGCAGGCGGGGCGAAGGACAGGTGGCGATAACGGGACCGATTGCGCGTGCGCAGTCACATATCCTGCGTGCCCAGACCGATATCATCCTGATCGGCATCGAAACCGCGCTCGCCGATGATCCGGTGTTGAACTGCCGCCTGCCGGGGCTGGAGCAGCGTTCGCCGGTTCGCGTGGTGCTTGACGGCGGATTGCGCCTGCCGCTTTCATCAAGACTTGTGCAGACCGCTGATGCCCAGCCTTTGTGGATTGCTTGCGGGGAGGAGGCATCGCCGGAGCGGCGTTATGAGTTGACGGCTGCCGGTTGTCGCATTCTCGCGACCGAAGCCGACGATTGCCGCATCGCCTTGCCTGAGCTGATGGACGATCTTGCCGCGCAGGGTATTTCCTCGGTTCTGGTTGAAGGTGGAGCAGGCGTTGCGAAGAGTTTTCTGGACGAGGGGCTGGTGGATCGGCTTGCCATCTTCCGTTCGCCCGTTGAAATCGGCCTGGCACATGGGGTTGCCGTGGGCGGCCTCGAAACCCATATCGCAGACGAATTCAAAATTCTGAGGCAGGCTCGCTATGGTGACGATGCCTATGCGGAATATGTAAGGAAGATTTGATGTTTACAGGCATTATCACAGATATCGGCAAGGTTGACCGGATCAAGCCGCTGAATGAAGGCGTCCTTCTGCGTATTGAAACCGCATATGATCCTGAAACAATCGAGCTTGGCGCATCGATTGCCTGCTCCGGCGTCTGCCTGACGGTCGTTGCCTTGCCCGAAAAGGGAACCAATGCCCGCTGGTTCGAGGTTGAGGCGTGGGAAGAGGCGCTGCGCCTGACGACGATCTCCGATTGGCAGAGCGGACGGAACATTAATCTTGAGCGCTCGCTGAAACTCGGCGATGAAATGGGCGGTCACCTCGTTTCCGGCCATGTCGACGGACAGGCTGAAATCATCGAGCGAAAGGATGAGGGCGACGCCGTGCGCTTCACCTTGCGCGCGCCGGAAGAACTGGCGCCGTTTATTGCCCAGAAGGGCTCGGTTGCGCTCGATGGCACCTCGCTGACGGTCAATGGCGTCAATGGAAATGAGTTCGATGTGCTCCTGATCCGCCATTCGCTGGAAGTCACGACCTGGGGCGAGCGAAAAGCGGGCGACAAGGTAAATATTGAGATCGACCAGCTGGCACGTTACGCAGCAAGGCTTGCGCAATATCAGAAATAGGCTTACAGCCTAAATTCCCAGGCTGTAAAAGCATATCCCGATTTTGAGCGTTGACCGCAATCGTTGCGGTCCGCAAAATTTGTCATGGAGTCTCTCATGTCCAAGCACGAGGCGCATGCGCCGCATTTGCTTATTGTCGAAGCGCGTTTCTACGATGATCTCGCCGACGCGCTTCTGGATGGCGCAAAGGCAGCCTTGGATGAGGCGGGCGCGACTTACGATGTCGTCACCGTGCCCGGTGCTCTCGAAATTCCGGCGACGATTTCCTTTGCGCTCGATGGCGAGGAAAATGGCGGCACGGAATATGATGGCTATGTCGCGCTTGGCACCGTTATCCGTGGCGAAACCTATCATTTCGACATTGTGTCCAATGAATCCTGCCGCGCGCTCACCGACCTTTCGGTCGAGGAAAGCATTGCCATCGGCAACGGCATCCTGACGGTCGAAAACGAAGAGCAGGCATGGGTTCGCGCCCGCCGCGAAGACAAGGACAAGGGCGGTTTTGCTGCCCGCGCCGCGCTGACCATGATCGATCTGCGCAAGAAGTTCGGAGTCTGATCATTATGAATTCTTCTACCGAAGGACGCCCGACCCCCAATCTGCTGCGCACGGCCAACAAGCGCGGCGTTGCCCGTCTCGCTGCGGTCCAGGCGCTCTATCAGATGGATGTTGCCGGTACGGGCGTTCTGGAAGTGGTGGCCGAATACGAGGCTTTCCGTCTCGGCAAGGAAGTCGACGGCACGCAATATCTCGATGCCGACCCGCAATGGTTCCGCGCCATCGTGTCCGGTGTGGTCGAGGATCAGCTGAAGCTCGATCCGATGATCCATCAGGCGCTGACGGAAGACTGGCCGCTGTCGCGTCTGGATTCGACGCTGCGCGCCATTCTGCGCGCTGGCGCATGGGAATTGCAGACGCGCAAGGATGTGCCGACGGCTGTGATCGTGTCGGAATATGTCGATATTGCCAAGGCGTTCTATACCGAGGATGAACCGAAGCTGGTCAATGCAGTGCTGGACCGCCTGGCATTTGTCATTCGTGGCGAGAGCCGTGGCGTGAAGCCGCGCTGACGCATCATCCCCGCAATTGAATTGAAAGAAGGGCTGTGAGAAATCGCGGCCCTTCTTTCATTGTACGCTGGCAAAGAACGACTTGACGTTTGTTAAACCGTTTCGCATGTTGGTTGCGCGGCATTGAGAATGCTGAAATGCAGGGAATCGCGCCAATTGATTGATTCCAAGGCGTAAGTTCCCCAATCAATATACCGTTGAAGCCCGGTATCTCTTATTCGGCTTCAGGCACTTCCATGCCGCTCAGTCGGGTCCGGGGAGGGGTTTTCGGGCCTATCCTGCGCATGCGCCTGCTGGCAATCGCGGTTTGCGGTCTGACGGCAGCCAGCGCGAACTATGGGGCGCGTTTCGGTCTATCTGGAAACGGACCGGCGCTCCAATTGGGTGGCCGCGCATTTTCCCGAACCGTTTCTCACTTTTCGGAATGCGCTCAATGGGAGTTGGCCTTTATGCAAATGGGAGTGGCAGTTTTAGTTCTCGTCATTGCCTGCGGTGTGCTTTCCGTTCTTTTCGCCATATGGGCGATCCGTTCGGTTCTCGCAGCCGATCAGGGGACGCAGCGCATGCAGGAAATTGCTGAAGCCATCCGCGAGGGTGCCTCAGCCTATCTCACAAGACAATATTCAACGATTGCGATCGTTGGCGTCGTGGTTTTTCTGGCAGCCTGGTATTTGCTGTCGATCAGCGCCGCGATTGGCTTCCTGATCGGCGCGGTTCTGTCGGGCGTTACGGGCTTCATCGGAATGCATGTGTCGGTCCGTGCCAATGTGCGCACCGCGCAGGCGGCATCGCTCAGCCTCGCCGGGGGGCTTGAACTGGCCTTCAAGTCCGGGGCCATTACCGGCCTTCTGGTGGCCGGGTTGGCACTTCTCGGTGTCTCGGTCTACTACTTCATTCTCACCGTCTGGCTTGGCTATTCGCCCTCTGACCGCACAGTTATCGACGCGCTGGTGTCGCTCGGTTTCGGCGCTTCGCTGATCTCGATCTTTGCGCGTCTTGGCGGCGGTATCTTTACCAAGGGTGCTGACGTTGGCGGCGATCTTGTCGGCAAGGTGGAAGCCGGTATCCCCGAGGATGATCCGCGCAACCCTGCGACCATTGCGGATAATGTCGGCGACAATGTCGGCGATTGCGCGGGCATGGCCGCGGACCTGTTTGAGACCTACGCGGTGACGGTCGTTGCCACCATGGTTCTTGGCGCGATTTTCTTCAATGGATCGGACGTTCTTTCGAGCGTCATGCTCTATCCGCTGATGATCTGCGGCGCCTGCGTGATTACGTCGATTATCGGCACGTTCTTCGTCAAGCTCAGCGTGGACGGCTCCATCATGGGCGCGCTCTATAAGGGTCTGATCGCAACAGGCCTGCTTTCCATTGTCGGCCTTGCCGTGGCCAACACGCTGACGATTGGCTGGGGCGAGATCGGAACGGTGGCCGGCAAAAGCATCACCGGCACCAATCTCTTCATCTGCGGATTGATCGGTCTCATTGTTACCGGCCTGATCGTGGTGATTACGGAATATTATACAGGCACCAACAAACGCCCGGTCAATTCCATCGCGCAAGCTTCGGTGACGGGGCATGGCACCAATGTCATTCAGGGGCTGGCTGTTTCTTTGGAATCGACTGCGCTTCCAGCCATCGTGATTGTCGGCGGCATTATCTCGACCTACCAGCTTGCGGGCCTGTTCGGGACCGCTATCGCGGTCACCGCCATGCTCGGCATTGCCGGCATGATCGTCGCGCTCGATGCCTTCGGTCCAGTGACCGATAATGCGGGCGGTATTGCGGAAATGGCCGGTCTCGACCCGGAAGTCCGCAAGGCCACCGATGCGCTCGATGCGGTCGGCAACACCACCAAGGCCGTCACCAAGGGCTATGCCATCGGTTCGGCAGGTCTCGGCGCGCTGGTGCTGTTTGCGGCCTATTCCAACGATCTGGCCTATTTTGCCGCCAACGGACAGACCTATCCCTATTTCGCGGATATGGGGCCGGTCTCCTTCGATCTCTCCAACCCTTATGTGGTTGCGGGGCTGATCTTCGGTGGCCTGATCCCCTATCTGTTCGGCGGCATGGCTATGACGGCCGTGGGCCGGGCAGGGGGTGCGGTGGTGCAGGAAGTGCGCCGCCAGTTCCGCGAAAAGCCGGGAATCATGACTGGCAAGGAGCGTCCGGACTATGCCCGGGCTGTCGATCTTTTGACCAAAGCGGCTATCCGCGAGATGATTATCCCGTCGCTTCTGCCTGTGTTGGCGCCGATTGTCGTCTATTTCGGCGTGCTGCTCATCTCAGGCTCGAAAGCTGCGGCCTTTGCAGCGCTTGGCGCATCGCTTCTCGGCGTCATCATCAACGGGCTGTTCGTAGCGATTTCCATGACGTCCGGCGGCGGTGCCTGGGACAATGCCAAGAAGAGCTTCGAGGACGGGTTTACCGATGCCGACGGCGTGAAACACCTGAAAGGGTCGGAAGCGCACAAGGCATCGGTGACCGGCGATACGGTGGGCGATCCCTACAAGGATACGGCAGGTCCGGCGGTCAATCCGGCCATCAAGATCACCAACATTGTGGCTCTTCTGCTGCTGGCCGTGCTGGCGCATATGACGTGATGTAACCAGCCCTATAAAAGGAAAACCCGCCGTAAAGGCGGGTTTTCTGTTGGTATATATCCGTTTGGATCAGTTGTTGGGGCCACCTGAAGCACCCGGCAGCGATGTCGGGGCCTTGGAAACACCCTGAATGATCTGACCGAGGAATGTCTGGTCCTTGCCGCCGGTCGGCGTGGTGCGCGACACGAAATCGAACAGCTTGCCGTCTTTCAGGCCGTAATTGGCGATATGCTCGATCTTGCCATCCTTGTCGAAATAAATGGCGAGGATCCGGCGCTCGATGATTTTCGGCTTCATGAACTGCGCGGCGCGATAACGCTTCTGCGAAATGTAGTAGAACACTTCATTGTCGAAGGTCGCGGTGGTGGACGGCGTACCCAGCGCCAGAAGCACCTGTTCGCGGCTGGAGCCGACCGGAACCGAATCAAGCGCGTTCTGATCGAGCACGTAACCTTCCGTCAGCGTTTCGGACGGATTGAGCGTGGATGCGGTGTTGCACCCGGCAAGAGCGACTGCGACGAGAATTGCCGTGCCTGCAAGAAGGGCACGCTGCTTGCGTACGCCAGAGGATGCATTTGGAAAAATTCGCTGCAACAAAGACCTCTCCATACATTCTAAATCAGCGCGGCACTTTCGCCGTCGGGAGAACTTCGGTAAACCACCTTGCTTATTTATGCAACTGGAACGGTCGTACGGACATGATTCTCCAACTATTCCGCCGCAAATCGAAAGCAAACGAGGCTATTGTGCTTCGCGTTTACGAGGTGATCGTGGCGGCGGCGCGGCAAAAACGGTTTTATGCACAATTTCAGGTGCCGGATACCCCGCTTGGCCGCTATGAAATGCTGTCCCTGCATATTTTTCTCGCGCTTCATCGCATGAGAGGGGAAAACAAGGCGCTTGCCGACCTGGCGCAGGAAATTGCGGACGAGTTTTTCAAGGACGTCGACCATTCGCTGCGCGAACTCGGCATAGGCGATCAGGGCGTGCCGAAACGCATGAAGAAGCTTGCGCGCATGTTTTATGGTCGCGTGGCGGCCTATGGCGAGGCGCTGGATGCAAATGACGCGGACGAGCTGGCAGCGGCGCTAACGCGAAATATCCGGCCAGACCTCGAATTCTGGCCGCATGCCCACCATTTAAGTGAATATGTTCTTGAGTGCCGCGACGGCTTGCAAAAAATTGCGGACGACGCTTTGGCGGCGGGCGACATTTCCTATATGGATGCAGACAAGAGCGCATCCTGAAAAGTGTGAAGCGGTTTTCGGGACAAGATGCGCGTCAAAGATGGCCTTGCGCCAACGAACAATGCTGAAAAGGCCAATGAGAATGACTGATAAACCGGCGCTTACCTATCCTGTTCCGGTTCTTCACCTGCCGCAAAAGGGCGTAACGGTGAAAATAGGCACGGATGAGAAAGAGCGCGCAGCGCTCGCGACAGATCATGGACTTGAGGCCGTGAACGCTTTTGCCGCAGAATTTCTGATTACGCCCTGGAAAAAGGACGGTATCCGGGTGCGCGGTCGCATCGATGCGGAAATCGTTCAGTCCTGCGTCGTGACGCTGGAGCCGCTGACCAACAGCATCGCCGAAGAAGTCGACACCATCTTCGTGCCGGAAAATTCGCGGCTTGCGCGGATACAGCTTGATGAAAGCGGCGAAATGCTGCTCGATGCGGAAGGGGCTGACAGTCCGGAAGTTTTTGTCGGCGACAAGATTGATGTGGGTGCGATTGCGGAAGAGTTCTTCGATCTCGCCATCGATCCTTATCCGCGCAAGCCCGGACTGCCGGAAGACAGCGAGCCGAAGGTTTTTGGAGACGGTGAGGGAGACGAGAAGCCTGTTTCGCCATTCGCCAAGCTTTCGGAATGGCAAAAGAAGCCGTAATTCGCAGTGGTTTGATAGAATTTGGTTGTGCGGAAACGCAAAAACACTATTTTCGCCGAAAACCTGTCTGCTGCAAGGGCAGGGCAGGGACAGGGATCGCACAGGAATAATCAAGAGTGATCAAAATTTCGATTGACGCTATGGGCGGTGATTTTGGCCCTGAAGTGGTCATCCCCGGCGCAGCGAAGGCGCTTGAGCGTCATCCTGACATCCGCTTCATATTTTTCGGTCTCCCCGCGCAGGTGGAGCCGGTGCTGGCCCGCTTTCCAAAACTGAAGGCCGCGTCCGAGTTCCGCGAGAGCGAGGTTGCCATCAGCATGGATGACAAGCCGAGCCAGGCGCTGCGCGCCGGTCGGGGCAAGTCGTCCATGTGGCAGGCCATCGAGGCTGTAAAGACCGGCGACGCGCAGGCGTGCATCTCCGCTGGCAATACCGGTGCGTTGATGGCCATGTCCAAATTCTGCCTGCGCATGATGTCGGACGTGGAGCGTCCGGCGATTGCGGGCATCTGGCCGACGCTGCGCGGCGAAAGCATTGTGCTCGACATTGGCGCCACGATTGGCGCCGATGCACGGCAGCTTGTCGATTATGCCGTTATGGGTGCCGGTATGGCGCGTGCCTTGTTCGAGGTGCGCAAGCCGACCGTCGGGCTCCTGAATGTCGGCACGGAAGAGGTAAAGGGTCTCGACGAGATCAAGGAAGCTGGCCAGATCCTGCGCGACACGCCGCTGGAAGGGCTGGAATATGCCGGTTTTGTTGAAGGCAACGATATCGGCAAGGGCAGGGTGGATGTGGTCGTGACCGAAGGGTTCACCGGCAATATTGCGCTCAAGACCGCCGAAGGCACCGCGCGCCAGATGGCGTCTCTGCTGCGCCAGGCCATGAGCCGTACGCTGCTTGCCAAGATCGGCTATGTTTTCGCCAAGGGCGCGTTTGATCGCCTGCGCGAAAAGATGGACCCGAACAAGGTCAATGGCGGCGTGTTTCTGGGCTTGAGCGGCATCGTCATCAAGAGTCACGGCGGCGCGAACGCTGAGGGCTTCTGTTCGGCGGTGGAAGTCGGCTATGACATGGTGAGAAACCGCCTTCTGGAAAAGATCGAGGCCGATCTGGCGCATTTCCACCACAGTCATCCGCATGTTTCGTCCGGTGAGGGCGGGGAAGCGGCGAAATAACCTTTGCCCATTTTACAGGGCCAGAATTCTCGACCGTTCAGGCGGAAATGCTTCGGTCGCTTTTGAGGACAGGAAATAAGAGATGATAAGATCTGTCGTGCGGGGTATCGGTTCGGCATTGCCGAAGCGGGTCATGAAGAATACCGATTTCGAAGGTATTATCGAAACCTCGGACGAGTGGATCGTGCAGCGCACCGGCATCCGCGAACGTCATATCGCGGGCGAGGATGAAACCACGGTTTCGCTTGGCACGGCGGCGGCTCGCGCAGCAATCGAAAATGCCGGTTTGCAACCGACCGATATCGATCTCGTTCTTCTGGCCACCTCCACACCCAACCACACCTTCCCGGCAAGTGCTGTCGAGATCCAGCGTGAGCTTGGAATCACGAGCGGTTTTGCGTTCGATATGCAAGCCGTTTGCAGCGGCTTCATCTATGCCATCACGACAGCGGACCTCTATATCCGCGGCGGCATGGCGAAGCGGGTTCTGGTGATCGGCGCGGAAACGTTTTCGCGTATCCTCGACTGGAGCGACCGCACGACCTGTGTCCTGTTCGGCGATGGCGCTGGCGCGCTGGTTCTGGAAGCTGCCGAAGGCAACGGGCTGACTTCCGATCGCGGCGTTCTTGCTGCCAATCTGCGTTCGGACGGCAATCACAAGGAAAAACTTTTTGTGGATGGCGGTCCGTCTACGACCCAGACCGTCGGCCACCTGCGCATGGAAGGCCGTGAAGTCTTCAAGCACGCGGTCGGCATGATTACGGACGTTATCGAGGCTTCCTTCGCGGAAACTGGGCTTACTGCCGAGGATATCGATTGGTTCGTCCCGCACCAGGCCAACAAGCGCATTATCGACGCTTCGGCCAAGAAACTGAATATCGCCGACAACAAGGTGGTCATCACCGTGGATCGCCACGGCAATACCTCGGCGGCATCGGTTCCGCTGGCTTTGGCGACCGCTGTTGCCGACGGTCGCATCAAGAAGGGTGACCTCGTGCTGCTGGAGGCAATGGGCGGCGGATTCACCTGGGGCGCGGTCCTGTTGCGCTGGTAAGTGCAAATTTGATCTGCCGCGAGAGAACTCGCGGCTTGACCGTTGCGCTTTTATTTGTGTAACGTCCTGTCACGTAAGGATATTATCTGTTCAAACGCTAACCAGGCAGGTTTGGTCATGGGAGGTAAGACGGTCACGCGAGCTGATCTGGCAGAGGCTGTCTATCGTAAGGTAGGCCTTTCCAGAACGGAGTCGGCGGCTTTGGTCGAGATGATCCTCGATGAAGTCTGTGACGCTATCGTCAACGGCGAAACCGTGAAATTGTCGTCTTTCGCGACATTTCAGGTTCGCGACAAGAACGAGCGCATTGGCCGCAATCCGAAAACTGGCGAGGAGGTTCCAATTCTTCCCCGCCGTGTGATGACTTTCAAGGCTTCGAACGTTCTCAAGCAGCGTATCTTGCAGGAACACCAGAAGCGCGAAGCCAAAAGCCAGAAATAATTCCTGAAATGCTGTCCAATGGGCAGCATTTTTGTTTTTGCGCCATCACCTCAAGTCGACATACGTTCCTTCCGTGCCTGACCCAGGGGTAAGTGCGGGGCGGTTTGTGCTTGGCGCAGGATGCCGTTGCCTGGCTTTATATGCCGAGGCGCAGGCTGCATTGCCTTCCGTTTTGCGTGAAGGGATGCTTATAAAGCTCTGATATTATATAATGGATTTTACGGAGCGAATCGCTCTGCTAATATTGCAATTCTGAAAAGCGGCAAGTTTTTCAGAACGAGTCTGCGTTGAGCACCGTCCGGTTTTGAATGACGTTGAGCTGTGCCTTTTTGCATGCTGGAGATTGTTAACTCCCGTCCTTTAAAATCCGATGCTGAAACGGCTTTGGTGTAGCAAGCGCGTCTGCGTTGGCGAGTTGAACTATCTGGATCGGCGAGGTTGCGCCGTAATGGCGAAACCCGAACCTCTGGAAAGGGCAAGTGGAATGGACAAGAGCCCTGATGCATTCAGGACGATCAGCGAAGTAGCGGAGGATCTGGATCTTCCGCAACACGTGCTGCGTTTCTGGGAAACACGCTTTACCCAGATCAAGCCCATGAAGCGTGGCGGCGGCCGTCGATATTATCGACCGCTCGATGTGGAGTTGCTGAAGGGCATTCGCCACCTGCTCTACGATCAGGGCTATACCATCAAGGGTGTGCAGCGTCTTCTGCGCGAAAACAATGCGCAGTTCATCATCGCGCTCGGCAATGGCGACGTTCAGGCCATTGAGGCGATCACTCGCCAGAAGCAGGCCGCTGCTGACAAGCGCGCTGCGGAAGAGGCGGCGGATAATGAAATGGCTCTGCCGAGCGGCATCAAGGCACCACAACCGGCACGCAAGCTTTTCGGCCTGTTGAAGGGCGAGGAGGACGGCCCCATCGGAGCCGACGGAAAGCGGCCATCGAAGGACAACCGCTCGCTCCTGCAGGAAGCCCTGTTCGACCTGCTGGAATGCAAGCGCCTTCTTGATCAAGTGCGCTGAACGACTACGGACCATGTGAGGGAGGCTTTCGCCTCCCTTTGCTTTTGCAGGCGGACGGGATCAGCTGGATGAGAGTTTCAATCCGATGATGCCGGCGAGGATTAGTGTCACACTCGCTACCCGGAAGAAGGTCGCAGCCTCGCCAAGAATGAAGATGCCCACCACAAACGCGCCCACTGCACCGATGCCGGTCCAGATCGCATAGGCGGTTCCAAGCGGCAGGCTGCGCATGGCGATCGATAGCAGAATAAAGCTGCCGATCATCGTTACAATGGTGATCGCGCTTGGCGTCAGAAGAGAAAAGCCTTCCGACTTTTTCATGAAATAAGCCCAGACGACTTCCAGAATCCCGGCCAGTACCAGAAAAATCCATGCCATTTTAATGTTCCATCTTGAGGGTTCTGACGGGGCGTCCCGCCTGTTTTTTTGGAGAAGCGGGAAGGCCGTCCATCCCGCAGAGACATGATGCACGCAACGGAAGCAGTGCACCCGTGATGCGTGCGGATTGGGCGAAGCTAGAGCGGTTCCTGATTTAACGGAATTGCCGGAAATGCTCTAACTAATTGTTTTATCGAATTTTTCAGACGCAAAACCGTTTCACGCTTTTGCTCGAAACGCTCTAACCGGCTGCTTGCCGATTTCATCTGTTCAACGAAAAGCTGGATTGCGTATTGTTCGATCATCAGCCCTGCCATAGGACACACTCCTATGGGGCCGTCCCCGATGCGAACACAGGCGCGGGTCGTCCCGCGCAGCCACGTAGATAATGATTCTCGGGCGGTGAGGCAAGACCGTCGTCAATTTGGCCGCCAACAGAAACTTGATCACGTATCCCATGTATCAGGGAGCTTTTTCGCGTATTCTGCCGTTCTTGACCACAGATTATGCCGGGAGATCGATCGATGACCATCTCAAGACGTAATTTCATTGTTACAGCATCTGCTGCCGGGGCCGGACTGGCCTTGTCGCCGCTGGAGCTTGCCAGGGCAGCAGCCGAAACAGGCGGTTCCAAAGTGCAGAATCCTTCACAGGTAGAAAATCCGGGCTTTCATCGTTTTCAGTTCGGTGAATTCGAGATCACCACGCTTTCCGATGGACGCAGGGCTGGCGAAGCGCCCGAAAAGACATATGCAATCGATCAGGATCCGAAAGCAGTCGCGGCGCTGCTGGAGGAAAATCTTCTGCCAGCCGACCGTTTCGTCAACAGTTTCACGCCGGTGCTTATCAACACGGGCAAGGAACTCGTCCTGTTCGACACCGGCATGGGAGCGGGTGCCCGCGAGGCGGGATTGGGCAGGCTCACCAGTGCGCTGGAAGCATCGGGCTACAAGGCTGATGATGTGTCTCTGGTGGTGCTGAGCCATTTCCACCCTGACCATATCGGCGGCTTGATGGAAGACGGCAAGCCAGCCTTCGCCAATGCGCGCTACGCCGCCGGACAGAAGGAATTCGATTTCTGGACTGATCCCGCGCGGCTCGACAGCCCGGCAAAAACCGTTGCCGAAATGGTGGCCAGGAACGTCAAGCCACTGGCCGGGAAGATGACGTTTCTGGGCGATGACAGCGAGGTCGTATCCGGCATTCATTCCGTGGCGGCCTATGGCCACACGCCGGGTCATCTGGCGTTCCGCGTCGAAACGGGTGGCAAGTCGCTCATGCTTATATCCGACACGGCAAACCATTTCGTCATCACATTGCAGCGGCCCGAATGGCACGTTTCCTTCGATATTGACAAGGAAGCCGCCGTCCAGACCCGCAAGCGCATGTTCGACATGATCGCAACCGACCGGTTGCCGTTCATCGGCTATCATATGCCGTTTCCGGCGCTGGCCTATCTCAAGCGGGAAGGCGAGGGCTATCGCTATACTGCGGAAACCTATCAGCTGCGCGAGAAATAGAAGCGGAGGGCGACTTACCGCCCACCGGCAACATCAATGAAGGTGCCGGTTGCATAGGCGGGGGCGTCGTTGAGCAGCCAGAAAATGGCTTCCGCGACTTCCTCTGCCTTTCCGGCCCGCCCTACCGGCGTAGCGGCGCCCAGTCGCGCCGCGCGATCCGGATTGCCGCCACTGGCATGAATGTCGGTATCGATCAGGCCGGGGCGGACTGCATTGACGCGAATGCCCTTCGCCGCCAGTTCCTTCGACAGGCCGATGGTCAGCGTATCGAGCGCACCTTTCGCTCCGGCATAATCCACATATTCAAAGGGTGAACCAAGGCGTGACGCCATGGACGAAACGATGACGATGGCGCTGTCCGGCTGCAAGCGTCGCGCCGCTTCGCGGGCACATAGATAGGTGCCGTAAACATTCACGTCGAACATGGTTTTCAGACGTTCGGCGCTCATTTCCGCAAGCGGCATAGTCTGGGCCACGATACCGGCGTTCAGGACCACGCCTTTCAACGAGCCAAGCTCGGCTTCTGCCCTGTCGAACATGGCAATCACGTCCTGCTCGACGGATATGTCGCCCTGAATAGCCAGTGCTTTCGCCCCGAGCTTCGCTGCTTCAGCCACTGTTTGCTGCGCAGCCTGTTCGTTCCCTGAATAATTCAGAGCCACAGACCAACCTTGTGCGGCGCTGCGCAAAGCGGTCGCCCGGCCTATGCCGCGACTTCCGCCAGTAACAAGGACGTTCCTCATGCTCTCCTCCACGCAGTTCATGGCGGAGCTAATCCGATTTGCATATTCCATGCAAAGGAAAATCATATGCAGTCATCAGACCGTGGCGCCCAGTTTCGTTGCGAAACTACTCCTGTGGAACTTCTACGGACGATTTCCAATGTTGCGCCAGCAGCTTTTCAATCTCCAATCGCGATACAGGCGGTGAGAGTAAGCATCCCTGAATAAGATCGCAGTTCATTGTGGTGAGGCATTCGAGCTGTTCGTTGCGTTCAACGCCCTCGACGATAATTTTGTAGGACATTGCTTTTGCCAGCTGAACGATGCCTTCAAACAATTTGCGCTGCCTGTCGTCATCTACGATATTGCAGACAAAGCTTCGGTCAATTTTAACGCAGTCGCAGGGTATGTTTTTTAAATAAGATAACGCTGAGTAACCAGTGCCGAAGTCGTCGATGGCGATCCTGATTCCATCCTCGCGGATTTCAGAGAGACGACGAATATTTTCATTGTCCTGATCAATCAGAATGGACTCGGTCAATTCCAGTTCGAGAAACTGAGCGGGGAATTTTGTGGTCTCCAGGGTGGATCGCAAAAAGGACGTAAAGTGGCCCGACACGATTTGTTTGGCAGACAGATTTACCGAGAGTGTTATGGGCTTGAATCCCTTGTCCAGCCACTCTCGTCCGTCTGCGCATGTTTTCTGAAGCATATAATCGCCGAGACTGACAATTAATCCGGTTGATTCCGCAATCGGAATAAACTCACCGGGTGATATGGGACCCAACTCGATATCGGTCCAGCGCGCCAACGCCTCCGCCCCTTTTAGCTCAAGCGTTCGAGCATCGAACTGTGGCTGATAATTGACTTCAATGGCCCCGTTTTCGATGGCCTTCCTTAATTTGATGCTGAGCGCGGCCCTGCGCTGGCTCCGGATGGTGAGTTGTTCCGAGTAGATGCAAAAGCTGCCTTGGCGAGTATTCTTTGCGTCGTGCAGGGCAGCATCAGCTTCCTCGATGGACGCGGATTTTTGCGAGCCAAATTTAAAACTCACGCCCGCCGTGCATGACATATGCAGGTTCAGGGTACTCGTTACCGGTATGGTTTGGCGAACTATCGCCTGAATAGCCTCTATCGTATTCGTTGCTGAAGTCGCGTCGTTGCAGAGATGCAGAATAGCGAATTTGTCGCCACCTATTCGACAGACCAGATCGTAAGGGCCGATAGTTTTATTGCGCTCGCCCTCAAGCCTGCTCCCGATTGTACGAAGAACATGGTCGCCAGTTTCGTATCCATAGGAGTGATTAATGTCCTTGAACGCATCAAGATCAATTATGACCAATGCATAGTGTTCTTGTTCGATGTCACGGAGGGATTCTGCCAAGAAGCGACGATTGGGGAGGCCCGTCAGTCGATCATACAGCGCGAGATGGCGAAGTTGTTCGCGCGTTTCTTTCTGCTCTGTTATATCGGTCAGTGAATATACATATGCGCCAATGTCTTCGCCTTTCTCCCGGATTGGCGTGATGGAGAGGATGCCTGTTCGCTCTGCGGCTTTGCCAAAAGACACTTCGTTGCGCCATTGGGTTTCTTGCAGGGTTGGAATTTCCAGCGGAACGCCGTTATTTCGGAATGCTGTCCGTACATTCCAAAAATTGTTTCTGCCCGCTTCCACCATTTTATGGAAGGCAGCGTTGGCTTGATGAATGACGCCCCTCGCGTCGACGATCGCGAGGCCTTCGGATGCATTTCTGAAGATTGTGTCTCCACGTTGTATATCCCGATCTTTCTCTTTCATTTCCAGCAAAAGGTCGGTGCTGCTGATCGTTAGAAGACGCCATTGCAGCGTGTCGGCTCGTAGATAATTTCTGAATGCCGTACGTTGCCATGCCATGAATATGGCCAGCGATATGCTGAATGCAGCAGCGACGATTATCTTCCCGGCAAGCCCTCCAAAAGTAAGCGAAATGATGCCCTTACTGGAGCCGCTCGCAATGATTTCAAATATCGCCCCATCCAGTACAAGCACGGCAACAAAAGCGAATATATAAATAGACCCATTAACGAGCTCATCGACAATGTGTTTTTTGGAGAGCTCGAATATCAAGAATAGAATAAGAAGCTCTATTAAAATCATGAATCCACCAATGATGATAAGATGGGTGGAAACTTCAAATAAATGAAAAGAAACGTGGTGCGGGTTTATAATTCCTATCGTTTGCAGGATTGAACTTGTAAGGAAAGAAAATACAACGTTGAATAAGTTTACAAGGATAACCAATCGCGCCAGATGCTTTAGAATAAAGGCATCATTTTCTATCCAGACGAACATTACGGCAGTAGCCATAAATGCTCCATAGCAGAGGTTGCCTCCGGAAATGATTATTCCGTCAGCAATCTTCATTGTATAAATATTTCCCATGAAACCTCCGATGAGGAGGAGGAGCGACAGGAAAACATAAAAGTGAACTTGTCTTACGGGAGAAATCAGCCGGGTGAAGTAGAGTGGAAACGCTGTTAACGCTGTGATCTGCGCCAGTAATAGAAAATACAATGAGAGAGATTGCGGCCAGCTTGCCATGATTATACGCCAAAGCACCCAGAATGCTCTGCCAGTTGTTTTACCTGGAAAGAAATAGCTCCGGTCAGAGGGTGCGTAAGCTGACGGAGGAAGAGGCTCGACGGCCAAGGCAGCCCCCTCCCGCGCTGAATGGAGAGCGAGGGAGGGGGAGACGTTTCAAGCGATTATGGCAGAGGCAACAGACTTGGCATCCCAGGGGGAAATTGCCGAGAGCCCGTCGTTTTGCTGCCCTTTACCACTTCACGCGGAACCCAACATTACCTTTCAGCGAATAGCTGTCGGCGAAGTTGTTAAGGCTGGTGTTGATCAGGCCTTCACCGTAAATGGAATACTTGTCGTCATTCCAGTTGTAAGATCCGCCCAGACCGACACCGCCCCAGGCACGGTCATTGCGATTAGCAAAGCTTACGTCTGCGACCTCGACCTTCGTACCCTCAAGGAACTCGTAGTAGAGGTTGGCGATGCCATATACATGAGCCCGGTTCAGCATGCCGTTAGCATTCTGCCACGAGCTTTCATGATCGAGTGTGAGGCCAATTCGACCTTGCAGGCTGTCGCCCTTGCTGAGATGAACCGCAGTGCCGGTCATATCTTCACGGAAATCATCGAAATCGACGCTGGAATAGACCAGTTGCGCTTGCGGCGTGAGCGACCATGCCGGATCAAGCGCAAAGCGCTTGCCGCTTTCGATGGAAAGCGCGTAGCCGAAGCCGTCATTGCCGTCCACGAGGGACAGATTGCCTCCGGAAAAGCTCAGATCGCTGTTGTACCAGGTAGCTTGTGCCTGCGCATCGACGTAGAATCCGCTCTCGCCATACCAGGTAAGCGATCCGCCAAGGCCATAGCCTTCTGTACTGATCCGGCCTCCGCCGACCGACGTGTCGTAAATGGATGCGGTTTTGGTAAGCCCGTGCGCATAATGGACACTCACGCCGCCGATCAGCTTCCCGCTTTCATTCTCCATGAACATGCCGTCAACGCCGGCCTGCAATTTGAAGATATTCTGGTCATAATCGACATCGGTTGTTGAGCGGCCGGTCTCAATGTGATTGTGCGCCCCTTCCACGCGTCCCCACACCCCGTTCCCTTCGATATGAACCCCGGCTTCTTCGGGAGCGGCATAAGGGGTTTCGATCGCATCGGCCCCTTGAGTAATCACCTTGTTTCCATTGCCAGCCCAGACGCGGTTTCCGACACGCTGCTGCAGCGTGGAAACACCGTTCAGGGCGAGGAGAGACTGCGGATAGGCCTCGTAGACGGGGACGCCGGCCTGATAGCGGGGAGCGTCGGGTTCTTGCGGCACTACTGGAGTTTCCGGGTTTGGGATCTGGAGCGGAGGGATGAAACGTGAACGCAGGTACCAGTCGCCATCAGTAGGTGTACTAATGCCATTCTTTTCCAGCGTATAAGCGTAAGCCCCGCCTCTCACAGCCTGCTTGCCGTCGAGCGTCTGGTATTCGCCGAGCAGGGTAAATGTCGCGCCCGAAGCTCCCTGGATATCGATGACTTTGATACCTTCGACAGTCTGCGCGCCGGTACCATTTGCGTTCTTAACGGCCACAATCCCGGTGCCGCTCGTGTTGCCATTTACGAGGAGACTGTCCGTAGCCGAACTGTCACCACCCAGAGCAGTCCACAGAGCAAGTGTGCCGCCGTTGCCAACATAGTCTTCGGTAACGGTGAGTCTGGTTCCAGCCTGGGGGCCGAAATCAACTATACCTGCATTGCTGAGTGAAGAAATCGACTGGCTGAAGTCGTTAAGGGCAAGTTTCGCTCCCGCCGCCACTTCAAAATCGGAAGCTCCGCTGAGATAGTTTTCTCCCCCTGCAGCGAGAATTCCTTCATTGACCGTTGTTGCGCCTGAATAGTTGCTCTGAGCGTTGATATTCAGGGTGCCAAGCCCTGTCTTTGTCAGGCTGCCCGCGCCAGTGATCGTGGACGCATAATTGAGCTCTGTTCCTGCGAGGGTTTCAAATGTGCCGCCCAGACCTTGTAACTCCGTCGCTCGATCTATCGTGAAGCTCGCCGTGGTGCGCAACGTGCCGTCATCAAGCGTCACGCCGCCGCCTGCTGCGCCAAGGTTGGAATTGTTAGAAACCTGCACGATACCGCCTTGGATAGCGGTGCCACCCGTATAGGTGTTCGCACCATTCAAGACGAGAGTGCCCAAATCGCTTTTTACAAGTTGCGTGTTGCCCGTCAGGGCCGAATTGATCGTCGCAGTGAACGCCGCGCCCGCCTCCGTGCCATCCCCAACGCGAATAGTTGACGTTGGTGAACCTACGAGACTGATGGCGTCTCCTTCAACAACATAACCATCGCTGGCGAATTGCATGCCGGAAGCCGTTACCGCGCCCAGACTGTCATCGACAGTTACTGTACCAGCTGTCGCCATGAAAATCGCGATAGCACCGTCCTGATACGGGGCGTTGATCACGCCTGTCTGTTCTGCCCAGTTGGTGTTGAGGCCACCTGACGCCGAGCTTTGCCAGATGCCTGTGCCACCATTGACCTGCCCGTTAAATTGCGGTCCGACGTCCCAGAAATTGAGCGTGAGACCGCTCGTGTTGACAAGGTTGACCTGTTTGTCGACCGACGTCTGGACGTAGTAGTTGCTCGCGGGAATAGTGCCAATGTCAAGGATGTTGTTTGTCAGCGCGCCGTCATAGCTTATAACCCGGTAAACGCCTGTATCGAATGAGCCTCCCGGTGTTGTGACGACGTTGATCGTGCCGTCGAGCACCAGATCACCCTTGACGATCGTATGATCGTTCAGGGCTCCGCCGACGGTATTTGCTTTACCAAAGCTGTACTGCAGCGCTGACCCAGCGCTCAAATTCAGATCGCCGTTGATAGTAAGAGTTCCAGGCGTGTTGCCGGCAGGTCCAGGAGACAGCTGGCCATTATCCTGTATCGCGACATCACCGCCAATAATGCCGGTCCCGCCCAAGGTCGCCCCGGCCTGAACCGTTGTCGTGCCCGTCGCCGCAGTCTGGTCGCCCATAACGTAGAGCGTCCCCGCTGATACCGTCGTCGCTCCGGTGTAATTGTTATTGCCGCGGAGAGTTAGCGTTCCGGAACCAGTCTTGGTCAGACCGCCTGCGCCGCCCATGACCGCTTGTGTGCCAACATCGAATGACTGAGTGTCAATGGTTCCACCTTGCGATTGAAACAGGATGGTCCCCGGAACAAACCCCGAGAAAAGTGAGGGTTGACTATTTGCCAGCTGAAAAATGCCGCCATCGAACGAAAGGCTCCCGCCGTTGACGCGCTGGATCTGGAGCGCGGTCAATACACCCGAACTGTGTAGCTGCACATCTCCACGCGAACCGGATTGGTACCCAAGATACAGTTGAGATGTAATCATATGGCCTTGATCACTTATCGTGATTACGCCATTGCCGCGTTCTCCCACATGGGGCCCGGTGCTTGCGTTCCAGGTACTGCCAGCGCCAGAGATTGTTACTGTGCCTGTAACGCCAGAGCCCAGTCCTATATAAGTTTGACCGTTTGTAGTTAGCCTTCCGCCACCTGTTGCTGTGACAGAACTTGGCCCATCTTCCCCGACGTAAAGATAAGTTGTAGTCAAAGCGGACCCGGCACCGTCAATTGTGATATTCCCGCTCGTTGGAACCGGCACGTGTCCCAATTCTATTGAATTGGCTACAACATTACCGCCATTCGTGATGCGCAGAGTGCCTGTCGCCTTGTAGCCGATGTAAAGATAACCCGCAGTAAAACGCGAGCCGACACCGTCGACGGTCATCAAGCCGTCGCCGCCAAAATATCCGATGACGGCGTTGTATCCTGGTGTGATGGCAACAGTTCCGCCATTTGCTATCGCAAGCGTGCCTGCTGTCCCGTTGCCGACATACAATGAATTAGGAACCGTCCAGGTCGGCGAAGGATTGGGTGTCAATGTAGGGCTGACGGTTCCGGTGACGGTAACCGATTGTGCGTTTACGCCGGTTGCTGTCGCGATAGCTATTGCAAGAGCCGACACGGTAACTTGCAGGGAGGAAACTGTCGCCTTTTTCGCGGTATGCATTCTCATTTATTCTATTCCCCATAAGAGAAAAGCTTGTATATTAACAATACATCAAGCGCTTTTCGGACTGCATAATTCTAAGAAAGCAAAAATTACTTGCATATCAAATGAATAATACAATTCTTATAAGGATGTTATTACGTATTATTTGGTTTACCGTTTTCGTTTTCTTTCTTTTGCTAATATTCCGGTGGTGATTGCGACCGAGATAAAGTTTGTGGAAAGAACAGAGCTCAAGCTAGGCGGCGTGGACGAATTGGTTGACGAATTGATCGAAGCTTGATTCAAGACTGCTTTTTGGAGGCAGTCATGAGCCGAGGCGATCTGAGCGAATCCGAATGGCGTGTTTTGAAGGATTTGCTTCCGATTGAAGCCGTCAATCGGGGACGGGGGCGTCGTCCGGAGCAAAATCGAGCAATCATCAACGGCATACTTTGGAGACTTCGTTGCGGTACGCCGTGGCGGGATGTTCCACCCAAATACGGCAATTGGAATACGATCTATCGACGCTTTCGGCGCTGGAGCGAAGCCGGGGTCTGGGAGGCTGTTTCGATCACGCTCGCTGAGATCATGGCTGACAGCGGCCACTACAGCATCGATAGCACCACAGTTCGGGCCCATATTTCGGCAGCGGGCGGAAAGGGGGGATTCATCGACGCGCTCTTGGCCGCTCGCGGGGCGGGTTCACCAGTAAACTTCACTGTCTGGCTGATGCCAGAGGAAGACCGCTTGCCTTCCATCTGACGGTTGGCGAAGCCGCAGATTGCAAGGCTTACGACACTCTGATCAGCTTACCCGAGCAAGCGCCACAGGCGCTTCTTGCTGACAAGGGATATGATGCGGATGCCATTCGTGATGATCTTGCCAGCCGCAATATCAAGCCCGTCATTCCTGGCAGAGCAAACCGCCGCGTGAAGATTGAATATGATCGCACGCTGTATAAACAGCGCAACCTAATCGAACGGATGTTTGGCAGACTGAAAATCAACCGCGCCATTGCTACTCGATACGACCAACTCGCCGAGAGCTTCATCAGCATGGTTCATATTGCTACCGCAAGATACTGGCTCAAATTCGTCCACGCCGCCTAGTTACGAAATAATCCTCAAAAGAAAATTCTGATGAGGATTGCATTTGATTTTGTTAAGTTATTGTTATTGTTGTATTTTATGCGAATCGCTTCAGCGTCTGTTTCCTTTCACTGTATATACTACATTAGTATTCGCTGAAATAAAGAGGTTTCGTTGTTTGGCGGGGGCAGGTGCATCTCTGAATGCTCCAGCCACCCTGATACCGTGTTCGACTTGGGATTGAGTTTCAGCCGCCATTATACTGGCGGGCGCCCTTCTTCATTGATTTGAATCAATGAACCGAATTAATTCCAGCTGGCGCACTGGAGGCCTGACGGCAATAGGCGTGTGAGGCTGTTCCAAATTTGGATATGGCTTTCTTGAGGCGAGGTGGGCGGGGTTCTACGAAAACCGATCACTGCAACAACGACAAGTATTCAGTTAACGGATAGGGCTCCATGAACCCGAGCCTGTTTGAAATGCTGTCTCGCAGGATACTGGTGCGAAATCCGGCTGCTGGTATTTCCCATTCGCCGGTCATGTCGGTGAATAAAATCAGATGACCGGTACTACAGTCAGGATTGCCAGAACACTCCAGGCAATGCGCTGGTTACTTTCAAAAATAGCCAGCAATCAAAGATGGTAGCTAAGTCTTTGATTTAATGGTCGGAGCGGCGGGATTCGAACCCACGACCCCTTGACCCCCAGTCAAGTGCGCTACCGGGCTGCGCTACGCTCCGAGCCGGGGAAAGCCGTAGAATATAACGACTTGGCACGCAAGGGCTAATTTCCGGAAACTGACAAATTGCACACCGGCGTTAATTCGCCTGCTGAGCGCCGAACAGGTCCTCAACCTGGCGTGGTTCCATTGTGACGGAATTATGAATAAATTGTGACAATCTGTCACCTTCGATGATATGTCTGTCTTTCCTAATAAATTGGGAAAGGAGAGTCGCCGAGGGATGAGAATCAGTCACCTTTTCAGCACAATGGATTTCTGGCGGGCGCATCTGGCCGTTAACCGTGAACCGGTTTGGGAGAACATATTGCCGTTGTTCTTCTACCATCGGGACGGCGTGCTTGCGATCCAGCGGCTGGCGCGTGAATGGACGCGGCTTTATGGGCTTCGGCAGGTCGACGTGTTTCGCGGGAATATCGTCCGCGAGAAATGGTCTAACCGCCGCATAGGTCAGGTTCTCGATCATATGCAGAAAACCAGCGATGCCCGCTCCGCCGGAATACGTGTGCGAACGCAGGAAATGCCCCGTTATGTGGAAGGAAGCCTCGTTGTGGTCCGCACGCAGGAGAGGGACATTCTGATCGACGGGCGACGTCGCGCGAATTTCTGGTGCAACATGCCGGGCGAATATGATGTCTGGATTATCGACGTGGAACCGCGTCCGTCGTGGCTTCTTGAGCTGTTGGGTGCGAATTCCAACGCCCTCGATAAAGAGCGGGGCAGGCTTCGCGGCTGAACGTCGCGTTCAGGATCGTGGTGCAAAAAGGATGATGCATGTACCGGCAAATGCTGTGCATGCGCCAACCACATCCCAGCGATCGGGGCGGGCGCCCTCGGCAAACCAGATCCACAGAATCGACGCGATGATATAGATGCCGCCATAGGCGGCGTAAGCGCGGCCCGCTACATTGCTTTCAATCAGGGTCAGAAGATAGGCGAACAAGGCAAGGCACGCCATGCCGGGCACCAGCCACAACGCTGACTTGCCAAGCTTCAGCCATGCCCAGAATGCGAAGCATCCGGCGATTTCAAACAGGGCCGCTGCGGCATATATCGCGAATTGCAAGGTTCTGCTCTCCTGCCTGATCCTTGAGCTTGAGCGAAAGCTGATACTTGTATTCCAGCCCCGCACAACCCCAGATGATCCCGAAAAGCAGATAAAAGTGACGCCAGTGATCGGTGTCGATGACATTCCCGATCAGGACGTGACCGAGATAGGTTGCGTAGGCGACCAGAAGAAACGGCTGCCACGGGCGGTTGCGGAACAGAAGCTTGAAGCCGATCCCGAGGGTCAGGAATGTCAGCGTCAGAAAGGCGATGAAGCCGGTCCAGCCATAATCAAGCACGGCCTTGAGCCAGATATTGTGCGTATCTTCCCCGAACATGGGGCCGAATTCCAGCGGGCCTATGCCGAGCGGGTGTTGCGTTGCGAGGATCATTCCGAGCCAATGCCGGGCGAAACGCCCAAGCCGCGCGCTGTCATAGCTTTGTTCAAGCCGCGCCCGCTCACGGAAGAATTCGCCCACACCCGGAATTTGCAGCATGATCAGGATCGCGAGGATGATCGCAACAAGGGCAAGCAGGCCAATTGCGATCAGGCGAAGCCGAAAGCGGTTGCTGTTGCTTTGCAGAAAAAGCACGCCGAACAGCAGGGCGAAGGAGAGGGGAACCATCGCCCAAGCGGCGCGCGAGAAGGACACCAGGACGCCGAGCGTGAGCAGGCAGCAGAAAGGAAGATAGACGACAACATCGCGGAAACCTCCGCGCATGATGCGATAGAGTGTCCAGGTCAGCGGCAATATCAGGAATGGCCCGTAGACATTCGAGTCCTGAAATGCGCCCCGCGCGCGGCCATAGCGGGTGAACATCTCGGCAGCGGGAAACAGGCCGAGATAACCGGCGATACCCAGGAGCGACGACAGCACGCCGACGAGAAGATAGGCGTTGAAGATCGTCTTGAGACGCCTGTAATCCGCCTCAATGATGGCTGCGAAGAAAACCGATGTGAAAGCCAGAAACAGCGAAACGGCAATATAGAGCGGGGCCTTCTTCACATCGGCCATCTGCATGACGGAGATTATGCCGCCGAAATTGAACACGGCAAAAAGCGCCAGCAGCACCAGGCTGGTGCGGGTCAGCCGCAAGCCGAACAGCAGCGCCAGCGCGATCAGGCCGACCATGTAGAGTTCATAAGGCGCAGGCTCGCTCATCACGAAGCCCAGCAGAAAAACGCCGAGACCGATTGCCGTATTGGCAATGAGGCGGTTTAGTGCACGTTTGCGCGCTACATCTGCCCGCAGCCCCATGGCCGGGGGCAGATTGCCGTCAAAGCTGTGCGCTACGCTGGTCAATAGGCGTTTTCCGTATTGAGAAGCCGTATGGGTGTGAGGAACAGGATTTTGAGATCAAGCCAAAGCGACCAGTTTTCGATGTAATAAAGATCGAATTCGGTGCGCATACGAATCTTGTTTTCATTGTCGATTTCGCCGCGCCAGCCATTGATCTGCGCCCAGCCGGTGACACCCGGCTTCACGCGATGGCGCGCGAAATAACCGTCGACAACCTCGTTATAAAGCACATTGTGCGAATGGGCTGCGACCGCATGCGGGCGCGGGCCGACCAGTGACAGCGAGCCTGCCAGAACATTGAAGAACTGCGGCAGCTCGTCGAGGGAAGCCTTGCGAATGAAGCGCCCGACACGCGTGACGCGAGGGTCGTTTTTGGTAACGGCCTGCTTCGCAGAAGGGTCACACATCTCGGTATACATCGACCGGAATTTCCAGACATTGATGATTTCATTATTGAAGCCATGCCGCTTCTGCTTGAAGATCACCGGGCCTTTGCTGTCCAGCTTGATGGCAATCGCCGTGCCGATCATGATGGGCGACAGCAGGGCGATGCCCAAAATGCTGAACACCACGTCGAAGACGCGTTTGGCGACAGAATCCCAATCGTTGATGGGCCTGTCGAAAATATCCAGCATTGGCACCGCGCCCACATAGGAATAGGCGCGCGGGCGGAAGCGCAGGTGATTGTTGAGCGCCGAAAGACGGATATCGACCGGGAGGACCCACAGCTTTTTCAGCAGAGCCAGCACGCGGGCTTCGGCGCTGATGGGCAGGGACACGATCAGCATGTCGATATGAGCGATGCGGGCGAACTCGATCAACTCATTGATATTGCCAAGCTTCGGGTATCCTGCAACGATGGGGGGAGAGCGCTTGTCGTCGCGGTCGTCAAAGATGCCGCAAATGCGGATATCGTTGTCGGGCTGCTGTTCCAGCGAGCGGATGAGCGCTTCGGCATTCGGACCGCCGCCCACGATGACGGCGCGGCGTTCCATCGTGCCGTTGCGCGCCCAGCGCTTGATTTTCCAGGCGATGAAGAGCCGCGAGAGCAAAAGCAGCACGCAGGCGCCCAGTGCCCAGTACAGGAACCAGCCGCGTGAGAAATCGGAGGAGGACTTCATCAGAAAACCGGCGATAGCCAGCGTCCCGAGCACGGCAGCCCAACTGATGAACAGCCGCCGCAGATAGCGAGCGGGACTGCGCAACACATTGATCTGATAGCCGTCGTTGATTTCCATCAACAGGACAAAAAGCGCGCCGCCGGCAATGACGACGAGCGGGTAATAGAAGATGAGTTGCGTTTCAATGCCGACATAAAGCAGAAAGCTCACAATACCCGCGAGGACAATCAGTCCGAACTCCGCAATGCGCATGACGCCGCTCAGCATCAGCGGTGAGAACGTGTCGCGCTGGTATTGCTCGGCCATCTGGCGCGCAAGGGGACTGAGCTCCACCGGGCCTTGCGGCTTGGCCGCCTGCACATCGCTGGCTTCTATGGCTTCGCGGCCAAAAGGAGAGCGCGCATCACTATTTCGCACAACATTGCCCCTGATCGTAAAATGACGGCATAACAATTAGACCGAGAGTCCTAAGCAGAATATAAACGTCGCATGACGAGCTTTTGACCTAGGTAAACACTCAATTAAATACATGGCTGAAGGCTGTTACCATTAGCGATGACTAATATAATATGGTTTCTGTCCATACTGCTGCAGCACTGTTGGCGAAGGCCGATAGCATATCTTTATTACACCCGTCCCGGTTGCCGCAAGCCAGGAAAACGCGAGCTTTGCCTTTGCTTGATAACAATAGGTTATAGAAAAAGTCCCGCGCGACGGTATCCCCAGAGCCTGTTCCAAAAGTCGCCATTTGCAGGCCGGCTTGCCGCTTTTTGATTCAGGCTCTCAGTCTGCCGGTGCTGTCCGGTCAGGATGGGCTTCAAAATAGATCGTTTCGATCGAATGTGCCATGGATTGCAGGTTGAAACGCTCGCGCATCCGTGGCGCATCGGGCATCGTGGCGCGAAACGCGGTGAGGTCATCGGCGGCAACCAGCATCTTGTCCGAAAGCGCTTCGTCATCCGGCTCCACCAGCGCGGAAGAGCGGGGGCCGAATATTTCGGGAATCCCCCCGACATTACTGGCGATGACTGGCTTTCCGGCGGCAAGCGCCTCCAGCACGATATAGGGAAATGCTTCGGCGCGCGATGGAACCACCATTATCCGCCCCATGGCGAAAGCTTCCCGCGCTGCCGTTCCTGGCAGAAAGCGGATTTGCGCGGACATTCCAAGCTCGTCGGCCAGGGCTATAAAATCCGGCTTTTCCGCGCCGTCTCCCACCATGGTCGCGGTGAAGGCGCGCTGGTTCTGGTCGCGCAGGCGCGCAAGGGCGCGGATCAGCAAGTCCGGCCCCTTCAGGTCGCGCATCGTGCCGACGAAAAGAAAATCGCTGCCATCAGGTGCGTCGGCGACAGGGATGAACTCGTCTTCGGACAAGCCATTGTAAACGACGGCATGGAGGCCATAGGGCCGCCCTACCTTTTCTTCATAAATGCGCTTTTCGAAGTTGGAAACGAACAACACCGCGTCGGTCATGGGAGCCAGCATCCTTTCGACCAGAAAGACAGCGCCGCCACGGCGTGTCTTCCGGTCGAAATGCAGGCTGCCGCCATGCGGTGAATAGATACGGGCTACGCGAGACCTAAAAACCCGTAAGACTGAGCCGAACAATCGCGCATAGACGCCGCCTTTGGCGCCATGTCCGTGCAATATGTCCGGCCGCAATTTCTTGATGATGCGATATGCTTTATAGGCTGCCGCTGCGTCGCCCAGTCCGACGTGGCGCTGCATGGCAATGCGATGAAGGCCGAGCGCGAGCTTTGGCCGCAATTCTTCCAGAAGCGCGTCCTCCCGAGGCCCGCCAGTCGTCGCATCGCAGACGATGCCGACTGCGTGGCCTGCGTCCGCCTGCATGCCCACGAGATCGCGAACATGGCGGAACAGCCCGCCGGTCGGCTCACGGAAGCAGTGGACGATGCGTAGTGGGGAGACGTGGGTGTCATCAGCCATCAATCGCCATCAGAACAGACGTTCGCGCACATAGATCGTGTCGCCCGGCAGGATCGGATCGGAAATCAATACGCGGCCGGTCAGAACCTTGCCGTTGAACTGGCGCGTGATATCGACATTCTCCTGATTGGCGCGCGGGCTGAAACCGCCGGCAGCGGCGATTGCCTTCTGCGTGGTCATGCCCGGAACGTAGGAATACTGGCCGGCGGCACCCACTTCACCCATCACGAAGATCGGGCGATAGCGGTCGATTTCCGCGCTCACATCGGGGTCGCGCAGATAGCCGCCGCGCAGTTTCGATGCGATGATGCCTTCAAGCTGCTTGGATGTCTTGCCGCGTGCCGGAATGCTGCCGACGAGCGGGAAGGCGATGTAGCCAGCCTGATCGACGCTATAGGTGTTGGTGAGGCTTGGCTGTTCGAAAACCGTGATGCGCACGCGATCGCCAGCGTCCAGCATATAGGGCTGGTTCAGCGCCTCGTGGAAAGCAGGTGGGGCAGGCCGATAGCTGGAGCAGGCGGAAAGCGTCATGGCGGCAAGGCCCAGCGCCACCAGCAGAGTATGGCCTTTGCGCTTGTTCTGAATTGTCTTCGCCGTCATCTTCCGCCTCGGTTCTTCCGAAAAGCAATAGTCTTAACGCTCGCAATCGGCGCGCTACGCAGCGCGCGATTACGAATATCGGTTGCAAGCGTTATCGATTGATTAGGGTTAATGGCTGGTAAAGAAGACAGGTTTCGGCGGAAAAACTTTGCATCTCGCCAGAGTTGGGAGCTTATCTGGTTTAACCCTCTGGTTACCTTGTTCCTTTACTGTTCCGGCTGGAAAACGGGGGGCATTCCCCCACGCGGGCGAGAGCGATCATGCGCACAGGCGCATTCGCAAAGCCCATGGAGAATGGGGAATGGCAGAAGTCGATCCGTTATCAAGGGACGCAGATATCGATATCGGCGCGCTGTTTGCCAGCCTGCGCCGTCACTGGCTGTTCATTGTCGTCGGCGCGCTTCTCATGGCGGCGTTCGCATGGGCCATCTGCCTTCTTCTGACGCCGGATTATCGCGCGGAAGCCCGCATTATCATCGAGGCCCGCGAGTCCATCTATACGCGTCCCAACGGGGAGGCCGGAACCGAGCGGCCCCTGTTCGACGCCGAAGGCGTGAAGAGCCAGGTTGAAGTATTTTCCTCCGGCGATCTTCTGCGGAAGGTTTCCGAAGAACTCAAGCTCACCAGCAACGAAGCCTTCACGACGACGGACGTGAAGCCGTGGACCCGCGTTCTCATCATGCTCGGCATGCGGACCGATCCCGCGCAACTGACCCCGGAAGAGCGCGTCTTGCAGAAGCTGCGCAAGAATATGCAGGTTTTTGCCGTTACCGCCTCGCGGGTCATCGTTGTGCAATATAATTCGGCGAACCCCGAGACAGCCAAAAACGTCGCCAATGCGCTCGCCAGCCAGTACATCCTGTTTCAACGGGCCGCAAAGCTGGAATCGAACGACGATGCCACTGGCTGGCTGGCCCCTGAAATCGACGACCTGCGCAACCGTGTCCGCGATGCGGAAAGGAAGGTCGCGGATTATCGTGCTTCGCGGGGGCTTTTGACCGGGCAGAGCAACAGCACGATTGCGACGCAGCAGCTTTCGGAAGTTTCCACCGAACTCACGCGGGTCCGCACCAGCCGCGCTTCGGCGGAAGCAAAGGCCCAAAGCATTCGCAAGGCGCTTTCCTCCGGCGCGCCCATCGACACGCTGCCGGATGTGCTTGCTTCCGGCATGATGCAGCGCCTTGCCGAAAGGCGCGTCCAGCTCAATGCCCAGATCGCCGATCTTTCAACGACGCTTCTGGACGGCCATCCGCGCATCAAGGCGTTGCGATCGCAGCTTGCCGATCTCGATCAGCAGATCAGAAACGAAGGCCGCAAGCTTGTCGCCAGCCTCGATAACGAAGTTTCCGCGGCAAAGCTGCGCGAGGACGAACTCAATCGTGAACTCAATCGCGTGAAGGCGCAAGCCGCGCAGGCAGGCGATCAGGAAGTCGAATTGCGCGCATTGGAGCGCGAGGCGGCGGCGCAGCGCCAGCTTCTGGAAACCTATCTCACGCGCTATCGGGAAGCCGCATCGCGCACCGACCGCAACTATGTGCCGGTCGATGCCCGAATCTTTTCTTCTGCCGAAACCCCGGCAGTGCCCTATTATCCGATGATATTGCCGATTGTCGGTGCAGCCTTTGCGGCTGGCCTGCTTTTGCTGTCGATCTTTGTTCTGCTGCGTGAATTGTTCAGCGGGCGTGCTTTCGTGACGGCAGATGGCCAAAGGGTTGCCGCCGTCGAGGAAATCGAGATGCCGGTAATTGCCGCTGCCGCCGAAGCCGCAGCGGTGCCGCCATCCAGGTCAGAACGTATGGATACTGTTTCCGAGGAAACAATTGTGGCGCCGCGCCGTTCATGGACCATGCCGTTTGCCGCAAAACCGCCGGTTTCCGAGACAAGGAAAGCCGAGGAGGAGTTTCCCATGATCAGGCAAAGCAAGACGAAGCCGCATAATCCCAATGGTGTGGAAGCCGTTGCCGATCAGCTCGCCGACGGACAGCATAAGCGCATCGTGATGGTGTCTCCCGAGGGCGATCAAGCATCGGCTGGAGCAGTGCGCCTGCTGCGCGAATTCGCCGACCGTGGCAAACGAGCAGTCCTCGTGGACATGACCGCAAAGGGAACCCTTGGCATTGCCATGCTGGACGGTGCGCATCTGCCCGGTATTACCGAGCTTCTGTCCGGCGCGCGCCGCTTCAATGAAGTCATCCACAGCGACCGCTTTTCGCAGGCTCATGTCATTCCGCTTGGCGAGGCCGACCCGGAAATTGCCATGCGCTCCGCCGATCGCCTGCCGCTCATTCTGGATGCGCTGGAAACGGTCTATGATTTTGTTGTTGTAGAGTGCGGCCCGTCGTCTTCGGAACAGATCGCGCGCATTGCCGATGGACCTGCCTCCGTTGTGATGAGCATCGTCGATCCGGACGACAAGGGCGTGGCGCTGGCCGCTCTCGATCTGGATCAGGGCGGTTATGAGGACGTTGTCATTCTGATGGAAGAAACCGATTCAGAAACAGCTTATTAGAGCATTTCCAGCAAAAGTGTGAAGCGGTTTTGCGTTCGGAAATGCGGAAAAAACAAATAGATAGAGCGGTTTCAACGATTCCGTTAAAACAGGAACCGCTCTAGGCTGCGTTCCTGAAAGAGGTTGCCAACGGCGCTACCGCTTTGCAAGCCTGCTGCGCAATGTCTTGGCGAAGTCCCACAGGCGGGGATTGCGCTTGAGACCCCCGGCAATTCCGTTGCGCACTGATTGAAGAGCGGTGAAAAACCTGCCCTTGGCGGAAAGCGGCACCAGCGTGTCATAGATCGTGCGCTCGATGTCGCACCATTCGCGCTTGTAGGGCTCGTCCCCGATGCCGAAACTGTAGACCGAGCGGCCTTCGTCACAACTGCGGCTGATATCCTCGAAGAAGAGAAACTCACCGGGACTTGCCGCCGTCAGCTCGTCCTCCGCGATTGCACCGAATTCAACGGTCGGTCCCGTATCGCAGAACAGTTTGCCGATGATCGAGCGCACGGTCCCGCCAACTTCCAGAAAGCGCAATTCGTTCGTTCCCGAACCTTTCGCCAGCCCTTCGCCGAAGAGAGCCTTGAAGAAGTTGCGCACATTTTCTTCGGCGAATGGATCACTGATCCCCATCTTCTGGAAGCGCTGTGCCTTCATCGCGAAACAAAGATCGAGAATCTTGTCTGTTTCCGCCCGGCTTTGCGGCCCGGCAATTCTCCAGCCTCCGCTTTCTTCATAGCGGCGACCATGCTGGCGGTGTTTTTTGAGCTTCCGCTTGCGATTGGCGCGATCAAGCACCGCGTCGAAGCCGCCACCGAGCGACGCAGCGAGAACCGGATTTGGATTGGGCGCTTTCCCAAGGGCAAGCAGCGGATTGGCCGCGCCTTGCAGTTCTGAAAGCTGGCGTGTCAGCGACAGCGCATCGATGTCGGGTCGCGCCTTGCGGATTGTATCAATCAGCTGCCGGAGCACCTCGCGTCCGAGGACCGGGCCATATTCCTTCCGTAGCCATGGGAAGTTGCAATTGGCGTGGCTTCCGCCGGGATAACGCGCAATTTTCGCGCCGTTCTGGCGGATGACTTCCAGCGGCACAGCCAAGATTGGACCATCGCCGTCAAAAAGCCCGACGACGAAACTGTCGGCATTGACGATTGCGCGCCAGTTATCTATCCAGGCGAATGATTGCGGCGCGCCGTGAGTGGCGGCGGCGCCGTTCCAGAGCCGCCCGATCTCGCCGAAATCCGTCAGAATGCGCGCCGCGACTTGTCCCGCCATCGTCTGCAGCATCCTCGATCAAGACTAATGTTGTTTATTGCGTGGGGGCTGCGCCATCCACCAGATGATGCCCATGGCAGGCAGTACCCAAAGAATGCCGGTCACGAAGAAATAAAGCAGATGCACCCAGGCGCTCGACTGGGCGAGATGCGCCACGGCGATGATGGTCGCAAACACCGCATAGATGATGACCAGTGAAACCAGCAAGAAAGTGCCGATCAGTTTCTTCAGCCGGACGGGCATGCGCATTCTCCTTTTCCCGGTTCATCACTAACCGGTGAAGGGGGCCAGCGAAAGGGCAAAAACGCGGCGGCATGTCGCGTGACGCCAACTTGTAACTGTTCGGCCTATGCTGCATGTATCCATCGTGTCTGTTCCGAAAATCGCCATGCCGGTCTGCAAATGGCAATTTGTCTGCGTTCCGGCGCTCACGTACCTTTAAGTACGCTGCGCTCCGGTACTCGAAAATTACCATTTTCGCCGCGGCCTGCCGCTTTTTGATTCAGACACTTGAGCTCATTATCGAAGGGTGAATGGCATGACGGCAGCAGCGGCGCAGCGTATGGGGCAGGGTTCGAGGTCATCGAAAGAGGACCGCGACCGCCGCCTCGTGCGTTACTGGCTCTATGCGGTTTTCGTCGTGCTGATCGCCATCGTCATGGTCGGCGGCGCCACCCGCATGACCGGGTCTGGCCTGTCGATCACCGAATGGAAACCCATTCATGGGGTTATTCCGCCGCTCAACCACGCCGAATGGGTGGAAGAATTCGACAAATATCGCCAGATTCCGCAATACCAGCAGATCAACAAGGGCATGTCGCTGGAAGAGTTTCAGTACATCTTCTGGTGGGAATGGGCGCACCGCCTGCTTGCGCGTTTTGTCGGATTTCTGGTCGCCGTTCCGCTGGCCTTCTTCTGGGTGACGGGGCGTCTCAAGGGCGGCCTCAAATATCGTATGCTGGGCCTGCTCGCGCTGGGTGGCTTGCAGGGCGCCATCGGCTGGTGGATGGTCGCATCCGGCCTCAGCGAGCTTACCAGCGTCAGCCAGTATCGCCTGGCAATTCACCTGACGACGGCGTGTATCATCATAACGGCGGTGTTCTACATCGCGCGCGGGCTTGTCACTTATAGCGAGCGACCGGCGGAGCGCTCCATCCAGCGCTTTGCCGGATGGATCGTGTTCGCGGTTCTGGTGCAGATTTATCTGGGTGGTCTGGTGGCGGGCCTGCATGCGGGATTGACCTACAATACCTGGCCGCTGATGGATGGCGCTGTCATTCCATCCGATCTGTTCATCCAGTCGCCCTGGTGGCGCAACCTGTTCGAAAACCCGAAAACGGTGCAGTTCGTGCACCGCATGTTCGCCTATACGGTTCTGGTTCTGGCGGTCCTGCATGCCTTGCAGGTCTGGAAACAGGCTCCCAGCACCACCCATGCGCGCCGCACCATCGTTCTCCTCGGGCTCGTTCTCGTGCAGGCTGTCATCGGCATTGCCACGCTTTTGATGAGCGTTCCGCTGCATCTGGGCCTGACGCACCAGTTCGTTGCGCTGATCGTGCTGGCTTTCGCGGTGGCGCACTGGCGCGCGGCCAAGGGTGCCTACGAGGGATAAGCGCTGTGGCGCAATTGCCGGAGTGCGGAGGCGATCTTCAGTTCCCGCGCTTCATCCGCGTCGTTGCCGTCTTCACGATGCCAAGCGGCTGACAGGCAGCCATAGGCGAAGGCATAATCCAGAATATAGGCCGGTTCGCGCCTGATGATCGGCGCGAAATGTTCGGCCATGTGCCGGGCGCGTTCAAGGTCGAGGCAAAGCTCGTCCCGATCGAGCGGATTATAGAAGATATTGGCCGCGTCGAAGGCGGCATCGCCGACCAGCCCGTGCGGATCGATGGCGAGCCAGCCGCGCTGACCCCTGATGATATTCTCATGGTGAATATCACCATGCAGCGGAATGGCCTTGTGCGGAGTGGCCAGCAGGCGCTTGGCGACCGCCGTGCCATCTGCATAGATCGGGCTTTCATGCGCCACCGCAAAGAGGCCGGAAAAGTGCTTGCCCAGCGACTGCAGGTCAGCCGGTATCGGGGCGGGAGAGGGCGTGTGCAGCGCGCTCAGCACCTCGCCGAAGATGCGCAGGCATTCGGCATCCTTGCCGCGTTTCAGGTGCTCATCAAGGTGATAGTCGCCGGCATATTCAAGCAGCATCGATGTACCCTTGAGGCCGTATAATCGTGCCGCACCATGGCCGTCCTGCCAGTCCAGATAATGCGCGCCGCGCAGCTCTTCCATCCCGGCTGGTTTCAACTGTTTGACGACAAAAACCTCGCCCGGATGATCGATGCGTTCGACCTTCCAGACGAGGCTTGAATGTGTATCGGCCAGAGGCTCATGGGAGCCGATATTCCATTCGACAGGAAACACCGGCTTCTTCGGCATCATGCCTTGCCAAGCATGAGATTCATGTTCTGGACGGCCGCGCCCGATGCGCCTTTGCCGAGATTATCGAGCAGCGCCACGAGATTCACCTCACCGTCGCCTTCGGTGCCGAAGACGAAAAGCTTCATGCCGTCCTTGCCTGCGAACTCTTCCGCATCGACACGCGGCAGCTTCGCGCTTTCTTCAAGCGGCACGACCTCGACAATATCCTGACCGGCATAATGCTCCGTCAGCGCTGCATGAACCGTGGCAAGCGACGGCGATCCTTCGAGTTCGCTCAGGAACAGCGGAACCTGCACGATCATCCCCTGCGGGAAGCGTCCCACGCTGGGAGAAAAGATCGGGCGGCGATCCAGACGGCCATGCAATTGCAGTTCCGGCACGTGCTTGTGACGCAGCGGAAGGCCATAGAGGAAGTTGTTAGCGGCAAGATGCTCCGGATGGTTCTTGTCTTCCATCTGGGCGATGAGCTGCTTGCCGCCGCCGGTGTAGCCGGAAACAGCGTTGACGCTGACCGGATAGTCGGCAGGCAGCAGGCCCGCATCGCGCAGCGGGCGCACAAGTGCAATCGCCCCGGTCGGGTAGCAGCCTGGATTGGCAACGAGGCGCGCCTCGGCAATGCGTTCGCGCTGGCCCTTGGCCAGTTCCGCAAAGCCATAGGCCCAGTCCGGGTGCACGCGATAGGCGGTCGAGGTATCGATGATGCGGGTCGCGTTATGACCTTCGAGCAGGGAAACCGCTTCCTTGGAGGCATCGTCCGGCAGGCACAGGATCGCAATGTCGGCAGCGCGCAGATAGTCGGCGCGCAAATCCTTGTTGCGCCGCTCGGCTTCCGGGATGGAAATCACTTCGAGATCGTCGCGCTCGGCCAGACGGGTGCGGATCTGCAAGCCGGTGGTGCCGTGTTCGCCATCGATGAAGATTTTCGGTTTCATGCGTTTTGCCTTTGAATTCAGAAAGTTACGACAATGGGTGGAATGGCTGTTCGAGATGCTTGAATCACTTTGTGAGCAAGCGTCTCATCGTCGTTCTTTCCGTTCGGCCACAAGGCCCAGATAGTACATTGCGATCGTCGCTCCCGCGATGGCTGTTATATCGGCATGGTCATAGGCCGGTGCAACCTCGACCACATCGGCGCCCACGAAGTCAAGTGCCGTCAGCTTGCGCAGCACCGAAAGCATCTTGGCCGAGGAAGGGCCGCCCGCGACCGGCGTGCCGGTTCCCGGCGCAAAGGCCGGATCGAGGCAGTCGATATCGAAGGTCAGATAGGCCTTCCTGCCATTGGTGCGCTTCAGGATTTCATCGGCAATCGCCGCCGCCGACATGTCCTCCACCTCGTGGCCGTAAATGATCCTGATGCCGCAATCTTCCGGTGCGTGCGTGCGGATGCCGATCTGGGTCGAATGGTCGGGATCGATAATGCCATCGCGCACCGCGCGGGCCACGAAGGAGCCGTGATCGATCCGCTTGCCATCATCGAACCATGTATCCTGATGCGCATCGAACTGCACCAGCGCCAGCGGGCCATATTTCGCGGCATGCGCCTTGAGAAGCGGCCATGTGATGAAATGATCGCCGCCAAGCGTCAGCAGGAATGCGTCGGATTTCAGGACTTTCGCCGCTTCGCGCTCGATGGTGGCAGGTGTCTTGGTGTGATTGCCGTAGTCGAGCAGGCAGTCCCCATAATCGATGACGGCGAGTTTCTCGAACAGATCGCGTTGAAACGGATATTGCGGATCATTGTCAAAGATTGCCGAGGCCCGCCGGATCGCCTGCGGGCCGAAGCGCGCGCCCGGCCGGTTGGAAACGGCGGCATCGAAGGGAATGCCCCAGACAACCGCTTCTGCGCCCTTGAGCGACTTCGTATATACCCGGCGCATGAAAGACAGCACGCCCGCATGGGTAGGATCGGTCGCGGCACTGGTCAGGCTGCGGGCCGTGATCGCGTGGTCGATGGTTTTTGAAGGCATGGCTGTCACCCGGATGATAGTCTCGATTCTAGAGCATTTCCCGCAAAAGTGTGAAACGGTTTTGCGTTCGCAAATGTGGAAAGACAAATAGATAGAGCGGTTTCATTCGCTCTTGGCATCAAATCCATAGGCGCGCTCCACGCGACCGATACGCACGCGATAGGTTTTGTACCATTTCTGGCGCCCGAGCTTCTGCGCCACCAGATGATCCACGTCGCGCTTCCATGCGCGGATGCTTTCCTCGTCAGCCCAGAAGGAATTGGTGATGCCAAATCCTTCCGCGTCGCGGGCGCTCTCGATACCGAGATAGCCGGGCTGTTTCGCTGCAAGTTCACCCATCCTGACCGCCATGTCGCCATAGCCATCGTCGTCGCCGATGACCCGTTGTGAAGCAAAGGTGACGATCAGATAGGGCGGTTCCGGTGTGGCTGCGAAACGGCTGGATGCAGGCGAGGACATGGGCTTATCCGTACGTAAAGGTGGCCGGGAGATGCTTCGGTCGTTCATATTCATGACGACTATCGAACCGGCTTGCAACTGTGACGAAGTCGCGCTGTCGCCCAATATATTGCGGACACAGAACAGCAATTGAGGTGCGGGAAGCCTTCAGCGCTAATGGCTCTCTTTCATGGAGGGACGTGATGCGAAAGACATTTCTTATGATCTCGGCCATTCTTGGCTGTTCGGCTTCACTTGCGGGCTGTGCAACGAACCAGAGTGGCGCGCGCTTTCAACTGGAGCAGCAGAATGTAAGCGCGATCAACTGGATGCAACAGTCCGGCGAATATGACGCGCTGGCCTATCAGGCGTTTAATGGCGCCCGTCAGGCCTTCGATGCGGCAAAACCCGCGAAGGGAAGGAAAAAAGCCGTAATCGTCGATCTCGATGA
This sequence comes from Hyphomicrobiales bacterium, assembly GCA_900473915.1. Taxonomy (GTDB): domain Bacteria; phylum Pseudomonadota; class Alphaproteobacteria; order Rhizobiales; family Rhizobiaceae; genus Brucella. The sequence goes on along the minus strand of UCNG01000025.1, from coordinate 17,688 downwards.
GACGATGATCGATAATAGTGCCTATGCCGGTTGGCGCGTCAGGCAAAGCATGCCCTACACAGAGAAGACGTGGGCGCGCTGGATGGCTGCCGAGCAGGCACGTCCGATTGCCGGCGCTGTGGAGTTTGCAAGGCATGTGAACGCGAATGGCGGCACGATGTTCTATGTCACGAACCGCGACGCGCGTTCATTTCAGCCTACCGCAGCAAACATTGAGAAGCTTGGATTTCCCGGCGTGTCGGCAAAAACGCTTTTGCTGAACAGCGGTCAGTCAAACAAGCAGGCGCGTTTCGATAGTATCAAGGCTGAGGGATATGATGTTGTCATCTATATGGGTGATAATCTCAACGACTTCGGAGCAGCGACTTATCACAAGAGCAATCAGCAGCGACGCGCATTCGTCGAGGCCAATCGAGAAGCGTTCGGCACGAAGTTTTTCATGTTGCCCAATCCCAGCTACGGCGATTGGGTCTCAGGCATGGCGCAGGATTATTACAAACAGACGCCGAAAAAGCAGCTTGAGATCAATCGCAAGTCTCTCCGCAGTTGGGCAGGCTGACAAGCAGCACTGCTCGCAACAAAAAAAGCGGACCCGAAGGCCCGCTTTTCTGTAAGTTCTGAAGCGATAGATATTAGCGCTTGGAGAACTGGCCCTAAGCGCGTTAGCGCTTGGAGAACTGGAACGAGCGGCGGGCCTTGGCCTTACCGTACTTCTTACGTTCGACGACGCGGCTGTCGCGGGTCAGGAAGCCACCCTTCTTGAGAACCGTGCGCAGGCCCGGTTCGTAGTAGGTGAGGGCCTTGGAGATGCCGTGACGAACGGCACCGGCCTGACCGGAGAGACCGCCACCGGCAACGGTGGCGACGATGTCGAACTGACCAGCGCGGTTCGAAGCGACGATCGGCTGTTGCAGGATCATCTGCAGGACCGGACGTGCGAAATACTTTTCGAATTCCTTGTCGTTGACGGTGATCTTGCCGGTGCCTGGCTTGACCCATACGCGTGCAACGGCGTCCTTGCGCTTGCCGGTGGCATAGGCGCGGCCCTGTGCGTCCAGCTTCTGGACGTGAACCGGAGCGGCAGCTTCGGTCTTGGCAACGGTGCCGAGTTCTTCGAGCGAGTTGATGCTCTCAGCCATGATTATGCATTCCCTTTGTTCTTGCGGTTCAGCGCTGCGACGTCGAGGACTTCCGGCTGCTGAGCTTCGTGCTGATGGTTCGGGCCTGCATAAACGCGCAGGTTCTTCATCTGGCGACGGCCGAGCGGACCGCGCGGGATCATGCGCTCGATTGCCTTCTCAAGAACGCGTTCCGGGAAACGGCCTTCGAGGATCTGGCGAGCAGTGCGCTCCTTGATGCCGCCCGGATGGCCGGTGTGCCAGTAGTATTTCTTGTCGGTATATTTGTTGCCGGTCAGAACAACCTTGTCGGCATTGATGATGATGACATTGTCGCCATCGTCAACATGCGGGGTGAAGGTTGCTTTGTGCTTGCCACGCAGGCGATTGGCGACGAGCGATGCGAGACGGCCGACGACGAGACCTTCGGCGTCGATCAGCACCCACTTCTTCACCACTTCGGCCGGCTTCTGGGAGAAAGTTGCCATTGAAGTCTTCCTTGACTTGATCCCTGTCCTTGCGAACCGGGCTTTTTTTGTTGCTTGTGTTGGATATTCTCCAACCCGAACGGGCGTGCGAAAGTTGCCTTTCACGCGCTTCCGGCGGGTCGATATACAATGTTGGTGCTTCCGTCAAGCCCTATATTTGAAGCTTCTTTTAAAAAGAATAGCAAAATCAATATGTTGCGTATTTGGTATTATAATACCGCATCTTTTTGGCCGCTTATCGCGGTGGAATCGAATAGGTGGCGGTGGCATGGGCGACCAGCTCGCCGCTTGCGCCATCGGTCAGGCTGATATCGAGGACCGCAAGGCGCTTGCCGAGTTTCAGAAGGCGCGCCACGGCATCGACCGTGCCGGGGGAGGGCTTGCGCAGAAAGTTGATATTGAGGTTGGTCGTGACGGCCAGGGCAACCGGGCCGATATGGGCGAGAATGGCGGCATAGGCGGCAACGTCGGCCAGCGCAAACAGCGAAGGGCCGGAAACCGTCCCGCCCGGGCGCAGATGTTGCTCATCGGCGTGTAGGCGCATTGCCGCCGAGCCTTCATCCACGGCCACGACCTCGAAAGCATCGCCAAGCTGTGGAAATTCACGCTTCATGAAGGCCCGCAATTCATTGAGGCTCATGACGGGGCTGACGCTTGTGCGATGCGCGGTATTGATATTCATGCATTCCTCCCAAATTTAACAATCAATAGAGGCTGCGGCGGCTTTCATGCAAGCGCTGGCTCAGGCGATTAAAGAGGACAAGATGCAAAACCCATCCGACGACCAGATCCGCGAAATCCTCCTTTCCGTGAAAACGATTGCGCTTCTCGGCGCATCGCCGAAGCCGGAACGCCCGAGCAATGGCGTGATGGAATTCCTGCTCTCCAGAGGATATCGCGTGATTCCGGTCAATCCGGGGCAGGCGGGCAAGGATATTCACGGCCAGCGCGTGGTGGCCCGACTGGCGGATATCGAGGAACCGGTGGATATGGTCGACGTCTTCCGCGAACCCTATTCCCTGCCGGGCATCGTGGACGAGGTTCTGGCGATGAAACATCGGCCAAAGGTCTTGTGGACGCAGCTTGGCGTCGTGCACGAAGAGGCTGGAAACCGCGCCAGTGATGCCGGTTTGACGGTCATCATGGACCGCTGTCCGGCCATCGAATATCCCCGCCTGATTTCTGAATAGGAAGTTTTGGATTTAATTTCTGCGATTCTGCCATTTGGCGGAAAAACCGCCTTTGCTTTCCTGGCGGCAACGCCTAACGTCCTGTCATCATTGGGGCTTAGAGCGACCTTTGTGCATCCTTACGGACGTGCAAAGGTCGCTCTAAGCTATTGAATCGACGCATCGTGCTTTCCGAAAATCAATTCCGATTTTCGGGCCGATGCTCTAGACGCTGGAGGAAATCATGTCGAAACGTTCGCCCGGAATTGAAACGCTGGCTGTCCATGCAGGCGCGAAGCCCGATCCGACGACGGGTGCGCGCGCAACACCGATCTACCAGACGACTTCGTTTGTGTTCGATGATGCGGATCATGCGGCATCGCTGTTCGGCCTTCAGGCTTTTGGCAATATCTATACGCGCATCACAAACCCGACGACCGCCGTTCTGGAAGAACGCATCGCCGCACTTGAAGGCGGAACGGCGGCGGTCGCGACGGCATCCGGCCATGCGGCACAGCTGCTCGTGTTCCACACGCTTCTGCGGCCGGGCGACAATTTCATCGCCGCGCGCCAGCTCTATGGCGGCTCGATCAACCAGTTCGGCCAGTCGTTCAAGTCTTTCGACTGGCATGTGCGCTGGGCCGATGCCACCAACCCGACCGATTTCGCCAAGCAGATCGATGACAGGACGCGCGCCATCTTCATCGAAAGCTTCGCCAATCCGGGCGGGATTGTCGTGGATATCGAGGCCATTGCCGAAATCGCCCACAAGCACGGCCTGCCGCTGATCGTGGACAACACGCTGGCCTCGCCCTATCTAGTGCGCCCGATCGAGCACGGCGCGGATATCGTCGTCCACTCGCTGACCAAGTTCATCGGCGGTCACGGCAATTCGATGGGCGGCATTCTGGTCGATGGCGGCACATTCGATTGGGCCAAATCCGGCAATTACCCGCTTCTGACCGAACCGCGCCCGGATTATGCCGGTCTGGAACTGCACAAGACATTCGGCAATATTTCCTTTGCTATCGCTGCCCGTGTTCTGGGCTTGCGGGATCTCGGCCCGGCCATTTCACCATTCAATGCGTTCCAGATACTGACAGGCGTGGAAACGCTGCCGCTGCGTATACAGCGCCACAGCGACAACGCATTGAGGGTTGCCTCCTGGCTGCACGGCCATGACAAGGTGTCGTGGGTCAATTATGCCGGACTGCCGCATGATAAATTCCACGCGCTCCAGCAGAAATATGCGCCGAAGGGCGCCGGTTCCGTGTTCACTTTCGGTCTCAAGGGCGGTTACGACGCGGGCGTGAAATTCGTCGACAGCCTCGACCTGTTCTCGCTGCTTGCCAATATCGGCGACACGCGCTCACTGGTCATTCATCCGGCATCCACCACCCATCGCCAGTTGACCGACGAGCAGAAAGTGGCGGCAGGCGCGGGACCGGACGTGGTACGCCTTTCCATCGGCATCGAGGATGCCGACGATATCATCGCCGATCTGGAACAGGCGCTGGCAAAGGTCTGATCGATGAGCCGTTTTCTCGCTTTCGACCTTACCGGCATCGAGCCGGAGGAAGGCGCTCCCCCGGCGGAGCGCATTCTTTCGGGCAGCCCCAAATTCCGCACGTGGAATCTGGAGGAGAATGCCGAAGGCACGCTTTACGCTGGCATATGGGAAGCGACGCCCGGCAAGTGGCGGATTGAATATGACGAATGGGAGTTCTGCCACATTCTGTCGGGCCGGTCGGTCATCCACGAAGAGGGCGGCGAAACCCGCGAGGTCAAGGCTGGCGACAGTTTTGTCATACGCCCCGGTTTCAGGGGAAGCTGGGAAGTGATCGAGACGACCCGCAAGGAATATGTCATCAAGCTATAATACTGATGAAAAACACCCGCCGAAGGGCTTCGGCGGGTGTTTGCTTGAATATCCGTTATCAATTATGCGATTCGCGCCTGATTGGGCGGAATGGCGGAACCGTGTTCGGTCCCGGACGCTCCACGCTGGGTGTGTTGAACGACGGACGATCCGGACGCGGCGGGCGAGGGCGATCCGGCCTGTTGTAGCTCGGACGGTTGCGATCCCTGTCACGGTAACGATAATTGTCGCGATAGCGATAACGAGAGTCCCGATAATAGCGCGGATAGCGGCGATAATCGCGATAATAGCCGCCGCTGTCATAGATAACGCCGGTGCCGATATAGCTGCCGCGCGAATAATAGGGATCGTACCCACCGCCGTAATAGCCTTCGGACACACAACCGCTGAGTGTAAGGCTCGCAGCGCCGATGCCGAGCGCCAGTAGAATAGATTTCAATGACATGTCCGCTACTCCAGTAAAGCCGGTGTCAGCGCTGGAATACGCAACAACCACGCGGCGAACCACTATTTAGAGGGATTATGCGCATTTTTGCACCACGCCCATAATCAATAAAGATTGCAGATCGTTAGCTTGGTTAGCTGTGTTTTTAGCTCCGCCTCCAAGCAGGCAGATATCGATCTGATACTAACGCGTTAAGGCGTCAAAAGTTGCTATTGAAAAACGTCTCGGTAAAAAGCAAAACCGCCCCGAAGGGCGGTCGGATCGTTGCTATGCATGTCGAACTTATGAGCCGTCAGCAGGAGGAGTGCTGCCGCCAGCATCCTTTACGGTCTTCGCGATGTCTGTGAACTTCTGGCTGATGTCTTTGCCGAGGACAGAAGCCCCACCGATAATGACGACAGCGATAAGGCCGGCGATCAGCGCATATTCGATGGCAGTTGCGCCGGATTCGTTTTTACGAAAGCGTGCGATAAGCTTGGTCATGTGTTGCTCCTGAGATCATTCTTGTTTGTTTAGTGGTCGCTGTGACCTGCGAGCAAACTATCCGCCAATTATGTTCACCCTCTTAAGTTGCATGGTAAACGGAAGGTGAGTATTTCATATGATTAATAAAGTGCTGAATATAAAATGAAATTTGAAAGTTCGGTGCGAGCCGATCTCAAGCAACATTGAATGTGGAGTTTCAGATAGCAAAGAGCCCCGCTTGCGCGAGGCTCCATTTCCATACGGATTGTGATCCGCCTACTGCGGCAGCTGCGCGCCAGCCTGTTTGACGGCATCGGCCATCGTCTGGCAGAGCTTTTCCTCGGAGATGTTCTGCGCCTTTGCGCTGGTGGCGATATCCTGCTCCATACCCATCGCAGAGACCTTGCCCTGCTTGCCGGTTGCTTCGGCAGCATCGGCCTTGGAAGTGTCGGAAGGAGCGGGGATAAGCGCAATCATTTTCGTCTGGATTTCGATAGCGCCGCCATCGGTATAACCCTTTTCCTGGCAGTACTGGAGTACGCCAAGCTGATTGCGGGCGGCGTTATAGGCCATTTCCATCTGCTCCGGCGTTGCCTGAGCGAAGGCCGTGGCAAGATTTGCGCCAAGAAAAAGACCGGTCAAAGAAACACGTACCAGATTGCGCATGATAATTTCATCTCCATGAGTCAAATACACGTTGTGATAGAGCGAAATTTTTCCGCCATGGAAACTCAATAAAAATTAATTAGTGAAATGAAATATAAGGGAAAATGTTTCCCGCAAGGAACATATAGGCGTCATAAATATTTCATCTTGCCTGCATGCGCGATTATTCCGCTGGTTGCATGAGATTTGCGATCAAACGGAAAGCACCGGGGACGAGCTTGTCGAGTTGATGATGCAGGACGAGGCTTGCATGCGTATGGCGGCCTTTGCCAATTCGGGCTGAAACCAGTGCGCCAAAGAGCGGCTGTTCTCCGTCGTCATGCATGGAAAGCAACGGCTGATAAGCATCATCCCATGCGGAGGCGAAATAAAGTCCGCGTTCCTTGTGCCAGCCCTGCCAGTCGCTTTCATCGATGTTGTTGGGATAGGCAAGCAGGGGGTGTTCAGGGACAAGAACCGTAACCGCCGCATGCGGGTTCGTAACGCGCCAGCGCAGTGACGGCGATCCGATGGTCAGTTTGCGCGGCGGCGTCTGGTCTGGATGCCAGCCATCCGACGGCCGGTGATAGAGCGTCACAAGATGCCCGCCATCCCCGACAAAGCGGTGCAGTTTTTCCGTCGCCGCAGCAAGATCATCACGCAGGCCAAAGGCAAATATGCCGACCACGATGGTCGTGAAGCCGGATAGATCACCGGCAAGGTGATGCGGCTCGATGTCGGTGACGTCAAACCCCATGCGTTTCAGCCACAGGCCGACATTGTCGGCACCGCCGCCAATATAGCCGATATGCGCGTCGGGCAGCTTCATGTCGAGCGCCAGCACCGGCAGCGCGGCAGGCTCACGCCAGACGGTTTTGCCTGTATGCGGATAGCTGGAAAAATGTGTTTGCCACGCCGGAGTTCCATCAACCAGTGCTGGAAGAACGGTCAGGCCGGGTGTCGGATCGGAGGGACCATGCAAGACGGCATTTTGTCCGTCTTTGGTGACGCTCCAGCCGTTCTGCGACGCGAAGGTGATCTGCCTTGCCGGGCCATCGGCCAGAATCCGGATCGGCAATGGTTCCCATTTGCCCGACAGCATGACGGCTGGCGGGTCGATCTGCAACGAGACAGGCGGCACGATAGTGAGGGGTTCTTCAAGGTCGAAGCTGCACTCCGCCAGATGTTCGTCAAACTGCGCTTTCAATCGGATATAGGCTTGTCCATTGCCGCCGAGCGACCGCCATGCCGGTTCAAAAAGCGGGGACAATGCCGCGTCATCTGCCAGCGACACATCCAGAATTTCCCGTTCCGGTGTCCGGTGCCCGCAGGCGGTTGAGCAGCTTTCCGGCAGGACGGGTTGCGCCATTGCTGCAACGTCTGCCGCACCCGGCCCATATTCGACAACAAGGCGGGTTTCGCCGCCCGTTGGCAATATAGGGGCTTCCAGATAAGCCCGCTCGAACAGCGTGGCCGCTTCGATCAGCGCGGCATCTATTTCATGCAGCTTGCGTTGCAGCCTGTGTCTGTGGCGCACAAGAAAATCTTCCGGTGCGCTGGCCAGAACAGTTTTCAGGCTTTTCGCAGCCTCGACCAGATTTTTGATGATGGCTTTTCTATCGGGAAAAGCTGCGATTGCCGCTTCAACAGACAGATGCGCATCAAGAAGCTGCTTGCGATTTTCAAATGCCAGGCTATCGGCGAGAACGGCTAGGGTTTCCGGGAACCCGTCAAAAATCGTCTTTTCCGAACGGCTTTCCGGCAGTTTCAGATGCAGCGGCCATTCTACCTTGGGCTTTTCCGGCCAGCGGCCCATGCCTTGCGTCGCATGGCAGGCCCGCGACCATTCACCGATCCGGTCGTATTCCGCGCCGGTTGCCTCGTCCCGCCCGGTCGCCCTGATCGTCAGCGTTGTATCGGGTGGTGGAAGCTCGTCATCGTAAGTGTCGCCGCCGCCGGACCAGGCGGGAAGATAGAATTTCGCCACCTGCCACGGCGTCAGCCCTTCGGCAAGATGCTCTGGAAAGGCATGGGGATCAGCGGCAAGCCGTATGGCCGTCTCCGCCGCCCGCGTCATGGCGCGGTGGTGGCCATGCTGGCCGGGAACATCGAGAAAGGTCGGCAGCACGATATCGGGGCGCTCGGCGCGATAGGCGCGGACCAGCCGCTCGACGGTCTTCTCCTCGCCCCAATGGGCGAAGGTGCCGTCGCCATCCTTGGAGAAGCCGAAATCGTGGACGGAATCGTCAGGGCCATGCCCAAGCCAATGCACGTCGCAATCGAGAATGCGCGCTGCTTCTTCCATCTCGCGGCTGCGGATCGTGCCAAGCGCGCCGCCGCGTTCCGGGCCGAGTGCATTTTGCCCGCCTTCGCCGCGCGTCGAGCAGGCAATAACCACCTTCATGCCGAGCCCGAAACGCAGATAGGCCATCAGGCCGCTTTGCTCGTCGTCGGGGTGCGCACCCGTATGCATCAGCGTCACGGTAGAGCGCAGCCTGTTCAGCGCCCGGTGCAGGCGGACAAGGGCGGGAGACGATTTCTGGCGCTCTATGCGCTGAAGGGCGGTAAGCATGGTCAGACTTCCGAATTAGTGTCGAGCTTCGGCGTCATGGCCTCGAACATCGGCAGCGATGCAGCGCCGAGCGCGGCGGTAAACTGTCCCGTCTGGCCGCGAATGACACGTGGAAGCGCGCGGGCGCGGCGGCTTGCGACCGAAATCGGCAGGCCCCCCATGTGCCAGATCAGGTCGTCGATGATCGCATCGGGCAACATGCCGCCCAGAATGATCGTCTCGGGATCGAGAATGTTTTCGATCATGGCAATCATTGGCGCCAGATGGTCGGCGGCTTCCTGCACCCAGCCCATCAGGACCGGGTTGCGGTCCTCGTGCAGTTTCTGGAGCGCGTCGAAATCGGTGTCGTCAATCCCGGCAGCGTGAAGCTTCTCGCGCAGGGCGTGAAGCGAGGCATAGGTTTCAAGGCAGCCCTTCTGGCCGCAGGCGCAGGCGCGCCCATTGGGCGTGATGACGACATGGCCGATTTCTCCGGCATTGCCGAAAGCGCCGCGAAACGGCGCGCCGTCCTGGATCATGCCAAGCCCGATACCGGCGCCAAAATAAATCATCGCGAAACTGGAAATCGCATGGCCTGCGCCGAACAGGCGCTCGCCGACGGCGGCGGCATTGGCGTCGTTTTCGACCAGAACCGGCTCGCCGCAGGCTTCGCTCAGAACCGCCGCCGCATCGATGCCGGACCAGCCGGGCAGGGTGGTCGGGCCAACCGAACTCATGCCTTCAATGTCGAACGGTCCCGGCATCACGACGCCTATGCCGAGCAGGCGCGCGGGAAACGAAGCCTTCACAGCGTCGACTTCTTTTCGCAACTGTGCGGAAAGCCTGTCGGGGCTGACATCCTGAATGGGGCGCACATGCTGCTTGCGCGGCTTGCCGGACAGGTCGAGCACTGTCGTCACCATATGCGTCGAACCCATTTCGACGCCGATGGTCATCGCGCCTTCGGGATTGACGGCAAACTGGATCGGCGGCTGGCCGCGTCCTGTTTTCAGCCGTCCGAGCTGCATGAGCAGATTCTCCGCCACCAGCTCATCGACGATATTGGCGATGGCCTGCGCGGTCAGATGGGTAAGGCGGGCGATATGCATCCGGCCAAGCGCACCGTGGCGGCGAACGACATCAAGCACCACGCGCCGGTTATGGTCGCGGATTCGCTCGGGATTCTTGCCAAGGGTGACAGCCTGCGCAGCGGCCCGCATGGTTGCCGATGCATCTTGCGATTTCGATGTCATGGTCCCTCCTGTCTCCCGTCCAAAAGAGATAGCGCGGGCCGCTTTTAACAGCAATATATTAATTCAACTAAATTATCTTATTGACAAAAGGCTCACAACATTGAACCGTAAAGGCAGGGTGGTGAAGGCTGCTCTGGCTCATGTCGGGGAAGTGGGTTCCCGCGTGGGAAAATGGGCGCCGCGCATGTTCTGCGCGGCATGTGGTGGAAGAATATGCGGACGGTGCGAGGCACTGCCGCAGCCGTGCCTGGCGACCGCATTCGAACCGGTGGGCGGGGCATTAGGGAGGTTTAAATGCGTAAGCTGTTATTGGCAGGTCTGGTCGCGGGTCTCAGCACCTTTGCGATCAACGCCGCTCAGGCTGTCGAGATCGAATATTGGCAGTATGTCTTCGAGACGCGCGTCAAGGCGATGGACAAGCTGATCGAGAATTTCGAAAAGGCCAATCCGGACATCAAGGTCAAGCAGGTCACGTTCCCATACGACGACTATCAGACGCGCGTGATCGCCGCGAAGATGGCGGGCAAGAGCCCGGACGTGATGCAGCTTTTCTATGGCTGGCTGGACAAGTTCGTGGCTGGCGGCATCTTGCAGCCGCTGCCGCAGGACGCATTCCCGCACGACAAGATCGAAAGCGAATTCTTCCCGATCGTTTCGGCGATGAAGCGCGGCGATGAATATTACGGCCTGCCGACGGCTGTGCGTTCGCTGGCGCTTTTCTACAACAAGAAGCTGTTCACCGAAGCTGGCCTCGACCCGAACAATCCGCCCAAGACGCTGGATGAAATGGTCGAAGCCGCCAAGAAGACGACGAAGCGCGACGCTTCCGGCAATCTTCTGGCCGAAGGCATCACGCTCGACATGCCGGGGCAGGACCAGCATTGGTGGCGTGAGGTTCTGGTGCGCCAGTTCGGCGGCCAGCCTTACACCGACAACGACCGCAAGGTCGCTTATAACGACGCCGCTGGCGAAAAGGCGCTTGCCTTCTACACCAGCCTCCAGACCGAACATAAGGTCGGCGAAGTCAAGTTCATGGATGAAGGCCAGGCTGCTTTCCGCGCCGGCATGGCGGCGATGACCATCGACGGCACCTTCCGTCTCGGTTCGTTCCGCACCATCAAGGACTTCGAATGGGGCGTGACCGAGCTTCCGGCCAATGCCGAAGGCGTGCGCTCCAACTATGCGAGCTACTTCGCCAACGGCATCAGCGCCAAGGCAAGCGGCGAGAAACTCGAAGCCGCCAAGAAGTTCCTGAACTACATCTCCTCGCCGGAAGCCATGGAAATCTGGCTGAAGGATGTGGGCGAACTGCCTGCGCGCCGTTCCGCGGCCCTGACGGAAACGAACCTTGCCGATCCGATCTACGGCCCGTTCCTGAAAGGTCTGGAATATGCGCACACGACCATGTTCGTGGACGAGCTGAAGCAGCGTCAGGTCGCTGTTGACATGGCCAACCGCGTGATCCTCGAAAAGCAGGCGGTCAAGGACTCTCTCGAGCAAGCCGCCAAGTCCGAGCAGGAAGTGCTCGATGCGGCCAAGTAAGGCAATCGTGAAAGAGGAAGTGGCTGGAAACAGTTCTGGCCACTTCCTCTCATCCTGCCTTCTAGAGCATTTCCAGCAAAAGTGTGAAACGGTTTTGCGTTGGAAAATGCGACAAAACAAATAGTTAGAGCGGTTCCGGCGATCCCGTTAAAACAGGAACCGCTCTAGAGCATTTCCAGCAAAAGTGTGAAACGGTTTTGCGTTGGAAAATGCGACAAAACAAATAGTTAGAGCGGTTCCGGCGATTTCGTTAGAACAGGAACCGCTCTAGAGCATTTCCAGCAAAAGTGTGAAACGGTTTTGCGTTGGAAAAGCGACAAAACAAATAGTTAGAGCGGTTCCGGCGATTCCGTTAAAACAGGAACCGCTCTAGGGCGCGGCTCATCCGTAGCCGAAGGATTTTGACACATGACAATGACTGTAGAGGCCGGGACGGCTGAAACAGGCGGTACGGGCAAGGGGCCTTCGGGCAACGGCCTGACGGACCGCCTTTCCATGCGCACAAGACGGTTGATCTGGGTGTGGAGCTTTCTGGCTCTCCCGATCCTGTTCTATTCGGTCATCCGCTTTTACCCGACGATAGAAGCCTTCTGGCTGTCGCTTACCGATTGGGACCTGATGAACCCGCCAAAGTTCATCGGCTTCGCCAATTACCAGAAGCTTTTCGCCGATCCCGAATTCTGGAAAGTATTCAGGAACACTTTCACCTATCTGCTGGTCGGCACGCCGATAAGCCTCGTGGTGGCGTTCACGATTGCCTATTTCCTGGATCGCGTGCGCATCATGCACGGATTCATTCGTGCGCTCTATTTCCTGCCTTATCTCACCACGGCAGCGGCCATGGCATGGGTCTGGCGCTGGTTCTACCAGCCAGCCCCCATCGGCTTCATCAACAATATCCTGAATGCGCTGGGCCTTCCGCAGCAAGGCTTTCTGCGCTCGGTCGATCAGGGTCTCTATGCGATCATGGCGACGTCCATCTGGGCTGGTCTCGGCTTCCAGATCATCATCTTCATGGCGGGCCTGCGCGCTGTTCCCAACACCTTCTATGAAGCCGCGCGCATTGACGGCCTCGGCGAATGGGCGATCCTGCGCAAGATCACGATCCCGCTTCTGAAACCGACCACGGTATTCCTCGTCGTCTTCTCGTCCATCGGCTTCCTGCGCATCTTCGATCAGGTCTACAACATGACCACGAACGATCCCGGCGGCCCACTCGGCTCCACCAAGCCGCTGGTGCTGATGATTTATCAGACGGCCTTCTCCTCCTATGCGATGGGTTATGCGGCAGCGCAAACCGTCGTCCTCTTCACCATCCTGCTTTGCGTCTCGCTGTTGCAGCTCTGGATTCTGAGGGAAAAGAAATGACAGCGTCCGCTCAAACGAAACCGCTCCCCTTCCAGAACCTCCGGCCCGGCCGCATCCTGACATGGACGCTGCTGCTCATCGGCGGTCTCATCATGGTCACGCCGCTGGCCTTCATGTTCTCCACCTCGCTCAAGACGGCAGGGCAGGTCTATGACCTGCGCCTGATCCCGGCAGAGCCGACATTGCAGAACTATGTCACCATCCTGGCCGATGGCCGCTTCATCCGCTGGTTCCTGAATTCCATGATCGTTGCGGTCGTGGTCACGCTGTCGAACGTCTTCTTCGACAGTCTCGTCGGCTACACGCTGGCGAAATTCCAGTTCCGCGGTCGCTATTTCATCTTCCTCGCCATCCTGTCCACGCTGATGATCCCCACCGAAATGCTGGTGATCCCGTGGTATCTGATGTCGAGCAAGCTTGGCTGGCTGGACAGCTATTGGGGCATCATGTTCCCCGGCATGATGACGGCCTTCGGCACGTTTCTCATGAAGCAGTTCTTCGAAGGCGTTCCCAACGACTTTCTGGAAGCTGCCCGCGTCGACGGCCTCAACGAATTCCAGATCTGGTGGAAAGTCGCCATGCCGCTGGTAACGCCTGCGCTGTCGGCGCTCGCGATCTTCACCTTCCTCGGCAACTGGACCGCCTTCTTCTGGCCGCTGATCGTCGCCACCAGCCCGGAGCTTTACACGCTGCCGGTCGGGCTTTCGAGCTTCGCCGTCGAGCAGTCCATCCAATGGGAAATGATCATGACCGGCGCGGCCATCGCCACGCTTCCCACGCTCGTCGTCTTTCTTCTTCTCCAGCGTTACATCGTGCGCGGTGTCATGCTCGCTGGCCTCAAGGGTTGAACCATGTCCGATCTCGATCCACGGCTGTCCGATAAAAGCGTCTTCCCCGATCCGGTTTACAAGGAAACCGTGCTTCGCCCGCTTTTCGACGGCGCCAAGACCCACCATGTCGACGGCTTTCGCCGCATCGACCGCGCCCATCTCGTCATGCTGGTTGAAACCGGCATTCTCGACCGCGAGCAGGCCGCAGCCATTGCCGGTGCGCTGGAAGCCATCGACAAGGAAATCGATCCTTCAAAGCTCACCTATACGGGTGAAGTGGAGGACTTCTTCTTCCTCATCGAAAAGGAGCTGAAGGCCCGCATCGGTGCCGATATTGCCGGTCGCCTTCACACGGCGCGCTCGCGCAACGATATCGACCACACCCTGTTCAAGCTTGGCCTGAAAGCCCGCATCGACACGCTGATGACGCAGGCGCGCAATCTGCTGGATAGCATGGTTGCGGCTGCGATACGCGAAAAACAGACGCTGATCGTCGCCTATACGCACGGCCAGCCTGCACAGCCATCGACCTTCGGCCATTATCTTTCGGCGGCTATCGAGGTTCTCGTCCGCGACATGGAACGGATGGAAGCCGCGCGCGCCATCGTCAATCTGTCGCCCATGGGGGCGGCGGCCATCACCACCTCAGGCTTCCCTATTGACCGCGCACAGGTCGCCAGCCTGTTGGGCTTTGCCGCCCCCTTGCCGAATTCCTATAGCTGCATCGCGGCGGTGGATTACATCACCTCCACCTATTCGGCGCTGGAACTGATGTTCGTGCATCTTGGGCGTCTCATTCAGGACTTCCAGTTCTGGACCAGTTTCGAGGTCGGCCAGATTTATGTGCCGAACGCTTTCGTACAAATTTCGTCGATCATGCCGCAGAAGCGCAATCCGGTTCCAATCGAACATATGCGCCATCTGGCAAGCCAGACCATGGGCCGCGCCCGCACAGTGCTGGATGTGATGCACAACACGCCTTTCACCGACATGAACGACAGTGAAGGCGAAACGCAACAGATGGGCTATGAGGCATTCGCTTCCGCTGGCCGCGTGCTGGATCTTCTGGCCGCGTTCATCGGCGCGATCCGCATCGATCCGGCGCGTGTCGCCGAAAACATCCGCCGCTCCTGCATCACCATCACGGAACTTGCGGATTCGCTGGTGCGCATCGAAGGGCTTTCGTTCCGGCAGGCGCATGAAATCGCCGCCAGGGTTGCGCGGGCGGTCGTTGCCATGGGCGGCGGTCTGGAAAAGGACGGTTTCGAGCCTTTCCTCGAAGCTTTCCGCGAATCCGCCGGGCGCGAGCCGTCCTTCGGGCGCGAGAAATTCGAGGAACTGGTCTCGCCGCAGCATTTCGTGGCGGTGCGGGATCGTCTTGGCGGCCCGGCGCCAACCGCGATGAATGCAGCGCTGGCGCGGCACAAGGCTGAGGCCGACCGCTTCAAGGCGCTGGCCGTCGATCATGCAGCCGCCGAAGCAAAGGCTGCGCGCGAACTCAATGATAAATTCAGTGCACTTGTGGAGACACGCTGATGGCAACCATCGAACTTGAAAAGCTGGTCAAGCGTTATGGCAAGGTCGAGGCGGTCCGGGCAATCGATCTCCAGATCAAGGACGGCGAATTCGTCGTTTTTGTCGGCCCTTCGGGCTGCGGCAAGTCCACGACCCTGCGCATGATCGCGGGGCTTGAGGACATTTCCGGCGGTCACCTGAAGATCGGCGGCGAAGTCGTCAACGAACGCGATCCGAAGCAGCGCAACATCGCCATGGTGTTCCAGAACTATGCGATCTATCCGCATATGACGGTTCGCCAGAATATCGGCTTCGGGCTTTATACGTCGAACCTTTCCAAGGCCGAGAAGGACAAGCGGATCGAAGAAACCGGCAAGGCGCTCGGTCTTGAACCCTATCTCGACCGTCGCCCGGCGGCACTGTCCGGCGGCCAGCGCCAGCGCGTCGCCATCGGTCGCGCCATGGTGCGTAATCCGTCGGCCTTCCTTTTCGATGAGCCGCTGTCGAACCTCGATGCCCAGCTTCGCGCGCAGATGCGCATTGAAATCAAGCGCTTGCATCAGCGTCTTAAGACGACGACCGTTTATGTGACGCACGATCAGGTTGAAGCCATGACCATGGCCGACCGCATCGTGGTCATGCGCGACGGTCGCATTCTTCAGACCGGCACGCCGACAGAGCTTTATGAAAACCCGACCGATGTGTTCACGGCGCGCTTCATCGGCAGCCCGTCGATGAACCTCATTGCAGGCCGTCGCAGCGGTGCGGGCGTTGAGCTTGCGCCTGATGGCGACATTCTGGTCGGCGTTCGTCCGCACGACCTGAAAGTCGATGAGGGGACGGCCAATGGTCTATCGCTCACCGGCACGGTGACGGCGGTTGAGCCGCTTGGCGCGGAAACGCTGGTGCATCTTGATGTCAACGGCGTTTCGGTGATTGCAACGGCTCCGGGCAAGGTCATTCCGGCGACGGGCGGCACGCTTGCCGTGTCTGCGCCTGCCGGAAGCCTTTATCTCTTCGACGCGAAAACCGAGAAGAGTCTGGGCCGCCTATGATGCCGCAACAATTCAAGCGTCCGGCTGTCCTCAGCATCGGACGGATTTACTGCGACCTCATCTTCACCGGGCTGCAATCGCTGCCGCAGCCGGGGCGCGAGATTTTCGCCGAAAACATGAAGATGGCGGCAGGCGGCGGCGCGTTCATTTCCGCTGCCCATCTTGCCCATGCGGGCAGGGCGGTGGCGCTGGTTGCGCGGCTTGGCTTTGACGGCCTGTCGCGCGGGCTGGAGCCGGACCTGAAGATCGATGGCGTCGACTTGCGCTTTCTGGAACGCGCCGACGATGCCGGGCCGCAGGTGACGGTGGCCAGCGTGATCGGCAACGACCGCGCCTTCCTGTCGCGCCGCGCCGGTTCAGCGCTTCCCGCCACGCTTTCCGCCGCTTTGGCATGGAAGGATGCCGGGCATCTGCACATCGCCGAATTTGCAACGCTGCACGAAATTCCAGGTCTCGTGCAGCAGGCAAAGGCTGCCGGACTTTCCGTCTCGCTCGACCCGAGCTGGGATGAGACCCTGATCTATGATCCCGGCCTGCTCGCGGCCTGCGAGGGCGTCGACATCTTCCTGCCCAACCGCGAGGAAGCGCAGGCCATCACCGGCCATGACGATCCGGCGAAGGCGCTCGATGCGCTTGCAGGTCATTTCCCCGTTGTCGCGTTGAAGGGCGGCGGCGAGGGGGCGTGGCTTCGCACTGCCGAAGCCGACATTCACATGGCGGCAAAAGACGTGCCGGTCATCGATACGACCGGCGCGGGCGATGCCTTCAATGCAGGCTTCATCGATTCGTGGCTTGAAGGCCATGACGTCCATCGGGCACTTGCCGCAGGGATCGAATATGGAAGCCTTGCCGTGCAAGCGGCAGGCGGCGCATCCATCCTGCGTTCGCCCGAACGACTGGTCGGATAGGACAAGGGGCGGGGCGGCTTTCATCGCCCCTCCCATACAACTCGCGAACCGGCGTTCCATAATGCGATGCATCAAATGCATGAAGTTGGACGCGAGGCAAATTGAGGCATTTTCGTGATTTGCGCGCTTCTGTCGGCTTTGGCGGCAAAAACACACCATTCATGCCGCTAAATCCCTCGAAATTTGTGGCGACGACATGGCATTTTGCGCACATTTTCGCGGCAGCAGCGTCCGGCGGCTGCTCTTGATCGTCTGGCGGCCCTATTGGCCTGCGAAAAACCGCAAGAAAGACGCTGAATGCCGATTTTTGCACTTGCGCTTGTCGCGCGAATTGCCTAAACGGCTCTCACGACTTGCCGCACACCGGCGCACAGTCGGGCGATTAGCTCAGTTGGTAGAGCGCTTCGTTTACACCGAAGATGTCGGGAGTTCGAGTCTCTCATCGCCCACCATCGCT
>UCNG01000034.1 GCA_900473915.1 Hyphomicrobiales bacterium | reverse complement strand
AAATCCTGCCCCCGCAACCATCTTTACTTGCGACCCCGTAGCCTTACCCGCTGCGGGGTTTTGCGTTTGTGCGGAAATCATAAGGATGCCGGCGAGATCGCCCTGGACGTCGATCTCAACCTTGCCGTCCACCGGCGTCAGCACGATCTTGTCCACCAGCGAGCGCAGGATGTCTGCTGCCTCGATCCGCTTCTCTTCCTCTTCGTCCTGCAAGGCTTCGTAGAGCTGCTGGACCCGCTTGCGGTATTGCAGCGCCATCGAAGGATGCAGAAGGGGAGGCGGTTCCTCCGCCTCGGCCAGGAACAGCGTCAGTTCCTTCTTGCGCTGTTCCAGCAGCACCATCTTCGCGTTGATCGCGTCGGCAGCGCCGCCCTTGAGGATGAGGTTGAGCAGAGTGTCTAGTTCCCGGTCGATCTTCGCAATCTCAGCCTCCGCCGAGGCGATGCCGGCGCGGCCTTCCATGCGCAGCCGGTTCATCTCCTGAGTGAACACCTCGCAGAAGCGGGCGAACATGGTGGGATCGACGAGCTTGGTGCGCAGTGCATTCAGCACGCGTGTCTCCAGTTCGTCGCGGCGGATATTCACCCAGTTGTCGCAGGTGCCTTTGTTGCGCGCTGTGGAGCAGCCGATCAGTGTGGCCGAGATCGCGGAATAACCGCCCCCACAGCAGGCGCATTTGGTAAGCCCCGAGAACAGATACTTCGGCCGGCGGCGATGGTTCATCTTACGGACGTCGGCGATGCCGCTCTCGTCCCGTTCGGTCCGCATCTCACCCTGCCGAGCTTTCACTGCATTCCAGAGATCGTCATCAAGGATACGCAACTCGGGCGCTTCCTGAATAACCCACTCCGATTCCGGGTTCGGTCGGGCCTGGCGCTTGCCGGTATCTGGGTCTTTGACGAAGCGCTGGCGATTCCAGACGATCTTGCCGATATACATCTCATTGTTGAGGATGCCATTGCCACGCTTCGGATTGCCGTTGATCGTGCTGAAGCCCCAGTCGCGGCCGCACGGGGCAGGGATACCGTCCTTGTTCAGGGCGAAGGCAATTGTCTTTGCCGATTTGCCGGCGGCATAGTCACGGAAGATGCGCCGGACCACCTCGGCTTGCGCTTCGTTGATCGTCCGGTCGCCGCGGATCGGTTCGCCGCTTGCGTCGAACTTCTTCACCACGTCGTATCCATAGGAATTGCCGCCTCCGGACTTGCCAGCCTCGACACGGCCGCGTTGTCCGCGCCGGGTCTTCTCGGCCAGATCCTTGAGGAACAGCGCGTTCATCGTGCCTTTGAGGCCGACATGCAGATGCGAGACTTCACCCTCGGAAAGGGTGAACATCTTCACGTCCGAGTAGGACATGCGCTTGAAGAGACCGGCAATGTCCTCCTGATCACGCGACAGGCGATCCATCGCTTCGGCGAGGATCAGGTCGAAGCGGCCGCGTGTGGCGTCGGAGATCAGAGCCTGGATGCCGGGGCGCAGCAGCGACGAGCCGGAAATGGCATGGTCGGAGTATTCCTCGACGATCTGCCAGCCCTGCTTCTCGGCGTGTAGGCGGCACATGCGGAATTGGTCGGCGATCGAGGCGTCGCGCTGATTGTCTGAGGAATAGCGAGCGTAGATCGCGACCTTCAATGCACGTCTCCTTTCGGCATTAGGAGGTGCTCTTCCTCCGTCGCCTCATCATCTTCACCTCTTCCGCGTAACACTCCCGCGCTGCCTGCCGCGCCAGAAAGTCGACCAGACGCAAAAGGCGCGGGTCGGGGTTGCCGCGAGGCGTGAAGCTCAGTTCCGGTTCGTCGAGCAACAAAGCTTCGAGCAGCTCTTCGCGCTCTTTTCTTGTCATCTTCAACGGATCCTGGGGTGCTCGCAAGGTCATGCTTGCCAGAATTTACCCGTATTTCAGCATAAGCAACTGAAAACACGATGGAATATTCGGCGTTGATTGGTGTCGCGCGGCGCACGGCGGCGTAGTCCAGCGCACAGGCGCGCACCATGGCATAGCGAAATAACCTACGGAATTTCCGCCCCGGCTCGGCCGTCACTCGCTTCGATGCGGTTGTTTCGAGATCGCTGAACATGAAAGCCATACTATCGTATTGTGTTTTGCGATACAATCCCCTATCTTGCCTTCAAGGAGACGACTCATGGCCAGCACAGCGGAACGCAAGGAATATCCCATCTCGATGCGACTGCCGGAAGCGGATGTCGCGATGATCGATCGCGCGGCGACGCTGCGCGGCCGCTCGCGCACCGACTTCGTGCGTGATGCCGCCGTGCGCGCGGCCGAGGAGGTCGTAATGGAGCAAAGCCTGATCCGTATGAGCCCGGAAGGGTTCGATGCGTTCATGGAGGTTCTCGCCGCCCCGGCAGTTCCCGTCTCGGATATGGTCGAGCTGGCTAAAAGGCCAGCGCCTTGGGAAACCGGCTACGAGCCGAAGCAGTAAGCTGTGGTTCTATCGGCTCCTGAACCGCTCACGAGTGCGCATGATGTTTCTGAGTTCTCATGCGGCAAGCCGGTGCTCGATCACTGGCTGAAGACTCGCGCCCTTTCCAATCAGCAGAAGGGCTTCACCGCCGTACTTGTCATTCACGAGGCCGCGCGCGTCGTCGGCTACTATGGTCTGGCGCCGACGGCCGTTGTGCCTGCGGTTCTGCCGCGCTCGATCCGCACCGGGCAGCCGCCTGATCCGGTTCCGTGCCTTCTTCTCGGCCAGCTTGCCACCGATACCGGATGGGCGGGGCAGGGGATCGGAACCGGCCTCGTTAAGCATGCGCTGCAGCGATGTGTCCTGGCTTCTTCGCTCATCGGGGGAAGGGCATTGATGGTCAATGCCGTCGATGAGGAGGCGGCGCTGTTCTGGGAACGGCGCGGCTTCTTACGCTCTAAAGATGATCACCTGGTACTGCTCAGGTCGATTCCCGACATCGCCGCATCCCTTCGTACTGCGGGGGTTGCTGGCGGCGTTCCGTGAGTTCATGACGCAGCGGCAATTGCATTAATATCTGCGGCTTTGTCTGGTGCTTGCGCGGCCTATCCGGCGCCCGGGATATGTTGCGCCTGTGTTGGGGATCAGGCAGACGTCGACCTTCGGAGTTTGGATAATCCGTAGCGTCGGATAACCGTTGCTAGGAAGTTGGCAAGTGTGGAGGCTGCCGCTGCCATCAAACAATACTGATGCAGCGACCGCCTATCTCTGAGCAACGATACCTTCACCAAAATCGTCCTACGAAGGCAGCTT
This sequence comes from Hyphomicrobiales bacterium, assembly GCA_900473915.1. GTDB lineage: Bacteria > Pseudomonadota > Alphaproteobacteria > Rhizobiales > Rhizobiaceae > Brucella. The sequence goes on along the minus strand of UCNG01000034.1, from coordinate 4,122 downwards.
AGTCTTCGTCGGACGTCAGAAGTGCGCAAATATCATCTGACGGGGTGAGAATGGTCGTTCGGCTCTTCGCACGAGTTACGCTCACGCGAAAATTCTGCCGCGCCTGTGTCATAGCACCGGAAAGAATATTGCCGCTCACGATCCGATCTGGATTCGCCACGATCTCGCGCTTGGCTCGTCTCGGCCAACCTTCAAAAATGATTACCTCGTCGAACTGTTTACCCTTGGCCTTGTGCATGTTCATAACAATCACACCGGTTTCCGGCTTATGGGCTGTGGAGAAATGCTCCTGAACGAAGGCGCGGCGCGTGATCTCCAGGGCGTTACGATAGACCCCACTATCGCGCCAGTCTTGCGTGAGGCCCTGACGAAGTTGAGTGCCGCGTTCCAGCAAGCGCACATTTCGGACTTGTCCGGCGATCTCCTTCAGCCGCGAGCAGCCGCCAGCGTCAAGAATCGAACGAATTGCACGCCAGTCCTTGTCCGGATCTCCGGTCAACACCAAGGCAATTGCAGCCTGATGGACAGTCGCGGCTGCTTTCAGAACACTGTTGCCTGCTGGCGGCTTTCCCGCCGCCGTATTCGCATTCCATTTGGTGAGGGCGGTGCGCAATCGGCTTGCCTCCTCCAGATCGCCTTTGTTGGGAGTCGAGCCACCGCGACCGTGATAGTAGCTGCACAGCAGCTCAATGAGATCGTCGAACGCCGCACTATGCCGATCTTGTTGCAGGAGGAAGGCTATGATTTCGGCGGCAAGGATCGAACCCTCCATGTCAACAGCGGCAGTATGTCCGATCGGGGGGACCGCGCCAAATGGCTCTCGCAGCGTATCCGATACAAGCCGCGTCATTTTCTTGGTCGGAACAAGTATCGCCAGCGACCAGTCGCGTTTCGCGGCGTCTACTAGCCGCTTGCGCGCCTGAAGCACCTGCGTGGTTAGAGTCGCAAATGCCTGGTTCGAATTCGAAGCGAAAAGCTCGAAATGAATGCCTTCATAGTTCGATTTCCGGAATTTTCCGGAGAGGATGTCATTTCCGAATAGCGCGATCTCAGTACCCTTGCTGCGATGATTGTCGCCTGCGAGGTCATGCTCGGACGGATGAAACGCCTCCCTGAAATGGTTGAGACGTTCAGGATCGGCGCCGATGAAGTCAAAAATACGTTGCTCGGGGTCAGCGAGTGCGATGAGCGTGCTCCCCGTCCCAAGCGCCTCGACGACACGCCACTGTTCCGCGCTAGTGTCCTGAAACTCGTCCAGGATGATGAACGGATACATCGTCGAAATCAGCGTCCGGACCTTTTGCGATCCATGGAGAAGGTCGCCGACCTTGGTGGCGAACAGGTCAAAACAGACCTTTCCTTCCTCGCGTGCTAGGCGCTCCCGCTCGGCTTCTTCTCGCTCTTTTTTCTCTGCTTTCTCCTCATCCGTCAGCTTCGAGGCAGCTTTGTACTCACTACGCAAGCCCGACAGCGCTATCGCCTCGTTCGGTGGCGTGAGGATCGTCATTCGGCGCGGGAAGCCGACCAGATAGCCGTGCGTTTTCAGAATGCGCCAGAAGAAGGCGTGATAGGTATCGACCTCGATCACCGCCTTTTCCTTCCGGGTGATCTGCTTCTCCTCATCGATTGCCTCAAGCACGCGCGAGACGGTCGCGCGGGCAAAGCTCAGGAACAGTATCCGCTGACCCGGCTTCAGCGCTTCCCGTCCGACCTTGGCTGCTTTGAGAATGGAGACAGTGGTCTTGCCGGAGCCGGGACCGCCCGTGACAAGCTGATGGCCTTCTGCCTCTAGGACGCCCTTCTGTGCTTCGGTGAGATCGACCACGATCGACTTCCTCTAGCCCAGAATGTCCGCGAAAAGATCATCCTCTGCCGGCTCCGGTGGAGCCAGAGCCGCGGGTGGCGGATCGCATAGGTTCTTCAATTCAAGGCTGGCGTCGCGCAAGAACTGAGGGATCTCCGCCTCGTTGCATTGCGCGAGAAAATCGGCGATCCCCCAATTTCCCTTCGACCAGCCGAAATACTCCTTCAAGGCTGCCTGCGCCTGTGCCTTCTGGTCGGGGTACTTTGCCGCAAGGTGCGGCGGCCAGTCGAGCACATCCGCAAACCTTTCCAGCGCAGCCGGTGTCGTACTCTTGAGGATCAAGTCCTCGATGCCCTTCTCCGCGTGCATGAACAACCGCTCGACCTGGGCCTCGATCGCCGCCTGTGCCGCGGCCGTCTGGTGATCGCAGATGGCGAAGGTCCGCTTGCCTAGCCCCTTGTAGAGCGCCGCCAGATCGGCGATCTGGCTTTCGGTTCCAGCGTCGATCACGCAAACGCCCAATGCCTCCACCGAGGAGTAGGTCGCCGGGTTCAGTTCGGCAAGCCGGCGCGCTGCAACCGGGAAGGATGCGGCTTCGGTCGCCCCTTCGGCGATAAGTACGCGGCGCGACAGCAGCCCTTCGCAAAAACGTGTTCGAAACTCTTGGCGATAACGCTTGTGTTTGACGCTTTCCGGGAGCGCAATCTTTGACTGAATCAGTTCGCCATCGTCGGAGCGGGACAGGATCACCGTCTCGTCGAGTGTGAACTCCTCCAGTACATATGGCGAATGCGAGGTGAAGATCGACTGCGCCGACAGCTTGCGGAGCTCGTGGACGATCCGCTTTTGGGCATAGGGTGGAATCGCCGTTTCGGCTTCTTCCATCGCAAAGATGACGTTCTGCTTGTCCTCGGCGATTTGCGACAGCAGGGCCAGCACCAGCATGTTGATCGTGCCCGTACCCTGACGATAAAAGGGAGCCGCGTGATCGCCTCCACCCGTCGCAATAAACGCGGTCACGATCTTGCGCAGATGCTCGCGCGTCAAATTCGAGACCTTGAGATGCGGCTGCGCGCCCCATTCGCGGGGAACGTACTTCTTCAGCGACTTGTTGATACTTTCCAGCACGCCGGAAATTCCTAGTTCTGGCTTGCTCGCCACGTCAAAACCCGCCAATGTCTTTATCGTCTCCTCCCACATCTGGGGACGGATCTCCTTCAGACGCAGGATGATGTCGAGCAAGCTGCCGTGTTCCAGGCTCAGCGCCCGCGATCCTGTCCGCAGTGAACGCAGAAAAAGGAAGCCGCAATGCTGCTTGTCCTTCTTCGAGAAGGGCGTTGGCGTTGCCTCTTCGGTGATGCTGCGGGTGAAATACGTGTTGCCGGAGAAATCGTCCTCGTCTGGATCGTATTCCCCGATGAACGTCACACGGAGCGCCGCAACGATGTTCGCTGCATCGACCCCGGCCGGCTCCGCTTCGTCGTAAAAGTCTCCGGTGTCCGTTGCGAGCCATTCGATCTGCCCACCAAAGCGGGCTTGCTGCTCCAGCGACAGATCAACGATCGTCACCTCGATGGTGATTTTCGGTCCCTCCGCCAGTTCCACTTCATCACCGTCCGCCGGCAAAACCGGAAGATCTTCGCCTTCGGCGACTGCTAACGACGGCTCAGCCAAATAGCGTCCCTGATAGAAATCGTGCTCGTCGACCGGCGGACGCCGGTTCAATCTGTCGGGGCCAAGCACTAGGTCGATGGCTTCGAGCACCGAAGACTTGCCGGTGTTGTTGTCTCCGATAAGCACCGCATGATCCGGCAAAACCAGACGCGCCGATCGGATGCCCCTAAAATTCTCGATTGCGACAGAGTATATTTTCATTGCCCACCCTGTAAGTCAGATCCCCAAGACGTTTTTATTCGTTTACATTTTTAATAGCGGAAAAGAGTTGAAAACGCCTCATCAGCTTATTGGAAAGTAACAAAAATATTCTTGATCACAAAAACGTCGAGCGCCGTCTCTTTTTTGATCCACGCTTACCTCGATGCTCACTGCAAAAAAACGTCGTCTCGCTTTGCGGAGCGAGGGGGAGCGAGAGAAAGCAGGCTACGAGGAGCAACCGATTGTTACCACTTCCTCGACGGCATTGATTGCTTGCAAGACGGCCCAGCAAAAAACGCTGCGATTCTGAGGCTAGTTTGGCGCCGTGCGCTATCAAGGAAGATGGGTGAGCTAAAAGTTTCTCTGCTACCGAACCCTTATCCACGGCTTACGCATTTATTGTTTTCCGGGGGAAAGCCTTCCCCCCCCCCCCCCCCCCCCCC
>UCNG01000045.1 GCA_900473915.1 Hyphomicrobiales bacterium | reverse complement strand
CGCATCAATGACGAATACGTTGCCGGGTTCATTTGTGGCTCAGGTTTCGCGGTCAAACAGCCGCATGGGCTCGCGTTCTTGTCCGTGACCGACATCGAGCAGGCCTACAAGGTCGGCCTGTAACCACTTCGACAATTTGCGCTTTTGAAGGTTCGCCAGCAGCGGGCCTTTTTTGTTGCGCCCGATTGAGGCTGTCGCATGCCATTTTTAGCGCCTATCTTCACCGCGATTGGCGGTCTTGTGTCGAGCGTGGCCGCATGGGCTGCTGCAAGCCCGATCCTCGCCGGCATCGCGCAGACCGCATTCGGCATTGCACTCAAATATGCCGTCAACGCGCTGTTTCCACCTAAGACGCAAAGCCGCGCCTCGGAACTTGAAACCCAGTACGGTGCCAATATCCCCCGCTCGGTCATTCTCGGCACGTGCGCGACCGAAGGTCATCACATCTATCGAAACAGCTACGGTTCGGGCGGGCGTTTGATCCAAGACGTTTTCGTCCTATCGAGCTTTCGCATCACGGATGTGCCGCGTGTTCGCTATAATGGCCAATGGCGCAACCTGACCCAGCAGGACGCCAACGGCTACTGGCTTGTGCCGAATGAAGGAACCAGTGGCGACGATCACGACAATGTGCGTGTGAAAATCTTCTACGGAACGATGGATCAGCAGGCAGAGCCGACGCTGATCAACAATGCTCGTCCGGCTGGCCGCTGGACGGCGAACCATCGCGGTGCAGGCGTTGCTTATGCCGTCGTGTTTTCCGAGCTGCGCAAGAATGGCGACGGCCTGACTTCACCGGCAAAGCTGTTGTTCGAAGTCGTCGGTGCGCCACTTTACGACTGGCGCAAAGACAGCACGATGGGCGGATCGGGCGCGCATCGCTGGGACGATCAGAGCACGTGGGAATATTCCGACAATCCGGTAGTGCAGATTTACAATCTGGAACGCGGTTTCTTCAACGGCTCCCAGCGCATGGTCGGCAAGGCTGTACGTGCAAGCCGTCTGCCGTTGGCGGAATATACCCAGGCGGCGAACATCTGCGACGAAACCATGCCGGACGGCTCGAGGCGATATCGCGCCCATGCGATTGCCAAGGACGGCCCCGGCGCGAACCACGACGCAAACCTGACGCCGATCCTTGAAGCCATGTGTGGCTCGTGGGTGGAGCGTGTTGACGGCGAGTTTCCGATTGCTGGTGCTCCGCAGGCCATCGTTGCAACCATCACAGACGACGATATCAAGCGCGGTGCACCGTTGCGGTTCAGTGCCAAACGCAAGCGTACCGAACTCATCAACACTGTCGCGGCTTCCTATGTCTCGCCGGATGACTTCTACGAAACCAAGGATGCGGCAACCCGTATCGATGAAGGAGCACTCGCCGAAGATCGTGAAACGCTAGCCAGCGCCATTCCTTACGCTGCCGTCACCGATGTGCGGCAGGTGGACAGGCTGGCCGATATCGCGATCCGTGGCGCTCGCTATCAGGCATCGGCGGAAATCGTCGTCCATCCAAAATTCCTTGATACGATCAAGGAAGGCCGGTGGGTTCGCTGGAACAGTGCCAAGTATGGCGACCGGACATATCAGGTTCTGACGCGGCAGCTTGGCGGGATCAATACCGACGGCGCTCGCGATATTTCGATTGCGCTGCAGCAGATCAGCAACGGCGTTTTTGACCCGACGGCTTACGAAACTGATCCTCCTGTCATTATCGTGGTTCCGCCGCCGCAATATCTGGCCGAAGTGCAGAACTTCGATGTTAT
>UCNG01000024.1 GCA_900473915.1 Hyphomicrobiales bacterium | reverse complement strand
CGACCAGCCACCGCCGCCGCCCCAGCTGCCGCCACCCCTGCCACCGGAGCCGCCGCCGCGATTGTTGTAATCCACGACCATGCCGAGCCACTGATATTTGCCCGGCCCGATCTTGCGACCAAAAACCGGCGTCAGGATCGCCATGCCGAAACCGCCGAAGAAGATCAGGCACCAGAAGGTGATGAAGACGACGAACACCCAGTCGACATCGTCCGAGCTTGACTGCACATTGCGCTTCGCCCGTGCTTCAAGCTCCGCCGCATCGCCGGAAAGCACCGAAAGAATGCCGTCCACGCCTTGCACGATGCCGTTCGAATAATTGCCGGTGCGGAATTCCGGAATGATGGTGCCATTGATGATGACGCTTGAAAGCGCATCGGTCATGACGCCTTCGAGACCATAGCCGACCTCGATGCGCACCTTGCGGTCGTTGGGCGCAACCACCAGCAAAATGCCGTTGTTTTCTTGGCTCTGCCCCAGCGCCCAGGCGCGGAACAGACGGTTGGAATAGGTTTCGATGTCTTCGCCATTGAGGCTTGGAACCGTCACCACGACCACCTGATCGGACGACTTCGCTTCGAAATCGGCAAGTTTCTGCGTCAGTTGCTGGCGCTCAGCCGGATCGATGATCCCTGCCGCATCCACCACGCGGCCTGTCAGGGCCTGCGCCGGCTTCGGCGCGTCCTGCGCCAGCGCATTATTCAGCGCCAGAACGCTCGAAAAAACCAGGAATGCGAGCGCAAGCAAATGTCGCGGCCAGCCCCCCAGCCAGCCAAGACCGCGACGATCACGCAAGAGTGCCGCACGCGCCATAAATCGCGCCGTCAGTTGAAGTTGACTTTGGGCGCGGCCTGGCTGCCCGCATCGGCGCTGAAGCTCTGCATGGGCTGTGCATCGCGATACCAGATCCATGTCCAGATCATCGTCGGCATGGTGCGCAGCGACGTGTTGTAGACACGAACCGCCTCGATATAGTCGCGCCGTGCGACGGCGATGCGGTTCTCGGTGCCTTCAAGCTGCGACTGCAAAGCAAGGAAGTTCTGGTTGGCTTTCAGGTCCGGATAGCGCTCGACCACCACCATCAGGCGCGACAGCGCACTGGTCAGGTTGGCCTGATTATCCTGAAACTGCTTGAACAGCTCGGGATTGTTCAGCGTTTCAGGCGTGATCTGCACCTGCGTCGCCTTGGCGCGCGCATCGATCACGGCTTGCAGGGTTTCCTTTTCGTGGGCGGCATAGCCCTTCACGGTCTCGACCAGATTGGGCACGAGATCGGCGCGGCGCTGATACTGGTTCTGCACCTCGCTCCAGGCGGCTTTCGCCTTTTCCTCATTGGTGGGGATCGTGTTGAAACCGCATGCGGAGAGCAGCGGAACCAGAACGATGAGGCCAAGAGCGATGAAAATACGGCGAAAAGAGAAAGAAGTGGCAACGGTCGCAGCCGACATGGACTTCTCCTGAAAAGAGCGCTTTGCCAAGCGCCGGGGAAACAAATTCGTCACCCGCACATACGCGTTCACGCAAATGCGAGCCGTCAAATCAACAGGATAAGCGATTTTGGCGGCGCGTCCAGCCCATTCAAAATGACTGGTTAAAAGAAAAAGCGACGGATTGCTCCGCCGCTTTCTCAAAACGCAAAACTGCGCGAAAAAATTATTCGCTTGCAGCTTCTTCAGCCGGAGCAGCAGCAGCTTCGGCGGCGGCTGCAGCAGCTTCGGCAGCCTTTGCAGCGGCTTCTTCTTCAGCCTGCTTGGCCATGGCCAGACGTTCCTGGGCCTTCTTGCCCGGCTCACCCTTGGTCGGGTTGCTGCGGGCCGGACGCTTTGCAAGGCCAGCCTGGTCGAGGAAGCGCAGAACGCGGTCGGTCGGCTGTGCGCCCTGTGCAATCCAATGCTGGATGCGGTCGGCGTCGAGCTTCACGCGTTCAGCGTCCTTGGCCAGCATCGGGTTCCATGCGCCAACGGTTTCGATGAAGCGGCCGTCACGCGGGCTGCGGACGTCGGCAACGACGATGTGGTAGTAAGGACGCTTCTTGGAGCCAGCGCGGGCCAGACGAATCTTCAGAGACATTTTTTCTTTCCTTTAGACAATTGCTTCGCCCGGGGGATGGCCGGGACAAAACGGGTTAAGCTATCGAGATAGCTATTGTTTCCCACCGTGATTGGCGGCGGTATGCTCATGATGCCGAATGACTTCCTTCACGATGAAGTTCAGGAATTTTTCGGCGAAATCGGGATCGAGATGGGCGTCGACTGCAAGCGCGCGCAGACGTTCCACCTGACGCTTTTCGCGAGCCGGATCGGCGGGCGCCAGACCGCGTTCAGCCTTCAGAACGCCAACAGCCTTCGTGCAGCGAAAACGCTCGGCCAGCATATGGATCAACGCCGCATCGATATTGTCGATGGAGGCGCGCAATGCCAGAAGTTCAGCCGGTGCAGTGTTCTGTTCGTCGCTCATGATGCTCACTTCTTCTTCGGCAGACCCGGAAGACCGCCACCGAGACCGGGAAGCTTGGGCCCGCCCAGACCGGGCAAACCGCCCGGAAGACCGCCGCCGGGAAGCCCCGGCAAGCCGCCGCCTTTCGTCAGGCCCCCTGCTTCCGCCTGCTTGGCAAGCGCCTCAAGCTGCTTGGGGTCCATCTTGGAGAGATCGGGCATGCCCATTCCTCCACCCAGACCACCCAGCCCCATCTTGCTGGCAAGCCCGCCCATCATCTGCTTCATCATTCCGCCCTTGCCCTTGCCCATGACTTTCATCATGTCGGCCATCTGGCGATGCATCTTGAGAAGCTTGTTGATGTCGGCGGCACTCGTGCCGGAACCCTTGGCGATGCGCTGCTTGCGGCTGTGCTTGAGAATGTCGGGATTGGCGCGCTCGGCCTTGGTCATGGAACCGATGATGGCGAGCTGACGGTCGAACACCTTGTCGTCGAGACCGGCGGCTGCCACCTTGTCCTTCATCCCCGCCATGCCCGGCATCATGCCCATGATGCCGCCCATGCCACCGAGCTTCTTCATCTGCCCGAGCTGATCGGCAAGATCGTTGAGATCGAACTTGCCCGACTGCATCTTCTTGGCCATCGCGGCGGCTTTTTCCGCGTCGATGTTTTCGGCAGCTTTTTCGACCAGCGAAACAATGTCGCCCATGCCGAGAATACGGTCTGCAATACGCTTGGGATAAAACTCCTCAAGCGCATCCATCTTTTCGCCGGTGGCGATCAGCTTGATCGGCTTGCCGGTGATGGCGCGCATGGAAAGGGCGGCACCGCCGCGTCCGTCGCCATCCATACGGGTGAGCACAATGCCGGTAATGCCGACGCGGTCGTCGAAATTGCGCGCCAGATTGACGGCGTCCTGACCGGTCAGGCTGTCGGCAACGAGCAGGATTTCATGCGGATTGGCGGCCTTGCGGATATCCGCCATTTCCACCATCAGCGGCTCGTCGATATGCGTGCGGCCTGCGGTATCGAGAATGACCACGTCATGTGCGCCAAGCTTTGCGGCCTGCACGGCGCGCTTGGCGATTTCCACCGGCGACTGGCCGGCAATGATCGGCAGCGTGTCGACGCCGGTCTGGATGCCAAGCTGGCGAAGCTGTTCCTGCGCGGCCGGACGGCGCGTATCGAGCGACGCCATCAGCACCTTCTTGCGCTGGCGCTCGGTCAGGCGCTTGGCGATCTTGCCCGTGGTGGTCGTCTTACCGGAGCCCTGCAAGCCGACCATCATGATGACGACGGGCGCAGGCGCGTTCAGGTCAATGGAAACGCCTTCGGTGCCGAGCATTTCGACAAGTTCGTCATGGACGATCTTGACGACCATCTGGCCGGGCTTGATGCTTTTCAGGATTTCAGCGCCAACGGCCTTTTCCCGCACCTTGTCGGTGAAGGAGCGAACCACTTCCAGCGAAACGTCGGCCTCGATCAGCGCGCGGCGCACTTCGCGCAGCGCCGCCGTCACGTCGGCCTCGGAAAGAGCGCCGCGTCCGGTCAGGCCGTTCAGGATGGAGCCAAGACGCTCCTGAAGTGATTCAAACATCGAATTTCCTTTTAATCCGAGAAGAGGCTTATGCTTCGTCAGGGATAAATCGTCCCGTGGCTCTGCCAGTTCAAGAAGCAACCAAAGCGGTACAGCACCCGAGGGCGCATCGCGCTGTCGGATGTGGACCTCCGGGATCGCTTTATACCATGATGGGTCCCGGTCGGTGGCTCGCGTTCTGAAGATCGCGGATAGATTGGAGCAGGCTTTAAGGCGAACAGCCTGCAATGTCAAGCAAAAGGCCCGCAATACACTGAAACCGGCCCGGTTTGCCTTGGGGCGCATCTTGGGCCGAACACCGTTTCACGCTTTTCGGGATGCGCCCCTAAAACAAACCGGGCCGGTTTAGGTTCGATTGCGTTTATTGTGCCGCCACACCAGCCAGCGGATCACCGATGCCCAGCACGTAAAGGCCGATCATCAGCAGGGTTCCCGCCAGCACCACGTAATAGATCGTGGGGATGATGGTCATGCGCATTGTGGTGCCTTCACGCCCCAGCAAGCCGACGGTCGCCGAAGCCGCAACCACGTTGTGGATTGCGATCATATTGCCGGCTGCTGCACCGACCGACTGACCGGCAACCATCAGCGCACCGGAAATGCCGAGCCCTTCCGCCACGCCATACTGGAACTGGCTGAGCATGAGGTTCGATACCGTGTTGGAGCCTGCAAGGAACGCACCCAGCGCACCGACCGAGGGGGCGAAGAACGGATAGACATTTCCGACTTCCGTCGCCACCCAGTCGGCCACCATCAGTGGCATGCTGGCCAGTTCCTTGCCGTTGACGCCGGAATTGATCATGACGCGCACCATCGGCACGGTGAACAGCAGCACGAAGCCCGCCCCCACCAGCGTCTTGGTGCTTTCCCCGAAAGCCTTGGCAAACTGCCCGCCATTCATGCGATGCAGGAAGAAGGTGATCACGCAGACAATGACCAGAAGGCCGCCCGGCAGGAAAAGCGGCGAGAAATCGCCGCCTACCCCGGCTTCACCCATGATGTCCTTGGCAACGAAGGTGATCGATTTGAGCGCATTGCCCACCGACGGGAATGTGCGGCTGACGACAAGGAAAATCGCCAGAAGCACATAGGGCGTCCATGCCAATGCCAGCGGAATTTTCTTCGAGGTCAGTTCATCGAGCTTGATTTCGACGCTGCCGAGCCAGCTCGCAGGCCATTCCGAAGCGGGCGGAAAATCCCAGTTCTGCTTCGGCATGAGAAAACCGGCGCGCGCTGCGAATGTCGCGAGCGCCAGACCGACGAGACCGCCGATCATGGACGGAAATTCCGCGCCGAGGAAAACCGCGCTCAGCACATAAGGGATGGTGAACGAGAAGGCGGCGAACAGCGCGAAGGGCAGAATGGCAAGGCCTTCCGTCCAGGAGCGGTTGCGCCCGAAGAAGCGGGTCATGACGACCACAAGAAACAGCGGCATGAACGTACCGCACAGCGCATGCAGGATTGCCACTTCCGATGTGATGATATGGAAGAACTGTTCCCAGCCCGACCCCACGCCCTGCAATTGCGCCGTCAGCGCTTCGCGATTGAGACCCGACTGAACGCCGACGATGAGCGGCGTGCCGACGGCCCCGAACGAGACCGGCGTGGACTGGATCATGAGTCCGAACGTAACGGCGGCAAGGGCCGGAAACCCGACAGCCACCATCAGCGGCGCTACAACGGCGGCAGGCGTGCCGAAGCCGGACGCACCCTCGATGAACGAACCGAACAGCCAGGCAATCAGAAACACCTGGATGCGGCGGTCCGGGCTGATCTGGGCAAAACCCGACCGGATTGCGGAAATGCCGCCGGAATATTTAAGTGTGTTGAGAAGCAGTATCGCTCCGAAAATGATCCAGAGCAGGCCCGCCGTCTGGATCAGGCCCTGAATGGTCGAGGCGATGACCCGGTTGCCGCTCATGCCCCAGACCGCCATGGCGATCACCACGGTCAGCGCATAGGTAACAGGCATCGCGATGCGGGCCTGAATACGAAATCCAACCAGCATTACACCGGCTACGAGAATTGGCAGAAACGCAAATAGCGCAAGAAATCCGTTCGACATGTGGCGTCCTCCCTCGTCAATGTCACGAATCTTGAAAATCGATTGTATCCTGGGTGGTAAATATTCTTTACCAGTCCCGCTATTAGCAATAGGTATGAAAGCCACAGCATCCAAGCGAAAAATTTCGCTCACTGTTTGGGAGCCAACAAAAGCTTGCTGTTTTGATGCAAAAATGTTTGTAAACGCGGCATTTCGCAAATGCCTCCGGCGCGTTGTCGTTGCCGCATGACATTTGGTGTAAGGAATGGCAAATTCGCGTTGAGGTCGAATCAACTCCAAAGGAGAAACGAATGGCATTGGTTGCCAAGGGCCGGACTTGGACGGCAGCAGCAGTTCTTGCAATGGGCATGATGACGGGAACAGGCATTGCCGAGGCAGCCCAGTGCGGCAATAACGCCGCCGGTTATAATGCCTGGCTCCAGCAGACCCTCCAGGAAGCGCCGTCGCGCGGCGTTGGCAAGGCGGGCCTCGGCGCGCTGGCCAACACCAAATATGCGCAGGCCACCATCAATGCCGATCGCAATCAGAAGAGCTTCAAGCTCTCCTTCGAAGACTTCATGAAGAAGCGCGGCGCCGATACGATCATCAAGCGTGGCCGCGCCCAGAAGCAGCAGAACGCCGCTCTCTTCGCCGCGATCGAAAAGCGCTATGGCGTTCCAGCCGGCCCGCTGATCGCGATCTGGGGCATGGAAACCGGCTTCGGCTCCTATCTCGGCAAGCAGCACACGCTGTCCGCCGTCGCAACGCTGGCCTATGACTGCCGCCGTTCCGAATACTTCACCGGCCAGCTTTATGCCGCTCTCAAGCTCATCGATCAGGGCGATCTCAGCCCGCAGGCCGTGGGCGCGATGCATGGCGAAGTCGGCCAGACCCAGTTCATGCCGGCAAACGTCCTGAAATACGGTGTCAGCGGTTCGGGCGGCGGCCATTTCGACCTGCGCAACAAGGCGGACGCGCTCCATTCGACCGCGAATTTCCTCGTCGGCCACGGCTGGCGGCGCGGTGCGGGCTATCAGCCCGGCGAACCGAACTACGGTGCGATCCAGGGCTGGAATGCAGCTTCGGTTTACCAGCGCGCCATCGCCGTCATGGGCAAGGCCATCGACGGAAATTAGAGCATGATTCCGAAAACGGGGACCGGTTTTCGGATAAAATCATGCTCAAATAAAAATTCAGAGCGGGAGACGATTTAGTTTAAATCATCCCGCTCTTATGCCGCTATCCGCAATTTCGCTTCGAAATTGCCACGGAAAAGCCGCAGACTTCACAAAATAGCCCCAAATTTTGGGGCTATTTTTGCATGTTCTAGTGCGATTTTTCGTGTTTTGGGAAGAAAATCCCCGATTTCTGATGGCAAAAATAAGGCAACGGCCCCTCTCGACATGAAAGGAGCCGTTCAAAAACACTCTTTTTGAATATTCGATCAGGCTGGCTCAGGACGTTTGAAATCGCCCGTCTGATGATCCATCACCCACAGCTCGCCGGTCGAAATATCGAACCATGCGCCATGCAGGGTAAGCTTGCCCTTCTTCTCCAGAATATCGACGCAAGGAAATGTGCGCAGATTGTTGATGGAGTAGCGGATGGAGATGCGCTCCAGCGCGGTCTGGCGTTCGCTCTGCGTCATGAGCTGATTGCCGCTGACAGCTTCGGCGGCGGGCGCGATCAGGCTCATCCATTTTCCGATGAAGTCGCCCGGCGAAAGCGGCGCGCTTTCGGTGTCGAGCGCCGCCTTGATGCCGCCGCAGCGGCCATGGCCCATGACGACAATATTCTTCACCTTGAGGCTTTGAACCGCGAATTCCAGCGCTGCGGAAGCGGCATGATATTCGCCATCGGGCTCGTAGGGCGGAATGAGGTTGGCAACATTGCGCAGGACGAAGATTTCGCCGGGCGCCGTGTTGAAGATGGTTTCGGGAGCCGCACGGGAATCACAACACGCGATAACCAGCGTTTCCGGTGATTGTCCCTTGTCGGCCAAATGGCGGTATCGTGAGGTTTCATGGGCAAAATGCTCGCTCATGAAGGTCCGATAACCGGCGAGAAGTGAGTCTGGAAGATCAACCATATTTTTCCAATATCCCTATCGAAAAGCGAGATCAATCGAAATGCACTGAACGGGCTGCGTCGAATTGGACGCAGGTTTTCGCTCGCATTCACGCATGTTTCTCAAGCCCATATCGCCATGCGCAGACCGAACTCGTCACGTTCCACATGGCCGGGATACGGACGCGCCTCGCCACGCGCATGGCGACGGGCCACGAGATACATGGCGCAGGCATCGAGAAAGTCATCCTCCTTCGCGCCGCGCGGAACGGGACTTTGCAAAAAATCCTCCGGCAGTCCGCAGCCGCGCAGCAATGCCCGGCGCTCGGCCAGCCCTTGCGGGTTTACGCGGCCCTTGATCTTCTTGGGCAGCGCCATGGCCTTCATGCCATTCAGCGCGGCAAAAGCCAGTTCGGGATGCGATTCGATAACACGCATTGCAAGCCCGGCTTCGCGGCGCAACAGCACATCAAGCTCGCAAATCTTCGGGAAAAGCCCGAAAGCCTGCCTTGAAACCTTGCGTGGCGGATCGGTCCGTTCAAGCGACAGGGAACAGCTTTCGCGATAATCCGCAGCATAAACGGCGGCACGCGGCGGAATGGAAAAAAGGCTCGACTGTCTTTCACCGAGATGCGCCCGCGCGGCCCGCTCCGCCGAACGCACGCCCTTTTCGGGCAAGCCGATCGGCATATCGACAGCAATGATCGCCTTGTCGGACAGCGACGCCGCCAATGCAGCAAAACTGCCGAACACTTCGGCCCGCAAGCGCCCGCTCTCCCCGATCACCGCGACCCAGCCGCCGGGACAGCCATCGACGCCAGCGAACACGGCGGCAGTCTGCATCAGGCGCGCAACCCCCTGGTCGGATGCACCAGCCGTCGTGTCTGCACCATGGCCATGGGCGTTGCAAGGCTCGACGCATCGGCCTCCAGCATCAGCTCATCCGCCCCGCGCTTTGCCGAACGCGCCATGATCTCGAACACCGCTGCGGTTGTGCTTTGCAGCATCTTTTCCTCGGTCATGCCGGAAAGGCGCCGCGCCAGAAAAACCGCCGAGGTCAGGTCGCCAAGACCGTTGGTCGGGCCTTCGACACGGCGATGCTCGGCCATCAGCGCCATGGTCGGCGTCAGCAGAATATTGCCGATGCTGCCGCTCATCAGCGGAAAGGCCGAAGTAACCAGCATGGTCGCCGGACCGGCTTCCAGCGCCGCTTCCATCAGGGCGGCATTGTCTTCGAGCGGCACGCCGGTCAGCCAGGAAAGCTCGAACCGATTGGGCGTCGCAATATCGGCGAGCGGCAAAAGCCTGTCACGGATGCCGATCGCCGTCGCTTCGGGCACATAAAGCCCTTTCTCGTCGCCAATGACCGGATCGCAGAGATAGACGGCCTGCGGATTTTTTGTCTTCACGGTCTTGACCAGTTCGGCAACGGCTGCCGCCTGCTCGGGATGGCCGAGATAGCCGGTCAGGACAGCGCCCACCTCGCCGAGCCACGGCGCACGCTGCAGATCCTGCATGAGCCGCGAAAACTCTTCCGCCGGCGGCACGATGCGTCCAGCCGGAGCGCCCGGAACGCCATGGCCCGGATGCCATGGCAGCACCACGGTCGGCACGGCCCAGACGGGAAAACCCAGCGTTTCCAAAGCGAAAACGGCAGCCCGATTGCCGACCGATCCGCGCACGACATGGCTTGAGATGACAATAACGGTTGTTGCATCCGAAGGCGCTGAAAGCGTCATTGGGCACCTAGCTTTGCATGAGATAGAAAATGAGCCAGACGATGATCGCCAGCGTGATGAGGAAGCCGAGCCCGCGCCCGACGCGCGTGGCCCAAAGCTCGATGGGATCATTTTCGGGAGCGTCGGCGGCGGCCAGATGTTGCGTAGTGCGGAAAAAACCGCGCCGCACAATGCCTTCTGCGCCGGTCTGCTCGCGCTCCAGCCGGTCAAGAATGCGCTGGGCCTCTTCCTGGCGCTCGCGTCCCGGTCCGCCGCCTTCCCCTATGCCCGCCTGCTGGCGCTCGCCCATGCCCTGCCTGCCTTTGCAATGACTCAGTGTGGTGGATTTGAAGTTCGTTCGCAACCCACTCCGGAGTGATACGAATTTCGGAATCGCCACACTCGTTTCCAACAGAGGAAACAGCCACAGCATCACGCTCAACAGGCCGTTCTGCAAGTAGTTTATTGCAGTCTCATGCAAGCTTCACGATCAGCTTGCCGAAATTGCCGCCTTCCAGCAGGGAAATGAAGGCTTTCGGCGCATTTTCCAGTCCATCGACAATATCTTCGCGATAGCGCACTTGCCCATCGGCAATCCACTTCACCATGTCGTGGTGGAAGGCTGGCCTCTGATCGGCGAAATCACGCTGGATAAAACCGCGAATGGTGAGGCTTTTCGACAGAACATCCCGCATCACCAGCGGCAGCCGATCAGGCCCGTCGAACGGCCCGCTTTGATTATATTGCGCGATCAGGCCGCAGACCGGCACACGCGCAAACTGGTTCAGAAGCGGAAACACCGCATCGAAAACCTTGCCGCCGACATTCTCGAAATAGACGTCGATGCCGTCAGGACAGGCTTGCGCCAGTTCAGCCGCGAAATTCTGGCTGCGGTGATCGATGGCCGCATCGAAGCCGAACTCATCGATCAACGCCTTGCACTTATCCGCCCCGCCTGCAATGCCGACGGCGCGCGCGCCCTTCATCCGGGCAATCTGCCCGACGGCAGAACCGACCGGGCCGGTTGCCGCCGCCACCACGACAGTCTCGCCCGGTTTCGGCTGGCCGATGGTGAGGAGGCCGGAATAGGCGGTAAAGCCCGGCATGCCAAGAACGCCAAGCGCCGTCGTCACCGGCGCTTCCTTCGGATCGAGCTTGCCCAAGGCCGAGGCATCGGCAACCGCATAATCCTGCCAGCCTGAGTGGGAAAGCACGAAGTCGCCCGGAGCAAAGCCCGCGCTCCTGCTTTCAACGACTTCGCCGACCGTGCCGCCCTCCATCACGTCGCCGATTGCCACCGGTGCGGCATAGGATTTGGCCGCGCTCATACGCCCACGCATATAGGGGTCCAGCGACAGATAGCGCAGCCGCAGCAGAACCTCGCCGTCACCGGCGCTCGGGATCGCCGCTTCCTCCAACCGGAAGTTTTCAGCAGTCGGCCGACCTTCCGGACGCGATGCCAGCACGATACGGCGATTGATCTTTTCGCTCATGAACGGAACTCCTGATGATCGGGCTTCGAGCTTATTTAGGGCGTGAAACGGAAAAGTTGAGCTTTTGCAATCGGGAATCAAGCTATATATCGATTGCAGGCATCTGGCTTGGAAAGCTGTTCCAAAACCAGCGATTTTTGCGCTTCATCACTTTTACAAATTACTCAAGCATTGGGATAACGGCCATGAAACAGGACAAGCTTTTTCTCTTGAAGCCCGGTTTTGAAGATCCGGCTTATCCCGGCCAGACATTCTATTGCTGGCACTGCGCGCTTATCGAAGGCGTGCTGGCTTCGTTTCCGGCGCTGGGCAGCGGTCTGGACATAGAGCGCATCGACTGGCAGCGCCCGCGCAAGGGCGTGATAGCGCTGGCAGGCGAGGACAATCAAAGCCTGCCTTTGCTGATAGTGAAGGATGGCGACCGCTCCGAATTTGAGACCGGCATGCATGAAGGGCGTTCGCTGATTGCCGACCCGCACAAGATATTGGCTGCCCTGACAGAACGGCATGGATTTCCGCCCCTGCATCCCTGAAAGCCCGCCCCCAGCTCTCCTTCGACCCCTTGATAGGCTCAAGATGACGTTGGGCATTGGCGGTGGGGGGCCTCTCCTCGTCCTTCGAGACGGCGCTTTGCGCCTCCTCAGGATGAGGTGACAGACGCCATGCCGCCTGCTTGATTGTCGATGATGACCAACCTGCGCCCTTATTGATGCCCGGATACAAACAAAAACCCCGCCACAGGGCGGGGTTCGCTTGGGGGGCAGTAAGGCTGCCTGTTACTTCATCGTCGGGATGACGAACCCTGCCCCATCCTTAACCCCAGCCGCGCGCCCGCAGCGAAGCGAGGACACGCAAACGTAGGGAATCGTCCGGGGTTCCTTCATCGTCGGGATAACGAACTCCGCACCGTCCTCAACCCCAGCCGCGCGCCCGC
>UCNG01000023.1 GCA_900473915.1 Hyphomicrobiales bacterium | reverse complement strand
CTTCAAGCTAGAACCCACCCTAAGAACCCACAAAGATCGCATAAGATAGATTATGGAACTAACGTGTAGGTGCTGTATGATGATGACTGGCGCGTTCCAGCAAAACTGTGAAATGGCTTTGCGTTAGAAAATGCGACACTCGTTGACGCATTTGGCATCAGCATGAATATCAACGGCGCTGCGCGATATAGAGATGTCCCGGAACTGGCGCTCCCTGTTCACTGCGAACGACAATATCTTCGCAACGCACACAATCCATTTCGTGGTTGTCGAGCATCGCTCGCACATAGGATTGGGCATGGGCGAAACGTTGATAGTCTCCCACCATGAATGCACGCCCGGTAAGTCGCGTATCGTCCAGCGTCTCGCTGGAAAAGCCGAAATGTCCGCCCGGCGACAAATGCGCGGCAACGCCCGCGAAGAATTTGTCGAGTTCGCCCATGTAAGGCAGGACATCGGTGGCGACGATAAGGTCCCAACGCGGTTCGCTTGTGGTTTCGAGAAAACGCACGGCTTCGCCGACGAACAATGCCTGATAGTCGCCTTTCTCGTAGGCAACTTCGATCATGTTTTCAGATATGTCGACACCGGTTTTATGTCCGGCCATGTCATCGAGCGCGTCGGCGGACAGTCCTGTGCCGCAGCCGAGATCAAGCATGCGCTCTGCGAAAAACTCATCATTCATTTCAAGGAGCATTTCGCGCAGCTGCAGCGGAACGTCATAGCCTAGCTGGTCGACTAGGATCGTATCGAACATTTCGGCGTGCTGATCGAAAAGCGTGGAGACATAGGCATCCGGCGCCTTTAGCGGCACAGCGCCGCGTCCCATGCTCGCGAGCCGCACGGCAGCACCACCATGATCCTCGGGGTCGATGCGCAACACATCTTCATATGCTCTGGCAGCGGCATCGAAATCGCCAGCCTTTTCCAGTGCGAGCGCCCGGTTGTAGGCTTCTGCAAGCGCTTCCTGATCAAAAGCCCGGCTATCGTCCTCAGCCATTGATACCTGCCTTTCCCGTCTTGCACTGCAAATGTGCAAGGACAGCGCAAACCGCGCAAATCTCGTTAGAACATATTTCGATATGAGGACCAGAAACCCGCATCACGGGAGCAGGGCCCCTGCCCGCTCTCCTACGCCGATCCTCTTGTTCTCGCAAGCACCGTGACGGATGGATGTTTTATTCACCCTAAAAAAGATGATGCTAATATTACTCTTATAGTTGTGAATAACAAAAGTATTCAATGAAAAAATACAAGCTGGATGGTAGCCTAAAGACGATATTCTGCTGCTTTAAAAAGTATATTATACACCCCTAATGAGGCACCAATGTACAGTTCAACTTTGAAACCATTATTCTTTTTGATGGCAATGATGGCTGGCATTGTGCATGCGCATGCCGATGACGATCAGGAATTGGCCAAAAAACTTGCGAATCCCATCTCCAGCCTTATCAGTGTTCCGTTGCAGAGCAACTACGACTGTTGTTTTGGCCCCAAAGACGCTTACCGATACACACTCAACCTTCAGCCAGTCGTACCATTTTCACTGAACGAGGATTGGAATCTTATTGTCCGCACGATTGTTCCGATCGTTTACCAGCAGGCTCCGGCGGCTGGCTTCGACGATCGTTTCGGACTGAGCGACACAACGCAGAGCTTCTTCTTTTCACCTGCCCAGACTGTAGACGGCGTAACCTGGGGCGTCGGCCCGGTGTTTCTGTGGCCAACTGCTACCAATAGCGAACTTGGCACTGGCAAATGGGGCGCTGGCCCTACCGGTGTCGTGCTTAAACAACACGGCAGCTGGACCTACGGTGCATTGGCGAACCATATATGGTCCTATGCCGGGCACAGTGACCGCGATGCCGTTAGCCAGAGCTTTGTCCAGCCGTTTCTTACCTATACGTTTCCCGATACGACTGCGCTAAATTTCTCGTCGGAAATGACCTATGACTGGAATTCGGAACAATGGACCGTACCGATTAATGCGGGCATATCGAAGGTCTTCAAGTTCGGCGAACAACGGGTCAGCATTGGCGTATCAGCGCGATATTACGCAGAGGCACCGTCGAGCGGCCCCAAATGGGGAGCTCGCTTCGTAACCACGTTCCTGTTTCCCGAAAAATAACGCAAGGCGCGGTTGGAGCCCCCTACTCCGCCGCCGCTGTGACGCGCTCGTCATGGCCTTTATGGTCAGCGAGTTTTCGGGCAATCACTGCACAGGCCATAAGCTGAATCTGGTGAAAGAGCATCAGGGGCAGAACGATGCTGCCGACATTCGCACCGGCGAAAATTGCGCTTGCCATGGGGGCACCGCTGGCGAGGCTTTTTTTCGAACCGCAGAACATGATGGTGATGCGGTCCGGACGGTTGAAGCCAAGCCACTTGCTGCCGTACCAGGTGGCAAGCAGCACGACGACCAGCAGAACGATATTGACGCCGACCATCATGCCGAGGTCATCCCAGGAAACAGTGCGCCAAAGACCTTCCACGACCGCCTCGCTAAAAGCCAGATAAACGACCATCAGGATCGAGCCGCGATCAACGAAACCGAGCGCCTTGCCGTGACGACGCATGAAACTGCCAACCCATGGCTGCAAAATCTGGCCGAGCACGAATGGCGCCAGCAATTGGAGCAGGATGGATTCCAACGCATCGACCGATATTCCGCCGCCGCCATTGACTGCGAACAAGAGGCCCACCAGCAACGGGGTGAGAAACATGCCGAAAATGTTCGAGGCCGAGGCGGATACGATGGCCGCCGAAACATTGCCTCCCGCTATCGATGTGAAGGCGATGGACGACTGGACGGTCGAAGGCAGAACGCAAAGATAGAGGAGACCTGTATAGAAAGCCGACTGCGACAATCCCGGGATGGTCCATCCGGCCGCCAGGCCAAGGATTGGAAACAGGATAAATGTCGACGAAAGCACCGCCAGATGCAGTCTCCAGTGGGTTATGCCCGCAATCACGGCCTCACGGGAGAGCCGCGCGCCATGCAGGAAGAAAAGCAGCCCGACAGCGAATTTCGTCGCCAGCGCAAACCAGTCTGCAAAATCACCACGCACGGGCAGCACCGACGCGAGCAGAATGGTCACGATCAGCATGCTGGTGAATTTGTCAGGCAGGAAACGCATTATATCGTCCAATCTTGCCGGCATCGCGAAATGCGACGACCGCTTCATTCTAGGAGCATTTCCAGCAAAAGTGAGAAACGGTTTTGCTTTGAAAATGCGACAAAACAAATAGTTAGAGCGGTTCCGGTGATTCAGTGAAAATAGGAACCGCTCTAAGTGCTAGCAGGCTTTTGCTCGTTCATAAAATTCTCGGGAGGGGTTTCAATCCTCCCGAGGCCTAAACGATACGCAGATTCGAGACAGGGCCTCGAATCGGGTGTCTCGGAAACCCTGTCACTCGTAGCCGTTGGGGTTCTTGGACTGCCAATGCCACATGTCCTGACACATTTCCCGGAGGTTCTTCTCGGCTGACCATCCGAGGAAATCCCGCGCGAAAGTTGGGTCAGCGTAGCATTCCGCCACATCGCCCGGACGGCGCGGTGCAAGCTCATATTTGATCTCGCGGTTCGAAACATGCTCGAAAGCCTTGACGACATCGAGAACGCTATAGCCCTGCCCTGTTCCCAGATTGACCGAAAAGCACTGCGGCTCATCCAGCTTCTTGAGAGCTTTCAGGTGACCTGCAGCCAGATCGACCACATGGATATAGTCGCGAACGCCGGTGCCGTCAGGTGTAGGATAATCATTACCCCACACATTCAGTTTTTCGCGGCGCCCCGTGGCGACCTGAGCGATGATTGGCATCAGATTGTTGGGAATGCCCTTCGGGTCTTCACCGATCAAGCCGCTCTCATGCGCGCCAACCGGGTTGAAATAGCGCAGGATGGCGATCTTCCAGCTATTGTCGCCATTGTAGATATCGCGAAGCATATCTTCGATGACGAGCTTGGTACGGCCATAGGGGTTTGTCGCCGTCAGCGGCTGATCCTCGGTGATCGGCAATTTCTGCGGATCGCCATAGACCGTCGCCGATGAGCTGAAAACCAGCGTCTTGACGCCTGTTGCTTCCATCGCTTGCAGCAGGCGAAGCGTGCCCACCACGTTGCAGTCGTAATAGAGCATCGGTTTTTCGTTCGATTCGCCTACGGCTTTCAGGCCCGCAAAGTGAATGACGGCCGTGCATTTATGATGCCGGATAACCTGTTCGAGAAAAGCGCGATCCCGAATGTCACCCGCTTCGCGGCGTGGTGCCCGCCCGGTGATCTGTTCGATGCGATGCAGGGCTTCCGGGTGGCTGTTATCAAAATTGTCGACCACAACAACGTCGTGGCCCGCTTCGATGAGCTGCACGCAAGTGTGGGAGCCTATATAACCAGCGCCGCCAGTCACAAGAATTGTCATCGTTTATGTATCCGCTTGTTGAACATGCCGCCCCGATGTGCGATCCCGGCTGACTATGCAAAATCAGCAACAGACTTCAAGTCATCCGGCGCGATTCTCTGGAATTGACAGCCATGGATTAGCCAAGTTTGATGGAGCGAAGATGAAACCATCCCGCAATATCGATCGTCTGCTCGAAATCATGGCAGCGCTCCGCGATCCCGAAACCGGCTGTCCGTGGGACGTGGAACAGAATTTCCAGTCCATCATGCCCTATACGCTTGAGGAAACCTATGAAGTCCTCGATGCGATAGAGCGCAACGATATGGATGATCTGCGCGAAGAGCTTGGCGATCTGCTGTTGCAGGTGGTTTTCCACTCCCGCATGGCAGAGGAACAGGGCAGTTTTGCATTCGGCGATGTTGTCGAAGCCATAACCCACAAGATGATACGTCGCCATCCGCATGTTTTTGGCGATGCCGAAGCCAGAAGCGCTGGCATGGCCAAGGGATCGTGGAATCGCATCAAGGCAGAAGAAAAAGCCGAACGGGCCGAACGACGCTCAAAACTCGGGCTTGAAACGACCGAGAAGAACGGATTTCTGGATGATATTCCGCAAGCCTTCCCTGCCCTGCTGCGCGCGCTGAAGCTCCAGCAGAAAGCAGCGAAAGTCGGCTTTGACTGGTCTGAAGCTGCACCAATTCTCGACAAGATCGCCGAGGAAACCGCAGAGCTTAAGGAAGCTATGGCGGCGAAAGAACGTGCGGATATCGAAGAGGAATATGGCGACCTGCTGTTTGCCATGGTCAATCTCGGTCGCCATCTCGAAATAGACGCGGAAACCGCGCTTGTCGCCGCCAATGAGAAGTTCAGGCGGCGTTTCCATTTCATCGAAAAGACGCTCGGTGAAACCGGAAGCGATCTCGATGCCGCGACCCTTGATGAGATGGAAGCAATTTGGGGCGAAGCGAAGAAAAAGGGGCTGTAGTCAGGCCCTTATTTTGCGTCTTCCCATTTTGGGCGGAACATCTGATAGACGCTTTCCGTCGTGGCGAAATCCATATAGCCAAGCCTGCTGACGGGCTTCGCTTTCGCGATATCGATGAGACCGTCGGTCAGGACCTGTTCATCGATATGAACACCGACGACTTCGCCAATCACCATATAATTATCGGTTAGTCTGCCCTCTTTGTCTTGCAATCGCTTGATTTCCACCGCCACACACTCAAGCGCGGCATAGGCTTCCCTGACGCGTGGAGCTGCAATAAGTCTGCTCGGTGCCCTGGTGAGGCCAGCATATTCAAACTCGCTGACGCCGCGCGGCGCGTTGACGGATGAAGCATTCATCGGTGTTTTCAAATGATCGCTCACCAGGCTGGCGGTGAACTCACCGGTTTGCTCGATGAACGAAACGCTGTCCTTCGCGCCGTTCGACGAAAACATGACCATGGGCGGCGTGTCGCAGATCGCGTTGAAGAAGGAATAGGGGGCGAGATTGACCGCCCCTTCCTTCGATTGCGTCCCTATCCAGCCAATAGGCCGTGGAGCCACGATTGCCTTGAACGGATTATGGGGCAGCGGGTGCCCTTCCCTCGGTTCGTAAAACATATGCTTATCCGTTGATTAGCAAGGATTGTTAAAGCTGAATCTAGGCTTGCTTCCATGGGCCGGAATATTCGGCAACAATCTTATCCATCTCAGCTCTCGGGCGTTCGGGCATTTTGTTCGCTGCCGTTCCTATATGGACGAATCCGGCAACGCGTTCATTGGGAGCCAGCCCCAGAAAAGAACGGGCGGGCGCGTCGTCCGAGTACCAGTTGGTGATCCAGTTGGTGGCATATCCGAGCGCGTTGGCGGCGATGCAAAGGTTCATCGCGACAGCTCCGGCGGACAGGAATTGCTCCCATTCCGGAATGCGCTCATGGGCGACGGGCGACGAAACGACGCCGATAACGAGCGGTGCGCGTGAAAAGCGCGTCAGCTCTTTTTCTTTCCGCCCTTCCGGCATTGGACCTTCGATTTCTTCAGCACGTTGGGCCAGATATTCGCCGACTTGAAGGCGCGCGTCACCGCGATAAAGGATGAAGCGCCAGGGCGTCAGGCGTCCGTGGTCTGGCACGCGCGCGGCGACTTTCAGCAGTGCTGCAAGTTCCTCGCCCTCGGGGGCTGGTTCGGAAATAGCCGAAATCGGGGTGGAACTGCGCTGCGCCAGAAAATCGAACACCGGGTGGGTCACGGATAACCTCATCACTAAAAATGCTGCTTACATTGCTCCACTTATTTGGGGCTGCCTCTTCTCGCCCGTCGCATGCCAACTGTAAAGTCATAATTGAGGAATGGATCAATTGAGGGAAGTTGGAAAAATTGGGGTGATGGAAGCGATTTGGCCTTGAATTCGCCACCCGCATGGGCTCAAAAATAATCATGTCGGATCGCTTGAACCTGTTTTACCCGAAAAGAAAAATCGCCGTGCGTGGGGGATCGTTTTTGACAGCGGTCTTGCTCGCTGTCAGTGCAGTGCCATCGACGGCTCAGAGCCTCGATCCGCAGACACATATCCCGCAGTTGCAGACCACCACGACCGGGCTGCCCGACTTGCCGCAACCGGCGCTCAATCTTCCGACACTGAACAATTACGCTTCGCCATCAAGTCCGGAGAACAATCCGCTTGTCCAGACGCGTGAACTCGATCTCAAGGCACGCTTGAGCGAAGATGGCGGAGACATTCCTGCAGGGCTTGTTTGGCGAGTGTTTTCGCCTGATGTCGGCCCCGACGGGCAGCTACCGCTTATCGCAAGCGCACAGGGCGGCGGCGCAGTTTTTAATCTGCCGGAAGGCAGCTATCTGGTGCATGTCGCCTATGGGCGTGCGGGTGCCACGAAGCGGATCACGGTTGGAAATGCGACGCGTCATGAAGTGATGATGCTGGATGCAGGCGGGATGAAGCTGAGCGCTATCTTGCCCGATGGCGGCAAGATCAACAACGAACTCCTGCGCTTCTCAATTTATGCCGACGAGGACAATAATGACCGTTCGCTGATCGTCCCCGACGTCAAGCCAAACACGATCATTCGTCTCAACAGTGGCACCTATCACGTTGTTTCCAATTATGGTTCCGCGAACGCCATCATTCGAGCAGATATTCGGGTGGAAGCGGGAAAATTGACCGAAGCGACCGTTCAGCATCGCGCCGCGGAAGTGACGTTGAAGCTTGTGCGCGAGCGCGGCGGCGAAGCACTTGCCGATACGTCATGGTCTGTCCTGAACGCTTCTGGTGACGTGGTGCGCGAAAGTGCGGGCGCTTATTCATCGATGGTTCTCATCGAGGGCGATTATGTTGCGGTCGCCAAGAACAAGGACCGGATTTATCAGCGGGATTTCAAGGTTTCATCCGGCAAGAATGACGAAGTCGAGGTCGTCGCCAATGGCGAGTCCGAGTCTGTTTCAGACAGCATGGATTGAGTTCTAATCATCCGCAAAGCAAATGGCCGCGCATTGCGCGGCCTTTTGTTTCGTAGCGCGCATCCCGAAACCGCTTCGCACTTTTCGGGATAGACTCCAATATCAAGCACCATTCTTGAGGCGGAGCAGATCGGGCGGAGTCGCCTCTTCCACCAGCCGCGCGATGGCTTCATCAAGCGTCATGGATTCCTGATCCCGCGAACCGAGACGACGCATATTGACGGTGTTTTCTTCCGCTTCACGCTTGCCGCAGACGAGGATCACCGGAACTTTCTGCAACGAATGTTCGCGAACCTTGTAGTTGATCTTCTCGTTGCGCAGATCGGTGGCAACCTGAAGCCCTGCCGCCTTCAACTTGGCTGCGGCCTCGGCTGCGTATTCATCTGCATCCGAAGTGATCGTGGCAACGACGACCTGCACCGGCGCAAACCACAAAGGCATGTGACCGGCGAAGTTCTCGATCAGGATGCCCAAAAAGCGTTCCATCGAGCCGCAGATCGCACGGTGGATCATCACCGGCTGGCGCTTTTCCGAATCCTTGTCGATGTAGAAAGCGCCGAAGCGTTCCGGCAGGTTGAAGTCGACCTGCGTGGTGCCGCACTGCCATTCACGGCCGATTGCGTCCTTCAGGGTATATTCGAACTTCGGCCCGTAAAACGCGCCCTCGCCCGGCAAAATGCCAGTCTTGATGTTGTTGGACTGCTGCTGGATTTTCTCCAAAACGCCCATCATCACGCTTTCGGCACGATCCCAGAGTTCATCCGAACCGACGCGCTTTTCAGGGCGGGTGGAGAGCTTGATGGTGATCTCCTCGAAACCGAAATCCTTGTAGACCGACAGGATCAGGTCATTGATGCGCAGGCATTCGGCGGCCATCTGCTCTTCCGTGCAGAAGATATGCGCATCGTCTTGCGTGAAGCCGCGCACGCGCATTAGCCCGTGCAACGCGCCCGAGGGTTCGTAGCGATGCACATTGCCGAATTCCGCAAGCTTGATCGGCAGGTCACGATAGGACTTGAGGCCGTGCTTGAAGATCATCACATGGCCGGGGCAGTTCATCGGTTTTAGCGCAAACACGCGATCGTCGTCGGTTTCCTCACCGGCGACCGTCACCTTGAACATGTTGTCGCGATACCAACCCCAGTGTCCGGAGGTTTCCCAGAGCGACTTGTCGAGCACCTGCGGCGCGTTCACTTCCTGATAGCCGTGGCTATCGAGGCGGCGACGCATATAGCTCACCAGATTCTGGAACATCTTCCAGCCCTTGGCGTGCCAGAACACGACGCCCGGCCCTTCTTCCTGGAAATGGAACAGGTCCATTTCGCGGCCAAGGCGGCGGTGATCGCGCTTTTCGGCTTCCTCAAGCATATGGAGATAGGCCTGAAGATCATTGTCGTTCGCAAAGGCAGTGCCGTAGATGCGGGTCAGCATCGGATTGTTGGCATCGCCGCGCCAGTAGGCACCGGCAACCTTCATAAGCTTGAAGGAATTGCCGATCTGGCCGGTCGAAGCCATGTGCGGGCCACGGCAGAGATCGAACCAGTCGCCCTGATAATAGATCTTGAGGTCCTGTCCGGCAGGAATGGCGTCCACCAGCTCGACCTTGTAGTACTCGCGCTTGTCGGCAAAAACCTGCTTGGCCTTTTCACGCGACCAGATTTCCTTGGTGAAAGGCTTGTTGCGCTGAATGATCTCGCGCATCTTCTTTTCGATCACCGGAAGGTCGTCAGGCGTGAATGGCTCATTGCGCGCAAAGTCGTAATAGAAGCCGTTTTCAATGACGGGACCGATCGTAACCTGCGTGCCGGGAAAAAGCTCCTGCACGGCTTCGGCCAGAACGTGCGCCGTATCATGACGGATGAGTTCGAGCGCGCGCGGGTCTTCGCGGGTCAAAATCTCAATCTTGCCGGAAGCGCCGAGAGGATCGGAAAGATCGCGCACGGTGCCATCAACGGCATAGGCAACAGCTTTTTTGGCAAGTGATTTGGAAATCGACTCCGCAAGGGCCGCGCCGGTCATCGACGCGTCGTATTCACGCACAGAGCCATCGGGAAATTGCATGGAAACGGTATTCGACATTCTGATCATCCTTATCCAGTCCCGCCAACGATTGCGGGTGGGTTCATGCGTATGAAAATGAAGTTTGGGTTCTAGTCTCTTTTCCCCAGCCAGTAAAGCGCGACAGACTTACCGCGTCTGATCGCGCTTTTGCCGGGAATAAGGAATCAGTTCCGAATTGGCAGGCAGTCGATCTTCTGCTGCTTCAGCTGAGCGCAAGCCTTTTCGGCAGAGGCCGAATCCTTGAAACCGGAAAAACGCGCGCGATAAACCTTGCGACGCTTTTCTGCCGGAGAAATTTCAGCCTTCAAACCCGGTGCGACCTTGTCAACCGCAGGTCGATACTTGGCCAGCAGTTCCTTCGCTCCGACCAGGGTTGGGGGAGCGCCGAGCTGGATTGTCCAGGCCGAGGCACCGGCGGCAGAGGCGATCAGGAAACCGCCATCGCCCTGCTCGATGCGGGAATCGTCGATGAGGTCGGCGACCAAATCCGCTTTCGGCTGAACAGCACTTGCTCGCTTTGCGACAGGCTGCGGCTTGGCCATTGCAACGAGTTGCTCCTCGGTCTCAGCGCCTTCCTTGCTGAACCGTGTCAGCAGTTTTGCCATCTGGTCGTCGCGCTGTCGCGCCGATCCTGCGCCAAGAACAACGCCAACCAAGTGTTTGTCATTGATAATGGCGGACGAAACAAGATTGTAGCCGGATACATCCGTATAGCCGGTCTTGATACCATCCACACCCTGATAACGGTACATCAGGTTATTGTGGCCGTTCAGCACGCGGTCGCGAAAGGTGAAGGAGCGCGTGGAAAAAAGTGCATATTGATCAGGGAAATCACGGCGCAACGCTATGCCAAGAACCGCCATGTCGCGAGCGGTGGTGAGCTGGGTCGCCTTTGCCGTCAGCCCCGATGGATTGACGAAGAAGGTGCTCTTCATGCCGATCTGGCGCGCGCGCTGGGTCATCAGTCGACCGAAAGCCGCTTCGGATCCGGCCATATATTCGCCCATCACAGTCGCCGCATCATTCGCGGATATCACAATCATGCCGTAGATGGCGTCGTGCACAGTGATCGTTTCGCCCGGCTTCAACCAGAGCTTCATGCGAACCTTCGAAGCGGCGTTCTTCGAAATCGGCATCGCATCATCCCAATGCAGCCTGCCGGTCTTGAGCGCTTCAAAAGCAAGGTAAAGCGTCATCATCTTCGCCAGCGAAGCAGGCGCGCGCTGCACATTTGCATCGTCCTGACCGAGAATCCGCCCGCTATCGGCATCGAAAACCACCCAGGAGGTGCTTGCCATCGCCGCAGACGTACAAAGCACACTCGCACCGAGTGCCAGGGATGCAATGAGACGCGAAAGACGGGACGATGATTTCAGCATATTAGCTCGCAGGAATAGGAACGCGCAGGGGTCATGCAGGCAAATTGCGGCCCGAAAAAGACCACAGCACTGCCTTAAATTCCAATTCTCAATGAAACGTTGATATCCTTAATGAATTATAATCAGCTAACAAAAAACTGTCAGAATTCACGGTTGGGCCGCGAGCAACGCCAATACCGCCAGGGCAGATACCATTTGAGATCATCGGCAAGTGTCCGGGGCACAGGATCGAATCCATGAGTTCCGAACGGCCCACAGCGCATGACGCGGAAAAGCCCCATCCAGCCACCGCTCCAAAGGCCGTGGCGGGCTATCGCTTCATAGGTATATTCCGAACAGGTCGGCAGATGCCGGCAGGAATTGCCGATCAGAGATGACAAGGTCACCTGATAGAATCGTACGAATGCCGTGCCGACTAGCCTCCCCGGCGTCTTGCGCCAGGCATCGGTGAAGTTTCGGCTGTAGCGCTTCCGCGCGCCCTCGCCCGCATGGTCCTTGCCGCAGAAACACATCAGGCAGCTTTGGCCTTTTCCTCTATCTGCCGGATGCAATCGACAACCGCATCGAAGGTAAGCAGCGTGGAGGCATGGCGTGCCTTGTATTCGCGTACCGGCTCAAAATACTTCAGATCGGCAAAGCGTCCTTCCGGCGCCGGGCCTTCTTCCTTGAGCATCCTGTACATTTCCTCGCGAACCGATTTCAGCTCCTCAGCCGAGGCGCCGATGATGTTACGCGCCATGACGGAGGACGAGGCCTGTCCAAGCGCGCAGGCCTTCACCTCATGCGCGAAATCCGTCACAATCCCGTCTGCCATCTTGAGGTAAACAGTGACCGTTGATCCGCACAGCTTGGAGTGCACCTTGGCGACCGCATCGGGCTCTGGAAGACGCCCCAGGCGCTCCATGTTTCCGGCGAATTCCAGGATACGTTTGTTATAAATGTCATCAATCATGGGCGAACCTTCCGCCGTGCCGGAGAAAAACATAATTTTGTCGCCCGGCTGCGGTTTGAAGTTGCAAATTATTGTCTATATAATAGGCAAGTAGCGTCTGCGCCATGGGTAACAATAGCACAGACCCCGGGGGCAGTCGCACGAAAACCTGTCCGGTGACCTTAAGCGCCGGATCAATACATCGCCCGCTCGCAAAGCGTATCGTTGTATTGTCCGTTTAACTCGTCTCCTCCTTGAAGGAGACTACTGGAGAATACTGATGGACGCTCGCATCCTCAAAGAAGATGACGAATCCGGCCTGCCGAACAAGCAGGCAGACGTAGCTCTTTTGCATGGCAAGCCGACGCAGGCCGATGCAGAAGCCGCTGTACGCACGCTTTTGCTCTGGGCCGGAGACGACCCGCAGCGCGAAGGTCTTCTGGAAACGCCAAAGCGCGTGGCCAAGGCCTATAAGGAACTGTTCGCAGGCTATACGGAAAGCCCGGAAGAAGTCCTCGGCACGGTGTTCGAGGAAGTCGGCGGCTATAATGATCTTGTTCTCGTGAAGGACATTTCGTTCCATTCGCATTGCGAGCACCATATGGTGCCGATCATCGGCAAGGCGCATGTCGCCTATCTGCCTGACCATAAGGTGGTTGGCCTTTCCAAGATTGCCCGCGTGGTGGATATCTTTGCGCGCCGCCTGCAAACGCAGGAAAGCATCACCGCCCAAATCGCCGATAGCATCCAACGCATTCTGAAACCTCGCGGCGTTGCCGTCATGATCGAGGCGGAACATATGTGCATGGCCATGCGCGGCATCCGCAAACAGGGTTCGACGACCATCACCACTACATTTACAGGCGAAATGCAGGTGAATGCGGAGGAGCAGGTTCGTTTCATGACCCTCACCCGCAGATAAGCGGCAGGCGATCAGGACAATGAGCTTTTTTGCAGCCCAGCCTTCCGACAAGAAGGTCATTGAAGAAGGCGCGGCATTCATGCCGCGCTTCGACGCATCGGGTCTCATCACCGCAGTCGTCACCGACGCGCGTGACGGCGAATTGCTGATGGTCGCCCATATGAACGAGGAAGCCCTGCGCCTTACGCTTGAAACGGGAATAGCGCATTACTGGTCGCGTTCACGCGGAAAGCTCTGGAAGAAGGGCGAGACGTCAGGCAATCTGCAAAGCGTGGTTGAGTTGCGCACTGATTGCGATCAGGACGCGCTTTGGCTGAAAGTGCGCGTCGCTGGCGACGGCCCGACCTGCCATACAGGCCGGCGTTCCTGCTTTTATCGGCAGGTTCTCGCCGATAATGGCGATATATCGCTGGCCATGGAAGGCACTTGCGATCACGAGCATTAACCTCGGTCAAAAGGATGTGATGGCGTGAATATGAGTCGCGCCATCAATTCGCAGCATTTATTCTTTGGATACTATGTTTCACTAACCTGAAACGGTTCCCGCCAAACGGAACTGTCGGAATCGTTTTAGCTATTTGCCTGTGCATTTTCTGACGCAAACCGTTTGCCCGCTTTCTGGGCCCTTTTGCCGGGTATGCTTCAGGCGGAAACGAAGAGGTGTCTATCGTGATGCTCGCGTGGGGGCAGAAGCGGAAGGCTGCGAATAGCGACCTTGCACCGCCCGCAGAAGAAACCGTCGAAAAGCCTGAAACCAAGCGTGAGCCGCGCCGGATAGCCTTGGCGCTTGGCGGAGGCGCTGCGCGGGGCTGGGCGCATATCGGCGTGCTGCGCGCGCTGGACGAAGCCAATATCGATATCGAGATGATCGCCGGAACCTCTATAGGTGCCCTTGTTGGCGGCTGTTATCTGGCCGGCAAGCTGGACGAACTGGAAGAATTCGCCCGCAGTCTCACCCGGCGGCGCATGTTCAATCTTCTCGACATCACATTTCGCGGTAGCGGACTGTTTGGCGGCATGAAGCTCGACGGACGTCTGCGTGAACATCTGGACGGGTTGCGCATTGAGGAACTGGATCGCCCCTTCGTCGCCATCTGCACCGAATTGCGTACCGGTCACGAAATCTGGCTGTCCTCCGGCCCTCTGGTAGAGGCCATGCGCGCCTCCTACGCCCTGCCCGGCGTTTTCGAGCCTGTGCGCTGGCAGGAGCGCGTGCTGGTGGACGGCGCGCTGGTTAACCCGGTGCCCGTATCCGTATGCCGTGCCTATGAGCAACGCCTCGTTCTGGCGGTCAATCTCCATTATGACCAGTATGGCCGCGCTGCGGTCATCAAACATGCTCAATCACGCCAGGAAGGGCTTGCCGACGCCATTCATGGAGAGAAAGAAGCGCGTCTCGGCATTACCGGGGTGATGATGGAAGCCTTCAACATTATCCAGGACCGCATTTCGCGTGCCCGCATGGCGGGCGACCCGCCGGATGTCATGCTCATGCCGACTGTGGGGCAGATTGGGCTCGCCGATTTCCATCGTGCATCCGAGGCAATCGACGCGGGATATACAGAAACATTGAAGCGGCTGGAGGATATCAGGCGGCTGCAGGGCATCGCGAGCTGAGTTTTTCGGCAGCCCAAACGAATCCGACTGAATTGGATTCGCCGGATTCGCTTCATATTGCTCCCTCGCGCTCTCTCATTGCTTGCCATACGTCCCTTCAACGAAGTTTTTTAGAAATTTTTCTGAATTGTGGAAGTCTTTGAAAAAGCCCGGAAAATCAGGGTTTCGCCGTTGTCGGGGTTGAGTAAGCAGCAGCTTTTTCACATTCTTTTTCAAAAAGATTGCCGGAAGATGCAGATGGGGCTTGTGCACCCCAAAGTGATTTGCTAAATGCCCACTCGCCGACGGAGTTCGGCTCCTACCACGGGCGGTCGTGGCGGAATTGGTAGACGCGCAGCGTTGAGGTCGCTGTGGGGCAACCCGTGGAAGTTCGAGTCTTCTCGACCGCACCATTTTCTATCAAAAAGGTTATATTTTACAAATACTTATGCCGTGACAGTTTTGGTCGTGGGACACTTTATCGATTCGGACCTCGTAAAATCACAGACATATGACAGAAGTAAAACAATTGAAGTGGAAGGCTCGCGACCGATAGCCCCAGCGCTAGTTGCAAGGTCCGCAAAGCGAAATAACACGCTAATGGGTTGAATTCCTGCTTCGGCCAATACTAACTTCGGATACTCTCAGTCCTGTTTTTCAACCCATATTTATCCGCGGTTAGGCTCGCGAGCGCTGCCCACTTCTTGCAAATGCCAATGCGCCAGTCCAAGTTCAGACAATAAGCCAACGGTCAGGCGGGGAAAATTGGTGGACCAAGAGGAAAAAGACGAGGAATTGCGGTGGCGCCTCGAGGTGCTGCGGACGAAGTTCGCTGAGGGCAAGATCGTCCTCGCCAAGAAGGTGGCGGAAGGGCTTGAACAAAGTCTGTTGGCGGTGCGGACAGGCGCGGACGGGAAGATCGATCTGACCACTGTCGACGGTCGGGTGCGTTCGATGGCACTTGCCGTGGCGGCGATTCACAACCGTAAGGTCACGAAAGACGCGATGTCTCTCGAGATTATCACGAACTCCTATTTCGAATTTATTGAGAGAAATCTTGGCTTTTTCGTGAAAGCGGCCAAAGAGGCGGGAGCCGACGCTCACCAATTCGGCAATATGATTTCCAGTCATCCGCTAAACGTCGATGAATACAGCCCGCAGATACCAAAGTTTCTGGAGGCTCTGGAGGATTTCTGGGGAGTTGCTGCAGACCCGTCACACTACCACATTCAGGATATGCGATCGACGAAGGCGATCTACGGCGGAGACTTATTCCCTTCCTATAAGCGGAACATCGCGAGCAGCACTGGCCTCTACATCGACACCATAGTCCTGTCGGATCCGTTCTGGCACTCTAGGCATCTCTTCGAGCGCTCACCCCCCGATGTTCAGCTCTATTATCTCGCGAAGCATGCGATCAATCTTATGGGATACCGCGACCTGGCGACAGCAAAGCTCGACGTGCCGATGGTGGTCGTGACGCCGTTTCGATCATCCTTAGACGAATCCGAAATCGAGTTCCTCCGCGACGTCTCCGAGCGAGACGGTGTCGCTCACGCCGAGAAACTGTTTGGCCGCAAATTTTCTGGAACCGAAGATCTCTTTGAATTCTGCAATGCCCTAGACACTCCCGAGAAGGCTGCTGCAGAGATCGCTGACCGGGATCGCGTTCTTTTTGATACCGATTGGACCGGAAGCATCGAGGAGCAGATGTCCCGCTCCCTCGAGCGCGATGGCCATCTTTTACCTGAGGGGTCGGGTCCTGGCCATTTACTGGCCGCTCAAGCGGTCGGACGCATGATGCAGGCCACGGACTTGCTACTGAAGAGTCGATATCTGGGCGGAACGCCGTTGCTCGATGCACCGACGTCCTGGCGATACTTCAACTGGAAACTCGAATACAATTCCTCGATTACGTTCGACAACACCCATCTACATATGGTTAAGGGCCTGCAGCGAGTCGCAGAGACAGATATGGAGTGGCTAGGGAACATCCCGCCCGCCGCCCTAATTGAGATACGGCAGCAGGGGGCATTCCATGAAATCCGCGAAGTGCTTTCAGCCGGCGTCAGCGAGATCGCCGAGACCAAACCCGAGGCGTTTTTCAGGTCGAGTGACAAGATCGTCGAGAACATTCAGGATGCTTTTGAGCGGCACCAGAAGGACGTGAAGGAGTTGCGGAACAAGGGTCTCAAGTTCGCCGGGTATGACCTCGGATCTTGGATTTCCGTCGGCGCCGTGGAAATAGCAGCAATTGCCACCGGAACGCCGTTTTTTGGCGCTGCGGCGTTCGTTGCAAATCAGATTTTGGATGTGCCGAAATTAAGAGAGATACCAGAGCGCTTCATGGATATCAAAAACGCGCATAAGGAACTCAAGAAATCGCCGATGGGTCTCTTGTTCGCACATAAAGCGTGATGTGGGTAACGTATGCCTCAAGACATCGTACGGAGACTAGGATAGTGATCGTTATCAGTCCTAGTAAAACCATAAACTGAGCTAAAACCGTATGGCTAATGATCATCAGTTGGTCCAACTCGCAGAAGTGTTTGTCAAGGCGTTTCAGGCTGCGCTCGTTGAGAGCGAAGAAGTGTTTCATGCGCTTCTGAAGGATTCAAGCAAAGGGTTTAGCAGCGGTGCGCACGGCACTGTGGAGTTCACCGAGGAACTCATCGATGCTTCGCGAAATTTGTCGGCCCGAGCGGTAAAAATCTTCGGCACAAGCCGCATTCATCAGAAATCAGTCGAAGAAGTCGCCCGCAGTCTCGCATTCAGCAGCAGTGGAACCGATAGCGTAAAAGATATAGCTAAAGCGATAGCAGTTGGTATCAGTGACGCGGCGACGACACGGTATCGCATAATTCGTCCGAACCCGCTTTTTCGTTTCATAGGTAATTTAGATGAGGTGAGGGTTGGGCCTGTTCGGATAACCACGCGTGAATCAATTCGACAAGAGGTAGAAAGTCTATCATCAGTTCTCCGAATTTCTCCGCCTGCTCAAGAAAAGAACGCCTTCACCATCATAAGTGAGGGAAGTTCTTTCGAAACGCATATCCATCTTCCGGCTCTTTGCTGGGATGTGTCGGTACAGGGGATGCCGAAAGGACTGGAGCTACAGGCTCTCTGGTTCATCGATGTGGCGATTAGTTTCGTTCGCCTGCATTACAACGAGCCGAAGGGGTTATTCCCCAAACTAGCAGATATCGAACCGCATCCCATTTCCCCACAGTCCGCCCAATCCCAAGGCTTGCGTATTGGCCCTGATGGTCCAGCCTTCGGTGGGAGCTCGGCTGCGCCTTGGTACGAACTTGATGCCGATATCATCGATGTTCTCAATAGCTCGAGTGTGATTAAGGTTGCGGAGCAGGTGTTCAATCCCGAGCGCAACACGCTAGCAGAACGTATGCAACAGGCGTTGGGATGGCTGACCCGAGCACGCCGTGCCCAAGAACCTGCGGAGCGAGTGCTCTTCTTTTTCACCACGATTGAAGCGCTACTTTCGGGGAGTAAAGATGGTCCTGTCACGGAAACAATTTCACGATATGCAGGAGTGATATGGAGCGAGAAGCCCGATACAAGGCTGGCATTATATACAAGCCTCAAGAAGCATTATGATCTCCGGTCGCGCATTGTTCACAGTGGAGAGCGAGGCGTAGCCCAGATTGAGGTCAACAACGTTCACTATATTGCTTGGACGATAACTCGGATTCTTTTGCGTCGTGCTGACCTTACTGTCAAACATTCAGACTTCATCGACAGTCTTAAGAAAGCGAGCTTCGGCACAAAACTTGGAATTTGACCGACTTATAACAACCGCGTTGATCTTCACGATTCGTCAAATGGGTATAATGAACTACACTCGCTTCTGAACGACTAATTTTGAATTTATTGGGTGCGCCGGTAATGACTGAAAGGCCGTAAAAACCGATTTGTCCCTGAAAATATAAGAGCTCAAGTCGCTACTTATGTAGCGGAGAAAATGCTCGCGCCGCTAATCTGAGCTCATTGAAACCGTGGGACACCCATATGCTAACCTATTGTTATTTAATGCGCCGATTTCCGTTTCCGTGGGACACCTAATCCCTTATTTTACGGGGTTTTTAAGGTGTTTAAAGATCTTCTCGACCGCACCATATATCAGATACTTTAAATTGCCTTTTAACCAAGACATCAGCAATTTTTTGCCATATTTTTTTTGATATGCGGCATTTCTGATCCAATGACGGAATACGCGAACAGCTAATTTAATTCAATCTAGCTCTACCCAGGGTTTCATAGATGCTGAACATGATATCCGGTAAAAGAACATCCGCGTCGCATAGATTGCAGTAGCCGGTACGTGAGCGGTTTGAATTTTTTAAAGAACCAATGAGACACCTTCTTTTCGTTTAGAGACGGCCAACCAGCGTTGTGGAACCTTGGAGTTTTGCAACAAGCGTTTCCACACGGCACCCTCGATTATCCATTCGTCTCCTGTCAAGTTATACCGGCGACTCTATCGAACGTTCGTGATGTGATTTCCCCAAATCCCTAACAACAAAGGTGATTTGATGGGAC
This sequence comes from Hyphomicrobiales bacterium, assembly GCA_900473915.1. Taxonomy (GTDB): domain Bacteria; phylum Pseudomonadota; class Alphaproteobacteria; order Rhizobiales; family Rhizobiaceae; genus Brucella. Next base: position 84,689 of record UCNG01000023.1, on the reverse strand, counting down.
ACGAACTTAGGTTGATTAAATGGGATCGACGAGATTCGTTGCGGTGGATTCTTGTCGCGATTGCCGTCACGTGGACGGTGCCAGCACTGGCGCTGTCTGGAAGCGACATAGCCACACTGCTGAATCGCCGATACCAACTCCTAACGCTATCATGCGGTATGGAAAAGCCCGCATGGTACTGCTCCGGTCTTTTGGTACGGGATCTCACCGCCAGCGAGGATCAGTTCTGGAAGCTCACCCCAACTGATACTGAACTACAGTCTGTAGGATTCACCTATCTGCGGGAGGACGTACAAACTAGCGGGTTTAGTGCGCGCGTCGGCATGGTGCTTGCTGATTTGCCCACGGCCGTCGGAGACGATCTCCCTTACTCGGTTCGCTGTATCTATCCGTTGGCGGCCTCGCCACGGGCTAATGACAGCGATCATGGCTGCAACTTAACCCGACAAGCATTACCCCCTCACGATCCAGGTGATGATTCATCTTGTACTGCCGTTGGAATTACAACAGCCGATCAATGGATTTCGGCTTATCTAGCCTCTGCAGAAAACCCTAACACGCAGTGCTCATTTTCTGCCGAGGCGACAGCTCCATTCATTCAAAGTATGCTAGCGCATAATCAACTGCAGGCTCAGGAAAAGGTGGGAAATTTGCAACTTTGGGTAGCCGCGTGGAATCCCACCATGCCTTCGAAGATACCGATCGAGGCTCTATTCTACAACGTATCCTCTGGAAATCAATTAGTCGACGTGCAGCGCAAACAGCGAGCATACTTCAAAGAGACCGCCAAATGGTTGCCAATTTTGCGGTTCCAACCTGGTAACGGATTGCCTTTCGGTTTCGATGAAACCGACCAAATGGACTATGGCAACCAAGTAGTGAAGAGGATCAATTCCAGATTCTTCGATTCCGAACCTTGTTCAAACGGAAAGGCGGACTTTTGGTGCAATGGCGTTTTGATTCGGGTTACCAGCTACGGATCGGATTTCCGTTCGTGGAACCCGAGCCCAAACTCAGTCGCATCGAAAGGGGTGTCGTTCTCGTACGTCCGCTCTGATTTGAAAACGCAGTTGGGTTGGTCAAGAGGTGTGGGTATAATCGTTAAGGAGTCGAACGCGCCAGCCGCCTATCCGCTGACTGTTTTGTGTGTGTATCCGACGGACGGTGATACCTGGGGACGCGTCGAAAAGTGTGGGCCATCGGCACTAAATACTCCAGATATGAGCGGGCCGTGCCGGAAGATAGGCGTCACCACAGTGCCGATTTGGTCGCAAAACTATGTCATCACGAGTTGGCCGGGGCAGTGCTTTATGGGCGTAACAAAGGATGAGTTTGACAAGACCGGGCAAGGCATTAACCAACAAGATTTTCAGTTCAGTATCGACGCTCGTCTGAGCTTAACTTTCCCGAGGCCCGCAGGCCACCAGCCGGAAGAATGGAACGAAGCAGTTATAGATGTCTGGCCCCCGGATATCCCTGAGAAATTGCCGCTCGAAGCAATCTTCTACACCAGCGGTGAACTGATTGGCGGGAGTTTCGTGCAAGCCGACTACTTCCAACACACGGGCAGATTCTTACCCTTAATCAATGTGGATTTGGCACGTTCCCCGCCTTTCATCTATCAGCTTGAGGATCAATTCAAACAGTAGGGATAGTCGATCGCCGAGCTCTTCATCGCTCGTCTTCAGGGTAGTGCACCCGCTTCGAGATAGCTTTGCAGACTGTGCGCCTCGGGTGCTTAAAATAACTTCTGATGAATATCCGTCCGTGACAAATATTTGCCATTGGAAGGAGCCTCTTGCGCGTCGTGTTATAATGCGTCGCAAGAAGCTCCCGGCAAGGCCGTCAGGTAGAGATTACCGCTAACGTGGATTTGAAGTTGTTGGTTCTGTTGGCTCTGAGATATGCGCGCGGTGACATCGGTCACGCCGGCAAGATAATACTACCTGTTGTTCTTTTACGCCTGTTGGAAGTCCTCTCGACCGCACCATCTTCTCTCGAGGAAGGGCGCGTCGATAGAGCGGCTAACCGTTCAATCAGCCTTTGCCGATTTCCGAAAGGATCGCATCGCTGTGTTCTCCAAGCTTTGGCGAACGCTTGTCGAGCTTCAATTCGGCATCCGAGAAGCGAATAGGCGTCCGCAAGCCTGGAACCCCTTGCGGGTCGATCTTCATCGCCCTCGCCTCAAACTGCGGGTCAGCGAATACATCGGCCACTGTGTTGATCGGGCCGGCAGGCACCCCGATTTTGGCAAGTTCAGCCAACAGATCGTCACGCTTCCATGTCTTGGTCTTTTCTTCCAGAAGTGCCGTCAGTGCCGCGCGGTTGGCGACGCGTGCCGAATTGCTGGCGAAACGCTCGTCGGCCGCAAGATCGCCGACGCCAAGCAATGAAGTCAGTTTCCCGAACTGTCCGTCATTGCCGCAAGCGATGATGAAATAGCCGTCGGAAACCGGCAGCGTCTGATAGGGCGCGATATTCGGATGCGCATTGCCCATGCGCTTTGGCGAAACGCCCGACGCCAGATAGTTCATAGCCTGATTGGCAAGTACCGCCGACATGCAGTCGAACAGCGCCATATCGATATGCTGGCCGGTGCCGGTACGCTCGCGCATGATGAGCGCCGACTGGATCGCAATCACGCTATAAAGCCCGGTAAAAATGTCGGCGAAGGCCACGCCGATCTTCTGGGGCTCGCCTTCAGGATCGCCGGTGAGATCCATGATTCCGCCCATGCCTTGGATCATGAAATCATAGCCTGCGCGCTCGGCGTAGGGGCCGGTATGGCCGAAACCGGTGATCGAGCAATAGATCAAGCGTGGATTGATGGCCTTCAGGCTCTCGTAATCGAGGCCGTATTTGTCGAGCCCGCCCAGCTTGAAGTTTTCGATGACGACATCGGCATCAGCGACAAGCTGGCGCACCAGTTCCCTGCCCTCGTCGGTGCGAAAATCCGCTGTAATCGAGCGCTTGCCGCGATTGCAGGCGTGGAAATAAGCGGCTGACCGTTCGCCTTCCACGTCGATGAATGGCGGGCCCCATTTACGCGTATCGTCGCCTTCGGGGCTCTCCACCTTGATAACGTCAGCTCCAAGATCGGACAGCGTCTGCCCTACCCATGGCCCGGCAAGAATGCGCGCCAGTTCTACCACCTTGAGACCGTCAAGCGGTGTATTCTGCATGATGTAACCTTTGTAAAAAAGCCCGCCCGCGAACTGCGAACGGGCCCGGATGGAAGGCTGGCGGTACAGCGATCAGAAGAAAGCCTGAATACCGGTCTGGGCGCGGCCCAGGATCAGCGCATGAACGTCATGCGTGCCTTCATAGGTGTTTACGGTTTCCAGATTCTGCGCGTGGCGCATGACGTGGTATTCGATCTGAATACCATTGCCGCCATGCATGTCACGGGCTTGGCGCGCAATATCGAGCGCCTTGCCGCAATTGTTGCGCTTGACGATGGAAATCATTTCCGGCGCCATCTTGCCGTCGTCGAACAGGCGACCGACGCGCAACGAAGCCTGAAGGCCGAGCGCGATTTCGGTCTGCATGTCGGCAAGCTTCTTCTGGTAAAGCTGCGTGCCGGCCAGCGGCTTGTCGAACTGCTTGCGGTCAAGACCGTACTGGCGGGCGCGGAACCAGCAATCTTCCGCCGCACCCAGCACGCCCCAGGAAATGCCGTAACGGGCGCGATTGAGGCAGCCGAACGGCCCCTTGAGGCCGGAAACATTCGGCAGAAGCGCATCTTCCGAAACTTCGACACCGTCCATGACGATTTCGCCGGTGATCGAGGCGCGAAGCGAAAGCTTGCCGCCGATCTTCGGTGCGGAAAGGCCCTTCATGCCCTTTTCAAGCACGAAGCCGCGAATGGCGTTGTCATGCGCAGCAGATTTTGCCCAGACGACGAACACGTCGGCGATCGGCGAGTTCGATATCCACATCTTCGAGCCTGTGAGGCGATAGCCGCCGTCGATCTTTTCGGCGCGGGTCTTCATGCCCGCCGGATCGGAGCCTGCATCAGGCTCAGTCAGGCCGAAGCAACCGATCAACTCGCCGGAGACGAGGCCCGGAAGATATTTCTTCCGCTGTTCGTCCGAGCCATAGGCATAGATCGGATACATCACGAGCGAGGATTGCACGCTCATCATCGAACGATAACCGGAATCGACACGCTCGACCTCGCGCGCCACCAGACCATAGGCAACATAGCCTGCATTGGCCGCGCCATACTCTTCAGGAAGCGTCACGCCCAGAAGACCGGCCTGCCCCATCAGGCGAAACAGTTCCGGATCGGTCGTCTCGTCCAGATAAGCCTTTTCAACGCGGGGCAGCAGAACATCCGTCGCGAAAGCCTTGGCCGAGTCGCGGATCATGCGCTCGTCTTCGGTCAGCTGGTCATCCAGCAGAAACGGGTCTTCCCAGCTAAAAGCCGCACGTGACATCAGTGTATTCTCCTCAATGAAAATTTGCAGGAAATATGGACCGGACAGCGGTTCGGCGCAATCGACGTTTACTCATTGATCTATTCCATTTAGTAATGGATGATGACTTCAATATCGCGACGCCTGCTTCCTTCCACCAGTGCGCTTGCCGCCTTCGATGCGGTTGCGCGGCATGAGAGCTTTTCGGCGGCAGCCGAGGAACTGTCGCTGACGCAAGGCGCGGTGAGCCGACAGATTGCAGCGCTTGAAGAACAGCTCGGGACAGCGCTGTTCGACCGCACCAGCCGCCATGTGATGCTGTCGGATGCTGGACGCGCCTATCTGAAGGCGGTGGGTCCGGCGCTGGCGTCGATCCGCGCCGCCTCGCTGCAAGTCATGTCGCAGATGCGCGGCACCACGCTCAATCTCGCTTTCCTTCCCACATTCGGGACACGCTGGCTGATACCGCGCATTCCGCGTTTCGTGGCGAAATACCCGGACATCATCCTCAATTTTGCGACCCGTATCGGCCAGTTCGATTTCGATCGCGAAGGATTGGATGCGGCGATCCATATCGGCCAGCCAGACTGGCCCAATGCCGATAGTGTGTTCCTGATGGATGAAACGGTGGCGCCTGTCTGCAGCCCCGCATTTCTTCAGCGCAACCCGGTGCATGCGCCGAGCGATCTTCTGCCACTTCCCCTGTTCAACATGGCCTCGCGCCCCGGTGCGTGGGACCACTGGTTCAAGAGCCTCGACATGGCCGCGCCGGTGTCTCCGGGCATGCGCTTCGAGCAGTTTTCCAATGTCTCGCAGGCCTGCATTGCCGGTCTCGGCGTTGCGCTGATGCCGCTCTTCCTCATTCGCGCCGAGATAGAGAGCGGCCAGCTTGTCGTTGCTTGCGCGCACACGGTCAAAAGCCCGAGCAGCTATTATTTCGTGACGCCGAAGGCTCGTTCGAGCACTCCGGCCGTGTCGTCTTTCCGGGACTGGCTTCTGGCAGAAATCAAAAGCGAGCGATCAGGCAATTGACCGGCTTGCGATCTCGTATGAATGCAGGCGCTTCTTGTGGTCATGGATCATGCCGGTCAGCATCAGTTCATCGGCGCCGGTGCTTTCCGCAAAGGCCTTGATGCCCTTCGCCACAGTCTCCGGCCCGCCGACCACACGGCATGACAACATCTGGCGGACGAGCGCCTGTGCTGCCGGATCAAGGCGCTCCGCATAGCCCGAGACTGGCGCCGGAAGCTTGCCGGGGCGACCGCTGCGCAAATTGACAAAAGCTTGCAGCTGCGAGGTGAAAAGATAGTTCGCCTCTTCGTCGGTATCGGCAGCAATCACATTGAGGCCCAGCATCACATAGGGCTTCTGCATATATTCCGAGGGTTCGAACCGCTCGCGATAAAGCGCGATGGCGCGTTCCATCTCCGCAGGCGCAAAATGCGAGGCGAATGCGTATGGCAGGCCAAGCATGGCAGCAAGCTGCGCACCGAACAGGCTGGAGCCGAGAATCCAGACCGGCACATTCAATCCCTCGCCCGGCACCGCGCGCACGCGCTGGCCCGGTTCAGCCGGTTTGAAATAGTTCAGCAACTCGACCACGTCCTGCGGAAAGGCGTTTGCATCGCTGTCGAGATTGCGACGCAGCGCATGGGCGGTGATCTGGTCGGTGCCGGGTGCGCGCCCAAGCCCGAGATCGATACGGCCCGGAAACAGGGAGGCCAGCGTGCCGAACTGTTCCGCAATCACCAAAGGTGAATGATTGGGCAGCATGACGCCGCCCGCGCCGACGCGGATTTTCGAGGTGCCGTTGGCGACGTAACCAATGACCACGGATGTCGCGGCGCTGGCGATGCCCGGCATATTGTGGTGCTCGGCGAGCCAGTAACGGTGGAAGCCGAGCCGTTCGGCATGTTGCGCAAGTTCCAGCGTGTTGCGCAGCGACTGCGCTGCATCGCTACCTTCGGGAACGGGCGAAAGATCAAGAACGGATAAGGGAATCATACCGGCTCATATGGGTTGGAACGCAGCGTTTGCAACGTTGGGAAACAAAAAGGGCGACCTATTTCTAGGCCGCCCTTTGTCATTGGTTCAACGCAAGTTTCAGTGATGTGGCGCGGGGGCCGGTTCGCCGCCCTCTTCGGAGGACGCCACATACTCGCCTTCCACATCCTTCTTCGCAATGAAGGTGTAGAACATCGGCACCACGAACAGCGTGAAGATGGTGCCGATCACGATGCCGGTGAAGATCACCAGACCCATCGAGTAACGAGCTGCCGCACCCGCACCTGTGGCGATGATGAGCGGAACAACGCCGAGCGCCATGGCCGCCGTGGTCATCAGGATCGGACGCAGGCGGGTTTCAGCCGCGACGATGATCGCCTCCCGGCGGGAAAGACCATGCAGGCGGCGTTGCTGATTGGCGAACTCCACCATCAGAATGCCGTGCTTGGTAATCAGTCCGACAAGGGTGATGAGACCGACCTGCGTATAGATGTTGAGCGTGCCAAGACCGATATTCAGCGGCACGATTGCGCCGAAGATCGACAGCGGAACCGACATCATGATGATGAACGGATCGCGGAAGCTTTCGAACTGCGCGGCAAGCACCAGATAGATCACGATCACCGCGAGGCCGAAGGCGATCAGGATCGTGTTGCCCTGCTCTACTTCCAGACGCGACTGGCCGGAATAATCCAGGAAGAAGCCTTCCGGCATCTTGGACTTGGCCAGATCAACCAGTGTTTGCAGGCCCTGCCCGGTGGTGACGCCCGGCAGAGGCAGCGCCGAAATCGTTGCCGAATTCAGCTGGTTGAACTGCTCGATAGCCGCAGGCGATGCGTTCTGGCCGACCTTGATGACCGAGGACAGCGGGATCATCGAGCCGGACACGCTGCGCACATAAAAGTCGCCCAGCTTTTCCGGGTTCGAACGATAGCTATCCGGCACCTGCGTAATGATGTCATAGCTGTTCGAATCGCGGTCGAACTTAGCGACCGATGCACCACCGGTCAGGAGACCCAGTGTCGAACCGATATCGCTGATCTGCACGCCCAGCGTCGCCGCGCGGTCACGGTCGATGGTGATCGTGACCTGCGGTGCGTTGAAGGAGAGCGAGTTCTGCACGATGATATACTGACCGGAAGCCTGCGCTTCGTTCTTGATTTCCTCGGCAAGTTCAAAAACCTGATCGGCCGGGCCGGTCGATTGCAGAGCAATCGAAATCGGCAGACCGCCGCCCGTTCCCGGCAGGGATGGAGGCGCGAAGATGAAGGCTTCGACACCTGCGACCTTGGAGATACGTGCCGTCAGGTCTTCCTGAATCTGCTTCTGCGAACGGGTACGTTCGTTCCAGTCGTTCAGCACCCAAAGCGCAATACCCGATGTCGTGCCGCCATCCATGCCGACGATCTGGAAGCGGGTCTTCAGTTCAGGAAGATCCTTGGTCAGTTCGTCGATCTGTTCGGCGTAGAGATTGGTATAGGCCGAGGTTGCATATTGCGGAGCCTGGAACATCGAGAACAGCGCGCCGGAATCTTCTTCCGGTGCCAGTTCGCTCGACGTATTCATGAACAGGAAGCCCGTCAGGCCCATCAGCGCCACCACGATCATCAAAGTGATGCCGCGATAGTTGAGCGAGTTGGAAACGCGGCGGTGATACCACTTCTCGAAACGCGAGAAGGTCCGGTCGATGAACATCTGGAACCGGGTCTGGTCGCCGTGCTTGAGCATGCGTGCGCACATCATCGGCGAGATGGTCAAGGCCGCCACACCGGAAATGATAACCGCGCCAGCCAACGTGAAGGCGAATTCGCGGAACAGAGCGCCCGTCAGGCCGCCAGTGAAGCCCAGCGGTGCGAACACCGCCGCCAGCGTGATCGTCATGGCGATGATCGAGCCGGTGATTTCCTTCATGCCCTTGAACGCGGCATCCATGGGGCGCAGGCCCTCTTCGATATGCCGGTGGATGTTCTCCAGAACCACAATCGCGTCATCGACCACAAGACCGATGGCGAGGACCATGGCGAGCAGCGACAGGAGATTGATCGAGAAACCGAGTACATAAAGGAAGAAGCACACGCCGATCAGCGAAATCGGGATCGTAACAATCGGAATCAGCACCGAGCGGAACGAGCCGAGGAAGACGATGATGACCAGAATGACGATAGCCACGGCTTCGCCGATGGTCGTGAAGACTTCCTTGATCGAAGAGCTGATCTGCTCGGTCGCGTCGTAAACCAGAACCAGCGACATGCCTTCCGGCAGTGAGGACTGGATGGATGGCAGTTCCTTGCGGACGGCAGCGGCCATGTCGATGGGGTTTGCCGCCGGTGTCGGAAAGACGCCGAGGAATGTACCAGCCGAGCCGTTGAACGAAACGATGGTGTCCGTGCTTTTCGCCGCCAGTTCGACCCGCGCCACATCGCGCAGACGAACCACGTCGTCTCCCGAAGCCTTGATCGGCATGGCGCCAAAAGCTTCCGGGGTCTGCAAGGTTGATTTCAGCGTGATCGAAGACGCGACATATTCGTTCTTCGTCGTGCCCGGTGCCGACAGGAAGTTGGAGGCATTGATTGCGGCCAGAACTTCCGGCGCAGTGATCTGACGGGCCGCAAGCTGGATCGGATCCAGCCAGACGCGCATCGAATAGACCTGACCACCCAGAATTTCAGCCTTTGCAACGCCCTGAATGGTGGACATACGCGGCTGGATAACGCGCTCCAGATACTCGGTGATCTGTTCGCTCGTCATATTCGGGTTCTGCGCCGCCAGATACATGGTGGCGAAGTTCTGGCCCGTACCCTTCACGATGACCGGATCGTCGGATTCGTCCGGCAAGTCACCGCGAACCTGATTGACCTTGGCGATGACTTCCGTCAGCGCCGCATCAGGGTTTGCGCCAAGCTTCATCTGCACGGTCACGGTGCTCGACGACGGACGGCTTGAAGACGTCACGTAGTCGATGTTTTCAGTGGTTGCGACCGCTTCGGCGATCGGTGCGGTGATGAAGCCCTGAATAAGATCGGCGCTCGCACCGGCATAGGTGGTCGTAACCGTAATGACGGTTTCGTCGACCTTCGGATATTCGCGCACCGTCAGTTGCGCGATACCCTGAAGGCCCAACAGAATGATCATGAGGGCAACCACCGTGGCAAGCACGGGGCGCCGGATGAAAATATCGGAAAAGCTCATCGGGGTCGCCTATTGCTTGTCAGCCGGCTGTCCGGCCGGGATCGGATTGACGGTGTTGTCGATTTTCACCGGCACACCGGGCGAAAGCCGGTTCTGGCCTGCCGTGATGACGATATCGCCAGCCTTGAGGCCGCTCGTCACTTCAACAAGACCGGAATAGCGGCGTCCAAGCTTGATGAAGACCTGCTGCGCGACCTGTTTGGCCTCTTCGCCAGCCTTTGCGCCTTCCTGCTTCTGTTCCGGACGGACCGCATAGACATAGTCACCATAGAGGCTGGAAATGATCGTGGTCTGCGGCAGGGCAACGACGTTGTTCTCTTCCGGCAGTTCCACACGAACCTGCACAAACTGTCCCGGCGTCAGTTCATGATCGGGATTCTGCACTTCGGCGCGCACCGAAACGAGGCGGGTCGCGGGGTCGATCTTCGGGTCGATACCGACAATCTTGCCCGTAAAGTTGAGCGCTTCCGCGGTCGAGCCGATCTTCACCGTCTGTCCGAGCTTGATAGACGGCAGCGACTGTTCCGGAACGGTGAAGTCGATGCGCATTACATCGGTGTTTTGCAGCGTGGCGATGACCGTGCCGGGTGTCAAATATTGTCCCAGGTCAACCTTGGAAATGCCGATGACGCCGGAGAACGGAGCCTTGACCGACTTCTGCGCCAGCGTTGCGCGCATTTTTTCAACGCGTGCGCGTGCAGCATCAGAGGCCGAAGCTGTGGTATCGACATTCGACACAGCACCCACGCCACGGGTCCGCAACGTGTCAGCTCGCTTCAGGTTCTGCTGGGCAAGGACGGCTTCGGCTTCAGCGGCTGCGAGGTCCGCCTTCTGAATGCTGTCTTCCATCTGAAGCAGCAGATCGCCTTCCTTGACTTCCTGATTGGCCTTGAAATTGATCTTCTGCACGACGCCGTCGAGCTGTACGGTCAGGTCAACGCCATTGAGCGCGTTGGCCGTGCCGATGGCCTCGACACCCGGCTTCCAGACGCCCGGCTCCACCGTGACGGTAGAGACCGTCTGAGCGGGCTGCTGCATGTTGGCGAAAAAGTCTTTAATGGCCTGTGATCGGAACATATTAAAGCCAACGAGGCCTCCAACGACGATCACGAGGAATATTATTGCCAGAATAAGGCGCTTGATCATTGCGGATGCACTCCAGATGGCTCCCTGATCGATCAGGGTTGGGGGATGGACCGCGGCGCCCTCTTTCGCATTCACGCAAAGGTCGCGCGTATTTTACTTGAATGAAAGTGGCGAATAACTGTACCGTCCGGACGGTATTGTCAACACAGGAACTGTCAGGAGACACCGGTAAGTTGCTAACAAAAAAGAAAGCCTCGTCGCGCGAGCGTATTTTGCGCGCTGCTACCGAGCTTGCCCGTGAGATCGGACCCGCTCATCTCTCTCTCGATGCCGTAGCAGCCCGTGCGGGGCTTTCAAAAGGCGGATTGCTCTATTCTTTTCCGACAAAGGCCAAACTGCTCGAGGCAGTTGTCGAAGAATATATGAAAGAGCACGAACACGCCATGGAGGTTCAGGAAACACTCCAGAAAGGCGACAAAAATCGCGTGGCGCGGGCTTTTCTCGATGTTTACCGGGTTCAGGCCGATGACGAGCCGCCAGCTTGCGGTGTCCTTGCCGCACTTGCCGAGGACCCCGGCTTCATGGTGCCGGTCCGGCAATATCACAGGGCGTTTCTCGACCGGATGATCGAAGACACAACCGATCCCGACACGGCGCTGATTGTCTATCTCGCCGTCGCCGGCCTCGAATGCTCCAGATTGATGGAATGCGAAATCCTGAACGATGAGGAGCAGCGCTCCGTTCTCTGCCGTCTGGAGAACATGCTGACGGTCGGATAGGCTTTTGGCCGGGACGCATCGGCAAGATGTGTCCCGGCGACTTTCTTTCTTCTGATTCGTATCATCTTCCAGCTGGAGAAAATACGCGCAGGCGATGTCCGTCTGGATCAATTGCCACAAATGAGCGTCCGAACTCCAATGTTTGCGGCTTGGACAAAATGGACAGCCCAAGCGCGGTCCAGTCTGCGTGCACCTTATCAACCTCTTCATAACTTGCGTAGCGGAAAGCAATTTCCCCGCCAAAAGCGCCGGGAGTAACCGGCGGCTCTACTGTGTGTCTGGACCATAGCCCCAGCAATAAACCATTGTTCAGCACGAACAGCACAAAAGTCGGGGAAGCCTCGATGGGTTCGATTCCCAGCAGATCAGCATAAAAGCGCCCGCTGGACAGGGGATTCTCCACGTAACAAATTGTGAAATTGGGATGTATCATCGTCGTCGCTCCTGCGTTGAATAGAAGCGACTTTATGGGAAACCACTGTCAGATTCTGGCAGTATCAATTCAAGTCCCGAACAATCCCTTGTCGGACTTTCCATTCTTTTAGAAGTTCTGAACGCCGTTTTGGGTAGCGGCTGGCTTCTACAGTCAGGCTGGCGATGCGATCTGTTCGGAAGTGCCGGAAATCCTGTCGCATTTCACACCATGCGAGAACCACGCGAGCCTGCTCGAAGAATGACAGAGCGAAGGGCCAGATCAGACGTTCGGTGGGCGCGCCTGTCGCATCACTATAGAGAATATTGATTTTTCTTTCGGTGCGAATGGCACCGCGAAGAGCGGCAATATCCACCACGTCGATCGTGCTGTTGCTGCCCGGTCCGACAAGCAGGTTCACCGCTTCGAGGGCCGTGCGCAAATCTTCGGGCATAACTGCCGATACTTTGGCCAGAACGTTGCGAGCTGCCAAGCCAAGTCCCGCATCGCCCCTATCCGCAACCCAGCGCGCGCCAAGAACCAGAGCTTCAATCTCCTCCTGACTGAACATGATGGGAGGCAACATGAAACCGGGGCGCAGCACATAACCAAATCCCGGCTCTCCCTCGATATCGGCCCCCTGCGCCTGAAGGCTGGCAATATCGCGATACAGCGTACGAATGCTGATACCGAGCTGCTGCGCCAGCGCCGCTCCGCTTACAGGACGACGATAGGTCCGAAGCAACTGCAAAAGTGCGAGGAGACGTTCGGAGCGAGACACCAGAACCCTCCCTTGCTTAAACAGAGGTTACAGAAGCGCCGGGATATCGCCCCTCGCCCATCCTTCCGAGGTTTCGGCGGCGAAATCTGTGAAGCGGCCGTCAGCAATTGCCGCGCGGATACCCTTCATCAAATATTGATAGTAGGCAAGGTTGTTCCAGGTAAGCAGCATGGCGCCGAGTGCTTCACCCGATTTCACCAGATGATGCAGATAGGCGCGGCTGTAGTCGCGCGATGCTGGGCAATCCGATTCCGGATCGAGCGGACGATGGTCGTCCGCATGGCGCGCATTGCGCAAGTTGACCTTGCCGAACCGCGTAAACGCAAGGCCGTGACGGCCTGCCCGCGTCGGCATAACGCAATCGAACATGTCGATGCCACGGGCGACCGACTTCAGGATATCGTCCGGCGTGCCGACGCCCATCAGATAGCGCGGCTTTTCCGATGGCAGGATCGGGCAGACCACTTCCAGCATGTCGAGCATGACCTGCTGCGGTTCGCCCACCGCAAGCCCGCCGACCGAATAGCCCTTGAGGTCCATGGCCTTCAGCGCTTCCGCCGATTTTTCGCGCAGGCGTGCCACGTCGCCGCCCTGGACGATGCCGAACATCGCCTTGCCCGGCTGATTGCCGAAAGCCACTTTGCAGCGCTCGGCCCAGCGCAGCGACAATTCCATCGCCCGCTCGGTATTCTTTTCCGGCGAAGGCAGTGCCACGCATTCGTCGAGCTGCATCTGAATATCGCTATCGAGCAACCCCTGAATCTCGATGGATCGCTCCGGCGTCATTTCATAAGGCTTGCCATCGATATGCGAGCGGAATGTGACACCGTTTTCGTCGAGCTTGCGCAATTGCGCGAGCGACATGACCTGAAAACCACCGGAATCGGTGAGGATCGGGCCTTTCCAGCCGCCGAACTCATGCAAGCCGCCGAGACGCGCCACGCGTTCGGCACCGGGCCGCAGCATCAGATGATAGGTATTGCCGAGGATAATATCCGCGCCAAGCTCTTTCACCTGGTCCATATACATGGCCTTGACCGTGCCCGCAGTGCCAACCGGCATGAAGGCAGGCGTGCGCACCACGCCGCGCGGCATGGAAATTTCGCCCTGACGAGCAGCGCCGTCCGTCGCCAGCACCTTGAATTCGAAGTTTTCCGTTGTCATGCCATGTCTCTAGCGTTGTCGGCACGTTCAAGCAAGCTGCCGTCGCCGTAGGAATAAAAGCGATAGCCGCTGGCGATTGCATGCCGATAAGCCGCGTGCATCGTATCGAAACCGGCGAAGGCCGATACCAGCATGAACAGCGTGGAGCGCGGCAGGTGAAAGTTGGTCATCAGCAGATCGACTGCACGGAAGCGATAGCCGGGAGTTATAAAAATATCGGTCGCGCCGGACCACGGACGGATAATGCCGTCCTCACCAGCCGCACTTTCGATCAGGCGCAGGGAAGTCGTGCCGACGCAGACGATCCTGCCGCCCCGCGCGTGCACGGCATTGAGCGCATCGGCAGTGCGTTGCGACACATATCCGATTTCCGAATGCATCTTGTGGTCTGCCGTGTCGTCGGCCTTGACGGGCAGGAAAGTCCCCGCCCCCACATGCAGCGTTACGAAGTGTTCTTCAACGCCCTTGGCCTTGATCTTTTCCAGAAGCTCTGGCGTGAAATGCAAACCGGCGGTTGGGGCCGCGACCGCGCCTTCTTCGCGCGCATAGACTGTCTGATAGTCCTTGCGGTCGCGCTCATCTTCGGCGCGCTTGGATGCGATGTAAGGCGGTAGCGGAATGTGCCCGACCGAGGCAATCGCCTCATCCAGCATGGCGCCGGAAAGATCGAACACCAGAAGCGCCTCTCCCGCATCGCCCTTTTCCGTCACGGTGGCATCGAGCGTTCCGAGGAAGCAGCTTGATCCCGAATGGCCGAAACGGATGCGGTCGCCCTCTTTCACGCGCTTGGCCGGACGCAGGAATGCCTTCCAGCGGTCAGGGCCGGTGCGCATATGCAGCGTGGCGCTGACTTGCGAAATATTGCCCTCACGCTCGCGCATGCCTTCAAGCTGCGCGGGAATGACCTTTGTGTCGTTGAACACGAGCGCATCGCCGGGTTGCAGCAGATCAGGCAATTCGAATACCTGTCGATCCTCGAATGGCTGACCGGGACGGACACGCAACAGCTTGGCGTGGTCACGCGGCTCGACCGGACGCAGAGCGATGCTCTCTTCCGGCAAATCGAAATCAAAAAGATCAACACGCATGGAGAACCTCAAGAGCATTTCCAGCAAAAGTGCGAAGCGGTTTTGCGTAGGATAATGCGACAAAACAGATAGTTAGAGCGGTTCCCGCGATTCCGTTTTAACCGGAACCGCTCCAAAGCATTTCCAGCAAAAGTGCGAAGCGCCTACGCGGGGAAATCAGTCCACTGGACTGATTTCTGATCCCGCTTCGATGCGTTCGGAAATGCGGTAAACGAATCACGGCCCCGGCATGAACCGGAGCCGTAATTTCTCATTGGAACAGGCAGGATCAGATGTCGGCAGCGATACGCGCCGTCACGATCTGGTCCGGATCGGAGACCGGTTCGCCGCGCTTGATCTTGTCGACATTGTCCATGCCTTCGATGACCTGGCCCCAGACACTGTACTGACGGTCGAGCCATGGAGCGTCGGCAAAGCAGATGAAGAACTGCGAGTTAGCCGAATTCGGGTTGGCGGAACGCGCCATCGAAGCCGTACCGCGCTTGTGCGGCGTGTTGGAGAATTCGGCCTTCAGGTCCGGCTTGTCCGAACCGCCCATGCCAGCGCGCGAGCCGTTGAAATGAGCGCCGCCCGTCTTGCCGAACTTCACGTCGCCGGTCTGGGCCATGAAGCCGTCGATCACGCGGTGGAACACCACGCCATCATATGCGCCTTCGCGAGCCAGTTCCTTGATGCGCGCCACATGATCCGGCGCCAGGTCCGGATAGAGCTCCAGAACAACATTGCCCTTGGTGGTTTCGAGAACGAGCGTGTTTTCAGGGTCTTTGTAAGCCATTGGGCCTCTCCTTGTATTTTACTTCTTGTCGGCCTGAAGCGTGGCCTTGATGATCTTGTCGGGGTTCTTCACGGCGCCATTATCGGCTTCGCTGCCCTTCTTTATCTTGTCGACGACATCCATGCCGCTGACAACCTTGCCGACCACCGTATACTTGCCGTTGAGGAATGAGCCGTCCGCAAACATGATGAAGAACTGCGAATTGGCCGAGTTCGGATTCTGGCTGCGGGCCATGCCCACCGTGCCGCGAACGAAAGGTTCCTTGGAGAATTCTGCCGGAATATCCGGATAGTCAGAGCCGCCGGTGCCGACGCGTGATGCATCGAAGTTCTTGTCCATGTTGCCGAACTTTACATCGCCGGTCTGGGCCATGAAGCCCGGAAGGACACGGTGGAAGGCGACGCCGTTGTAAGCGCCCTCGCCGACCAGCTTTTCGATCTGCGCAACATGCTTTGGCGCAAGGTCGGGACGAAGCTCGATGGCCACGTCGCCATCCTTCAGCTTGAGAACCACGGTGTTTTCGGCGGCAGAAGCGGTATGGACTGCGCCTTGCGCGAGCGCAAAAATAGCAGCAGCGGCAAGCGCTGAACGAATGAAAGACATGATCGAAAAACTCCCTGTGGTCAGGATTTGAATTTGGCGTTCAGGGCGGCAGCGACAGCCGCAGGAACGAAAGGCTTTATATCGCCGCCCATGGAGGCAATCTGGCGAACCAATGTGGCGGTAATCGTGCGCACCGCCGGGTCCGCCGGGAGGAACACGGTCTGCAATTCCGGCGCCATTGTGCCGTTCATGCCTGCCATCTGCATTTCATAGTCGAGATCGGTGCCATCGCGCAAACCGCGCACCATCAATTGAGCGGCATGTTTGCGCGCCGCATCGATGACCAGCCCGTCGAAGGAAATGACCGAAACCCGGCCTGCATCCGCGCCCAGACCAGCCTTGCAGCTTTCACCGATGAGCGCCACGCGCTCCTCAAAGGTGAAGAGAGGCTTTTTGCCGGGGTGAACGCCAATCGCGACAATAACCTTGTCGGCAAGGCGCAGGGCACCTTTCAGGACATCCATATGGCCGTTTGTCACCGGGTCGAAAGAGCCCGCATAGATCGCAATCGTCATTTCTTCCAGCTAGCCTTTTCTGACAGGATTTTCAACAAGAACCACTGCGATAAGAAAACAGAAACCAAGAAACCAGATGAACGCGATATGAACAGTGATTTCACGACAAGTTCACAACCGATTTACCAAGATGGGTGCAAGCTCGGTGCAACCTTTTCGCTTCCTGAGCGTATGTATGTCGAAAGGATAACACGATGATGATCTTTCTTCTGGCATTATCCATGATGGTCGCGATGGCTGCATCGGCAATCATACTGCTTCTTGAAGAGAATGAGGCCAAGCGTCAGCGCGTACGTCAGGTGGCATTCGACATCAATAGCCTGCGCAACATGCGTTCGCGCTGAGTATTCACAGTCGAGTTCACGTAACAGCGTTGGAGCTTGCTGGAAAAAAGTTTGTGTGATCGCCAATTCCTCCAGTCTTGGCATCTGAAAAAGGCCGATGGTTCCCACCATCGGCCTTTTTCATTGTTCAGAACAAAGAGCCCCAGCCCTTTGATTATTCTTCGGTATCTGCGATTGGTGCTTCGCCTTCGGAAGCCGCTTCGCCACCATTGCCGTTTTCTTCTTCGCTATCCGTTTCAGATATGCGTTCGACCGAAACGACCTTTTCGCCGTCTGCGGTATTGAAGATCGTGACGCCCTTGGTGGAACGTCCGGCAATACGGATTCCATCCACCGGCACGCGGATAAGCTGTCCGCCATCGGAAACGAGCAGAATCTGGTCGCTCGCCTCGACCGGGAACAGGGCAACCAGCTTGCCGATTTCGTCGGTTTTCGACGTATCGGTGGCGCGGATGCCCTTGCCGCCACGGCCCGAAACGCGGAACTCATAGGACGAAGACCGCTTGCCATAACCATATTCGCTGACGGTCAGCACGGTCTGCTCGCGTGCTTTCAGCTCCTGATAGCGTTCGTCGTTGAGCTCGGTTTCGTTTCCGACTTCCTCGCCAACCACCACGATATCATCTGCGTCATCGGCGCCCTGCGCGCGACGTTCGGCAATCGAACGCTTGAGATAGGCCGAGCGCTCGGCCGCATCGGCGTCGACGTGATGCAGGATCGCCATGGAGATGACCTTGTCGCCATCGGCCAGATTGATGCCGCGCACGCCGATCGAATTGCGGCCTGCGAAGACGCGCACATCGGTCACGGGGAAGCGAATGCACTGGCCACCGGCGCAGGTCAGAAGCACGTCGTCGAATTCCGTACAGGTATCGACCGAGAGGATCTCATCGCCCTCGTCTTCGAGCTTCATGGCGATCTTGCCGTTGCGGTTGACCTGAACGAAGTCCGACAGCTTGTTGCGGCGAACCGTACCGCGCGTCGTGGAGAACATGACGTCGAGGTTTGCCCAGCTATCCTCATCTTCCGGCAGCGGCATGATGGTGGTGATGCGCTCGCCCTGCTGCAATGGCAGCATGTTGATGAGCGCCTTGCCACGCGATTGCGGCGTGCCAACCGGCAGGCGCCAGACTTTCTCCTTGTAGACAATGCCACGCGAGGAGAAGAACAGAACCGGCGTATGCGTGTTGGCCACGAACAGGCGCGTGACGAAATCCTCGTCCTTCGTCGCCATGCCGGAGCGGCCCTTGCCGCCACGGCGCTGCGCACGATAGGTCGTGAGCGGCACGCGCTTGATATAGCCTGCATGGCTGACGGTGACGACCATATCCTCACGGGCGATCAGGTCTTCGTCATCCATTTCCGCACCGCCGAAACCGATTTCGGTGCGGCGTGGGGTCGCGAACTCGTCGCGAACCGCGATCATCTCTTCCTTGACGATATTCATCACGCGCAGGCGCGAACCGAGAATGTCGAGATAATCGCGGATTTCCTCGCCGATCTTGTTCAGCTCGTCAGCCACCTCGTCGCGACCAAGCGCGGTCAGGCGCTGCAGACGCAGATCGAGAATGGCACGCGCCTGTTCCTCGGAGAGATTATAGGTGTTGTCATCGTTCAGCGTGTGGCGCGGATCGTCGATCAGACGGATCAGCGGAGCCACATCGACTGCGGGCCAGCGGCGTTCCATCAACTGCTCGCGGGCCGTTGTCGGATCGGGTGCCCGGCGAATGAGCGCGATCACCTCATCGATATTGGCGACGGCAATCGCAAGACCGACCAACACATGCGCGCGGTCGCGCGCCTTGTTGAGCAGGAACTTGGTGCGGCGCGTCACGACTTCCTCGCGGAAGACGACGAAGGCGCGCAGCATGTCGAGCAGGTTGAGCTGTTCCGGCTTGCCGCCGTTCAGCGCCACCATGTTGCAGCCGAACGAGGTTTGCAGCGGCGTATAGCGGTAAAGCTGGTTCAGCACGACATCGGCAACGGCATCGCGCTTCAATTCCACCACGACGCGATAGCCTTCGCGGTCGGATTCGTCGCGCAGATCGGAAATGCCTTCGATGCGCTTGTCGCGCACCAGCTCGGCCATCTTCTCGATCATCGAAGCCTTGTTCACCTGATACGGGATCTCGGTGATGATAATGGCTTCGCGGTCGCCGCGCATCGGCTCGATGGTGGCGCGCCCGCGCATGACCACCGAACCGCGTCCGGTCGTGTAGGCGGAATTGATGCCAGAGCGTCCGAGGATGATGCCGCCAGTCGGGAAATCCGGCCCCGGAATGATTTCCATCAGTTCCGACAGTTCAATGGCCGGATTGTCGATCAGCGCAACGCAGCCGTCGATGACTTCGCCAAGATTGTGCGGCGGAATGTTGGTCGCCATGCCGACCGCAATACCACCCGAACCATTGACGAGCAGGTTCGGAAAGCGCGCAGGCATGACCACCGGTTCCTGCTCGCGACCGTCATAATTGTCCTGGAAGTCGACCGTATCCTTGTCGATATCCGACAGGATGGTTTCTGTCAGCTTTTCCAGACGGCATTCGGTGTAACGCATCGCCGCCGGGGGATCGCCATCGATGGAACCGAAATTGCCCTGCCCGTCGACCAGCGGATCGCGCATGGAAAAATCCTGCGCCATACGCACGAGGGCGTCATAGATGGAAGCATCGCCATGGGGGTGATACTTACCCATAACCTCACCGACCACACCCGCCGATTTACGGTACGGGCGGTTATAGGCGAGGCTCATCTCGTTCATGGCGTGGAGAATACGGCGATGCACGGGCTTCAGGCCGTCGCGCACATCGGGCAGCGCACGGCTCACGATAACGCTCATCGCGTAATCGAGATAGGAGCGCTGCATCTCCTCGATGATGGAAATCGGTTCGATACCGCTAGGGCCGCCGTTTGGGCCACCATTCATATCGTCGGAACCGGGTGGAGGCGTTTGATCTGACACTATTCAGATTTCTTTCTCAACAGAATCGATAAAGTCACTTTATAACGGAAACCAGCAAAAAACGCCAATTTCACGGCCTTTTAGGCGGGCTATTTCCGCTCGTTAATTCAATGACTTAAAAGATATTCACATAAAGATTGAGCAACGATGTTGCCCGACCTCGCGCTTTGCATCGACCATCTGCTCCTGATCGTCTACAATCCATGTATCCGATTGAGCATAACATGCCAACAAGAAGGGCGCGTGCAGCATGGGGTTCTACGATACGGTTTTCAGCGCGTTCGTCACCCTGCTTGTTACGATCGATCCGCCCGGACTGGCGCCGTTGTTCCTGGCGCTGACGCCGGGGATGGAGCGGCACCACCGCGGACAGGTGGCGCTTCGCGCCTCCATCATCGGCTTTATCGTGATGGCGCTCTTTGCCATTGCAGGCGCGCAGATACTCGGCATGTTCGGCATTACCATCGGCGCGTTCCGCGTGGCTGGCGGTCTTCTGCTGTTCTGGATCGCCTTCGAAATGATTTTCGAGAAGCGGACAGAGCGCAAGGAAAAGAGCGCCGAGGTTGCCATCACCAAGGACCATATCCGCAATATTGCCGCCTTCCCGCTTGCCATTCCGCTGATTGCCGGTCCAGGCGCGATTTCGGCTATTGTGCTGACCTCAAACTCCTTCGAAGGCGTGGGACCGAAAGCAGCCCTCCTCGGCGTCATCTTCGTCTGCCTGTTCATCACCTATCTTGTGCTGCTGCTGGCGGAGCGCGTCGACCGGTTCCTTGGCGAAACCGGCCGTTCGATCCTGACCCGCCTCCTTGGCGTCATTCTGGCAGCGCTGGCCGTTCAGTTCGTGGCCGATGGCATCAAGACGCTCATTACCGGCTAGGCGGATTTCTGCGCCTTCTTGCCGATCATGGCATGGCGAAGCTTTGACGAGAACCAGTCGATCACGGCAACGGCAACCAGGATCATGACGATCAGGAACGAGACGTCCTGAAGATTCAAAACCTTGATCTGCTCGGCCAGATGCGCGCCAATGCCGCCTGCCCCGACGATGCCGATGATCGTCGCCGAACGGGTGTTCGACTCGAAGAAATAGAGCACCTGACTGCCAATCAACGGCAGAACCTGCGGCAGCACACCGAAGCGATAACTGTGCAACTTGCCGCCGCCCGACGAGACAATGCCTTCGACGGGCTTTTTATCCGCGCCTTCAATGGCTTCTGAAAACAGCTTGCCGAATGCGCCGAAATCCGAGCAGGCGATGGCGAGAATACCGGCAAACGGCCCAAGCCCCACCACCGAGACCCAGATCAGGGCCCAGATCAGCGTGTCGACGCCGCGAATGGTATCGAGGAAGCGGCGGATGCCAAAATGCAGGAACACATTCGGGATAATGTTCTTCGCTGCCAGAAAGCCGAACGGGAAGGCAAGGATCGCCGCCAGCAATGTGCCGAGATAGGCAATCGCCAGCGTTTCCATCATCGACCACAGATAAAGGCTGAAACGCCCGCCGGAGGATGGAGGCATCATCATCAAGGCGAAATCGCCAAGCCGACCGAGGCCGTTCAGAATGCGCAGCAGCGAAAAATCCAGCCAGTAGAAGGCGAACCAGACTGAAGCGATAAGCGCTACGGTTAAAATCGCCAGATGGCGCCATGTGCGGCCATTGCCGAACAGATCGGCATATTCCGCCCTCAATTCCTTTTCGTGCGCATGTGCCTCACGCGAGAGAGTTTGTGCAATGTCGGTCATAATTCTCTCTTCTGTTTGAGCATGATCTTTCTCAACCAATGCGACCAAGCAGTGCATGTCGCACACGCTGCGTAATGAGATCGATGACAACAATGGTCACGATGATCAGAAGCAGGATGGCGCTGACGTCGCTGTAATAGAACTGGCGGATCGAAGTGAGCAGTTCCTGCCCGATGCCGCCTGCCCCCACAAAGCCCATGACAGAGGCACCGCGCACATTGATTTCAAAGCGGAGCAGGCCATAGGAGGCGAAATTGGCAGCCACTTGCGGCAGCACGGCAAAGCGGATGACCTGCAGGCCGGAACCGCCGGATGCGCGAATGCCTTCAACCGGACGCATGTCGATATTCTCGACCACTTCCGAGAACAGCTTGCCCAGCGCCCCTGTCGTGTGCAGCATCAGCGCCAGAACACCAGCCATCGGCCCAAGGCCGAAGGCGATGACGAAAAGCAGCGCGAAGACGATTTCCGGAACCGTGCGCAACAATTCCAGTCCGCGACGGACGATGAAGCGCACCGTGGAATTGGGGGCCATGTTGGATGAGGCTGCAAAGGCCGCAGCGAAAGCAACGACTGCGCCGATCAATGTCGCCAGATAGGCAATCAGCAGCGTCTCGAACAGCATCTTCAGCCAGCCGCCGAGGTTCCAGTACCAAGCAGCGAGATCGCCCCAGAAATTGGCAATGGTCAGATCCGGCAGAATGCGGCCGAGATAGCTTGTGAAGCGAAATAGATTTTCGACCAGTGTGCCGGGCCGAACATCGGCAACGACGGAGGCAGCAATGGCGACAAGGACAAGCGCAAGAAGAAGCGCGATACCATAGAGCCGCCGTTTACCGACTTCCCTACGATAATCGGCAAGCAGGCTCTTTGCACCACTGCCGTCGAGTGAGGATACCGTCATGCGAGATTCCCTAACAAAAGTGCCCGAAGCTTTTGCGGCTTCGGGCACTTTAATTGTTCTACGGATCA
Organism: Hyphomicrobiales bacterium; assembly: GCA_900473915.1. GTDB lineage: Bacteria > Pseudomonadota > Alphaproteobacteria > Rhizobiales > Rhizobiaceae > Brucella. The sequence continues at coordinate 61,848 of UCNG01000023.1, read as the reverse complement.
GGACTTGCGAGCCTTGTCGTTGAACTTGAGCATTTCGATGATCGGCTCATAATCCTTGGCTTCGGTGGCTACGAATTCCTGATCCTTGCCGTCGGAAAGAGCGTCAAAACCAGCCTTGTCCTTCTTCGGCATGTCGAGGAAGGCCTGCTTGATGTCGGCCTTCAGCTGGTCCGGCAGGGTGCTGAGAACGGCGAACGGGCCTTCAGGAAGGAAGTCCGATTTGAAGATGACGCGGAAATCGTCCTTCGTCATCGCCTTGCCGTTGGCATCCTTCAGAACGCCGCGGCTGACCATGCGGGTCAGGTTGGAATCGTCTTCCGAGTTCCAGGAGTTGGCAGCCGCATCGGCGGTGCCCTGTGCCAGAGCGAGAACTGCGTTTTCATGGCTGCCGGCGAAGAAGTTCTTACCGAAGAACGTATCGACGCTATAGCCTTCGCGATTGAGGAAGAAGCGCGGCGCATTGTTGCCCGAGGTCGAGTTCGGATCGACCAGAGCGATGGTCTTGCCCTTCAGGTCGTCCATTTTCTGGTAGGGACTGTCGGCGCGAACGTAAACGACCGAATAATAGCCATTGACGCCGGTATCGTGACGCTGGTTGACGAGCGGCGTGGTCTCGACGCCGGTCATGACCGCGCGGGCATAGGACGCCGGGCCATAGAATGCGATCTGGATGTTACCGGCGCGCTGGCCTTCGATGACGGCTGCATAGTCGTTGGCAACGCGCAGCGTAACCTTGGTGCCGAGTTCCTTACCGAGATAGGCAGCCAGAGGCGCATAGCGGTCGGAAGTGGTCGAGGCGTTTTCCGCCGGGATCACGCCCAGAACGATTTCCGGGTAGTCCTTGCTCCAGTCAGCAGCCTGAGCGGTGGAAGCCATCATTGGCATGGTCAGCGTTGCGGTAAGCGCAGCAGCCGCCAGAAAGTTTCTACGGTTAAGCATAGTTATCTCCTGTTAATCCTGAGTTTGGAGCGTGTTTTTTTCCTGAGCTCTGTGCGCTCAGGCGGAAAGCTGACGCAGAACGGCTTCAGCCGACTGCGGAACCGGCATTGGCAATGGCTCATCCTGCTGCTCATCGGCATCGATGACGTCAGCAGCTTCCATGCCGTACAGGTCGCGGGCCGCCATTTCGGTCAGCATAGAAGGCGTGCCGCGGAATACGATCTTGCCAGCAGACATGCCGACCAGACGGTCGCAATAACTGCGCGCAATATCGAGCGAGTGCAGATTGCAGAGAACCGTAATGCCATATTCGCGATTGATGCGGCGCAGCGCGTCCATGACACTGCGGGTGTTGCGCGGATCGAGCGATGCAATCGGCTCGTCGGCGAGAATGATGCGTGGTTGCTGAACAAGCGCGCGCGCAATCGCCACGCGCTGCTGCTGACCACCCGAAAGCTCGTCGGCACGGTGCGCCGCAAGATGCGCTATGTCGAACTGCTGCAAGGCGGAAAGAGCGATCAGGCGTTCTTCATCGCTCCAAACGCGCAGGAGCGATTTCGGCGTCGAAACATAGTTCAGGCGTCCCATCAGAACATTCGTCAGAACATCGAGGCGGTCGACCAGATTGAAGTGCTGGAAAATCATCGCGCATTGCGCGCGCCAGTCGCGCAGCGCCGAACCTTTCAGCCCCGTAACGTCGCGACCATCCCAGTGAATGGTCCCTTCGGAAGGCTCGACAAGGCGATTGATCATGCGCAAAAGCGTTGACTTGCCCGCGCCCGAGCGTCCGATAATTCCCACAAACGTGCCGGGTTCGATTTCGAGGTCTACGCCCGAAACCGCCACCTTGTCATTATAGCGGCGCGTTATGTTTTTCAGTTGAAGCATGAATTCTTCTCCATTCATGCTCACTCTGAATTGCTTCCATGACACTGCAATGAAAGCACAATGACGTTTGTGTAAATTTGCACGTCACTATAGGAAATCTAATCAAGTGATTGTTTTAACGCTGATTTCTTGCAGATGGCGCAGGAAGGCTTTTGTGGACAGGCCGACTTCACCGGAATTGTCTATTGTGACAACGTCTCCCGCACCGTCATCGAAGCTGACTTCACGCGCTAGTCGCGCCACGATTTCCTCGCGGCTTTCGCGGCCGCGCGATGCGAGCCGCTCCGCCAGAACTTCCGGTCGGGCCGTTATCACGACCACAGAGCGCGACGCATAGAGTCTGCGAATATCGCCCAGAACCCGGCGCGAAACATTGGCGATAACCACCGTTCCATCCGCGATTTCCCCCTCCAGCGATTTCGGCAATCCATAGCTCAAGCCATGCGCCTGCCAATGCAGGGCGAATGCACCCTCGCCTGCCGATTTAGCAAACGCCGCTTCGTCCAGACTGTCGTGATCTTCCGTTCCCGGCATTTGCGGGCGGGTGATGGTGCGACGCACGAAGTGAAAACGCGTGTCGCCCGCAAGAGCCACACGCGCCGCATCCATGATCGTATCCTTGCCGGCCCCGCTAGGGCCGACGACGGCGACGAAACAGCCTTTCGGCCTCTTGGATTGCATCTGCATCAAAGCACCCGTTCGCCTTCACGCCACACCGTGCGGACAACCGGAATTGCGCCTTTCGGACGGACACGGACCAGATCGGCGCGCTTGCCGATGGCGATCTCGCCGCGATCATCCATGGCCATCGCGTCGGCAGGATTCTTGGTCACAAGGCGGATGGCATCGGGAAGCGCAATCGGTCGTTCGCCGGAAGCCAGACCGAAAGCCGACTGAATGAGACTGAAAGGAATGTAATCCGAGGAAAGAATGTCGAGGCTGCCATTGTCCACCAGATCGCGCGCGGCAATATTGCCGGAATGCGAGCCGCCACGAACGATGTTCGGCGCGCCCATAAGGATCGAGAGGCCTGCGCCTTTCGACGCGTTGGCGGCTTCCATCGTGGTCGGGAATTCGGCAATCCGCACGCCATGGTCGAGCGATTCATCGACATGCGCACTGGTCGCATCGTCGTGGCTCGCCAGAACGATGCCGCGCGTTGCCGCCAGTTCGGCGATGGCGCGCCGGTGTCTGGCGGAATAGGCGTCCGAATCCGCCATTCGCTTTTCACAATGCACCCGGAACTCCTCATCCGTGAGCTTCATCTTGCGCATGTAATAGGTGCGATAGGTCTCAAGATCAACGAATTGCCGCTGTCCGGGCGCGTGATCCATGAGCGAAGCAAGTTTTACGCGATCATCGTCTGCGAAAAGCTCGAATGTCTCGAGACAATCGGCAGAGGAAACTTCGCAGCGCAGATGCAGGAAATGGTCGGCACGCAGGCGGTTTTCGCGCACGCCGCTTTCAATCGCATCCGCGAGCATCCGCATATCCTTGCCGACGAAATCGCGGTCATAGTCGGAGCCGACGCGCATCGCATCGAATACCGTGGTGATGCCCGATGCCGCCACTTGCGCGTCATGCGCCTGCACGGCGGCATCGACATTCCAGCGCACTTTCGGGCGCGGCGCATAGTGGCTTTCAAGCTGGTCGGTGTGCAACTCGATCAATCCCGGAATGACATAATCGCCATCCATGTCATCGCCGCCATTGGCGCTGCCCTGATCGATGGCTGCGATCTTGCCGTCACGGATCAGGATGGAACCGGAAACAATCTCGTCAGCGAGCACGATCCGCGCGTTTTTCAGAACGATTTCATTAGCCATTGGACAGCTCTTTCATGACCGCATTTGTGTTGGCGGCTGTTTCATATTTCGAGAGGAAGGCTTCGATATCGAGCGTGCGGAAATCATCGAGCGCCTGGCGCAAACGATCATGGCTCCAGTCCCACCAGGCCAGACGGTCAAGACGATTGCCGGTTGCGGCGTCGAACCGTTCGCGGATGAGACGCGCAGGCACGCCGCCCACGATCGTATAGGGCGCTACGTCCTTGCTCACCACGGCTCCAGCACCGACAACCGCACCATTGCCGACCGTTACGCCCGGCAAAATGGTGGAGCCATGACCGAGCCATGTGTCATGACCGATCTTCACGGCATTGCCGCGACGCCACTCGAAAAACTCCGTCTCATCCTTTTCTTCCGGCCAGTAATCACCGGCACGATAGGTGAAATGATGCAGTGTCGGACGCCATGTCGGATGGTTGGTGGCGTTGATTCGCACGTGGCTGGCGATATTGGAAAACTTGCCAATCTCCGCGCACCAGATTTCGCAGTCGACGCCAAGATAGGAGTAATCGCCCAGCACGGTTTCCGAGACGCGGCTGCGCTCGCCGATTTCCGTATACCGCCCGAGCGTGCAGCCGTTGACGATGGCTGTTTCGTGAACCAGCGGTTCCACCGAGAGTTTGGTCATGCCAGCCCCCTTGGAGAGAAAGCCGTCACGTCAATGATCCGGTCAGCAACTACCGAGCGCACGTCTTCATCGTGGAAGATGCCAAGCATGGCGACGCCTTGCTCCTTCTTGGTCTTGATGAGATCGACGACGACCGCGCGGTTCTTCGCATCGAGCGAGGCGGTCGGCTCGTCGAGCAGCAATACCGGATGATCGGTGATGAAGCCGCGTGCGATATTCACGCGCTGCTGTTCGCCGCCGGAGAAGGTGGCCGGCGGCAAGGCCCACAGCCTTTCCGGCAGATTGAGCTGCGCCAGAAGTTCGCGGGCACGGTTCAGCGCCGCTTCACGATCAACGCCACGCGCAACGAGCGGTTCGGCAACCACATCGATTGCCGCAACGCGCGGCAGCGTGCGCAAAAACTGGCTGACATAGCCGATCGTATCGCGACGCACGGCCAGCACCTCACGCGGATCGGCTGTGGCAAGATCCACCGTGCGATCTTCATGACGGATCAGGATCGAACCGCCATTGACCGCATAGTTACCGTAGACCATTTTCAGGATCGAGCTTTTGCCCGCACCCGAAGGTCCGCCAAGCACGGCGCACTCACCGGCACGGAGTTCGAAATTGACGCCGCGCACGACCGGAAGTTCGATGCCGCCCTGCAAATGCATGACGAAGGTTTTCGTCACATCGGTGACGGCAAGCGGGGCTGATGTTTGCAACATAGGCATTTTTCACCTCACGCATGAAGTTCGGCTAATTTAGGAACAACATGCAATAAACATCTGTTTTAATTTACTAAACCTGCAGAATTGACGACACGAGCAACTGCGTATAAGGCGCCTGCGGGTCGTCGAGCACGCGGTCGGTCAGGCCTTGCTCGACAATATGGCCGTCTTTCATGACCATGATGCGATGGGACAGAAGACGCGCCACGGCGAGATCATGCGTCACGATAATCACCGAAAGGCCGAGATCGCTGACAAGGCCGCGAAGGAGATCGAGAAGGCGCGCCTGCACCGACACATCAAGGCCACCGGTCGGTTCATCCATGAAAACAAGACGCGGAGCGGTCACCAGATTGCGAGCAATCTGCAAGCGCTGGCGCATGCCGCCTGAAAAGGCGCGTGGCTGATCGTCAATTCGGTCAGAAGCGATTTCGACACGTCCGAGCCATTCCGTCGCCGTCGAGCGGATATTGCCGTAATGGCGTTCACCGACGGCCATCAGACGCTCACCGACATTGGCGCCAGCCGAAACCGTCATACGCAATCCGTCAGCCGGATTCTGGTGCACAAAGCCCCAGTCCGTCCGCATCAGGAAGCGGCGTTCCGCCTCGCCAATCTTGTAAAGATCGCGAAATTCACCGTCGCGCATCCGGTATTCAACCGTGCCGGAAGTCGGTTCCAGACGGGTTGCCAGACTGTTCAGCAGCGTCGTCTTGCCGGAACCGGATTCGCCCACGATGGCCAGCACTTCGCCTGGCCACAGATTGAAGGAAATATCCGCGCAGCCACGGCGATTGCCATAGAATTTCGACAGGCTGTTCACTCTCAGTAGAGGTTGCTCGCTCATTCTGCGGCCTCCTTGTTCGCTGCCAGATGACCAAAATGCCCGTTGGCCTGCCGGTCTTCGCAAAAATCGGTGTCGGAGCAGACGAACATCGAGCCGCCGCGATCATCCAGCACGACTTCATCGAGATAGACGCCCTTCGCCCCGCAAAGCGCGCATGGTTCCTTGAACTTCTGCACTTCGAACGGATGATCCTCGAAATCGAGGCTCACGACATCCGTATAGGGCGGCACGGCATAGATGCGCTTTTCGCGGCCCGCGCCGAACAGCTGCAAGGCCGGAGACATATGCATTTTCGGATTGTCGAATTTCGGCGTCGGCGAAGGCGCCATCACATAGCGCCCCTCGATCATCACCGGATAATCATAGGTCTTGGCGATATGGCCGTGCCGTGCGATGTCTTCATAAAGCTTCACATGCATGAGGCCATATTCGGCAAGCGCGTGCATCTTGCGCGTTTCGGTTTCACGCGGCTCCAGAAACCGCAGCGGCTCCGGGATCGGCACCTGATAGACCATCACCTGCCCTTCGGTCAGCGGATATTCCGGGATGCGGTGACGGGTCTGGATGATCGTCGCCTCGCCCGTATGAGTGGTGACGGCAACATTGGCGGTCTTCTGGAAGAAGGCGCGGATGGAGACGGCATTGGTCGTGTCGTCGGCACCCTGATCGATAACCTTCAGCACATCGTCCGGCCCGATGATCGAGGCTGTGACCTGCACGCCGCCGGTGCCCCAGCCATAGGGCATCGGCATTTCACGGCTGGCAAACGGCACCTGATAACCGGGGATCGCGATGGCCTTCAGAACGGCGCGGCGGATCATCCGCTTGGTCTGTTCGTCCAGATAGGCAAAATTGTAATTGGCCAGATCGCTCATTCTGCGGCCTCCTTTGCCAAACTTTCGGTATCGTTGTTCGCTTGCTCATATTCCGCGCGCATGCGGCGGATGAGTTCGAGTTCGGCTTGAAAATCAACGTAATGCGGCAGTTTCAGATGCTCGACAAAGCCGGTGGACTGCACATTGTCGGAATGGGAAATGACAAATTCCTCATCCTGCGCCGGCGCGGTCACGTCCGTATCGAATTCGCGCACGCGCAGCGCACGGTCGCAGAGCGACATGGACATGGCCTTGCGCTCGCTCTGGCCGAACACCAGCCCATAGCCACGCGTAAACTGCGGCGGCTGTTTGGCTGAACCCTTGAACTGGTTGACCATCTGGCATTCGGTCAGCTGCACGCGGCCGAGCGAGACGGCAAAGCCCAGTTCCGGCACGTCGAACTCGACCTCCACTTCGCCAATGCGGATTTCGCCAACAAAAGGATGCGTGTTGCCATAGCCGCGCTGCGTGGAATAGCCGAGCGCCAGCAGAAAGCCTTCGTCGCCGCGCGCCAGCGCCTGCAAGCGCAGATCGCGTTCCATCGGAAATGTCCATGGTTCGCGGGTCAGGTCGCCCGGCTCGTGCCCTTCCGGCAGCGAGCCGTCATCCTCGATCATGCCGTTGACGCCCAGAATATCGGTCACGCGTGGCGTTTCTTCCGGCTCCGCAGAGCGCGTTTCCGGTTCCGGCACAGCCACATCGCCAGCCAGATTGGGATCGAGAAGTCGATGCGTGTAGTCGAAGGTAGGGCCGAGCAACTGGCCCCCCGGCAGATCCTTATAGGTCGCCGAGATGCGCCGCTCGATCAGCATTTGCGCGGTTTCCATGGGACGCGAATAGCCGAAGCGCGGCAAGGTGGTGCGATAGGCGCGCACCAGAAAGATCGCCTCAATCAGATCGCCGCGCGACTGGCGAATGGCAAGGGCCGCCAGTTCACGGTCATAGAGCGAGCCTTCGGCCATAACGCGATCAACGGCCAGCGCCAGCTGTTCGGCAATCTGGTCAAGGCGAAGTGCTGGAACTGCACGGTCGCCGCGACGGCGATCATCGAGAAGGCGGTGGGCATTGCGGATGGCCGTTTCGCCACCCTTTACGGCAACATACATTTTCAGCCCTCCAGAGCAGAAATTCTGGTTGTGCGGGGAAGTGCTGCAACGGCGCCGTCGCAGACCAGAACAAGATCAATGCCGAGCGGGTATTGCGCACCGTTCTCATGCCATTGCCGGATGAAATCCTGCGGCAGACCATCGACATGCAGTTTGCGCTCGCCATTGATGCCGGGGCCTTTCAGCACAAAACCCTGCCCGTCTGTCAGAGACGCAACGGCGAGAACCACCGTGGTCGAACGATCGGGGAACTCCGGTTCGCCTTGCGCAAAGGAAGAAAGCGCTGGCAGCGATTGCGCATTTGTCACGAGCGCGAACTGTGCCTTCGACTGCTCTTCAATGATTGGCGCGCCGGTATGGAAAGTCAGCCAGGCCGCTGCATCCTGATTGGCGGCAATTTCAGCATCAACCCATATGCTGGCGTCGTGATCGAGCAGAGTGGCTGCAATAACCCCCAGCTCCGGCGTCAGCGGCTGCGGCGGCGTGGCTGCACGCACCAGCGGATTGATTTGGCCGGGATTGGCCATGGCGTGCATAACGCCATGAAAAGCCGACTGCGCCTCATTGACCGGATCGGCCAGTCCGCCTTCGAAAGCAGAAGATTGGAGCATTAGTTGTCTCCCCGAACCATTGTGAAGAAATCGACCTTGGTGGCGGCAGCTTCGCCGCGCAGCTTGTCATCAGCGGCATTCATGCGATGGCGCAGCACGTCCAGCACTTCGCTTTCAACGGCGCTGCGCTTTCCTTCATCGAGCCAGATTGCGTCGAACAGGGCGGCAAGCTTTGCCTTCTCCTGATCGCGGCCCAGCGCGTAGGCATGGCCGACGGAACCGTTTGCCAGACGAACGGTCGCCCGCGTGACGGTCGCTTCACCAACGTTAAAAGGAGCGCCGCCGCCGCCGATGCGCCCGCGCAGCATGACCAGCCCGGTTTCAGGACCGCGCAAAACTTCAAATTGCGGCTTTTCCGTCCAGTTTTGCCAAAGCGCCTTAAGCTCTTCGCCACTCGCCTGCGCAAGCAGCGCCATGCTTGCCTGCCGTGCAATCTGCACCGCATCCGCTGTCGGCCTGCTTCCAGCGGCGGCGCGAGCTTCACTTTCGCCTGTGCTGTGTCGCGTTGTCTGCATGAGCTTTTTCCGCCCTATCTAATTCAGTTGACCTGATCGCCCTTATTGTCTAGTTATATAGACAACTATACAATATCAGAATGATTACACCCTGCCAATGACAGGACGATGACAGTTGATGACAAAGGCGCTGATGAAAAAGAGTGGACGAATTGAGAGAAACAGCGGCGTTGCCATCTGGCGGCAGATTGCCGATGAGATTCGCGGCGAGATCAGAGCCGGGAAGCTTCAGTCTGGCGCGCGCATGCCTGCCGAGATGGAGTTGGCCGAAAGGTTCGGGGTCAATCGCCATACGGTGCGCAGCGCCATCGCCGCGCTGACGCAGGAAGGGGTGCTGCGTGCCGAACAGGGACGCGGCACTTTCGTCGCCAATGCAAAACGCCTCACCTACCAGATCGGGCGCCGCACCCGCATTTCTCAGTCGCTCGCCTCGCAGGTGCGGGAAATGCAGGGGATTTTGTTGGCTTCAGCCATCGAACCCGCCTCTCCGGATATCGTCCATGCGCTGGAACTGCATCCCGGCGTAGAGGTGATCCGGCTCGAAACGATGCACAATGCCGATGGCTACCCTGTTTCGACGGCCACCCACTGGATTAATGCCGCTCGGTTCCCTTCCTTTGTGAAGGATTATGCGGAAAGCGGCTCGATCACGGCTGCTTTCAAAGCTGCCGGTATTGCCGATTATCTGCGAAAATCGACGGTCATATCGGCCCGCCACGCCGACCCGGAAGACCTTAGAAACCTGAAACTGTCTCCCGGCGCCATCGTGCTTACGGCGCGGGCGGTGAATATCGATACGGAAGGAAAGCCGATCCAATATTCCTTGACCCGTTTTTCGGCAGACCGCATGGAATTCTCTATCGAGAATGACGAAAACGGCTGAGGAGGCTGCTTCATGCAGTTTTGGTTGAGCCTCTGTGGCGGTTGCACAATTTGAGGGCTGTGGCTGCATCTTAACCCTGGCAGAACCCATGGGCTGGATGGCCACACCAGATCGCAACTTGACGCACATGATATATCCATTATTCTGGATATATGGAAAATGAATCGGCAATCTCGGCTCTGGCCGCCCTCGCCCAATCGACAAGGCTTGATACCTTTCGATTGCTGGTCCGACACGAACCTGCCGGGATCAAGGCGGGCGATTTGGCCCGTATGCTGGACATTCCGCAAAATACGATGTCCGCCCATCTGGCTACCCTGTCACGCGCTGGCCTCGTCAAGAGCGAGCGGCACAGCCGTTCGATCATCTATCGCGCAGATCTGGATCAGTTTCGCGAACTGACGCTTTTCATGATCAAGGATTGTTGCGGCGGCAGCGCCGAACTCTGCGCGCCTCTGCTCCAAAGCCTGACACCTTGCTGCGAACCCAAGACGGCTGACGCCACTCAATAACCACGTTCTGGCGATGCCAGTTCACCTCAACGGACGTTAAAATGATAAATCGGTTTCACCTGGCGCCCGGCGTGCGCGCGGGCAGTCATTCGCCCATGAAAAACGGTCTGACGCGGACATGCAAAGGCACGTGGAGCAACGCTGATGTCTGTCTTTGAAAGGTATCTGACCGTCTGGGTTGCCCTTTGCATTGTCGCAGGCGTCGCTTTGGGGCATCTTTTCCCGACGCTATTCCACGCTATCGGCTCCGCCGAGATTGCCAAGGTCAATATTCCAGTCGCCGTTCTCATCTGGCTGATGATTATTCCCATGCTTTTGAAAATCGACTTCGCCGCGCTTCGGCAAGTCGGCCGGCACTGGCGGGGCATCGGCGTCACGCTGTTTATCAACTGGGCCGTCAAGCCGTTCTCGATGGCGCTTCTTGCTTGGCTGTTCATCGGCTGGTTTTTCCGCCCGAATCTGCCTGCCGATCAGATCGACTCTTACATTGCAGGCCTTATCATCCTTGCCGCAGCACCCTGCACGGCCATGGTCTTCATATGGTCCAGCCTGACAAAAGGGGAGCCGCACTTCACCTTGTCCCAGGTCGCATTGAATGACGCCATCATGGTCATAGCCTTTGCTCCGATCGTCGGGCTTTTACTCGGGCTTTCGGCGATTACAGTTCCATGGGATACGCTCGTTCTTTCCGTTGTCCTCTATATCGTCATTCCGGTGATCCTTCCGCAAATCATCCGGCGAAGCCTGTTGGCGGGTGGCGGACAAGGCGCGCTCGACAGGCTGCTGAAGACGCTGCAACCGCTTTCTCTTGTCGCGCTGCTTGCCACTCTCGTCCTGCTCTTCGGTTTTCAGGGCGAGCAGATCATCGCGCAGCCGCTCATCATCGCCATGCTGGCAGTGCCGATCCTCATTCAGGTCTATTTCAATTCGGGGCTGGCCTATCTCCTCAACCGCCTGTCCGGCGAAAAACACAGCGTTGCCGGACCGTCGGCCCTGATCGGCGCGTCGAATTTCTTTGAGCTTGCCGTCGCCGCTGCAATCAGCCTTTTCGGCTTTTCATCCGGCGCGGCGCTCGCCACCGTGGTCGGCGTTCTGGTGGAAGTGCCAGTCATGCTTTCCGTTGTCTGGATCGTGAACCGCTCCAAAGACTGGTATGAACGCGGCACCGATCAGAAGCCTGCTACACAGACAGGAAACTCCCGATGACCGTCACTATTTTTCACAACCCGAAATGCGGCACCTCGCGCAATACGCTGGCGATGATCCGCGCCAGCGGCGAAGAGCCTGTGATTATCGAATATGTGCAGAATCCGCCCACGCGGGAACGTCTGCTCGGCTTGCTGGCGGCAATGAAGCTGACGCCGCGTGAGCTGCTGCGCGAGAAAGGTACGCCCTATGGCGAACTCGGCCTCTCCGATCCGAAATGGACCGACGACGAGTTGATCGGCTTCATGATAGCCCATCCGATTCTGATCAACCGGCCGGTTGTTGAAACGCCGCGCGGCACCAGGCTATGCCGTCCCTCCGAACTGGTTCTGCCGCTCCTGGAAAACCCGGTTGCTTCCTTCACCAAGGAAGACGGTGAGCAGGTCGCCTATGGAGAAAGGAAATGACAGACGCGGACTTGCCCAACCTCGACCGCAAATCCTTTCTTCTGCCGGATGAGAATGCTCTTCGCGCACCTTTTCCGGAACATAAGCCTCGTATCCTGCTGCTCTACGGATCGTTGCGCGAACGCTCCTATAGCCGTTTCCTGACGCTGGAAGCGCAGCGACTGCTTGATGCAATGGGCGCCGAAACCCGCATTTTCCATGCCGATGGCTTGCCTTTGCCGGACGATGGGACGCCGGACCACCCGAAGGTTCAGGAACTGCGCGAGGCGATGCTTTGGTCGGAAGGCCAGGTCTGGACAAGCCCTGAACGCCATGGCGCGATGAGTGCCGTCATGAAATCGCAGATCGACTGGATTCCATTACCCGGCGGCGCTGTCAGACCCACGCAAGGGCGAACACTGGCCCTGATGCAGGTCTCCGGCGGTTCGCAAAGCTTCAATGCTGTCAATCAGATGCGCATTCTGGGCCGGTGGATGCGGATGATTACCATTCCCAATCAGTCATCGGTTGCCAAGGCTTGGCAGGAATTTGATGATGCGGGCCGTATGAAGCCCTCCTCTTTCTACGATCGCGTAGTCGATGTCATGGAAGAACTGATGAAATTTACCCTGCTGACACGTGGGATTTCAGAGCATCTGACAAATCGCTACAGCGAACGGAAAGAAGCCACTGCCCAGCTTGAAAAGCGTGTTTCTCTGCAATCTATCTGATATTCCGGCAGTCTGGCGCTCAGGCAGCGGGATGCATTCAAGTTGAATCGCCATCCCGCCGCAAGCTATTGTTTGGGCATGGTTTCATCTGATCGAACCAGAACTTGAATTCAGTCCGCTGGACTGATTTCCCTGTGTAGGCGGCTCCCCTTTTCGGAATCATGCTCCGGTTTCAGGCGGGGTATTTCTGCCGATGTGAATGCAAGAACATCAATTCAACAAACAGAAAAGGCGCCGTAAAACAGCGCCTTATCGAATTTCACTAATAAATTGGATTATACTCGTTCTCAGAACGGAATTTCGTCGTCCAGATCGCGGGAGAAGCCACCGCCGCTGCCGCCGCCCGAAGATGGGCCGGACGAACCGAAATCACCGCCGCCACCGGAATAATCCGACATCTGGCCGCGGTTGCCGCCGCCGCCAAACGAACGGCCCTCACCGCCACCTTCGCCACGGCTGTCGAGCATCTGCAGTTCACCGCGGAACTTCTGCAGCACGACTTCCGTCGAGTAACGGTCATTGCCGTTCTGGTCTTGCCATTTGCGGGTCTGGAGCGCGCCCTCGATATAGACCTTGGCGCCCTTCTTCAGATACTGCTCCGCGACCTTGGCAAGGTTCTCGTTGAAAATGACGACGCTGTGCCATTCGGTGCGGTCCTTGCGTTCGCCGGTCTGACGGTCGCGCCAGCTTTCCGACGTTGCAATGCGCAGATTGGCAACCACATCGCCCGAGTTCAGGCGACGAATTTCCGGATCGGCACCAAGATTGCCGACCAGAATGACTTTGTTGACGCTACCAGCCATCGAAAAATTACTCCGGGTCTCGCACGCGCACCCTTTCCGCATGTCTTCGCACGGACAAGAGGCGCTTTCCAAATGAAGGCTCAGGCGCAATGATGCGCCATCACCAGAAACTCATATGTTCACCTTACAGGACTGGCTCAATGAGCGCTCAATCCGGCGCGGTGAATTTGTCAATGTCCACAGAGTTTATGTTCTTGTTTTGTTCAAATTGCAACCTTCAACACTAAAAAGACATGCGTTCGCCACAAATTTTCATGGGTTTTCGCACCGTTTCCTGTACGGAAAATGCAGTTTTCCTGATTTCAGCGTAAAAAACGGCATCTGCCTTAATTTCAAAACGGCCTTCGCGCGCCTCATGAATCGACAACCGCAGGTGCTTCGCGAGGCCGTTCAGATTTCCAAGGAAAAGCCCTGCCGCTCACTGTATCTTTGGCGCGCAGGGCTTGGGTTGGAGCAATGCTCATGTGTCGGCAATAATTCGCCAACAGGTGGTTTCGGATCACAAAGGCGCACGGCCATTTGCATTCCGCGCAAATTCAAATTGTCGGCAATCGCACTTTCGATCAACGAGGCATCATTCCTTGCGAAATGATGCTGCCGCAACCGAAACGGATCGTGCTTTCATCCTTGTGAAAGCTAGGCAACGTAGTCAGGTGGACTCATGCTCCTTTACCTCCCTACTGGATCTCCCGCCTCCTGCGGACCTCTTGCCGATGCCGTGTCATCCCACCGCGGCACCTCTCCGCTATCAGCGAGTAAGGGTAGTCTGCTCCTGTCAGGAGTGACAGTCAACGCTCTTGCGTTCACATTTCGTATCGCCTATCAGAAGGCTGGTTGTTCGATATTTGTTCTAATGATAAGAGTGCACCGATGAGTGACCCGAGACCCCTTCTTATTGGAGGGTTCCACCCCATATTAGGTACCGGCGCGACGTGTTTCACCATTCGGCGCCCGTTTATCCATGGCATAATGAGCAGGCAGGACGCGGAATGAGCGATCAGAAATTCATTTCCATACGTGGCGCGCGCGAACACAACTTGAAAAATGTCGATCTCGATCTGCCTCGCGACAAGCTGATCGTGATGACGGGTCTTTCCGGCTCGGGCAAATCCTCGCTTGCCTTCGATACGATCTATGCGGAAGGCCAGCGCCGCTATGTCGAAAGCCTTTCGGCCTATGCGCGCCAGTTCCTGGAAATGATGCAGAAGCCGGACGTCGACCAGATCGACGGCCTGTCGCCCGCCATTTCCATCGAGCAGAAGACGACGAGCCGCAATCCGCGCTCGACGGTCGGCACCGTCACCGAAATCTACGACTATATGCGCTTGCTCTTCGCGCGTGTCGGCGTGCCCTATTCGCCCGCGACCGGCCTGCCCATCGAAAGCCAGACCGTCAGCCAGATGGTTGATCGCGTCATGGCGCTTGAGGAAGGCACCCGCCTTTATATCCTTGCCCCCATCGTCCGCGGCCGCAAGGGCGAGTACAAGAAGGAATTGGCCGAGCTCCAGAAAAAGGGCTTTCAGCGCGTTAAGGTAGACGGCACCTTCTATGAAATCGCCGATGTTCCGGCGCTGGACAAGAAGTACAAGCACGATATCGACGTGGTGGTTGACCGCGTCGTGGTGCGCGCGGACCTTTCAACCCGCCTCGCCGACAGCCTTGAAACCTGCCTCAAGCTTGCCGAAGGTCTGGCCGTTGCCGAATTTGCCGACAAGCCGCTGCCGCCCGAAGAAACGGCGGAAGGCGGCGCTGCCAACAAGTCGGCCAACGAAACCCACGAGCGGATTCTTTTCTCGGAAAAGTTTGCCTGCCCGGTTTCCGGCTTCACCATTCCGGAAATCGAGCCGCGCCTGTTCTCGTTCAACAATCCGTTCGGCGCCTGCCCGACCTGTGACGGTCTCGGCACGCAGCAGGCCATCGATCCGAACCTGATCGTTCCCGACGAAACGGCAGTGTTGAAGGACGGCGCGATTGCCCCGTGGGCGCGATCCTCCTCGCCTTACTATAATCAAACGTTGGAAGCGCTCGGCAAAGCCTATGGCTTCAAGATCGGCGCAAAATGGGCTGATCTCTCGGAAGAAGCGCAGCAAGCCATTCTTTATGGCACCAAAGGCAAGGAAATCACCTTTCAGTATGATGACGGCTTGCGCTCTTACCAGACGACAAAGCCGTTCGAGGGTGTCATCCCCAATCTGGAACGCCGCTGGAAGGAGACCGATTCCGCCTGGTCGCGTGAAGATATCGAGCGCTTCATGGCCTCGACGCCCTGCCCTGCCTGTAATGGTTTCCGCCTGAAGCCGGAGGCGCTGGCGGTCAAGCTTGGCATGAAGCATATTGGTGAAATCACCGAAATGTCGATCCGCAAGGCCGATGCCTGGTTCCGTGACATCGATAGCAGCTTCAACGACAAGCAGCGCGAAATTGCCGCCCGCATCCTCAAGGAAATCCGCGAGCGCCTGCAATTCCTCAACGACGTCGGTCTCGATTACCTGACGCTGGCGCGCAATTCCGGCACATTGTCGGGCGGCGAAAGCCAGCGCATCCGTCTTGCCTCGCAGATCGGCTCCGGCCTGACCGGCGTGCTTTACGTGCTGGATGAGCCGTCCATCGGCCTGCATCAGCGCGACAATGCCCGCCTTCTCGACACGCTGCGCCACCTGCGCGATCTCGGCAATACGGTCATCGTGGTCGAACATGATGAAGATGCGATCCTGACCGCCGATTATGTGGTCGATATCGGCCCGGCGGCTGGTGTCCACGGCGGCAAGATCATCGCTCAGGGGTCGCCGCAGGATGTGATGTCCAACGCAAACTCGCTGACCGGCAAATATCTGTCGGGCGCGATGGAGGTTGCGGTTCCGGCGGAACGGCGCAAGATTGAGAAATCCAAGCGCATCCGTGTGGTGGGCGCGCGCGGCAACAACCTCAAAAATGTCTCGGCGGATATTCCGCTCGGCACCTTCACCGCTGTCACCGGCGTTTCAGGCGGCGGCAAATCCACCTTCCTGATCGAAACGCTGTTCAAGGCCGCTTCGCGCCGCATCATGGGTTCGCGCGAGCATCCGGCAGAGCATGACCGTATCGAAGGGCTGGAATTCCTCGACAAGGTGATCGACATCGACCAGTCTCCGATTGGCCGCACCCCGCGCTCCAACCCGGCGACCTATACCGGCGCCTTCACGCCGATCCGCGACTGGTTCGCGGGTCTGCCGGAGGCCAAGGCACGCGGCTATCAGCCGGGCCGCTTCTCGTTCAACGTGAAGGGCGGGCGCTGCGAGGCCTGCCAGGGCGATGGCGTCATCAAGATCGAGATGCACTTCCTGCCGGATGTTTATGTGACTTGCGACATCTGCCACGGCAAGCGTTACAACCGCGAAACGCTGGAAGTCCTGTTCAAAGGCAAGTCCATTGCCGATGTGCTGGATATGACGGTTGAGGAAGGTGCGGAGTTCTTCTCCGCTGTGCCTGCGGTGCGCGACAAGCTGGAAACGCTCGTCAAGGTCGGCCTCGGCTATATCAAGGTCGGCCAGCAGGCAACGACGCTTTCCGGCGGCGAAGCGCAGCGCGTGAAGCTTGCCAAGGAACTGTCACGCCGCGCGACGGGCCGCACGCTCTATATTCTGGATGAGCCGACAACCGGCCTGCACTTCCATGATGTGGCGAAGCTTTTGGAAGTGCTGCACGAACTGGTCGAACAGGGCAATACGGTCGTGGTGATCGAGCATAACCTCGAAGTCATCAAGACCGCCGATTGGGTGATCGACCTTGGACCGGAAGGCGGCGATGGCGGCGGCGAAATCGTCGCCGTGGGCCGTCCGGAAGACATTGTGAAGGAGAAGCGCTCCTACACCGGCCACTTCCTCAAGGAATTGCTGGAACGCCGCCCCAAGCGCGATTCAGAGGCGGCGGAGTAGGAACGGCTCGCGTGTATAGAGCCTCCAACATCCCTTGTTGATGCCTATCCCCACGGCTTTTTGCACTTTTATCGCCACTTGTGAGATAAGGTGCAAACAATCTGACCGATGGGGATAGACATGCGGCACAGCATTCTTAGCCTGGTCGTCTGTCCACTACTGGCGTTCACTGCTACGCCGGTTTTTGCTGACGCGACCAACATTCTTGATCGCTACAAAGCCACCATGGAAACTCTGGTGGGCGACTTCACCAATCCAGAAGCATATCGCAAGAAGATTTTTGATGGTCTTGATGGAGACTGGTTTGCGATCAGCACTCTGGAGGCAGCTAAAATTGATCCAGCAAAACTTGATCTGTTTTGCAAACCCTCGAGTCTTGGAAGAATAGCTGTTCGGGTTCTGAACCCGTATTCATTCGAAGCGACCACGGCGCCCGCCAGCAAAAATCCGTCATCCACCATTTATACGGCCCGCTCTGAAAACCAGTTCGGTTCGTATACTGACGTTCAGCCGCTTGTGCGCAGGCTGGGGATTGCTGATGGCGATGCTGTTTCTCCGGCGGAGAAGAGAATGATATCCGCGATATTGCAGAGGAATAATGGTGTTGTGACCATTACGCGCCCCTATGACGATATGCTGCTCATTCGCTCTCCAGACACGGTTTTGATTATGGCGCGATGTCCAAAGCAGGACGCTCCGTGAGAGAGCCATATCCTTTTAGCTGCGAACAGTTTCCGGCTTTCGTCTATTTGAGCAGCTTTAATCGATAACGATCGATCATCCACAAGTGGAGGATCTGTACCGCAATCAATGCGATCAGCACTATGCCCACCGATTTTGCAGTGTATTTTTCGGGATCATGCTCCGCTGCCCAAATGAATATACCGGCCAGCACGGCGTAAAGCACCGGGGCGAAGGATAGAGCCAAGAGGCGCGGTGCCGTCCAGTTAATCTGGCCTGCTAAACCCCACTGCATGGGAAGCCGCTCAAGTTCCCCAAACCGGCTGTTAGCGGCCACCGCCAGCAGCACGCTTATTGCAAAACCCATTAAACCAACGGCGAGCATAGACGCCTCCAAATCAGCCAACGATAATTGTCCACAAGGTGCCATGTTGCGACAGTATGTGAAAGCAGGTTCCCCACTTCAGCATACGAAAAAAGCCCGGATAAACCGGGCCTTCTCGACAGCCATTCGCGATCATGCCGCGAGGGCTGGAAATTTATCGTCACGATCCGTTCGAAGAGCTTTCACTCTCCAGATCATGATTAGCCGTTTACGGCGTCCTTCAGGCCCTTGCCAGCCGAGAACTTCGGCACGTTGCGAGCCGGAATAGCAACTTCCTTGCCGGTCGACGGGTTACGGCCGGTCGAGGCAGCGCGGTGCGAAACGGAGAAAACGCCGAAGCCAGGCAGACGGACTTCTTCACCAGCCTTCAGGGCGCCGGTAACAGCAGCGAGTACGGCGTCAACAGCAGTACCGGCATCAGCCTTCGTCAAACCGCCCTTTTCCGCAACTGCGGCAACCAATTCGTTCTTGTTCATTGGCATTTCCTTTCTTTATCTACCGGAACGGATAACGTGACCGGATTGGTCGGAGTTTATTCAAATCGTTTCACAAACCAAGCCTGTCAACGTGAAAAAACCCCGGAAAACCGGGGTTAAACACAGAAATGCCGGGCAATTTGCCCGGCATTTCGATTGTTGGTCCTGATAGACAGCTTCGGGCAGGACTATCCGACTGAATCAGAATCGCCTGCCAGAAGTTCATTTCAGTACATTCCCAAGAAGCAAACCCGTTCGAACGTTTGCCGGAAATGCCTTAATGGGGCATCGAGGCGCCAGCCTCTTCCTCGACCGACGGGACCGGTGTCGCATTTGCGGGCTCGGTCCATTCAATCGGCTCGGGCTCGCGAACCAGAGCGTGCCTGAGCACCTCACCCACGCGGGACACCGGAACGATCTCAAGACTGTTCTTCACATTGTCCGGAATATCCGCCAGATCCTTGGCGTTTTCTTCCGGGATCAGAACCTTCTTGATGCCGCCGCGCAGAGCCGCGAGGAGCTTTTCCTTGAGACCGCCGATTGGCAGAACGCGACCGCGCAGCGTGACTTCGCCCGTCATTGCGATGTCCTTGCGCACCGGAATGCCGGTCAGCACGGAAACGATCGCCGTGACCATGGCGATGCCTGCGGACGGACCGTCCTTCGGCGTCGCGCCTTCCGGCACGTGCACGTGAATGTCGCGCTTGTCGAACAGCGGAGGCTCGATGCCGAAGTCGATTGCCCTGCTGCGGACATAAGATGCCGCCGCCGAGATCGATTCCTTCATCACGTCGCGGAGATTACCCGTGACGGTCATGCGGCCCTTGCCGGGCATCATGACGCCTTCGATGGTCAGCAACTCGCCGCCGACTTCCGTCCAGGCAAGGCCCGTCACGACGCCAACCTGATCTTCGCCGTCGATCTGGCCGAAGCGGAACCGCTCGACACCCAGATAGTCGGAGAGGTTCTTTTCGGTGACTTTCACCGACTTCTTCTTCGACTTCAGGATTTCGGTCACGGCCTTGCGCGCCAGCGTCATCAGTTCGCGTTCGAGGCTGCGCACACCTGCTTCCCGCGTGTAAAGGCGGATAACATTGCGCAGTGCTTCATCCGTGACCGAAAACTCCTTCGGTTGCAGGGCGTGGTCCTTGATTGCCTTCGGCAGCAGGTGCCGCTTGGCGATCTCGAGCTTTTCGTCCTCGGTGTAGCCGGCAATACGGATGATCTCCATACGATCCAGCAACGGACCCGGAATATTCAGCGTATTGGCCGTCGTCACGAACATGACGTTCGACAGGTCATATTCGACCTCAAGGTAGTGATCCATGAAGGTCGAGTTCTGTTCAGGGTCCAGCACCTCGAGCATGGCCGATGACGGATCGCCGCGGAAATCCTGGCCCATCTTGTCGATTTCATCGAGCAGGAAGAGCGGGTTGGACTTCTTCGCCTTCTTCATCGACTGGATGACCTTGCCGGGCATCGAGCCGATATAGGTGCGGCGGTGACCGCGGATTTCGGCCTCGTCGCGCACGCCGCCGAGCGACATGCGGACATATTCACGGCCTGTCGCCTTGGCGATCGAACGGGCGAGCGAGGTCTTGCCGACGCCGGGAGGTCCGACGAGGCAGAGGATCGGGCCCTTGATCTTGGTCGAGCGAGCCTGCACCGCGAGATATTCGACGATGCGCTCCTTGACCTTGTCGAGGCCGAAATGCTCGTCATCAAGCACTTCCTCGGCAAAATTCAAGTCCTGCTTGATCTTCGACTTCTTGCCCCACGGAATGGACAGCAGCCAGTCGAGATAGTTGCGCACGACCGTTGCCTCGGCAGACATCGGGCTCATGGAGCGCAGCTTCTTCAGCTCGGCCTGTGCCTTTTCGCGGGCTTCCTTGGAAAGCTTGGTCTTGTTGATGCGTTCTTCGAGTTCTGCCGCTTCATCGCGACCGTCCTCGCCGTCGCCAAGCTCCTTCTGGATCGCCTTCATCTGCTCGTTGAGATAGTATTCGCGCTGCGTCTTCTCCATCTGGCGCTTGACGCGGCTGCGGATACGCTTCTCAACCTGCAGAACCGAGATTTCGGCTTCCATGAAGGAAAGTGCCTTCTCAAGGCGCTCGCGCACCGAGAGGATGGACAGCATTTCCTGCTTCTCGGGAATCTTGATCGCGAGATGCGAGGCCACCGTGTCGGCAAGCTTCGAATAATCGTCGATCTGGCTGGCCGCGCCAACCACTTCCGGCGAAATCTTCTTGTTCAGCTTGACGTAGTTTTCGAAATCGGAAACCACCGAGCGGGCAAGCGCCTCGATCTCGACGGCATCTTCATCCGGCTCCGGCAGAGCCGCAGCATAGGCCTCGTGATAGTCCTCACGGTCGGTGAACTTGGAAACCTTGGCGCGCGCCGTGCCTTCGACCAGCACCTTGACGGTGCCGTCCGGCAGCTTCAAAAGCTGAAGCACATTGGCAATCGTGCCGATTTCATAAATCGCATCCGGTGCCGGATCGTCATCGGCGGCGTTCTTCTGGGTGGCAAGCAATATCTGCTTGTCCACGCCCATCACTTCCTCCAGCGCGCGAATGGACTTCTCGCGGCCGACAAAAAGCGGAACGATCATATGGGGGAAAACGACGATGTCACGCAACGGCAAAACGGCATAGAGCCCGTCCGCGCCGCCCGCTTCAGAGCCACCCAGTGGTGTCTTCTGTTCAGTACTCGTCATAGTTCAAGTCCTTTCTCAGGTTTTTCAACCTGACTGCCACATCCGCGCCCCCTTTCGTCATGAGGCAGGTCACGAATGTGCTTTGGTCCATACTTGGAGAGCCTAACCCGGCAATTCAATAGGCTTTATCGGGCCGACTTTCATAGAATCGTCATCTATCCTGCGCTGTGCGGCGCATTAGTACAATATCCAGCTTAGCATGTACCCTGATTGCTGCGCCCTGCAATAGTTGCAGGTTGAGCCCCACGCAAGCTCAGCACATGAAAAAGGCCGCTTGCGCGGCCTTTTGATCGGTCATCTTTCCGCTCAGGCGGAAACATTACCCTTTTCGTCCTGCCGCTCGGCATAGATATAGAGCGGACGGGCGCTGCCATCCACCACATCACCGGAAATAACCACCTCCTGCACGCCTTCCAGCGTCGGAAGCTCGAACATCGTATCGAGCAGGATCTTTTCCATGATCGAACGCAATCCGCGTGCACCCGTCTTGCGCTCGACCGCCTTGTTGGCAATCGCCCGCAGGGCATCGTCGTGGAAGCTCAGCTCGACATTTTCCATGTCGAACAGGCGCTGATACTGCTTCACGAGCGCGTTCTTCGGCTCGGTCAGGATTTGTACCAGAGCGTCGACATCGAGGTCTTCGAGCGTCGCGATCACCGGCAGACGGCCAACGAATTCCGGAATGAGGCCGAATTTCAGAAGATCTTCCGGCTCCAGTTCCTTGAACACGTCACCGATGCGGCGTTCATCGACCGACTTGACGGTGGCGCCGAAGCCGATGGAGGTCTTTTCGCCGCGTGCGGAGATGATCTTATCCAGACCGGCAAAAGCGCCGCCGCAGATGAAAAGGATGTTCGTCGTGTCCACCTGCAGGAATTCCTGCTGCGGATGCTTGCGGCCACCCTGCGGCGGCACGGAAGCGACGGTGCCTTCCATGATCTTCAGAAGCGCCTGCTGGACGCCCTCGCCCGACACGTCGCGCGTGATGGACGGATTGTCCGACTTGCGGCTGATCTTGTCGACTTCGTCGATATAGACGATGCCGCGCTGTGCGCGTTCCACGTTGTAATCGGCAGCCTGAAGCAGCTTCAGGATGATGTTCTCGACATCTTCACCGACATAGCCTGCTTCCGTCAGCGTCGTCGCATCGGCCATGGTGAACGGCACATCGATGATGCGGGCGAGCGTCTGGGCAAGATAGGTCTTGCCGCAGCCCGTGGGACCCACGAGCAGAATGTTCGACTTCGCAAGCTCGATGTCGCTGTTCTTCGACTGATGGGCGAGACGCTTGTAGTGATTGTGTACCGCAACCGACAGAACGCGCTTGGCATCCTTCTGGCCGATGACGTAATCGTCAAGAACGGCCATGATTTCCTGCGGCGTCGGCACGCCCTCGCGCGACTTCACCATGGAGGATTTGTTTTCCTCGCGGATGATGTCCATGCAGAGTTCGACGCACTCGTCGCAGATGAAAACGGTCGGGCCTGCAATCAGCTTGCGCACTTCATGCTGGCTTTTGCCGCAGAACGAGCAATAAAGCGTATTCTTGGAATCGCCGCCGCTGTTGCTGACTTTGCTCATCGCAGTTTCCTTTCAATTGACCGAAATGAACGCAAGGCGTCCAGATCGATCGTTTCTTCCGGTTCGGACCCAGTGCTGGAGGAGAAACGCACCTCCCGCCGCTCATGACAGCAGCAGATACGCGCTTGCCGTCATCCAGGGCCTGTAGTCTCAGGATTCCTCTCACCGCATGGCTCCCCGACCGAAGGAGCCATATGGGGACTGTTGCAGAAGCTGCACCGCCGAACAAATGAAAAATATGTTCCCGGCAAAGATTCGGCATAATCCGGCCAAGTTTAGCGCCCCGAACCCCAACAGATGCTTAACGCGGCGCGTTAACCATCACGTAGTTGCAAGAAATGGGCCCCTTTTGTGGCAAAGGGCGCTAAAAACAGGCGTGAGCCGGAGATTCCGGCTCTTACTTCGATTCGTCCGCGCCAACGTCACGCGCTTCGACCACCTTGTCGATGAGGCCGAATTCGAGCGCTTCCTGTGCGGTCATGAAATGGTCGCGGTCGAGCGTGCGTTCGATCGTCTCGTAATCGCGGCCCGTGTGCTTGACGTAGATCTCGTTCAGGCGACGCTTCATCTTGATGATGTCCTGGGCATGGCGCTCAATGTCCGAGGCCTGGCCCTGGAAGCCGCCCGATGGCTGGTGGACCATGATACGGGCATTCGGCAGCGCATAACGCTGGCCGGTGGCGCCTGCCGTCAGAAGCAGCGAGCCCATCGAAGCAGCCTGGCCCATGCAAAGCGTGGAAACCGGCGGGCGGATGAACTGCATCGTATCATAGATCGCCATGCCGGACGTCACGACGCCGCCGGGCGAATTGATGTACATGTTGATCTCTTTCTTCGGATTTTCCGCTTCGAGAAAGAGAAGCTGCGCGCATACCAGCATCGACATTCCGTCTTCAACCGGTCCGTTCACGAAGATGATGCGTTCCTTCAGAAGGCGCGAGAAAATATCATAGGCCCGTTCGCCACGGTTGGTCTGCTCAACCACCATCGGGACGAGGTTCATGACGGTTTCGATCGGATCTCTCATTATGGGCCTCTGGATATCTTTATGGCGAAGTGAATAATTCTGAATCGTACGTTTCCATACATAGGGCGTTGCGCCCCTGTTCCGCAAGTGGCGCTCTATTCCCAGTCGGACTCCGGCTTTTCGGGCCGAATCCCGCGTTTCTCGTCCAGCGTCTTGCGGGCCACTTCCGTCAGCCGGGCCCTGATGCGAACGGAGCCGTCTTCCAGATTCTCGCGCTCGACATTGCTGCCATGCTGGTAAATCCAGTCGAGAAGATGGAGCTCGAAAGGAGACAGCAGCACATCGACCGCGCCGAGCGAACCCGCTATCCGGGTTTCGATCAGCGAAAGCAACCTGTCAACGCCTTCACCGGTAATGGCCGAAAGCGGAATGGGACGCCCCTCCTCACTGCCGGCAGCAGCAAGACGCAAGGCGGCTTCGCGCCCGCTTTCGTCCAGATTGTCGATCTTGTTCCAGATTTCGACGACACGCTTGCGGTCCTGAGGCTCGATGCCCAGCCCCGCCAGAATGCTTTCCACGTCTTCGGCCTGCGCCGCATTGTCCGGATCGGAAATGTCGCGGACATGCAGGATCAGATCGGCTTCAACCACCTCTTCAAGCGTGGCGCGGAATGCGGCGACCAGATGGTGCGGGAGGTTCGAGATGAAGCCGACCGTATCCGACAGGATAACCGTTTCACCGTGTGGAAGGCGAATGCGGCGCAATGTCGGGTCGAGCGTCGCGAAGAGCATGTCTTCTGCCAGCACTTCCGCACCCGTCATGCGATTGAAAAGCGTGGACTTTCCAGCATTGGTATAACCGACGAGCGCGACAATCGGATGCGGCACCTTGCGCCGCTTCTGGCGATGCAGGGTGCGGGTTCGCACCACCGTTTCAAGCTCGCGCTTGATCTTCAGAATCTTGTCCTGCAGCAGACGACGGTCGGCTTCGATCTGAGTTTCACCCGGACCGCCGAGGAAGCCGCCACCGCCGCGCTGGCGTTCAAGGTGGGTCCAGCTTCGGACCAGACGGCCCTTCTGATAGTTCAGATGCGCCAGTTCGACCTGCAACGCGCCTTCCTTGGTGCGCGCACGCTCGCCGAAAATTTCCAGGATAAGTCCCGTTCGATCGATGACCTTGACGTTCCATTCCTTTTCGAGATTGCGCTGCTGCACCGGGGTCAGCGCATGATCGACGATCACGAGCCCTATGGCCTTTTCTTTCACAACCTCGGCAATTGCTTCCACCTTGCCCGTGCCCAGAAGGGTCGCGGGACGAGGATTGGCAACAATGGCGATTTCGGCATGTTCGATGTCGAGGCTGATCGCGCGGGCAAGTCCGACGGCTTCTTCAAGACGCGCCTCATTCGAGCGCTGGAATTCGGGGCGAGCCCCATCTTCCGCTGACGTACCCGTATTATACCGCTCTGGAAGGATGGGAACGATAACGGCTGCCCTTGTGGGCTCTGGTTCTGAAAATTCGAAACCCTTGTCTGCATCGGCAGATGTCGGCTTCTTATCCTTGAATTTGGACAATGTTCACTCCGGGGACGCGGAAACGCGCTTTATCTGCCCATGCAGATAAGTCACCGCGAAAGCTGTTTCAAATGAAAGACGCCCCGGACTGTTTAAACATGACGAGCCGGACAGGCAGTGCATGTCCGGCTATCATCCGCAGAAACAAAAAACTGGAGCGAAACAACGTCGGCCATTGCGCTCCAATGCCATTCGGAAAGCGTCAGGCTTCTTCGCCTTCGAACATCTGCACTGGCTGGCTTGGCATGATCGTCGAGATCGCATGCTTGTAGACAAGCTGCGAATGACCGTCACGGCGCAGAAGCACGCAGAAATTATCGAAAGACGTTACAATGCCGGTCAGTTTGACGCCATTGATAAGGAAAATCGTCAGGGAAATTTTCTGCTTGCGTACAGAGTTCAGAAAAAGGTCTTGCAGATTTTGCGATCGTTCAGCCATTGTTTTTATTCCTTTAATCGATCAGCAGCCAGCTCGCGATGCGTTAAACGAACACGCGCATGCACATAAATCAAGCACCGGTGCGTGCAAAACCGATGCCCGACTGCAATTGCTGTGGAAAGACAACTGCTTCGCTATTCAGCTTCGGTTAACAGGATGGGAATCTTTGTGCAACCGTCAATTTCATTAGCCTCCTGCCAAATTCTGACAGGGCCGACCATACAGGGACGTCAAATGTCACGCCAAACTTGGCGAAACCTCTTTGTCCCTGAGCCGTCGATCAGAAGAACTCCAGACTGACGCGGAACATCTGCTCAACGTGTTTTACTGCGTCGGATGTTGCGAAAATGACGACGCGATCCTTCGGCTTGATGCGCACATCGCCGTTCGGGCGGATCACCTGCCCGTCACGATAAATCGCACCGATTCGCAGACCTTCCGGCAAGTCGAGATCGCGCAACGGCGCGCCGACGAGCGAGGATGTTTCCAGAGCCTCGGCTTCGATCAGTTCGGCCATGTCGCGATAAACGCTATAGACCGCACGGATTCGGCCTCGCCGGACATGCTGGAGGATTTTGGAAATCGTGACCGCCTTCGGGTTTATATAGGCGTCGATCCCCACCATGTGGGTGAAATCCTGATAGGCAACCGTATTGAGCAGCGCCATGTTGGACTTGCAGCCCAACCGTTTCGCCATGATGCTCGACAGGATATTGACCTGATCCTGATTGGTGAGCGCGACCATGAGGTCGGCGTCCTGAATATCGGCCTCCTGGAGCAGGTTCTGGTCGAGCGCGCTGCCATGCAAGACCATGGTGCGCTTCAGCTGATCGGCGATGGCGAAAGCGCGCTCGTGCTCGCTTTCGATCATCTTGACGCGCGTGTGCCATTTGCGGTCCTCGATGGCCTTGGCGACGTACAAGCCGATATTGCCGCCGCCCGCGATAACAATGCGGCTGGCTTCCGGTTTCTCATGCCCGAACAGACCCAATGTGCGGCGGACCTGCTCGCGCGTCGTCACCACATAAGCGAGATCGCCTGCGTTCAGCTCGTCCGAAGATCGCGGGATGAAAAGACTGTCATTGCGCACCACACCGACGACGGTTGCCGCAAGATCGGGAAACAGATCGGTCAGCTGCTTCAGTGGCGTATTGATGACCGGACATTCCTCAAGACATTCGATGGCTAGGCCGATGATCTTGTCGTCGGCAAAGCGCAGCACGTCCGTCGCGCCCTGCAAGGCGATGCGCCGCAGGACCACCTCGCCCACTTCCACCTCTGGCGAGATGATGACGTCGATCGGCAGGTTTTCGCGCAGGAACAGGTCCTGATATTCGGCCTTGAGGTAAGACTGGGCGCGGATACGGGCGATCTTGGTGGGCACGTTGAAGACCGAATGCGCCACCTGACAGGCCACCATATTGACCTCGTCGGACAAGGTGACGGCGATAATCATATCCGCTTCGTCGGCGCCAGCGGCAGCAAGCACGTCCGGTTGCGAGCCGTGCCCGACAAATCCGCGCACATCAAGCGTGTCGCGCACGATCTCGATATGGCGGGCCGAGGTGTCGATAACCGAGACATCGTTTTCCTCGGCGGCAAGCCGCTCGGCGATGCCGTATCCGACCTGCCCTGCTCCGCAAACGATTACCCGCATGACCGCTCCGCCTGCCCGAACCTTGATTTCATCATACGCCGAGAGATTTCAGTTTGCGATGAAGCGCCGAACGCTCCATGCCAACAAACTCCGCCGTGCGTGAAATATTGCCGCCAAACCGGTTGATCTGCGCGATCAGATATTCCTTCTCGAAACGCTCGCGCGCCTCACGCAGCGGAAGCGCCATGATGTGCTGGTCGGATTCCGTCGGCGCGCGCGGCAGCGTGTCGCCGATTTCAGCCGGAAGAAGATCGGCTGTCACTGGCGCTTCGGGATCATCGCCGCGCGCCAGAATCATCAGGCGTTCGACATTGTTGCGAAGCTGGCGAAGATTGCCGGGCCAGCTGTGCGCCTGCAAAACCGCCATCGCATCGGAGCCGATCTTGCGCGGCTTGATGCCCGCCTGTTCGGCGATCTGTTTCATGAAATACTCGACCAGTGACGGAATATCCTCGCGCCGGGCGGCGAGTGGCGGCACCTGCACCGGCACCACCGAAAGACGGTGAAACAGGTCTTCGCGGAACGTGCCCTCGGCGATCATGCCTTCAAGGTTCTGCGCCGTCGAGGAGATGATGCGCACATCCACCTTCACGCGCTTGGTGCCGCCCACGCGCTCAAACTGCTGGTCCACAAGCACACGCAAAATCTTGTTCTGCGTCTCGCGCGGCATATCGGCAACTTCATCGAGATAGAGAATGCCGCCATGGGCTTCTTCCAGCGCGCCCACCTTGCGCTCGCCGCCGTCCATTTCCGTGCCGAAAAGCTCGATCTCCATGCGCTCCGGCGTGATGGTCGCGGCATTGACGGTCACAAACGGTCCGTTGGCACGGGTCGACTGCGCATGAATGGCACGCGCTGCCAGCTCCTTGCCTGCCCCCGACGGGCCGGTGATCATGATCCGGCTGTTGGTCGGCGCCACGCGCTCGATGGTCTGGCGCAACTGGCTCATGGCAAGCGACGAGCCGATCAGTTCCAGATGATCGCCGCTGCGCTTGCGCAGGTTCGAGACTTCACGCCTCAGCTTCGAGGTTTCGAGCGCCCGCTCCGCGACGAGAATGAGACGGTCGGCCTTGAACGGCTTTTCGATGAAATCATAAGCGCCGCGACGGATCGCCGACACTGCCGTTTCAATGTTGCCGTGACCGGAAATCATCACGACCGGCAGTTCGGGATGCTGCTTCTTGATTTCATCGAGCAGCGCCAGACCGTCCAGACGGCTGCCTTGCAGCCAGATATCCAGAAAAACCAGCCGGGGAACGCGATCATTGATCGCGGCGAGCGCGCTGTCCGCGTCGAAAGCCGTGCGGGTTTCGTGGCCTTCATCGCTCAGAATGCCTGCAACAAGTTCCCGGATATCCGCTTCGTCATCAACTACAAGAATATCGGCAGCCATATCAAATCACCTGTCCAGCTATGTTCTTTTCGTCATTATCCGCATTGGTGCCAGCTTCGCCGGCAGGTTCCGCGCTCGCGCCCACTTCGCCAGTGGGCGCCTGCGGAAAGACCATACGTATCATCGCGCCCCGTCCTCCGTGGAAGTCCGGTGGCGCGTCATGCAATTCCAGATGCCCGCCATGATCTTCGACGATCTTGCGGACAATCGCGAGGCCAAGGCCGGTGCCCTTCTCTCGCGTCGTCATGTAAGGTTCCAGCAGCTTCTGGCGGTCGTCGCCCGGCAGGCCCTTGCCATTGTCGATCACATCGACAAACAGTTGCCCATCCGCCTGATAGGAACGGATAAGGATGTGCCCGTCATCGCCTTCCCTGGCGCGATCTTCCTTCGGAAGTCCGTCAATGGCTTCGCTGGCGTTCTTGATGACATTGCCGAACGCCTGCCCGATCAGGCGGCTGTCAAACGAGCCGACCAGCCTTTCGGAGCCAAAATCGTTCTGGAAACGAATATCGCTGCGGCTGACTTCAACAAGGAAGGAAGCCTCGCGCAATGCCTCACGCATATCCATAAGCCGCATTTCCGGCTTCGGCATGCGGGCGAAGGCAGAGAACTCGTCGACCATGCGCCCGATATCGCCAACCTGGCGAATGATCGTATCCGTGCACTGGTCGAAAACCTCGCGATCTTCGGTAATCACCTTGCCATAGCGGCGGCGGATGCGTTCTGCGGAAAGCTGGATCGGGGTGAGCGGGTTCTTGATCTCATGCGCGATGCGGCGCGCCACATCCGCCCAGGCGGACGAACGCTGCGCCTGCACCAGATCGGTAATGTCATCCACCGTCACCACATAGGAATGATCTTCGGATTCCGTATCCTCGACCGTCACCTGCACGTTGAAGGTACGCGCCACGCCGCCACGGGTCATGCTGACCTGCTCGCGGTGAACGGCACGTCCCGTCGAACGGGCAACCTCGAAAGCCTGCCCGATCTCCGGCGCGATGCTGGTGAGGTTCCTGCCGACAGCCTCTTCCGATGTGACGCCGAACATATGTTCCGCCGAGCGATTCAGAATGGAAATGCAGCCATCCGTCTCAATGCCGATGACGCCCGCCGTCACGCCTGAAAGCACGGCCTCGGAGAACCGGCGGCGCTCGTCAATCTGGTCCTTGGCGGAAAGCAGCTCATTACGCTGGCTCTTGAGTTCGGCGACCATGTTGTTGAAAGTACCGGACAATGCGCCGACGTCTCCATCGGAGGTGCGTACCGGCACCGAGACGTCGAGATTACCCGCCGCCACATCGTCGGACGCGCCGATCAGCAGCCGGATCGGACGCACCAGCCGGTCAGCCACGGCAATCCCGGTCCAGATCGCCGAAAGCAGCACGATCAGAGTCAGGCCGAAATAGAGCAGCGCGAAGGCGATCTGCGTCGGAATGCGGTTGGCATCCATCTCCTGATAGCGCTGGGTGTTGGCTTCCATCAGGCGCATGGCGTCGAGAATCTGGGAATCGACGGCGCGGACCGTATAGAGATAGACGTCGGGTATCTCGCGCATCTTGATGATCGCACCGACGAAATTACTGTTGCCCGGCGGAATGATGACGGGCTTGCCGTCCGGAGCGGTCTTCAATGCATCTTCGGTCGGCGGCGGCAGGCGATCCTCGACACCGGTATCGCTTTTGACGACCACAGCGCCGTTTTCACGCACCAGAAACGCGCCGAGCAGGCCGCGACCACGCGCCTGCAGCGTCATCAACTGGACGAAGCCGCCACGATCAAGACTGTAAATGGTGCGCTGCGCATCCAGATCCTGCAACATGGAATAGGATGTGCTTTGCAGGTTGAGCGCTGTTTCACGAATATAGGCAGTGGTAAGGCTTTGCGATGAACTGACAATGTCGCGCGTATTGGTATCGAACCAGCGGTCCAGACCGAGATTGAGCGTGACCGATGCCACGATGGCAACCACAATCGCGGGGACGGCTGCGATCAGCGAAAACAGCGCGACAATGCGGACATGCAGGCGCGAAGCGGCCTTTCCAAGCCGCCGGGCCATGACGATACGGTAAACTTCGCGGCAGATCAGGAGGATCAGGAACAGGATCAGCGCGACATTGATGATGACCAATGCCAGCGTGACGGTCCGGTCCGGCGTGATCGGCGTGATGCCAATCAGAATGGCAAAAGAAATCGATGCGGTGACAAGCGCCGAAATGACAGTGATAATGCCCGGAAGCGCCAGAAGCCTGCGCCCCTCGCCGCCTTGCGATGATTGTTTCTCGCCGTTCATGTCCGCCGTCAGATTCGCCGTGTTCATGTTAACCATGTTACCCAATAGCGTTGCATCTATGCAACGCATTGTGGCGAAAATGCAACGTTATTCTGCACGTCATCACCAATGATCCCGCGCAGAAGGCCGGGGAGACTGTTGAATAGCGGTTCCCAACGCCGTCAGGGCTTTCCATGCGGTGCGATTTCACCGCATAAGTGCCTGCTAGAGCATTTCCTATTTTTCATGAATCGTCGGAAATGCTCTATCTATTTTTAACGCGCATCTTGTTCCGAAAACCGTTTCACACTTTTCGGGATGCGCTCTAGGTTCGGGAATCCCGGACCCGGCAACCACTTACCTTTCAAACATTTGGGCAGAGGGCCTTCAGGCACATGCAGGACAACACGCTGGGATTTTACAATTCAAATGCGACCGACTACGCAGCCGACGGCGGCACGCCCAATCCGAAGCTGCCGGGTTTCCTGAAGCGCTGCAAGACAGGCGGCCGCATTCTGGAACTGGGGACCGGCTCGGGAACCGATGCTCAAGCTATTCTGAACGCCGGTTTCAAGCTTGATGCCACGGACGGCTCCGCCGAACTGGCGGCAATCGCCTCGAAACGACTGGGACAACCCGTCAGGACAATGATGTTCGACGAACTTTCGGCAGTCGAGGAATATGACGGCGTTTATGCTTCCGCCTCGCTTACCCATGTACCCAGAGGCGAACTCGCTCCCATCGTTGAAAAAATTCACTCGGCATTGGTGAAAGGCGGTGTCGTCTGGGCCAGTTTCAAGACCGGCACCGCTGAAGGCAATGACGCGCTTGGCCGCTATTACAATTATCTTTCGCCGCAAGAGCTTACGGATTACTGGCGCAATAACGGCCACTGGTCCCACATCGAAATAGAATGCTGGACCGGCAGCGCCTATGACAAACGTGTCACCGACTGGGCTGCAGTCGTGGCGGTGCGATAATTCCGAGAGAAATATATCAAAAATTGAGCCTCGCCATTGCCAGTGTGTCGACGAATTCTCCGGCCCGGAAGGCATCTTTCTTGCGAATGCCTTCCGAAACAAAACCGAATTTTTCATAGAGGCGGATCGCTGCGGCATTATCGACATAAACGGTCAGCTCAAGCCGTTTCAGATCGAGCCAGTTGTCAGCAATATCGATCAGTTCGGTCATGAATGCCGTGCCTATACTCTTGCCGACATATTCGTCATGGATGCCCATGATGAGTGACGCGCTATGGCCTCGCCGTCCTGCGTGCCGAAGCAAGCCAGCGTTTCCGACAATCTCCTCGTTGATTGTCGCGACAATAATGGTCGATTCCGGGCCAAGCGACTGAATCCATTTCTTTGTCGTATCGAGACGCTGGAACGGCACGCGCAATGTGCCAAACCGAAATCCCGGCATGTTTTGCAAACGGGTCAGGCCTTCCGCATCCTTGTCTTCCACCGCACGAATGACGAGGTTTTCAGGTCGCATTTATCCTCCTTTATATTGCTGGATAGTCGTCAGTTTGCCCACTGGCAAACATCAAGACATGCAGAGACCGGCTCGCGATTCTTATCACAAATGCAGCCCTTTGAAGCAGCATAAGACAATGTCGGCATTTTCTCCCGGCTATGTGACGAAACAATAACGAGCGCGAAGCCGGAAACGGTCAGGCATAGCAGTCGATACATTTTGACCTCCCTTGCACCGAGATCAAACAGTGTCCTTGCCAGTAAAAAATGCGCAACCGCAACAAATATCTCATAATTATACAGACAATCTATTTTGTCCGTAATCATCACGAGATGGAGCAAACCCGCATAAGCTATTGTTTTTTATTTTTATTGCCCGAAAATCGGCCCCATCTTTCGATGGTGTATGCTTGTCTAGAGCGGTTCCGCATCGAAGCGGGATCAGAAATCAGTCCAGTGGACTGATTTCCCCGCGTAGGCGCTTCGCACTTTTGGCTCGAAAATACCCTAGCCCTATCGAAAGAATGCCGCCCAAATTGGGCGGCATGATAGATTGCAGTATACTGAACGCCTGACCTTTGCCCGGTCAGTTTTCAGCGCCGTAGGCATCGAAGTCGAAGTACTTGTCGTTGACTTCCTTGTACTTGCCGTTCGCGCGGATCGCCTTGATGGCGTTGTTGAACTTTTCGACCAGTTCAGGACGTCCCTTCTTCATGGCAACGCCAACGCCGACACCATGAATATTGTCATCCGGCGGATAGGTGCCGATCATCTTGCAGCATGCTCCGTCCGGGGTCTTCAGCCACTCGCTCAGCGTCACGCTGTCGTCATTGACGGCATCAAGGCGGCCATTGGCCATATCGAGCCGATATTCTTCGGCGGTCGGATAGGCCTTGATCGTGCTTTCGGTGAAGGCGTGCTCGGCATAATTGGCGTGTGTCGTGGACACCTGGACACCGATGGTCTTGCCGGCGAGATCTTCCTTGGTCACGCCCTTGATGTCGCTATCCTTGGGGACCGCGACGCCGGGAGGCGTGTTGTAATATTTATTGGAAAAATCGACCTGCTTCTTGCGTTCTTCCGTGATCGACATGGAGGAAACATAGGCGTCGAATTTTCCGGCCTGAAGTGCGGGAATAGTGCCATCCCATTCCTGCGTGATGAATGTGCACTCGGCCTTCATCTCCTCGCAAAGCGCCCTTGCGATATCGACATCGAAACCCGACAGGGAACCATCCGGATTGGTGAAATTGAACGGCGGATATGCGCCTTCTGTTCCGATAATCAGTTTCAGCGGCTCTTCGGCATTTGCAATGCCCATTGCCAAACCACTTGCCGTTGCAGCGATCCCCACAATCGAAGCTGCCACAGCGATACGCTTTAAAACGCGCATTCACATTCCTCCCATTTCATCTTGGCTGTTCCGAAATTCATCATCCCGGTTCAGCCTCTCGCGAAGGGGAAGCTTTACGAAGGTCGTGCAAATAGCCGACTCGTTATTATTTCTCCCCCATCGCTATCAATAGATGGTTCGGTGGAGCTTGCACACTATCTTTTCGCTCAAGGCCGCGATCAGAAGGCCTGTGTTCGTTTGCGGCCTGTTTGTCATCGCGCCATTTTAATCGCCGGGCTCGACCCTCACGGTCCGACTGGTCCGCTGCCCATCGGCCGAACGACTGCGAAGCTCGACCGCATCCTTTACCGCGACCGGCTTGTCATATCGCTTCCAGGCAGCGTTGCCGACACGATATTCGATAGTCGTACCCGGAAAGTCGCTATTGGCTTCCAGCTTCCCGTTGACTATGCGAGCACCGGGAGGGGCGACACGGTAGGCAATTCCCATTTTTTCGAGCTGCGGAAATTGCGCGGCGACGCGGCCAGAAAAATCCCGCCACTCGATGTTCAACTTCGCACGGTCAATTCGCGGGTCGTGCCACTTATATGAAGCGCCAGGCTGGTACGCTGGCTGCCAGACCGCCGGGCGCCACGCCCGCTCGGCAATCGCCAGAAGGCGCGGGAAAAGCATATATTCGAGCCGCATGTCGGTGCGAACCATCTCGCTCCATATTTGCGCTTGAATGCCCGCAATGCGCCGCCCTGATTGCAGCACCGGCATATCGTCAACCGCCTTTTCCTGACCACGAACATCGCGGACCAGCGCGGCGTTGGCTGGCAAATTTTCGGGCATAAAGCCAAATATCCGGTAGGTGTCGACGTCTCGCGATGCCCAGTCCAACCCTCCTTCGTCCGGGTGCGGAGCATAGGGCATGTCGAAATATGCGAAATCGGGGATCGACAGCACCACGTCCCAACCACGGTTCAGCTGGTCGTGAGTTTCGCGGACCGCGCTGTTATGCAGGCCTCCCCATATATTGGACTGTACCTGCTCCGGCATATTCGTCGTGGCGGCGTGCCCCAGGCCGTCGCTCCACCCTCCTGCGCGCAGCCCCTTCGCGGCGAGGCTGTTCGCGATGCGCTCAATAAAGCGTGGCGTCAGCTTTTTGGCATCTCCACCGTTTTCGGCAATCATTGCAGCGCAAGCGGGCGATTTCACCCAAGCTCCCGCAGTCTCGTCAGCGCCAAGATGAAAGGTTTTCAGCGGCGCGCCAGCCTCCCGATGCAGTTCGGCAACAGCATCGACCACCGTATCGATGAAACGATAAGTACTCGGCAAGCAAACATTCAGCGTATTGTCGCTATAATTTTGGACGCTGTGATATACGGTCGTATCAGCGGGATCGATCAGGCGATATTGCTCAGCCTCGGCGCTTTTTCCTTGCGCGGCCAGGCGCCCATAGCGCACCTCCATGGCCTTAACCGCGGCGCGTGAATGGCCCGGCATGTCGATGGCAGGGATCACCTCGATCTGGCGGGCGGCGGCGGCCCGTACGATGGCGACATAATCGGCGGTACTCAGATAGCCGTTAACGGAACTCGTCCCGTCAGGTCCAGCTCCGAGCGTGGGCAGCAGGCACGATTGTTCGGACGGATCGTGGCATCGCTTGCTGCCGATCTCGGTGAGTTCAGGCAACGCGGGCACTTCGATCCGCCAGCCCTCGTCGTCCGCAAGGTGAAGTTGCAGTTTATTGAGCTTGTAGGACGCCATAGCCTCGATGAGTTTCAGTATCTCATCCCGGCTGTGAAAATTGCGCGCCAGATCGATATGAAGTCCGCGAAAGCCATATTGCGGTGCATCCTTTATCCGCAACGGGATCAACAGACCTTTGTCGAATGCCGCCTGCTGCGCAAGCGAGCGCAATGCATAGCCAGCGCCCGCCGCATCATGTGCCGTAATCGTGACGCCCCGGCGGCTCACGTCGAGTTCATAGGCTTCGCTCGCCAGCTTGGATGCACCGACGCGAATTATCAAAGGCAGTTTACCGTCTTCGGCCACCCCTGCCCTTGCCAGCGCCGCCAATGCAGGCTCAACCGCCTCGCGCTGAACGCCCTCAAGGGTCAGTGATACGCCGCCGCGCAGGTCGACCCGGCCACCTTTGCCGATAGTGGCCTTTGCCGGTTTCGGCAGAATAGCGACGCCGGTCGCCTTGGGCGCCTGGCGTTGGGCCTGAAGCGCGAAGGCGCGTTCGGCCGTCAGCCAGCGGGTCTTGTCACCGTCATTTTTGGTCGCCAGTCGCGCCTCGTCAGTCATGGGCCCAACGAAGGTGGTCACATCAAGTCCGGTATCGGGATCGATTGCCGGACGGGTCGCGGCGATTGTCCGTGGCCGCACCCCATCGGCAACGAAATAGGCATTGGGCATAGCGAATGCCTTGGAAAAGTTCGACTTGAGGCCCCAGAGCTTGATCTTGTATGTGGCGCCGGGAACTAACTTTTCTCCGGGCTTTAAAACAAGTTTCTGAACGTCACCATTGACGGGTTGATAGTCGAAAATGTCACTTTCGACCTGTAAAAGTTTATAGGCAAAACTGAAATATAGTGACAACCCCTTGGGCGGAAGCGTGTCGGGAAGCGTTTTGGGAACAGTCAGCGTGATCGTGGAAAGGTGGCAATTGTCGATGGCGGGCGGGCAAGACGGAGAATTATCCACCACGTCGTATCGATAACCAATAGAATCCGCCAGCTGATCGAGAACGAGTTGCGGGGCTTCAGCGTGCGCCGCAGTCCCGAACGCCATTCCGACCGCTACTATCCCACCCTTTACCGTAATGAAACGGGCCAGCTGTTGCTTTTGGCGCTGGATTTTCTCTGGTTGCCGCGCATGATGGCCCGTCTTTTCGGCAGCAACGCGATCAGATTCCGCTTTTTTTCGCACCTCTTCCACGCTATCGAAAGTCATAGTATTCCTCCGTACTAAAATTAACCGCTATCAACTTGAAAAATATCATTTTTTGGCCAGACACCGCTCGGCGAGGGTCCGAACGTCATCTTCCGCCATTCAGGCAGCGCATCGGCAGGCAGGTCTAACCTACTTCTGAAGTATCCGTAGGAGACGTCCAATGTGTGCGGATCAGGGTAGCATTGGAGCTTGTAGGTCTTATCCGTTTTCTGAATCTTGTACCACGCTTTGTTGATATCCAGCGCGGATTTACATGAGTATTGTTCATTGTCAGCGGCAACTTTCGCCCCAACGGCAGTAAAAAAACGGCCAATGACGGTAGATATCTGGAAATATTCAATCACTACCTCTCAAATCACCGACGAACGACCGAATATTGACATGGCACTGGAATATCCAGCCAGAACCGCCAATCATCAAACCGTCACCACTTGTAGGTGAAGGTTATGTGATGGAGAAATAAAAAGAAAATCCCAGAATATAGCGATCAAGGATCAATGTGGACGACAAATATTACCAGGGTAATGATATGCGAAGGGAAGGCATTTTTTTCATTTTTCTTTCTTCGCCTTGGCCTCTCTGGAGTGAGGGTGGCTCTTCGAACTCATCTCCGCACGCTATGAGCAGCGATCCATCATGATCACCGCAAACCAGCCCTTTGGTGAATGGAACAAAGTCTTTCCTGATCCGGCAATGACACTCGCTGCCGTCGACCGCCTCGTACATCATGCCACGATCTTCGAGATAAATGTTGAAAGTTATCGCCGAAGAACAGCAATGGAGGAAAAACGCCAGCGGGGCCGATCGGCCTCGTTCGCGACAATCAGAAAACGAAGAAGAACTTGCCAGCGACAATCTACATGATAACGTCAGCTCGACCGTGACATAAGAATCTCATCCTGATCGTCGCGCTATAGTTGAACGTCTCATCGTGCCACAGACTACTTCGCTGAAGGTGGGGCGTATCAATATCAGCCAGTTTCTCCAGCAGGACAGCTTTCGGAAATGCCCGCCTAAACTCGGACAACCGAAAATCCCGGGCTTCCAGTTCACTATTGACGGAATCCGGTTCCCTTTCAAAGGAAGTCAGTTTATGGACCTTTTCGGCTAGGCCTTACAGCATTAAGCTTGCCGCGTATTTCAGCCAAAAATAGCCGCAGTACTGGCGTTGGATCATCCTTGTGGTAGATGATGTAGATATCGGAAACGGGCGGTTCCGGATGAATGGGCAGGAAAACGACTGGTCCTGAGGTCAGATGTGCAATACCCGCCGGAACTATGCTCACACCAAAACCAGCTGCGACGAGGCTGGGAATGGACTGAGCATCGATTACCTGTTGTGAAATGCGCGGTCGATAACCTGAAGCCACCACACAACTCATTACATAGGCGGCAAAATCCGAGCTCTCTGGCTGTAATATGACGAATGGATCGTCACTGAATTCCCTTAACGATACGCTGGTACTTCCGGCAAGCCTGTGATCGCTACGCACCAACGCCACCAGTTCTTCCTGCCACGCATGCTCATGGGCGAGCTCGCTGTCATGAGGTATGGAGCGGTTGAAGCTGAGATCCATGCGTCGGCGACGGACGTCGTC
Organism: Hyphomicrobiales bacterium; assembly: GCA_900473915.1. GTDB lineage: Bacteria > Pseudomonadota > Alphaproteobacteria > Rhizobiales > Rhizobiaceae > Brucella. Next base: position 22,936 of record UCNG01000023.1, on the reverse strand, counting down.
AATCTGGGCCAACGGCGACTGTTCGTGGATTCGCAAGGTAATCTGCGGATAGGCTTGCGCGAAGTCCGAGAGCAACTCTGACAGGCCACCGCGTAGAATCGAGCCTGTCGTCCCGATCTCGACCATACCCTCCTGTCCGTGCTGTATTTCGCGCATTTCCTGAAGACTACGCTCATATTGATCGAGCATGCTGTTTGCATATCGCCGAAAAAGTTTTCCCGCGTGGGTCAAAGCTATCTTTCGACTCGTGCGGTTGATCAGATCCACGCCCAGCTCTCGTTCAAGCGTTTGAATTTGGGTACTGAGTGGCGGCTGGGACATATTGAGACGCTGAGCAGCCCGGGTGAAACTCAGTTCCTCTGCAAGAACAACGAAACACTGGAGCTGACGCATTCTCATAGCGTGACCCTATAGATTTCTCATAAATTGATATTAGACACGGATAGTTTATTCGGCAACTATTGCTATGTCAGGGGGACTGACGATGAATCCAGCGAATGGAGGAAAACGGTGGAGGCCGTTATTCGCTGGCTGTCGCAAACTCTACTCCCCCTTTTTTGCAAGGGAGGAACTTAAATGCCGAGTTGGTCAAAGTCCTTGTTCGGGCAAGTATGCATCGCACTTATTGTCGGCGTCGCCGCGGGTTTCTTCGTACCTGACGTTGCGATGCAAATGAAACCGTTTGGCGATGGTTTTATCAAACTGATCAAGATGCTGGTCCCAGCGATTGTCTTTTGTGTTGTCGTACACGGGATTGCTGGCGCTGGCAGCCTTACCAAGGTTGGGCGCGTCGGCGTCCGGGCTCTTGTCTATTTTGAGGTCGTCACCACAATCGCGCTCGCGCTCGGGATTGTCATTGCCTATGTCTTTGGTCCGGGACACGGCATGAACATCGACGTCAGCAAGCTCGATGCGTCGGCCCTCTCCTCCTATGTCGAAAGAGCGCAAGAAGTTTCCAGTGGCGGCACGGTTGAGTTCTTGATGAAACTCATCCCGACAACAATGGTGAGCGGTTTTGTCCAAGGCGATATCCTTCAGGTGCTCCTGGTTGCCATCCTCTTCGGTTGCGCACTGGCACAAGTCGGCGAGCGCGCCAAGCCGCTTCTCCACATCATTGAGATGGCTGGCGACGTCGTCTTTAAAATCATGGCGTTTATCGTCCGCCTGGCACCGCTTGGCGTGTTTGGGGCTATAGCCTATACGGTCGGCAAATACGGTATCGGTTCGTTGGCGCAGCTCGGCTACCTCGTAATACTGTTTTACCTGACCATCGCGCTTTTCGTTGCTGTTGTGCTCGGTTCCATATTAAAGGCCGCTGGCTTCAGCATCGTAAAGCTGCTGCGCTATTTACGCACGGAAGTCAGCATTGTTGCAGGTACAGCCTCCAGCGACGCGGTCTTGCCCCAGACCATGCGCAAGCTTGAGCATCTTGGCATAAAGGACTCCACTGTCGGTCTCGTCATTCCTACCGGGTATTCGTTCAACCTTGACGCATTCTCGATATATTTAACTCTTGCCGCCGTATTCATTGCCCAAGCCACGAATACACCGCTCGCCTTTACCGACCTTCTGACGATCCTTGGTGTGGCTTTAGTCACCTCCAAAGGAGCTCATGGCGTGCCCGGCTCTGCTATTGTCATTCTTGCTGCGACACTGGCAGCAATCCCCAGCATCCCTGCCATCGGACTGGTTCTGGTTCTCTCGGTGGATTGGTTCATGGGTATTGCACGTGCGCTCGGCAACTATATCGGGAATTGTGTAGCAACCGTGGTCATCGCTTCCTGGGTAGGCGATATCGATAAGGATCGTGCCCACAGGATACTGAACGGAGAAGCCTTATCAACACCAGACTCCCAGAATGAACCAGTCGCGCTAAAAGTCAGCAAGCCAGAAGTGGCAGGTTGAAGCGCTTGATCAGGCTGCTATTGGCGGTCGGACGCTCAAGCCCTCCAGTATAACGTGAAGGCCTTTCCAAAGTCACGAAACGCCTTCACGATGATTTTCCAGCACGGCGGGCGAGGCTTTTTTCGCCCGCTGGGCAAATTAAAGCCGAAACAGCAGACGTTTGCCCCAGAGTAGTATCGCCATGCAGCCAAGAACACTTTTGCCGGGCTTGTTCTATACATTGCTTCCAGTTTTGACCTGGTTTCCTTATTTCCTGTTTTCCAAACAGGTTAAGGAAACCTTCTGCGAGGTCGGGCGGATGAAAACAATGTTGACCGTTGCAGAGTTCGACTGGCATTTCTGGCGTTAAGTCATCACCGGAGACGCCCAATTCAAAATTTTTGCAGGTGGTGAGCCTATGCGGTGAAGGAACTGGCCGATCATTTAGCATATGGCATAGTCTCCACAGTGCCTTGCAGAGCCGGGCCTTGCAACAGGTCGTTGCGGCACAGAAATGGTCATTTCCGCGACAGATCCAACTTTCAACTGCAACGATAGCATTTATTGGAAAGCGCCTCTGAAACGGCCTGTTCTGACAATTTGTCCTAGGCCCTTTTGTCGAATCGTAGCCACCTGAAATCACCGTAATCGCTAGTGTGCCGGGATTTCAGCACTGTGCCAAAATTGTGCCAACAAATAGCTAGATTCCAATCGCCAGTTTCGCGATCTTCGTAATTACTTGATTTTATTGGAATTTATGGCGCACCCGACAGGATTCGAACCTGTGACCTCTGCCTTCGGAGGGCAGAAACGCATCTTTTCCGAAAATTGACTTCAACTACATCGCATTGATTTTAATACTATTTTCAGTAGACCATGATTACCCGCCATTGCCACGAATTGCCCGCTTATGCTACCTATTAGCTACCTAGGAAGCAAACTCAAGGGGCATCCCATGGCACAGGCTAAGAAACGCATTGGTATTCGGGACATAGCGGCCTTACCGGTTAACTCAGTTATATGGGATAGCACCGTGACAGGTTTCGGGGCGCGACGGCAACGTGGCGAGTCTGTTTCCTACATTCTCTTTTTCCGCACCAAGGATGGACGCCAGCACAAGATCACCATAGGGCGGCACGGAGCGCCGTGGACGCCGGATACTGCTAGGGCCGAAGCGCAGCGTCTCCTTGGCGAAGTCGTGGTAAAAGGGAAAAGTCCGACTGCCGCGCGCCTCTCGGTGCAGACCGTTGCCGAATTATGCGACCAGTACCTCAAGGACGCAGGGTCAACGATGCGTCGCCCGAAGAAAGCTTCGACCCTCGCCACGGACGCCGGGCGCATCGAACGTCACATCAAGCCCCTCCTCGGTCGTAAGTCGGTAGCTCAGGTCACGCGCCAAGACATCGAGGATTTTATGAATGATGTGGCGAAGGGGAAAACTGCGAAGATCGAGAAGACAAAAAAGCTGCGTGGTAAGTCTGTAGTGCGGGGCGGAACTGGTACGGCGAGCAGAACAGTAGGTCTGCTCGGCGGTATCTTCACATACGCAGTTCGGCTGGGTCTGCGCCCGGACAATCCGGTCCACGGCGTCATGCGGCCAGCGGACGCCCGCAAGATGCGACGTCTCAATGACGAGGAATACAAAAAGCTTGGTAAAGCGCTCGTTCGTGACGACATGTGGCCCCCGGCGCTGGCGGCAATCCGCTTCCTCGCCCTTACGGGATGGAGGCGCAGCGAGGCCAGCTTATTGCGTTGGGAAGAAGTGAACCTTGAACGTCGCACGGCTACACTGGGTGATACAAAGACGGGCTTCAGCATCCGTCCACTTTCACAGGCGGCTTGTGATGCGCTTGGCCCGGCGAAATCCACCGGCTTGGTTTTCATCCCCGCACGAGGCGAAACCTTGGCACTGCAAACGCATTGGGAAAAGCTGAAGCTTCCAGCGGGCATTACCCTCCACACCCTCCGACACAGCTTCGCCAGCCTTGCCGCCGATCTTGGCTACAGTGAGCCGACCATTGGCGCGCTGCTCGGTCACAAGAGCACAACGATCACGGCGAGGTACGTTCACTTTGCTGACGCAGTGCTGGTTGCGGCGGCTGATGCAGTGGCCGATGAAACAGCGAAAAGAATGGCGGCATAGTCGAAAATGAAAACACTGCCAGAAATTAACGATGGCGGATGAAGCAGCGGTAGCCACTAATTCGTTGAACATAACCCGTCGTTGCGAAAAGTTTGATAGGGTACGCTCCGCGACAAAACCGAGGCCGCATATCAGCGTGGCACATGCTGGAAAAGCGACGCAGGCTTATGAGAGCGTGAGCTGACTATGTTTCCACTGCTCATGCATCCGGCAGTAATGTGTTGGCGATAGGTAAAGTCTAGCGGGTTAAAAACGGCGCGGAGAGCGAATATGCCTTCATTCAAGATAGGCACAATTTAGAAGCCACTTTGTCCCGTTCCTATGGAACCGAGCAACAGCATCAAAACGAAAGCTCCAATAGCCCAACTGACAGGCTCTTTGAAATTGTCACTCTTAGCAACGAAATAGACGACTACAGCGCTCAGCACCGCTCCCAGAATTACAGCAGGCATGAACATCCCCCTCACGGTTAGCGCCGTAGGCAGCGCTCGTATTCTGTTATTGCTAGCGGGTTCAACATTCGCGGTTCATCCCTCTTTATTCATCGTCTTATAGGACGTGGTTTCATAACAGTCCAGATGGTGCTCTGACAAAATGGATGTCAGAGAACGAGTCGGCTGGAACCTTCGACGCTTAAGGGTTGAAAAAGGTATATCGCAGGATCACCTTGCGTTTGCCGCAGACGTTGAGCGCGCTTATGTCGGCCATCTCGAGCGCGGCAAGAAAAATCCGACAATCGTCACGCTCCATAAACTAGCTACGGTTCTCGATTGCGACGTTTCGGAGTTATTCGCCATTCCCCCGAAAGACGCTGAGCCAATCGCCCCGCTCGGTGCAGGCAGGCGTAAAAGCTAGCAGTCGCCCAGGCTGAGCCATACCATCCAAAATGCATCACAAAATTTGCGAGGGACATGGTCAGGCAGATGGGGGGTGCCACCCGGCGAAACCACTCCCTGCGTTCGCACAATGCAAAGGGGGTGGGAGGGCCTCGGCCTACCCAGCTTTTTGATCGTTGAGCCGATAGCGTCCCTTGGCGACGCGAACGAATAGCGCAACATCGGGCGACTGCTTGTCTGTGCAATGGTCAGCGAGGAATTCGAAATACCGAGGATAGGTCCAGCCGGGGGCAATCCGTCGCACATCTAAGGCGCGAAACGGCTCCGCCAGTTCCCCCTTCCGCACGGCCATGCAGACTGCCGAATAAATGTCGGTCCCACCCAGTCCCATAATAGAACACAATAAGCAATGAAACTCGGTGGGGCAATGCTGGGCCATACCGATCTTCGTCCCGCATCCGCCGCATGGCGCGATATTTCATTCGATGGATACAACTACCGACTATCATCACCGCGCTTGATGGCGGCACCATTCCGCCCCGTTTCCCGATACATTCTATCCATGGCTAGCCATGCCATGCGGTGCCCGCCCGCATGCATATGGCTCAACCTCACAGCACCGTATCTCCGCGCAGTATCAATAGGGCAAGCCCTAGCGATTCTCGGAATAAAGCCAACTGGTGGTATCACACACATTGGAGTTGACTTTTTGATACCTTAGTATCACAGTATTTATAAGTTATGTGAGACTATCGGAGTCCATCATGTCCACCGCCGCAATCGTTGGCTACGCCCGCACATCAACCACCGACCAGAAAGCTGGCCTTGAAGCCCAGCTCCGCGATCTGTCCGCTGCGGGGGCTTCACGCATCTTCCAAGAGGAGTTGTCGTCTGTAGCTACCAAGCGCCCCGAACTGGAGCGGGCACTGGATTACGTACGCGAGGCCGACACGCTTATCGTCACCAAGCTGGACCGCCTTGCACGATCAGTCGCTGACCTCGTGGCAATTACAGAGACGCTTCGCACGAAGGGCGTGGCGCTTCGCATCCTATCGATGAACCTCGACACCGCCACACCGACCGGCAAGTTGATGCTGAATTTGCTAGGGTCGATTGCCGAGTTTGAACGGGAGTTGATGCTGGAACGGCAACGCGAGGGGATCGCGAAGGCCAAAGCCGAGGGCAAATACAAGGGGCGAGCGCCGACTGCGCGGGCGAAAGCGGAAGATGTACTGCGGTTGAAGGCCGGGGGAATGACGGCGGACGCTATCGCGACGAAGCTGGGGATCGGGCGGGCGAGTGTGTTTAGGATTTTGAAATCGACCCAACAATTCCCCTAACAAGTTTAAATTTAAGTATGTTTGTATGCATTCTTGCAAATTGCTCGACTCTTACATTCACAAATTGATACAGAGACATTTGGGTAGATTGCCAACAAGGCAGGAGGGCGCTTTGGAAAAGTCTGAAAACAAAACCATTCCAGCAATAAAAGTTTCACAATGGCTTAAGGGGTGGGATCAAGTCGAGTTTTCTGATGACGACCATAGAAAGAAACCCGAGCCTCATTTCTTTTTGTTTTCCCTTCCTGCTTCCGAAATGAGAAGCTTATGTGGAATTGCCCGGCGTAGCTCGAGCAACCTTCGCGCGCGTTCAGCGGATTTAGGTATTCAAAGAGAACATGACCGCGAGCGCTCGAGCGAGATTGGTCGTTACGTGGAGTTCGGTTATCCTTGGTCAACGATTTCCGAAGCAAAGCGAAAATCCACGGACTTCAACGACTTGCGCAAGCCTGGGTGGTTGCCCACCGCAATTGTTATTAATATTTTACCGCAAGGCGAAACTAGGAACGGCATAAAGCTGGGAACGGATGATGCCGTAAAAATAAATCCCGGAAGTGGCATTAGCTCGTTAGTTTTGCCATACAAAGAGTGGTCTCGAAAATGGAAGCCTCAAAGCATTCCTCCATTTGAAGTGATCGACGGACAGCATCGACTTTGGGCCTTCGATGACGAGGTAGACGATACTTTTGAACTTCCCGTGGTTGCTTTTTACGGACTTGACATCAGTTGGCAAGCCTACTTGTTTTGGACAATTAATATTAAGCCGAAGCGTATCAATCCTAGCCTTGCTTTTGATCTTTACCCTCTCCTCAGAGGCGAAGATTGGTTGGATCGAGCAGAAGGCCATCCAATATACAGAGAAACGAGAGCGCAAGAGCTTACTGAAGCACTTTGGGCACACCCATCTAGTCCTTGGTACGACCGGATTAATATGCTCGGCGAGCGACAAGTTGACGGCGTAACTCAAGCAGCTTGGATACGGTCATTAATGTCGACGTTCGTGAAACCGTGGCAGGGGCGCGGGAGCAAGATTGGTGGCTTGTATGGCTCCAGAATGTCAAATGACAACGAAGTACTAGGATGGAGTCGCGCGCAACAAGCCGCATTCCTTGTATTTGCTTGGTCAGAACTTCACGACGCAGTGATTAAAAGCAATGACGACTGGGCTAATAATATAAGTGCTATTGCTTTAAAAGAGCAGGCACTGAATACGATGGACGCCGCTAAAGAACGCTTTTACGGAAGCTATTCATTAATATCTACGGACCAAGGGGTTCGTGGATACTTAAGCATATTGAATGATATTTGCTTCTATTTGGCGCCGAAGCTAGATCTTCGGAGCTGGAAAGCGGATACTAACGGGTCGGCATCGGACACCGAAGCTGTATCTTTGGCACTAAAAAGCTATAGCAAACATGAATCTTCCAAAACGGTATCGTCAATAGCCAAATCGTTGTCGAGTTTTGATTGGCGCACAAGTTCTACACCTGAACTTGACGCCAATGAGAGAAGAAGCAAATTGGTTTTTCGAGGTAGCAGCGGGTATAAGGAAATTCGGCTTCAACTGCTTGAACACCTCGCCAAACAAGGAGGTGTTTTAGGGGACGCAGCGACACGCGTGCAACAAGAGGTAGCTTAAGAATGCCTCTTTCCGCAGCAAACAAAGCAATTCTAAACCATCTCAACCGAAGCCATGTTTCTCAGACCTTATCATCGAGTCGGCGTTTTATTGCCAATGGGCGCTGGCTGGGGCTTAATAATCATTATTGCGACAAGGCTTCAGAGAAGGTCGAGGCCGATCATGTGATGGGGGCTATCGCCAATCCACGCCACCTATCGCAGTATATTGCAGTAAGCGCATTGTTGCACAGCTCAGACGGGTGGAGTTATCTCGGCAGAGCTATCCAAGCCGTATTGAGAGGCGATCCCAATCGAGCTCGTCATTTGGCTTATTATGCAGAACTGAGAGCTGCTATGTCCTTATTGGCGAGCGAGGGGATAGGCGTTTTCAACTCGAAGCACGCGATTATCGACAAACCAAACTTGGCTGCAATTTGCCCAGCCAGAGGAAACACACACGTTTTCGTGTGGGATTGTTTGGATAACTGGGCGCAAGATCATCGTTCGGCCAAGTTGTTTTCTTCAATAATTAGCCCGTATGGCAGGAGCCTAAAAGATTGGCTGACTCCCATCAATGGGCAGGCCAATCTGGGTGCTCAAGCCCATAGCTGGTTTATGCAATGGGGAATGGATCTGAGATACATGGCAGATGACCGTGATGCACGGAATCACTCCAGTTATCGCCCCGAAGGTATTCCAGCTTCATGGACTCTTACATCAGGCCAAGCGACAACTATGGTCAAAGATATTTGGAAGCTGTTGGAGCCATCACCGAATTCGACATTTGACAATCTTGACAAATACATACTGAGATTACTTCTAGAAAGTATATATAAAAACAGAGGCGGCCAGCCATCCAATAGAGGGCCGGATTTTTTAAAATTTATTAAATCAGTAATTAGTTATCAAGGCCTACCAGTTGAGATGGAAAAACTATGGTTTAATTTTCTTACTAGAAGAGCTAACTCAGATGATCCAAAAATATTCGATCTATCGAAGAAAAATCCAGACAAGAATAGCTCTAGTTCTTTCTATATGATATCCAGAGCTGTATTATTATTACGCGTTTCATCTGGTTCAATTTCCTCTTTACTCAAAGATGCGGGTTTTGTGTCATCAGACATAGAGTTTTGGTGGTCTGAACTCGGACCTGCACGAGGACTATGGAACGAGGGGAATACACCCGATAACGCAACTGACCTTTGGAGTGATATCGAGCAAGCGATCACGAGCTTCGACGATTTTGACACGCATCACACAGGGCGGACGCATTCATTTTATAACCTTGGACTTGAAGCAGGAGAGGCAGTAAACAGCCTCGGTGGATTCGAACGTCCCATGGTATGGAGCTTGCTGCCCGCATGATTGAAGCGAAATGAAATATATGGGCTCTAAGCGCTCAATGCTCCGAAATGGACTGGGCGAATTGTTGCATAACGAAATTGGTAACTTTGACCGCTTCATCGATCTGTTCACAGGATCGGCTGCTGTCGCAAATCATGTTGCCAAGAACTATCCCATCTCAGTCTACGCTTACGACATTCAGGCTTATAGCGTTGCGGTCGCTTCCTCAGTGATTGCGAGAAGCGCAGAACTTGATGGGGTAAAAATTTGGAAAGAGTGGTTCGCTTCAGCCAACGAACAGTTCGCTCAACTTAAACCGCCCTCAAAGGAAATTGTTAGTAGGAAGGATGTGGAATGGATCCGCGAATGGTGTGCTGATCAGGCCCATCCAATAACTCGAGCGTATGGTGGCCACTATTTTAGCGCTTCCCAAGCTCTTTGGTTTGACGCGCTACGGGGGACTGTTCCGCAGAATAGCGAATGTGAGACGACAGCAATTGCTGCTCTCGTCGAAGCAGCTAGCCTATGTGTTGCCTCCCCTGGACACACAGCGCAGCCATTTCAACCAACAGGAACCGCCATCCGATTTTTAATAGAAGCTTGGTCAAGAGACCCATTGTTTTATACCAATAAAGCATTGATCGATTTGGCGCAGCAAAAAGCTTTAGTTCCGGGATTAGCGCGGATCGGCGACGCAAATTTGGTTGCAAAGGAGCTAAAAGCAAACGATCTGGTCTTTATCGACCCTCCATATTCAGGTGTTCATTATAGCCGATTCTATCATGTTCTCGAGACCGTCGCGGTAGGAGAATGTGGAGAGGTGTCGGGCGTGGGACGCTATCCAGCAGCTTCACGCCGACCGAGATCTAACTATAGCCTGAAGGGGCAATCCTCCCGTGCCTTGAGTGATCTACTTCAATCCATATCTTCAGTGGGAGCGTCCGCGATATTAACTTTTCCTGATCACGCTTGCTCAAATGGCTTAACAGGTAAACAAGTTCGCGAGATTGCGAATGCTTACTTTCACGTAGAAGATAGATATATAGAAACTGTTTTTAGTACACTGGGTGGGCATTCTCTTAAACTAAAACCGAATAAAAGCAGACATGCACGACAGCCGGCGAAGGAAATGATGCTCTTTCTAACGAGGTCTACGTAATTAAGACATTCTCCGGTCAGTTCAATCAAATCTAGTCAAATTTTCCCCTCCGAAACCTTTCCACCCGCTCTCGCGCTGCTTCCAGCCTCTGCGCCAACCGCTTCGCCTTTTCCGTACCTTCACCTTTCGCCACTCCCGGAATAACCCGTCTCGCCTCCACCTTCCGCAGCAGCTTCAACGCCTCCAGCCGCAAATCCGTTGATTGTTCGTCATCCTCGGCCACCCCGATCAAATATCGGTGGGTGAGGTCGTAGACCCCTTGCGGTGCTTCATACTCAATAATCGCTTTCGCGGCCTCGACGCACTTGGCCTCTGCCACCTCGGTCGAGGTCATGATTTGCAACAGCGCAGCGAGCGCCGGGCTTAGGATTTCACCCTCGGCCATTCTTTTGCCTCCACATAACGGTTATGAAAGGGGCAATGCCCCGGTTTCGGTTAGGGATGAAAATCCTATGTTTTCAATGGGATGGAATAAATCCTAACCGTTCTAACTGATCTAACTGATAAGGGGATTGAAGGGATTTAGTGTTCTAGGAAGTCTATAAAGTTCGTGTTATAACCGTTAGGAACAGTTAGGCAGTTAGGCCGTTGTTTTTATTGTATTTTTTCATTCACCATCCGTTAGGGCCATACCATCCTGTTTAACATACCCTCTCACCGGCTTATCTCCCGCCCAGATCAGCTTCGGCCCGGTCCACCCCAGCCGCCTCATGCAATCGCCCAGCCTCCGACTATCCCGCTTCGTCACGTTCGGCATCTCCATCGCCAATGCCGATACGAAAATGTTACTCGTGGCGATGCGAAGCTCGCCTTCGGCCCGCTTAGCAAGCTTCGGCAGGAGCGCGGCGAGCGTATCTTCCCACGGATCGGCCTCGACGCGTTCGGCTTGCCGCTCGGCAGCAACCGTCCACAGATGCTCCGGGATGGTCACGGGGTCGGCTTCACCCGGCTCCACCATCGCGGCTTCAGCCCAAAGCTGATCGCGGGCCTCACGCAGGGCCGCCAGATCAATCTCTCCCGTCACCACCGGCCAAAACCTCCGGTTCCCGGTCGGGTCTTTAAGGTAATGGTCGTCGTTCGTCGTGCCGATCAGGATGCAGCGACGGGGAACTTCCTCGACCGTCCGGGCGTAAGCCGCACGCGCTCGGTCGTGGGTTTTTGAAATGAACTGCTTTGCCCGCCGCACGTCCGACTGGCCCAGCCCATCCAACTCCGGTGCTTCAACGATCCATTTCCCCAGCAGCAGTTCTTGATGCTCTTTATAGTTCTGGCGGAAATCGAGGGCGTCGGTGAAATTGTCATCCCCTCCGGCCAACACCTTGAGCGCCGATGACTTTCCGCGCCCCTGCGGCCCTTCCAGCACCAGCATTGCATCAAACTTACAGCCGGGACGCCGTACGCGCCGGACCCCGGCAACCAGCACGGCCCGGCCAATGGCCCGCGTCAGTTCGTCATCCGCCGCGCCAAGATACACCGAAAGCCAAGTGTCCAGCCTCGGCGTTCCATCCCAAACCAGCCCATCAAGATAATCCCGCAACGGATCGAACGCGTTCTGCATCGCAAGCAGCCTTGCCGCATCTTCCACGTTTCGCTGGCCGGGATCAAAATCGAAATTCTCAATCACAACATCACGCAGCTTCAGCACCGTGTCCGCAAAAGCCTCGCCAACAGGCTTATCGTAACCCTCGATCTCCATCCGCATGTGAAACTTGTCGAACTTCATGCGGATGCCCAGCTTGGTGATCGCCAGTTTTGCGTTAGCTACCGAGGGCGCGAAGCCGCCCGGATTTGCTTGGCGGTTCAGTTCCGCCTGTGCCTTGCCCTTTCGCGCCTGCTTCCGGTCCAAAAATGAACTAAAGGTCTGCACTTCGTTCGGCTTCGACGAAATCGGCAGCAAGTCTTTCATTGCCAGATCGTCTGCGGTGAGCAACGCAAGGTCCGTGGCGTCTAACTCCCGCACCACCCTTGCCATCACATCCTTCTCCATCTTCAAAATCTCACCCACGGCCCAGCCTCCGTTCTCGATCAAAAACCACCCGCATTCCTTGGCATAGGCGGTCGTAGGCATCTTCGGCCCGCTTTCCCGGCAGGGCTTCGATCAGTTCCAGCGCTTCGCGCAACAAATACATGCCTCGGAAAAATTCGTCCTGTGCAACCAGCTCCGGCTCCACCCGCAACCGGTTCCGGGCCTCGTCCAGTGAAATCACGTCAGCAGTCATCACCGTTCACCTCGCTATCTTCCGAAAAATGAGACCGGCGGAATTTGCTTAGATACCTCCGCCGGTCCCCGTCGCGGTGGCCATGCCCGCGCCTCAATTCATCGACCTAGCCACCAGCTTCGCGGCCAAGTCCTCCAGCACCTCCACAGCTCGCTCCGCATCCCGCGCCAACACTTTCCGACCCGCCCGCCGATGCCAGTCCCGCAACTCCCGCAGCCCTCGAAGTCCTGCCATGAACTGCTTGACCGGATCGGACGAGGCCCGAACCTCCGCCACGGCCCGGTGCGCCACCCGCATGGCGTCCCGCCAGCCCGCGTCGTCCCCCGCAATGAACGCAGCCTCGGCTTCCTCCAGCAGCGCCCCGAACGGAGTCCGTGCCATCACCGTTCCCCCGGTTTCACCGAGCTGCTAAACAGACGGCTTGCTGCCGATTCAACGCCGCCATAGGTCTCGACCCCATGCGTCGGCGCTCCTCTTTCGGCCCCTCGGTCGTACGCGCCTGCGGCAGTGGAGTCAGCAAAGGCGTTGATGACGTTCAAGGCGTGGTCGCTCATCGGCAGATTGCTATGCAGATAGTGCTCCAGCACTTCCCGGTGTCCGACCAGCTTGTGGTCCTGAATGTACCGGGAGACGCGCTCGTGCTCTTCTGGGTAAAGTGCCGCCGACTGCTGATAGCGGTACGCTATGGTGTCCAGTTGCTCCGGCGTGAAGAGGCGGGCGCTGGCGGCGTGATAAAAGTCTTCGGATTTCATCGGGATTGCTCCTTCTCCGCGAGCGCGGCAAGCCACGCCTCGACCTTGGGATGGCTGTACATAATGGACTGAAGCTCCGCTGGAGCGTCCGGGAATGCGGCGAAGACCGAGGCCCGCACCGCTTCACGAGCCTTTAGGCGTTCCATGTCCCGCTTGTGCATCGCCGCACTTTCGCTAATGCCCAACGCCACCGCGTCCGAGCCTTTATCGTAAGCTGGCACGGTTTGGCCGTTCAGGTGATCCGTGGCCGAAATGCCGGGACCGGCCCGGAAGCTTCCGAGCTTCGCCTCCAGCCGGGCGCTTTCAATCTTGTCGTCTGAAATGTAGTTCATGGCTTTCGCCTCCGTGAGCTTATGCGGCAGCGGCGCTGCGCAGGGTTTCGCATTCAGTGGTGGTTGTGCCGACTGGGGAGGATTTCGCCTCGGCCCATTCCAGAAGGTCCGCCCATCGATAGAGCGGCGTCCGTCCAAACCTACGAAACTTTGGCCCTCCACCTCGGCAAGCAAGTTTCGCCAGTGTCGTTGCTTTTACGGGATAGCCTACGGCGCTAAGAGCTTTCGCAGCATCCCTCCTAAGTAACAGTGTTTCCTTTTCCATGTTTATCCACCTGTATGGCTCACGTTTGTCCGTAATTTCACTTGAATGCAAACACCATGACTTGTCGGATATACTTAGTCAACAATGTTAACGAGGATCATACGCAAGAAATACCTAGCATTTAAAAGCTGACAATAACCTTTGATTTGAGGTGGATGCTTTGGATATATTAGGGAAGAGAAAAAACTGATAAGAGCGCTGAGAGTTAAATGTGGCCCAGCTCAAAACAAGAAAAACCTGAAGCGGCGATAGCCTTACGACTCCTCGGCACAACTTTTAACGATCGGCCATGACTCTCCGGCACAAATTTTCGCAAAAGACTCGACCGGCAAAAGTTGAAAAGACTCGTCGGATAAGAAACTGGATTCAGGTTCGTAAGGCTAATGGCACCGTGCCATTGTATGGTTCAAAGACTCGGATGCCGCTAAGTGCAAAAAGACTCGCCCGAAACGAAATCGGGTTCAGGTTCGTATGGTCGCTTTCGAATGGAAAGGGGCCATACAGGCCTGTCGCGAGAACAAACGTTAAAGGTTTATCAGAAATGAGCGTGGGTAAAGGTTGGTATGGTCCATCACATGATGTGATAAGCCATACAGGACTGAAGCAACAACGAACGCTAAAGAGACTCGTCCGCAATGAAAGTCGGGCAGGTTAGATATGGCTTACCGCATGATGCGGTTGACCATACGAGACTCGGACGGCTATCCCGCCTTCAGGTTGGTATGGCTCTACGCATCATGCGTACAACCATACAGGACTCAGGCGAGGCTAGACGTTTAACGGCCCCAGCGGGAGGCAAGGCGTTCCGACTCCCTCGAATTTTTTGAGTTTCGAGTCGGAACGTGGCTAGGTAACTCACCCGCAAAGCCGGGACGAAACCCACCATCGCGCTACCTATTTGCTACCTAGGCTAAATCGATAATGCCGCTAAGTGATTGATTTTTATGGCGCACCCGACAGGATTCGAACCTGTGACCTCTGCCTTCGGAGGGCAGCACTCTATCCAGCTGAGCTACGGGTGCATTACTGGCAGGCTCGAAGCCTTTTCATGCGCGTTTCTAACCGAACCGCGCATGTGCATCAATGACTTATTTTGAGAAATCAGAGCAAAGTTGCGACAGCTTCCGCTGTTAAGAACGCAACCCCGGAGCTTCCTGCCCCGTCCGCTCGACATATTCCGTATAGCCGCCACCGTATTGGTGGATGCCATCTGGCGTCAGTTCCAGAACCCGGTTGGACAATGCGCCGAGAAAATGCCGGTCGTGCGATACGAACAGCATCGTGCCTTCATAGGCAGCAAGCGCCTTGATAAGCATTTCCTTGGTATCGAGGTCGAGATGGTTGGTCGGCTCGTCCAGAACGAGGAAGTTCGGTGGGTCGAACAGCATCGCCGCCATCACCAGACGGGCCTTTTCCCCACCCGAAAGCACGCGGCACTTCTTTTCGATATCGTCACCGGAAAAACCAAAGCAGCCTGCCAAAGCACGAAGCGGCGCCTGGCCTGCTTTTGGAAAACGTTCTTCCAACCATTCCAGTATGGTGGCGTCGCCGTCGAGCACATCCATTGCATGCTGCGCGAAATAGCCAAGCTTGACGCTGGCGCCGATATTGACATTGCCCTTGTCCGGCTCTGCTGCACCTGCAACCAGTTTCAGCAGCGTCGACTTTCCCGCACCGTTGACACCCATGATGCACCAGCGTTCGCGGCGGCGGACCATGAAGTCAAAACCGTCATAGATCGTGCGGCTGCCATAGGTCTTGTGCACGCCTTTCAGGCTCACGACATCCTCACCCGAACGCGGCGCGGGCGCGAAGTCGAAGGCGACCGTCTGGCGGCGGCGGGGCGGCTCCACGCGGTCGATCTTCTCCAGCTTCTTCACGCGGCTTTGGACCTGCGAAGCATGCGAAGCACGCGCCTTGAAACGCTCGATGAACTTGATTTCCTTGGCAAGCATTGCCTGCTGGCGCTCAAACTGGGCCTGCTGCTGCTTTTCATTCAGCGCCCGCTGGCCCTCGTAAAAAGCGTAATCGCCGGAATAGGTCGTCAGCGAGCCGCCGTCGATTTCGATGATCTTGGTCACGATACGGTTCATGAACTCGCGGTCGTGCGAGGTCATCAGCAACGCGCCGTCGTAATTCTTCAGAAACGCCTCCAGCCAGATAAGGCTTTCGAGATCGAGATGGTTGCTCGGCTCGTCGAGCAGCATCACATCCGGGCGCATCAGCAGAATGCGCGCCAGCGCAACACGCATTTTCCAGCCGCCGGAAAGCTTGCCGACATCGCCGTCCATCATTTCCTGCGTGAAGCTCAAGCCCGCCAGAACCTCGCGTGCGCGGCCATCCAGACCGTAGCCGTCCAGTTCCTCGTATCGCGCCTGCACTTCACCGTAACGCTCGATGATCGCATCCATCTCGTCCATGCGGTCTGGATCGACCATTGCGGCCTCCAGCTCGCGGAGCTCCGCCGCAACCACGCTGACAGGGCCCGCCCCCTCCATCACTTCCGCGACGGCGGAACGTCCGCCCATTTCGCCGACATTCTGGTCGAAATAGCCAATCGTCACGCCTTTTTCGACGGAAACCTGTCCCTCGTCCGGCTGCTCATCACCGGTAATCATGCGAAACAGGGTCGTCTTGCCCGCACCGTTGGGCCCCACAAGTCCGATCTTTTCGCCCCGGTTCAGGGCGGCGGAAGCCTCGATAAAGAGAATGCGATGGCTGTTGGATTTGCTGATATTGTCGATGCGGATCATGAAACGGGCAGACTTTGCGAGATGGCGTTGGATGGAAGGCGGTCGCGTTGCGGCCTCCTATGCCACGGCGGCACAGCCAAGTCACCCCGCTTTGCGGTTGGAAATTCTCCGCTTCAGATCATGGAATGTTGTGCAGCCATTGCTCGGTCGAGAATTTTTCGACCACCAGCTTTTCCGCAGCCGCATATTCCTCAGGCGTAATCGTGCTGCTGACGCCGCCATTGAGCGATACAAATGTGTCCTTCATGCGCTTGATGACTTCCTCGCGCGGCAGCCCTGTCTGGCTGCGAACAGGATCGACGCGCTTCACCGCGCTCGTCGTGCCCTTGTCGCTCAGCTTCTCGCGCCCGATGCGCAGAACCTTCACCATTTTCTCGGCGTCCATGTCGTAGGCCATGGTCACATGATGGAGGACCGTTCCCTTGGAAAAGCGCTTCTGCGCCGCGCCGCCGATCTTGCCCCTGGAGCTCGAAATATCGTTGAGCGGCTTGTAAAATGCATCGATGCCCAGCGAATTGAGCGCTTTCAGCACCCAATCGTCCAGAAATGCATAGGAATCGGCAAAGCTCATATCGCGCACGAGTTCGCCGGGCGCATAGAGCGAATAGGTTATGGTGCTGCCGGGTTCAACGAACATCGCGCCGCCGCCGGTTACGCGCCGAACGGTCTCTACGCCAAATTCGCGTGTCGCTTCCATATCCACTTCATTGCGCAGCGACTGGAACGCGCCGATGATGATGGCCGGGCGTTCCCATTCCCAGAAGCGCAGCGTCGGCGCGCGGCGTCCGGCGGCGACTTCCTTTGCCAGAACCTCGTCGAGCGCCAGATGCATCGCGGGCGAAACCGCCGGCATTTCAACGATCTGCCACTCAAAATCCCGCCATGTGCGTGCAACGCCCAGTGCTCGCCTGACGGCAATCGCCACCGCTTCCGGGCTGAAACCGAGCATCATGGCATCGGGGCGAAGGCCAGCCCTCACCGCGTCGGCAATCTGTTCCGACGAGGCATCGGCGGAGAGACCTTCAACAGCATTGCAGATATCCCCCAGAGCCTCATCCGGCTCCAGGAAAAAATCGCCCGCCACCTGCACGTCGCTCAAACGCCCCTCACGAACTTCCAGATCGACAACGACAAGTTTTCCGCCATGGACTTTGTATTCGCCGTGCATGTGTGCAGCCTCCCGAACAGTGAACGTGAGTGTTTCATTTCATGAAACTTGCGGGAAAGGAAGGAGGTCGGACGAAAGGGCTGGACTATATTCCGGCTTCAGAGGGCGCAGAACGTTGAACAAGCGATGTCTGGCGCGCCTCTTTCGTTTTGTGGCCGACAAAAAAACCGACGGCGATCATGCCCGCCAGAACAACGATGATCGATTTGAAACGAAAAGGCAGTCGGTGCATTTCAGAACCTCATTCTTGCCGTAGCAAACCAGAGCAGAAAATGTTTGTCGACCCCGCCTCCTGGAATTCTTAACCAACTGGCAAAATTCCCATTGGGCGCGCCCTATTCATCCTCTGTTCAAGCTACCGGAATTAAAGCATATTCCATCGATATCAGAGGGACTCATGATGATACCTGCACTCAAGACGACTGTTGCCTCCCTATGCCTTGGCGGCCTGGTGGCCGTCCTCTCACCGCTCGTCACACCGGCTTCAGCAGCCCAGTTGCAGCGCTGCGCAAGCGAAAACGGTGTTTGCCAGCTGCCCTACCCGGCTGAAGTGGTCTATGGCACCGGTGGACGGAATACATCGCGCTTCATCGACCGCCCGCAGGTCAGCTGCTCCAACCGTGTCTTTGGCGACCCCGCACCGGGTAAAAAGAAGAGCTGCTCCTTCGTCGTTCAGGATCGCTGGGACAGGCCAGATCGTCCGGGCCGTCCTGACCGCCCCGATCGTCCAAATCGGTACGATCCGTATGATCGCTACGACGACCGTGACCGCGACCGCGACTGGAGCCGTTGCGCGAAGGAAGGCGGGTTCTGCGATTTCTACGGCCGCAAGCGCGTGCGCTATGGCGCAAATGGGCGCTTCACGGAAGGCGTATTCCGCAACGGCGTCCGGTGTGACAACCGCACCTTCGGCGACCCGGCGCGCGGCAAGGTCAAGTCCTGCTACGTTCTCGATTAAGAACCGAGCATAAGAATACAGAAGCCCGGACCGAACAGTCCGGGCTTTGTTTTCGGCGAACCCAAATTTCCTCCCAAAGCTTTGATTCCTGCGCCGGACGCGAAACCGCGACTCGTCAATTCAAATACCTGGAATGTTGATTCGTCATTGTAGACCTGACGAAGTTGCTTTCGTCGGCCATTCTCCCGCTCCATAAAAGAAAACGAACGCAGCAGGGGTAAAGCAATGGTTCTATTCTCTATTGTCATAGGCGTGCTGACATCCGCGGTGGTGATCGCCGCATGCATTATGCTTTGGAGATATGAACGTTCCTGAGACACATCCACCGGGAAGCGGACGGATGGTGGGCGTGACAGGGATTGAACCTGTGACCCCTCCCGTGTGAAGGGATTCGGTGCGCGCGTGTTTACAATAGCTTGCGCACCGATTCTATCATTTTCCACGGATTCTGCACGGATTTCTCATTCTGTGGAATTTTACAGGCTTCTAAAAGCTGGCCCTGAAAAATCAATTTGACTCTCCCAACCGACCGTGAACAGAATAAGAACATCGGAAGGCGGCCCGATCACCTCACAGACATGCTTGGTGGCGTGTGTGTCTGCTTCGCTGGAGCAGAACAATGAATGCGGTTGCGCAGGAAAATGAATCCGAAGACGAAATTGAATTGGTTCTCGCCTACCACAAGGGCGACGTGCGGGCTGCGATCGAGGCGCTTCTGAAAGATCGGGATTTTCTCGTCAAGGAAATCGAGTATGCCAGTCTGGCTATGTCGATGGGCTTTGCACGCGGCTGGAAACCAACAATCTTCGTGAAGTGAAATGCGAACGGTACTGCGAGAACTGCGCCCGCGAAACGTGGTGCGCTTTAGCTGTGCCAATTGCCGTCATTATCTGGAAAAGACCGCCCCGCTTATGGCCGCGCGCTTCGGAGAGTGGGTTACGCTCGAAGAGATCGAGCCACGACTGGTTTGCAGCAAATGCGGCAACAGAGCGGGCAACTTCATCAGCTATGGGCTGCCAGACAAATGATGCAGCTGAAATGGAAACGAACGGTCATCGGCGGACAGACGCGCCCCGGAGACTTCATTGCCTATACGGACTGGGGCGATTTCTGCCGCATCCTGAGAAGCGATTTCGGCCCCGACGCAGGAACTTGGAAATGGGCACTGGTTTGCACCCGAAGCCCCTTTCAGGATCTGCCCTGCGGCGTCTGCGAGAACAGGGAAGAAGTCGTCACCCTTGTAAAAAGGATGTTTGAAGAATTGCGGCGTAGGAAGCATCTGGAATTTAATCGGCCATTCATGTGGGCATTCAAGCCCCACAGCCGAGAAGCTCCATCTCGACTCACGTGGGACGCCGCGCCTCGAAGCTGATGATCTCGTCGCCATTGTGCGGCGCTCTTCCATGCTGGTAGTTACCAGACACCACGACATCCACAAAACCCGCACGTTGGAGCGCCATCAAGAATTCTTCGACACCCCACCACCGCAACTTGAACAAATCAATCTCAGATTTCACAAGGTTTCCATCCCGCCATTGTTCATAGCGGAGATGGCTGAGGGTTGTCTGCGCAACATAGTCGGTTTCGACCCGATGATCTGTGAGCGTGAGCAGATCGCCGTCTTCTGTAGTCCAACGCCGAACCGAACCGGTCGGGCCGAGGAAACTTC
Source organism: Hyphomicrobiales bacterium (assembly GCA_900473915.1). GTDB lineage: Bacteria > Pseudomonadota > Alphaproteobacteria > Rhizobiales > Rhizobiaceae > Brucella. The sequence goes on along the minus strand of UCNG01000023.1, from coordinate 2,494 downwards.
CGATGGGATCAAGGTCAATGATCAGTTTCGCGCCGGGAAACAGATGATCATAAAACCGTCTCAGCACAGCGGTCGCAGATGTCGTATCAGTCACCAACTGAAACGAACCAGCTGGGATGATGATAGCTGCAAAGCTTTGGCCATAGGAGAAATCTTCGAACGTTCCTCGTATCACATTCGCGGGAAGACTGCGCTTCCTGCATTCCTCTTGGCAATAACCAAGCATCTCTTCAGATGCATCGAACCCCTCTACCGAGAACCCTGCCTCGAGCAACGGCACAAGGACACGGCCGTTGCCGACAGCAGGCTCCAGAATCGGACCATTGGATTCTCGAAGACGTTGCTGATAATATTCCACATCGCCGAAAGAACGCCCGACCGGTTTATCCAGATTATAGACCCAGGAAGCGAGGGTTCCATAGCGATTGTTCATACCCGCCTCTTAAAGTTGATTTGGCCGCGACACTTTCGTCAGACGCGGAACCGCCTGGCCTTATAGTTAAGCGGAACGTTCCTTGCCAGTATTAAGTGCTTCGTATGCTCTCCTAACGGCTGGCCAGAAGATGTCAAGTGGCAGGAATCGTTACTGTTTGAGGCGACGGGTAACGATTTCAAACAGGGCATCCGATATCCACATTCCACAGGCTCCGACGACAAATGCGGCGGCATGAAGCCCCGCGTTTGAACCATCATCGGGCGGCAACGGGAAATGAACCGCATTCAAATAATGCAGAAGCGGTCCAGTCAGGTAGCCGGCCGCCAGCGCTCCGCAAATTGGCGAAGCAATCGTTTCGCGAACGGTATATCGCTTACGAGACAATGCGCGCAGAGCACCGCCTGCAAACCCGGCAATCACGACGGATAACTTGAGGCCAAACTCGTCTAACGGTCCGTTCATTTCCAGCAGCCCCGCCGTTTTCCATTCTCGTCATTGCCTTCAACCCGTTCCGCCGCTGGCCGGTCCACTTTGGTGAGCGCGACCAGACCGGCAGGCGAAAGGTTATTCTGTCTCCAGCCCGCGCAGTTCGTCGCACTGGTCGACTGGCAAGCCGCGACGACGAAGGGCAAGAACACAAAAATCATAATCCGTAAGCCCGCGTAGTTTTTCATCGTCCTTGCCCCTTTCCTTTTCGGCTTTGACGGTTTCGCGCAATTGCTCGGAAACAGCTTGATGACGGCCCTCACGCATTCCGGCGAGATATCCACCCGCCAGAAGCAGAAGCGCCGCCAGAACGGCAGCGAGCGAGTATTTCAGCCAGTTGGGAACGAAAGCCCATAGCGCCATCATGCCTCTTTCCTCACCCGCTGGATGAAGAAGTAAAGACCGATACCAACAAGCGCGACCATGGCCACAGCAAGCGCCCACTGCATCGGGCCGGAACCGTCAGCCATTGCGCCAACGCCTGTAATCAGCCCGCCAAGCGGACCCCAGGCTTCGGGCTTCTTCAGCACCTCTTTCAGCGATGTATCCGACTGTACGGCCTTGCCTGTCGGAACCTGCGGCACTGGTGAAGGTACGGGAGCACTGTCACGTGAGAATGCCAGAGCGCGAGACCGAACCCGCGAGACACGCAAAGCCCAGCCCTTGCCGAACGTCGCGAAGGTGCCGAGACCTTTCAGCCATGCCAGACGTGCATCGCACAGTTCGTTGATGATCCGGTCAGCGGCGATCTTGCGAACGGCAGCGAGTGTCTTTGCGCCGATGACGCCATCCTGATCGACGCCGACAACCTTTTGAAGCATCTTCACGGCACGGGCTGGGCCGGAATTGATAGCAAAGTCAAAGACCGCATAATCCACACCGGAAGGAAGATCATCGCCGGAAACCTTGTTCCAGTAGTTCTCCCGGTAGATATCCGTCGCCTTGGATTTGGTCAGCGCCTTCACCTCGGCTTTCGAGACACGACGCCCTTCCCAGGCTGACAGCGTAGCGAGCGTGATGCCCATATTCGTTGCACCGCCGGGGTCCTTTTCATGGTCCACATACCCGCCCTCTTCCGAGAAGACATGCGGCATCGCTTTGGCAAAGGTTCCCTTGACCATTGCAATTTCCTTTCTTTATGAGATGATCAATATGCGCCGTTGAAGCCCCCGCTTTTTTCCGGCGCGACCTCGGCAGCCCCCGCGCCGAGGTTTTTTTTGATTGCAAAAACCGCCCTGAAGGCGGTGCGGATCGTCAACTTTTCAATATCGGTTATGCGAAGGCGGCTTCGATCTGGGCTTCTGTGGTTATTGATCCAGCTTCAATGGCTGCCAGCACTTGTGCCTCGATCCCGTAGCTGTTTCGCACATGAAGACGGACGGCTGCGGCAAGATCGTCCATTTGTTCATTCGTCAGCGGGCGAAACTCACCATCCGCAAACTTCCACGGATCGCCATCGGCGCGCTCGCCTTTTTCGATGGCAACAGCCTCGGCAATGATCTTGCTCTGGCTTTCGCGATCCGACAGCACCGGCCAGCCGTTCCAGACGGTTCCGCCCACTTCCCGCTCCCA
>UCNG01000031.1 GCA_900473915.1 Hyphomicrobiales bacterium | reverse complement strand
TCTTCAACATGACCCACAGAATCACAAACCCCCCGGCATAGGCAGGAGTTTGTCAGCAGGCTGAGGTCCGGCTTGCTACCGGACCTTTTTCATTCTGCGGCTGCGCGATAGGCAGACTGTGGCAATACGAAAGGCACACCCTTTTCAGGCGGAACGCCTACCCGCAATGTGCATTCATAGACACGTTCGAGCCGCTCATCGGTCAGCGCTTCGCGCGGCGCGCCCATCACGTCAAGCTTGCCCTTGCTCATCACTGCGATACGATCGGCGAACATGGCAGTCAGGTTAAGGTCGTGCAGGATCGCGATCACTCCGCCCCCTGCCGCCGCGAAATCCTTCGCAATCTCCATCACGACGATCTGATGCCGTATATCGAGGCTTGAAATCGGCTCATCCAGAAACAGATACCGCGCCTTGCCGTCCACGACCGGCTTCCAGACCTGACACAGAACACGAGCAAGCTGCACACGCTGCTGCTCTCCCCCGGAGAGCTCCTGATAGAGCCGCCCGCTGAAACCGGCAAGATCAACCCTTTGCAAGGCGAGATCGGGCAGCCGCTTTTCTTCATCGCGAGAAACGCCGCTATAGCCGCCCGTAAGCCCGATCTTCACGATCTCTCGTACCGTGAAGGGAAATGACAAGCCGCTTGCTTGTGGCAACACGGCCCGGCGCGCCGCCATCTGCCACGGCTTGATTTCCGCGAAGGATTGGCCATCGAGGCAAGCCGTTCCAGTATATACAACGTCACCGGAAAGCGCACGCAGCAGCGTGGTCTTACCGGAGCCGTTGGGCCCGACGATTGCCGTCACCTCGCCCGGTTTGGCGGAAAAGCCGATGTCGCTGATGATGTTTTTGCCCGACAGGCTTACGCTCAATGAGTTTGTTTCAATCATGACAGCCTCACAGATCGAGCAGGCCGCGCTGGCGCAGCAATATCCAGAGGAAGAACGGCGCACCGAAAAGCGCGGTGATGATGCCGATCGGCAATTCTGCGGGAGCCACAATTGTGCGGCTTACCGCATCTGCGAGCAGCAGAAGCGTCGCACCCAGCAAGGCCGATGCTGGCAGCAGATAGCGATGATCCGGACCGATCCCGAGGCGCAGCATATGCGGCACCACGATACCGATAAAGCCAATCCCGCCTGCGACGGCTACCGTCGCGCCGGTGGCGGCAGCAACCGTGACAATGGCGATGTTTTTGATGCGCTGCACCTGAATGCCGAGATGGCCAGCGGCAGCTTCTCCAAGAGCCAGCGCATTGAGGCCCCGCGCCAGCAAGGGCGACACGACAAGGACGGCGGCAATAATCGGACCTGCGGCGCCGATCTTCGCCCAAGTGGAGCCGGCAAGCGAGCCAAGGCTCCAGAATGTCAGGTCTCGGAGCTGACGGTCATCGGCCAGATAGATAAGCCCGCCGGTGGCAGCCCCTGCTAAGGCCGCCAGTGCGATACCTGCAAGCAGCATGGTTGCCACAGAGGTTCGGCCTCTCCGTGTCGCCACTCGATAGAGTAGAAACGTGCTGCAAAGCCCGCCCAGAAATGCGGCTAGCGGCAGCGCATAGACGCCAAGCATGGCAATGACAGGCGCAAGAAGTGTGCCTCCCAAAACAATCATGGATACCGCTCCAAGGCTTGCTCCGGCAGAAACGCCGACGAGACCCGGATCGGCAAGCGGATTGCGGAAAAGACCCTGCATGACAGCCCCGGAAACCGCGAGCCCCGCTCCTATCAGCATGCCCATGACGATGCGCGGCAGGCGGATTTCTACGATGATCAGATGATCGCGCCGAAATGCATCCGCGCCCTCGGCTCCGCCGGAGGTCAGGGCGCGCAAAACCGAAAGCACGGACGCATCCGAAGCGCCAGCCGTAAGACTGAAAAGAGCAGCGATGCACAAGGCCATCGCGAGCAATATGATGGTGAGCCGCGCGCGTGCCGCACGATCGCCCGTGTCATTTTCTGAAAGACGCGCTGCAATGCGCTGTTCTCGCACCACGCGACCTTGGATCGTCATTTCGAATAATCCTTGCAATCAGACTCGCGCTTGAACCGCGCAAGCCCGACCATGTTACTGCCCCGTAGGAGCGCCGTAGAGTTTTGCCGACAGGTCACGAATGGCAGCGCCGGTTCGCGGCCCGAAACCCAACAGATAGGACGCCTCCATCGAAATGATATTCCCGTTACGCCCCGCTGGTGTTGCCGCGATAACCGGGTTTTTCATGAGCGATTCCGGCGTCATCCCATCCGAACCTGTATTCATGATCAGGATCATATCAGGCGCTTTTTTCTCAACGGCCTCGTCAGTCAGCTGCTTGTATCCGTGATACTCGCTGATCACGTTTTCACCGCCGGCAAGCCTGATCATGCCATCAGCCGCAGTGCCAGTGCCTGATGCCATCATGCGCCCGCCTGGAGCCGACAGTACGAAAAGCACACGTTTGCGAGGGTTGTGACCCGCCGCAGCCTTTTCAGCCGCTTCGATATCACGAGAAACTTCGGCAGCGAGTTCCTTGGCCTTGTCTTCCTGATCGAGAGCCTTGCCCACGATCTCGATTTTCCTGACGACGCTTTCGCCGGTGAAGGCCTCCGGCACGACGATCATTGGCACGGACGCCTTTTTCAGAACATCGAGCGTATCCTGCGGGCCGCTGCCTTCCAGAAGCAGAATGCCGGTCGGATTGACCGAAAGAACGCCTTCGGGCGCAAGCTGGCGCATATATCCTACATCAAGCAGCTTCTTCGCTGCGTCGGGATAAATGCTCGTCTGGTCACGCCCGGCGAGCATTTTTTCCGCGCCGAGAGCGTAGACTATTTCCGTCAGTGATCCGCCAACGGAAACAATGCGCGACGTGTCGGTGAAATGATCGACCGTTTCAGCGCGAGCCGTACCAGCAGCGAGCGACAAGGCGATGGCAACCAAGCCTGCGCCGCGCCTGAAACGCGTGAAGATGAACGACATCGCCGTCACCTTACGCAGCAGACGACTGCGGCAGATGCGGAAGATTTTCCGCAATCATGCGCCAGTCCGCCAGTTCCGCTTCACCTTCATGACGCTCACCAAAAAACTGAACGATCAGTTCGCCATTGGCATCATAGGCTTCTAGCGATGTGACATGACCGTCCTTCGTTGGCTTGCGCACGACCCATACATCGGCAATGTGATCGGTGCGCAGATGCATGTGGAAAGTTGGGTCCAGCACATTCAGCCACGGCCCCATCATCTTGATCTCGCGGATCAGCCCCGTGTGAATCTGGATGCAGCCGCGACTTCCGACAAAGCACATGATTGGCAGCTTTTCCTGCACCGCATGGTTCATCATGGCTTCGACCGACGAGGTATCGACCCGCCAAGCGAAATCATGACCGGCGAGATGCACGGCCTGATGCCGGTCAACGCCAAAATCCTTCAGCAAGCCGACAAACTGGTGCACATCGGTGAGAGCACCCCAACGCTCGCGGAATGCGTCAATATCGAGAAGAGACACATCCGCCTTCGGTCCCTTGGGAGCGAGGATGCTGGTTTCGATAACAGGTGACTGATCGTCCAGCAGCATATCAGCAACGAGCGCTTCATAGGCTGCAATATTAGAAGCTGGACGCAGGTGAATCTTGAAGACTGCCTCGCCCGTGGCGTCGAAGAACTGTAGGCTGCGGCGCGTTGCTTCGCCATCCTGTTTGGCGACAGCAAAACCGTGAACCCAGTGCTTCGGGAAAATGCGAAGGTCGATTTCCTTGCCAAGCGCCAGCGAAGCATGCGGACCCCAGATCGTCTTTTCAAAAGGTCCGATCTTTTCATGAACAACGCTTTCATTGCGCGTCAGAGCCATGATTTCACCGACAGATGCGATGCGGTTCAACAGCGTTTCGACATCGGCACGAATGCGCCGCGCAGAAATCGGCGCTGTCTCGGGCTGCCCGCAATGTGCTGCAACAAAATCAGCTTCTGATACACTGAGGAACTGCGCAAAATCACGTTCACGCATTTTTGGATTATCAGCCCGTGCCTTGAGAATCGCCTCTGGGGAGGGCTTGGTATGGGTCGTCATCTGATGTTGCCTATTTGTTAAGGATGAGCTTGCCTTGGCGGGTGATCCTGAGGCGATAGAGCGAGCCGCCGTGCTCTATGCACACTTCCCGGGAGCCGTCGAAAAGTTCGCGGCTGCCATAGGTCTTCAGTTGCGGCTCAAGCGCACTCTCGCCGAGGCGAGGTTTTATCTGAGCCGGAACAGTTTCGTTCGAATCGCTGCGGAGCTGGCTTTCGGGAATGCAATTTGCTGTCCGCTCGGAAACGGGTCCGCGCGGCAACCGCACCTGCATGTCGATATGGATACGCCTGTTCATTCTCTTGCCTCAGCATCGACTTTCCACACGGTGATGACAGCAAATTTGTTTTGTTGACATCAAGAGTCATGTTTATTAATCACTGCATTACTGGAATAAACGAGTCAAGTTTAAATCTCGCTTTTTCCAGCGCCAGCCAGGGAGAAGTTTCTTCCCAGCCAGCACGCGGCCTTTTCCCGAGGGGGAAGTCATAAACAATTGAATTTTTTGGATTTCTTCGTCGACCATTGGCCGACGAAGCGCGTCTGGTCATGAAGGAAACATTGGAAATGCGGGCGACTGGTGGGGTTTATAAAAGGTCATTTCAGGCAAGCACGGGGCTTGCCGTCATTCTCGTGGCGATGACGTCACAGGCATTCGCGCAGGAGCAGAAAGCGGCTGAAGATGAAGCCGCCGTCGCGCTGAAAACAATCACTATTCGCAGAGCGAACGACGCGCAGGTGCCGACCTCGGTCACGGCGCCCGTGGGCAAGGTGAACCGCGAAGAGATCAATCGCTTCGGTGGCGCGAAACTCGATGATGTGCTGCGCGGAACCGCAGGCGTCTTCACCCTCCAGAGCGGCTCCAACCCGGGTGTCGCCGTCAATATCCGCGGCTTCGAGGGTTCCGGTCGCGTCAACATGATGATTGATGGCGTACCGCAGAGCTATCGCAATACCGCGCATGATGCACAGGGCTATGCCTATATCGATCCCAACCTGCTGTCCGAAATCGATGTGGCGCGCGGCGCGGTCACGACCGAAGGCGGCACCGCTCTCGCAGGAAGCGTCAACTTCCGCACGCTCGGCGTTGACGATGTCATTCTTGACGGCAAGGACAAGGGCGTTCTCGGCCGTGCCTCCTGGGGCCGTAATGGCACCGGCTTTTCCGAAATGCTGGCGGGAGCAGCCCGCGTCAATTCCATCGGGCTAGTTGCCGCATTCAGCCGTCACGATTCCAACAACTACAAGAACGGCGACGGCGTTACTGTCGAGAAGTCCGGCGAGGAACTGACCTCCGGCCTGTTCAAAACCGAGTTCGGTCTTGGCGAGGACCAGAAGCTGACACTTGGTGGCGTGCTCTACAACAACCATTACGGAACGTATGCGACCGGCTACCGTCCGGGAACCTATACGATCTACGATATGTTCCTCCAGAACCGCACATTCTTCGCACAGTATAACTATAACCCGTCCGACAACAATCTCATCGACCTTGATGTCAACGTGTACCACAACAGCACGCTGCAAAACTGGGTGGGCGGCAATGGCAGCTATGTAGGGCGTCAGATTTCAACGGACACCACAGGGATGACCGCCTCAAACACGTCGCGCTTCACCTTTGGTGATGTAGCTGTTGCGTGGAAGAACGGCTTTGAAATCAACCGCGACAATGCAGGCGGCAACATCACTGGCGTCAACCCGACGGATGCCAACTCCAATCGCGGCGCAGTCTTCTCGGAGGCGACCTGGAATTATCAGGCCCTGCAAGTCGTCACCGGCCTGCGCTACGATTATTTCAAGCTCGAGAGCGAAGACAGCTCCATTTCGAACAGCGATGGCGAACTCAGCCCCAAGGTCACAGTTGCTTATAACCTGACCGACTGGCTGCAGCCCTACATCACCTATGCGCATTCCATGCGCTCGCCAACCTTGCAGGAAACCTTCCTTGGTGGCGTTGCCCATGCGGGTACAACAGGTTTGCGGGGCAATCCAGACCTGCGCCCTGAAAAGCAGCGCGGCTGGGAGTTCGGCGTCAATATCGCACGCGACGGCATCTTTACAGCGGAAGACGGCCTGCGTGTTAAGGCCAACTACTACATGATGCGAGTTGAAGACTATATCACAGCCTCCAGCACGAACAGTCAGTTCATCAACGTGGACGGCACTTCCGATGTGAAAGGTTTCGAACTCGACGCTCGTTATGACGCTGGCTTCGCCTTCGCTGGCATTGCTTATACGCATTCCACCTCAGAACTGCCCAAACAGACGGCAGGGCTTGGAGCGAACCAGTATTTACCGGAAGATGTCGTAACGGTTACGGCGGGTGCGCGCTTCTTCGAGCGCAAGCTCGAAAGCGGCTTGCGGGTTCAGCACGTTTCGAGCGGCAGGAGCATCAGCGGAAGCGATACCGACCCTTACACGCTGGTGGATGTCTTCGCGAAGTACAAGTTCACCGATACGGTCGATCTTTCGCTTCAGGTGCTCAACATTGCTGACAAGGAATACACTCCTGCTCTCAGCACCTATGGCTCTGGCCGCGGACGCACCTTCCTCGTCTCGACCCAGTTCCAGTTCTAAAACTTCGGAAGGCGTTCTCGCCTCTCTTTCGAGATCGTCACATCTGTCAAGGTCGACCAACCTGACCGCGGCGGCCTTTTGATCCCGAGATGTGACGCGGCGAGTGCAGCCCTACCGCTGCACTAGCCGGAACTGTATAAAAGAGCCAATCCCCAGTCTGATGGAAAAGGATCAGCAATGTTCATAGCCATGAATCGCTTCAAGGTTCGCATCGGCAGCGAGGCCGACTTCGAGACTGTCTGGAAAAACCGTGACTCCAAATTGTCGGAACTGCCGGGTTTCGAAAGCTTTCACCTCCTGCGCGGCGCGACAAACGAAGAGGAAGGTTACACGCTTTATGCGTCGCATACAGTCTGGCGCAATCGCGATGATTTCGTCGCCTGGACCAAGTCAGAGCAGTTCCGCGATGCGCATCGCAATGCTGGCGATAACAAGCCGCTCTATATGGGGCCTCCGCAGTTTGAAGGTTTCAGCTCCGTCCTCGGCGCCTGACACCTATCCACAAGCTGCGGCGAAATGGCGCACAACATCATGGCGGCGCGATTCAAACGTCGCCGTGAGGGTAATTAAACTCAATTGTCTTTTAAAGATGGGTAGTTAACTCATATTTAGAACGATTCCAAGTTATTGATTTTTAGAACCTTTCAAAAACATAAAAATTGACAGAACAAAGCTTCACCGGCCATAACCTGACTTAATTTGGTGGGTTTTAAAAGTCCCACCCAAGTACTGCCTTTAATGTTCGGGCCTTTAACCCTTGCAATTGGAGGAACCTTTGACCGGTTCAGTTCGGCTTTGCGCCACAAGCAAAATAAAGCTGCCAGTTTTTCTGCGTAGCCAAACAGTTGAAGTACAGTTAGAGCCGGTAAAGTCTCTCCACACGATGCTTTTCGCGTCTGATTTCTGCTTTGCAGGCATGGAGGACGTCTCCTCATGCTAGTGTGCAGCTGCAACGTTATTACCGATAAAGACATTGAAGCCGTCGTTATCGAGCTTCTCGATCAGGATTGCTGGCAACTTATCGTTCCCGGCACCGTCTATAATGTCATGTCCAAGCGCGGCCGTTGCTGTGGCTGCTTCCCAAACGTCGTGGAAACGATCATAAGGGTGACTGAAGAGTATCATCTTCGTCATAACCAAATGGACGAAAACGTGGTCCAGTTCATGGATCGTGTACGTTCTCTACGCGACAAATTCGGGAGTTCATGGAATGAAAGGCGAACCAAAGGTCATCGAGCGGCTTAACGAGGCTCTGTTCCTCGAGCTTGGCGCTGTAAACCAGTACTGGCTTCACTACCGCCTCCTCAACGACTGGGGCTTCACGCGTCTTGCCAAGAAGGAACGTGAAGAATCGATTGAAGAAATGCATCACGCCGACAAGCTGATTGACCGCATTATCTTCCTGGAAGGCTTTCCAAACCTGCAGACCGTAGCTCCGCTGCGCATCGGCCAGAACGTCAAGGAAGTTCTGGAAGCCGACCTTGCAGGCGAATACGACGCCCGCGCTTCCTACAAGAAGTCCCGCGAAATCTGCGACGAACTCGGCGATTACGTTTCCAAGCAGCTTTTCGATGAGCTGCTGGCTGATGAGGAAGGCCATATCGACTTCCTCGAAACCCAGCTCGATCTTCTCGCCAAGATCGGCGAAGAACGTTACGGCCAGCTCAACGCGGCTCCTGCGGATCAGGCTGAGTAAGCAGATTCCCGTTTTGCGATTGAAAGCCGGAGCCCTGCGCTCCGGCTTTTTTTATCATCTTAACTTTACCGCTGCCCCTTTATCATGATATTGCGCGCGCAATTTTCCGAAATTCGCAAGGTATCACCATGAGCGCACCGCGCGTCAGTTTCGTTTCACTCGGCTGCCCGAAGGCGCTTGTCGATTCCGAACGCATCATCACCAGCCTTCGTTCCGAGGGCTATGAAATCTCCCGCAAGCATGACGGCGCCGATCTGGTGATCGTCAATACCTGCGGCTTTCTCGATTCAGCGCGCGATGAATCGCTGGATGCCATCGGCCTTGCTCTCAACGAAAACGGTAAGGTGATCGTTACCGGCTGCCTTGGCGCGGAGCCCGAGGTTATCCGCCAGCGCCACCCGAACGTGCTCGCGATCACCGGCCCGCAGGCCTATGAAAGCGTGATGAGCGCTGTGCATGAGGCGGCTCCTCCAGCACACGACCCGTTTGTCGATCTAGTGCCGCCACAGGGTGTAAAGCTGACTCCTCGCCATTACGCTTACTTGAAAATCTCCGAAGGCTGCTCGAACCGCTGCTCCTTCTGCATCATTCCGGCGCTGCGCGGCGATCTCGTGTCGCGCCCGATTGATCAGGTGCTGCGCGAAGCGGAAAAGCTGGTCAAGGCTGGCGTCAAGGAGATCCTCGTCATCTCGCAGGATACGAGCGCCTACGGCCTCGACATCAAGTATCAGGAAGCCATGTGGCAGGACCGCACCGTTCGCACCAAGTTCCTTGATCTCTCGCGGGAACTGGGCGAGATGGGCGTGTGGGTGCGTATGCACTATGTCTATCCCTATCCGCATGTCGATGAAGTCATTCCATTGATGGCGGAAGGCAAGATTCTGCCTTATCTGGATATTCCCTTCCAGCACGCCTCGCCTGCGGTGCTGAAGAACATGCGCCGTCCCGCCCATCAGGAGAAGACCTCGCGCCGCATTCAGTCCTGGCGCGAAACCTGCCCGGACCTGGCCGTGCGTTCCACCTTCATCGTCGGCTATCCCGGTGAAACGGAAGAAGATTTCCAGCTGCTTCTCGACTGGCTCGATGAAGCCAAGATCGAACGCGCCGGCTGCTTCAAATATGAGCCGGTCAAGGGCGCGAAGGCCAATGACCTCGGCCTTGAGCAGGTTCCGGAGGAAATCAAGGAAGCGCGCTGGCATCGTTTCATGGCCAAGCAACAGCAGATTTCGACCAATCTCCTCAAGAAAAAGGTCGGCAAGCGCCTGCCTGTTATCATCGATGAAGCAAATGGCACGGTCGGCAAAGGCCGCACGCGTTACGATGCGCCGGAAATCGACGGCAGCGTCCACATCCAGTCGCGCCGCCCGCTTCGCGTTGGCGACATCGTGACGGTGAAGATCGAGGCAAGTGACGCTTACGATCTGCACGGCATCGCGGTCTGATGGCGGCGGACACAGCCATAGCGATCAGAAAAGCCGCCTCGGCTGACGTGGCTGCGATCGTCGCCATGCTGGCCGATGATGCGCTGGGCGCCAAGCGCGAAGATGCGAGCCTTCCCTTGCGGGATTCCTATCGCAGCGCCTTTGCAGCCATCGACGCCGATCCCAATCAGCTTCTGGCTGTCGTGGAACAGGATGGCGAGATTATTGGCTGCATGCAGATCAGCTTCATACCCGGCCTGTCCCGGTTGGGCATGTGGCGCGGCCAGATCGAAAGCGTTCGGATTGCAAGCCACATTCGCGGCGGCGGAATTGGCCGCCGGATGATAGAATGGGCAATCGATCAGTGCCGCGAACGCGGCTGTGGCCTGGTGCAACTGACAACGGACAAAGCGCGCTCGGATGCGCTGCGTTTCTATCAGTCGCTTGGCTTCGTTGATAGCCACGAAGGGCTTAAGCTATCGCTTTAACAGGTAATCCCAATGCATTGTGAGAAAAGAAAAAGGGCGCCTTAAGCGCCCTTCTCTGTCTCAATATGGAAGCGCTTACTGTGGCAGTTTGTCGTCCACACCTGCGACGTAGAAATTGAGGCCCAGCAGGGTCTTGTCATCAGCCTGTTCACCTTCCTTGAGCCAGACGGAACCGTCCTGCTTCTTGATCGGGCCGGTGAAAGGCTTCAATTCGCCCGACTTGATCTTGGCTTCGGTTTCTTCCGCCAGCTTCTTCACGTCGTCCGGCATGTTGGTGTAAGGCGCCATCTTCACGAGACCTTCCTTCATGCCCCACCAGACATTCTGGCTCTTCCAGCTGCCATCGAGAACAGCCTTGGTACGGTCGATATAGTAAGGACCCCATTCGTCCACAACAGCGGTAAGCTGCGTGTCGGGCGCGAACTTGATCATGTCCGAAGCCTGACCAAACGCCTTGATGCCGCGGTCATGCGCCACCTGAATAGCAGCAGTGGAATCTGTATGCTGGGTGATGATGTCGACGCCCTGATCGATCAGAGCCTTGGCCGCATCGGCTTCCTTGCCCGGATCGAACCAGGAGTTGGCCCAGATCACCTTGACCTTGAAGTCAGGGTTGACGGACTGCGCGCCGAGCATGAATGCATTGATGCCCTGCACGACTTCCGGCACCGGCACGGATGCGATGTAACCGGCGACACCCTTGGTCGACATCTTGGCGGCAATCACGCCCTGAACATAACGGCCCTCATAAAAGCGCGCATTATAGGCCGACATGTTGTCGGCGGTCTTGTAGCCGGTCGCGTGCTCGAACTTCACATCCGGAAATTTCTTGGCGACCTTGAGGGTCGGGTCCATATAGCCAAACGACGTCGTAAAGATCAGCTTGTTGCCTGCGCGCGCCAGACGTTCGATGGAACGTTCGGCGTCGGCACCTTCCGGCACGTTTTCCAGAAAGGTGGTTTCGATCTTGTCGCCGAGCGCTTCGACCAGTTCCTTGCGGGCCTGGTCATGCTGATAGGTCCAGCCGAAGTCACCCGGAGGTCCGATATAGATGAAGCCTATTTTCAGTTTTTCTTCTGCATGCGCCGCGCCGCCGAGCATAAAGCTCGTTGCAGTGGCAATTGCCATAAACGTCTTTTTCATGTTCCCTGCACTCCTTGTTTTTACCCACTAACCAAAACAAAAATCCTTGGGAGTGATTTTCGTTACCCCTTAACCGCTCGTCTTACCTGTCCGGCACAAACGGCTTGCCAAGCGAAGCCGGCGTATTCATCATCGTCAGGCGCTTGTTGCGCGAAATGATGACCAGCACCACAATTGTCGCAAGATAAGGCAGCGCAGACAGAAACTGCGAAGGCAGACCAAAGCCGAGCGCCTGCGCGTGGAGCTGGCCGATAGTCACCGCGCCGAACAAATATGCACCGATCAACACCCGCCACGGCCGCCACGAAGCGAAAACCACAAGAGCAAGCGCGATCCACCCGCGCCCTGCAGTCATGTTTTCCACCCACTGCGGCACATAGACGAGCGATAATTGCGCACCTGCAAGACCGGCACAGGCCCCGCCGAACAGCACCGCCAGATAACGCGTGCGCACCACATGCACGCCGAGCGCATGTGCCGAGCCATGGCTGTCGCCGATGGCACGCAATGTAAGCCCTGCCCGTGCGCGGAACAGAAACCATGCAACGCCGACAACCAGCAGAATGGACATATAGAAGATGGGGTCCTGACCGAAGATGAACCGCCCGACAAGCGGGATATCGGTCAAATAGGGAATATGAACCGCTTCAAGCCGGACGCCGGGAAGCCCGACAAAACTTTCGCCGAGCAAGGCCGATGCCCCAACGCCAAGGATTGTGAGCGCCAGCCCGGTCGCCACCTGATTGGTGACAAGAGTGAGCGTGAGAAAGCCGAAGATTGCCGCGAACAGCACGCCGACCAGCACAGCGGCGACCAGACCCAGCCAAGCCGAACCGGTCATCTGCGCGATGGCGAAACCGGACACAGCCCCCATAAGCATCATGCCTTCGACGCCGAGATTGAGCACGCCGGAGCGTTCGACCACCAGCTCGCCGATGGCAGCGATCAGGAGCGGCGTTGCAGCAGTTGCAATCGTAAGGAGAATAGCCTGTGTCAAATCCATGAGATCAGGCCTTTCCCGCTCGGGCTGCGGATATTAACCGAATACGATAGAGGATGAGCGTATCGCAGGCGAGCACGAAGAACAGGATCATGCCCTGAAACACGCGCGCGGATTTTTCCGAGATGCCGATGGACACCTGTGCGGCCTCACCGCCAAGATAGGAAAGCGCCAGCACCAAACCGGCTGCAATCGCCCCCAATGGATTGAGGCGTCCGAGGAACGCAACGATAATTGCCGTAAAACCATAGCCCGGAGAAATGACGGGGCGAAGCTGGCCGATAGCGCCCGAAGTTTCCGCAATCCCCGCAAGACCGGCAAGAGCACCCGAAACCGCAAAGACGAAGAACACCATCTTGCCCGCACCGAAACCCGCAAAGCGCCCTGCCCGCGGGCTTTGGCCGATTACCTTGATCTCGAAGCCTTTCAGCGTGTGCTTGAGCAGAAACCAGACGACCGCCGCCGCAACGAGCGCAAAGATGAAACCCCAATGAGCACGGCCGGATGCGCTCCAGATTTCCGGCAGAATGGCGCTATCATTGAACTGGCGGGTTTCCGGGAAATTATAGCCTTCGGGGTTGCGCCAAGCGCCGCGCACCAGCCAGTCAAGGAAGAGCTGCGCAACATAGACAAGCATAAGGCTGGTCAGGATTTCGTTCGTGTTGAAGCGTACTTTCAGCAAGGCGGGTATGGATGCATATGCCGCCCCGCCTGCCATCCCCATAAGCATCATCGCGGGCAGAACCACCCATGACTGCAAATCCGGGAACATGACCGGCAGGGCCGATCCCGCTATGGCACCGGCGATAAACTGTCCCTCGGCACCAATATTCCAGTTGTTGGACAGAAAACAGACGCAAAGACCGACCGCAATCAGGATCAGCGGTGCGGCCTTTACCAAAAGCTCATGCCACGACCAGATATCGAGCAAAGGCTCGACAAAGAAGACGTAGAGCGCATGCAGCGGTTCCTTGCCCATCATTGCGAAAGCGAGACCACCGAAAACCAGCGTCAGCGACAGCGCAAGCAACGGTGACAGGGCGCTGAAAAGTTTCGACGGCTGCGGGCGTTTAACGAGTTCGATCCGCATCATGCAGCCTCTCCTGAAACGCCGCCCATCAAGAGGCCGATCTTTTCCAGCGTGACTTCGGCAATCGGCATAGGATGGGAAAGCTGGCCGTGATTCATGACTGCGATCCGGTCGCTGATTTCAAGAAGCTCATCGAGGTCTTGGCTGATAACGAGAACTGCTGAACCGGAACGCGCAAGATCAACGAGCGCCTGACGAATATGCGCCGCAGCACCAGCATCAACGCCCCATGTCGGCTGGTTCACGACCATGACCGACGGTGAACGGTCAAGCTCGCGCCCGATGATGAATTTTTGCAGATTGCCGCCGGAAAGTGCCGACGCAGGCGGATTTTCAGCGCTCTTGCGCACATCCATCCGTTCGATGATGCGTTTTGCAGCCGATCGTAGCGCGCTCTCCGCGATCAATTTCAGTTTGCCACCGCGCAGGAACATTTTTGAATCGGTTTTGTACCGGGACAAGAAAAGATTGTCGGTCAGCGTCATCGTCGGAACGGCGCCATGTCCAAGCCGTTCTTCCGGAACGAAGGCCGCTCCCATCATGCGTCTTTCGCTAATACCGGACTTACCTGCATCCCTACCTCGGATACGCACATTCGAGGCGTTGGACTGCAATACTTCACCGGAAACAGCTTCGAAAAATTCGCCCTGCCCGTTGCCTGCAACGCCCGCTATGCCAACCACTTCGCCAGCAGCAACCGAAAGTGAAATATCTTTCAGGGCGGTCGAGAACGGTCCACGCGGCGGCTGTGACAGGGACCTGATTTCAAAAAGCGCATCTTCACCCGCATTTGCCGCCGCAATGGGGGTGCGCGCCACAACATTGATGTCGTTTCCAATCATCATGCGGGCGAGCGACGCGGTGGTTTCCTTGCGCGGATCGCAATGCGCGACGACCTTCCCATGCCGCAGCACGGTTGCGCGGTCACAAAGGCGCTTCACTTCCTCCAGACGGTGGCTGATATAAAGAATGGACTTGCCTTCGGCTTTCAGACGTTCCAGCGTTTCAAACAGCTTGTCGGCTTCCTGCGGCGTCAACACGGAAGTCGGCTCATCGAGGATGATGAGGTCGGGTTCCTGAAGAAGGCAGCGCACTATTTCGATACGCTGGCGTTCGCCAACGGACAGATCACCGACATGAGCCTGCGGATCGACTGGAAGAACGTATGTCTTGCCCACCTCGTACGCACGTTTTGCAACGTCTGAAAGCGGCAAGGAACGGTCAAGCGATAGGGCGATATTTTCAGCGGCGGTAAGCGAGTCGAACAGCGAAAAATGCTGAAAAACCATACCAATGCCGAGTTTTCTTGCAGTGGCAGGTTCCTCTATCGCGACAGGCTGCCCCTTCCAGACGATTTCGCCCTCGAGGGGTTGGAGTGCGCCGAACAGCATTTTCACGAAGGTGGATTTTCCGGCGCCATTTTCGCCCAGAAGCGCGTGAATCTCACCTTCTCCGATGGTGAGGTCTACACCATCACAGGCCCGCAGCTGACCAAATACTTTCGTGAGCCGGCGGACATCAAGAAGAGGCCGGTCGGATAAAGGCGCTGTCATCGTTCCCCATTTGTATTTTTGAGCGACCTTAGCCAGCAAGTCTGCTCTTGAAAAGCACAAAAGCAAGCAGCGGTGGACATATGCACATCGCTGCAATCATCAGTCAGCTCAGGGCAACAGAATGGTCGTACCAGTCGTCCTGCGGGCTTCCAGATCCTCATGCGCCTTGCCCGCATCCTTGAGAGCATAGCTCTGGTTGATCTCGATCTTCACCGCTCCGCTTCCCACTACCTCGAAAAGCTCGGCTGCGGTCTTTTCGAGGTCGGTTCGCTTGGCAATGTAATTGAACAGCGTCGGCCGCGTGGCGAAGAGCGAGCCCTTCTGCGCAAGAATGCCGAGATCGAAAGGCGGAATGACACCGGACGACTGACCGAAGCAGGCAAACATGCCGAGCGGCTTCAGCACATCCAGCGAGCCCATATAGGTATCGCGGCCAACGGAATCATACACCACATCGACGCCCGCTCCGTACGTCAGCTCCTTCACCTTTTCGGCGAAGTTTTCGGTACGGTAATTGATGACGTGATCGTAGCCGTGTTTTTTGGCCAGCGCGATCTTTTCTTCCGATCCTGCCGTTCCGATAACGGTGGCGCCAAGATGCTTCGCCCATTGCCCGGCAATCAGGCCCACACCGCCGGCAGCAGCATGGAAAAGGATCGTCTGTCCCGGCTCGACCCTGAATGTGCGCCGCAGAAGATATTGCGCGGTCATGCCTTTCAGCATCATCGAGGCAGCGGTTTTCAGGTCGACATTGTCCGGAACCTTCACCAGCCGGTCGACTGGCAGAATGCGTTCATCTGCATAGGATCCCGGTGTCGCCACATAGGCAACGCGGTCGCCGACGCGAACATCGGCCACGCCCGGACCAACCGCTACGACCATGCCCGCGCCTTCGTTTCCGGGCGTGAAGGGCATCTGCGCCGCTTTGTAAAGGCCAGTACGGAAATAGACGTCAATGAAGTTGAGACCGACGGCTTCGTGGCGCACTTTCGCCTCGCCCGGACCGGGTTCGCCGATCGCGATCTGTTCATACTTCATGACTTCCGGCCCACCAGTCTGATGAACCCGAATGGCGTTGATCATCATGCTTCTCCACTCTTCCTTGCGGCGGCGGTTTTTTCAGCTGCGATGACAGTGGCAGTCCGTCCCAATCCCGGGAAAAACTGCATAACAGCGCCGATGAAATAGATGTAGAGCCCCGTCACGGATATGCCGATGCGGACCCATAGCGGCGCATCCAGAGTATAATAGAGCGCAGCTGCGCCAAAGGCACACCAGAGCAGGAAAACGGTCAGATTAAGCGGCCGCAGACGCACGACACGCACGGGATGCAGGAAGTTGATCGGCAGAAACGACAGGATTGCCGATGCGACAACCGTTGCAAACGCCACCCACTCTCCCGGCCTGACGATGAAAAGCGTAAAGACCACCATATTCCAGACGACCGGGAAGCCCTTGAAGAAATTTTCCTTCGTCTTCATGCCGGTATCGGCATAATAGATCGCGCTCGAAACCACGATGATTGCGCCGGAAATGAACGACAAATAGGTTCCCATGAACCCGCTTTGATAGAGCGCGAAGGCCGGTATCAGAACATAGGTGACGTAATCGATGATGTTGTCGAGAAGCTCGCCCGACCAGTTTGGCAGGACATATTTGACCTCGAGCTTGCGCGCGATGGGACCGTCGATGCCGTCGACGAAAAGCGCCAGCCCCAGCCACCACCACATCGCCGTGTAGCGACCGTCACTGGCCGCCACGATGGAAAGAAATGCCAGAAACGAACCCGATGCCGTCAGAAGATGTACCGAAAACGCCTTGGCTTGCGGCGCGGTGACTTTCTTGGCTTTGAGTTTTCCGGTCAGTTTGGTTTTCACGCCGTCCGCCATTTCAGTTTGTCGCCGCGCTTATCCCGCCCAAGACATTCCCCAAGGCGACGAGTACATTTCATCAAACGGGGAACGCATACACCAAACAAAACCGGCATCCCCAAACCTCAGGATCATCTAAACACTTTCCCTGAGGAGAGCGGTGATCCTGCAGCAGCTTTCCCTGAATAAGCGCAAAAGAGCAAGTAAGGCATGAGGCAAATCCGCCATAATCCCACGGAAGAATGGCCTTTTGGCTGCAATTCGGTTTAAGTGCGGCTGGAATCATCAGACGGTGCACCAGGTTCGCACCTGTCGGACCAGGGATGAGACACGATGAACGATCTTGTTGCGAACAAGCCACTCACCGACATTATCATCAGCGGCAGCGGGCCTGCCGGAATGATGGCCGCGCTGGCCCTTGGCGCGAAAGGCTATCGCACCATCCTGCTCGGACCGGAGACCGACAAGGGAGACCGCCGTACGACCGCACTCATGATGCCCGCCATCAGGTTGCTGGAAGGATTGGGCGTCTGGCCGGATATCGAGCCGGAAGCGGCTGCTCTTGCTTCCATGCGCATTATCGACGCGACACGGCGTCTTGTACGAAGCCCGGTCGTAACTTTCCGCGCCGGTGAAATCGATGAGGCCGCATTTGGCTACAACATCCCCAATGCGGTATTGAACGAAAAACTTGCCGAAGCAGTCGCACGCAATCCGAACATCCAGCGCATCAATGCACCCGTCATTGAATATCGCCACAATGGCGACCATGTAACGGTCACACTTTCCGGCGGCGAAACACTGCATGCACGACTTGTCGTTGCCGCAGACGGGCGCAAATCCATGGCTCGCGAAGCGGCGGGCATCAGCACACGCCGCTGGAGCTATCCGCAGACAGCTGTCGTTCTTTCTTTCTCGCATGTCGTCGACCACGAGAACATTTCGACGGAGTTTCACACAGAAGAAGGTCCCTTCACGCAGGTCCCATTGAAGGGGAAACGCTCAAGCCTCGTCTGGGTGGTCAATCCCGGTCGCGCCGAAGCGCTGCTTGCGCTTGATGAAACCACGCTCGCTCAACGCATCGAGAATATGATGCAGTCCATGCTGGGCAAGATCACGCTCGATATTGAGCCGCAGGCCTGGCCTCTTTCCGGCCTGGTGCCTCACGTTTTTGCGGCCAGGCGCACGATTCTCATCGGCGAAGCCGCTCACGTCTTTCCGCCAATCGGCGCGCAAGGGCTCAATCTGGGTTCGCGTGATGTCGAAACGCTGGTCAAGGCTATAGAGAGCGACCCGGTCGATCCCGGTTCGGATCGGGTCATTCGCGCCTATGACCGTGCGCGACGCCCGGACATTCTGGCACGCACCGGTTCGGTCGACGCACTTAATCGTTCGCTTCTCTCTGATATGCTCCCGGCGCAGATCGTGCGTGGAGTGGGCCTCGAAATGCTTCGCTCGTTTGCTCCACTGCGAGCGTTTTTCATGCGGGAGGGACTTCGCCCCGGCAGCGGTTTCTTGCATTTGCTTCCGAAGCTGCCGAGCCTCCCGCACCGAAGCGACGGAAAGCGCTCCAGCTAATTCGGTTTTGAGCCAATCCGAAACATCAGACTGACAGAATTGCGGGTTCCCGCCGACTTTAATTTGTCGCGCGGTGAACTACATAATGTTGCATGGGTATGACACAGATAAAGCACGCAAAATTTCAGATCGGCCAGGTCGTCAAGCACCGGCTGTTCCCCTTCCGCGGGGTGATCTTCGACGTGGACCCCGAGTTCGCGAATACGGAAGAATGGTATGCGTCCATTCCCGAGGAAGCACGTCCGCATCGTGATCAACCCTTTTACCATCTGTTGGCTGAAAACGCGGAATCCGAATATGTTGCTTATGTATCGGAACAGAACCTTGTTCCAGATTTAAGCGGCGAGCCTCTGCGTCATCCACAGATCGACGAAATGTTCGATCGGCTGGACAACGGTTCCTATCGCGTGAAATCACAGCATTCTAACTAAGATAGAGCTTTCTCTTAAAGTCATAGCTTAAAAGAAAAGGGGCGCTCCGGGCGCCCCTTTCTCGTAACAGACTGGATGCAACTTAGTTCGCTGCGCCCTTTGCCTTGTCCTGTTCAGCCTTCATCTTGGCTTCAAAGTCTTTCTGCTTCTTCTGGACGGCGTCCTGAAGCTCCTTCTGGCGTTCTTCCAGTTCCGACTGCTTGAGGGCCGGGCCGGTCAGAGCGCCAGAGAAACCGGTGAGCGCTACCGGAATCGGGTTCGGCTTGTTCTGATAGTTGACCGAAGTCAGGGTCAGCTTGCCGCCCTTCTTGAGCGCATTGATGAGATCGTCGGTCAGCGGAGCTTCGGCGATGCAACGATCCGGGAAGCAGATGCCGTATTCGAGCTTGACCGGCTTGTTGTTGTCGATCTGAAGGCCGACACCGGCAGGAATCAGACGACCGATAGGAACGGTCACCTGAAAGATCTTGCGGTTGATCTTGCCCTTGATCTCGATGAGGTTGACGGCAGTCAGGAGCTGGCCGGAATCCGCGGTGACGATGTTCTGCGTATTGCAAATGTCATTGTCTTCCTGCTTCGAGCAGACCTTGAACCAGCCCTGTGGCGGCTGCTGCGCCGATGCAGGCATCGTCGCGGAGGCAAGCAGGGCGAACGCGCCAGCAATGGCAGATGCGGCAGCGATTGTCTTCGTGCTGGACATGATCAACAGGTTCCTTTCAACGCTCTGATCTATAGTTCCCGTTCTGTATTTAAGTCAGCGATAGACCGTCACTGGTTTGAAAATGCGGCAACAGCGTGACCTTGAGGGTTTTAGCCCTCATTCAGGCCCTATGCGGGCCCAATCCGGAGCCGTGTTACAACGACTAGGGGTATGAATCCAGATGGGTTTCGACATTCCATGCTCGGAATCCGCCAAAATCTTTGTTTTAGCTCCAACTGTCACGCGACGGACACGCCCTAATTCCGCACTTAATGTACGATCATGCTAGTTTTCGGTTCCGAATCGGCGTCTTCGGATGCGATCTTCAAACTTATTTACAATGGACGATTGAAGTTGAACGGATTGATTGCCTTTCTCCGCAAATTGGTTCTTGCGAGCCTGACCGGAGCCGCCGTCGGTACGATGCCCGCACAGGCGATGGCAGAAGCACAGCCCGACTATGCGCTCTCCATGCACGGAGACGTAGCTCTGCCAGCCGACTTCACCCATTTCCCCTATGCTAACGCCGACGCGCCGAAGGGCGGCGCCCTCACAATGGGCGTTGTCGGCACGTTCGACAGCCTCAATCCATTTGTTCTGAAAAGCATGCGCACGACCGCGCGGGGCCTGTTCGGTGATGTTGATCTCGGCAATCTGGTTTACGAAACCCTCATGCAGCGTTCGCGAGACGAGCCATTCACCCTTTACGGCCTGCTGGCTGAAAGGGTTGCAGTCGATCCGGAACGCAAATGGGTCGAATTCACCCTGAACCCGAGGGCGAAATGGTCTGACGGCCAGCCGGTTACGGTGGACGACGTGCTCTTCACTTACGACATCCTGACGGAAAAAGGGCGCCCCCCCTACAACAACCGGATGAGCCGTGTCGAAAAGATCGAGAAGACGGGCGAACGTTCCGTTCGCTTCACCTTCAATGACAAGTCGGACCGCGAGTTTCCAATGCTCGTTGCGTCGTCGATGCCTGTGCTGCCTAAGCACGCCATTGATCGCGAAACCTTCGGCAACTCGTCACTGAAGCCACCTGTCGGTAGCGGCCCGTACGTTGTTTCCGGCGTGCAACCCGGCCAACGTATTGTGTACAAGCGCAGCCCTGACTATTGGGGCAAGGACTTGCCCTCACAACGCGGGCTCAATAATTTCGATACGTTGACGATTGAATATTATCGCAATGAGACTTCCCTGTTCGAGTCGTTCAAGAAGGGCCTGCTCGATGTTTTCATCGAAGCTAACCCGACACGCTGGGAAAAGCTCTATGATTTCCCGGCTGTAAAACAGGGACGGGTTATCAAGAACAGCTTTGAAAAAGGCACGCCAGCAAATCTGCTGGGATTCGTATTCAACACGCGCCGCCCGATTTTTGCCGACCGCCGGGTCCGGCAGGCGCTGGGGCTGCTGTTCGACTTTGAATGGGCCAACCGCAATCTCTTTGCCGATCAATATCGGCGCACGCAGAGTTACTGGGAAGGATCGGAGCTTTCTTCCGTCGGCAAGCCGGCAGACGACCACGAGAAGCAATTGCTTGCGCCTTTTCCCGACGCTGTCCGCGAAGATGTCATGAATGGCACCTGGCACCCGCCAGTAACGGACGGCAGCGGCCATGACCGCACGCCAGCAAAGAAGGCCTTTGATCTGCTGACAGAGGCCGGCTTCCGGTTTGAACACGGTCTTGCGGTCGATCCTTCGGGCAAACCGCTCGCGTTCGAAATCATGACGCGCTCTCCCGACGAGGAAAAGGTCGCGCTCGCATATAAGCGCAATCTCGCGCGGCTAGGCATTACTGCAGAAATCCGCACCGCAGATGATGCCCAGTATCAGCAACGCCTGCAGACATTCGACTATGACATGATACTCGGCGCGCTGACCGGCTCGCTTTCGCCCGGCAATGAACAATGGATGCGCTGGGGTGCGGCCTCGCGGGATGTGCAAGGAAGCTTCAACTATCCCGGTGTTGCCGATCCGGCGGTCGATGCGATGATCGAAGCGCTGCTGGCCGCAAGAACCCGCGCAGATTTCGTCAGTGCGGTCCGCGCGCTAGATCGGGTGCTTATCTCCGGCGACTATTACGTTCCGCTTTACTATCTACCCTATCAATGGGTTGCGCGGTGGGACCGCATCGAGCATCCGCAGAAGACTTCGCTCTACGGTTATCAACTGCCGACATGGTGGCGCGCAAAATAATGAGCGGGCTTTAACGCCAGCGTAATTCGCCCTACATGCACCCAATATAATATGGATACTCGACCGGAGGCTAAACCTCCGGTTCCTGCACGGAGATTGAACCATGGCCGCCAGAAAGATAACTATCGATGTCGTGTCGGATGTCGTCTGCCCATGGTGTTTTCTAGGGCGCAAGCGCCTCGAAGCGGCTCTTGCCATGGTGCCGGACGTGGAGGCTGAGGTGCGCTGGCGCCCCTTCCAACTAGACCCTACCCTGCCTCCGCAAGGCAAGGATCGCCAAGCCTATATGCGGGAGAAATTCGGCAACGGCGGCAAGATCGATGACATTCATAAACAACTGACCGAGCTTGGTGAGGAAAACGGCATCGTGTTCGATTTCGACGCCATCGCCCGCGCGCCGAATACGCTCGATGCACATCGCGTCATCCATTGGGCGGCGCAGGCTGCACCCGATACGCAGGATCGGATGGTTGGCCTGTTGTTCTCGCTCTATTTCGAGCAGGGACAGGATATTGGCGACCGTGAAGTGCTGGTTGATGCGGCGGCAAGCGTCGGCATGGACGCAGCAGTCGTCGCCCGGCTTCTGCAAAGCGATGCCGACAAGGCGACAATTCGCGAGGAAATCGACACGGCCAGCCGCATTGGCGTGCGCGGCGTACCCTGTTTCATCATCGACCAGAAATACGCTGTCATGGGCGCACAGACGGCCGATGTCCTTGCCGACGCCATCCGCCAGACGGCCGAAGGTTTTGAGCCGGGAATTGCCGAGGACCGATAGGCCGAAAATAACGGCGGGGGATTAACCCGCCGCGATCTTCGCCAGTTGCGTCATGATGACGGCGGAACCGTTGAGACGCTTTTCCGGCGTCGGCCAGTCGCGGATGAAGACGATGCTCTGGTCCGGCCTGATCTTGGCCATGGAGCCCTGTTCGCCGATCATCTTCACCAGACCGACTGGATTGTTGAAGGTCGCATTGCGGAACTGGATCACCACGCCCTTCGGACCGGCGTCGAGCTTCTCGACATTCGCACGGCGGCAGAGCGCCTTGATGTAAACGATCTTGAGCAGATGCTGCACTTCGTCCGGCATCGGGCCAAAACGGTCGATAAGTTCCGCGCCGAAGGCATCGATATCCTGCGGCTCTTCCAGATCGGCGAGACGGCGATAGAGGCCGAGGCGCAACTGAAGATCGGGAACATAGGCTTCCGGTATCATCACCGCCGTGCCAATAGCGATCTGCGGCGACCACTGGCTGTCTTCAACCTCGATCGTTCCCTTGAGCGTGGCCACGGCTTCTTCCAGCATTTGCTGATAAAGCTCGAAACCGACTTCCTTGATATGGCCCGATTGTTCCTCGCCGAGCAGATTACCCGCGCCACGAATATCCATGTCGTGGCTGGCAAGCTGAAAGCCCGCCCCCAGCGTGTCTAGCGATTGCAGAACCTTGAGGCGGCGTTCCGCCATCTGCGTCAGCATCTTGCCAGCTGGAAGCGTAAACAACGCGAAGGCGCGCTGCTTGGAGCGCCCGACGCGACCACGCAACTGGTAGAGCTGCGCCAAGCCGAACATATCAGCACGGTGCACGATCATCGTGTTGGCCGTTGGAATATCGAGGCCCGATTCCACGATGGTCGTGGACAGAAGCACATCATACTGGCCGTCATAGAAGGCGTTCATGATGTCATCGAGAACGCCCGGCGCCATCTGGCCATGAGCCACGGCCACTTTCAGTTCAGGCACATGGGTTTTCAGGAATTCCTCGATCTCGCCAAGATCGGAAATACGCGGGCAAACGTAGAAGCTTTGACCACCGCGATAACGCTCACGCAGAAGGGTTTCGCGAATGACGAGCGGATCGAAAGGCGAAACGAAGGTCCGCACCGCCATGCGATCGACGGGAGGCGTAGTAATGAGCGACAGTTCGCGCACACCGGTCAGCGCAAGCTGCAAGGTGCGCGGGATTGGTGTGGCTGACAATGTCAACACATGCACGTCCGACTTCAGTTCTTTCAGCCGTTCCTTGTGCTTGACGCCGAAATGCTGCTCCTCATCGATGATAAGCAGTCCGAGATTCTTGAACTTGATGGACGAGCCCAGAAGCGCATGGGTGCCGACGACAATATCGACGGTTCCTTCCTCCAGCCCCTTCTTGGCCGCTGCAAGCTCCTTCGTCCCAACGAGGCGCGATGCATGGGCAACATTGATGGGCAGGCCATGGAAACGCTTTGAGAAGGTTTTGAAATGCTGGCGCGACAAAAGCGTCGTCGGCACGACAACCGCGACCTGAACGCCGCTCATCGCCGCAATGAAAGCAGCACGCAACGCCACTTCCGTCTTGCCAAAGCCGACATCGCCGCAGATCAGGCGATCCATCGGCTTACCAGCAGCCAGGTCGTCTGCGACAGACTCGATTGCCGTTAGCTGATCGTCGGTTTCATCGTACGGGAAGCGAGCGGCGAACTCGGCATAGAGACCATCCGGTGGCGTCATGACCGGCGCGCCGCGCATCTGGCGTTCGGCGGCGATCTGGATCAGATGCCCCGCAATCTCAAGGAGCCGCTTCTTGAGCTTGGCCTTGCGCATCTGCCATGCGCCGCCACCCAACTTGTCGAGAACCGCATCGGACCCTTCCGAACCATAGCGCGACAGAAGCTCGATATTTTCAACAGGCAGGAACAGCCGGTCATCGCCTGCATAATGGATTTCAAGGCAATCATGCGGCGCACCCGCCGCCGTGATTGTCTTGAGTCCAATAAAACGACCGATACCGTGATCAACGTGGACGACAATATCTCCAGCCGTCAGCGAGGCGACTTCCGAGATGAAATCCTGATCGCGCTTGCGGCGCTTGGAACGGCGAACAAGACGGTCGCCGAGAATATCCTGCTCGGCCACGATGACGAGATCGCCAGCGTCGAATCCGCTTTCAACGGCCAGTACAGCCGCCGTCACCTTATCGCGTGAAAGCGCCTTGACCGTGGAAAGCCGATCGACCGATTCGATCTTTTCCAGCCCGTGTTCGTCAAGCACCTGCAAAAGACGATCCAGCGAACCTTCCGTCCAGGCAGCAACCAGCACCTTTTTGCCCGTAGCACGCAGCTCGGCAATATGCTTCACCACCGCTTCAAACAGGTTCACGTCGGTGGCGGCGCGTTCCTCGGCGAAGCTGCGGCCCTTTTGCACATCGGCATGAATAATCGTCCGCCCTGTAACCTCCGGCGCGCCGAACGGCGTCAGATCAATACGCATCCCACCGGCTTCAGCGTGTTTCTCAACTTCCGCGGGAGTAAGATAAAGCGTTTCCGGCTTAACCGGCTTGTAAGGCACGGCATCGCTGCCCGGTTCCTTGCCTTCCGCCTGCCGCAGCCGCGCCTCGTAATGATCGACGACCATGGTGTGGCGTTCGGTCAGCGCCTCGTGGACGAGGTGGTCAAAGACCACCGGCATATTGCCCGCATGATCGAATACGGTATCGAGTGTGTCATAGAACAGCGGCAGCCAGTGTTCCATGCCGGCAAAACGGCGACCTTCACTGATCGCCTGATAGAGCGCATCGTCACGCTGTGGTGCGCCGAACATGGCGACATAATTCTTGCGGAACCGGCTAATCATTTCGGCTGAGAGCGTTATTTCGCTCATCGGCTGGAGCACGAATTCCTTGCGCGTTCCGGTCGTGCGCTGCGAAGCAGGATCGAAGGCGCGAATCGTCTCCAGCGTGTCGCCGAAGAAATCGAGCCTGAGCGGTTCTTCCGAGCCCGGCGCATAAAGATCGAGAATGCCGCCGCGCACGGCAAATTCGCCAATATCACGCACCGTCGACACACGTTCGAAACCGTTGCGCTCCAGCCGGGATGCCAGATCGTTCATATCCAGCTGGTTGCCGGGACGTGCAGAAATCACCTGTTCGGCGATTGCCGCCTGAGGCGGTAGCTTTTGCAAGACCGCATTGGCTGTGGTCAGGACGACGGCTGGATGCGGCGTCTTCTTGAGTGCGGCCAATGCACCGAGCGCTGTGAGCCTGCGCGCAGCAGCATCCGCTCCCGGCGACACGCGATCATAAGGCAGACAGTCCCATGCGGGCAGATGCAGAACCGGCATATCCGGGGCCACGAAACCCAGCACCTGTTCAAGATCGGCAATGCGCTGCCCGTCGCGCACGATATACATAATCGGTCCGCGTTCGCCGATCTCTTCCACCAGCCGAGCGAGACAGAACGCCTCGTAACCGTCGGCAACACCGTCGATCACGATATGACGTTTTGCCCCGGGCACGCTAGAGGACTTGAGACCTAGTTTGCTGAAAACGGGCATGGGAACCTTGAACTCAGAATTCTATACGGTCGCGGAAGGCGACAATATCGCGGAACAGGGGCGTGTCGAAATCTGCCGGGATCGGGCTTTCGCCCGTTACCCATTTGAGAAGATCGCGGTCGAGCACTTCGAGAATATGCTCGAACTCATCAAGCTGCGGGTCGGTGAAGCCGACGATATACTCATCCGCATATTGCCCGAGGATCAGATCCATCTCGCGCATACCGCGGTGCCACGCGCGGAACAGAAGTTTGCGGCGCCGTACATCCAGATTTTCCGTCGCCAATATGCTGCCAGTCATCCTCGGTAAGCTCCAGTCATTCAAATTGGTGCTGGTATATAGCATCTGCGCCGCAAACGGGAACCCGTTTATCCAACAAGAACAAAAAGAGCACAGAAAGATTGCGTCTCGCCCTTGCACGGCGAGACGAAGCAGTTAATGCTCCCGCCATGCGTCCATCCGTTCTCGATCCATTTTTCGCTTCCATTCGTTCGCTTTCCGGCATTGGCCCGAAGGTTGCGGCTCTGCTCGGCAAACTGCTTGGCACTGACATGCCGGGTGCTGAGCCGAAGGTTGGCCAGCTTCTATTTCTGGCCCCGCATAGCGTAATAGACCGGCGAAATCGCCCCGGCATTGTCAACGCGCCGGAGGGTGCAATCGTCACGCTGGAAGTCACTGTCGACCAGCACCAGCCGGCGCCGCCCGGACGCGGCAATGTTCCGCATCGCGTCTTCGCGCATGACGAGACAGGCGAAATTGCGCTGACCTTCTTCCACGCGCAATTGCCGTGGCTGCAAAAAATGCTGCCCGAAGGTGAGACCGTCATCGTGTCGGGCAAGGTGGAATGGTTCAACGGCCGCGCCTCCTTGGTTCATCCGGACTATATTGCGAGCCTGGAAGATGCGGCCAATCTGCCAATGGTCGAGCCGGTCTATCCGCTAACTGCTGGCCTGTCGTCCAAGACGCTGGCGCGTGCCGTCAAGGAAGCATTGACTCGCGTGCCCCCGCTGCCGGAATGGATCAACCCG
The DNA here is from genome assembly GCA_900473915.1 of Hyphomicrobiales bacterium. Taxonomy (GTDB): domain Bacteria; phylum Pseudomonadota; class Alphaproteobacteria; order Rhizobiales; family Rhizobiaceae; genus Brucella. Next base: position 12,688 of record UCNG01000031.1, on the reverse strand, counting down.
CCTCTGCTCGCGCGGGAGCGCTTCACCAGTTTCCAGCAGTCGCTCAACACGCTTCACCTGCCGGAAGACCCTTCCGATATCGCGCTGGAAAGCATTTCGCGACGCAGGCTCGCCTATGACGAATTTCTGGCCGGACAATTGGCGCTGGCTCTCGTGCGCGCCAAGACGCGGCGACTTTCCGGTCGCCCTCTAGAGGGCACAGGACGCATCGTCGCCGAAATCATGCGGCACCTGCCCTATCGCTTGACCAAGGGGCAGGATCAGGCCGTTCGCGAAATCATCACAGACCTCAAATCGCCGGAGCGCATGTTGCGGCTTTTGCAAGGCGATGTCGGCTCCGGCAAGACGGTGGTGGGGTTGCTTTCCATGGCGCACGCTGCCGAATCCGGCGGTCAATCCGCTCTTATGGCTCCGACCGAGGTGCTCGCACGCCAGCATTTTGCGACGATTGCACCGCTTGCCGAAAAGGCAGGACTGAAGGCAGCGCTCCTGATTGGCCGCGAAAAGGGTCGTGACCGGAATACTGTACTTGAAGGATTGAAAAGCGGTGACATCGACATCGTGATCGGCACGCATGCGCTGTTTCAGGAAAAGGTCGAATATCACGACCTCGTTCTGGTCATCATCGATGAACAACACCGCTTCGGTGTGCATCAACGCTTGATGCTGACAGCCAAAGGTTCGGCGCCGGATATGCTGGTCATGACGGCGACGCCCATTCCGCGCACCTTAGTCCTCACCGCCTTTGGCGACATGGATGTGTCGAAACTGACAGAGAAACCCGCCGGACGCCAGTCCATCACGACTGCCATAGTACCGATGGAGCGCATGGGCGAACTTGTCGAGCGCATCCGTAAGGCCGTCGGAGAAGGACAGAAAATCTACTGGATTTGTCCTTTGGTCGAAGAATCCGAAGTCGTGGAACTGACATCCGCCGAAGAGCGCTTTGAGAGCCTCAAACCCGTCTTTGGAGATCGCATTGGCCTTATCCATGGCCGCATGAACGGAGCGGAAAAAGATGAGGCCATGCGGGCGTTCAAGCAGGGCGAAACCCGGGTTCTGGTCGCCACTACAGTGATCGAAGTCGGCGTAGATGTGCCCGATGCGACGATCATCGTCATCGAGCATGCCGAACGGTTCGGCTTGTCGCAATTGCACCAGCTGCGCGGGCGTGTAGGCCGCGGCGATAAACCATCAACCTGCCTGCTGCTTTACAAGGGGCCGCTCGGTGAAGTCGCGCAAGCCCGGTTAAAAGTCATGCGCGAGACGGAAGACGGTTTTCGCATCGCCGAGGAAGATCTGAAACTGCGTGGCGAAGGCGAATTGCTCGGTACACGGCAATCGGGAACGCCGGGTTTCCGTCTGGCTTCCATCGAAGCGCATGGCGATCTTCTGGAAATCGCCCGCAAGGACGCACGCTATATTCTGACGAGCGATCCAGACCTAGAATCCGAACGCGGACAGGCGCTGCGGATATTGCTCTATCTCTTTGGGCGAGACGAAGCGATCAGGCTCTTGCGGGCTGGTTAGCAAAATGGCGGCCCTCCGCCGCCATTTCTATCAACTTATAAAGTCTTCCCTTTAGTGAATTGAATTTATTCGACGGTGACCGACTTCGCGAGATTGCGCGGCTGGTCAACATCGGTGCCCATCAGAACAGCAGTATGATAGGCCAGCATCTGGATCGGCAACGCATAAACGAGCGGCGTGATGAATTCCGGTACATCCGGCAGAACGATGGTTGCCATCGTGTCGATGCTGGCAGCTTCTGCACCTTTTTTGTCGGTGATGAGAATGATCCGACCGCCACGCGCAGCAACTTCCTGCATGTTGGAAACGGTCTTTTCATAGAGACGATCAGACGGCGCGATGACGATTACCGGCATCGTTTCATCGATCAGCGCAATCGGGCCGTGCTTCAACTCGCCAGCGGCGTAGCCTTCGGCGTGGATATAGGAAATTTCCTTGAGCTTCAGCGCGCCTTCCATGGCAAGCGGGAAGGATGTGCCGCGACCGAGATAAAGCACATGACTGACTTTGGCGAGTTCATGACAGACTGCCGCAATCTGGTCTTCCAGCTTCAGCACCTGATTGATGAAACGCGGTGCTTCGGAAAGCTGACGCACCAGTTCCTGTTCCCGCTTGTCATCGATTGCGCCGCGCGCCTTGGCTGCGGCAATCGCCAATGAGGCCATGGCCGAGAGCTGACAGGTGAAAGCCTTGGTCGAGGCGACACCGATCTCCGGCCCTGCGAGCGTCGGGAAAATAGCATCGGATTCACGCGCAATGGTCGAGCCCGTCACGTTGACGACGGCAGCTATTTTCAGCCCTTGCGATTTGCAGTAGCGCAGCGATGCCAGCGTATCAGCCGTTTCACCGGACTGCGACACGAACATTGCCAGCGAATCCTTCGACAGCGGCATTTCGCGATAGCGGAATTCGGAAGCGATATCGCTATCCACCGGCAGGCGCGCAATCTGCTCAAACCAGTATTTGCCGACAGATGCCGCATAATAGGCCGTGCCGCAGGCAGAAATCGTCAGGCGGTCGATCTTGCTGAAATCTATGCCAATCGCTTCCTGACGCACTTTGCCCGTGGTGAAATCGAGATAATTGGCGAGCGTATGAGAAATGACTTCCGGCTGCTCGAACATCTCTTTTTGCATAAAGTGACGGTGATTGCCCTTGGAGACAAGCATATTTGCCGTCTGCGTCTTCTGGATCGGGCGCTCAACTTCGTTGTTGTTCTCGTCGTAAACGGTCACGCCCTTCCGCGTCAGCACAGCCCAATCGCCATCTTCGAGATAGGCGATGGTATCGGTGAAAGGCGACAGCGCAATAGCGTCGGAACCGAGGAACATTTCACCTTCGCCATAACCGACAGCAAGCGGCGGTCCCTGACGCGCTCCGATCAGGAGTTCTTCGTCTCCTTCGAACACGAAGGCGAGCGCGAAAGCGCCGTGCAGCATCGGCAGGCTGTCGCGGACAGCCTCGACCGGGGACTTGCCCTTTGCCAGTTCGCGGGTCACCAGATGGGCGACGGCTTCGGTATCGGTTTCCGTCTGGAACTTGTAGCCTTCCGCTTCGAGCATGGCACGAAGCTCGGCGAAATTCTCGATGATGCCGTTATGAACGACCGCAAGGCGCTCGGTAATGTGCGGATGCGCATTGCGCTCCACAGGCTTGCCATGCGTCGCCCAGCGTGTGTGGCCGATACCGATGACACCGGGTAGCGGCTCTCCTGCCAGTCGCTTTTCCAGATTGACCAACTTGCCTTCGGCACGGCGGCGATCGAGCTTGCCGTTCTGCAATGTGGCGATACCGGCAGAATCGTAGCCGCGATATTCAAGCCGCTTCAGTGCATCCACGAGAAGCGGAGCGACTTCGTTATTTCCGATAATGCCGATAATTCCACACATGGGTTGCTCCAGATCCGACGTTTGAGACGTGTGCTTCGCGGTTTAAAGATTCTAACACAGAACGGCAACCCAATGGATTGACGCTCGTTTAGAGCGGTTCTTGCTTTTACGGAATCGTTGGAACCGCTCTAACTGTCTGTTTCTGCCGCATTTCCGAACGCAAAACCGCTTCGCACTTTTGCTGGAAATGCTCCAAGCTATTGGATGATTTATTTCGCCGGGGTTTTAGCCGCTTTGATGGCGGCATACTTCTCCCGCAGGATTTTCCCCCGACCTTCCTTGGTTTCTTGCCGCGCGCGGCCAAAAGCCAGCGCATCGGCAGGGACATTGTCCGTGATCGTGCTGCCCGATGCGATATAGGCATTGTCGCCGATTTCCACCGGGGCCACCAGCGAACTGTTCGACCCGATGAACGCGTTTTCGCCGATCACCGTCTTATACTTGTTGTAGCCATCGTAGTTGCAGGTGATCGTGCCAGCGCCGATGTTGCTCCCTGCGCCGACGGTTGCATCGCCAATATAGGTCAGGTGATTGATCTTCGCGCCCTTGTGCACGGTGGCGTTCTTCACTTCGCAGAAATTGCCTACCTTGGTCTTTTCGCCCAGATTTGCGCCCGGACGTAGGCGTGCAAACGGCCCGATCTCCGCCTTCGGACCAACTTCAGCCCCCTCAAGATGCGAGAAGGAATGGATCAGGGCTCCCGACGCAACATGCACGTGGGGACCGAAGAAGACGTTCGGCTCAACAACAACATCGGCCTCAATCAGCGTGTCGTGGGAGAAAAACACTGTTTCAGGCGCAATAAGCGTCACACCTGCCAGCATCATCTCGCGGCGCTTGCGCTGCTGCCAGATGGTTTCTGCTTCAGCCAGTTCGACGCGGTTGTTGATGCCGATCACATTGTCGACCGGGACTTCGATGGCCGTCACATTCATGCCCCTGCCATGGGCGATGGCAACAATGTCGGTGAGGTAATATTCGCCCTTGGCGTTGTTGTTATCGACAGCATCCAGAAGCGCCAGCGCGTGTTGGCCGCGAACAGCCATCAGCCCGCCATTGCAGAAACCGATCTGCTTCTGCGCTTCGCTTGCTTCTTTTTCCTCAACGATGGCAACCAGTTTGTCGCCTTCTTCAATCAGACGTCCATAGCCGTGCGGATTATCCGGACGGAAACCGATAACGACAACATCGGCGCCTGCGGCCAGCCGCTCCCGAGCCTTTTGCAGAGATTGCGCCTCGATCAGCGGCGTGTCACCAAAAACGATGAGCAGATCGTCATAACCGCGCTCAATTGCTGCACGCGCTGCCAGGACAGCGTGCGCTGTACCGAGACGTTCCTTCTGCTCGAAGGCCGACACCGGCCCGGCATTCTTTTCCACCGCCGCACGCACTTCGTCAGCGCCACGCCCCACGACCAGCGCAACATCGCTTTTGCCAGTGCCCTGAACTGCCTTGACCACATGCGAAACCAGCGGCAATCCCGCCACCTGATGCAACACTTTGGGCAGGCTGGATTTCATGCGTGTGCCTTCTCCAGCAGCAAGCACGATGGAAAGGCAGGTACGGTCTGTCATGGTATCGTCCAAAAAATTGAGATGATCTTCGCTCATAACATCAAAGCGTCTATGAAAACTTACACACCAGTCTTCAGGAAAAGACCTTCGATTTGCCCGAGTGCAGGAAAGGTTTCAAGCATCCAGTACGAGAAGGACTGCATGCCGCCGGTCAGGAACAAAACGCCGGCAACCACCAGAAGCGCGCCCATCGCTTTCTCCACCTTGCCGAGATGCACCCGGAAACGCGAAAGAAAACGCATGAATGCGCCGGAAAAAAGGGCAGCTATCATAAATGGAATGCCGAGGCCGAGCGAATAGATCGCCAGCAATAGCGCCCCCTCGCCAACCGTGCTGCTACCGCCTGCAAGCGTCAGAATCGGCCCGAGAACAGGCCCGATGCACGGTGTCCAGCCGAAGGCAAATGCCAGTCCCATAATGTAGGCACCAAGTGGCGATGCCGGAGCGTTACGTGCCTGAAAACGCGCTTCGCGGGACAAGAACGACAGACGCAGAACGCCAAGGAAATTCAATCCCATCAATATGATAACGGCGCCCGCGACGATTGCAATTTCCTGCTGCCAGGTGCGAAGGAAGGCGCCGATTGAAGAAGCACCAGCGCCAAGCGCCACAAAAACAGTCGTGAAGCCGAGAACAAAACAGATGGCGGCAAATGCCAGCGAACGACGCGCCGAAGGTGCTACCGCAACGGTTGCCCCCTTCTCTGCACGGAAATCCTCGACGCTCACACCCGCCATATAGCACAGATAGGGCGGCACCAGCGGAAGGACGCAGGGCGAAAGAAACGACAATGCGCCTGCTCCGACCGCAGTCATGTATGAAATATTGAGCACCAATACCTCTTTCAATTCGTCAAATCACTTGTGGCCCCTCTCAACCGCGGGCCTATATAGACCAATTTCGGCTCTACTTTGAATATTTTCAATGCGGCATCTCGCTCGACCACAAGTTCGCCCTAAATCGAGATCATTGCGCGATTTATATATGTTGCTCCAACCGGACGATGTTCCTATGAGCCTTATTGATGATGACGAAGTGCCTCCCATGCCATCCGAAACGTCAGCAAGACATCATGGCTGGTTCACCCGCTACCAACATTTTCTGTTTCCGATAGCCGGTATCGCCATTGCGTTGCTTGCAATTTATGTGCTGGAAAATCTGCTCCAGCATACGTCTCGCACGGAAACGCTAGCTGCCTTCCACAGCATCTCATGGACGACGCTCGGCCTGGCCGTGCTCTTCACGGCTCTCAGCTATGCGGCAGTTGCGCTCTACGATGTCGTGGCCGTGGATACGATCGCGCCCAACCAGATACCGCGCCGAATTGCTGCTGTGGCGGGTGCTGCTGGCTATGCGATATCCAACGCACTCGGCTTTTCGCTGCTGACCGGTGGTGCCCTGCGTTATCGCATCTATGCGGCAGAAGGTGTGAGCCTTGCCGACATCGGCAAGATTGTCGGGACCTCTTGGTTTGCGATCTGGTTTGCCCTGATCATCATGGTTGGTGCAGCCTTGTTGATCGACCCAAAGGACGTTCCATGGCTTTCCACCATTGATCCCCGCATCGATATCGTTGCGGGCATCGCCATTCTGGGAAGTGTTGGCTGGCTGATCTTCTGGCTGTCGCATGGACAACGCAGTTTCACGATAGGCTCGTTCAGCCTGCGCCTGCCGAACTCCAAAGGCGCACTAACCCAGATCTTTGCCGGGCTTGTCGATGTGGGGGCTGCGGCCGCCACGCTCTATGTCCTCATGCCTGCCGACGCTGTGCCAAGCTTTGCGGTTTTCGCACTGGTCTATGTGATCGCCATCGTGCTTGGTATCGCCAGCCATGCTCCAGGTGGCCTGGGTGCATTTGAAGCGACCATCATTGCGGGACTTGGTCTCGGCGGCAAGCCGGATGCCATCGCGGGTCTTCTTGCGTACCGGCTCGTCTATACCGTCATGCCGCTTGTCGTGGCCACAGCAGGCATTCTCATATGGGAGATCATGCGCCGCCGCCATATGCTCGGCAAGCAGGCGCGCTTTGCCAAGCGGCTGGTCGAGCCACTCATCCCAGCCCTGTCTGCCAGTATCATCTTTCTGGGCGGGATCATGCTTCTCGTTTCCGGAGCCACGCCAGACCTCCGTTACCGCGTCGAAGTGCTCTCCGATATCGTTCCGGAATCTTTCATGGAAATGTCGCACCTCGCCGCCAGTCTCGTTGGCGTCGCACTGCTCATCGTTGCTCGCGGCCTCTCGAAGAGGCTTGCCCGTGCCTGGATAGCCGCGCAAATTCTTCTTCTCAGCGGCGCAGCCTTTTCGCTGACCAAGGGCCTTGATTGGGAAGAAGCTATCACCCTGTGCCTCTTCGCTTTCACGCTGTGGGGGTTCCGGGATTCGTTCTATCGCCGCCCCATTTTGGGACCGTTTGACCTGAGCTGGAACTGGATCGCGACAGTCGGCACGACTGTGCTCGTTTCCACATGGCTCGGCTTCTTCGTCTATCGCCACGTGGAATATTCCAACACTCTCTGGTGGGATTTCGCCTGGAATGGCAATGCACCTCGGTTTCTGCGGGCAACGGTCCTTGTCTTCGCCGTGGTTGCCGCAGCCGGCCTTTATTCGATCATCAACAGGAATGGGCACCGCTGGCGGAAGGTGGATTATTCGATACCTGATGCCGTGCCTGCTCTCGTCGCCCAATGCCCACATACCGACGCTGCTCTGGCGCTGCTCGGCGACAAGCAGTTTCTGCTCGCTCCCGACGAGAGTTCCTTCATCATGTATGCGCAGTCTGGCGGTAGCCTGATCGCGCTCGGCGATCCCATCGGCAATGAACAGACCGGCAAGGAGCTCGCGTGGTCATTCCACGGACTGGCCGACAAGCTTGCCTTGCGAACCGTGTTTTATGGCGTTGGCCCGCAAAGCCTGCCTCTGTTTCTGGACATGGGCCTGGTCGCGCTGAAACTGGGCGAAGTCGCGCGTGTCGATCTCGCCAATTTCTCGCTCGATGGTCCACGCCGCCAGCCGTTTCGCTATGCCGACCGCAAGGTCGACAAGGACGGGCTGACATTTGAAATCATCCCTGCAGCTGACGTGCCGCCGCTCATTCCACGCTTGCGGGAGATTTCCGACGCGTGGCTCGACTTCAAATCAGGCAGCGAAAAGGGGTTTTCGCTGGGGTATTTCGATGACGAATATATGAAACGTTTCGACGTCGCGGTGTTGAAAAGCGAAGGCAAAATCGTGGCTTTCGCCAATATATGGCGCGGCGCGGACAAGTATGAAATCACCGTCGACCTCATGCGCTATATGCCCGATGTGCACAAACTTCTGATGGACGCACTGTTCGCAAAACTGATGATGGCTGGCAAGGAACAAGGGTACAAGTGGTTCAACCTTGGCGCTGCCCCCCTTTCCGGCCTGAGCGGCAGTCGGCTGGCCTCCCGCTGGAACCGCTTTGGCTCCTTCATCTACAAGCGCGGCGCCGATCTCTATCACTTCGGCGGACTGAAAGCCTTCAAGGAAAAATTCGACCCTGTCTGGACCCCGCATTATATGGTTTGCCCGGGCGGACTTGAGACGCCACGCGCGCTCCTCGATGCCACAACCCTCATCAATGGCAGCCCCCTGGAGTTCATCCGCAAATGACGAAAAGACGCGTTCTCTCTATTGTGCTCGGGCTGGCTTTGGTGGCAGCGGCGGGTGTATACGGCGCATTGCACACGGGTAAAATCGCCCGGCTCTGGACAAAAATAATCGATTCCGACGAACCGGTTATTCATGCCAGCGCCGAGAGGCTGTCCAATATCCCCGTTTACATGCCCGAGAACGACCCAATGGGTCTTGCTATCCTGCTGAGCGATGAGGGCGGCATAGGCGACCGCGAAAAACAATTCATGGATGCCATGCTTGCCCGAAACATGATCGTTCTGCCGGTCGAGCTAGGCCCATGGCGCGCCGCTCTCGATAAGGAGGACGGCGAATGCAACTATCTGGACTCCGATTTCGAAGCCATCGCCAAGGAAGCCTTGCGCGGGCTGGATCTCGGCGTCTATTTTCACCCCGTCCTGACAGGCGTTGGACAAGGCGCGACCATTGCTTATGCGGCCGCCTCGGATTCGCCGGATGCAACGATTGCAGGCGCTGTTGCGCTTGATCCGGTTCCGGCCAAGACCCACCTGCCTTCATGCACGGAAAAAGCCGCAGCAACCAAGGCCCCCGGTGGAGGTTTCACCTATGGTTTCAATGTTTCAATTCCGGCCCCTGCCCTTGTAATTGGACCAACCGGATCGCCGGTCAACGATCCCGTTGCAGCCCGACAGGAAAATTTCGCCGTACTTCAATCCGCTCCTGCGTTTCCGGCACGCCTGAAAATGGCCGTCGACAATGTCGTGGCCATGGCGGATCAGGATGCCAAAAACGAAGCCCTCCCTATAGTCGACCTCCCCGCCAAGAACGGAAAAGCCGATATGATTGCTGTCTTCTATTCGGGAGACGGCGGCTGGCGCGACCTCGACAAATCCATTGGCGAGTGGCTGCAGGTGCACGGCGTCCACGTGATCGGTGTGGATTCTCTGCGTTATTTCTGGTCAGAACGCACACCAGAGGAAATCGCCAATGATACGACGGCGATGATCAAAAAAGCTGACCCGACGAATAAATTGCCGGTAGCTGTTCTAGGCTATTCATTTGGCGCGGATACATTTCCGTTTGCCTGGAAATATCTGCCTGCCGCCATACAGGACCGGACGAAAATGATCGGCCTACTCGGTGTTGAAACCACAACCACATTTCAGGTTTCCATTGAAGGATGGCTTGGAATGGATGGTGACAAGGAGGTCATTCCGGCCATATCGACGATCCCCCTTGACCGGGTGGTTTGTGTCTATGGCCAGGAAGAAGAGGATACTGCCTGCACTGCTCCCGAACTGAAGGGCATGGAAGTCATGAAACTGGCGGGGGGTCATCATTTCGATGAAAATTATGAGCCAATTGCCGCAAGCCTACTGGAAAAGATGCGCACCCGTGCCGGATTGCCGCCACGACCGGCCAGTTGATAGACGGTCAAAAAGGACATCACTACGCATGTCTGCAAAAGCCGCAAGCTGCTGTAAAAGCAGACTTAAATAAACGGTACTAAGTTATTGATTTTGGTGAGCGCGCAGGGATTCGAACCCTGGACCTACTGATTAAAAGTCAGTGAATAAAATGTTTATTTTCAATATGTTATAAGCTTCATGTGCCATTTGTGTGCCAATCTATCATGAGGCGAGCGTTTCGGCAATCCTGTCGAATGCTGCCTTATGATCGTCGGATGGGAACAGATGGCCGTATCGATTCATGGTTATTGCGTAACTGGCGTGGCCCGCCAATGTCTGCACGGCCTTGGGGGAAAGTCCGGCTTCGATCCACGTCGAAATCGCATAATGCCTCAACGCGTGCCATCCGATATCCGGGGCGTTCGTCTTTGCGATAAGGGGCCTCCAATCCCGTTTCATAAAATTCGTATGCCTAATGAAGCCGCCCCTGCTGTCGGTGAATACGAAGTCGTCAAATCCGTTATGCTTGGACGACGCTTTCCACGCCTTCAGCTGATCAATCATCGCCTTTCCGATTGGAACGGTTCGGCGGCCCGCCCCCGACTTTGTCGTGTCAAACTCGCCATAGGCATCAACGCGCGTCTCGACACTGACGTGACCATTTTCCAGATCTATGTGCGCCCATCGCAGCGCCCACTGTTCCGAAGCACGCAGGCCGGTGGCAGCGGCAAATCGGATGCGCAGGTCGATAGGCGACTGAGCAAGATTGAGGATTGCCGCTAAAGCCATCTTGGACGGCGGCGTTACTCGCTCCGATCCTTCGTCCCGCTTTCCAATGACGCGGACACCCTTCGCAACGTTTACGCCGACCTTGTTCGTTTCAATACCGTGCTTGAGGGTGCGGCTTAACGTGCCTAGAACGCGGCGCGTGGTGACAATCCCCGCTCCTGCATTGCGCATGTCGTCACGAAACTTGATGACATCAGCTGTCGTTAGTTCTGCCAGCGTTTTCTCGCCAATGCCGTTTTCGAAGCTGATGCTGCTTTCGTCGGTGGGGTTGATCCAATTGTCGAAATGCTGCTTCGTCGTTCGAAGATATGACTGAACGACCTTCTCACCACGTTTGTGGCGCAGATCCATGGCTTTATAGAAATCGTCGCAAACGTCTGCGACAGTAGTTTTCTTCGCATCTTCTTTGTAAGTGGCTGAACCTGTCGTGGCGATGAGTTCAGCCAGCCTTGCTTCTGCTTCGCGCTTCTTTGTGAACTGCTCACGGTGCCGTTTGCCAAGTCGATCCGTAAAATCGAGCTGCCAAGCCTCGTGCTGCCCGCTGGCATTCTTCCATGACCGCTTCTTAATCTTGGCCAAAAATGAACTCCTGATAATTTTGGCACATAATATACAACGGCACATGAGCGGACAAGCTAGCGATGCAGAATCAACACCTCTTGACTGCGATCAAAAATGAGAACAAAATAAGAACATCAAAAAAGCAGGAGAAACCTATGAACGCTCTTGTCCAAAGCTATGACGCCGAGATCGAGGAAGTTCTCGCTTATCACGGCGGAGACGCGCACGCGGCCATTGAAGCGCTTTTGAAAGACCGCGACTTCCTCATTCGCGAAGTAGAGCTATCGCGTCTCGCTGTCACCCATGGTCAGCCGGTCGAGCTCTTTAAAAGGGCAGCGTGATGAAAACTTTCCAGGTCGCCCTTCCAGAATCTTACGCATTGAAGTTCGCGCGTCGCGAGGTGCATCGCGATGCTGATCGGCTCGGCGCTCGCCTGCCTCATCGCATGGCCCGCAAGTCTGGAGTTGGTTTCTGCGTTTTCAGTTTTCCTACTGAAAGGTGCATGAGCGCATTTATGCGTAGGCACGGCGGCAAGCCGTTTGGCGATGGGAAATGGGAAAGGGTTCTGGTTCGATAAACCCAGCGAATGCACACAGAAAATCCACAGGCAATCCCACAAGTTTCCACAGCCGTGAGTCCGCGATTGACTCTCGTTGTAGATGAGAACATTTTAAGAACATCGGGAGGCGGCCCGACAACCTCACAGACATGCTTGGTGGCGTGTGTGTCTGCTTCAATGGAGCAGAACAATGAGTGCGATTGCGCAGGAAAATGAATACAACGATGAAATCGAACTGGTTCTCGCCTACCACAAGGGCGACGTACGGGCTGCGATCGAGGCGCTTCTGAAAGATCGGGATTTTCTCGTCAAAGAAATCGAATACGCCAGTCTGGCTATGTCGATGGGCTTTGCACGTGGCTGGAAACCGACGGTGTTTGTGAAATGAGCGGCAGATCACGTGGCGAGCCGCCAAAAACGCTCATCAATAAGCATTTTCCGTTTCAGGTCGTTTTGTATCTGACAGACGAATTACGCCAACGGCTTTTGGAAGTTATCGCGGATGAGCACCGGCTCGGAGCCTATCACCTGCATGGCTACCAATATTATGAAGGGTATCATTTCTCGATCGTGAAATTCGCGACGCAGGAAGGCCAGCAAGAGTTCATTCGGCTTTATGGCGGATTGCCTTACGACCCGACGGACAAGAAATCCAAGCCGTGGGCAACGTATTTTGATCGATGAGAATGCGGCCTACCTTTCTGCAAGAAATGCCAGCATCGACCCGGATTATGGATCTTCTTGAACCGCACCGGGTTTGCC
>UCNG01000007.1 GCA_900473915.1 Hyphomicrobiales bacterium | reverse complement strand
GATTTTCACTCATTGGGGCCTCGTGCAAGGCTGGAATGCGTTTGGTCGGGCGGGAGGGGCCGGGGGACCCCTCCCATCCAACCTCCATGGATATCAGAAGTCGTACTTATCCATGTTTTCCTTGGTCACGCCGACCCAGCCTGCGCCATAGAGCAGGTTCGGCCTGGCAGCGTCTGGCGCAAGCAGGCTTTCATAGCCCGGCAGGCCCAGATTGAGACCGGCCTTGATCTGGTCGTTCTTCTTCTCAAGCGCGGCGACCGCCAGCATGTTCATGGCGTAGCCCGCAACCGCAGGGTCCCAGAACTGGATATACTGGATGTCGTCGTTCTTCAGATATTCGCCAGCCACCGAGACGAGGCCCGTGCCCGCGAAGAAGACCTTGCCCTTGAGACCGCCTTCGGCGATCAGGCGTCCGGCACCGGCAGAAGTCGGCATCGGCGCGCCGAGAATGCCCTTGATGTCCGGATAGGCGGTCATCGCTTCCTTGAGCTTGTTATAGTCGGTATTGGCATCGTCATAGGTTTCGAGGCGGCCGGTCGCTTCTTCCATTTCCGGGAAGTTGGCCTTCTGGTATTCGACGGCGCCGTCGATCCACTCCATCTGCGACTTGGCGGTCAGTCCGCCGACAGTGGCGATATATTTGCCCTTGCCGCCCATCGACTTGCCAAGTTCCTTCATGAGGTTGGCGCCGTAAGCCTTGTTGTCGAAGGCTTCGATGTCGTAGTCGACATTCTGGATGTTGGATGCCTCGTGGCTGATGACCACGATGCCGCGCTCGCGCGCCTTTTTCAGAACCGGCTCCACGGCTTCAACCGAGAACGGCACGATGGCAATGGCGTCCACGCCCTGTGCGATCAGGTTTTCGACGATCTGCACCTGTGCCGCGGCGTCCGCCTGGCTCGGACCGACCATCCAGACGTCATTGCCGGTATCGGCCTTGAACTGGTCGACGCCGTCGCGCATGCGGTCGAACCATGCAATGCCATCCACCTTCACAACTGTCGCGATGGTGTACTTCTTGTCGTTGGCCGTGGTGATGAGTTCCTTGTTGATCTTCGACGTATCAACGACGCTCTCCGCAAAAGCGTTCGGAACGGCAACGGACATGGCAATCGCCACGGATGCTAGAAATTTTTTCACCGGTTTTTCCTCCCTGGGAATTCCTGGCCGTCTGCCTTGGATGGCTCAGACAGGCACAACTGTTGCTACGCCGACGCATCTCAGGAACGGTGAGTGCGTCGGCGTTCTCCTCCAAGCCCGGCTTCCCTGCCGGGCGAAAACTCAATCTGCTTTCCCGCCGTTTGACGCTGCGAACGGAATTCTGTCCGGCGCGCGCAAAACCCTGTTGTCATATCCTCCCAACAATGCGAATTATAATGTTACAATCCGATCATTATGTTTGGATCGTTTCACATTTGTGTTCGACCTGTCAAGGTCCGATGATCGCAATTGCGTGAAATGTCACGGACATATAAACGGGTGATCAGATTGCAGGAATTGGGGACAGCTTGAGCAGAATCAGCCGGAAAGAAGAGCGGATCGCCGAACTGGCGGCGCTGGTCGATGAAGTTGGCGTGCTTCGTCTGCGCGATGCGGCAGCGCGTCTTGGCGTTTCTGAAATGACGATCCGCCGCGATATAGGCCGCGACGGCGGTGCGCTCAATTGTTTGGGTGGTTACATTATCCCCACACAAGACGGCGCGAACGGCGACTATGTCTTTGATTTTGAAAAGGACAGCCATGCCAATGCAAAAGCGCAGGCTTGTGCCGCAGCAGCCGCGCTGATCGAACCTTATGACACGGTTTTCATCGATTGCGGCACCACGATGCCCCACCTGGCTCACCGCATCCCGCAGAACCAGCATATTACGGTCGTCTGCTACGCGCTCAACATCGCCGAAATCCTGTCGCAGCGCAGCGATGTGCGTCTCATCGTTCTGGGCGGGCTCTACCACCCGGAGGCTGCATCGTTTTCGGGCGACGAGGGGATCGATGTCCTGAAGCGCGTCAACATCAACAAGGCTTTTCTGTCGGCTGGCGGTGTCGATGAGCAGCACGGGGTCACGTGCTCACATTTTCACGAAGTACCGATCAAGCAGATGGCCATGCAGCGCGCCGTCGAAAAACATCTTGTCATCGACAAGAGCAAATATGGCAAGGTTCGCGCCGCCCGTTTCGCGGGCATGGCTGATTTTACCTCGATCGTCTCGGGCTAGCTCAACCCTCCCGCTTCAACAGGCCTTCCAGAAGCGTCCGGAATGCCTTGACCGCCCGCTTCGAGGTGGCCTGGGGATCGTCTGAATTGGCGATCCATTGCGCCGCGCTGCTGCTGGCCGCATTGATCAGCCGTGCGGCGGCCTCCGAATCGATATCGACGATGACGCCTTCCTCACGCAAGGCATCGAGGCTTGTGGTGATGGTGCGGATACAGCCATTGGCGCTCGGCCAGCAGGACGGATCGCCGAATACCGCCGGTCCGTCGCGAAACATGATGCGCTGGATTTCAGGCTCAAGCGCCATTTCGATATAGGCGACATTCTCGTCGACAAAGGCCTGCCACCGGTTGGGCGCCTTCGCGGAAATCGTGCATAGCCTCGCGGCCATCTCGCAATCGATTTCGTTGATCACGGCCTGCAAAAGACCCTTCTTGTCGCCGAAATGATGATAGAGCGCGCCGCGTGTCAGCCCGGCGGAGGCGGTGAAATCATCCATCGAAGCCTCCGTGTAGCCAACGGTGCCGAAGGCCTTGCGGCCCGCCGCCATCAGCTTCGTCCTTGTTTCGGCAATCATCTCGCTTCGGGGTTTACGCATGGCGGCTCCATTTATTCAGATACGCCGCGTATATTAGTTGACATACGCCGCGTATCAATTATTTAATTAACATACGGACCGTATGCAAGTGATGCAATTTCCCCCTTTCAAGGACCTACTCCGATGTCCAATCCATACAGAGAGATTTTCAGCGCTCCGGGCGCTATCGGTTTTTCGGCGGCTGCCTTTTTCGCCCGGCTTCCTTTCGCAATGGTGCCGGTCGGCATCGTGGCCATGCTTGCGCAGACCCGTGGCGAATATTGGCTGGCGGGCGCCGTTTCGGCGACTTTCGCGCTGACGAATGCGTTCTTGTCGCCGCAGATTTCACGGCTCGTTGATCGTTACGGGCAAAGCCGTATCATCATGCCTGCTACAGTCGTTTCGGTGATCGCTTTCGTCTTCCTGATCTTGGCTACAAATCAGGGCTGGGCAAACTGGACCCTGTTCCTCTCGGCATTCTTTGCCGGTGCCATGCCCAGCATTCCGGCCATGGTGCGGGCAAGATGGACGGAAATTTTCCGCAACCGTCCCGAACTGAACACGGCTTTTGCGTTCGAATCGGCGGCGGACGAGCTGGTCTATATTTCGGGTGCTTCCCTTTCCGTGGCCTTGGCGGTTTCGCTGTTTCCGGAAGCGGGAATGCTTATCAGCACGGCTTTCCTCGCCGTGGGTACGGTTGCTTTCCTGCTTCAGCGTTCCAGCGAGCCGCCGGTTCGCGCGCTCGACCGCAACAATCCGCAACGTTCCGCGATCTGGTCGCGTCCCGTTCAGATCATCACGCTGGCGCTGGTTTTCGTCGGCTCGACCTTTGCGACGGCTGAAGTCAGCGCGGTGGCGATCACGCGTGAGCTTGGCCAGCCCGGCGCAGCCAGCATCGTCATCGGTGTCTATGCGATTGGTTCGTTTCTTGTGGGGATAACGCTTGGCGCATTGTCGATCCGCATTCCATTGCAGCGCCAGTTACTGATTGCGGTCAGCGTGCTGGCGCTGACGGCATTGCCACTCCCGTTCGCGGGTACATCGACCGTGCTTCTGGCAACGGCGGTGTTCGTCAGCGGTGTTGCGATTTCTCCGACATTCATTACCGCCTTCGGCCTCATCGAACGCCGCGTGCCTGAGACGATGCTGACCGAAGGCATAACCTGGGTCATGACCGGCATCGGTATCGGGATGGCGTTCGGTGCGTTTGTTTCCGGTTGGGTGGTCGACAATTTCGGCGCAGCAAACGGCTTCTGGGTTTCGGTCGTGGCGAGCCTCAGCGCAATGGCCATCGTCGCGCTTGGTCAGGCAAACCTCTCCGCTACGGGGGAAACTGCCGAATGTGATGCGCTATGCGCAGCAGAACCGGCGGAATGAACCTATAGGCGAGCGGGTAGCCCCCCGCTCGTCAATCGCCGTAGATACGCTCTTCCAGCGGCGTGGAGGCAATCAGCCCCTTTAATCCGGCCAGCATGGCCTTCTCCGCCTTGTTGAGATTGATTTCCGGATTGTGGATCAGGAAAACATCGATTGCCGGAGGGTTTTCATAGGGCGGCAGCCGCCAGAGAAGACCGTCATCGATCTCGCGTCGCGCCACATGCAGCGGCAGCGGGCCGATGCCAAGGCCGGTGATGATCATCCGGCGCACTTCCTCGAGGCTCGATGACGTGCCAACCACCTCCGGCGAAAGCCGCGCCTCGCTCCGCAGCAAGGCCACAGGGCGCAACGCGTCGGCAATATGGTCGGTCTGGAACGACACCGAGGGTTCTCCCTTCAGATCGGCGAGCGTCAGCCCCGACTGGCCGAACATGCGGTGGCGAGG
Source organism: Hyphomicrobiales bacterium (assembly GCA_900473915.1). Taxonomy (GTDB): domain Bacteria; phylum Pseudomonadota; class Alphaproteobacteria; order Rhizobiales; family Rhizobiaceae; genus Brucella. The sequence continues at coordinate 262,326 of UCNG01000007.1, read as the reverse complement.
CCCGCAGAAAAAGCCGAAGAACTCCCGATAGACCATGGTGTAGTCCAGCGCTGGATCGCGATTGCTCACCAGCCCCAGACCGAACGAAGCGCGCTTCTCCCGCACCAGCCGGGCGACTTCGGTACTGGCGGATACGTTGATCGTCAGGGTCGCGCGGGGATGCTGTTCGTGAAAGAGCGCAAGTGCCTGATCGAAGATCGGCGAGATAATGTGGCTGGCGACCGATATGGTGACATGGCCGGTCACGTCATCTCCCACCCCGCGCACCAGCTGCGGCAATTGCGAAATGGCGCCGAAGACCTCAATGCTCTGTTCATAGAGCAGTTTGCCAACTTCAGTCAGTTCAAAATGCGTGGCGTCACGCTCCACCAGCCGTTGGCCGATGCGGTCTTCCAGACGGCGCAAGGCATTGCTCACGCTCGGCTGTTTGAGGTTGAGGCGTTCGGCGGCGCGGGTGATGCTTTTCACCTCCGCGATCACCACGAAACTGCGCAGCAGGTTCCAGTCCAGATCCCAGACAAGGCGTTCGGGGCGATGCAACGACATGGCTCATCCATTCATGAAATCTATGTGATCCATTCCCATTATCTATTTGCGAAATGCATCCATAAAAGCAATCATGAATATTGAGGGGCAGAAACAAGCCTCAAGAAAAACAACAAGAGGAAGTCGGGAACAACATGTTTAGCAAATTCACGGGTTTCATTGCCGCTGCCGCTATTGCCGCCACCGCAGTCTTCGCGGTTGCGCCTGCACAGGCGGATGATCTTGAAAAGATCAAGGCATCGGGAGAACTCAAGATCGCCATGAGCGGCCAGTACCCGCCGTTCAATTTCGTCAACGAGAAGAACGAGGTCGTGGGCTTCGATGCGTCCATTGGTTCGGCGATTGCCGAGCGCATGAAGTTGAAGCCGCAACTCATCACCACGGCCTGGGATGGTATCGTCGCGGGTCTTCGTGCAGGCAAGTTCGACACCGTCGTCGGCTCCATGACCATCACGCCGGAACGCGAAAAGGCCGTGGACTTCGTCGGACCCTATTATCACGCGGGCCGCGCGGTTTTCGTGAAGGAAGATTCCGCCGTCCAGAAGCTTGACGATCTCAAGGGCAAGACGCTAGGCGTGACGCTTGGCGAAACCCATGAGAAATGGGCGCGGGAGCAGGGCGGCTGGACCATTCGCACCTATAAGGGCTTGCCGGAACTGATGCTCGAACTGAATTCGGGCCGCGTCGACGCCATCGTCGTCGATAATATCCCGGTCATGGTGGCGATCAAGGAAACCGGGCAGAAGGTCCGCAAGCTTGATACGCCGGACATTGAAGGCGGCAGCGTCGCCATCGGCATTGCCATCCGCAAGAACAATCCTGAGCTGAAGGCAGCCATGCAGAAGGCTCTGGACGAGATCATGGCCGACGGCACCTACGAGAAGATCTCGATGCAGTGGGTCGGCAGCGACATTCGCTGATCTGTCGCCATCCCGGCCCGGCATATGTCCGGGCCGGTTGAGAACCGATTGACCGGAGTTTTCCGATGGATTTTGCGTTGATGCAGCGCGTCCTCCCGTTTTTTCTGGAGGCGGCATGGGTGACTGTGCAAATTTCCGCGCTGGCCCTGATCCTTGGCCTTGCAGTGGCAGCATTGCTTGTGGCGGCGCGCCTGTCGCGCTCCCCCATTCTGCGCGGGTTGGCGGCTGCCTATGTCAGCGTCTTTCGCGGCACGCCATGCCTTGTCCAGCTATTCATCCTCTATTTTGGCGGTCCGCAGATCGGCATCAATCTGGAGCCGTTTGCCGCGGGCGTCATCGGGCTCGGGCTGAACATCGGCGCCTACATGTCGGAATCGATCCGGGGTGCAATCCAGAGCGTGGATCGCGGCCAGAGCGAAGCGGCGCGCTCCATCGGCTTCGGGCGAGGCCAGACCATGCGGCTCGTCGTGCTGCCGCAGGCCGCCCGGCTGATGATCCGCCCGCTCGGCGTCAACGCCATCGCCCTTTTGAAAGGCTCGGCGCTGGTTTCCACCATTTCGGTGGTTGAACTGACCTATACCGCGCAGCGCTTCATCGGCTCGACCTACAAGCCGTTCGAGATTTTCGGCGTTGCCGCCGTTCTTTACATGATCATCATCTATGTCGTGGCGCGCGGGGTCGATCTGCTCGACAAGCGTTTCGCGGCGCAGTGAGGGGGACCGGATGCAAGCTCTCGATTTCAGCATCGTCTCTCCCTATACGGACCTGCTTCTGACCGGCCTTTGGTGGACGCTGGTTCTGACCGTTGCTTCCGCCTTCTTCAGCTTCGTGCTTGGCATCGCATTTGCGCTGGTGGTGCTTTATGCGCCCACAATCCTTGCATGGCCGGTGCGGTTCTTCATGTGGCTGTTCATGGGCACGCCGCTTCTGCTGCAACTGTTCCTGATCTATTTCGGACTGGTTCAAATCGGCATTGATATCCCGGCGCTTGGCGCGGGCATCATCGGCCTCAGCCTGCATTTTGCGGTCTATAATGCGGATATCATCCGCGCAGGCATTGTGGCTGTCGATCCGGGCCAGATGGAGGGTGCCCGCTCCATCGGTTTCAGCCATGGTCAGGCCTTGCGCTATATCGTCATTCCGCAGGCGATCCGCAACACGATCCCGCCTATTGGCAACAACATGATCGTTCTTTTGAAGGATACGTCGCTGGTTTCGATCATCGGCATTGCGGAACTGGTGCACAGCGCCCAGCTTGCCATCAGCGAAACCTTCAGCCCGTTTGAATTCTATATCACCGTCGCAGCCATCTATTACGTGGTCAATCTCGTGCTTGAGGCAGGCCTGCGGCGCATCGAAAGAAAAGTGGAGGTCACGCGATGAGCAGCTCCAAATCGGCAAAGCCGATGGTCGAGGTGAAGGGCGCCCGCAAGGCTTACGGCGCGCTGGAAGTGCTGAAAGGCATCGACCTTTCCGTGGCGCGCGGCCAGATCGTTGCGATCATCGGTCCGAGCGGCTCCGGCAAGAGCACGCTTCTGCGGTCGATCAATCATCTGGAAACGCTGAATGGCGGCGAGGTCTGGCTCGACGGCGTGCAGGTCAACCAGCCACTGGCTGGACCGGCCTTTGAAAAGCACATCAATGCGGTGCGCCAGCAGATGGGCATGGTGTTCCAGCACTTCAACCTGTTCCCGCACCTCACCGTGCTGGAAAACATCACGCTCGGCCCGATCAAGCTCAAGGGCATGGGCAAGGACGCGGCCCGCGCTCTGGCGCTGGAGCTATTGTCGAAGGTGGGGCTTGCCGACAAGATCGACGTCTACCCCTCGCGCCTGTCGGGCGGGCAGAAGCAGCGTGTCGCCATTGCGCGTGCGCTCGCCATGCAGCCGAAAGTGATGCTGTTTGACGAGGCAACCTCGGCACTCGATCCAGAACTGGTGGATGAGGTCAATGCCGTCATGAAGCAGCTTGCCGCCGAACACATGACGATGCTGATCGTCACGCACGAGATGCGTTTTGCCGGCGAGGTCGCCGACCGCATCCTGTTCATGGATGGCGGCGTGGTGGTGGAAGAAGGACCGCCGGACCAGATTTTGAGCAATCCGATACAGGAGCGCACCCGTTCCTTCCTCAAGAAATATCTGGCTGCGTGAGGTGCCGCAATGAACGAGAGAACCGCTAGCGATTTTCCCGATTTCGGGCTGACCCCGGCGCAGCGGCGCGAGGCTGTCCTCGGCCATTATTACGAATATCCCGGCATGGACGGTCCGCGCGGTGAAATCTGGTGCTACACCGATGCCTATTCCTACCTGCCGGGCGCGACCGTCCATTTGCAGGTAAGCGCGACCGCCTCGCGTTTCGATATCGAGATCGTGCGGGACGGGGCGGTGGAAACTCCAGTCTTCGCCAAGAGCGGGATAGATTGCAAATGGCAGGAAACACCGGCGCAATGTTCGGTTGTCGGCTGCGGATGGGAAACGACGTTTGCCTTCAGGACGGATGAGAACTGGCCTTCGGGCGCTTATCGCATCACGCTGAAAGCGCATGGAAATGACGGAGAGCCAATCCATTGCCACCACCTGTTCATCTTGCGGCCTGCGGCGGGAAAAAAGCCCGGTCGTATCCTGCAAGTCGCGGCAACCGGCACATGGACGGCCTATAATACCTGGGGCGGTTCCAACCATTATCAGGGCATTACCGGGCCAAATGGCGATCAATATGCGACGACGGTGAGCATCGAGCGCCCGTTCTGTCGTGGCTTCGCGCTGCTGCCATCCGACGCGCCGCGCGTGCCGCTGGAATTTGTGACGCCGCCAGCCAGCCCCCCGCGCTATCCGCATATGGAATGGGCTTATGCCAATGGCTATTCCAAGAAATATGCGTCTTCCGGCTGGGCAAGCTATGACAGCCTGTTCTTCCGCTGGGCCGAGCGGGAAGGCTATGCGGTCGATCTCGCCAGCCAGCACGAATTGCATTTCTCGCCGGAAATCCTCGACGGTTATGACTGCGTGGTTTTTGTCGGTCACGACGAATACTGGACATGGGAGATGCGCGATGCCGTCGACAATTATGTCGATGGCGGCGGTCGTGCGGCACGTTTTGCCGGCAACTTCATGTGGCAGACCCGGCTTGAGGATAATGGCAAGCGTCAGACCTGCTACAAATATCGCGCCCGCGCTGAAGACCCGGTCTATCGCTCCGCCGATCCGCGCCGCACCAGCGGTTGCTGGGAAGCGGCGGAAACCGGGCGGCCAGCCGCTCAAACATTCGGTCTTAACGCATTGCGCGGGCTTTATGTCGGCTGGGGCGGTTGCGCCCCGCGCGGCGTGCGCGGTTTCCCGGTCTATCGCCCCGAACACTGGGCCTTTGCTGGCACCGGCATCTATTACGGCGATCTTCTCGGTGCGGAAGGCCATGCCTTCGGTTACGAAGTTGACGGGCTCGACTATGTGATCCGGGGCGGACTGCCGGAGCCGGAAGAAGGCAGCGGCGCACCGGATGGATTGCAGATATTGGCGCTCGGCATGTCGTCGCTCAAGGAAGAGAGCGCGGATATTCCAGCCGACGACCAGTTTCTTTCCGATGCCGATGCAAAATTCGTGGCCGATACGCTGATCGGCAATGATGGAGATGCAGCCGTCGAAAGCATCAAGCGCGGCTGCGGCATGATCGTCAATTTCCCGCGCGGCAAGGGCGAGGTTTTCCACGCCGGAAGCTGCGAATGGGTGGCGGCCCTCAAGCGCGGCGACCGCATGGTCGAGCGCGTGACCGCCAATGTTCTCAACCAATATCTCAAGCGCTGACAGAGTAACGCCATGCTCAACACAAAAGCACAGAATGAACGCCCGGCATCGCATCTTTTCTACCAGTCGCGCCTGCGCAGGCCGTTGGTGGATCGCGCCGAGGGCATCTACATCTGGGATCAGGATGGACGCCGTGTTATCGACGGGTCGAGCGGCGCGATGGTGGTCAATATCGGCCATGGCAATCGCAACGTGCTCGATGCCATGAAAGAGCAGATGGACCGTGTGACCTTCGCCTATCGCCTGCATTTCGAAAATGAACCGGCGGAAGATCTGGCGCGCATGGCCGCCGAGCGGATGCCGGAAGGTCTGGACAAGATATTCTTTGTTTCCGGCGGTTCGGAAGCGGTCGAATCCTGCATCAAGCTTGCGCGCCAATGGGCAGTCGCCACCGGGCAGGGCAAGCGCTGGAAAGTGATCTCGCGCTTTCCATCCTACCATGGCGGCACGCTTGGCGCGCTCGCCGTCACCGGCTATGCGGCCTTGAGCGAGCCTTTCGCGCCGATCATGCGCGAAATGCCGAAAGTTCCGGCGCCGACCGCCTATCTCGACCGCGACAATCTTTCGATGGAACAGCGCGGGCAGAAATATGCCGACATGCTGGAAGAACGGATTCAGGAGGAAGGTCCTGAAAGCGTGCTCGCCTTCATCATGGAGCCGATCGGCGGAGCGTCCACAGGCGCGCTTGTTGCGCCCGACAGCTATTATCCGCGCATCCGCGAAATCTGTGATCGGTATGGCATCCTGCTGATCCATGACGAGGTGATGAGCGGCGCAGGACGCACTGGCAAGTTTTTGGGCGGCGACCACTGGAACTGCAAGCCGGACCTGATTGCGCTTTCCAAGGGCTTTGCCTCCGGCTATTGCCCGCTTGGCGCGATGGCGGCACCAGCCCGCATCGTGCAGCCGGTTCTGGACGCGGGCGGCTTCCTGCATGGCTTCACCTATGCCGGCAATCCGCTGGCCTGCGCGGCAGGCAAGGCGGTGTTGCAGGAAATCGATCGTCTTGATCTTGTCGGCAATGCCGCCCGGATGGGCGATGCGCTGAAAGGCGAGCTGGAAGGACTGGCAAAACGCTTCCCCTTCATCGGCGACGTGCGCGGCAAGGGCCTGCTGCTCGCTGCCGAATTTGTTTCCGATCCTGAAACCATGAAGCCGCTGCCGAAGGAGTTGAATGCCCATCAGCGCATGGTCGATCTCGCCTATGAGCGTGGGCTCATCATCTATTCGCGCCGCACGCGCGGCGGCGTCGAGGGCGACCACTTCCTTGTCTGCCCGCCGATGATCGTGAGCCGCGAACAGGTCGGCGAGATCACCGCCATCCTTGGCGACACGCTGGAGGTTCTGGCGCGTGAACTCAATCTGCCTGTAAATGCGTGAGGAAACCGGATCATGACCGACAAGAAGAAGACGCAACGCAAGGTGATCATCACCTGCGCGGTGACAGGCTCCGTGCACACGCCCTCCATGTCGCCGCATCTGCCGGTGACGCCGGACGAGATTGCGAGCGAAGCGATTGCGGCGGCGGAAGCGGGCGCATCCATCCTGCATCTTCACGCCCGCGATCCGCATGACGGCAGGCCGTCCGCCAATCCGGACCTGTTCATGCAGTTCCTGCCGCGCATCAAGCAATCGACATCTGCCGTGGTGAATATTTCCACCGGCGGCTCGTCGCTGATGACGCTGGAAGACCGGCTGGCCGCGCCGCTGAAGGCGCAGCCGGAAATGTGTTCGCTCAATATGGGCTCGATGAACTTCGCGCTGTTCCCGGCACTCGACAAGCCGCGCGAGTGGAAACACGCATGGGAGCCGGAACTGCTGGAAGCCACGCGCCATTCGATCTTCAAGAACACTTTCGCGGATATGGAAGGTATCCTGACCAGTCTCGGGCAGGGCTGCGGCACGCGCTTCGAATTCGAATGCTACGATGTCGGCCATCTCTATTCGCTGGCGCATTTCCGCGACCGGGGGCTGGTGTCCGGGCATCTGTTCATCCAGTTCGTCTTCGGCGTGCTGGGCGGCATCGGGGCAGATCCTGACAATCTGATGCATATGAAGCGGATTGCCGACAAGCTGTTCGGGGACGATTATTCCTTCTCCGTGCTGGCCGCAGGGCGGCACCAGATCCCGATGATCACCATGGCGGCAGCCATGGGCGGCAATGTCCGTGTCGGGCTGGAAGACAGCCTTTATGACGGGCGCGGCCAGCTTGCCAAAAGCAATGCCGATCAGGTACGGCGCATCCGAAGCATCCTCGATGGCCTGTCGCTGGACGTTGCGACACCCGACGAGGCACGTGAATATCTGGGCCTCAAAGGCGGAGACAGGGTGGCGTTTTGATGCCGAAAATCGTGTTGGACAACAAAACAGGCGTTACGGTACGGCTTGGCGAAGCCGCCGATGCCGAATTGATCCACGAGGCGATCCGCATCATGGGCGAAGGGCTTGGCGCTGCCGACAGAATCTCCAGCACGGTCGAGGATTTTCGCCGCTACGGCTTCGGCCCCTACGCTGCTTTCACCAGCCTGATCGCCGAGGTGGACGGGGCATTTGCCGGGCTTGCCCTGTTCTTCCCCATCTTCTCGACATGGTTCGGCAAGCCCGGCGTCTATGTGCAGGACCTCTATGTCGATGAAGCCTTTCGCGGCAACGGGATCGGCGAAGTGCTTCTGCGCCATGTCGCCTCCTGGTCGATGGCGCGGGGCGGCGTCTATCTGCGGTTGGCTGTCGACCGCGACAATGTTGCAGCGCAGAGATTTTATGAGCGGCTCGGTATCGGCTGGATCGAATCCGACCGCGATCACGGCGCCTATGGCGAGGATTTCACCCGCCTGGCCCGCATCAATCAAAGCAGGGAGCAGTCATGAAAGCCTTTTACGCCGTCGAGCAGAAGCGTCACGACCCGAAAGCCTTTCTTTCCAGCGGCGCGCCGCAGCCGAACCCCGAACAGCCGGAGCGTGTCGAGCGCCTGCTGGCCGGTGCGAAGGCCGCAGGCTGCGAGATCATCCGCCCGCAAAATCACGGCCTTGGCCCGATTGCAGCCGTGCATACGCCGGAATACCTGGAATTTCTTCAGCACATCCATGCCCGCTGGCGGCGCATCGAGGAGGCGTCGGAAGAGGTGATCCCGAACATCCATCCGCTGGCGCGTGATGGCCGCTATCCGGCGTCTGCCGTGGGGCAGGTCGGCTATCACATGGCCGATACGGCCTGCCCGATTGCTGAACATACTTGGGAAAGCGTGTGCTGGAGTGCGTGGAGCGCAGTCGATGCCGCCGATGCGGTGCTGGGCGGCGAGGTGGCGGCCTATGCGCTTTGCCGCCCGCCGGGGCATCATGCCTTTGCCGATGTGGCGGGCGGCTTCTGCTTCGTCAACAATTCGGCGGTCGCGGCAGAGCGCCTGCGCTCAAAGGCCCAGCGCGTGGCGATCCTCGACGTCGATCTGCATCACGGCAACGGCACACAAGGCATTTTCTATTCTCGCCCCGACGTGCTGACCGTCTCCATCCATGCCGATCCCGTGCGTTTCTATCCATTCTTCTGGGGACACGCCGACGAACGCGGAGAAGGGGCGGGGCTTGGCTACAATCTCAACCTGCCGCTGCCGCGCAAATCGGGCGACGCCGAGTTCCTCGCGTCGCTCGACACGGCCTTCCGCCGCATCGAAGCCTTCGCGCCCGATGCGATTGTGGTCGCACTCGGCCTCGACCCGTTTGAGGGCGACCCGTTCGGCGGATTGTCAGTCACGACCGGAGGTTTCGGACGCATCGCCGAAGCAATCGCAAAGCTTCGCCTGCCGACCGTCATCGTGCAGGAAGGCGGCTATCTGTGCGATGCGCTCGGCGATAATCTCACAGCCTTCCTCGGCGGTTATCAGTCGGTGGCGCGATGAGCGGCCTCGTTACCTTTGTCGGCGTCGCGCATCCGTGGATGTGCGATGTCATGGGGCATATGAATGTCCGCCATTATGCGGCGATGTTCGACGATGCGAGCTTTCAATTGCTTGGTCACATTGCAGGGAAGGTTCCCGATGACGCATTCGGCTGGGCGGATGTGCGTTCGACAACCGAATATAAGCAGGAAGTGCCAGCCGGAGACCTGCTGACGATCTATTCGCAAGTGCTGAAAGTCGGGCGCTCATCGATCATGTTTCGCCAGGCGATGTTGGGTTCGCTCGACGGTGAACTGCGTGCGGTCAATGAGGTAACGTCTGTCTATTTCGACAAGATTGTGCGGCGCTCAGCCGAACTTGCGCCCGACATGCGCATCAGGGCCGAAAAGCTGCTTGCGGATCATCCCGTCTGCTGACATGAAAAATGCAGCACGCTTTTCGTGCAGTCGCATTCAAGGTCGCGCAACAGGCCATCCTTGAGGCCGTAAATCCAGCCGTGCACGACGATATCCTTGTTCTGTTTCCAGGCCGATTGCAGAACCGGCGTGCGCGACAGGCTTTCCACCTGCGAGGCGACGGTCAGCTCGCAAAGCCGGTTCAGGCGCTCTTCGGGATCGGTAAAGCGGTCCAGCTCCTGTTCATGGGCCTGCGCGATATCGCGCACCGGCTGCAGCCAGTTGTCGATGATGCCGTGGCCATAACCGGCCATGGCGGCGCGCACGCCGCCGCATCCATAATGGCCGCAGACAATGATGTGTTTGATCTCCAGCACCTCGACCGCGAATTCAAGCACCGACAGCAGGTTGAGATCGGCGCGGTGGACGAGGTTGGCGACATTGCGGTGCACGAACACTTCGCCCGGCTGCAATCCGGTGACGACATTGGCCGGGACACGGCTGTCCGAACATCCAATCCAGAGATATTCCGGGCGCTGCATGGATGACAGCCGGCTGAAATATTCAGGGTCTTCCCGGCGTTTTTCTGCGGCCCATTGCCGGTTATGTTCGAAAAGGTCTGACAGCATGAAACCCGTCTCATCCGATTGATCGTCATTCTCGGACATAGACGAATATGGAGATACAGTATTTGATGCCAATCAAGCAGGACCTGCTTCGGCAGTGGAAGGAGCGGACGGATGCTCGCTCCTTCCTGTTTTATTTGGCTGGCTGGCTTTATTCGGCCGGCTTGTCGCGGCGGCCGATGCCAAGCAACTGATAGAAAACCAGTGCAGCAATGGTCGATGTGGCAATGCCGCCGAGAGCGAATTCGCCGATCTTCAAAGTGAAGTCGCCAGCGCCGAAAATCAGCGCCACGCCAGCGGTGAACAGGTTGCGGGAATCCGCGAAATCCACCTTGTTGACGATCCAGATGCGCGCCATGGCCGAAGCGATCAGGCCGAACACCGAAACGGCAAGACCGGCCAGGACTGGAGCCGGGATCGTTTGCAGGATCGCGCCGAATTTTGGCGACATGCCGAGGATCAGCGCCATGATGGCGGCGATAACGAAGATCAGCGTCGAATAGACCTTGGTCATCGCCATGACGCCGATGTTTTCCGCATAGGTGGTGACGCCGGTGCCGCCGCCCGAGCCGGAAATCATGGTCGCGATGCCGTCACCAAGAAAGCCGCGGCCGATGTAGCGGTCCATGCTCTGGCCGGTGATGGAACCGAGCGCCTTGATGTGGCCGAGGTTTTCCGCCACCAGCACGATGGCGACCGGCGCGATGAGGGTGATCGCCTGCCAGTTGAACTCCGGCGCGGTGAAATGCGGCAGGCCGAACCATGCGGCATTGCTGACGGCGGTGAAATCGATGCCCGGCACGATGCCGAGGCCGTTGCCGAGGATCAGGACCAGCAGGTAGCCGAACAGCAGCGCAAAGAGCACCGACAGGCGTTTGGTTCCACGCGGCCCATAGGCGGCGATCATGCCCATGCAGAGAACGGTAAGCAGAGCGATGGTGATATGCGTGCCACTTCCCTTCAACTGGCCGACAGCGACCGGCGCGAGGTTGAGGCCGATGGAAACGCCGATGGCGCCGGTGACGACCGGGGGCATCAGCCGTTCGACCCAACCCGTGCCGATAGCCATGACCACAAGGCCGATAAGCGCATAAAGCGCGCCGCAGGCGATGATGCCGCCAAGCGCGATTGCGATATTGGGATTGGGGCCGGAGCCGCCATAGCCCGTCGCGGCGATGACGACCGCGATGAACGCGAAGGATGAACCGAGATAGCTCGGCACCCGACCTGCCGTCAGCAGGAAGAACAGAAGCGTGCCGATGCCGGAAAAGAAGACGGCCACATTGGGATCGAAACCCATGAGCAATGGCGCGACGATGGTCGAGCCGGACATGGCAAGAAGATGCTGCACGCCCATTGGAATGGCGGCGGAGGCTGGAAGGCGCTCGTCGGGAAGCACGACGGCGTTTGATGTCAAACGCCAACTTGGAAAATAGCCCATAATGTCCCTCTGGAAAATATTATCCATTTGTTTTTTACGCGCATCTTTTCCGAAAACCGCTTCGCACTTTTCGGGACGCGCTATTGCCTTTATCGCCTCGCGGCAGCGATTTCCAGAGGGCGTTGACCTATCCGCGAAGCGAACTGTTGATGAGCCGTCTCAATTCCATTCAATCGGCCACAGTCACGCGGCCCTTATCATCCGTCACCTTTCCGATGATGCTTGCAGAGGGATAACCGGCGGTGCGGATGCTGCCCAGAAGCCTTTCAGCTTTCTCCGGCGCGCAGGATACGAGAAGGCCGCCGGATGTCTGCGGGTCGGTCAGTAATTGCTGTTTCCAGAGCGGATAATCACCGGGGAGCCGCACATCATGGCCGTAGCTTGCCCAGTTTCGGGTGGAGGCTCCGGTGACGAAGCCGCCCTGCGCCAGATGTTCAGCCTGATGGAGAAAGGGCAGGGCGGCATAGTCCAGCGCAATGCCTGCATTCGAGCCGCGCGCCATTTCCAGCGCATGGCCGAGAATGCCGAAGCCGGTCACATCGGTGACGGCGTGGACGGCGTCATCCTTGCCGAGTTCGGCACCAACCCGGTTCAGGAGCGTGACCGACGCCATCATTTCTTCATAACCGGCGCGGTCGAGTTCCTGTTTCTTGAAGGCGGCGGAATAGATGCCGACGCCGATACCCTTGGTCAGGATCAGCCTGTCGCCGGGACGAGCGCCGCTGTTCTTGCGAAGGTTCGAAAGCTTGCAGGTGCCGATGACCGCCAGCCCGTAGATCGGTTCCGGTGCGTCGATGGAATGCCCGCCCGCGACCGGAATGCCCGCTTCAGCGCAGATGCTGGAGCCGCCTTTCAGGATTTCACGGATCATTTCGGCGGGCATCTTGTTCACCGGCATGCCGAGGATCGCCAGCGCCATGATCGGTGTTCCGCCCATGGCGTAGACGTCGGATATTGCATTGGTGGCCGCGATGCGTCCGAAATCGAACGGATCGTCCACCATCGGCATGAAGAAATCCGTGGTGGCGATCACGCAGTTTTCGTCGTCCAGCTGCCAGACGGCGGCATCGTCGCCGGTTTCCGTGCCAACCAGAAGTTGGCTGAAAGGCTGCATGACCGGCTGGTCCGACAGCAGGTCCTGCAAAACGGCTGGAGCGAGCTTGCAGCCGCAGCCGCCGCCATGGGCGAGCGTGCTGAGACGAATAGGCGATGCAATATCCATGATACCCTCGGAATTATATGGTTATCTCGCGCGCGGTCATCGCGTAGCGGAAACTGTCCGCATCAAGGCAATCCAACCGGGCACTTGCGACTTCGGCCTGCGGATACATGAGGAAGCCGAGTTCCGGCCCACGCGAAGACGGCAAGGCGATATCGCTGCCATCATTGAAGGCGATCCAGTTGCCCTCCCATGAACCGAACAGCTTCTGCCGCACGGCGACAACGCGCGGATCGTCGGCAGCGAGCCCGTCCTTTTCTTCTTCCAGCATCACCTTGCGTACATCCGCCGGATCGGTCGCTACCCAGCCGATGCCGTCGAGGTAAATTTCGGCGCGGCAGTGCTGGGCCTTGGTGATGACTTCGTTCTTCGCGCCAAGGCTCTTGTAGCCGAAGGCGGAAGGCGCAACGCGCACACCATAAAGGTCGCGAGCCGGGATTCCCGCTGCCCGGACGAGGGCCACGAACAGCGGATTGATGTCGGCGCATTTGCCGCCGAGATCGCCGCTGTCGAGCATGGCGACGATATTGCCGTCACCGCAGCCGCGTGTCGCGGCGCGCCTGTAGGTGTTGGCGACGACCCAATCGTAGATCCGGCGGGCCTTCTCCTGATCGTTGTCCGCACCCGCGACGATCTTGTCAGCAGTTTGCTTGACGATGCCATCGACCGGCGCAAGGCGCGTCCCGGCCAGATAGCGGTCACGTTCGGCGCGGGTCAGCGGCACGGCCTTGATCGAGGCATCAAGGTTGCTTGCGCGGTCGCGGGTGGCGATGAGACTGATGATTTCGGCCTGCGGGTTTTCTTCGCCGCCATCCCATTCGAGATAAAGCAGGCCGGTGCCGCTGGCCGGATCGCGGTCGAGCCGTGCGACCTTGGCATTGGTCGTCCAGCGATTGCCCTCCGGGCGGTTCCAGTCATCGGCATTGAACCCTGCCAGCGGAACCCAGACACGAATGACCTCCTTCGAAGCGGCAGGCGTGATGCTGGTGGTGATCTCGAAGCTGCGCCAGTCCGAAGGCTGCGGCGCGAACATGTTGGAGGCGGCAAATGCAAAATTCGGCAGGATGCTGGCGGCGGCACAGGCCGCGCCGGATTTGAGAAGTTCCCGACGGTTCATGACGATCCCCTTTTATGCTTTGAATTGCTCTTGTTGCGTTGGCGCGAGAAAAATCGCTTCGCGGCCTCCAGGCCGAAAAGTGTCGAACATGCAATGATTTCAGGAAATCCGGATGCGGCTTTGCCCGGTTGGAAACTGCCTGAACCGAGGGCCAAACCAACCCGTCGCATCGGAGCAAGGAAGCCGAGGCGAGGCAGGAGCTGCTCAAATTTCAGGCCCCGAAACTCGGGAGCAACAAAAGAAGCCACCTTGTCAGTCTGGCGTTTTTACACGGTAACGTCAATCAGCCAGCATGCTTTCAAGTCAATCCTGTGAAACGATTGATGTATTAATACATGACAGTGAAATTCATGTTATTGATAAATAGGTCTTATTGTTAATTAAATTAACCTGCCGTTCGGTTGACAACTTGGGTTTATTGCGGTGAACTGTTGTCAGGCAAGTCCAATTTAAGGAAGAATGTGCTTTGGCATTTCTTCCGAGGGTCAGGGAGGTGCAGCGCAATGAATGTGGAGCTCTCACGCCGCCAGTTTCTGGGCGGAACGGGGGCGGTGGTGGCGGCTTCGGCGCTTGGGTCCTTCGGTTTCGGTGCGGTGGAAAGCGCCTATGCCGAAACCATTCGCCCCTTCAAGCTGACCAATACGACCGAAACCCGCAATACCTGTCCTTACTGCTCGGTCGCCTGCGGCGTCATTCTTTATTCCAAGGGCGATGTGCGCAAGGGCGAGAAGGCAGAACTGATCCATGTCGAAGGCGATACGGATCACCCGACCAATCGCGGCACGCTTTGCCCGAAGGGCGCGGCGCTGAAGGATTTCGTGAAGGCGGAAACCCGTCTGAAAAATCCGCGGGTGCGCGAGCCGGGCTCGTCCGAATTCAAGCAGATTTCCTGGGAAGATGCGCTCGACCGTATCGCGCGGCATCTGAAGGACGACCGCGACGCCAATTTCATCGCGAAGAACGCGGCGGGCACCACGGTCAACCGCTGGACGTCGACAGGCTTTCTCGCGGCTTCGGCCACCACCAATGAAACGGCGTTCCTCACCTACAAGGTGGTGCGCAGCACAGGCATAGTTGCATTCGATAACCAGGCACGCGTCTGACACGGCCCGACGGTGGCGAGTCTCGCCCCAACATTTGGCCGCGGAGCAATGACCAACTCCTGGACCGATATCAAGAACACCGATCTCGTCGTCGTCATGGGCGGCAACGCGGCGGAAGCGCATCCGTGCGGCTTCAAATGGGTGACGGAGGCCAAGCACCATCGCGGCGCGAAGCTGATCGTCGTCGATCCGCGCTTCACGCGCACGGCGTCGGTCGCGGATTTCTACGCGCCTATCCGGCAAGGCTCGGATATCGCCTTCCTGCTCGGCGTCATCAATTACTGCATCCAGAATGACAAGGTGCAGTGGGATTATGTGAAGCATTTCACCAATGCCAGCTATATCATCAAGGATGGCTTCGAATATAAGGACGGGCTGTTTACCGGCTATGACGAGGAAAAGCGGGATTATGACCGCTCAAGCTGGGACTATGTGATCGGCGACGATGGTTATGCGGTCGTCGACGACACGTTGCAGAACCCGCGCTGCGTGTGGAACCTTTTGAAGCAGCATGTTTCCGTGTTCACGCCGGAAATGGTGGAGCGCATCTGCGGCACGCCGAAGGAGAAATTCCTGAAAGTGGCGCAGATGATGTCCGAATGTTCGGCGCCGGACAAGACGATGACGTCGATGTATGCGCTCGGCTGGACGCAGCACTCCAAGGGGTCGCAGAACATTCGCTGCATGGCGATGCTGCAGCTGATCCTTGGCAATATCGGCGTGCGCGGCGGCGGCATGAATGCGCTGCGCGGCCACTCCAACATTCAGGGGCTGACCGATATCGGCCTCATGTCCAACCTCCTGCCGGGCTATATGAATATCCCGGTCGAAAAGGAAACCGATCTCGAGACTTATATGTCGACACGCGGTTTCAAGCCGCTGCGCCCGAACCAGATGAGCTACTGGCAGAACTATCGCAAGTTCTTCGTCAGTTTCCAGAAGGCCATGTGGGGCAATGCGGCGACGGTCGAGAACGACTTTGCCTATGACTGGCTGCCGAAGCTTGACGTGCCGAACTACGACATGCTGCGCATCTTCGACATGATGCATGAAGGCAAGGTCAACGGCTATGTCTGTCAGGGGTTCAATCCGCTGATGGCGGTGCCGAACCGCAAGAAGCTGACCGACGCCTTGTCGAAGCTGAAATTCCTCGTGACCATGGACCCGCTGGAAACGGAAACCTCGCGCTTCTGGGAAAACCACGGCGAATATAACGATGTGGATTCGGCTTCCATCCAGACGGAAGTGTTCCAGCTTCCCTCCACCTGCTTTGCCGAGGATGAGGGTTCGCTCACCAATTCCGGGCGCTGGCTGCAATGGCACTGGCCCGGCGCAACGCCACCCGGCGAGGCGAAGACCGACAACTGGATCATGGCGCAGATTTTCCTGCGGCTGCGGGAGCTTTATCGCAAGGAAGGCGGCGCGTTCCCCGATCCGATCCTCAACGTCACCTGGGATTATGCGGATGAGGGCGAGCCGACGGCGGAAGAGCTGGCCAAGGAACTGAACGGCCGCGCGCTTTCCACGGTGACGGACCCGACCGATCCGACCAAGGTCGTTGCCGAGGCGGGCAAGCTTCTGTCCGGCTTCGCGGCGCTGCGCGACGATGGTTCGACGGCATCGGGCTGCTGGATCTATTCCGGCTGCTTCACCGAGGCGGGCAACAATATGGCCCGCCGCGACAATCACGATCCAGACGAGACAGGCGCCTATCTCAACTGGTCGTGGGCATGGCCGGCCAACCGGCGCATTCTCTATAACCGCGCCTCCGCTGATATTGACGGCAAGCCGTGGGACCCGAGCCGCAAGCTCATCGAGTGGGACGGTTCGAAATGGAGCGGCTATGACGTGCCGGACATTGCGCCGACCGCCAAGCCGCAGGAGGTCGGGCCGTTCATCATGAATGCGGAAGGCTCCTCGCGCCTGTTCAGCCGCGGCATGATGCGCGACGGTCCGTTCCCGGCCCATTACGAGCCGTTTGAATCGCCGGTCGCCAATGTGATTGCACCGAAGGTTCGCGGTAATCCGGTGGCGCGTGTCTTCAACGACGACTTCAAGCAGTTCGCGGAAACGGCTTCGGAGGAATTCCCTTACGCCGCAACCTCCTACCGTCTGACGGAGCATTTCCACTACTGGACCAAGCATGTTCATGTGAACGCCGTCCTGCAGCCGGAATTCTTCGTGGAAATTTCGGAGGAACTGGCGAAGGAAAAGGGCATCGCCAAGGGCGACTGGGTGCGCGTGTGGTCGAAGCGCGGCTCGGTCAAGGCCAAGGCCGTGGTCACCAAGCGCATCAAGCCTCTCATCTGCGACGGCAAGACGGTGCATGTGGTGGGCATCCCGCTCCATTGGGGCTTCATGGGTGCCGCCCGCAAGGGCTTCGGCCCCAATTCGCTGACGCCTTTCGTCGGCGACGCGAACATCGAGACGCCGGAGTTCAAGGCGTTTCTGGTCAATATCGAGCGCTCAAGCGCGCCAGTGGCATAGGAGGGATTAGAGATGTTTCCACCCGTTCCCAATCCCGATCTCACGCCGCAACAGCCGCGTTTCGGTGACAAGGACCTCATCAGGCGGTCGGCGTCGAACGTGACGCCGCCAGCGGAGCGCCAGACCGAAGTGGCGAAGCTCATCGACGTGTCGAAATGCATCGGTTGCAAGGCCTGCCAGTCGGCCTGCGCCGAATGGAACGACACGCATGAGGAAGTGGGCGTCAATGTCGGCGTCTATGACAATCCGCACGACCTGACGCCCGATACCTTCACGCTGATGCGCTTTACCGAGTGGGACAATCCCGATACCGGCAATCTGGAATGGCTGATCCGCAAGGATGGCTGCATGCATTGCGAGGACCCCGGCTGTCTCAAGGCCTGCCCGGCGCCGGGCGCAATCGTGCAATATTCCAATGGCATCGTCGATTTCATCCATGAGAACTGCATCGGCTGCGGCTATTGCATCAAGGGCTGTCCGTTCGACATTCCGCGCATTTCGCCGGTGACGAACAAGGCCTATAAATGCACGCTCTGTTCCGACCGCATCGCGGTGGGGCAAGGGCCGGCCTGCGCCAAGGCCTGCCCGACGCAGGCCATCGTCTATGGCACCAAGGACGAGATGAAGGAATGGGCCGACGGCCGCATCAAGGACCTGAAATCGCGCGGCTTTGAAAATGCCGGGCTTTACGATCCGCCGGGCGTTGGCGGCACGCATGTCATGTATGTGCTGCATCATGCCGACAAGCCTGAAATCTATGCCAACCTGCCGAACAATCCGCGCATCAGCCCGGTTGTCGAGGCGTGGAAGGGCGTGTCCAAATATGCGGGCATGGCGGCAATGGGGCTGGCCGCGGCGGCGGGTCTGTTGCATTATATCTTCAAGGGGCCGAATGTCGTGACGGAGCATGACGAGGAACAGGCCGAAAAGCTCACGGGAGAAAAAAGCTCATGAGCAGGACCGATTTCAAGGATGTTGAACGCGGCGACGGCATAGAGCCCGGCAAGCCGGTCCGGGTGCATCGCTATTCCGGCGGCGCGCGCCTCAACCACTGGATCACCGCCATCAGCCTCGTGCTTCTGGCACTCTCCGGCCTTGCCATGTTTCATCCGTCGCTGTTTTTCCTGTCGGGGCTGTTCGGCGGCGGACAATGGACACGCGCCATCCATCCATGGATCGGCGTTGTCCTGTTCTTCAGTTTCCTAGGGCTTTTCCTGCGCTTCTGGAGCGCCAATCTATGGAAGCGCGAAGACAGCCAGTGGCTGGCGCAGGCCAATGACGTGATTGCCGGCAATGAGGAAAAACTGCCCGAAGTCGGCAAATATAATGCCGGTCAGAAGCTGGTTTTCTGGTCCATGTCGCTCCTGATTATCATCCTGATCGGTTCCGGACTGATGATCTGGAACGAATATTTCGGGTCTTATACCAGCATCAACCAGCAGCGATGGGCCTTGTTTGTTCACTCCATGGCGGCTGTGGCGGCGATCTGCGTCTGGATCGTGCATGTCTATGCCGCGATCTGGGTGAAGGGCACCATCCGTGCCATGACGCGGGGCACGGTGAGCGGCGGCTGGGCATGGCGGCACCACCGCAAATGGTTGCGCGAACTGGCATCGAAGCAGAAAGTGAAACAGGGCGGCAGCAAGCCTGCCGCCTGAACTTACGCGGTCGTCATTTGAGGGCGACCATATTCAGTGGTCCACGTGGCCCGTTGGGTTCGTGAGGAGTGACATGGCAGGCAAGAAAGATCTGGTGCCGGACCCGACGGTCATCGGCGAAATATCGGCCCCACCCTTCGTGCAATTGCCGGACCCCGGCGCACTTTTCGCCAGACGAGCGGAGCGCCTGCGTCTTCTGGCCTCGGTCAGCCCGCTGAAACCCTATCTGGAATTCATCGCCGATCTGAGCGAGGCGCAGTCAGAAATCGAGGCTGGTCTCGGTCCTGTCGTTGCGCTCCAGGAGAACGACCGGGGACGCGAGTTCGGCATGCCGTCGATCGATCGTGCGGATGTCCTATCGGACGAGGCGCTCGACACCATCTTCGACCGGCTTTTCGCGCGCGCCGACACAATCGCCAAGCCGCAGGATGCCGCCGATGCGCTGGAGCGTGTGGCGCAAAGCAGCACTGATGAGCGCCGCCGGATGATCGAGGCGCTTTTCGCCGGTGTTCTGCCGCCGCAGGCGATTGCCGAACATATTTATATCTGGGCGGGATTGCAGCTCCATTTCACGCGGCTTGCCTCGGCGCTCGACGCCAAATCGGTGAAGCCGGTCGCCGATGGCGTCTGCCCGTCTTGCGGCAGCATGCCGTCAAGCTCGATGGTCGTCGGCTGGCTCGGTGCGCATGGCGCGCGCTTCTGCTCCTGTTCCGTGTGCAATACGCTCTGGCATTATGTGCGGGTCAAATGCGTGTGCTGCGGTTCCACAAAGGGCATTGGCTACAGGCACGTTGAAGAAGGCGGCGGCATCATCAAGGCCGAAACCTGCGATGAATGCCAAAACTGGGTCAAGATCATCTACCAGCATCTGTCGGCGGATGCCGATCCGGTGGCGGACGATGTTGCAAGCCTCGGTCTCGATATGCTGATGCGCGAGACGCCTTACAGGCGAGGTGGCTTCTCCCCGCTTCTTGCCGGATTGTGAGGCAGCATGGACCAGATCAAGACGTCACTGCGTCATCTGCCGTCTGTGGACGCCATCCTGCACATGCCCGAACTTGCCGGGGCCTCGGAGAATTTTGGCCACGCATCGCTGGCGGAGGTCGTCCGCAAGGTTCTGCACGACGAGCGCGAGGCGGTGAAATCCGGTGCTTCGCTCTCCAGCAATACGCATCTGGCGGAACGGGTTCTCCATCTGCTTGCAGCATCCGGGCAGTCGAGCCTGCGCCCGCTGTTCAACCTGACGGGAACCGTTCTGCACACTAATCTGGGTCGCGCTATCCTTGCCGATGCCGCAATCGAGGCCGCCACGCAAGCGATGCGGCAGGCGGTTTCGCTTGAGTTTGATCTGGTGTCCGGGTCGCGTGGCGAGCGCGACGACCATTTGCGCGCGCTTGTCTGCGAACTCACAGGCGCGGAAGACGCAACCGTCGTCAACAACAATGCCGCCGCCGTGCTTCTGGCGCTGAACAGCCTTGCCGCGGGCAAGGAAGCCATTGTGTCGCGTGGCGAACTGATCGAGATCGGCGGCGCGTTCCGCATGCCGGACATCATGACCCGCGCCGGGACGCGGCTTGTCGAAGTCGGCACCACCAACCGCACCCATCCGCGCGATTACGAGAATGCAATCAACCCGGATACCGGCCTTGTGCTGAAGGTCCATACCTCCAATTACCGCATCGAAGGTTTCACGCGGGAAGTCACGGCACCGGAACTGGCGGCAATCGCGCGAGGCAAGGGCGTGCCGCTGGTCAATGATCTGGGCTCCGGCACGCTTGCCGATCTGGCTGCTTTCGGCCTCGCCCATGAGCCGACAGTGCGTGAGGCGGTTGCCGAAGGCGCGGATATCGTCACCTTTTCCGGCGATAAGCTTCTGGGCGGACCGCAGGCGGGGTTCATCGTCGGGCGGCGTGACCTGATTGCGCGCATCAACAAGAACCCGATGAAGCGCGCCTTGCGGGTCGACAAGATCAGGCTGGCGGCCCTCGAAGCGACGCTGAAACTTTATCGCAACCCGGAACGGCTTTCCGAAAAGCTGCCGACCATCCGCTATCTCGCGCGCCCGCAGCCGGAAATCGCCGCGCAGGCGGCAAGGCTCAAGCCGGAGCTTGTAAGAGCGCTTGGCCCGGCTTTCATCGTGGCGGTGACGGATTGCGCCAGCCAGATCGGCTCCGGCGCATTGCCGCTTTCAACGGTTCCAAGCGCCGGATTGTCGATTGTGCCGAAGGATGGCAGCGGCACGGCGCTGACAGCGCTTGCCAGTTCATTGCGCGCTTTGCCTCTGCCCGTCATCGGGCGGATCGAAAAGGGTGCCTTCGTGCTCGATCTGCGCTGCCTTGAGGATGAAGACGGCTTTCTGCACAATCTGTCGTCTCTTGCGGCGCGCCGCTCATGATCGTCGGAACGGCGGGACATATCGATCATGGCAAGACCGCGCTGGTGCGCGCGCTGACCAAGGTCGATACGGATCGGCTGAAAGAAGAAAAAGAACGCGGAATTTCCATCGATCTCGGCTTTGCTTATCTGCCTCTCTCCGGCGATGAAAAGCATACTCTCGGCTTTGTCGACGTGCCGGGGCATGAAAAATTCGTGCATACGATGCTCGCCGGGGCTGCGAGCATCGATTTCGTCATGCTGGTTGTCGCCGCCGATGACGGGATCATGCCGCAAACGCGGGAACATCTGGCAATCGTCAATCTGCTCGGCATCCGGCGCGGCGTCGCCGTCATCACCAAATCCGATCTTGCTGAGCCGGAACGCCTCGCAGAAGTCGAAATTGCCATCCGCAATGAACTGGCGCTGACGGGACTGGCCGATATTCCTGTCCTGGCGGTCTCCACTGTTTCCGGGGCCGGGATCGACGAACTCAGGACCTTGCTGGAAAACGAAGCGCATGCATTTGGCGGGCGCCGGGTAAACGGGCGTTTTCGTCTTGCCGTGGACCGTTCCTTCACGCTCAAGGGCGCTGGAACCGTGGTCACCGGCACGGTGCTTTCCGGCAAGGTTGCGGCTGGTGAGCATCTGCTCATCAGCCCGTCCGGCAGGGAAGCGCGTGTCCGCACCATCCATGCGCAGAACAGGTCAAGCGAAACTGCCGAGGCGGGTGATCGCTGCGCGCTCAATCTGGCGGGCGAGGGCATAACGAAAGAGGCGGTGCATCGCGGCGACATGCTGGTGTCGCCCGGCCTTCACCGCCCCGCGGACCGCATCGATGCATCGCTGCAAATCCTGCCTTCGGAGAAAAAAACGGTCGGCCAGTGGTTTCCGGTTCGCCTGCATCATGCCGCAGCCGAGGTCGGGGCGCGCATCGTGCTTCTGCGGGATGAGGAGCTGCGGCCCGGCGCGCAAGAACGGGTGCAACTGGTGCTGGATCGCCCCATTGCGGCGGCGGCGGGGGATCGTTTCGTCATCCGGGATGTTTCTGCACAACGCACCATCGGCGGCGGTCGATTTCTGGATTTGCGCCCGCCGCAGCGCAAGCGCCGCAGCCCGGAGCGCATGGCTCAACTCGACGCTCATTCCATCGACGACCCTGTGGAAGCGGCACGCGCATTGCTGTCGGTCGAGCCTTATTATCTTGATGCGGCGGCATTCCTGCGCGACCGCGCCTTGGCCGACGATCCGCAAGGTCTGGCGCAAGCGCTCGATGCCGTGATGCTGCCGCAGCCGAATTCCGTGCTCTTGCTGTTGCCGGAGCGGTGGAATGCGCTGCGTGAGGATATTCTGGCGCGCCTTGGCGTTTTTCATGCGGAAAATCCGGACCTGATCGGCATGGGTGTCGAACGGCTGCGCCTGCTGTTGAAACCGCGCTTGCCCGCACCGGCTTTTCGCGCCGCCATTGCCGCGCTTGTGGAAGTGGATTTGATAAGGCTGGACGGTGCGTGGCTGCGCCTCCGCGATCATGAAGTGACGATGAGCGATGCCGACGAGGCGCTCTGGCAGTGCATTGCGCCGCTGCTTGGCGGCGACGCCCGTTTCCGTCCGCCGCGCGTGCGCGATATTGCGGGTGTCCTCGACGAGCGGGAGGAAGATATTCGCCGCCTGCTCAAGCTCGCCGGGCGCATGGGCCGGGTGCATGAAGTGGCGCACGACCACTTCTTCCTGCGAGCGACGATTGCCGAAATGATCGGCATATTGTCGGATATGGATGCGGCCTTCGACAGCGGCTGGTTCATCGCGGCGCGCTTTCGTGACCGGGTCGATAGCGGCCGCAAGGTGGCAATCCAGATATTGGAATTCTTCGACCGCAACAGCGTCACGATAAGGCGTGGAGACATGCGCCGCCTTAACCGCCGCAAGCTGGACTTGTTCGGCGATTTCGCTCAAACTGCATCTGCTGAAGCAGCGATATAAGGAAGAGACGCGTTCCTGGTGGGGCGTCCGGACTTCAAATCCGGGAGGGGCCGATAGACGGTCTTTGGTGGGTTCGACTCCCATTCTCTTCCGCCAATCGGCTTTTCCGATCATCTGGCACGTACGATACTCAGCACATTGCGAACCACTTCATCCTGAAGCGGGCGCTGCTTCTCGATGTTGAAATGACCGATATCCTTCATGCCCGAGAAATCGCGATTGTCGAGGCTTCCCCTGAAGCGCGGGCCGGCGGTCAACGGCAGCCCCCATCCATGCTGCTTGAAATAGAAATTCACGACACGCCTGATATTGCCTGGCAAAGGGGCAGGCGCTGTGGCGGCAAAGGTCGCCATATAGGCGACGCGAATGCCCTTTTTTTCAAGAGCGGCCGCAATGTCGATGACAGCATTGGCGCCAAGCGAATGGCCAATCAGAACCACGGGCGCGCGCGGGTTCTCGCGCTGGTCGGCAAGTATCCGGTTCAGCACAAAACGCCATGCCTGATGGCTTTCGACATGCGCATCGACGCCATTGGCCTGCAATTGCCTGCCGATCTCGTCAATGCCGGTGGAGAAAATGTCCCCGAACCCGCGCAGAAGATAGACATCCGCCCGCGAGGACTTTCTGGAAGGTGTTTTGGGCGCCGCCTGCGCTGCGCCGCCATAAAGCGCAAGAGCCGCTCCTGCAAAGATCAGGCTGCGGCGGGTCATGATTTTCGAATGCAAACGATCGGGCTTTGAAACCATCTTCGACTACCTGTTGGGGCGCGTTCGAAAAATGACTTTCGAACGAGGGGCAACGAAACAGCTATTTAGAGCGCCGATCCGTTTCAGCCAAATCACTAGAACTTGAGTTTTGGAATGACGCGGCCCGTGCGGCGCGCATAATCGTCATAGGACGCGCCAAAGGCCGCCCGCATCATCGCCTCCTCATGGCCGACCCGATAGAAATAGAGGATGGCGACGCCGACAATCCCGGCCAGCCCGGCAAACCAGTTCGGCAGCAGGCAGAATTGCGCAATCGCCCACAGCCAGAACGACAGATACATCGGATGGCGGACATATTTGTAAAGCCCGTCGGTCACCAGCTTGTGCTCGCGGCGGATTTCAAGCGAGACCGACCAGTTCTTGCCCAATTGGCGATGGCTTGCATAAAAAAGCCAGAGGAAGGCGATCTCGACAATTACCCCGATCCAGGCCAGCCACGGCTGGAAAGCATAATCGGCAAAGGCGGGAACGCCGGTCGCGACATAGACGATGGGGATCAACGACAGGCCCGCCGTCGCCGCACCCAGCGCCAGCCGGTCAGCCAGCGTCTTCGCATCGTTTGCAACCTTGATCTTGCGTGCGCGCCGCTGGTGCGGAATGCGGATAACGACCCAGGCGACAAGCCCGATTCCCCAGACGATTGCGGCCAGTGTCGGTGTCATTCGGCAACAGTTTCCTTCCTTGGCTGGGCACCGATGATGCGGTCATCCGTCCGTTCGCGGAGCGAAATCGGCCCGCAGCAGATCTGAAAGAAATCATACCAATAGGGCTTCGTATTTCCGAATACATATTGATAATGCACGCGAAAAAGGTTCCGCTTCACGCGCTTGTAGATTTCCGGCTGCAACATTTCCTTCATGCGCACTGTCCGGGTGACGGGAAAGGCTCGTTGCGGCTCCCGCCTCAAGCCCATCTCGGCCACGGGATCGGTCTTGTAGAAATTGATCGCATCGGTCAGGCACTGGATTTCCACCCAGTCGATTTTGCCATCGTCCACCAGCCGCTGCACGCCTTCGCGAAAATGTCCGCCCGCCGGATGATAGCCTGCCTTGAGCGCGGTCGAGCCAAGCGTGAGGACCGTCACCTTCGGCGCATGGCGGCTGAATTGCGGATCGATGGCAAGGCAGCGCGCGGCAACGTCCAGCATCAGCATGCCGCCGGTGCTGTGGCCGATCAGAATGACCTCGTCATACTGTTTCGCGGCGGTGCGTTGGACGATACCGGCGGCAAAGCGCTGCATCAGGGATTCTGCATCCCGCCGCCGCCCGCGAATGAAATTGAGCGAGAACGACCACAGGTCCATCAGATGGTTGGTGGACCATCTTTTGCCCAGAATCGCGAGTGCCGCCGAAAAAACCGCAAGCCCGACGAGCCAGCTCAAGGCGCCAAGCCAGTGAGCAGTCGCCCGCGCCGCCGCATAGCCCGCCACCGCGAACAGGGCGAGCATGAGAAACGGGTAGAGGAAATAAAGCCCGAACCGCCATGCCCTGGCAAAGAAGCGAAACGCAGTGCCGGTGATGACGAAATCGCCGAAGGCGACAAGATATTTGGCCAGCCTGACCGGGAGCGGACGGTCGAAATCCGCCAGTACGATTCTGTCCAGAACGAGAAAATTGAAGTCCGTTTCGGTGGCCCAGCCATTGTCGCCGGGTGCCGTCTTGATTGAGACGGAGCCTATCTCGCCATCCGGCGATACGCTGATATCCGAAACGTCGGAACGAACGTTCCAGAGAGCTTCGAACCGTTTGATTTCTCTGTTCAATCGTCCAAAAAACGCCTCCGGCGTTTTCGGATCATAGCCGCCAATGAAGAAGACAGCGCGTTGTCGAACCGGTTGCTTCATGCGCAAATCGTAATTTGGGGTTGTCGGATTGTCGAGATCATTACCGATCATCCCCCAAAAAACCGGTTGAATTCGCCTGCCTATCTCATGTCGACCAGTCCGCGCCGGATGGCTTCGCGGGTTGCTTCGGCGCGCGATGACACGCTGAGCTTCTGGTAGATCGCCTTCACATAATCGCTGACTGTATGTTCCGATAGTCCAAGTTTGCGGGCGATTTCGCCATTGCGCTGGCCGGTGCTGATCTCCTTCAGCACTTCGGTTTCGCGCCGCGAAAGATGGATGAAGTCTCCATTCGGTTCCGCCGCAGCGGAAGGAGTGGATATGGCCTTTACGCGCGCCACCAGATTGAGCCTGGCGCGAATCGTGAGGATCAGGACGTCGAAATCGATTGGTTTCGTGAGATAGTCGTCGGCGCCGGCCTCTCTGCCGGTCAGCTCGTGGCTGCGGTCGGCAAGGGCGGTCAGAAACAGGAATGGCGTTCCGGCAAGGTCGGGCCGGGAACTGCGGATCTGTTCCAGAAATTGCAGGCCGTTGGTGCCGGGCATCAATATATCGCAGATGATGATGTCGGGCGTCGTCCGCTCCAGCACGCGCAGCGCTTCACCTGCATTGGCGGCGCCAATGGCGTTGAAGCCCGAAGTGCTCAGCTCATCGATCAGTTCTTCAAGAATATGCGCCTCGTCCTCGATGCAGAGGACAGTGGGCATGGGAGGAGTTTCAGGCAGTCGCATGCTGGGCCACCTTTGGTAGAGACAGAATGAATACCGTACCTTGTCCTTCAACCGAAGTGAAGACAAGCGTACCGCCGTGCAATTCGGCCAGCGCGCGTGACAGGCTGAGGCCAAGGCCGGTTCCCGCCATGTGCGATGCGTTGCTGGCGCGGAAAAAACGCGTGAATACGCGATCCGCTTCCTCCGCCGGTATGCCGATGCCATGGTCGCGGACAATGCAGCGAAAGCCGTTCTCGTCTTCTTCCGTGGTCACTTCGATGGGCTTGCCGGCGGGCGAATATTTGGTGGCATTGCCAAGCAGGTTGACCAGAATCTGCTCGACCAGAATGCCGTCGCAATAACAGAAAGTCTCGCTGTCCTTGATGTCCGTCACCAGTTCCAGCTCGGGATGCAGCTCCTGATGATAGGTGCAAGTGTTACGCACCAGTTCGGAGAAATCGACCGGCTGCCGGTTGATCTGAAACCCGTTCTCGTCGAGGCGTTCCGCATTGGCGGTGCTCTCCAGAAGCAGAATCAGGCGGCGGCTGGCATTCCGCATCCGCTTGGCCTTGTCGATGATGATTTCAGGCGTGAACTCGTCGGCGCGGCGGATGAAGCGCTGGGCGATGATGTCGATGATCGATACCGGCGTGCGGAACTGGTGTGAAACCGTGGTGATGAAGCTTTTGTAGAGTTCCTTGGCCTTGCGCTCGCTTTCCAGCGCCTCGCGCAGGGCGGCGGTGCGGTCGGCGACGGTCTGTTCCAGTTGCTGCTTGTATTCCTGCAAGGCTTTGTGGGCGCGCTCGGCCCTGCGCATGTTGGACAAAAGCTGCCAGGACAGAATGGCGCCAGTGGCCATGATGCCCAGCACCGCGAACATGATCAGGTAGATTGACTGCAATTGCTGGTCGCGGTGCGCGCCGCCGCGGTCCTGCTCCACTATCGTTGCATCATTGGCGACCTTGGTCAGTTCATCGCGCATGGGAACCAACGCTTCGTAGATGGCGGCGGGGTTGAATTGTTCCGGCCCGGCCTTGATCATCGCCTCGATTTCGGGAAGCCGGTCTGCATTGCGCCGGATGGTTTCGGCAGCGCCCGGAATGCCTTCGAAATATTTCTTCTGCGGGCCATCGGCCAGAAGCGCGAAACGGCTGTAGAGAACGTCGAGGCGGAGCGAGAGATCACCTGTGTTCGTGCTGCCTGCGGGAAATGTCAGCGCCGTTTCGGCCAGGCGGCTGGCGTCGCGTTCCGTCTTGGTGATGGCCCAGACCATGTTCTCGCCGGTATAGGTTGCAAGCGATTTCTGGATTTCGAAAAGCTGAATGAATGCATAAGCGAGCAGCGCTGCAAACCCTGCCATGACCAGGCCGGAGAGAATGTAGCCTCGCTTGATTCTCATTTCACCTCGATCTGCTTCAACTGCCACGCCCAGCGGTGATCATAGCGCGAATCGTTCAGCTCCTGATGCTGGTCGCGCGGATAGACGATCCAGTATGGTCCCTTGTCGCGCAGGCTCAGCTCCCTGCCGTTCATCTTGTGCGCGACGAGGACATTGTACCTGTAGGCGTCCTGCAGCGGAATGCTGATACTGTAGTCGTTGATCGCAAGAATGGTGATCGAACGGTCTGCGGCGTCTTTCCCGTCGACGCCGACCGTTGCCAGCACGTCGCGCAGCAGCACGCCGTCGAAATTCTGCGGGCCCTCGGTCCAGGCGGTATTCGTCTGCAACCTGTTCTGCGGCAGTTGCGTGAAGTCGTCGCTTGTCAGCACGCGGGTTGTTCCGTTCGGGCCGATGACGGTCAGCGTAATGGTCGTCGTCGCGGACGACGGGACTTCAGCCGCCCCTGCAAAAGGAGAAGTTTGGCAGATGGCGAAAAGCGCAATCAGTGCCGGGAGCGCCAGAAGACGCCGGAGAGCGAACATCCAGTTTGCGCATGACACGTGGGGTATCTCCAGAAACGAAAGAATGCGAATGTACCTAAGCTTTAAAGGGAGGGCGCGCGCAATTTCAAGAATCTCCTGATTTTGGCGGGCGAAATTTCCCTTCAAAAGCGTCAATTCGCACATATCACCGAAAAAGTCTGGTCTAATTTCAAATAAATATCAAATGGTTTCATAAAGTCTTTCAAACTCTACCGGCTGCTGAAAGTCATTGCGGGACATGGAGGCCGGTTCTTCTTTGTTTCATACCCCCCTGAATAGGGGAATTGTTTTTCGCTACTGGAGCGTTCACTAAATAGCCGTCGGCCTGTTGGGCTTAGGAGGCTGACGCAAAAATTGGGCGGGGGCTGCTTATCGACCGCGGGGAGTCGGGGTCGATAGGCAGCCAAACCAGTCCGGACAGCGCGGCAGCGGCGATAACGGTTACTCTCGAAGCGAAACGTTTCGAGCTACGAATAAAAACCGGTCCCGCACTCTGGTCGCTTCCAGGACAGAATGGCCGACAGGCATCTGGTCGAGCCTAGAACCTGCCGTTCAGGTTCCTCGAACAGAGCGAGCTTGCACCTCTTTCGCGTCCTTCAATCTGGAGGGCGCGCTTTTTTTTGCCTGTATTCCTTTCAGAAAAAAGTGACGACCGGCGTCTGGGCGCGATCGTCACGAAGCAGGATAGGCGTCAGTTTCCAGCTTTTCCGGCAGTTTATTTCTGTTCCGGAGCCGTCGTCTGGATGCTTGCAGTGGTTTGCGGCTTCTCGATCTTCGTGGAAGATTGAGCACTATGATAGGTGCAGTCTGCCATCGCGCCTGTAACCGATAGAGCAGCCGACAGAGCGAGGACAGCGGTAGTCACGAATACGACTTTCATGTCTGTCTCCCTATATTGTGGGTATGGCATTGCAGCGGCGAGTTTAGCAGAGCGGGAAACTTCTGTCGCATCACATCATCCGAAAAAGCCCTTCGCCACATTTTTGCCATGAATTTGTCGGGCGTTCGCCACAGATTTTGGCGCAAAAACGGAACGATTTGCCGCGCAAAAACGCAACTGGCGCGATTTTCGCGCCAGATCACGATTTTGCCTTGATGTGATTTCGGACCGCTCAGGAGGCGCAGCGGCTCACCACCGCCCGCTTGCCGCCCATCGACAGGAATGAGATATGCAGCGTCTGGCCGACGGGTGAAATGGTGATGTTTTCCTTCGACTGCTGGCCATTGGCGGTGCAGGACATCGACACGGTAAAGGTGCCTTCGTAATTGTTCATCCGCGTGACCGAGCACTGGCTGTCGCGGCTGTCGAAACGCTCGCCGGAAATGGCGAATCGCTGTCCGTCGGGGCTGCACCAGTTGCCGGTGATGGGGGTCGGATCGACGGGCGGCTTGGCGGGGGTGGCGCTTGCCGAAGGACCGGGCGTCGTTTCGGAACATGCTGTCAGGGCAGTGACAGCGAGGACGAGGGCAAGCAAACCGGACTTCTGCAACGATCTTCTCCTTCATGCAGCGGACAAAGCCTCCTCTTAAGAAACCGATTCGGGCGATATCGCGACCGCAAAAGACAAGTCCACAAAGAAAAGGGCCGGATTGCTCCGGCCCCTCTGCAGAAGGTGATGGAAGGAGACGCCGGGTTATTCCCCCGGCGCCAGATGCGGGGCCTCGATCTTGGCGCCTGCATGTTTCAGCGGGCGCTCGCCGGAGAGCTTGCGGATCAGCACATAGAACACCGGCGTCATGAAGATGCCGAAGGCGGTCACGCCGATCATGCCTGCAAAGACCGCGATGCCCATGGCCGAGCGCATTTCCGCACCCGCACCCGTGGACACCACCAGCGGCACCACGCCCATGATGAAGGCCATCGAAGTCATCAGGATCGGGCGCAGACGCAACCGGCTTGCCTCGACCGCCGCCTGCACGACGCCTCTTCCCGACAGTTCCAGCTCGCGGGCGAATTCCACGATCAGGATCGCGTTCTTCGCCGATAGCCCCACAAGGACGATCAAGCCGATCTGGGTGAAGACGTTGTTGTCGCCTCCGGTCAGCCAGACGCCGGTGAGTGCCGCCATGATCCCCATCGGCACGATCATGATGATCGACAGCGGCAGGGCAAGGCTTTCATATTGCGCGGCCAGCACCAGATAGACGAGCAGCAGCGCCAGCGGGAAGACGAGGAAGCCTGAATTGCCAGCCAGGATCTGCTGGTAGGTCAGGTCGGTCCACTCATAGGCGATGCCCGGAGGCAAGGTTTCCTCGGCGATCCGTTCAATGGCGGCCTGTGCCTGGCCGGACGAGAAGCCGGGGGCCGGGTTGCCGTTGATATCGGCGGAAAGGAAGCCGTTATACCGGATGGCGCGTTCGGCACCGACCGTCTGCTCGACCTTCAGGAGAGCCGACAGCGGGATCATCTCGCCCGACTGCGAGCGAACCTTCAGCTTGCCGATATCCTCGGCATGGCTGCGGTAATTCGCATCGGCCTGAATGCGCACGCTGTAGGTCCGCCCGAAGGCATTGAAGTCGTTGACATAGAGCGAACCCAGATAGATTTGCAGGGTTTCGAACACGTCAGTCACCGCCACGCCAAGCTGACGCGCCTTCGTGCGATCAAGATCGGCATAAAGCTGCGGCACATTGATCTGGTAGCTCGAATAGAGACCGGCCAGTTCCGGCGTCTGATAGGCCTTGGCGAGAAATGCCTTGGTTGCATCGTCCAGCGCCTTGAAGCCAAGCCCGTTGCGATCCTCAAGCTGAAGCTTGAAGCCGCCGGTCGTGCCGAGACCCTGAACGGGCGGCGGCGGGAACATGGCGATGAAGGCATCCTGAATGGCGCCGTATTGCTGGTTCAGTTCCATGGTGATCGCATTTGCCGACAGTTCCGGGGTCTTGCGCTCCTCGAACGGCTTCAGCGTCACGAAGACGATGCCGGAGTTCGACGAGTTGGTGAACCCGTTGATCGACAGGCCGGGGAAGGCGATGGCATTGGCCACGCCCGGATGCTTGAGGGCAATGTCGCTCATGCGGCGGATCACATCTTCCGAACGGTCGAGCGTTGCCGCATCCGGCAATTGCGCGAAACCGATCAGATATTGCTTGTCCTGCGCCGGAACGAAGCCGCCGGGCACCGCGCGGAACAGGACGAAGGTGACGCCAAGCAGCACGACATAGAGGCCCATCACCAGCGACTTGCGCGAGAGAATGCCGCCGACGCCGCGCCCATAGGCTTCCGAACTTGCACCGAAGAAGCGGTTGAAGCCACGGAAGAACCAGCCGAACAGCTTGTCCATGGCGCGGGTGAGCCGATCCTTCGGCGCATCGTGGCCGCGCAGCAGCAGGGCCGCCAGAGCGGGCGAAAGCGTCAGCGAGTTGAAGGCCGAGATCACCGTCGAGATCGCGATGGTGAGCGCGAACTGGCGATAGAACTGGCCGGTCAGGCCGGTGATGAAGGCAAGCGGCACGAAGACCGCGACCAGCACCAGCGCGATGGCGATGATCGGCCCGGAAACTTCCTGCATGGCGCGATAGGTGGCCTCGACCGGCGACAGCCCCTGCTCGATATTGCGCTCGACATTTTCCACCACCACGATGGCGTCATCGACCACGATGCCGATGGCGAGGACGAGGCCGAAGAGGCTGAGCGCGTTGATGGAGAAGCCGAACACATACATGACCGCGAATGTGCCGACGATGGAAACCGGAACGGCAACCAGCGGAATGATGGAGGCGCGCCATGTCTGCAGGAACATGATGACGACGATCACCACCAGCACGATGGCTTCGAGCAGGGTATGGATGACCGACTCGATGGAGGCCTTCACAAACCCGGTCGTGTCATAGACGATGTCGAAATCCACGCCTTCCGGCATGGTCTTCTTCAGGTCGGCCATGGCCGCATGGACGTTTTCGGAAATTTCCAGCGCATTGGAACCAGGCGACTGGAACACGCCCATGCCGACCGCCAGCTTGTTGTCGAGCAGCGAGCGCAGCGAATAATCGGCAGCGCCCATCTCGACACGCGCCACATCACCCAGCCGGGTGATTTCGCCCTGATTGCCGGACTTTACGACGATATTGGCGAATTCTTCCGGCGACTGGAGACGGCCTTGCGCATTGACGGAAAGTTGCAGGTCAAGACCCGAAACCGACGGCGATGCGCCGATGACACCAGCAGCGGCCTGAACATTCTGCTGGCGGATGGCATTGGCGATGTCGCTTGCGGAAAGTCCGCGCTCGGCGGCCTTTTGCGGGTCGATCCAGACGCGCATCGAATAATCGCCGCCGCCGAATATCTGCACCTGTCCGACGCCCGGAATACGGGCGATGCGGTCCTTGACGTTGAGAACGGCATAATTGCGCAGATAGTTCACGTCATAGCGGCCATCGGGTGAGATGATGTGAACGACGAGGGTCAGGTCGGGCGAGCTCTTGGCGGTCGTGACGCCAAGCGTGCGCACTTCTTCCGGCAGGCGCGGTTCGGCCTGCGAAATACGGTTCTGCACCAGCTGCTGGGCCTGATCGGGATCGGTGCCGAGCGCGAAGGTGACGGTCAGCGTCATGACGCCATCGGCGGTCGCCTGGCTCTGCATGTAGAGCATGCCCTCGACGCCGTTGATCTGTTCTTCAAGCGGCGTGGCGACGGTTTCGGAAATGACGGCAGGGTTGGCGCCCGGATATTGCGCGCGCACCACGATCTGCGGCGGCACGACTTCCGGATATTCCGAGATCGGCAGACCTGTCATGCCGATCAGACCGGCAACGAAGATCAGGACCGACAGAACGCCAGCGAAGACCGGCCGGTCGACGAAAAAGCGTGAGAAGTTCATCTGTTTATCCCCCTTAAGCGGGAAGGCAAAAACTCTCCCGGCCCGCGAAATCGGCAGATTTCGCGGGTTGCTGAGGCTGAGCATTTGCGGTTAGCGCGCGCTCAGGCGCGCCGTTTTAATTCAGTTTTTGGCAAGTGTTTCGGTGACGGGTTGCGGTGCGACGACCACGCCCGGACGAATGCGCTGCAACCCGTTCACGACGATATTCTCGCCGGGCTTCAACCCGCTTTCGATGATGCGCAGGCCGTCATAATTGCGTCCCAGAACCACCTGCCGGTATTCGACCTTGTTATCGGCGCCGACCACGAAGACGAATTTCTTGTCCTGATCGGAAGCAATGGCCCGGTCGCTCACCACCAGCTTTTCATCCGGTTCCGGTTCGCCGAAACGAATGCGGACAAACTGGCCCGGAATGAGCCTGCCATCCGGATTGTCGATCGCGGCGCGAACCCGGATCGTGCCGGTCGTGGCATCCACCTCATTGTTGATGAGCTGGATATGGCCGGAAATCGGGGTGCCGTTATCGGAAGCGGTGCCGATCTGCACGGGTATGCGCTCGATGGCGCTGCCGCCGGGCGAGGCGGCAAGCTTGGCGAGCGCCCTGGTGACGACTTCCTCATTGGCGCTGAAGCTTGCATAGATCGGGTCGACCGAGACAAGCGTGGTCAGCACCGGCGAGGCGGAACTTGCGGCGACGAGATTGCCCGCCGTTACTTCCAGCCGCCCGACGCGACCGGAAATCGGTGCGCGCACTTCCGTATATCGCAGGTCAAGCTCGGCTGTTTGCAACGCGGCCTTGGCCGAACGCAGGCTTGCCTGTGCCTCGTCAAAGGCGCTGGAGCGCTGGTCGAGGCCGCTTTGGGCGATGGTGCGGGTGGTGACGAGCTGGCGACCGCGTTCCAGTTCGGCCTTGGCCAGCGCAACGCGCGCCTCTTCGGCGGAAACCAGAGCCTTCGCCTTTTCGACCGCCGCCGCATAGGGTTCGGGATCGATGGTGACGAGCAGGTCGCCCTGTTTCACCAGCGCGCCCTCGCGGAAATGGGCTTTCTGGATGGCGCCGCCGACGCGCGGGCGAATTTCAACGCGGTCGATTGCTTCCAAACGGCCTGAAAATTCTTCCCAGGTCGCGATGCGGCGCGATTCCGCCTTGGCGACGGAAACAGGAACGGCAGGCGGGGGAGCGGAAATATCGGTTGCAGCATCGGCCGTGAGATGCGGCACGCCGAAGAGAATGGCGCCGCCGCCAGCTGCAGACAATAGGATACTCAGGCCGGCGCCCCATAGGGCCCGGCGGGCTGTGATCAATGTCATCGTTGTATCTCCTAAACCGGTAGGGGAAGCCGGCTTCAATGGGGCATCAGGTCAAAGCTTGGGAGGACTTCAATCTGATTGTTTTTCAAGCATGTCTCTCAAAACCGGTTCCCGCTTCTGGGAGACATGCTTCATGCTGCGATTGGCTTTGCTCCTGCCTGCCGGAAGAAATCGGAAAACAGGTCGATAAGTTTGTGTTCCTGTGGCGACCAGTCGCTGCCGGCCACCTTGTTTTCGGGTATCCAGCCCGCTTTCCCCGGAAGGACATGGGACTGGACCTTCACGCCCGCTTCGCGAAGACGCTCGGCATAGGCCTGCGTTTCATCGCGCATCGGACATTGGGCGCTGGAAACGAGCAAGGTCGGAACCAGACCGCCCAGACGTGTACAAAGACCGGGCGCGGCGTAGGGATGCGTGAACCCGCCGCACTGGCCCAGATAATGCTGCCAGCCATCCGCCATCGTCTGGACCGCGCTTTCCGGGCAATATTTGCGGAAAGACGCCGTGGCGAGGCAGGGGTCGAGCATGGGCGAAAGCAATATCTGACCTTTGAGGTCCGTCAGATTCTGATCTCGCGCCATGAGCGCCAAACCCGCAGCAATATTGCCGCCCGCCTCTTCACCGGCGACGAACAGCATCGACTTCTTGTGCGCAAACTCCGGGCAACGCGCGCGCATCGAAGTCAGGATGGAGTAGACGATCTCAAGCGCCGCCGGGAACGGGTTGAGACAGGCTGCCGAATATTCCGGCGACACGACCACCGCACCCGCCTCGGCAAGTGTTTCGGCAACGCGCTCGCAGGCGCCAACGCAATTGGCGGAAAAAGCCCCGCCGTGGAGATGCAGCACCACAGGCGGCGGAGAAAGCAATTCTGCACCGCGATAAACGCGGGCCGTGCAGCCGCAGTCATCGGCCTTTCCGTTAACCAGAATTGTCTCTACGCTGAACTTCTCGCACATCTTTGTTGGCCTTCACGTATAGCGGCAAACCGCTATGTTGGAATATTATCATTGTCTCCCATCTGGAATAGTCCCCTCTAATTGGTTACACTATTCAGAATCTCGAACAATGGCAGTTTTTCAAATGGACCAGCTTTCGGCCATGCGCGCATTTCTCAGGGTTGTCGAAACCGGCAACTTCACCCGCGCCTCCGCTTCGCTCAACATGCCCAAGGCCACGGTCAGCAATCTCATTCAGGGATTGGAGACCCATTTGCGCACAAAACTCCTCAATCGGACCACTCGTCGGGTTCTCGTAACACCGGACGGCGCACTTTACTATGAGCGCGCAGCGCGATTGCTGGCCGATCTGGAAGAACTCGACGGCAGCCTGTCGAGCGCGCAGACCTTGCCCAAAGGCCGTCTGCGCGTTGAAATGGCGGGCGCGATCGCCAATCTCATCATCATTCCGGCGCTGATGGAGTTCCACCAGCGTTATCCCGATATCCAGATCGATCTCGGCGTATCCGACCGGCCCGTCGACTATGTGGCGGAAAACGTCGATTGCGCGATCCGTGTCGGCGAGCTTGCCGACCAGTCGCTGATTGCCCGGCGCATTGGCGACATGCATTCCATTGCATGTGCTTCCGCTGAATATCTTGACCGTTGTTCCACGCCGCTGCACCCCTCCGATCTTGGTCGGGACTGCACGGTGGTCGGCTATTTCCGGCCATCGACCGGCCAGCAGATGCCGTTCCGCTTCAGGAAGGGGACGGAGGAGATCGAGGTCAACGGGCGCTATGTGGTGGCGGCGAATGAATCGACCACCTATCTTGCCGCCGCGCGGGCCGGATTTGGCGTGGTGCAGGCGCCCTTGTTCATGGTGAGGGACGACATCGCCAACGGCACGCTGCGCCCCGTCCTGCAGGAATGGGAGATCGAGCCGATGCCGATCTATCTGGTCTATCCGCCCAACCGGCACCTCAGCAACCGCCTGCGCGTCTTCGCCGATTGGGTGGTCAAGACCGTTGCCAAGTCACAGCTTAATGGGAATTAACGCGCGCAGCGCCGCTTGTTGAGCCGCACCTTGATCCGGTCGGGAGAGGTGCTTTTCGCCTTGTGGCCGGACGAGACGATATGCGCGCGCACCGTGCAGTCGCCAGCCAGAACCTCGAAATTGTTGGAGCGGATATACATCACCGTATTGATCGGCTGGTCGGGCATTTTCTGCGCGACGGCGTTGACGACAGCGGTGACTTCCTTCGCCCGCTGTCTGGAATTGCCATCGCTGGCGGCAAGCACCGGGCCGGGCGCGGACGAATATGCGAACAAGACCCCGGCGAGAGCAGCAATCTTAGCTTTCTTCATTGGCATGGCCTCCGATTGAGCTGGAATTGAATGGGAACCAACATAGGCCCCAATTGCGTCAATACCAGTACCGGAGGCCCGTTTTAACGGTTCTTTGCCTCGCTTATGCCGTTGGCGATGCGCTTGACCGTGGTTGCGGCGAGTAACAGGCAAAGGAGCGGTTGCAGCCAGAACATCCAGTCCGGCAATGCGCCGTCGATGGCGATCCATGCGCCAAGCACGCCGAAGACCACGGCGCGGTCGCTCTTGCCCATCGGGCCGTCATAGCGGCGGCTCGCACCCACGGTTGCTCCGGCAAGCCCCGCAAATTCCGTCAGGGTGGCGAGGAAAATGACCGCGAAAATCCATGGGCCGCTGAACGGCGCTACCAATGCGAAAGGCGCGTAGAGCGCCGCGTCGGAAACCACGTCGCCGATCTCGTTGAGATAGGCGCCGAGCGTCGATTTCTGCCCGTGTTCGCGCGCCAGCATTCCGTCGATGGCGTTCAAGGCCATGCGCAGGAACAGCCAGACAGGGACGAGTGCGAACCATGCCGCGCTTCCGCTCCATGCCAGAAAAGCGCCAAGTATGATGGAAACGAGCGCGGCGGCGACTGTAACCTGATTGGCCGTTACACCGCCTGCGGCAAGTCGCACGACAACTGGCCTCAGTAAATTCTGGAAACGCGACTTGAGTTGATAAACCGACATCAAGAATCTCTTGGGAAACGAAGAATAAGTATTGAACAGCTATTTGCGGTTCGCGCCAGCTCGTTTATGCAAACATTTTGTTTCACTCAATAGAAATTGGGGGCTATGGCCCTTGGGGAAGCAGCCGAGAGGGGATGGCATGAACGAGCACGCAGTCAAACCGCATCGCGTGGCGCAGGAAAGCCGGTTCGTCACCCATGACGGCACGTCGCTGTTCTACCGTTTCTGGCCGTCGCTCTCCGGCAAGCCGAAAGGCGTGATCGTGCTGCTGCATCGCGGGCATGAGCATAGCGGCCGCGTCGCGCATCTGGTCGATGAGCTGGGGCTCGACGACTACGCCTTCTATGCCTGGGATGCGCGCGGCCACGGCCAGTCGCCGGGCGTGCGCGGCTTCTCGCCATCCTTCGGCGCGTCGATCCGCGATCTCGATTGTTTCGTAACCCATATCCGGCAGGAAACCGGTGCCGCCATCGAGGACGTGGCCATCATCGCGCAAAGCGTCGGCGCGGTGCTTGCTGCCGCATGGGTGCATGATTATGCGCCGAATATCCGCGCGCTGGTGCTGGCTTCGCCTGCCTTCGACATCAAGCTCTATGTGCCGTTCGCCAAGGAAGGCATTGCGTTCTGGCAGAAGCTGAAGGGAACGTTCTACGTCAATTCCTACGTCAAGCCGCAATTCCTGACCCACGATCCGGAGCGCATCGAATCCTATCGCACCGATCCGCTGATCACGCGGCCCATCGCATCGCATATATTGCTGCAACTCTACGAGGCGGCAAAGCGCGTGGTGGACGATGCGCGGGCGATTACCGTCCCGACGCAATTGCTCATCTCCGGCAGCGATTTTGTCGTGCGCCCCGCGCCGCAACATCGCTTCTTCGAAAATCTCGGCAGCCGCATCAAGGAGCGGCATGTGCTGAAAGGCTTCTACCACGACACGCTGGGCGAGCGGGATCGCAAGCCGGCCATCGAGCGCATCCATGATTTCATCGAGGCGCGTTTTGCCGAAAAGCCGCAGCGCGCCGACCTGACGGAAGCGCATATCGCAGGCTACACGCGCGACGAGGCGGACCGGCTGTCGACCCCGCTGTCGCTTCTGACGGCACGGGGGCTTTACTGGGCGTCGACACGCGCTTCGATAGGCTTCGGCGCACTGTTTTCGGAAGGGCTGAAAGTCGGCAAGCGCACCGGCTTCGATTCCGGTTCGACGCTTGATTATGTCTATGAGAACGAAGCGCGCGGCATTGGACCGGGCGGCAAGCTCATCGACAGGCAGTTTCTGGAAGCGATTGGCTGGCGCGGCATCCGCCAGCGCAAGGTGCATCTGGAAGAACTGATCAGGCACGCCATCAGGCGGCTCGAAAGCGAGGGCCGCTCGACCAATATCCTCGACATTGCCTGCGGCCATGGCCGCTATGTCATCGATGCGGTGGTGCGTGCAGGCGACTTGCCGGACAGCATTCACCTGCGGGATTATTCGCCGATCAATGTGCTGGCGGGCAACAAGCTCATCAAGGAGCGCGGGCTGGAAGCCATCGCCCATATGGAAGAGGGCGACGCTTTCAACGAGGAAAGCCTTGCCGCGGTCACGCCGCAGCCGGATCTCGCCATCGTGTCCGGTCTTTACGAGCTTTTCCCCGATAATGCGTTGATCAATCGTTCGCTGTCGGGGCTTGCCCGCGTGCAAAAACCCGGCTCATTGCTGATCTACACCAACCAGCCCTGGCATCCGCAGCTTGAAATGATCGCGCGGGCGCTGACCTCGCATCGCGGCGGCGAGGCATGGGTGATGCGCCGCCGCACGCAGGGCGAAATGGACCAGCTTGTCGAAAAGGCAGGCTATCGCAAGATCGAGCAGCGCATCGACCAGTGGGGCATTTTCACCGTCTCGATTGCGGAGCGCGTTGGAGACGGCGAAGCGTGACAGTGGATCTGACGGAACGCGAGGGATATTCGCGGCGGCCCGTGGCCCGTCGCGCCATCCTTTGGCTTCTGTTTCTCGCTCCCTTTTTCTACCTGACCTACGGTACGGCCAACTGGCTCGCATCGCAGCAAAGCCATGTGCCGAACCTTGCCTTCACGTGGGAAAGCCGGGTTCCGTTCATCGCGTGGAGCATCGTGCCCTATTGGTCGGTCAACCTGTTTTACGCGATTGCGCTGTTCGTCAATGACAGTCCGGAACAGGTCGACCGGCTGGCGAAGCGTTATCTGACAGCACAGATTATCGCCGTTTTCTGCTTCGTCGCCTTTCCGCTGACGGCGACCTTCGTGAAACCGGCAACGGCGGGCATTCCGGGCTTCATGTTCGATGTGCTTGGCGGCTTCGACAAGCCTTTCAATCAGGCGCCTTCGCTGCATATCGCGCTGCTGGTCATCATCTGGGACCAGATGCGCCGCGTGATGGGTGATGCCATGCGCGTGGTCTGGCATGTCTGGTGCCTGCTGATCGGCCTGTCGGTGCTGACCACCTATCAGCACCATGCGGTCGATATTCCGGCTGGCAGCTTGCTCGGCCTGTTTGCCCTGTGGCTTTTTCCACGCAACGGCCCTTCGCCGCTGGCTGGCTTTTCGTTTACATCGGACCCCAAAGCCAGAAGGATCGGGCTTTGCTATCTGGCGGGCGCCGTCCTGTTTCTGGCGCTCGCCATCCATGGCCTGACCGTCACCGGCTATGCGATTTTCTGGCTCTGGCCTGCAACCGCGCTTGCCACTGTGGCGCTCGGCTATTTTGGTGCCGGTGCGGCCATTTTCCAAAAGCAGACGGACGGATCGGTCAGTCTCGCAAGCCGCTGGCTGTTATGGCCTTACAGGCTTTTTGCCCGGCTGAATGTGCGGTTCTGGACCCGCAAGCTGCCGCCGCAGGTCGAGCTTGCCGATGGGGTGTTTCTTGGGCGGTTTCCAAAAGCGGCGGAACTCTCATCCTTTGCCGCAATCATCGATCTTGCCGCTGAAATGGTGCCGCCGCCGCACGCCACGGAATGGAAAAGTTTTGCCACGCTGGACCTGATCGCGCCGTCATCCGAAAAAGTGCAACTGGCCGCCGATGCCGTTGAAGCGGCTCGCCATCACGGCCCGGTTCTCATCTGCTGCGCGCTTGGCTTCCAGCGCAGCGCCACCGTTGCGGTTGCGTGGCTTGTTTCCACCGGACGCGCCGCCAATGCGCAGGAAGCAGAAGCGCTGGTCCGCGCCAAAGGCTGGCCGGTCCATCTGCATCTGGCGGGGGAGGCGGCATGAATATGCCTGCAACCTCGACGGCGATTATGCTGCGCCGCAACGCCTTCCTTGGCATTGCCATCGCGGTTGTTCTCCTTGCGGTCGCGCCCTTCCTGCGCCCGGCGCACGATCTGGCATTCTGGCTGATCTGGCCGCTGCTGCTCGCCACTGCGTTGATCATGCTCGGTATCGCCGCGCATCTCTTGTTCGACGCAGCGCTTTTCCGCCTGATTGCCGCTTCCGGTGAAACGGGCCTGGGCGAGGTCGACCAAATTCTGGAGCGCATGGGCCTTCGTTCCACCGAGGGGCCGGTGCGTCCGCTTGCGGCAAGGATTGAGGGTTCGCGGCGCATCGTGGGGCGACTGCGGTTCTTCAAGGGGGTTGGGATCGTGCTTTTCATTCTGCTGGCCGCAGTGCCATCAGGTCAGCCATTGGGGTGGGGACTCTGACATGCGGGAACTGATCCGCCATCAGGTGCAATCGATTTTCGGTTCGTTTCTGGCCATCCTGTCGCGCGGGATTACCGGCGTGCGGCCCATCTGGAGCGGCACCGGACCGTCGCGCAATCAGCGCATCTATTTTGCCAATCACACAAGCCATGGCGATTTCATCCTGCTTTCCTCCTGTCTCGATCAGGAAGAGCGCGCCCGCACCCGTGCCGTCGCCGGGGCGGATTACTGGCGGGGCAACCGCGTGCGCCAGTTCATGGCGGAAGTTCTGCTGCGCACCGTGCTTGTCGAGCGCAACTGGGTGGAACGCACGCAAGACCCGATGGAAGTGATGCTGAAGGCGCTGGCCGATGGCCATTCGCTCATCATCTTCCCGGAAGGCACGCGCAACATGACCGACGAGGCGCTGCTGCGCTTTCGCTCCGGCATCTACAATCTGGCGCTGGCGCGCCCTGATGTGGAACTGGTGCCGTGCTGGATCGAAAACATGTCGCGCGTGCTGCCCAAGGGCGCGATGCTGCCGGTGCCGCTTCTGTGCCGCGTCATCTTTGGCGCGCCGGTCCAGCTTCGCGAAGGCGAGGACCGCAAGGAATTTCTCGCCCGCGCCCGCCAGAGCCTTCTCGATATTCAGCCCCGCAACGGTAAACAACCATGAGCGAAACAACCCGACTGTTCCTTGGCCTCATGGGCGTTCTGACAACGGCAAGCGCCGTTGCCGGTGTTCTTTCATGGCGCGCGCCGAAGCCGCTTTCCTCCACGCTGGTCAATCTCAATGCCCGCATCAAGGCATGGTGGATCATGGTCGGCGCCATGTGCGTCGCCTTCCTGTTCGGCAAGGGCGGGGTGATCGTGCTGTTCGCGCTGATCTCGTTTGCCGCCTTGCGCGAATATGCGACGCTGACGCAGACGCGGCGCGCCGACCATCGCGTGCTGCTGGGCATGTTCCTGCTGGTTATCCCGGTGCAGTATTACCTGATCTGGATCGACTGGTACGGGCTCTATTCCATCTTTGTCCCGGTCTATTGCTTCCTCGCCATGCCGGTGCTGACGGCGCTTTCCGGCGACACGTCGCGCTTTCTGGAGCGCATCAGCGAGCAGCAATGGGGCATCATGCTGTCGGTCTATTGCATCAGCCATGTGCCCGCGCTGATGACGCTGGATATTCCCGGCTTTGACGGCAAGAAGCTGCTTTTGATCGCCTTTCTGGTGGCCACCGTGCAGGGCAGCGATGTGCTGCAATATATTTTCGGCAAGCTGTTCGGCAAACATCGCATCGCGCCCGCCATATCGCCGTCCAAGACCTGGGAAGGCTTTGTCGGCGGGGTCGCCAGCGCCTCGCTTCTGGGGGCAGGGCTTGCCTGGCTGACGCCGTTTTCGCCGCTTCAGGCGGGCGCGCTTGCCGCAACATCCTGCATCATGGGCTTCTTCGGCGGGCTTGTCGCCTCCGCCATCAAGCGTGATCGCGGCGTGAAGGACTGGGGCCACATGATCGAAGGGCATGGCGGCATGCTCGACCGGGCCGACAGCCTCGTCTTCTCGGCCCCGGTCTTCTTCCACATCGTGCGCTATTTCTGGACCTGAGTGCGGTCACTATTTGTCAGGGCAGCTTCAGGGCGATGAACTGCGAAACCTGACCGGGACTGAAATTGTTGTCGGAGGCGAGGATGAGCGTCCTCTTGCCGTCAACCGTCGGCCCGAAGGTGATGGCCTCGATATTGTCGATGTCGAGGCCGAAATCGCCTTCGTTGAGCCGGAGAAGAAGTTTCTTGCCGAGCGGCGTTACCGGCTGGCTGGCAAGCGACGGCACGCCCTTCACATCGCTGGCGCCATCGAAGGAGGCGCGGTAAAGCGTGATCCGGTTGCCCACACCCATGGCGAAGGAGCGTTCGACGGTGAGAAGATCGTTTCCATCGGAAACGAATTCCGACATGCCGTTATCGTTCCAGAAGGGCGGCTCAATCGCCTTGGTGAAGATCGGGTCGGTATCATAGGCATATTCCGCCGTGACATTGCCCGATGCGAGATCGAAGGCGATGATGCGCGAGCGGCTGCCATGGTCGAGCGTCGCCTTGTCTCCATCCTGTATCAGCGCGTTTTCCGTGCCCGCCAGAAGCGTTTTGCCGTCCGGCGTGATGGTCAGGCTTTCAAAGGACAGATTGTTGCGGATGCCGCGTGTCTTGCCTTCGTCGGGAATGTAGGCTTCCGGCAAGGCAAATTCGCGGATGAAGCTGCCATCGGTCTTTGCTTCGCCGACAAACGGTCTGCCGTTCCTGTTGCCTTCGCTTGACCAGTAGATGGTTCCGGTGGCCGCGTTGAAGCGTATGCTTTCCGGGTCCACATCCTTCAGCGCAAATGGTTTGCCGGCTTTGTCCAGAAGCGTGACCGTTTCCAGAATATCGAGGCTTTGCACGCCGGAACCGTCGATGGCGA
The DNA here is from genome assembly GCA_900473915.1 of Hyphomicrobiales bacterium. Lineage (GTDB taxonomy): Bacteria > Pseudomonadota > Alphaproteobacteria > Rhizobiales > Rhizobiaceae > Brucella. The sequence continues at coordinate 218,305 of UCNG01000007.1, read as the reverse complement.
GCTTGAGCTTGTAAAAGCGCGCAGGCGCATTTTCCGAACGGTCGTCGGATATGGCGTAATAGACGTCTTCACGCGGATCGTAATCGAGGCCGGAAATTCCGCCGAACTCGACGCCGCCGATTTTCAGGCCGGTGGGCAGCGTGAAAGCGCCGATCAGTTCGGGCTTGGGCAATTCCTGCGCAACGGCGCTGGTTGCAAGAGCGAGAAACAGGACGATAAAAGGTGCTTTCATGGCGGAGGCCCGTTCGATGGAGAAAGTCACCGGATAGTCGTTCTGTTTGACAGAAAGATGAAGGCCGCCAATCTCAGATCTTGTCGAAACTGCGCGCCGGTTCCTGCCTGTCGATCAGGTGGGAGGGGGCTGCAAATTGCAGCAGCTTGTTCTTGTTGGTGATCTTGATCGCGGAGGCCTGCACCGTGACGCCATGCGAGGTGAGCGTCGCGAAATTGCGCGACAGGTTTTCCGGTGTCATGCCGAGATAGGCGGCAAGCGTGCGTTTTTCGTAAGGGATCATCACCACATCGGCGCCGTCGTTCAGAAGCGATTCCTTGACGATCCAGTTGGCGAGGCGCTGCACGCTGCTGCGCAGCTTCTGCGTCTTCAGTTCCTTGACCAGGCGGCGATAGGCGCGCGCGGTTTCAAAAACGATGGCGCGCATGAAGCCGACATCCTCGCTCATCAGGTCGCGCACCAGGCTGGAGGGCACCATCAGCACGCGGGTGGGCGTGAGCGTCTGCGCGGTTTGCAGGCACACATCGTCATTGAGCACGGCCGCGAGAATGAAGATATCGTCGGCGCGCAATATCTCCAGCGCGGTCTCGCCATCGTCCGATTTGGCCGACATCAGCACAAGCCCGTCGAGGATCGCGAACAGGAAGTCCGCAGGCTCGTCTTCCCGGATCAGGGTCGTGCGCGGCGGAAAAGACTGCACGAAGCTCGGACGCACCAGCCGCTCGAACGTGGCATCCGCCATGTCCGTGAAAAGCGGCAAATTTCTCAGCGCGTCGATTTCTTCTTTCCGCATCAATCCTCACTTTAGGGGTCAAGTTATAGCCCGTTAACATAATTGATAAATATCAATTAGGCAATATGCATTAATCAATACTTGCGCCTAACTTGGTCTATTATTTCCCTTAAGTCACGAAAAACTAAAATTCAACTTGAATAGTCCAGAGATATTGATCTTAATCAATGTATTCATCCAACAGTCGACGCATAAGTGCATACGAAACCTCCCAATGGTATTCAATTCGGAGTACGCCTATGCAACATGTCGCAGGGGAAAATCCCAGGGCGCAGACAACGGCGCTAGCGATGAGTACGACCGCTTTTACAGTTTGTTTCGCGGTCTGGACCATCTTCGCAATCATCGGCATTGAAATTCGGTCCGAGCTGGGCTTGAGCGAAACGCAGTTCGGCCTGCTGGTCGGCACGCCCATCCTGACCGGGTCGCTGATCCGCGTCATCCTCGGCATCTGGGCGGACCGTTATGGCGGTCGCGCCATCTTCACCCTCACAATGCTGGTTTCGGCGGTTGCCACCTGGTTGCTGACCTACGCCACCACCTATCCGCAGATGCTGGTTGCAGCGCTCGGCGTCGGCGTGGCGGGCGGGTCGTTCTCGGTCGGCGTCGCCTATGTGTCGCGCTGGTATCCGCCGGAAAAGCAGGGCGTCGCGCTCGGCATTTTCGGCGCGGGCAATGTCGGCTCGGCAGTGACGAAATTCTTCGCGCCGATGGTCATGGTCGCCTTCGGCTGGCACGCGGTTGCCGAAGTCTGGGCGGCTGCGATGGTCGTCATGGCGTTGATCTTCTATTTCACCACGAGCGACGATCCGGTTCTGGTCGAGCGCCGCCGCAAGGGTGAAAAGCCCGCCAGCACGCTGATGGAGCTGGAACCGCTGAAGAACGTGCAGGTCTGGCGTTTCTCGCTATACTATTTCTTCGTCTTCGGCGCCTTCGTGGCTCTCGCGCTGTGGCTGCCGCAATATCTGATCCATGTCTACGGCGTCGATATTCGTCTCGCAGGCATCATCGCAGCGTTCTTTTCGGTCCCGGCAAGCCTGTTCCGCGCCTATGGCGGGCATCTTTCGGATGTTTATGGCGCGCGCCGCGTCATGTACTGGACCTTCGCCGTGTCGCTGGTCGCAACCTTCGTGCTGTCCTATCCGCCGACGGATTATGTCATCCAGAGCGATAACGGCCCGCTGGCCTTCCATGCCGAAATGGGCGTGATCGGCTTCACCGTCACCGTCTTCATCCTCGGCTTCTTCATGGCCTTGGGCAAGGCTGCGGTCTTCAAGCACATTCCTGTCTATTATCCGGGCAATGTCGGCTCTGTCGGCGGTCTGGTGGGCATGATCGGCGGTCTCGGCGGCTTCATCCTGCCGATCCTGTTCGGCGTGATCCTCGACCAGACGGGCCTGTGGACAAGCTGCTTCATGCTGCTCTTCGTCATCGTCGCGGTATCTTTCGTGTGGATGCATGTCTCGATCCGCCAGATGGAGCGCGCCTCGCAAGGCGCGGCCACGGAAGAGCTTCCGGCCTTTGCCGAATTGCAGGGGTTGAAGAAGGCTGAAATCAAGCCGGCAAAGGGCGATTCCGTCCTCACCGACTGGCGTCCGGACGACCCGGCTTTCTGGGAACAGAAGGGACGCAAGATCGCCAAGCGCAACCTGTGGCTTTCGATCCCCGCGCTTCTTTTGTCCTTCGCCATCTGGCAGGTCTGGTCCGTGGTGGTGGCGAAGCTGCCGCTCGTGGGCTACCAGTTCACGACCGACCAGCTTTTCTGGCTGGCGGCACTCCCCGGCATTTCGGGCGCGACCTTCCGCATCTTCTATTCCTTCATGGTGCCGATCTTCGGCGGCCGCCTGTGGACGACGCTCACCACCTGGTCGCTGGTCATCCCGGCCATCGGTATCGGCTATGCGGTGCAGAACCCGGACACGCCTTACTTCATCTTCCTTCTGCTCGCGCTGTGCTGCGGCTTCGGTGGCGGCAACTTCGCCTCCTCCATGTCCAACATCTCGTTCTTCTTTCCCAAGCACGAGAAGGGCAATGCGGCTGCGCTCAATGCGGGCCTCGGCAATCTCGGCGTCAGCGTCGTGCAGTTCGTGGTGCCGCTGGTCATTACCGCCGGTATCTTCGGCAAGCTTGGCGGCGATCCGGCCATGGTCGCAACCGAAGCGGGCAGCGCACCGCTGTGGCTGCAAAATGCCGGGTTCGTCTTCGTGCCGTTCATTGTCGTCACGGCTTTCGCCAACTGGTTCGGCATGAACGATATCGCATCCGCCAAGGCTTCGTTTGCCGATCAGGCCGTCATTTTTCGCCGCAGGCACAACTGGATCATGTGCTGGCTCTATACGGGAACCTTCGGTTCGTTCATCGGCTATTCGGCTGGCTTCCCGCTTCTGACCAACATCCTGTTCCCGCAAGTGAATGCGCTTCAGTTCGCCTTTCTCGGGCCTTTGGTCGGCGCGCTGTCGCGGTCGGGCTCTGGCTGGCTGGCGGACAAGTATGGCGGCGGGCGCGTCACCATCTGGGCATTCGTGCTGATGATGGTGGGCGTGGCGGGCGTGCTCTACTTCGTCGGCATCAAGGATCAGCCGAATGCGTTCTGGGGCTTTTTCGCTTCCTTCGTGCTGCTGTTCTTCGCAACCGGTATCGGCAATGCTTCCACCTTCCAGATGATCCCGGCGATCATGTCGAAGGAAATGGTGCGGCTGATGCCCAATGCCACCCCGGAAGAACGCCGCCACGAAGCGGACAAGGAATCCGCGGCCATCACCGGCTTCACCTCGGCCATTGCTGCCTTCGGCGCCTTCTTCATCCCGAAGGGCTACGGCACCTCGATCAGCATGACCGGCGGGCCGGAAGCAGCATTGTGGGCCTTCCTGATCTTCTACGTGACATGCCTCGTCATCACCTGGGGCGTCTACACCCGAAAAGGCGGGCTGCTCTACGACGTGGAGCATCGCAGCAAGCCAGCAGCTGCTGCTGCCTAACGAACTAAAGTGAGGATAAAATCATGAGTCTACTCCTCGATCGCCTGAACTTTCTTGCCCGCAAGAATGTCGGCACCTTCTCGGAAGGCCATGGCGTCACCACCAACGAAAACCGTGACTGGGAAGACGCCTATCGCAAGCGCTGGCAGCACGACAAGATCGTGCGCTCCACCCATGGCGTGAACTGCACCGGCTCCTGCTCGTGGAAGGTCTATGTCAAGGGCGGCATCATCACCTGGGAAACCCAGCAGACGGACTATCCGCGCACCCGCGCCGATCTTCCGAACCACGAACCGCGCGGCTGTTCGCGCGGGGCGAGCTATAGCTGGTACGTCTATTCGGCCAACCGCGTGAAATATCCGCTGATCCGCTCGCGGCTCCTGAAACTGTGGCGCAAGGAACGTGTGCTGAAAACGCCGGTCGCTGCATGGGCCGCGATCCAGCAGGACCCCGCCAAGCGCGCCGACTATATGAAGGTGCGCGGCCTTGGCGGTTTCGTCCGCGCCACGTGGGAAGAAGTCAACGAGATCATCGCAGCCGCCAATGCCTATACGGCCAAGACCTATGGGCCTGACCGCGTGATCGGCTTCTCGCCAATCCCGGCCATGTCGATGGTGTCCTATGCGGCGGGCTCGCGTTACCTCTCGCTCTTGGGCGGCGTCTGCATGTCGTTCTACGACTGGTATTGCGACCTGCCGCCCGCATCACCCATGACATGGGGCGAACAGACGGACGTGCCGGAATCGGCAGACTGGTACAATGCCGGTTTCCTGATGCTCTGGGGTTCCAACGTGCCGCAGACCCGCACGCCGGATGCGCATTTCTATACGGAAGTGCGCTACAAGGGCACCAAGTCGGTCGTGGTCTCGCCCGACTATTCGGAGGCCGCGAAGTTCTCTGATCTGTGGCTGCACCCGAAGCAAGGCACCGACGCGGCGCTGGCCATGGCGCTTGGCCATGTGATCCTGCGCGAATATCACCTTGACCGGCAGGTTTCCTATTTCGAGGATTATTGCCGCAAATATACCGACTTCCCGATGCTGGTCATGCTCACGAAGAAGGACGGGCGCTACGTGCCGGATCGCTTCCTGCGCGCTTCCGACCTGAAGGGCGATCTTGGCGAGGCCAACAATCCCGACTGGAAGACCGTCGCCTATGATACGAAATCCGGCACCTATGTTGCGCCGCAAGGCTCCATCGGCTTCCGCTGGGGCAATGACGGCCAGTGGAACCTTGAAGAAAAGGACGGCCAGGGCAAGGACGTGGAACTTGCCAAGAGCTTCATTGAGGCGGGCGCGCACGATGCCATCGCCGATGTGGCCTTCCCTTATTTCGGCAATCGCGAGCACGATTATTTCGAAGGCACCGACCATGACAGCGTGCTGGTGCGCAAGGTTCCGGCCCGCAAGCTGAAACTGAAAAAGGGCGATGTGCTGGTCGCGACCGTGTTCGACCTGTTCGCCGCCAATTACGGCCTCGATCGCGGGCTTGGCGACGAGAACTCCGCCAAGTCCTACGATGAGGGCCTGCCATATACCCCGGCATGGGCGGAGAAGATCACGGGCGTCCCGCGCGACCAGATCATTGCGGTCGCACGCGAGTTTGCCACCAATGCCGAAAAGACCAATGGCCGTTCCATGGTCATTCTCGGTGCCGGTCTCAACCACTGGTACCACATGGACATGAACTATCGCGGTATCATCAACATGCTGGTGATGTGTGGCTGCATCGGCCAGTCGGGCGGCGGCTGGAGCCATTATGTGGGGCAGGAAAAGCTGCGTCCGCAAACCGGCTGGACGGCGCTCGCATTCGCGCTGGACTGGAACCGCCCGCCGCGCCACATGAACTCCACCTCCTTCTTCTATGCGCATACCGACCAGTGGCGCTACGAAACCGTGAAGGTGCAGGACATTCTTTCGCCCACCGCGCCGGACGGCGCGTGGGAAGGCACGATGATCGACTACAATATCCGGGCCGAGCGGATGGGCTGGCTGCCTTCCGCGCCGCAGCTCCAGACCAACCCGCTGGAGCTTGCCAAGCAAGCAGCCGCATCGGGCAAGGAGCCGAAGGACTTCATCGCGAATGCCTTGAAGAACGGCACCCTCACCATGTCCTGCGAGGACCCGGACCACGAGGCCAACTGGCCGCGCAACATGTTCGTCTGGCGCTCGAACCTGCTCGGCTCGTCGGGCAAGGGGCATGAATATTTCCTGAAGCATCTGCTTGGCACGTCCAACGGCCTGCTTGGCAAGGATCTGGGACAGGAAGGCGCGCAGGAAAGCCGCGAGGCCGTGTGGCACGATGAGGCCCCGGAAGGAAAGCTCGACCTTCTGGTCACGCTCGACTTCCGCATGTCCACGACCTGCGTCTATTCCGATATCGTTCTGCCGACTGCCACCTGGTACGAGAAGAACGACCTCAATACCTCTGACATGCATCCTTTCATCCATCCACTATCGAGCGCAGCCGACCCGGCTTGGGAAGCGCGCAGCGATTGGGAAATCTTCAAGGGCATCGCCAAGAAGTTCTCGGAAGTGGCGCCGGAAGTGCTGGGCGTCGAGAAGGATATCGTTCTTGTGCCGACCCTGCACGACACGGCGGGCGAACTGGCGCAGCCGAAGGACGTGCTGGACTGGAAGAAGGGCGAGGTCGAGCCGATCCCCGGCAAGACCATGCCATCGGTCGTGGTTGTGGAGCGCGATTATCCGAACCTCTACAAGCGCTACACCTCCGTCGGGCCGCTTCTCGACAAGCTTGGCAATGGCGGCAAGGGCATCTCGTGGAACACCGAACATGAGGTCGAGCTTCTCGGCAAGCTGAACGGCAAGGTTCATGAGCCGGGCGCAACCGAAGGGCGTCCGCGCATCTATACCGATGTGGACGCAACCGAGGTTATCCTGTCGCTTGCGCCGGAAACCAACGGCGAAGTGGCGGTGAAGGCATGGGAAGCGCTGTCGAAATTCACCGGACGCGACCACACCCATCTGGCTCTTCCCAAGGAAGATGAGAAGATCCGCTATCGCGATATCGTCGCGCAGCCGCGCAAGATCATCTCCTCGCCAACCTGGTCGGGGCTGGAATCCGAGCATGTCTGCTACAATGCAGGCTATACCAATGTGCATGAGCTGATCCCCTGGCGCACGCTGACCGGCCGTCAGCAGCTCTATCAGGATCATCTGTGGATGCGCGCCTTTGGCGAGGGCTTCTGCGTCTATCGCCCGCCGATCGACACCAAGACGGTCAACCCGGCAATCCGCGAAAAGGCGGACGGCCAGCCGCATCTGGTGCTGAACTTCATCACGCCGCACCAGAAATGGGGCATCCACTCCACCTATTCGGACAATCTGCTCATGCTGACGCTCAATCGCGGCGGGCCGGTTGTCTGGATTTCGGAGCCGGATGCGGCGAAGGCTGGCATTGTCGATAATGACTGGGTTGAGGTTTACAACGCCAACGGCGCCATCGTGGCCCGCGCGGTCGTCTCCCAGCGCATGAAGGATGGAACCATCTTCATGTATCACGCGCAGGAGAAGATCGTGAACACGCCCGGCTCGCCGCTCACCGGCCAGCGCGGCGGCATTCACAACTCCGTCACCCGCATCATCACCAAGCCGACGCATATGATCGGCGGCTACGCCCACCAGTCCTATGGTTTCAACTATTACGGAACGGTTGGCGCCAACCGCGACGAGTTCGTGGTCGTGCGCAAGCTCGACCATGTGGACTGGATGGAAGGGCCGCTTGAAGAAGGCAACCGCAACTCCGCCGTGAAGGAGGCAGCAGAATGAAAATCCGTGCGCAAATTGGAATGGTGCTCAATCTCGACAAGTGCATCGGCTGCCACACCTGCTCGGTGACATGCAAGAACGTCTGGACCAACCGCGAAGGCGTGGAATATGCCTGGTTCAACAATGTCGAGACCAAGCCCGGCATCGGTTTTCCCAAGGATTGGGAAAACCAGAAGAAGTGGAACGGCGGCTGGGTCCGCAAGAAGAACGGCAAGATCGAGCCGAAGATGGGCGCGAAATGGCGCATCCTCGCCAAGATTTTCGCCAATCCCGACCTGCCGGAAATCGACGATTATTACGAGCCGTTCGACTTCGATTACGGTCATCTGCAGACGGCAGGCGAAAGCAAGACCATGCCGACCGCCCGCCCGCGCTCGCTGATTTCGGGCGAGCGGATGGAAAAGATCGAATGGGGCCCGAACTGGGAAGAAATTCTCGGCGGCGAGTTCGCCAAGCGCTCGAAGGACTACAATTTCGAGGGCGTGGAGAAGGAAATCTACGGCCAGTTCGAAAACACCTTCATGATGTATCTGCCGCGCCTGTGCGAGCACTGCCTCAACCCGACCTGCGTTGCGGCCTGCCCGTCAGGAGCGATCTACAAGCGCGAGGATGACGGCATCGTCCTGATCGATCAGGAAAAGTGCCGTGGCTGGCGCATGTGCGTTTCCGGTTGCCCCTACAAGAAGATTTATTACAACTGGAGTTCGGGCAAGTCCGAGAAGTGCATCTTCTGCTATCCGCGCATCGAAGCCGGTCAGCCGACCGTCTGTTCGGAAACCTGCGTGGGCCGCATCCGTTATCTCGGCGTGATGCTCTATGATGCCGACCGTATTTCGGAAGCCGCGTCCACGGCCAATGAGCAGGATCTTTACGAAGAACAGCTCAACATCTTCCTCGATCCGAACGATCCTGCGGTGATCGAACAGGCGCGCAAGGACGGCGTGCCGGAAGCATGGCTGGAAGCGGCAAAACATTCGCCGGTCTACAAGATGGCGATGGACTGGAAGATCGCCTTCCCGCTCCATCCAGAATATCGCACCCTGCCGATGGTCTGGTATGTGCCGCCGCTCTCGCCGCTGCAATCGGCTGCCGCTGCCGGCAAGCTTGGCATGGACGGCCCGCTGCCGGATGTGCGCTCCATGCGCATCCCGGTCCGCTATCTCGCTAATCTCCTGACCGCAGGCAAGGAAGAGCCGGTCATCTCGGCGCTGGAACGCATGCTCGCCATGCGCGCCTATATGCGCGCCAAGACCGTCGATGGCGTCATCGACGAGGCGATTGCCGACCGTGTCGGCATGAGCAGCGCGATGATCGAGGAAATGTACCACATCATGGCGATTGCCAATTACGAAGACCGCTTCGTGATCCCGACGACGCATCGTGAAATCACCGAGGACGCCTATGACGTGCGCGGCTCCTGCGGCTTCACCTTCGGCAATGGCTGCTCGGGCGGAACGTCGACGGAAGACCTGTTCGGCGCCAAGCGCCAGAAGGTGGTCCAGACGCCGACCGATATTTTCAGGGAGCAGGTGTAATGAACAGGACCCTGAAAATCATTTCGCTGCTGCTCTCCTATCCGAGCGCTGAGCTGCAATTGGGCGGAGAGGAACTGAAAGAAGCGCTGGCCGGGGAAAATCTTTCCCCCGGCATCCGCAGGCTACTCGATAGCCTTGTCGATTATGTCTGCGACTGCGATCTCTATGAGGCGCAGGAACGTTACGTGCATCTGTTCGACCGCACGCGGTCGCTGTCGCTGCATCTTTTCGAGCATGTGCATGGTGAAAGCCGCGACCGCGGACAGGCCATGGTCGATCTCAAGAAGATGTATGACGACAACGGCTTTGTGGTGGATGCCAAGGAACTGCCGGACTATCTGCCGCTGTTCCTTGAATTCCTGTCGACGCGCTCAGCCGAAGAAATCCACGATCTTCTCACCCAAACCGGCCATATCACGGCGGCCATCGGCGAGCGCCTGCGCAAGCGGCAGTCGCCCTATGCCAATGCCTTCGCGACCTTGCTGCATGTCGCCAATGCCAAGCCGGACAAGAACCTCGTCGGAGAATTGCTTCGGCAGGAAGAAGACGACCCGAACGATCTCGCCGCGCTCGACCGCATCTGGGAAGAAGAAGCGGTGACGTTCGGCGGCAATGCGGGCGAAAATTCCTGCGGTCCGGACCGGTTGCGCATGCAGATGCGTGCGGCACAGCGCAAGCCCGACGCCCCGTCCAACCCTTCACATCTATAGGAGACGGAAAATGGCTTATCTCCATACGTTTCTTTTCGGCATCTATCCCTACATCGCATTGAGCGTGCTCGCGCTCGGCTCGATCTTCCGCTACGACCGCGAGCCTTACACATGGCGTTCGGGCTCAAGCCAGCTTTTGCGGCGCAGGCAGCTCATGTGGGGTTCGGTCCTGTTTCATCTTGGCGTGCTGTTCATCTTCGCCGGTCATTTCGTCGGGCTGCTGACGCCGATCTGGGTCTTCGACATGCTTGGCGTCAGCCACGAGGCAAAGCAGATTCTTGCCGTCGTCGCAGGCGGCATCGCCGGTGTGATGGCAATTATCGGCGCTTCCATGCTGGTGCACCGCCGCCTGTTCGATCCGCGCGTGCGCGCATCGTCAAGGCCCACCGACACGCTGATTATCATGCTGTTGTGGGTGCAGCTTCTGCTGGGCCTCGGCACCATTCCGGTCTCGCTGCAACATATCGATGGCGGGGAAATGGTGACATTCATGAACTGGGCGCAGGGCATCTTCACTTTCAACCCGGCTGCATCGAGCTACATCACCGATGCGTCGTTTGTCTTCAAGATGCACATCTTCCTGGGTCTCACCATCTTCCTGCTGTTCCCGTTCACGCGCCTTGTGCATATGCTGAGCGCGCCGGTGCGCTATATCTGGCGTCCGGGCTATCAGGTCGTGCGCGAGCGCAATCATAGAGCGCCTGTGCGCGTCCCTGCGGAGTAAGGCTGATGGTGACGCTTTTCGACCGGAAACAACCCGCTGCCGGGCAGCACAATCACCCGACCGGCTACACCACCTATCAGGAGCCGGATACGCGGGTGCCGCCAAAGCCGCGTCCGGTTTTCGATGCGGTGTCCGTCAATGGCGTGGCGATCAACGAAACCGACATTCTGACGGAGGCGCAAAACCATCCGTCGGACAATCCGGGTGCGGCATTGCTAGCCGCCGCCCGCGCGCTGGCGGTGCGGGAATTGCTTTTGCAGCGCGCAAGGGAAACGGGCATCGTCCCCGAACGCGAGAAGGACGCCGAAGGCCGCAGCGAAACCGACGAGGACGCGCTGGTCCGCATGGTGATTGAGCGGGAAGTGGAGGTGCCTTCGGCAAGCCGCGAGGAAGCCTTGCGCTTCTACGAAAACAACCGCCACCGTTTCACCAGTGCGCCCATTCTGGAGGCGAGCCATATCTTGATCGCCGCCGACCCTGCCGACAGCCAGGCCCGCGAAAAGGCTCGCACGACCGCATCGCGCCTGGCTTCCGCGGTGATTGCCGATCCGGCCACTTTCGCCTCGGTTGCGCATGAATATTCGTCCTGTCCTTCGGGCGCGCAGGGCGGCAATCTTGGCCAGCTCACGCGCGGCAGCACGGTGCCCGAATTTGAAAAGGCGCTGGAACGGATGACCCCCGGTGAAATCACCGCTGCCCCCATTGAAAGCCGTTTCGGTTTTCATATCGTGCGGCTCGACCGCCGCATCGAGGGCGAGGAACTGCCGTTCGACTATGTGGCCGACCGCATTGCCGGATGGCTGGAAGCCTCCACCTGGTCCAAGGCCGTGTCGCAATATATCGCGATCCTCGCAGCCGATGCCGACATTACCGGCATTGATCTCCTGTCGAACGAAGGAGCCGGGGCATGAGCCACGAACCGATCCTTGCGGCCATCCTCGCCGCAAAGGATGTGCCGGTGGACCAGCTTCTGGCGAGCGTGGCGCAGCAGGCAAGGCGGGCGGGCCTGCGCGTGGCGGGCTTTCTCCAGCACCGTGAAACCGGCGGGGAGGAATGCTGCCGCGATATCGAGATCGAGCATATCGGAACCGGCGTCACGCAGATTATTTCGCAGTCGCTCGGTTCGGGGTCGAGGGGATGCCGTCTCGATCCGGCGGCGCTTGCCGATGTGGCAGGCTCGCTTTTGGCCGAACTCGATGATGGCGCCGAGATGCTGATCCTCAACCGTTTCGGCAAGGGCGAGACGGAAGGGCACGGTTTCCGCTCCGTCATCGAAACGGCCTATGCGCGCCGGGTTCCCGTGCTGACCGTGGTGCGCGAGACCTATGTGGAGGGCTGGAACGACTTTGCCGGGGATTGCGGCGTTCTGCTGGCCCCGGACAGCAAGGCCGTGCTCGGTTGGTGGGACCGGGTGATGGAAGCGCGACGATTGCCGGAAGCCGTCTGACGGCGGCCTCCCTGCCGGGAATGTAGTTCTATAAATCGAGCTGGTCGCGGCGGTCTTCTGCAATCAGCTTGCGGATTTGATGAACGATCTGGTCGCCATGCGCCTTGCCAAGCAGGTCGGCGGTGTCGACGTCGCGCTCTTCGATGGCGCGGATCATGTCTTCATGCTCGGTGACGTAGCGCTCCGGCAGGCGGTCGGCAAAAGACTGGTAATAGAGGCGCAGCAGCCTGCGCCCTTCATCCAGAAGCCGCGAAAAGAAGGTGGTATAGAACGGGTTGCGGCCCGCTTCGGCAATGGCTGCATGAAAATCGCGGTTCGTCGCGATCATTTCCAGCGCGTTCTGTGAGCGAACGGCGCGGGCAAAAGCCTCCTGATGCGCCCGGATAGTCTCAAGGTCCTTGTCGGTCCGGTTGCGCGCGGCAAGCCGCGTCGTCACGCGGTACATCAGCGTCACCGCGTCGAAGAAGGCGGGCAGGCTCAGAAAATCGATATTGGACACAACCGTCGAGCGGTTGGGAAGCGTGGTCACGAAGCCGTCGCTCGCAAGCCGCACCAAAGCCTCGCGGATCGGCGTGCGCGACATGGAAAAGCGCTCTGCCAACTGATTTTCATCGATGGGGCTGCCCGGCGCGAGCGAAAGATCGATGATCTCGTCGCGCAGCACGTCGTAAACCAGCTTGACGCCCGAACCCTTCTTCCGGTCGGCGGTCTGGCTTGCGTCGTCTTTGTCCATGATCTTTCTGTCCTCTTGCGGTGTGTGCGGCGCGGCATAACGGCATTCTAACAGCAGTTTAAGTCCCACCGGTCAAGCAATCCTAACACTACAGCTGCATTCCTCGTGATGCCGGGCTGCAAAGAGCAATTTGTCTGCGTTTCGGTGCTCACGTACCTTTAAGTACGTTGCGCTCCGGTACTCGAAAATCACTCTTTTCGCCACGGCCTGACGAATTTGCAACTGTAGTGTTAACCCGAAACAAAATTTTGGTCGACAAGAAAAATACAAAGTGTATATTTGATTTCAATACAAGGTTTGGCAGACCGATTGTAGATCCAGCCCGCGTGAGAAACGCTCAAGGAAAAACGTCCAAGGAACGACGCTATGACCTCTAACATTTTCGCCGGTTGCATTCCGGCCCTCATGACCCCCTGCAAGCCCGACCGCACGCCGGATTTCGATGCGCTGGTCCGCAAGGGCAAGGAACTGATCGCGAAGGGCATGTCTGCGGTTGTCTATTGCGGTTCCATGGGTGACTGGCCGCTCCTCTCGGACGAGGACCGCATGGCAGGCGTCGAGGCGCTGGCCAAGGCTGGCGTGCCTGTCGTCGTCGGCACCGGCGCGGTCAACACGAAGATCGCCGCCGCCCATGCCGCGCACGCGCAGAAAGTCGGCGCCAAGGGCCTGATGGTCATCCCGCGCGTGCTTTCGCGCGGCTCGTCGATCACGGCGCAGAAGGCGCATTTCAAGGCGGTCCTGTCGGCTGCTCCAGATGTTCCGGCTGTCATCTACAACAGCCCCTATTACGGTTTCGCAACCCGTGCCGACCTGTTTTTCGCGCTGCGGGCCGAGCATCCGAACCTCATCGGCTTCAAGGAATTCGGCGGTGCGGAACCGATGCGCTATGCCGCTGAAAACATCACCAGCGCCGACGATGACGTGATCCTGATGGTTGGCGTCGATACCGGCGTTTTCCACGGCTTCGTCAATTGCGGCGCAGTCGGCGCGATCACCGGCATCGGCAATGTGCTGCCGAAGGAAGTGCAGCATCTGGTGGCGCTGTCGAAGGCGGCAGCGGCAGGCGATGTCGAGGCGCGCAAGCTGGCGCTGGAACTGGAAGCCGCGCTCAACGTCCTCTCGTCTTTCGATGAAGGCCCGGACCTCGTTCTCTTCTACAAGCACATGATGGTTCTGACCGGAAACCCGGAATATGAGCTGCATTTCAACGAGACGGACAAGCTTTCCGACAGCCAGCGCGGCTATTGCGAAGCGCAGCTCAAGCTGTTCCAGGACTGGTATGCCGACTGGGTCAAGCAGGGCGGTGCGGCTGCAAAATACGCGGCCTGAAACCTGCACGGATACAGATAAAGAAAAGGCGCCGGGTTTCGGCGCCTTTTTGTTTGGTCAGGAAACTGCGTCCAGCCCTTGTTCCTTGAGCTTCTCCAGGAGCGCCATTTCAGCGGCGGTAAGCGTAATGCCTTTGGCGAGTGAATCGCGGCGGGCGGCAAAGCGGCGCTGCGAGGGCAGGCGCGCGCCCTGTCCGGCAATCGCTTCGATCAGGATCTCGCCGCGTTCCTGCGGGTTGCCGCGCCCGCCCGCCATGCGGGCCGGATCGAAGGCGATGATGAGTTCGCCATGGCGCGGCGCGAGCGTCGTCGTGCCCAGAAATTCGAGCGCTTCGGGGCTGGTGAAATCGCCGATCATCGCACCGGCAAGAAGCTCGATCATCGTGGAAATGGCCGATCCCTTGTGCCCGCCAAAGGGCAGCATCGCGCCCGCAAGGGCAGCTTCCGGGTCGGTGGTCGGGTTGCCATCGGCATCAATGGCCCAGCCTTCCGGCAATTGCTTGCCAGCGCGGCGGTAAAGCTCCAGTTCGCCGCGCGCGGCAACGCTGGTGGCAAAATCGAACACGTAAGGGTAGTCGCCGGGGCGAGGCCAGCCGAAGGCAAAGGGATTGGTGCCGAGAAGCGGCTTGGTTCCGCCTGCGGGGGCGACGGTGGCATAGCTCGGGCACATGGCGATTGCTGCAAGACCCTGTTCGGCCAGCGCCTCGACTTCCGGCCACAGGGCGGCGAAATGGGTGCAATCATTGATGGCAAGCACGGCGACGCCAAGCTTGCGCGCCTTTTCAACGAGGGCAGGGTTGCCGCGCTCGAAGGCCAGATTGGCAAAACCGCCTTTGGCATCGACACGAACCACAGCGCTATCATCCGTCGTGACGACCGGTTCGGCATCGGCAACGACCTTGCCGCTTTTCAGCGTGCGCAGGCAGCCCTCGATGCGATAGACACCATGGGATTTGCAGCCATCGCGCTCTCCCGCCACAATGGTTCTGGCGATGGCTGCGGCATTATCGGCGCTGAAACCCGCCTTGCTCAGGATCTGCCCCACAAGCCCGGCAAGTTCTTCCGTCGAAATCGAAATGGTATCGCTCATTCTGTCGTTCCCTGGTTGTTCAAGGGCATGGTGCCTGATTTCATTTCTGAAATGCATACAAGATGCATGCAGGCTTGTCATGCCGGACGGCCGCGCCGGAGACTGCGGCAAAAGGGCATTCTATCCGATCCGGACGGGAAAACTCGGGTTCTTTGATCCTGATCAAAGTGGAGTGATCTAGCAGGGTTTAAATCTCTCGGCATGGCGCATCGAACGAAGACGGCGGATGCGCTGATTGACCGAGATGTCGGTGGAGAGAAGGACAGAATGCGTAAACCAGCAATCATACTTGCCGCAGCGGGCCTTGCCGCCCTTCTGGCGGCGCCTGCCTATGCGGAAAATATCGAAGTCCACATGCTCAACAAGGGCGCCGAGGGCGCCATGGTTTTCGAGCCTGCCTATATCAAGGCCAATCCCGGCGACACGATTACCTTCGTGCCGGTCGACAAGGGGCACAATGTCGAATCCATCAAGGACATGATCCCCGAAGGTGCGGAAAAATTCAAAAGCAAGATCAATGAGAATTACGTGCTGACGGTTACCACGCCCGGCGCCTATCTGGTAAAGTGCACTCCGCATTATGCGATGGGCATGATCGCGCTGATTGCGGTGGGCGACAGCCCGGCCAATCTCGACCAGATCGTTTCGGCCAAAAAGCCGAAGGTCGTTCAGGAGCGGCTGGAAAAGGTTATCGCCAGCGCCAAATAAGATTATGCTCGAAATAGAAGAGGTTGGAGCGCCGATCTGATGCAATCAGATCGAAACGCGCTCTAACCGGAAACTCTCGATGAGCCGAAACTTGAATCGGCTTCATGACGAGGACATCATGACCAGACAGCCAAGCCTGCAGGCAGTACCTGCTGCGATGCCATCCGATCAAAAAGGTATGCCGCGCGGACTGAAAATGACCGGTCCCGTCCTCCTCAGCTATGGCTTCCGCCCATTCTTTCTGGGCGGGGCCATATGGGCCGTCATGGCCATGCTTTTGTGGATATTGTCGCTGACGCTTGGAATGCCGCTCGGCGGCTCCTATGGCGGACTGAACTGGCACGCCCATGAAATGGTGTTCGGTTTTTCTTCCGCCGTTCTCGCAGGCTTTCTGCTGACGGCCATTCCGAACTGGACCGGAGGCCTGCCCGTATCGGGAACGCCGCTCGCTATACTTGTTGGCGTATGGCTTGCCGGACGGCTCATCTTTCTGGAGCCTGACCTTATCGATGTGCGGTTCGCCGTCGCGGTCGAAAGCCTGTTTCTGCCGATGCTGCTTTTCATCTGCGCGCGCGAGATCATCGCCGGGCGCCAATGGAAGAACCTCAAGGTGCTGTCCGGCGTGGCGACGGTGATGGTCGCCAATCTCGTCTTTCATTATCTGATCCTGACCGACGGCGACGTGGCATTGGCCAACCGCATCGGGGTCAGTGCCTATGTGCTGCTGGTCATGGTGATCGGCGGGCGCATCGTGCCAAGCTTCACCCGCAATTGGCTGAACAAGATGGGAAAGACGCGCTTTCCGGTGCCGTTCAACCGTTATGACGGTTTCAGCATTCTCGTCGGCGTGGCTGCCTGCATCGGCTGGGTCGCAGCGCCCGACCAGACGGTAACGGCGGTGCTGGCGTGGATTGCGGCGTTGTTTCATATTGTACGGCTTTACCGCTGGCGGGGATGGACGGTCGCGCGGGAAAAGCTCCTGCTTGTCCTTCACGTCGCCTATGCGTTCATCCCGCTCGGTTTCATCGCCATCGGCCTTTCGGCTATCGATCGCCTCAACCCTTATTCGGCCTTGCACGTGATTACGGTTGGCGCGATGGGCTGCATGATGCTGGCCGTCATGACGCGGGCGACGCGCGGCCATACCGGGCGCGAACTGGCGGCATCGCCCGTCACGCAGGCCGCATATGTCTGTCTCGTCGCGGCGGCGCTGATCCGGCCACTGGCCGAAGTCATGCCGAATTTCTTCCACACCATCCTCGCCGCATCGGCCTTGCTCTGGATGGGGGCTTTCGGGCTTTACGTTCTGGAATACGGCCCGATGCTTTTGCGGGAACGCCGCCAGCGCATGGCCAGCGCGTAACGCAACTCATTTCCACGCTCGATTACAGAGCAGTTCGTGGCCGTCCACGAACTGCCTTCTTGCGTTTTGACGGTGAGTCGCGGCGCGGAAGCTGCAATTTGTGCCCTCCGGCACCGCCAAAACAGGGGTGTGAAAAGAAAAATCACACTCAATATCACATTTAAATCGTTATAATGTTATGGCCGTATTGTTATGGTTTTGAAACGGTGTTACCGGAATTGGTGCCTGGGAGGCTGGTCCTGAAAGGGTCGCCAAATCTCGCGCAGTGCGAGCGCAATGCGCCCGAACTTTGTTGTTTTTACGCATACGGCACCGGAACCGGGTTCCGCTTGCCGGAAATGCTCAAGGCTTTGCTTTTGGCAGGAGGTTGCCGCCGATGAACTTCGCCCCGCCCGTAACAGATATGCTGCAACTCGCCAACTGCATTCGCGCTCTCTCGATTGATGCCGTCGATGCCGCCAATTCCGGCCATCCGGGAATGCCGCTCGGCATGGCGGACGCCGCAGCCGTTCTGTTCTCGAAGCATCTGAAATTCGATGCTTCGGCACCCAACTGGGCGGACCGTGACCGTTTCGTGCTTTCCAACGGCCATGGCTCGATGCTGCTTTACAGCGCGCTTTATCTGGCAGGCTACAAGGACGTGTCCATCGACGAGCTGAAGAACTTCCGCCAATGGGGTTCCAAGACCGCCGGTCACCCGGAATATGGCCACACCGAAGGCGTCGAGCTGACCACCGGGCCGCTCGGCCAAGGGCTTGCAAGCTCTGTCGGCATGGCAATCGCCGAACGCGCGCTTGCCGACCAGTTCGGCAAGGATATTGTCGATCATCGCACCTATGTTTTCTGCGGCGACGGCTGCCTCATGGAAGGCGTGGGACAGGAAGCGATCTCGCTTGCCGGCCATCTTCGCCTCGGCAAGCTGATCGTGCTTTACGATGACAACGGCATCACCATCGACGGCAGCACGGAAATCGCCTTCACCGACGATATTCCGGCCAAGTTCAAGGCCTGCGGCTGGAATGTCGAAAAGGTCGACGGCCACGATCATGACGCCATCGATGCGGCGCTGACGCGCGCAAAGGCACAAGCAGACCGCCCGACACTGATCGCGCTCAAGACCGTCATCGGTTATGGCTCGCCCAACCGCGCCGGTACGAGCGGCGTTCATGGCGCGCCGCTCGGTGCCGCTGAAAATGCCGCCACCAAGGCCGCGCTCGGCTGGACGGCGGAAGCCTTTGAAATTCCTGCTCCCTTGCTCAATGCCTGGCGTGAAGCCGGTGCGCGCGGCGCTTCCGAACGCGAAGCCTGGCAGAAGCGCGTCGATACGCTGCCTGCAACCGAGCGCGCCGAATTCGACCGCCGTATTGCTGGCGTCCTGCCGGAAGGCTTTGCGGCGGTTGTCGCGGACGCCAGGCAGCGCCTTCTCGACAAACCGCAGAATGTCGCGACCCGCAAGGCAAGCCAGATCGCGCTTGAAAGCCTGACGGCGGCGCTCCCGGAAATGATCGGCGGTTCGGCTGACCTTACCCACTCGAACCTCACCCGCGTTCCGGCTGTCGACAGCGATTTCACGCCGGAAAAGAGCGGCCGCTATGTCAGCTACGGCGTGCGAGAGTTCGCAATGGGCGCGGCCATGAACGGCATTGCGGTCCATGGTGGTTTCATTCCTTACGGCGGCACCTTCATGGTGTTCTCCGATTATGCCCGCAACGCCATCCGCCTCTCGGCGCTGATGGGCGTGCGCGTCATCCATGTGCTGACGCATGACTCCATCGGCCTTGGTGAAGACGGCCCGACCCATCAGCCGGTCGAACATCTGGCCAGCCTGCGCGCCATGCCGAACCTGCATGTGTTCCGCCCGGCGGATACGATTGAAACGCTGGAATGCTGGGCTGTTGCGGTTTCCGATCCGCATACGCCTTCCGTTCTGGCCCTGTCGCGCCAGAATGTGCCGCAGCTTCGCACCGACAATGGCGAGAACCTTTCCGCACGCGGCGCCTATGTGCTGCGCGAAGCGAAGGGCGAGCGCCAGATCACATTGCTTGCCACGGGCACCGAAGTCTCGCTCGCTGTAAAGGCTGCCGAAAAGCTTGCCGAGGAAGGCATCGCAACCGCGGTCGTCTCCATGCCGAGCTGGGACCTGTTCGAAAAGCAGAGCAAGGAATACCGCAAGGGTGTTCTGGGCGATGCGCCGCGCATCGCCGTGGAAGCCGCAGGCAAGTTCGGCTGGACACGTTATGTCGACAGCGAAGACGATGTGATCGGCATGAACGGCTTCGGCGCTTCAGCCCCTGCCGAAGTGCTCTATGAGAAATTCGGCATCACGGCAGAGGCGATTGTCGCCCGCGCAAAATTCTTGCTGGAGCAGGGTAAATGACGATGGCTGGCAATTTTTCTCCGCTGGTTCTGGTGGGCGATAGCGACCGCGTGGAAGCAGAAGCGGTCGGCGCCTATCTCGACAACTGGGCTGGCAAGGACGCTTTGCGCCTTGCGACCGCCGATGCGATCAAGGCTGTTCTGGCTGGCGCGACGCGGCTTGCCGGTCGCATCGCCCGTGGCTCGCTTCCCGGCGATCCGGGCAAGCTCGTCGGCGTCAACAGCGATCAGGACCAGCAGAAATGCATCGATGTCGGTTCGCACAACCTGTTCGTCGAGCTGCTGATTGCGGCGGGCGCTGCCTCCGTTCTTTCGGAGGAAGCTGATCTTCCGGTCGCAGGCAAGGCCGATGGGCTGATTGCTGTCGCCATCGATCCGCTCGACGGTTCGGGCAATGTGGGCCTGGGCGCGCCGCTTGGCACGATCTTCTCGATCTTCCCCGCCGATGTGGAAGAGCCGTTTTTGCAGCCCGGCAACCGCCAGATTGCAGCGGGTTATGTGTCCTACGGCAATTCGGTCGATCTCGGCTTTTCGGTCGGCGAGGGTGTGATCTTCGCGACCTTCGATCCGGCAAGCGGGATTTTCCATATCACGCGCCGCAATGTGACGCTCCCGGAACGCACGTCCGATCTGGCGTTCAATGCGTCCGTTTATCGTCACCTGTCCCCCGGCATGAAGGCCTATGTGGACGATGCCTATAACGGCAAGGACGGCCCGCGCGGGCGCAATTTCAACATGCGCTGGCTTGGCGCGGCGGTGGGCGACATGCACCGCATCATGCAGCGCGGGGGCCTGTTCTTCTATGTGAATGACAGCCGCCCCGGTTACGAAAAGGGCCGCCTGCGGCTCGTCTACGAAGCCAATCCGATTGCCTTTCTCGCCCGTGAGGCGGGCGGGAAGGCAACCAATGGTGCAATGCCCATCCTCGATATCGTGCCGCAAACCTATCACGAGCGCAGCGCGCTGGTGTTCGGTGTGGCCGAAGAGGTGGATATCCTCGGCGAATATTTCGCGAAATAGTCTGATAGTGGGAATTCAAGGGAGTCTGGAAAATGGCGCGCATTACGCTGCGGCAATTGCTCGATCACGCCGCTGAAAAGGGTTACGGCGTACCGGCATTCAACATCAACAACATGGAACAGGCGCTGGCCATCATGGAAGCGGCGGATGCCGTCGATGCGCCGGTGATCCTGCAGGCTTCGCGCGGCGCGCGCGCCTATGCCAATGACATCATGCTCCGCCACATGATGGACGCGGTTACGGAAATCTATCCGCATATCCCCGTCTGCGTTCACCTCGACCATGGCAACGAAGCCGCCACCTGCATGACCGCCATTCAGGCAGGCTTCACCTCCGTCATGATGGACGGCTCGCTCAAGGCCGACGGCAAGACCCCCGCCGATTGGGACTATAACGTCTCGGTCACGCGTCAGGTCAGCGAGATGTCGCATCTGGGCGGCATTTCGGTGGAAGGCGAACTCGGCGTTCTGGGCTCGCTCGAAACCGGCATGGGCGATGCCGAAGACGGCCACGGTGCGGAAGGCGTGCTGTCGCACGACCAGCTTCTGACCGATCCAGACGAAGCCGTGAAGTTCGTGCGCGAAACCAAGGTCGATGCATTGGCAATCGCCATGGGCACCTCGCATGGCGCCTACAAGTTCAGCCGCAAGCCGGACGGTTCCGTGCTCGCCATGCATGTGATCGAGGAAATCCATCGCAAGCTGCCGAACACGCATCTTGTCATGCACGGCTCGTCTTCCGTGCCGGAAGAATTGCAGGAAATCATCAACAAATATGGCGGCCAGATGAAGCCGACCTGGGGCGTTCCGGTCGAGGAAATCCAGCGCGGCATCAAGCACGGCGTGCGCAAGATCAATATCGACACGGACAACCGCATGGCGCTGACCGGCCAGATCCGCCGCGTCCTGCAGGAAGACCCGAGCGAGTTCGATCCGCGCAAGTACCTCAAGCCTGCAATGGCTGCGATGACCAAGCTCTGCAAGGAGCGTTTCGAGCAGTTCGGCACCGCCGGTCATGCGGCTTCCATCCGCCCGATCCCGCTTTCTGACATGGCAAAGCGCTATCGCGATGGCTCGCTGGACCCGAAGTTCAGCTAAATCTTGCCGTTACGACAATAGAAAAGCGGAGGGGAAACCTTCCGCTTTTTGCTTTTGAGGGGGGGCGTTGATAATAGTTGATAATGGCCTTATCCTGCGATCACGCAACCAATGGAGGCCAACCATGATTAGCGCAGACCTTGGCAAGCAGCTTGAAAGCTACGTCCAGGACCTTGTCGATACGGGGCGATACGGCTCGAAAAGCGAGGTTTTGCGAGAAGGCGTGCGTCTGGTTCAGGAGCGGGAAACCCGGCTTGCCGCGCTCGACGCCTCGATCATGCGCGGGATTGCCGACGCTGATGCGAACCGCACATCCGGCTCGGAGGAAGTTTTCGGGGCCTTGCGTAAACGTTATCAGGCAATGCTGCCGGACACGACCGAATGAAGGTCCATTTCACGGACGAAGCGACGGATGACCTCCTGCGGATAGGCGACTATATCGCGAGGGACAATCCGCTCAGAGCTTTATCCTTTATTGATGAAATGAACGGGAATGCCTGGCGCTTGCTGCCTCTCCAAAGGCTTTTCCCATAGTGCCCCGATATGAAAAGCAGGGCATTCGCCGAAAGGTTCACGGCAATTATCTGATCTTTTACCGTGTGGATGCCGACCAGTTGGTTGTCGTCCATGTCCTGCACGGCGCAAGGGATTATGGCGCCATAATTCCTGAAAATTGAGGCCATCAGTTCAACCCGGCCCGAAAATCATTTTCGGGCCGGTGTGACAAATCCGGGTAATCAGGCCTTGTTGTACTTCGCGTCAACTTCGTTGATCGCGTTGACATTGCCAGCCGAACGGCCGTTTTCGTCAAAGGTCTGCGCGAGGAAGGCGTCGGCAATTGTCTTGGCCACTTCCGAACCGATGACACGGGCGCCCATGGTGATGATCTGGGCATTGTTGGAAAGCGCTGCGCGCTCTGCCGAATAGGTGTCGTGCGTCAGTGCTGCGCGGATGCCCGGAACCTTGTTGGCCGCGATGCACACGCCGATGCCGGTGCCGCAAACGAGGATGGCGCGGTCATAGGTGCCATCGAGAACGGCGGAAGCCACGCGGTCGGAAAGATTGGCGTAGAATGCATCCGCGCCAGCGTCCGTGCGCGAGATTTCCGAAACCTCGAAGCGGTCCTTGAGGTGATCGGCCAGAACCTTGGCCAGACCTTCGCCGGCGCTGTCGCCTGCTACTGCAACTTTCATGATGTTACTCCTTAATTGGATGCGATTTTCCTGGCGCACTTGTCCAGAATGTCGAGATAGCCTTCCACGTTCCACGCCGAACGGCCGATGAACAGGCCGTCGATATGCGGGCAGGCAATGAGTTCCTCGCAATTGCCGGGATTGACCGAGCCGCCATAAAGGCAGGGCACGCGGCGTCCGAGCACGCTTTCGGCAACCGCGATGATTTCCGCCTGACGCGCATCGGCGTAATCGGCGGAAGCCGGGATGCCGTTCTCGCCAATGGCCCAGACCGGCTCATAGGCGAACAGGATTTCAGCCTGCTTCTGGTCGTCGGAAAGCTTGGAAAGGGCGCCGCGCACTTCTTCTTCCAGCACTTGCGCCGCGCGTCCGCTTTCGCGGTCTTCCAGCGTTTCGCCGATGCAGATGAGCGGGATCAGGCCGTGGCGCACAGCGGCTTCGACCTTGAGGCCAACCGTTTCGTTGGTTTCGCCGAAATGCTCGCGGCGCTCCGAGTGACCAAGCTCAACAATGTCGAGATTGCAGTCTTTCAGCATGAGCGGCGAAATTTCGCCGGTCCATGCGCCCTGATCGGCCCAGTGCATGTTCTGCGCGCCGACCTTGACGGAGGTGCCGGACAGGATTTCCTTCACTTCGCGAACGGCGGTGAACGGTGGAATGACAAAGCGCTGGATATCGGCGGAACGACCGCCATCGGCAGCTTTCAGCGCGTCCGCGAAGACGCGGGCCTCGGCCAGCGTCTTGTTCATTTTCCAACTCGTTCCAACCCAGAATTTGGTCATGCGTAACTGTTCCTAGTCTGCTGCTATTGTCAGTCTGATCCCGGCCTGCTCAAGATCGGCCAGAACGGTCGCGCCGGGAGAGGCGTCGGTGATGATCGCGTCGAAATCCGACAGGTTTGCCATGACGTGGAGGGCAGGGCGCCCGAACCGCTGGTGATTGACCAGAAGGCAGGTGCGGGCGGCGGATGCCGTCATGGCGCGCTTGGTGCGCACCACGTTTTCGTCCATGTGATAGACAAGCTGCCCGTTGACGGCGGGCGACGAAATAAAGGCTATGTCGGCACTCAAATGCGACAGCGCCTCTTCCGTCAGGATGCCGAAAAAGGCGTTGAACTTGGCTGAATAGGTTCCGCCGAGCGCAATCAGGTTGATCCCGTTCTCGCCCTTCAGTTCATCGACGATGACGGCATTGTTGGTGATGACCGTCAGCGGGCGCTTTTCCAGCAGCATGCCGCCAAGAACCGCCGCCATGGAACCGTCATTGACCATCACGGTCATGCCCGGCTCCACCAGTTCCAGCGCGGCGCGGGCCATCTTCTGCTTGGCTTCGCCATCCTGCCGCTCGCGGAAGCGGAAATCACTCTCGAACTGGGTGCCGGTATCGATGGTGGCGCCGCCGCGCACCTTGCGCAGCACGCCGGAATGTTCCAGCGAATCCAGATCGCGGTGGATCGTCATCTTGGAAACGGCAAACCGATCCGCCAGGTCGTCGAGATCGACGGCCTGATTTTCGATGAGAAGGTTTATGATCGCCTGTCTTCTGTCGTCGCGCTTCACGCTGTTTCCGATCTGTTGGGCGGAACATTTATCGCATGAAGTTAGATCACAAAATCACAAAAAAATCCATGATAAAAATGTGATTTTGTTATTTTCCATTCGGCTGTTGAACAAGGGTCCTGGCTGTGCGCTCATCGGTGATGAGGCCGTAGAGACGCCCGCTTTTCAGCACGGCGCGAATGGCTTCGGCTTTGGAAATTCCGCCGGCAAGCCCAATGATTCGGCTCATATCGGCGTTTTCCACCGAAGCGGCGATGGTGCGGGCGGTAAGCGCGGTTTCGAGGCGCTGGCCGTTTGCATCGAAGAAATGCCCGAGCATTTCGCCGACGCCGCCAAGGTGGGCGATCTCCTCGACTTCACTCAATTCTATCATGCCGGATGTGACGAGCTGCGCCTGCGCATCCACGGTACCGATGCCGACGATCTTCAGTTCGGCGCGGCACCCCATGTCGAAAACCGTGGTGACGCCGCGCTGGGCGAGCAGCACTTCACGATCTTCCGCCGTGTTGGCGAAAAAGGGGACCGGCATCACATAAGCGGGCATGCCGGTTTTTTCCGCGATGCGGTGCATCACGTCATGCGGATTGGCGGCGAAATTGCGCGTCAGGCCACCGAGCAGCGAAACGAAACGCACATTGCTGGCCGCGACGCGCGGCATATAGCTGACGGCTGCGGACAGGGTGCGGCCATGGCCAATACCGATGACTTCATGATCGCCATGCTCGATCTCGCGGCGCAGAAAATCCGCGCCAGCATGGCCGAGGACCATCAGGGGCAGGCCTTCCTCGCCAATGTCCGGTGCGACCTCGCAATAGTCGAGGTCATACATGTCGGCGAGGCGATTTTCGAGGTCGATGCATTCGGTAATGTCGCCATCGATGCTCACCTTCACCGCGCCGTCGGCAACGGCCTTGGCAATCAGGCGATGCGCCTTCACCGATGGCAGGCCGAGCCGCTTGGCAACGGCTGACTGGGTCATGCCGCCCACGAAGTGAAGCCAGGCGGCGCGCAGCGCCAGTGAATCGTCAGCATCTGCCATTGAAAGCGGTCCGGTTCCTTAAATTGTCTATATCTTCAAGTCCTTAGCGCCGGTGTCAATGTGGGGAGCCCAGAAAGCCACACTTTCCGCAATCTGCGGGATGACTTCGCGGTCGTTCGGCTCGCGTTCCTTGAAGGAAAGTTCGAGGCAGATTTCATTATCCACCGCGCCGCCTTCGGCAAAGGCTTTGAGGAGCGGTTCCGGCTGGATGCGGCCCTTGGCGTTGAACGTGGCGGTGAACGGGCGATGCCCGCCCTTATCCATCAGGCTCTGCTTGATATGGATGATCGGCGAGACTTTCGGCACGGCGCGCGCCCAGGCATAAGGGTCGTAATCGTCCGGGTTGGACGAGGTCACGTCGCCATGGTCGATGTCGGCCATCATCCACATGGGGATCGCCATGTCGGCGGCGGTGAGACGGTCCTGAAGCTTCATGCATTCGGCAATCGTCTCGCCAAATTCGCGCCCGATGCTCATCGGCTCCCAGAACACATAGTCGAGACCTGCACCGGCGGCATGGTCGGCGACCTCCGCCCAGCAGTCGATGGCGATCTTGATCAGCTCTTCGCGGCGCGCCGGGTCATCGAAATCCTTATAGGTGAAGATTGCGAACTGCGTGCCGACCGACTTGCCGCCGAGATCGCCGATAATGTCGGCAAAGGTCTTGAACCAGTCCACATAATAGCGGCGCACGTCCGCATCCGGATGGCCGAAATGGTTGAGGCGGCCATAGGGTCCGGTCATGCCCGAAGTGACGCGGACGCCGGTGCGCTGCAAGGCCTTGTCCATGTCGCGGGTGAGGCGGCGGATGGTCGAAGCCTGCCAGCTCGGATTGATGAATTCATGGGTCAGCTGGAGGTCGCGCAGGCGCAGGTCGCGGGCAACCGTTTCGATCAGGTCGTCCGGCTCGGCAAAGCGGTTGACCAGCGGATTGGTGTTGAGCGAAAGCGTAAGGGCCATGTCGTCCTCAAGCAACTAGATTGGCGTTGTCGAACCATTCCACGAAAGCGGCGCGTTCGGCTTCGGTCAGGTGCAGGTAATGCTTGGTGCGGCGATAGAGAATGTCTTCCGCCGTCTTCGCCCATTCCTTGGCCACCAGATAGCGCACTTCGGCCTCATGGAAGTTGCCGCCGAAATGACGGCCAAGCCCTTCGAGGTTCTGCGCGCCTGCAACAACGTCCTTTGTGCGCGCGCCATAGAGACGCCCATAATGGTGGACGAGCGTGCGCGGCATCCACGGATAGGTGTCGCGTAAGGTATTGGCGAAGGTTTCATAATCGGCATTGGCGATTTCACCGCCCGGAAGCGGTGCGCCATGCGTCCAGTCGCCGCCCATCTTCGGGAAGATGTGCTTGAGGCGATGCATGCCGCGCTCGGCCAGCTCGCGGAACGTGGTGATCTTGCCGCCGAAGACGTTCAGCAGCGGCGCATCGCCGGTTTCGTCGAGGTCGAAGACGTAATCGCGGGTGACAGCGGAAGGATTGCCCTTGCCGTCATCGAACAGCGGACGCACGCCGGAGAAAGAATGCAGCACGTCCTCGCGGCGCAGCTTTTCCTTGAAATAGCGGTTCACGGCGGTCAGCAGATATTCGATTTCCTTCTCATCGGCTGCCACGTCTTCCGCGCGGCCTTCATAGGCAATGTCGGTGGTGCCGATCAGCGCCTTGTCGCCCTCATAAGGGTTGATGAAGATCACGCGCTTGTCGTGGTTCTGGACGAGATAGGCATTTGCGCCCGACCAGAATTTCGGAACGATGATGTGGCTGCCTTTGACGAGGCGCACATTGCGCGACGAGTTGGAACCGGCGACATTGTGGATGACGTCCGTGACCCAGGGTCCGGCGCAATTGACGATGCAGCGGGCGCGGAACGTGCGGGTCTCGCCGGTATCGCGGTTCTTCGTTTCCACGATCCAGCCGCCTTTTTCGCGACGGGCGGAGACGACAGGCGTGCGGGTGAGGATGGTCGCGCCCTTTTCGGCGGCGCCCACCGCATTGAGCGCTACAAGACGGGCATCGTCCACCCAGCAGTCGGAATATTCAAAACCCTTGGTGTACTGGTCGAGGATCGGCGTGCCTTCCGGGTCGCGGCGCAGGTCGAGCGTGCGCGTGCCGGGCAGTTTCTTGCGGCCGCCGAGATGGTCGTAGAGGAACAGGCCGAGCCGCACCAGCCAGGCCGGACGGTCCTGCGGGCTGTGCGGCAGCACGAAGCGCATCGGCCAGATGATGTGCGGCGCGGCATTGAGCAGCACTTCGCGCTCGATCAGCGCCTCGCGCACAAGGCGAAACTCGTAATATTCGAGGTAGCGCAGACCGCCATGCACCAGCTTGCCGGATCGCGACGATGTGCCTTGCGCCAGATCGTCCTTTTCGGCCAGCACGACCTTGAGGCCGCGCCCGGCAGCGTCGCGTGCCACGCCCGCGCCGTTGATGCCGCCGCCGATTACAAACAGGTCGCAGGTTTCCGGTTCAGCCATTTCAATGTTTCCTTATTTGCCGGAAGCGAGCTTGTCCCAGACCGGCGTCAGAGCCAGTCGCGCTTCCCGATAGGCAACGAAAAGTTCTTCATACTGATGCGCCCGCGCCGCATCCGGCGCTTCGCTCGCGCCGAGCAGAGGCTCCACCCATTCGGCAATGCAGTCATCCATGGTCGGATAGGCGCCGATGGCCACAGCGGCCATCATGGCGGCTCCTGCCGCGCCCGCTTCCTCGCGGGAAGAAACGCGCACTGGCGCATTGACCGCCGCCGAAAGCGTGCTGCGCAGCGCCTTCGAGCGCGCCGCGCCGCCGGTGATGCGCAGTTCGGAAGGCATTTCGCCCATGGCGGCGTAGCAATCGCGGGTCGCCATGCCGAGGCCCTCCACGACTGAACGCACCAGTTCCGGGAAACGGTCGCGGCTGGAAAGGCCGATGAAACCGGCCCGCGCATCGGCATTCACGAAGGGGCCGCGCTCGCCTGCTTCCGAAATATATGGATGGTAGAGGATCGCGCCCGGACGGCTGGCATTGAACCAGTCGTCGAGGCGGGGAATGAGATCGCCAAGCGAAACCGGCTTTTCCGGCGTCGACATAAGGTCGGCTGCAACCTGCAATATCCAGTCGATATTGATGGTCGCGCCCATATTGGTCTGCACCTGCGTGACGATGCCGGGAATGGGCAGCGCGATGACGTAGCCGGTGCCTTCCTTGTTCAGATGAATATCGGCGACCGGCTTGGCGCGCATATGCACGCCGGTCGAACCGATGGTCGAGCATCCGGCGCCAGCCGTGCCGCCGCGCACGCCAGCGCCAAGGGCCGTCATCGCCATGTCCACATAGGCAAGGCTCACCGGCGTTCCGGCGCGCAAACCGGTCGCAGCAGCCGCTTCGGGGGAAAGCGGATGCTGGACCTCTGTGCCGTCGATAATCTCGGGCAGCAGATTGCGGCGTTTCTGCAAGCCCAGCGCTTCGATGACCACATCGTCATACCGACGATCGCGGAAATTGCCGAAGGTGAAGCTTGCTTCTGACGGATCGGTGGCGCGAACGCCGGTCAGGTTGAGATAGAGCCAGTCCTTGCAGTGAAGGGCTGCTTCCGCATTGTTCAGAAGTTCTGGCGCGGTAGCGTCCATATGCGCTATCTGCGAGCCCTGCTGGCAGGTGTTCAGTCCCGTGCCGGTCGCTTCAAAGCGCGCGCGGTTCATCGGGCCTGCGGCAAGCCGTTTCACTGTGGATGCGGCGCGGGCATCGAGCCACAGCCATGCGTCGCCAACCGGCTGGTTGTCGCGACCGACGAGCCAGGTGCCGTCGCCCTGTCCGGTGACGGCAATCGCCGCGGTGCGTTCGGCAAGGTCCGGCAGCTTGGCGCCAAGGTCGCGCAATGCGCGCGCGCAGTCCTGCCAGGTCTGGGAAAGCGACTGGGTAACCGCGCCATGATCGCCGGTATCATATCTGTTGCGGACCGCTGCAGAATCGATCTGCCGCCCGCTGAGGTCGAAAGCGACCGCCTTGAGTACGGACGTGCCCGCGTCGATCCCGATGATGATGTCACCTGTCTTACGCATGGCGGATATGTGCCTTCATTGACATTTGGATTCCTCCCGCGACTGAAAATACATCGCTCGCGGCCCCGTTTATAATGAAATCGGGCAATGGCGTAAGTTGGAGATAACATAACGCTACCACCTTGTCTGTAAAATTTTCGAGAGTGCGCATTTTTTTTCACCAAACAGTGAATGCGGAGAAAATCGCTAGGCTGCCGCTTGCGATTTTCTTCCGGATTTTCCGCCGTCTTTCCGCTTCTTTTGCGCAGTGAATACGAGTTAATGTATTGAATATAAATCATAATAATTGAAGCGAGGGTTTTGGCTTCACTCAGATTTGTCGTGAGTGGCCGGGCAGGGAATGCCGCGTCAGGTAACGGATTATGTAGTGGATTTCGCTGGATCGTGATCGCGATTCAGCGCGAAATTATGCTAATTCACCGGCGTTTGGAAAACATCGGATTGACAGCTTTCGAGCTTTATAACATCATTATTGGAGTTAATAACACGCCGCTATCATAAGTTCCGATCGCGGCGCATCTGTTTCCAGGATGCACGGAGGAGCGGCCCTGGAATTCACGCGGAGGATATCATGCTCTCGTCTGTCGCATCTTGCACCGCTCCGGCGGAGGCTTTCGTCTACCCGGCGAGCGCGGAAGCGATGATCGGGGATGATCTCCTGGCGGTCTGATTTCAGCCGCATCTTCTGTTTCAATAACGACAATCCGGCAGAATTGCTGAAGGCGTTTGATAATGAGTGCACAAACCAGTCAAGTTTCACAAAAACCCGCCAAGCTGAGCCGCGCCATCGTCTGGAGCGTGATCGCTGCGGTGGTGGTTGTCGGTGCGATTGCTTTCGACACGAAGGTCGTGAAGATCGGGTCTGAATCCGATGTGCGCCAGCAGGCTTTCTCTCCCGATGCCTATGGCGCTTCCGAATTCCCCAAGGTGAAGGCCAGCGTCGAGCAGCGCGCCGTCGATGCCGTCGAAGTGGGAACGGCTCTCGCTGCCGATAAGGCCGCTGCCGGAAAGAAATATGGCGTTGGCGATGTCAATCCGGTCATTCCGGTCAAGTTCACCGGCACGGTCGAAGAACGCAAGTCCAACTACAATGTCGTGAAGGTCGACGGCCTGCCGGAAGGCGTGGTCATCCGCGTCCAGACCGGCCCGGCCGTCAACGGCACGGACCTGCGCGACGCCACCGGCGAGATCCAGTTCGGACAGTTCAAGAACCAGATCGAATATCAGAATGCCGGTTCGGCCCTGAACAACGAGATGAAGAAGCAGGTGCTTTCGGGCGTCGATGTCGAGAACCTCACGGGCAAGACCGTTTCCGTTGTCGGCGTGTTCAAGCTGGTCAATCCCAAGAACTGGCTCGTCACGCCTGTGGGGCTCGAAGTGAAATGAGCGCCGCTCCCAAAATCGAAGGCAAAAACGGCGATGTCGTTCTTGCCGCGCATAACGTCGCCAAGTCCTACGGTCGTATTCATGCGCTGAAAGGCGTGAATTTCGAAATCCGCCGTGGCCAGGTCACGACGCTTTTCGGCGAAAACGGCGCCGGTAAATCGACGCTGATGAAAGTGCTGTCCGGTGTCATCCAGCCGACTTCCGGCACGATCATCCTCGACGGCGAGCCGGTGACGTTCAATTCGTCCACCGATGCGCGCGACCACGGCATTTCGATCATCCATCAGGAACTGAGCCTCGCGCCCAACATGAATGTGCGCGACAACATCTTCATGGGACGCGAAATCCGCACCGCCACCGGCGTCGATTTCGCGGAAGAAGAGCGGCTGACGCGTGAACTTCTGAAGGAACTGGAAGAAGATATCGATCCGCTGACGCCGGTCGAGGAATTGCGCCTCGGCCAGCAGCAGGTGGTGGAAATCGCCCGCGCGCTTTCGGTCAATTCGCGCATTCTTATCATGGACGAGCCGACTTCGGCGCTCAGCGCCTCGGAAGTCGAGGTTCTGTTCAAGGTGATCCGTGACCTCACGGCGCGCGGCGTCGCCATCGTCTATATTTCGCACCATCTGGAAGAAGCGCTGCAGATCACCAATCATGCGGTTGTGCTGCGCGACGGAACCATGACGGCCTATGCGCCGCGTGAGGAAATCGATCTGGAATGGATCGTGCGCAACATGGTCGGCGAGAATTTCGATCTCGGCTCGCCGCCCGAAGGCTATGAATGGGGCGATGTGGCGCTCTCTGTCGAAAACCTGACTGTTCCCGATCCGGGTGGCGCAGGCTTTTCGCTGGTCGACCGCATGTCGCTCAATGTTCGCGCCGGTGAAATCGTCTGCATCTATGGTCTCATGGGTGCCGGTCGCACGGAGCTTCTGGAAACCGTTGCCGGTCGTCTCAAGGCGAGCAGCGGGCGCGTTCTCCTGAAAGGGCAGGACGTTTCCGGCCTCACCATCGCGCAGCGTATCGAGAAGGGTCTTGTGCTGGTGCCGGAAGATCGCCAGCGCGACGGTCTCGTGCAGACGATGACGGTCGGCAAGAACCTGTCGCTCGCCAGCATCGCCGAAATGACCAAGGGGCTTTTCACATCGCGCAAGCGCGAGAAGCAGATCGTCGATCAGTCGATCAGGAATGTGCACATCAAGACCGATGGCGGCGAAGCGGCAATCGGCTCGCTTTCCGGCGGCAATCAGCAGAAGGTCGTGATCGGCAAGATGCTGGCGACCGAGCCGGAAGTCATCCTGCTTGATGAGCCGAGCCGCGGCATCGACATCGGCGCGAAGGCGGAAGTGTTCAAGCTTCTGGCCGAAAAGGCGAAGCAGGGTCTGGCCGTGGTCTATACGACTTCGGAAGTCGGCGAATGCCTCAGCATCGCGCACCGTATCATCGTCATGCACCGTGGGCGCATCTCCGCCGAATTCGGATCGGACGTGTCCAAGGAGAAGATCATGGCCGCCTCGGGCGAAGCCATGGTCGGTCACTAAAGCATTTTCAGCAAAAACGCGAAGCGGTTTTGCGTTGGATAATGCGTAAGAACAACAAAGCATTTCCAGCAAAAACGCGAAGCGGTTTTGCGTCGGATAAAGCGTAAAAACAAATAGATAGAGCGGTTCCAGCGCCCCCCTTTTACTGGAAACGCTCTAGAATAGTTATGGAGCACTGATAGAATGTCAGTCACAAGCACCAACAAGGAAACAGCGGCTCCGAACGGCGCGAAGCGGAAGCCCAGCCTCGTGCATCTGCTGCTCGAAGGTCGCGCGTTTTTTTCGCTGATTGCGATCATTGCAGTTTTCTCGTTCCTTTCGCCGAATTATTTCACGGTCGACAACTTCCTCACCATGTCGTCGCACGTGGCGATATTCGGCCTGCTTGCCATTGGCATGCTGCTTGTCATTCTCAATGGCGGCATCGACCTTTCGGTCGGCTCTACTTTGGGGCTCGCCGGTGTCGTCGCCGGTTTCCTGATGCAAGGCGTTACCTTGCAGCAATTCGGCGTCATCCTCTATTTCCCGGTCTGGGCGGTGGTTATCATCACCTGTGCGCTTGGCGCGTTCGTCGGCGCGGTCAATGGCGTGCTGATCGCCTATCTGCGCGTTCCGGCCTTCGTCGCGACACTTGGCGTTCTCTATTGCGCCCGCGGCGTAGCGCTTCTGATGACCAATGGCCTGACCTACAATAATCTCGGCGGACGCCCGGAGCTTGGCAATACCGGTTTCGACTGGCTCGGCTTCAACAAGCTGTTCGGCGTGCAGATCGGTGTTCTGGTTCTGGTCGTTCTCGCCATCGTCTGCGCAATCGTTCTCAACCGCACTGCATTCGGCCGCTGGCTCTATGCATCGGGCGGCAACGAACGCGCGGCTGAACTGTCCGGCGTTCCGGTCAAGCGCGTGAAGGTGTCGGTCTATGTCATTTCCGGCATCTGCGCTGCTATCGCGGGTCTGATCCTTGCGTCGCAGCTCACCTCCGCTGGCCCGACGGCAGGCACCACCTACGAACTGACGGCAATCGCTGCCGTGGTTATCGGCGGCGCTGCGCTCACTGGGGGGCGCGGTACTATCCAGGGCACGCTTCTCGGCGCTTTCGTGATCGGTTTCCTTTCCGACGGCCTCGTGATCATCGGCGTGTCCTCCTACTGGCAGACCGTCTTTACCGGCGCGGTTATCGTGCTCGCGGTTCTGCTCAACAGCATTCAATATTCCCGGCGATGATCGGTAGCGGTTCTGCCCACCGTTCCGGGCGGGGCCGCAGAAATTCCGGGCGTATCGAAAGGTTTCCAGAAAGGCGCATGATCTCGAAAAACGGCCTGATGGAAATAAGTACCGCCGGGGAACCGGCATAACGCAAACGAAAAATGTTAAGGGAGTGAGACCATGTTCAAGAAGGGAATGCGCGTTCTGTTCGCCGCGGCGGCAGCGTTGCCTCTCATCGCCAGCACGGCCTGGGCCGAAGGACTGATGACGATCATCGTCAACGATCCGTCCAACCCGTACTGGTTCACCGAAGGTGAAATCGCCAAGAAGACCGCTGAAGGTCTCGGTTACAAGGCTGTTGTCGGTGGCCACAAGGGCGACACCAACACCGAAAGCAACCTGATCGACACGGCGATCACCAACAAGTCGGTCGCCATCATTCTCGACCCGGCCAATGCGGACGGCTCGGTCGGTGCGGTCAAGCGTGCAATCGCCGCTAATATTCCGGTTTTCCTCGTCAATGCGGAAATCAACCAGGAAGGTCTGGCCAAGGCGCAGCTCGTTTCCAACAACGCGCAGGGCGCAGCCATCGGTGCCACCCAGTGGGTCGAAAGCGTTGGCGAAAAGGGCAAATATGTCGAACTGTTCGGCGCGCCTTCCGACAACAATGCCGCAACGCGCTCGAACGGCTATGAAACCGTTCTGTCGCAGTATCCCGATCTGGTAAAGGCTGGCAAGGACGTCGCCAACTGGGACCGTACCCAGGGTCACGACAAGATGCAGGCCCTGCTTCAGGCCAATCCGGACATTATCGGCGTTATCTCCGGTAACGACGAAATGGCTCTGGGCGCGATTGCCGCTCTGAAGAAGGCGGGCAAGCTGGACCAGGTCAAGGTTGGCGGTTTCGACGGTTCGCCGGATGCGGTTGCGGCCATCAAGGCCGGTGAACTGCAGTACACCGTTCTGCAGCCGGTTGCCGTGTTCTCGGAAGCTGCCGTCAAGCAGGCCGACAACTTCATCAAGACCGGCAAGACCGGCGTGGATCACGAAAAGCAGCTCTTCGACTGCATCCTGATCACCAAGGACAATGTCGACAAGTACACCTCGCCGTTCGTTCTCGAACAGTAAGGTTTGAAAAGGCGCATCCCGACAGCCAAAGCGCTTTCGGGGTGCGCATTTCCAGAAGTCCCTCTCCGCAGACAAGTCCCATGCAATCACTCGCTGGATTTTGGGGCTGAAGACCGCGCAATATGAAGCCTATCAGGCGATTCCGAAGCTTTCGGAACGCGCAAGCAAGGGGACAAGTGGCAGGCATGGCAGTGAGCAACAAAGCAAGCATTGACAAGCTGATGACGGATCAGGTGCCGAACGACAGTCGGCATGCGCGTCAGCTCGTCCGGCGCCAGCAGATTGCTGAAACTGTAATGGCCGAAGGCTCGATGCGTATCGAGGACCTGACCGAACGGTTCGGCATCAGCCTGATGACGGCGCATCGCGACGTCGATGAACTGGTGAGCCGCGGCCTGTTTCGCAAGTCGCGCGGCATCGTGTCGGCTGCGCCGACCAGCCTGATTGAGGCAAGCGATCTTTATCGCGTGACCCGCCAGTCGGAAGAAAAGAAGCTGATTGCCGAAGCGGCGATGCAGTTCGTCGAACCCGGCCAGGCGATTTTCTTCGACGATTCAACCACCGTCCTCCAGATGGTGCCGCATTTGCAGGACAAGGGTCCGCTGACCGTCATTACCAATTCACTGATCCTGATGAATGAGGTGCGCGACATCAAGGATGTGACGCTGCTCGGTCTCGGCGGCCAGCTCTATAACTGGTGCAATGCCTTTGTCGGCGGCATGACCATCCATGAAATCCGCCGTCTTCGCGCCGATGTGGCCTTCATATCGATTGCCGCGATCACCGATGATCTTCTGTTTCATCAGTCACCGGAAATGGTGGAGACCAAGCGCGCCATGCTGGATTGCGCCGCCAAGCGCATCCTGCTGGCCGACCATACGAAGTTCGAGCGCCGCGCTCTGCACAATTTCGGGGCGCTGACCGATTTTGATGTCGTCATCGTCGATGAGAACACGCCCTTTGCGCATATCGAGCGCATGGAGGCGCAAGGCATCAACGTGGTGGTTGCCCGCGCCGGAACAGGCGGAAAGCAAGAATAGCCCGCGCTTATTTATCAGGAATACGATACATGCCTTCTCTGCTCGGAATCGATAGTGGCCTCACCGTCACCAAAGCCGTATTGTTCGACGTTGACGGAACCACCCTTGCCGTTGCGCGCCGCCGTGTGGCGCAATCGTTCCCGCGCCCGCGCCATGTTGAACGCGACATGGCCGAATTCTGGAATGCGACCGCCGATGCGATCGCGGAAGCCATCGCCAAAAGCGGGCGGCCCGCTTCCGACATTCTGGCCATCGCCACCACCGCGCATGGCGACGGCATCTATATGCTGGACAAGGACCGCCAGCCGCTCGGCGCCGGCATCCTCTCGCTCGATAGTCGCGCCGTCGATGTGGCGGAGCGCTGGGTCAGCAGCCCCGTCGCCGACCGCGCCATTGCCGTTACCGGCCAGTTGCCCCATGCATCGGCACCATCGGCCATTCTGGCATGGGTGAAGGAAAACGAACCGGAACGCTATCACCGCATCGCCCATGTGATCGCCTGCAAGGACTGGCTGCGCTTTTGTCTCACGGGTGACGTGGGCACCGATCGCACCGAAGCCTCCACCTCGTTCACCGATGTGAACACGCAGGAATATTCGAAGGAAGCGCTCGCTCTGTTCGGGCTTGAGGCGCTTTGGGATGCGCTGCCACCCATGTCGCGTTCCGATGAGATTGTCGGCAAGGTCTCGGCTGAATGCGCGAAGCGCACCGGCCTTGTCGCCGGTACGCCGGTTGTCGGCGGGCTGCATGACGTGACGGCCTCCGCACTCGGCGTCGGCGGGCTTGGCATCGGAACCGTTGCCGTGGTTGCCGGAACCTATTCCATCAACGAAACGCTGTCGTCCGAACCGCGCGTCGATAAAAGCTGGTTCTGCCGCAACGGTATTGCGCCGAGCGAATGGAACAACATGTCGATCTCGCCTGCATCGACCGCCAATTACGACTGGTTCCTCGACAAGCTCTGCCCGGCAGAACGGCGCGAGGCAGAGGAAACGGGACGCTCTATCCACGACATGCTGCGCCCGGAAATCGATGCGGCATTGGCCAAGCCTTCGACGGCGATGTTCCATCCTTATCTGTTCGGCTCGCCCTATGGGGCGATGGCGAGCGGCGCGTTTTTTGGTCTGCGCGGCTGGCAGGATCGCGGCGACATGCTGCGTGCAGTCTGGGAAGGCATTGCCTTCAACCACCGCATCCATGTCGACCACCTGAAGAACGGTTTCGAGATTTCTGCCGCGCGGCTTACCGGCGGTGTGTCGCGCAGCCCGGCTTTCGCGCAGATGTTCGCCAATGTGCTGGGCATGCCCGTGACCGTGACGGATACGGACGAAGCCGCAGCATGGGGCGCCGCCCTTTGTGCAGGCAAGGGTGCCGGTGTTTTTGCCGATGTCTACAGCGACCCGCGCGATCTCGATGCCATAGGCCGCACCTATCAGCCGGATGCGGAGCGGAGCGCGCTTTATGAAAAGCGCTATCGGCTGTTCAAGGAAATCGCATCGGCGCTCGGACCGATCTGGCCGAAGATCGAAGCCCTCACGGATTGAAATGAAGGGCGTTCTTCGCCCAGAGAGACAGTGACATGAATGATTTCGTAAGTCTGGCCCAGATGAAAAGCCGCATTGGACAGCTTGAGGCTGAAGGCGTGGATGTGCTCATTCTCGGTGCGGGCGTCAATGGCGCGGGGCTTTATCGCGATCTTTGCGAGCAGGGTGTGAACTGCCTGATCGTGGACAAGGCGGATTTCGGTTCGGGCACGAGCGCCGCCCCGTCGCGGCTTATCCATGGCGGACTGAAATATCTGGAAACCGGCGAGTTCGGCCTTGTGGCCCAATCCACGCTGGAGCGCAATCTGCTCCTGAAGAACGCGCCGCACAATGTTGAGCCGCTGCCGACCTTCATTCCGGTTTTTTCGTGGACCAAGGGCATCACGGCGGCGCTGCGCACCCTGTTCGGCTCGACGACCGCGCCGCGCAGCCGTGGCGCCGTGCTGATCAAGATCGGACTGGCGCTCTACGACTATTTCGGTGCGCGCGAACGCGTCATGCCGCGTCACCGTTTTCTGCTCAAGGAAACGGCGACGAAGGAAATGCCCTATATCACGCCTGCGATCGTGGCAGGCGGCATCTATCACGACGCGAAGGTCAGCCAGCCGGAACGTCTGGTCTATGAGCTGGTGAGCGACGGGTTGCGCGCCAATCCGAAAAGCGCCGCCGCCAATTTCACCACGCTCCTCTCCGCCGAAAACGGCGTGGTCGGCTTCGAGGGGCCGGATGGTGCGAAATTCGCCGTCAGGCCGAAGCTGGTCATCAATGCCGCCGGGCCATGGATCGACCGGGTCAATGCCGCGCTTGGCAAGCCGACCAAGATGATCGGCGGCACCAAGGGGTCGCATATTCTCATCGACCACCCCGAACTGGTGAAGAGCCTCAACGGGCGGATGATCTATTTCGAGGCGGATGACGGGCGCATCTGCCTTGTCTACGACTATCATGGCCTGGC
The DNA here is from genome assembly GCA_900473915.1 of Hyphomicrobiales bacterium. Taxonomy (GTDB): domain Bacteria; phylum Pseudomonadota; class Alphaproteobacteria; order Rhizobiales; family Rhizobiaceae; genus Brucella. The sequence goes on along the minus strand of UCNG01000007.1, from coordinate 179,750 downwards.
GCTGGTGGGTTCCACCGACATTCCGTCTGATGATCCGGACAATGTGCGCTGCGACGATCCTGAAACCGACTATTTCATCGACAGCCTGCGTTCGCTGCTGCCCAAGCTCAAATTCGACCGCAGCCAGATCGTCTATACCTATAGCGGTATCCGCCCGCTTCCGGCGTCCAACGCGTCCGAACCGGGGCTGATCAGCCGCGATCATTCCGCTCCGGTGATCGAGCCGGATAGCGACCGCCCGTTCCCGATCATTGCGCTGGTCGGCGGCAAGTGGACAACGTTCCGGGGCTTTGCAGAGGAAGTGGCCGACAAGGTGCTGACCCGGTTTGGCAAGACGCGGCAGGTGTCCACGCGCAACCTCGCTATCGGCGGCGGCAGGGACTATCCGTCCGATGATCGCGCCCGCAAGGCCTGGGTGACGAAATATGCCACCGAAACACGGCTGCCTGCGGCACGGGTCGAGACCCTGTTGAAGCGCTATGGCACAACGGCCTTGCCGATCCTACGCGAGGAAGCGGGCGCATCGGTGACAATGCTGCCGGAAACCGAAACGATCAGCGCGACGGAAATCGCATGGATCGCCCGCAACGAGCTGGTCGTGCATCTGGCGGACGTTGTTTTGCGGCGCACTACGCTTGCCATCGACGGGGCGCTGACGACTGGCAATCTCGCTGCAATTGCTGACATTCTGGCGCGGGAACTGGGCTGGGATGTTGCGCGCAAGGCGCAGGAAATCGAGGCGGTCAACGTGGAGCTTGAAAAGCGGCATAACGTTATTTTGCAGGCGCACCCCGCCAAAAGGCGCTGATCTGGCCGCGAACTGGATCTATCCATTTGCCTTGACGCGCATCTTGTTTCGAAAACCGTTTCACACTTTTCGGGATGCGCTATGGTGCGTCTCTCATCTTCGAAAGGAAACGCGCCATGGATATCAAGCGAAACGGAACCGATCCTTCCGGCAAAGGCCCAGCCGACTGGTTTACGGGCAATGTCCGTATCGATCCGCTGTTTTCTCCCAACAATGCCAGGCGCGCGGCGGCTGCGACCGTGACCTTCGAGCCGGGCGCCCGCACGGCTTGGCACACGCATCCGCTTGGTCAAACCCTGATCGTGACCGCCGGACTTGGCCTTGTGCAGCGTGAGGGCGGGCCGATCGAGGAAATCCGGCCCGGTGATGTCGTGTGGTTCGAGCCGGGCGAGAAGCACTGGCACGGCGCATCGGCCAGCAACGCCATGACCCATATCGCCATTCAGGAGCAGCTTGACGGCAAGGTCGTGGACTGGCTGGAGCATGTCAGCGACGCGCAATATGGTGCGGTCAAGTAAATCTTGCCCGGTTTTGCGCAGCTTTCTAAAACCAACGCGGCCAGTTGAGGGTCAAAGGTTGCGCAAAACGCAAAGATGATTGCGTATATTGCGAAGAGGTATTTCCTGTTTTCCCTATCATGTTGTTCTCAATAAAAACAAAGGGGAGAAGATAATGAAACACCTGCTTCTTTTGCTTGCAGCAAGCGTCGCCAGCCTTGCCAGCGTGCAGGCGCATGCCGCCGAAGGCGAGGCCTGCAAGTCGCCCAAATTCTCCGATGTCGGCTGGACCGACATTACCGCAACCACGGCACTTGCCTCTCTGCTGCTGGAAAAGGCCGGATATCAGCCGCAGACCACCATTCTTTCCGTGCCTGTCACTTTCCAGTCGCTGGAAAACGGTCAGATCGATATTTTCCTCGGCAACTGGATGCCGCTTCAGGAGGAAGCGCGCAAGCCCTATATTGAGGGAAAGAAGGTCGAGCAGGCCGGTGTGAACCTTCAAGGCGCGAAGATCGGTCTTGCCGCAACGGGCAAGGATCTCGGCATCCGGAACTACGCCGATATAGCGAAATTCAAGGACCAGCTTGGCGGCAAGATCTATGGCATCGAGGCAGGCAGCAGCGCCAATGCCACCATCCAGTCGATGATCGAGAAGGACAAGTTCGGCCTGAAGGATTTCCAGCTTGCAGAGTCCAGCGAGCAGGCCATGCTTTCGCAGGTTCAAAATGCGGTGCGCAAGGATGAGCCGGTGGTGTTCTTCGCCTGGACGCCGCATCCGATGAACATTCGCTACAAGCTGACCTATCTGCAAAATGGCGAAAACCTGTTCGGGCCGGATGATGGTGCGGCGACCGTCGAGACCCTGACCCGCAAGGGTTATGCAACCGACTGCCCCAATGTCTCGCGCTTCCTGTCGAACCTGAAGTTCAACACGGAAATGGAAAGCACGATGATGAACATGATCCTCAATGACGGCCTGGAAGCCAAGGACGCCGTTGCGAAATGGATCAAGGAGAACCCGGCGCAGCTCGACGCATGGCTAGAGGGCGTGACCACTGTCGATGGCAAGCCGGCGCTTGCTGCGGTGAAGTCCGGTCTGGGCTTGTAAAGCTTTTACTGGCGCAGCTTGCTCGGCGACTGACCGAAATGCCGCTTGAAGGCGCGCGACAGCGAACTGATCGACGAAAAGCCGGTCTGTTCCGCTGTGTCGGCCATGGAAAGACGGGTGTCGAGGATCAGCCGCCGGGCCGCTTTCAGCCGGAGCGACAGATAGTAGTTGCCCGGTGACTGGCCGATCACATTGGCAAACAGCAACTCAAGACTGCGCGTCGAAAGGCCAAGCCTGCGCGCCACGCTCGACACAGGGATTGGCCGGTCGATGTGCGTCTCCATGATCTTGATGGCGTCGGCCAGTCGCGGCTCGCGATTGAGCAGGCGGCCAAGGGAGACCAGCGGCTGCGCATCCGAAGCCTGCTTCACCTCGTCATAGACGTAGAGGCTCGCCACATCGAGCGCGATGGAATAGCCGTGTCGGGCGCGAATGAGCGCCAGCATCATGTCGAGCGCCGGGGCCGCGCCTCCGGTCGTCAGAAGTGCCCCGTCCCGGACCCAGCGATCCGACTGCATTTCAACTTCCGGAAAGCGTTGCGAAAATGCCTCCAGGTCTTCCCAGTGGGTGGTTGCCTTGCGCCCGTTGAGCAATCCGGCTTTTGCCAGCACCCACGATCCGGCCTCCACGCCAACGATGAGCTTCGATTGCGCGGCGGCCTGGCGCAGCATGGCGAGAAGCTTTGGCGTTGCGTGTTCCAAGGCATGAAAGGCGCTGACGATGATGAGAATATCCTGCGCGCCAACCTCGAATTTTCCGTCCGCCGAAACCTTGAGGCCGCTGGATGTGACCGGGTCGCTGCCGTCCGGTGACACCACGCGCCAGCGATAGAGCGAGCGTCCCGTCACACGGTTGGCGCCGCGCATCGGGTCCAGCGTCGCGGCCAGCGACATCAGCGAACAATCCGGCAGGACAAGCAGCGTAACGCTCAGTTCTTCGTCGGACGGTTCAAAGATCATGCTCTTCGCTCTTCGCCAAATAGATTTCGTAAAATGATAATCCCGGCATTTCGCGACCTGTCAAGCTCGGCGAAAATTGAGGGAAACGAAGATGCCTTTAAAACCTGCCCGCGAAATATTCATCACCGCTGCCGTCACCGGGGCCGGAGCAACCACGCATCGCTCGAACAAGGTGCCAATCACGCCGCGCCAGATCGCCGATGCGGCAATCGAAAGCGCCGAGGCGGGCGCCGCAATCGCCCATATTCATGTGCGCGATCCGCAAACGGGCGAACCATCGCGCAAGCTGGAACTTTTCCGCGAGGTCGTGGATCATATCCGGGCGTCCGGTGTCGATATTGTGCTGAACCTGACGGCAGGCGTTGGCGGCGATCTGGTCTTTGGGTCGGCAGAAGCTCCGCTGCCGCCCGATGCATCGAAAACCGATATGGCTGGCGCGACGGAACGGCTCGCCCATGTTGCTGAACTCCTGCCGGAAATCTGCACGCTCGACTGCGGCACGATGAATTTCGGCGAGGGCGATTATGTGATGACCAACACGCCCGCCATGCTCAAGGAGATGGCCGCTCAGATACAGCGGCTTGGCGTTCGCCCGGAAATCGAGATTTTCGATACGGGTCATCTGCCGCTTGCCCAATGGCTGCAGCAGCAGGGCCTGCTCGACGATCCGGTTCTGGTGCAGCTATGCATGGGTATCCCGTGGGGCGCGCCCGACGACTTGGCGACGCTGGTATCCATCCTCCACAACCTGCCGGAGAACTGGATTTTCTCGGCGTTTTCCATAGGCCGCAACCAGTTGCCCTATGCGGCGCTGGCCGTGCTTGCAGGCGGCAATATCCGCGTGGGACTGGAAGATAATATCTGGCTCGACAAGGGCGTTCTGGCGTCGAATGGCGATCTGGTTGAACGGGCCAAGACCATTGCCGTCAATATGGGAACGAAGGTTCTGACGCCTGCCGAAGTCCGCGAGAAACTCAAGCTCACGAAGCGCTGGTGATAGTCATGAACAGCAATCCTCCCAAGATCGCCTGCATAGGCAGCGGTGTCATCGGCAGCGGTTGGGCCGCACGCTTTCTGCTCAATGGCTTCGATGTTGCCGTTTACGATCCGTCGCCGGATGCGAAGGCGACGACCGAGCATATTCTCGACAATGCGCGCCGGGCCTTGGCGGCGCTGACCACCGTGCGCCTTCCGCAGGAAGGGCGGCTTTCCTTTTCCGCATCGCTGGCCGAAGCGGTTGAAGGCGCGGTGCTCATTCAGGAAAGCGTGCCCGAGCGCCTCGACCTGAAACTTGCGGTGATGGCGGATATCGAAGCGGCCTGCGCGGACGATGCGCTGATCGCATCTTCCACGTCCGGCTTCCTGCCGAGCAAGTTGCAGGCCGGGTTGCGGCATCCAGAGCGGCTGCTGATCGCCCATCCTTACAACCCCGTTTATCTGTTGCCGCTGGTGGAACTCGTTCCCGGCGAAAAGACCGCAACCGCAACGATTGAGGCCGCTTCCGCGCTCTATCGCCAGACCGGCATGGAGCCGGTCGTGCTTGAAAAGGAGATCGACGCTTTTGTCGGCGACCGCCTTCTGGAAGCGTTGTGGCGGGAGGCCCTGTGGCTCGTGCGCGACGGCATCGCAACGGTCGAGCAGATCGACGATATCATCCGCTATTCCTTCGGGCTTCGCTGGGCGCAGATGGGCCTGTTCCAGACCTATCGCATTGCAGGCGGTCCGGCAGGCATGCGGCACTTTCTTGCGCAATTCGGGCCCGCGCTGCAATGGCCATGGACCAAGCTGACAGATGTGCCAGACCTTGATGACAGCCTGATCAACCGCATCGCCGACCAGTCGGATGCGCAGAATGAAGGGCTTTCCATCCGCGATCTGGAGCGGATTCGCGATGAAAATTTGGTCGCGATCATCCGTGCCCTGTCGCAACAGCAGCAGGGCAGGGGCTGGGGCGCGGGCGCGCTGCTCAACGGCTATACCGCGCGGCTCAATGCGGCGGCGGACCGCCCCGATGCGGGTTCCTGCCCGTTGCGGCTTCTGGATGTGCGGGTGATCCCCGAATGGATCGACTATAACGGACATATGACCGAGCATCGCTATCTGGACGTGTTCGGGCAGGCGACGGACAGGTTTCTGGCCCATATCGGCATGGACGAGGCCTACCTGCAATCCGGTCATAGCTACTATACGGTTGAAACCCATATCATGCATCGCGGCGAGGCGAAGGCAGGCGATGCGCTGCATGTCGAAACGCAATTGCTCTCCTTCGACGAAAAGCGCGCGCATGTCTTTCACAGCCTCCGGCGTGGCGATACGGAAATTGCCAGCGCCGAGCAGATGCTGCTGCATGTCGACAGCAAGGCAGGCAAGGCTGTGGCGGCAAAGCCAGCCATAAGAGAAGCCCTTGAGCAGTTGTTCCATTCCCATCAGGAAATGCCGACTCCGATTGCCGTCGGTCGGCATGTAGGCAGGCGTGGCTGACACGTCTGCGTTTGGGCTCCATCCCAATCACCACATGGTCGCGGCGTACACTCCGCCGCAGACCATAGCGAACAACGGAACCGTAGCCCCCGAACGGCCTCCGTTGTTCGCATTGCTTGACATTTAATCAATCGATTGATTAAATTCTTCTATGAGCACATCGAAAAATATCACGCAGGCTCAAGCGCGCCCGTCGGCGGAACAGACGCGCGCCGCGCTTATCCATGCGGCATTGCAGCTTTTCGGGTCGAAGGGTTTTGACGCCACATCGACGCGGGAGATCGCGGGTCTTGCCAAGGCGAATATTGGCTCCATCGCTTACCACTTCGGCAACAAGGAAGGTCTGCGACTGGCGGCGGCGGACTATATCGTCGAGACAATACAGAGCGTGGCCGGTCAGGCGCTCGGCCATTATGCGGTGATCGGCGTATCCGCCAACACGAAGGAAGAAGCGCGTCAGCAGCTTGTCATGGCGATCGAGCGAATGACGCAGTTTATCGTGGTGCAGCCGCAATCCGGCGAAATCGTGCAGTTTCTTCAACGCGAACTGGCGCATCCGACGGCGGCGCTCGACCGGATCTATTCAGGCGTTTTCGAGCCGACGCACAAAAGGCTTTGCGCTATATGGGAGGTCGCGACGGGCGAGCCTGCCGAGAGTGAAGCCACAAGGCTTATCATCTTCACCCTGCTTGGGCAGGTTGTCTATTTCCGCATTGGCCGCGAGGCGGTGAAACGGCGCATGGGCTGGGCGACGATGGGCGAGGACGAGGCGGCGGCAGTGGCAGCAATAGTACGCCAGAATCTGATGGCCATCCTTGCGGCCAAAGACGCCGCTCGAAACGCCGGGGTGTCGATATGAGTGTCCTGTGCATTCTCCCTTTCGCTTCCTATCTTTTTGCAGCGTGCAGCACGCAGCCCCTTGCGGTTGGCTATGTGGAAGGGGAGTTTGTGCAGCTCGCGCCGTTGGAAGTGGCACGGGTTCAGTCCGTGGCCGTCAGGCGTGGTGATCGTGTCGAGCCGGGCAAGCCGATAGCACAGACCGAAGATGCAGACGCAAGGATTGCGGTCGCGCAGGCCGAGGCGGCGCTGGCGCAGGCACGCGCCCAACTGGCGGATTTGCAGGTCGGCAAGCGTCCCGATGAGATTGCCGTTCTGGAAGCGGCGGTCAGGACGGCGAGGGCGCAGGCCGACGATGCGCGGCGCACGCTGTTGCGCACGCGGGACCTGACGAAGCGCGGGGTAATGACGCAGGCGCAGCTTGACGACGCGGCGACCAAGGTGGAGGTGGCGGAAGCTGCCATCAATCAGGCGACGTCCAATCTGGCGGTGGGGCGGCTTCCCGCCAGACCTGAAACCATCAAGGCGGCGGAAAATGCCGTCAAAAGCGCCGAAGCGCAGCTCGACTCCGCCCGCTGGCATCTCGCCAAGCGAACGATTGAAGCGCCTGCCGCCGGGCGCGTCACCGATGTCATCCGCAATCCCGGCGATATTGCCGGTCCCTCCGCGCCGGTGCTGACAATGCTGCCGGACGGTGCGGTGAAGCTGAAAGTCTATATACCGGAAGACAAGTTCGCGGCGGTGCGGACGGGCGATATGCTGTCGGTGCGATGCGACGGTTGCGCGCCCGGGCTTCAGGCCCGTGTGAGCTATGTCTCGCCCGACCCTGAATTCACGCCGCCGGTGATCTACTCGCTCGAAACGCGCCAGAAGCTGGTTTATCTCGTTGAGGCGCATCCCGTCGATCCCGCATCGCCTCTCCAGCCCGGCCAGATCGTGGATGTCGATCTGGCTTCGCAATAGGCGGAGGCGGCAATGGCGAACGCCATCGATGTCAAAGGTCTCGTCAAGCGTTTCGGCGATGCCACTGTCGTCGATCATGTAAGCATGTCGGTGGCCGAGGGCGAAATTGTCGGCTTTCTGGGGCCGAATGGCTCCGGCAAGACCACCACCATTCGCATGATGTGCGGATTGCTGACGCCCGATGAGGGCGAGGGCGAAGTGCTGGGTTACGATCTTCGCACGGAAGGGCTGAAGATCAAGCGCGAGGTCGGATATATGACGCAGCGCTTTTCCTTCTATGAAGACCTGACCATTGCCGAAAATCTCGAATTTGTCGCCCGGCTCTACCGGTTGAAGCCAGTGAAGGAGCATGTGGCGCGCACGCTTGAGGAACTGGGATTGACCTCGCGTGGCAACCAGCTGGCGGGAACGCTGTCCGGCGGCTGGAAACAGCGGCTGGCGCTTGCCGCCTGCATCATGCACAAGCCGAAACTTCTGTTGCTGGACGAACCGACCGCAGGCGTCGATCCCAAGGCGCGACGCGATTTCTGGGACGAGATTCATCGTCTCGCCGATGGTGGTCTGACCGTGCTGGTTTCGACCCATTACATGGATGAAGCCGAACGCTGTCATCGCATCAGCTATATTTCATATGGCAAGCTTCTGGCCACTGGCACTGTGCAGGAAGTGATCGACAAGGCCGGGCTTTCGACCTTCATCGTCGATGGTCCGCGCCTTGGCGAAATTGCGCGCATACTGGAAGGCGAACCGGGCGTGGAGCAGGTGGCTCCTTTTGGCGCGACGCTGCATGTGGTGGGCTCCGACCGGGCGAAGCTTGAAAAGGCGCTGGAAAAAATCAGGCAGCGCGACGGGATCAGAGTCGAGCCGGGCGAAACCAGCCTTGAGGATGTCTTCATTCAGTTCATGGCCAGTGCCGAGGACAATATGGCGAAGGACGGCCCATCATGAGCGGTGGCTGGTTCTCGTTCGAGCGTCTTGGCGCGATGCTGATGAAGGAATTCATCCAGATGCGGCGCGACCGCATAACCTTCGCGATGATGCTGATCGTGCCGCTGATGCAGCTTTTGCTGTTTGGTTTCGCCATCAACAACGATCCGAAAAGCCTGCCGAGCGCGCTGGTTGTGACCAGCCAGGATCACTATACGCGCGCGATGATTTCGGCTTTGGAAACAACCGGCTATTATCGGTTCGACCATGTGGTGCAAAGTGCGGCGGAAGCTGAGGCGCTGATCGCCAGTGGCGCCGTTTCCTTCGTGGTGACGATCCCGTCCGATTTTGCAAGGCGTGTCGATGCTGGCGAGCAGCCGCAGATCCTGATCGAAGCCGACGCGACCGATCCATCGGTTGCCAGTGGCGCGATCTCGACGCTTGGCACCGTTGCAAGTCAGGCGCTTTTGCGCGAGCAGGGCAGACAGGCGGAGGCCGCTGATGCGGCGCGCAGTCAGTTGCAGGTCATTGTGCACCGGCGTTACAACCCGGAAGGCGTGTCGCAATATAATATCGTTCCGGGCCTTCTGGGCGTGATCCTGCAAATGACCATGGTGATGATGACGGCCATGGCGCTGACCCGAGAGACGGAACGCGGCACCATGGAAAATCTGCTTGCCATGCCTGCAACGCCTGCCGAAATCATGCTGGGTAAGGTGCTGCCGTTTCTGGCGGTGGGAGCCGTGCAGGTCGTTGTGGTGCTGGCGGCGGCAAAACTTCTGTTCGGGGTGCCGTTCGTCGGATCGCTGGCGCTGCTTCTGGCCTGTGTTCTGATCTTTGTGCTGTCGCTGGTGCTGCTCGGCTATACGATCTCGACCGTATCGCGCACGCAGATGCAGGCCATGCAGCTGACCTTCTTTTTCTTCCTGCCCTCGCTGATGCTGTCGGGCTTCATGTTTCCGTTCCGGGGCATGCCGGATTGGGCGCAGACGCTGGGGGAGATTTTCCCGCTGACCCATTTCCTGCGTATTGTGCGGGCGGTCATGCTGAAGGGCGCCCACCTTTCCGACATTGCCGGAGAGGTGAACGCCCTCATATTCTTCGTGTTCCTGTTTGCGTCGCTGGCGCTTCTGCGCTTCAGGCGAACGTTGGATTAGCAGGCTGAAGGAGCCAGCGCTGTTTTCGGACGGCGGGACAGCGTGAACAGCAGGCCCGCCGCTGCCAGAAGGCCACCGGCTACCGGTATCGCGGCATAGCCAAAACCAAGGCTGATAACGCCGCTGCCCAGTGCCGCGCCGACGGCATTGCCGAGATTGAACGCGCCGATATTGATCGACGATGCCAGTCCCGGCGCTTCCGAAGCGGCCTGCATGACGCGGGTCTGAACCGGCGGCACGATGGCGAAGGCTGCCGCGCCCCATGCAACGAGACCAATGGCGGCACCGATATGGCTGGTAAGCACCAGCGGCAGTGCGAGGCTGATGATCGCAAGCGCAACAAGGAAGATGCGCGTCGCACCATCAAGCGACCAGTCGGCGAGACGTCCGCCAAGCGCATTGCCGATGGTGAAGCCAAGGCCAATGAGAACCAGCGCCAGCGTCACGAAGCTTTCCGATGCGTGGGTCAGTTCGGTCAGAACCGGCGCGACAAAGGTGTAGAGCGTGAACATGGCGCCTGCGCCCATGACGGTTGTTGCCAGCGACATGAGCACTGTCGGGCGCACGAGAACGCGAAGTTCCTGGCCGACATTCGGCATCTTGCCTGCTTCGCCGCGTGGCAGGGCGAGCCAAAGCGCGGTGATCGTGACGAGGCCCAGAACGGCAGTGCCGGCAAAGGACATGCGCCAGCCGATCTGCTGACCGACCCAGGTTGCCGCCGGAACGCCGCCAATATTGGCGATCGTCAGGCCCATGAACATGGTGGCGACGGCGCTGGCGCGCTTTTCAGGCGGCACGACGCTGGCCGCGACGACGGAGCCAAGGCCGAAGAACGCGCCGTGATTGAGGCTGGTCACGAGGCGCGCAGCCAGAAGCGTCCAGTAATCCGGCGAGAGCGCGGACAGGATGTTGCCGAGCGTGAATATGGCCATAAGCAGCATCAGCGCGGTGCGCTTGCCGAAGCGCCCGAAGGCGAGTGTCATGACCGGCGCGCCGACCATCACGCCGACCGCATAGGCGCTGACGAGCAGGCCAGCCGTCGGGATGGAGACGTCAACGCCGTCCGCAATGACGGGCAAAAGGCCCATCGGTGAAAATTCGGTGGTGCCGATGCCAAAGGCACCGATTGCAAGCGCGAGCAGCGGCCAGTTGAAACCGGCCGCCTTCGTCGCGCTGTCGTGAGACTGTGTAGCGCTCATGATAAAATTCCTATTTGTCCCAGACGGGCGCCAGACCTTCGGGGCTGACGATGCGACCATTGGGGCGTGCAAGCTTTGCCATAGCGGCCATGTCTTCTGCGGCGAGTTCAAAGTCGAAGACATTGAAATTCTCTGCCACGCGCTCAGGCTTGGCTGTCTTGGAAAGGGCGACAAAACCCTGTTCGATCAGCCAGCGAAGCCCAACCTGAGCGGCGGACTTGCCATATTTTGCGCCAATGGCCTGAAGTACCGCATCGCGCGGCACTGCGCCATCGGCCATGCCGTAATAGGCGGAGATGGCAACGCCCGCAGCTTTCGCGGCCTGTGCGACCGTGCTCTGGTCGAGATAGGGATGAACCTCGATCTGGTTGGTCACGATAGGTGCGCGGCTTTTCTGGACAGATTCCTTCATCTGCGCGACGTTCTGGTTGCTGACGCCGATGAAGCGGGTCTTGCCTGCTGCATGCACGGCATTGAGCATCTCGACCTGGTCGGCAATCGCCACCTTGTCGGCGGGCCAGTGCAGAAGCAGGAGGTCGACCTGATCGACCTTCAGCTTGTCGAGGCTTTCATCGACGGAAGCTGCAAATTTTCCCGGGCTGTAATTATCGACCCAGACCTTTGTGGTCAGGAACAGCTCGTCGCGCTTGGCGCCGGCCTTTTGCAAGGCGCGCCCGAGGGCGGCTTCGTTCTGATAGATCTGCGCGGTGTCGAAGTGGCGGAAGCCAGCTTCCAGCGCCGCCGGGACAACGCTTTCCACTTCGGCGTCCGTCATGCGGAAAACACCAAAGCCGAGCGCTGGTATGGCCGCGCCATGTGCGTTTACGATTTTCATAGTATCTCCTGTCGATTGGCCTTCGGCGTATCGCGTCAATTGCGCGAGCTTGGGAGGCTTATGCTTCGGGCTCTCAATTTGCAGATGCCGATTCTGTCCGGACGATCCGGTCAGCCTTGATCTCGTGCAGCACAAATAGGATAGTCGCGCGGACTTGAAAATCCGCTCGAAATCCACATTATCTGTGAAACGATTTCACAGATGGAGCGGGCGATGGACAATCGCATCGGCGAAATGCAGGTTTTTATGCGGGTTGTGGAAGCGGGCAGCTTCTCGGAGGCCGCGCGCCTTCTGCGCATGAATCCTTCGACCATCAGCAAGCTCATATCGCGCATCGAGGCGAGGCTCGGCGTGCGGCTGCTGGAGCGCTCCTCCCGACGCCTGTCGCTGACGAGCGAGGGGCAGATTTATTACGAACGCAGCCAGGGATTGCTGCGCGATTTCGAGGAGGTTGAACGCGAGCTTTCGCAAGGTTCCGCAAGCACCGGCGGCACGGTGCGCGTCAATGCTTCCGTCGCATTGGGAACGCTGGCGCTGGAGCCGCTTTTGCCGGACTTCTTCGCCGCCTATCCGAATATCGTGATCGACCTGTCGCTCTCTGACGAACTGGTCGACCTTTATCTCGATCGTACCGATGTGGCCTTTCGCATCGGAACCCTCCCCAATTCCAGCATGACGGCGCGCAAGCTCGGGGTCGCCCGACGCAAGATTCTGGCCGCGCCGTCCTATCTGGCGCGTCACGGCACGCCCATGACCGTTGATGATCTCGCGGATCACAATTGCATCGGTTTCAATTTCCGCCGCGCCGCGCCGGTCTGGCCGCTGAAGGAAAGCGGGCGGATCGTGGACCGCGCCGTTTACGGATCGCTTCTGGCCAATAATGGCGAAACCGTCCGCCGCATGGCGGTTGCCGGGCTGGGACTTGCACGGATCGCTGATTTTCACGCGCGCAACGACCTTGCTTCCGGCGCATTGGTGGAGGTTCTCGCCGACGCTGTCGAGAATGATCTGGAAGATGTGCATGCCGTGTTTCTGGGCGGCGCTCGCCTGCCGCAGCGGGTCCGCGTTTTCCTTGATTATGTGGTGCCGCCGCTCCAGTCCTATCTGGCGGCACAATAGGTCCTTCGCCCGGAATCACGCGACATGTGCGGTTCTACCCCGGCATTTTCCGCGTGAAACAGTCTGTTCAGCAAAAAAATACGTTTGTTGATAGGCGAGCGATTTCAAATCGTTGTGCGTGAACTGCTATTGGTTCACGGGCTGTTGCTCCGGTTTTGTGTTGACTATTAACATTGTGTTAACCACAGTTTGTTGCAATATGTAACACAGCGTTACATTTCTTGATGACGAACGAGGTGTGGATTGGACACAAACCGGCAGACCAGACAGCAATCCTTGCAGGCAAGGGGAAGGTCTGCCGTGGCTGACATGACGTCGTTCTGGGGGCTGATGCGCGCCTATTGGGTTTCCGACCGCTGGAAGGAAGCCTGGGGACTTACCCTCGCAATTTTTCTGATGACGGCTTTCGTAAGCAAGACCACCGTTTGGGTGGCCGAGGCTTCCGGCTTGCTCATGAACTCCATCGTCAATGTCAACACCGCGCCTGTTCAGCACCCTCTCATGACGATAGCGGCGAATGCGGGCATTCTTGTTCTGCTGATGCTGGCAAAGGATGTGATGCTGGTCGGTTCCCGCCATTTCCTGTCCACCACGCTGCATCGCAAATGGCGCAAATGGCTGAACGACCAGTTCTCCACCGCACTGTTGAACGGCAGGCACACGCATTTCCATTTGCAGCAGGGCAGGGGCAAGGACCAGCCCGACAATATCGATCAGCGCCTGCAGGAATCGATCAAGGGGATGACCGGCGGTGCCATTGGCCTCGTCATGGGCATTGTCGGCGTGTTCCTGTCCGCTTTCTTCATCGGTCAGAAGCTGATTGAGATGTCCACCCATGTGGACGGGCTGGATTTCCTCGGCAGCTATGGCAGCGCCGTTCTGGCCTTTGCGGCAATCGTGGTCTATGTCCCGCTCGGCACGCTGGTCGCCATCAAGATCGGCAAGCGTCTGGAGCGGCTCAATCTCGGCATCCAGAAGGCCGAAGGCTCCTATCGTGGCGAATGGACGACGCTTTTGCGCCGCAGCTTCCAGATTTCCGCCTCCGGCGGTGAGGCCGTGCAGCGCTCGGTCAACGACCGTCTCTACAAGGATGTCGACGGCACCTGGAACCGGCTCAACCGTTTCGATGCCGCCTATCTTGCCTTCTCGCAGGCCTATGGCTTTCTCTCGAACCGTATCGTTGCCTATGTTCCGGGTCTTCTGCCCTATATGAGCGGCTCGGTCAGCTTCCGTAGTTATGTGACGGGCGCGGAACTGGTCGCGGCAATGATCAACGATTGCTCATGGTTCATTCAGGTCATGCCTGCGATTGCCAATCTGCGTGCCAATGCGGGCCGCGTGACGGGGCTGGCGCAAGCCATCGAAAATGTTCAGGAACCGGCTGAATTCTACAGCCGGTCGGGCATCAACCGCTTCGCTTTCGCCGAGCAGCATCCGCGCTTTGGCCTGTCGGTGCGCAATCTCACCCTTATGCAGGGACCGGACAGTGAAGCGCCGTTCCTGCGCTCCGGCGTGATCAACATTCGCGCGGGCGATTGGGTTTACATGCGGGGTGAATCCGGCTCGGGCAAAACTTCATTCATGAAGGCACTCAACGGCCTGTGGCCCTATGGCACCGGCGATATCATCTATCCGCAGAACGCCACCTCGCTTTATGCGACGCAGGAGGCCAAGTTTCCTTCCGTCACACTGAAACAGCTTGTCGCCCTGCCTGCCGATGAAAGCCTGTTCAGCGATCTGGCCGTCGCCGCCGTACTGCATGAAGCGGGGTTGGGCGAGTTCATCGAGCGCATGAACGACCCGGATGCGGGCGGCGCGCCGTGGGACATGATCCTGTCCGGCGGACAGAAGCAGAAGATCGTGCTGGCGCGCATTCTCTTGCATAAGCCGTCGATCATCTTCCTTGATGAAGCGACCGGCGCACTCGATCCGGCTTCGAAAATGCGTTTCCATGAAGCGCTGAAGACGCGCTGTCCGCAGGCCATCGTCATCAGCATCATGCATGAGGAAAAGCTGCCGCTGCTCGAAGACGGCGAAGAGGTCTATTCCCATGTGCTGGATATTCGAAACGGCTATGTTTCGCTGCGTCCGGTCCATTTCGATACCATGCCGGATGCGGTTGTGGAAACGCCCCTCATCGCCGCGGAATAAAGCACTACAGCCTAGGATCACACGGCCCACTCAACATCCGTGGTAAAGGCGATGGTCAGCCATCGGTCCGGTCCTTCGCCGCCGAGCGCATCGCCGATCTCGTCGCGCAATGCGTCCCATTCCTCAAGCTTTCGCGGCGGAAGATCGGGGGGAACGATGAAGTAAAGCTCGATCTGCTTGCCGCGGCCAACTTTGGCGACATAAGCGCGGTATGACAGGAAACCGTGGCGCTTGACGAACTCTTCGGCAATCCTGTCGACATGCTGTTTGAGGTCCGCAGGGGTGACTAGGAAAATGTCGGCCAACGCCTGTTTGATCGTGCCGATCGGCATGGGAATGATGACAAGGCAAACAACCGCCAGAACTGCGGGATCGATATACGGCGTCAGCCAGCCAAGCTCCGTATTCTCAATGGCATCACCAATCGAGAAGGCGATCAAAAGCGCTGCGGTAATTCCGCCCGACATGATCCAGGCTTTGGCGTCGAGCGCCACGAAATCCGACTTCAATGTGCGGTTTGCGCGCATTTCGAACCACGCCATGCCAAGGCAGGCGATGAGTGCGACGACCGCATAGAAAGTCGCATAGCTGAATTCAAGATCGCGTCCGCCAACCATCAGGCTGCCGATTGCATTGATAAGCGCGTAGATCGCAACGCCGGTCAGCATCATGCCATTGAGGCCAAGCACCATGGGCTCCAGATGCCAGAAGCCCATCGTGAATCGATCACGCAATCTTCCGCGTGGCTGCTCAGGCAAGGCAGAGAGCGCGATGAGGCGTGAAACGAGAAGGGCTAACCCGCTCATGGCCGCATCGGCAAGCATGTAAACGCCATCGAATACGATAGAAAATGATCCAGATAGCAGGCCGAACACAACGCCGAACCCAGCAACGAATATAGTAACTGCTATTGAGAGCTGAAGAATAGATTGTTCACTGCGCAATTTGTACTCCGATTTAAACCAAACACAACGCGGGTTGGTTTCGGCTGCGCCCTTGGGCCGTCGATACCAATTCCGCGTTGCACGGCAAATCTACACCGGCGGCGCTAAACTGGCAAATCGGGTTGGTTCTTCAGCGTATTCAGGCCCTTTCCGGCACGCGGGTTGCGGATTCGCGCAGGATCAGTTCGACGGGCCACAACTCGTGAATATCGGCGGCTGCATGTCCGTCGAGTATATCCATCAGCAGGTCGGCGCAGCGTTTACCCGCCGCGCGCATGGATGAGCGGGTTGCAGTCAGCGACGGCACCATATTGTCGGCGCTGAGGAATGAAATCACGTCATCATGAGCGATGACCGAAATGTCCTTGCCAATGGTCAGGCCGAAGGAGCGGGCGGCACGGTAGATGCCAAGCGCGGTCATCATGGAACCGGCAACGAATGCCGTCGGGCGCGGATCGCGTTCCAGAAGCTTGCGCGCGAGGCGGTAACCGATCTCGTCCGTGAAGTCGCCATGTTCAACCAGATCGGGGTCGAAGGCGATGCCTCTGCTTTCAAGCGCTTTCCGGTAGCCTTCGTCGCGGTGCAGCGAGAAGGTGAAGCCATAACGGCCATTGATCATCGCGATACGGCTGTGGCCGAGATCCAAAAGATGGGCAGTGGAGCGGTAGACTGCGCCCTCATTGTCGATGTCGAGCCATGCGTGCGGAATGTCCGTCTCGGAGCGTCCATGGACGAGAAAGGGTATGCCCAGCTCGTGCAGCATGCGGATACGTTCGTCATTGGGCTTTGGCGAGGTGACGATGATTGCATCGACGCGGCGGCTGGTGGCCAGACGCCGGCAGAGCTGCACTTCATCCTCGGTTCCGTTGTTGGCAATCGGGCTGACGAGAATATCGACTTCATCCTGACCAAGCCGTTCCGCCATGCCGCGCATGAATTCGGCGAAGTGAAACTCGCTGTTGCGGCCCATCACGACACCGATGGCGCCAGCGCGCCCGGTCACCAGCCTGACCGCGTTGACGTTTGGCCGATAGCCAAGGCGCACAGCCTCATCCATGACCCGCTTGCGCGTGCTTTCCGCCACTTCGGGATAGCCGCTCAACGCCCGGCTGACGGTCGTTGCAGAAAGGCCCAGATGTTTGGCGAATTCACGGAGCTTCATTTGGCTTTCGAATGATACAGGCAGGCAAGGCGACGGATTATAGCCGCTTCCCTGCGATTAACAATTGCGGCACTTAGGTCCTGGCCCTAGTGTGCAACGAAACCAAACCGATTTCAAGTTTGTTTGAATTTTCATTCAGGGAGGCTTCAGAAAATATGCGCCGAAAGCACTCTTCAACAGTTGGATCAGCTTCTAAGATATTGGATTATATATTGATATAAGTCGTAGGTGAACGAAATCGAACGGGGCAATAATCTGCGGCTTGACAGAAATGCGGTCCTCTGCAACCTTTCCGCCATCCAAACCGTTTTCGATTTTAGTAAACCGCTTGCAGGATGGATGGGAGGAGGGAACTATGAAGGCTTTTCAAGGTGTGCTTGCGGCGTGCGTGGCGCTTGGTCTGGCGACGGTGAGCGCCCATGCGGTGGAAATTTCCATCGCGGCCAATTCGACAGGCAACAACATCAAGTTTCTGCAGGAGCAGATCGTCAAGTTCGAGAAAGATACCGGCAACAAGGTCAATATCGTCTCGATGCCGCCGTCGAGCAGCGAGCAGTTCAGCCAGTATCGTCTCTGGCTCGCAGCCGGCAATGCTGATATCGACGTCTACCAGACCGATGTGGTCTGGGCGCCGCAACTATCCGACCAGTTCGTTGATCTCAAGGAAGCGACGAAGGATGTGACGGGCGCACATTTCCCCTCCATCATCGCGTCGCAGACCGTGAACGGCAAGCTGATTGCGCTGCCGTTCTATACGGATGCTCCCGCGCTTTTCTATCGCAAGGATCTGCTGGAAAAATATAATAAGCAGGTTCCGAAGACCTGGGACGAGATGACGGCCACCGCCAAGGAAATCATGGACAAGGAGCGGGCCGAAGGAAAGTCCGATCTCTGGGGCTTCGTGTTTCAGGGCAATGCCTATGAAGGCCTGACCTGCAACGCGCTGGAGTGGATCAAGTCTTCCGGCGGCGGTCAGATCGTTGAAGCCGACGGTACGATTTCGATCAACAATGAAAAAGCGGCGGCGGCTATCGACCGCGCCAAGGGCTGGATCGGTACGATTTCGCCGCAGGGCGCGCTTGCCTATCAGGAGGAAGAATCGCGCGGTGTCTGGCAGACAGGCAATGCAGTCTTCATGCGCAACTGGCCCTATGCCTATGCGCTCGGTAACAGCGCGGATAGCGGCGTGAAGGGCAAGTTCGACGTGGCGCCATTGCCCGCCGGTGCGGAAGGCGATGCACCGTCCTCGACACTTGGCGGCTGGAACCTTGCCGTCTCGAAATATTCCACCAAGCAGGATGCGGCCATCGCGCTGGTCAAATATCTGGCGTCGCCGGAAGTGCAGAAGGTGCAGGCGGTCGAGATTTCTCGCCTGCCGACCATTGCGGCGCTCTATGATGACAAGGATGTCATTGCGGCGCAGCCTTTCATGGCCAACTGGAAGCCGATCTTCCAGAATGCCGTGCCGCGCCCGTCGGCTGCGACAAAGGTGAAGTATAATGAAGTGTCGTCGAAATTCTGGACCGCCGTGCACAAGACGCTCTCGGGCAACGGCACGGCGGCGGAGAACCTCGAAATGCTTGAGGTCGAGCTGACTGAGCTGGAAGGCTCTGGCTGGTAGGGACCGATCAAGCCGCGTTCGGGTTGTCCTCCCAAGCCCCTATCGGGCAACCCGAACGCCCTTCTCATCCGATGACCCGGAGCAGGATCATGACGGAGACTTCTCTTGATGCGCCTAGGAACCTGCGGAGGCGGGTTCATTCCGACCTTGGCGCACAGCGAAAACGGTCGGCATGGGTGTTTCTCGCACCGACGCTGGTCGTGCTGGCGCTGGTGGCGGGCTGGCCATTGCTTCGCACCATCTATTTCAGCTTTACCAACGCGTCCCTGACGAGCCTTGGTACGGCGGAATTCGTAGGCTTCAACAATTACCTGTCATGGGTGACGCTCAAGAGCGGACGCACCGTCTATCGCGGTCTTCTGGCCGATCCGGCCTGGTGGGGCGCGGTCTGGAACACGATCCGGTTCACACTGCTTTCGGTCAGCCTTGAAACGATCTTTGGCATGATTGTCGCGCTGGTGCTGAATGCGAATTTCCGGGGGCGCGGGCTGGTGCGCGCGGCGATCCTGATCCCGTGGGCGATCCCGACCATCGTTTCGGCCAAGATGTGGGGCTGGATGCTCAACGATCAGTTCGGCATCCTCAATCATATCTTGCTCAATCTGGGCCTTATCAGCCAGAAGATCGCCTGGACGGCCAATCCCGATACGGCAATGATCGCAATCCTGATCGTCGATGTCTGGAAGACGACACCTTTCATGGCGCTGCTCATTCTGGCGGGGCTGCAAATGGTGCCGTCCGATATTTATGAGGCCGCGAAGATCGATGGCGTGCATCCGCTGAAAGTGTTCTGGCGCGTGACACTGCCCCTGATCCGCCCGGCGCTGATGGTCGCGATCATCTTTCGCATGCTGGATGCGCTGCGCATTTTCGATCTCATCTACGTGCTGACGCCTAACAATGCGCAGACCAAGACCATGTCGGTTTTCGCCCGCGAAAATCTCTTCGATTTCGACAAGTTCGCCTATGGCGCGGCGGCATCCACGATGCTGTTCCTCATTATCGCGGCCATTACCGTGCTCTACATGTTCTTCGGGCGCGTGAATATTGGCGGCAGGGGGGAATAGTCATTATGCGCACTGTAAAAATGCTCGGCTTCTACCTGCTTGTGGCGCTCATCATTCTGATTGCGGTGTTCCCGTTCTATTATGCGATCATCACAAGTTTAAAATCGGGAACGGCGCTGTTTCAGGTCGATTATTGGCCCAGCAGCTTTTCGCTCGACAATTATACCGGCGTGCTGACGCAGGGAAGTTTTGTGCGCAGCCTCGGCAATTCGCTTCTGGTGGCGACCGTGGTGGTGGCAATCTCGCTGCTGCTCGCGGTGACGGCTGCCTATGCGCTGGCGCGGGTGCGCTTCCGGGGGCGGGGGCTCTTGCTTCTCACCATCCTGTCGGTGTCCATGTTCCCGCAGATTGCGGTGCTGGCGGGCCTGTTCGAGCTGATCCGCTTCCTTGGCATCTTCAATACGCCGCTGGCGCTGATCTTTTCCTATATGATCTTCACGCTGCCGTTCACGGTCTGGGTGCTCACCACTTTCATGCGTGACCTGCCGGTGGAAATCGAAGAGGCGGCAATTGTCGATGGCGCGTCGCCATGGGTGATCATTACGCGGGTTTTCATGCCGCTCATGTGGCCCGCTCTGGTGACGACGGGATTGCTTGCCTTCATATCCGCGTGGAACGAATTTCTGTTCGCGCTCACCTTCACCTCGTCCGGCAGCCAGCGCACCGTGCCTGTGGCTATCGCGCTTCTGTCCGGCAGCAGTCAGTTTGAAATCCCATGGGGAAACATCATGGCGGCTTCCGTCATCGTCACGGTTCCCCTCGTCATCCTCGTGCTCATCTTCCAGCGGCGGATCGTGTCCGGTCTGACGGCAGGCGGCGTAAAGGGTTAGGTACAACCATGGCAGAACTTCAATTGCGCGATGTGCGCAAGTCATTCGGGAATTTCGAGGTTATCAGGGGCGTGGATATGGATATCCGCCCCGGTGAGTTCATGGTTTTCGTCGGCCCCTCCGGCTGCGGAAAATCTACGCTGCTACGCCTCATTGCCGGGCTTGAGGAAATCACCTCGGGCAGCCTTTCCATCGATGGAACGGTGGTCAACAGCTTCGCGCCATCGAAGCGCGGCATTGCCATGGTGTTCCAGTCCTATGCGCTCTATCCGCATATGACGGTCTATGAGAACATGGCTTTCGGCATGCAGCTTGCAGGCAAGAGCAAGGATGAATGCCAGGACCGTATTCATCAGGCCGCAGAGATGCTGCAGCTGACGCCTTACCTGGAGCGCCTGCCGCGCCAGCTTTCCGGCGGGCAGCGCCAGCGTGTCGCGATTGGCCGCGCCATCGTGCGTGATCCGAAAGTGTTCCTCTTCGATGAGCCCTTGTCCAATCTCGATGCGGCGCTACGTGTGGCTACAAGGCTTGAGATCGCCAGGCTCCACCAGAGCATGGAAGACACCACCATGATCTACGTGACGCACGATCAGGTGGAGGCGATGACATTGGCCGACCGCATCTGCGTGTTGCGCGATGGGCGCGTGGAGCAGATCGGTACGCCGCTTGAGCTTTACGAAAAGCCCAATTCGCTTTTCGTCGCCGGGTTCATCGGATCGCCGAAGATGAATTTCCTGACCGGCAGCCATGCCGAGCCTTTCGGCGCCCATACGGTGGGGCTGCGCTCCGAGCATCTGGCCATCGTACCCGAAGGCGGCCATTGGTCGGGTCAGGTTATCCATACCGAAATCCTTGGTTCCGATACCTATGTCTATATCGATCTCGGTCTGGAAGAGCCGCTGGTGGTCCGCGAAAGCGGTGTGTCGGCACGCAAGCCCGGCGAGACACTCTCGGTTTCCCCGACAGGGAACCACGTTCATCGTTTCGATGAAAAAGGCCGCGCCGTCTGACGCCGACCTCCCAAGCTCAAAATGGATCGCGGGCTGAAATGCCCACAACAAGGAGAATATTCGTGCCTATTCGTACCATCGTCTGGGGTGAAAACATCCACGAGCAGATCAATGAAACCGTGCGCTCGGTCTATCCCGAAGGCATGCACAACACCATCGCCAAGGCGCTGAACGAGGATAGCGCTATTCAGGCGACCACCGCCACGCTTCAGGAGCCAGAACACGGTTTGCCGGAAGAACGCCTTTCCGAAACGGACGTGCTGGTCTGGTGGGGGCACAAGGATCATGGCGGCGTCAGCGACGAAGTCGTCGAGCGCGTGGCAAAGCGCGTCTTCGAGGGCATGGGCCTGATCGTGCTTCATTCCGGCCATTTCTCAAAAATCTTCAAGCGCCTGATGGGCACGCCTTGCGCGCTCAAATGGCGCGAGGCGGGCGAGCGCGAGCGCGTCTGGGTCGTCAATCGCGGCCATCCGATTGCTCAGGGGCTGGACGAGAATTTCGTGCTCGAAAATGAGGAAATGTACGGCGAGCAGTTTTCGGTGCCCGAACCGCTGGAAACCGTTTTCATCTCGTGGTTTGCTGGCGGCGAAGTGTTCCGCTCTGGCATGACCTGGCGGCGCGGCGCGGGCAATGTGTTCTATTTCCGGCCCGGCCATGAAACCTATCCGACCTATCACGATGCGAATGTGCGCACGGTTCTGCGCAATTCGGTCAAATGGGCCTATAATCCGCAACCGGCCTGGACCGGCATTCACACCGCGCCCAATGTTCCGGTCGAGAAGGCATTGGAGCCGATCGTGGAGCGCGGACCGAAATTGCACAAAGCCGGTGAAGCCGGTTATCGCTGAGGTGCATCATGCGTCTTCTTATTCTTGGTACAGGCGGCATGGCGAAGAACCATGTCGAAGCCTTCAAGGCCATCGAGGGCGTCGAGGTCGTGGCGGCGTGCGATGTTTCGGCAGTGCGCGTCGATGCGTTTTCGGAAAACCACGGCATTCACAACCGCTTCACGCGGCTTGAGGATGCGCTGGAGTGGAACCGTTTCGACGCGGTTGCCAATGTGACGCCGGATGCCATCCACCACCCGACCACAATCGCGCTGGTTGGCGCTGGCAAGCATGTCTTCTGCGAAAAGCCGCTGGCTGAAAGCTACGAGAAGGCCGCAGAAATGGCCGATGCCGCCGAGCAGGCGGGCGTCGTCAATATGGTCAACCTCACCTATCGCAATGTCGCGCCGCTACAAAAGGCGCGCGAAATGGTGCTGGCGGGCGAGATCGGGCAGGTGCGTCACTTCGAGGCGTCCTATCTGCAAAGCTGGCTGGTCTCCAAGGCGTGGGGTGACTGGAAGACGGAGAGCAAATGGCTCTGGCGTCTTTCGACCCGGCATGGCTCGAATGGTGTTCTGGGTGACGTCGGTATTCATATTCTCGACTTCGCGACCTATGCCATCGGCAGCGATGTGGAGCGGGCTTCGGCGCGGCTCAAAACTTTCGAGAAAGCCGATAACAACCATATCGGCGAATATGTGCTGGATGCCAATGACAGCTTCGTCATGATGGCGGAATATGCCAATGGCGCGCTGGGCGTCATCCATGCTAGCCGCTGGGCCACGGGTCATCTGAACGAGCTGCGGCTGCGTATTCATGGCGACAAGGGCGCGCTCGAAATTCTCCATACGCCAACCGGTTCCAGCCTGCGCGGTTCCATTGGGGAGGATATCGAAACGCCGGTCTGGCGCGATATCGATGCGGGAACGGTCGAAACCAACTATCAGCGGTTTGCCCGTGCAGTCGCCGATGGCGCGCAAATGGAACCGAGCTTCCGTCATGCGGCCAACCTGCAACGGGTTCTCGATCATGCGATGATCGTGGACAGGCCGTTGCCTGAAGTGGTCAGCGGATAGAATGGGCGGAAGCCCTCCCGGTCTTGCCGGGAGGGCAATTTGTCAGTTGTCCTTGGTAAAGGTGTTATCTGTCTCGCCACGGAAGAAGTCGCGGCCATAGATCAGCAGGCACAGGACAACACCCGTTGCAAACGCCCAGGCTGCGCCGCGTGTAGCGAGAACCGCACCCACAACGCCGGCAATGCCGAGATCACGTTGCGAGCGAGCTTCGAGAATGCCGACGCGAACCGAAACATAACCTTGAATAAGCAAGGTTAGCGCAAGCGCCACGCCGAGGATCGGCTGAACGAGCGTTACGATAGGCATCAGGAACAAGCCGGTATTGGTGCCCCAGCGGAACGAGCCCGCGCCGCCGAAGATCGAATGCATGGCCTTCTTGCCCTGCGAAAAACGCTCGGTGATGACCACATGCATGGCCGACCAGAGCGGTCCGCACATGCAAACATCCGGCCCCAGAACACTCATTGCCGCGTTGCGCCCGCCAAAAATGAGGTGCGCCCGATCGGGATTGTAGTCCACTTTTTCGTCGGGGCGCGCCTCGTCGGCTTCCTTCAGGATGGCGCGGCTTTGCAATACGTCGCCGAATACGACGATATAGGCCGCAAGCATGGTCGGGATAGCGCTGAGAAACATCGAAAGCGGCGGCAAGCCGAGACCGAAAACCGTGTATTCACGCCACAGCGTGGCGAAATCCGGGCTGGTGAGCGACCATTCGAGCTTAGGCCACTGCGCTTCCCCGAAAAGGGGAGCGATAATGACAGCAAGCAGAATAATCGGAAACACGCCAAGCTTTCCAATGATGGCGAGTATCGGATTGCTGTTCTTGATACGCGCAAAATGGCGGGAAAAGATGACATAGAAGCCAAGGCCGACGGCAACGGTGATCGTGAAGGGGAACGTATCGAAACGCCCGCCAAGCTGGAAAACCGATATGACAGCGGCAAATCCCGCACCGACGATGATGCCCGCCTTGATGGCGGCTGGAATGAGCTGCACCACGCGATGCGCCATGCCCGTCGCGCCGATGAAAATGGAGAATATGCCCAGCATCATCTGGAATGCGACCAGCGCGTGAACGCGTTCCGGTCCTTCAGGGAATGTGGCGCAATAGGCCATCAGCAGCGGAATGGCAGGCGTGATCCAGCCCGGAACGACAGGATCGCCCAGAAGATGGTGGGCAAGATAGAAAAGCCCATTGAGAACCACCACGGCAAGGGCGACCTCGAAGGGCATGCCAAGCAGTTCGGTCATCAGCGGGATGGCGGACAGGTCCACTGCGCACATGAGCAGGCCCTGAAAATAATCCGGCCATTCGAATTTGTAGTGAAGGAAGGGCAGGCGAATTTTGAATGGTCCGGCAGGCCAGTATGGCTGCTCCTGACCGTCGATACGTTCAGTGCTCAATTTATTCTCCGAAGACATGAGGAACGGCTGCGGAGAAGCGGCAATCAGCTCGCTTCTCCGGCACGTTCCGTCAGGTCGTTGTTATTGATCAGAAAGCTTCGCGGTAAAGCGCGAGCGCATCGGCCTCGGTCACGTCAACCGGGTTGTTGCCCAGAAGCCGTGTCTGCAGCATCGCGTCGCGCGCCAGCATTTCAAGGCTGTCTTCGGTCACGCCGACATCACGCAGGCGGCGCGGTGCGCCGGACTTGTTCATCAGCTCTTCCATATAGGTGACGAAGGCCGCTGAGCGCTCTTCCGTCGTGCCTTCCGATTTCTCCAGCAGGAGATCGGCAAGCTCGGCATAAAGCGTGGCTGCGCCCGCCATGTTGTAACGCAGGACAGGTCCCAGCATCAGCGCGTTGGAAAGGCCGTGCGGCACATGATAATGACCGCCGAGCGGATAAGCCAGCGCGTGAACGGCACCGACAGGCGAGTTCGAAAACGCCTGACCGGCATAGTTGGCGCCGAGCAGCATGGCCTCGCGGGCATGACGGTCATTGCCGTTTTCGCAGGCTGCAACCAGATTGGCTGAAAGAAGCTTCAGCGCTTCGCGGGCGAATGCGTCTGACAGCGGGTTCTTCTTGATCCGGCTCGTATAGGCTTCGATCGCATGGACCATGGCGTCGATGCCGGTCGCCGCCGTATGAAGGGCGGGCAGGCCGCAGGTCAGCTCCGCATCGAGGATAACGAAGTCAGCGTAAAGCTGGCGGGCAACGACGCCCATCTTCGTGGTTTCGCCGGTTGTCAGAATTGTGATGTTCGTGACTTCCGATCCGGTTCCAGCGGTTGTCGGAATCTGGATCAGCGGAAGACGGCTGCCTTGCACTTTGCCGATGCCGTAAAGCTCGGAAAGTTCCTGTTCGGAAACGAGCAGCACGGCCGCGAGCTTGGCGATATCCATGGAAGAGCCGCCGCCCAGACCAAGTACGATATCGCAACCGGCGGCCTTTGCTTGCTCAACACAGGCAAACAACACGGATTCCGGCGGATCGGCTACCACGTCATCGAACACGCTGATACCGAATCCAGCCTTTTCAAGCGAGGCCAGCGCATGGTTGAGGACGCCAGCCTTGTGCAGGCCCTTGTCCGTCACGATCAGAATCTTGCGTTCGGAAAACCGCTCGCCGAGGATTTCGCCGAGGCGCTTGGCAGCGCTCCATTCGACGAGCATCGAGCCGACGGTATCGAACGAAAATGGCTTGA
Organism: Hyphomicrobiales bacterium; assembly: GCA_900473915.1. Classification (GTDB taxonomy): domain Bacteria; phylum Pseudomonadota; class Alphaproteobacteria; order Rhizobiales; family Rhizobiaceae; genus Brucella. The sequence goes on along the minus strand of UCNG01000007.1, from coordinate 153,523 downwards.
TCTCTGTTGTCATCATTCCACCCTTATCACTTTCACCAGCGCCGAGGTCTCTCACTTCCTCACCGGCACACAACGCTGGGCTTATCCCGGAAAAGCTTCTGTCTTGGGAAGGAAGCGCCTCCGTCATTTTCCGATACAGCCGATGCATCGGCGGTTCTGAAGAAAAGCCTGGGAGAAACTTTTCGTTTGTTCAGTATATTGAACAATGTTCAAAACTAAACGACCGATACAGGATAAGAAGCAGGACTGTCAATTTCTCCCTTCGATCAGGAGGGCTAAATCAAGGCCAGAAAGTTCGCGGTCGAAATGCCCCGGAATATAAGCGATTGAAAATGTTCGCTTTCACTTCGGTTGCCATCACACAACTTTGTGAATATTTCAGGAAAAATAACTTGCCGGGCTTCGCCCGAGGCTGCGTTTGAACGTTGCGGCGAAAGCGCTTGCGCTTTGATATCCGCAGTCCAGCGCAACGGTGACGACGGGCATTCCCGCGGCCAAGGCAGGCAGGGCAGCGAGCAATCGTGCCTGTTGCCGCCAACGGCCATAGGTCATGCCGGTCTCGCGCTCGAAGTGTCGCATGAAACTGCGCCTGCTCATGCCGGTTCGATCAGCGGCATCGTCAAGGGACAGCTCTGTATCGGGCTCTGCTTGCAGGGCTTCACAAAGTTTGCGGAACCGTTGATCCAGAGGCATTGGAAGATTGAGCGGTTCCGCGGGGAGAAAGGTCAGTTCTTCCAGCAAAAGTTCGCTGATACGCTGTGCAAAGGATGTAACAGGCTGGTCCTGCAATTCAACCAGACGCAGGATCAATTCCCGCAATAATGGCGAAACTTCCACCACGCCGCAGGACGGGGGAAGGGAGCTGGCCGCATCCGAACGGACAAAGATCGTACGAAACTGGACCGGTCCATGGCTGCGCGTTGCATGTTCCACCATCGGCGGTACCCACACCGCACGATTTGGCGGCACGACCCAGGTGCCGCTCTCCGTTGTGACGGATACCACGCCGGATCGCGCATAGATCAGTTGCGCATCCTGATGCCGGTGCGGCGGTCCGGCAAAAGACGTGTCATCTTGCGCCAGGGCCGATAGGGCGAGCGCAAGCGGTGCAGGGTAGTTCAGCGACATGGGTTGACCCTTTTGCGCTCTATTATGACCCTGATGCGCAAGAATGCCAATATCGGGACGTCTATTATCGGGTGGAGAAGCCAGTTTTCCAGAAAGCCTGAACGTGTCCGCTTGCGCCTGCCACAACACAGTTGTTTCGACGGAGTTGAACACTCCGGTCGGCAATGCGCGACTGGCGTCCCTGCTTCTTCTCCTTCGACTTACCGGCGACCGTTGGGCCTGATGGCATCCCGGCGGTCGTAACCTGCCGTCAATCCCTTTCCCATTGTCGCAGTCGCTGCTCCGCGCAGCCGAAGGAATCTATTGTCATGTTGCAGAACCCGGACAGCAAATACCGTCCTTTCATATCTCCAATCGAACTGCCGGATCGCCAGTGGCCGAACCGGCGCTTGACGCAGGCGCCACGCTGGGTATCGACAGACCTGCGCGACGGCAATCAGGCGCTTGCCGACCCGATGAATGGCGACAAGAAAATGCGCTTTTATCGCATGCTCCTAGAAATCGGTTTCAAGGAAATCGAGGTTGCATTTCCTTCAGCTTCGCAGACGGAATTCAATTTTGTCCGCCGCCTGATCGAAGAGGAACTGATACCCGACGATGTGACCATTCAGGTGCTCACCCAATCGCGTGCCGACCTGATTGCACGCACTTTTGAATCCCTGCGCGGAGCGCGTCAGGCCATCGTCCATCTTTATAATGCGACAGCGCCGCTCTTCCGTCGCGTTGTGTTCAAGATGGAAAAGAACGAGATAATCGACCTGGCCGTCTGTGGCGTAACGGCCATGCTGGAGGAAAGCCGGAAGCAACCCGAGACGCGTTGGACGTTTGAATATTCACCGGAAACCTTCTGCTTTACCGAGCCGGACTTTGCGCTGGAAATCTGTGAACGTGTTCTGGATGTCTGGCAGCCAACGCCGGAAAACAAGGTAATTCTCAACCTTCCTGCTACCGTTGAAGTGGCAATGCCAAACGTCTATGCGGACCAGATCGAATGGTTCTGCCGCAATCTTTCCCGCCGCGACAGCGTTATCATAAGCGTCCATCCACACAACGACCGGGGCACAGCGGTGGCTGCAACGGAACAGGCCCTGCTCGCAGGCGCTGATCGTGTCGAGGGCTGCCTGTTCGGCAATGGCGAGCGCACCGGCAATGTCGATCTCGTTACGCTGGCGCTGAATTTCTATACGCAGGGCATCGACCCAAAACTGTATTTTCCAGAAATGCGTTCCGTCGTGCGAACGGTGGAACATTGCAATGACTTGCCAGTTCATCCGCGCCATCCCTATGCAGGCGAACTGGTCCATACAGCTTTTTCCGGCTCGCATCAGGATGCTATCCGCAAGGGCTTTGCCGCGCATGAAACGCGTAATGACGGAATATGGGAAATGCCTTACCTGCCCATTGACCCGAAGGATATCGGCGAGAGCTATGAAGCCGTCATTCGCGTGAACAGCCAGTCGGGCAAGGGCGGCGTGGCGTGGGTGCTGGAACAGGACCGGGGCCTGAAACTGCCGCGTCCGCTGCAAATCGATTTCAGCCGTCGCGTACAGGCATTTGCCGACGATACCGGCAAGGAAACGACCTCTGAAATGATCTGGACGCTATTCAGCGACCTGTATCATTTGAACGCAAACGCCGAATTCGAGCTTCTGAATTACAGGGAAAGCAGACCGGCGCGGAGCGGGGAGCCACGTGTCTTTGCCGGGCGAATCCGGCATCGCGGCAAGGAAGTCGCCATAACAGGGCGCGGTAACGGATTGATCTCAAGTGCGGTCTCGGCATTGCAGACCGGTTGCGATATCGATCTGGAAATCGTCGATTATCACGAGCATTCGCTCAAAAAAGGCACCTACGCACAGGCCGCGGCCTATATCGAATGTCGGACGCAGGATGGGCGGAGAGTTTTCGGCGTCGGGATCGATGACGATATCGCAACCGCGTCGATACGGGCTGTGTTAAGCGCTGCCGCGAATTTTTCTGCGAGCGGTGCTTAAAAAGTGAGGAGGCAGGCAAGATTTGCTCTTGACCTCAACCAAGGTTGAGGAACTAGAGAAGCATGGCCGATTATCTGGAGTATCGTCCATGCGCTTGTCGCTCCTTTTTGTTCCCCTTGCCTTTTCCACTGCTCTCATTGTTTCGACAGCCGCCTCTGGTGAAGGGGCGGATGCTGCCGCGGGAGAAAAACTCTTCAAGCGATGCTCCGTCTGCCACACGGCGGATGCCGATGAAAGCAAACGCGGCCCGTCATTGAAGGGCGTGGTGGGCCGCAAGGCCGCCTCCTATCCGGGCTATCCCTATTCGGATGCAATGCGCAAGGCGGCGTCCGAAGGGCTGGTCTGGAACGAGGATGAGCTGAAGAGCTTTCTCAAGAAACCGCAAGCCATGGTGAAAGGCACATGGATGGCTTTCGCCGGGCTGACCAAGGAAAAAGACCTCGAAAACATGATCGCCTATCTCAAACAGCATTCCGAATAGCTGTTTGGAGCCGATATGGCCGAACGGACATCCCGACGTAAGGCCATGGCCGGTCGGAAACGCTGCGGGGCGATTCCGACCGGCGCCAGAACATTTCCAGCAAAAGTGTGAAACGGTTTTGCGTTCGGAAATGTTGAAAAACAAATAGATAGAGCGGTTCCGACGATGCCGTCAAAACAGGAGCCGCTCTAAGCAGGGACAGAAGCCGAAGGTTGTCTGACATGATGAACACGAACGTGCTGCATATAGACCGCGACGCAATTGGCGCTGTTTCGAAACGAGAGTTCGCGGATGTGATGTCGCGTATGGCCGCGACCGTGTCCGTGGTGACAGCGCGCGATGCTGGCGAAGCCCACGGTCGCACGGTGACAGCGGTGTTGTCGCTTTCCGCCGAACCGCCGATGGTCTTGGTTTCGGTCAAAAGCGACAGCGCACTGGCAACGGCGATCATTTCCGATGGCGGCTTCTCACTCGCCATGCTCGCGGAAGGGCAGGAGATGATCGGCGACGCCTTTGCAGGCAAAATACCGCATGGGCAAAGATTTCTAATTGGCGTGTGGGGCGAATGGCCGTCGGGCAGGCCGCATCTTTTCGGGGCGTCAGCTGCGATTGATTGCGAACTTGCAGGCAGTGTTCCGATGGCGGATCACACGCTTTTTGCCGGGCTGGTAACGAATACCGATTTGCCGCTGCATTCTCGCCCGTTGCTATGGGCGCGTCGCAATTATCGCGCGTTGAGACATGACGCGGATTTATGAGACGCTTGCGATGGCGCGCGGCTGGAGCGCTTTTCTTCCGCGCATCTGAACCAAAAGCCGTTTCACACTTTTCGGGATGTGCTCAAAGGCCTACACATTCGGCATGATCGAGTTTGACGATATGGAACATTCAGGTCTGAAGAAAAGCCTGACAGTTGGTGACGTTTCCCGGCGCGCTGGCGTGGCGGTCTCTACGGTTCATTTCTATGAAACCAAGGGGCTTATCGAGGGTTGGCGCACAGAGGGCAACCAGCGACGTTATCACCGCGCCGTGCTGCGTCGCATTGCCATTATCAAGATCGCGCAACGCGCGGGTATCCCCCTCGCGATCATTCGTGAGGCGCTGGAAGACCTTCCGCATGACCACGTACCGACAGCGGAAGATTGGAGACGCTTTTCGGAAGCCTGGAAAGGCATGCTTCAGGAGCGTATCGACAGTCTGATGCAGCTTCGTGACCAGATAACGAGCTGCATCGGCTGCGGTTGTCTCTCGCTTTCCGAATGCCCGTTGCGAAATCCGGACGATATCCTCGGGCAACAGGGTGCTGGCCCCAGAAGATTGATGGCCAAGACCGGAAATCTCACCTGATTTTCGAGCGTCCGAGCCGAGTTTTCCCCACCGCCATTGCGCTCGTTCGCAGTGGCGGTTTTGTTTTGGATTTGGCCGATTAAATCCTGATGTTTTCAGTCGAAATAGCCTATTGACCTCAACCAAGGTTGAGGTTCTATAAACCCGTCGGCAACAATTCAGTTCACGGAGGCCGACAGTGCAAAGTTCGATCGAAGAAACAATTCCGGCGGGGGACGCGGGCTATAAGCCCGCTGGCTGGGGTGAGCTTCTAAGCGGTAAAAATGGCCTCTATGCCCTGGCTTTGGCTGGTGGGGTCACGCTCCATGCGGTCAATATGTACATCGCGACCACAGTCATGCCGAGCGTGGTGCAGGATATTGGTGGCATGGATTTCTATGCCTGGGCCACGACCTTGTTCGTCGTGGCCTCCATTCTGGGCGCCGCACTCACTGCGCGGCTTCTCAAAAGTGCGGGTCCAAGGGGCGCCTATGTCGTGGCGACCTTGCTGTTCGCGGCCGGTACACTGATTTCGTCTCTGGCTATCAATATGCCTGTGATGCTGGTGGGGCGGAGCGTGCAAGGCCTTGGCGGCGGCTTCCTTTATGCGCTTGCCTATGGCCTGACCCGTGTCGTGCTGCCAGAGCGTCTGTGGGGCAGGGCCATTGGGCTTATTTCCGCGATGTTTGGCGTGGCGACGCTGATCGGTCCGGCGATTGGCGGCATCTTTGCCGAATATGGCGCATGGCGCGCTGCTTTCTGGTCGTTGTTGCCCGTTTCGGGCCTTTTCGCTGTGGTCGCATTCGCAACATTGCCGCGTTCGAGCTGGGACAAGAATGAGCGCGTTTCCATTCCGGTTCTTCAACTCATCCTTTTGACCGGCGCTGTCCTTGCGGTGTCGGCAGGCAGCCTGTCTCAGGAGACGCTATGGAAGATCGTTGGCCTGGGGGCTGCGATATTCATGATTGCCATCATTGCGGTCGTGGACCGCGACGCCAAGGCCCGCCTCCTGCCGCGCCGCTCGTTCAGCCTGTCGACGCCGCTGGGTGCGCTTTACCTTACCATCGCGCTTTTGATGCTCAGCATGCAGCCCGAAATATACGTGCCCTACCTGCTTCAACACCTGCATGGCCAGTCTCCGCTATGGGCGGGATATCTGGCGGCACTGATGGCCATTGGCTGGACTGTGGCATCCTTCCTCAGTTCCAAATGGCAGGAGAAGGGCGGCGACAAGCTTGTCGTGGCTGGCCCCATCCTCGCGCTTGCGGGCCTCGTGTTGCTCGCCGTATTCCTTCCTGTTCACGGTAACGGCAACTGGTCATTGCTCGCGCCCGTCTGCCTTGGGCTCATCCTGATCGGTTTCGGGATTGGCCTTGCCTGGCCGAGCCTCGTCACCCGTGTTTACCAAAGCGCTCCGTCGACCGAGCAGGACCTTGCCGCAGGCGGCATGACGACCGTGCAGCTCTTCGCCATTGCCTTCGGGACGGCCTGTGCGGGCATGGTTGCCAATTTCGCCGGTATTGCAGTGCCTGGCGGCGTGGAAGGCGCGGCCAATGCCTCGCTCTGGCTCTCGGTAATTTTCGCGCTCGCACCGGCAATTGCGATTGCCGTGGCATTCAAGGTCAACCGGATCACTGGCGGAAAGGGCTGATTGATGCCGCGCTTCATTGCTGACATTCTCGATTCCCGCGTCAGTCTTTTGCTGGCGCGGATCGTTCTCACCTTTGTTTTCTGGTCCAGCGGTCTGGCCAAGCTCTTTGATTTCGGTGCCAATGTCGCGGAAATGGAAAGCTTCGGTCTCTATCCGGGCTGGCTGTTCAACAGCGCGACCCTGCTTTTGCAAATCAGCGGATCGTTGATGATTATCTTCAATCGCGGAACCTGGCTGGCTTGTGGCGCTCTTGCGGTCTTTACGATCCTGACCATTCCGGTCGCTCATCCATTCTGGGCGAAAGAAGGAGAAGAAGCTTTCCGGGACATGACGGTGGCACTGGAGCACATATCGCTGATCGGTGGCCTCGCCATAGCCGCGATCCTGGCGCGCAAGGTTTAAACCACTGGACGCAAGGATTGGCCTGCCTGTACCTTGCCTGTCGTCTGATCGATAGGCAGGGAGGGCCTGGCATGGATGTGACGATCATAACGGGAGCATCGGATGGTATCGGTGCCGAAACGGCACGGCAGATTGCCCGGCGCGACCGTGCAAATGCTGCTTTGGTGCTCGCTGCGCGCAATGTGGACAAGCTGGAAAATCTGGCAACCGAATTGCGGCAGCTGGGCAGTTCTGCCCTCGTGGTGCCAACCGATGTGAAAGATCGCGCTGCCTGCATCGCTTTGATTGACAAGGCGGTGTCCGCCTATGGCCGCATCGATACGCTGATCGTGAATGCGGGCATGTCGGCCCATGCCAATTTTGCCGAAATCAAGCCGGATGATCTCGGCTGGATGCATGATCTGATGGAGTTGAACTACTGGGGCAGTGTCTGGCCTATCCATGCCGCACTTCCCCATCTTGCTGCAAGCAAGGGGCGGATTGTAGCGGTCTCATCCGTTGCCGGGTTGATCGGCGTGCCAGGGCGCACGGCCTACAGCGGAACGAAGTTCGCCCTTTCCGGATTCTGCGAGGCGCTTCGCGCGGAACTGGAACCAAGCGGCATATCCGTGACAATCGTCTATCCAGGTGTTGTCAAGACCGACATTCGCAAGGTGGGCTACAGTGCGAGCGGGGCCGCTCTTGGAACGAGCGGCGTGCGCGAGGATGACATGATGCCGGTCGAAGAAGCTGTGCGGCTGATGCTGGACGGCGTGCAGGCGCGCAAACGGGAAGTGCTGATGACCCGGCAGATGCGGCTGGGGCGTTGGTTGAAGCTTATAGCGCCCGCGCTGGTGGATCGCATGGCGCTCAAGGCTATCAAGCCGGAGTTCAGGCCGAAACCGATCGTCCCCGCAAAGTAAACAACGATTGGCAAAGCGATTGGGACGAGAATGAGGTCCTCGACCCGTTTTGCAGCGGGAATGCGCGTTTAGCGCAATCTATATCGAGAAAGTACATTTTTCATTTGGCTTCTGTCGCGGTCCCGTTACAAGAGAGGCTCGGGCGGTAAAGGGCTAAAAATGGACACGCGGGGGCAGGGCAGCAGGAATGTGCCGCTGGCAGTCGATCTGGACGGAACGCTGGTTTCGACCGATCTGCTGTGGGAAGGCATTTTTCTTCTTCTGAAAAAGAACATTCTGTTCGTCTTCATGTTGCCGGTCTGGCTGCTCTCCGGCAAGGCATATCTCAGGCAACAGGTGGCAGGCCGCGTCACGCTGGATGCGTCGCGACTTCCTTATCGAACCGAGTTTCTGGATTTTCTGCGCGCAGAACATGCGTCTGGACGCATGTTGGTGCTGGTGACAGCAGCTCCGGAACCGGTAGCGACCGCTGTCGCGTCGGAACTCGGTATCTTCAGTGAGGTCTGCTCAACGTCCCTGACAAAAGAATCTGTCGCAAAAAGCAGGGCCGACCTTCTGGTGGAGCGCTATGGGCGGCAGGGGTTCGATTATGCGGGGAATGATCGCGACGATCTGCCGGTTTTCGATGCGGCGCGGCAGGCGATTGTCGTGGCACCCGATCGCGCAGCAGCGCGCTTTCAGAAGCGAAACGGCTGCGAAGTTTTCAATGCCGGGAAACCGACTATCCGAACCTATGCCCGGATGTTGCGTGTTCATCAATGGCTGAAGAACCTGCTGGTCTTTGTTCCTGCCACTCTGGCGCATGATATAGTGAAGCCGGACGTGTTCATTGCGGGTTGCCTGGCATTTATTGCCTTTTGTGCGACAGCGTCTGCGATCTATATCGTCAACGATATTTCCGATCTTCCAGCAGACCGGAGACATGCGCGAAAAAATCAGCGGCCCTTTGCAATGGGGCAGATTTCCATTCCTTTCGGCCTTTCGGTCGCAGCTCTGTTGCTGCTTTTGACGGCCTTCATCTGCTTCTTCCTGCCGCCGGCTTTCACGCTGGCAATCGTCACCTATCTGGTTCTCACGACCGCTTATACATTTGCCTTGAAACGCATGCTGCTGGGCGACGTGATTTGTCTCGCAGGGCTTTACAGCTTGCGACTCTTGGGAGGATCGGCGGCATCACATGTTCCGCCCTCCTTCTGGCTGATGGCCTTTGCCATGTTCTTCTTCCTCTCGCTCGCATTGGCGAAGCGCTATGTCGAGCTGCAAGGCGCGGTAGCGACGGAAAAGGACAAGATCGCCGGGCGGGGATACCGCCCCGAAGATCGCGATATTGTTGGGCAGTGCGGGGTGGCAGCCGCATTTACTGCAGCGCTGGTTCTGGCGCTCTATATCAATAGCGATGCGGTCAAGACGCTCTATACCTATCCCTGGCTGATATGGCCGCTCGGTCCGATGGTGCTCTATATGAATGTTCGCGTTTGGATATTGGCGCATCGGGGCAACATGGATGACGATCCCGTTCTCTTTATCGCCAAGGATTGGCGCAGCCAGCTCGTCATCGCGCTTGGCGCAGTGTTGCTTCTTGTGGCTGGAATGCGCTGATGGAACAGTCCTTCGACAGTTTCGGGCGTGTTGATCGCCGAGAGCGCCGATCTCTTTCGCTGGAGAGGCTGGAGACTGATTTCACGCGCACCTTGCCCAAAGATGCCAGCCTGTTGCCATTCGGCAATGGTCGCTCCTACGGTGATAGCTGCCACAACGATGCGGGCTTCCTCGTGCCCATGCAGGTGCGAAGAAGAATAGTGCATTTCGATCCCGACCGGGGAGTGCTGACGGCAGAAAGCGGCGTGCTCCTGGGCGAAATCATCGCTCATGTTGCGGCGCATGGTTATTTTCTGCCTGTTACGCCCGGCACCCAGTTTGTGACGCTCGGCGGCGCTATTGCCAATGACGTGCATGGCAAGAACCATCATCGGCAGGGGACTTTCGGGTGCCATGTCGACGCGCTGGACCTGCTTCGCTCGGATGGTGTTCAATATAGATGCTCCGCAGCGGAAAATCCCGACCTGTTTCGAGCCACAATCGGCGGAATGGGGCTGACCGGATTGATCCTCCGCGCAACGATCCGGCTTATGCGCGTGGGCGGTCTCGACGTTGAGGAGAAGATTCTGCCCTTCGCCAATCTCGATGCATATTTCGATATGGCTAAGATTGCCGATAGTGAGAATGAATATGCCGTGGCCTGGGTCGACCAGCTTTCCAATGGTAGGGGCCTGCTGATGGTCGGCAACCATGTTGCCGCGCTCGGCGGCTCGCATATAGCGGCATCTGCGCGCCTTGGCGTGCCTTTTGACTTGCCGTTTCCCGTGTTGAACAGGGTAAGCCTGTTATTGTTCAACGCGGCCTATTTTCATCGCAAGAGACGGATGACGGCGGCGCATGGAGTGCGGTATCGGAACTTCTTTTATCCTCTCGACGCCATCCGAAACTGGAACCGGCTTTATGGCCCGGCAGGGCTTTACCAGCACCAAAGCGTGATCCCGCTTGATGCTGCCAGAACCGTCATTCCGGCAATGCTCGCGGCAAGCCGCGAGGCGAGGCAGGTATCGTTCCTGACTGTGCTCAAGCGTTTCGGGTCGGTGAAGTCTCCCGGTCCCATGTCATTTCCGATGCCGGGATATACGCTGACCATGGACTTCCCCAATCGTGGCCGAACGACGCTGGAATTGCTGGACCGTCTGGACCGGATGACCATCGAGGCCGCCGGTCGGGTCAACCCCTATAAGGATCAGAGGATGAGCGCCCGAACTTTTGCAGCAAGCTATCCGCGCTGGCGCGATTTCGAACCTTTCCGCGACAAGGCTTTCAATTCCAATTTTTGGCGCCGCACGGCTTTGATGCTCAGTGAGGCAGGGTAGGAAACGTGATGAAATATATACCCTTCATCCTGTTCACAGTCATGACCAATGCCGCCGCGCAACTGATGCTGAAATACGGCATGCTGACGCTCGGGCCGATCAGCTTTTCAGCAGAAACACTGATCCAGCGCGTGTTCCAGATCGTTTTCAATCCTTGGGTTTTTGCGGGCCTTCTGACCTTTGTCATCTCCATGGCATCACATCTTTACGTGTTGTCCAAGGTTGATCTTTCCTTCGCCTATCCGTTCCTTAGCCTTGCCTATGTGGCGGTGGCTCTGTTCGCATGGTTTTTGTTCAAGGAGGAACTGGGCGCATACAAGATCGCAGGCATCGCGTTCATTTGCATCGGGACGGTCCTGATCGCGCAAAGCGGCAAATCATCCGAACCGAAGGCAGAGACGAATGTGAACCAGCAGACGCGGGGTTGAGCGAGGGGGGCACGCAATGAGACACATAATCTTCGGCGGCGATGGATTTGTGGGGCGTTATCTCGCTCCCAAACTTCTTGGCGACGGCCATGAGGTCATTGTCGCGGATATCGTGAAAAGCGATCTGTCGCACTATGCCGACGTCGCTTTCGTCGCGACCGATGTAACCGATCCGGAAGCAATCCGCAGGTTGGGCATTCGCGCCGACGACGTGGTTTACAATCTGTCGGCCAAGATGCTCTCGCCGATACAGGTCCGGGCAAAACGGCATGATTTCTTTTTTCCCGTCAATTATTACGGGACGGAAAACATCATCAGGGCGATGGATGCGGCAGGGGCGAACAAGCTTGTGCATTTCACCACCGACATGGTGTACGGGCACACCTACACATGGCCGCAGAAGGAAGACCATCCCTGCAAGCCGCTCGGCGAGTACGGGCTTTCCAAGCTGAGGACCGAAGAACTTGCCGTCGAATGGCGCGAGCGGGGGATGAAAATTTCCCTGCTTCGTCCGCGCCTTATCATTGGCCCCGGACGCCTCGGCATTCTGGAAAAGCTGTTCAAGCTGATTGATTACAATCTGCCGGTGCCGATGATCGGTTCGGGCAAAAATCCCTACCAGTTTATTTCGGTATTCGACTGTGCCGAGGCGGCACGGGCTGCTTTCAAGGCGGGTATACCTAATGAGGTCTATAATCTCGGTTCGCTCAACCCGCCCCCGGTTCGCAAGCTGCTCGGAGATCTCGTCCGCCATGCAGGATCAAAATCCGTCTTGTTGCCGACGCCTGCCTGGGCGGTGAAGCGGACATTGGGCCTGCTCGACTGGATGAACATGCCGATCATGGACCCGGAGCAATATCTGATTGCCGATGAAATGTGCGTTCTGGATGTTTCAAAGGGCGAGCGCGAGCTTGGCTGGGTGCCGCAATATCGAGACGAGGATATGCTGATCGCAGCCTATAGCGAGTATCGCAAAAAGATCGAAGCTGCATCCTCCGACGCCCCGGCACCGGAAGCTGTATAGAGGCAGACATGAACCAGTCCAACACAACGCCAAAGCCGAAACTGCTGACTGTTGTCGAAGCAAAAGCGCTCGATCTGCCGCAGATGACGGAACTGTTCACGGCTCATCTCAATCCAGGCCAACTTCACTTCATGAAGCTGCTCGGTTTTCACAAGGTGAAGATCGAGCGTGCGGAAGGTATGTATTATTACGACCAGAACGGGCGCCCGATCCTCGATTTCTTCGGCGGGTTCGGGTCATTGGCTTTCGGTCACAATCACCCGCGCATTCTGGAAGCACGGCGACAGTTTCAGGAAGAGATGCGCCACGAGATCGCAATCGCCTTCATGTCCCAATATGCGGCTGCTCTTGCGTATGACATTGCAGCCTGTTCGCCCGGCGATCTCGACATGGTGTTTCTCGGATCTTCCGGCTCGGAAGCGATGGAAGCTGCAATCAAGGTCGCGGAGCGCGCCGCCGGTCCGAACAAGCCGAAGATCGTCTATGCTGAAAACTCGTTTCACGGCAAGACCAAGGGCGTTCTGTCCATCACGGATGGCGGGCTTTATCGCGGCGAATTCAAGCTTGTCGACAACACTGTGCGTGTGCCTTTCGGCGATATAGAAGCCATTGAAAAAGCGTTTCGCGCAGACCCTGAAATCGGGGTGATCGTGCTTGAAACGGTGCAGGGCGGCGGCGGCATCATTCAGGCTGATGCAGAGTTCTGGCAGAAGCTGCGTGGCCTGTGTGAGCAGTATGGTGTGATCTGGGTCGCCGACGAAGTGCAGTGCGGGTTGGGACGAACCGGGAAATTCTATGCTTTCGAGCATTATGGCGTCATTCCAGACGTCACTGCGCTGGCGAAGTCGCTTGGCGGCGGAAAGACAGCCATGGCCGCGATGATCGCGCGCCGTGGCATCTACATGAAGGCCTATGGCACGCCCAAGACTGCGATGATCCATGCGATGGCGACTTTTGGCGGGATCGGCGAAGCCTGCGTCACGTCCATTGAAGCCTTGAATGTTCTATACGATGAGCATCTGATCGATAACGCAGCCGAGGTAGGGGATTATCTTCTGGAAAGGCTGAGCGAGTTGCAGGGCCGCTATCCCGCACTTGTGAAAGACGTGCGCGGGAAGGGGATGATGGTGGGACTGGAGTTCCATGATTTTTCCCAGACAATGCCAGCTGTGCTACGGCCTGTTCTGGGAATGCTGGATGAAAAGCTGAAAGGTTCGCTCCCCGGCTTTATCGGCAGCCATCTGCTGCGCGATCACGGGGTTCTGGTCGCCTTTACCGAGTATAACCGCAATGTCATTCGCCTCGAGCCGCCGCTGATCTGCGGCCGCGAGCATGTGGACGCGTTCATCAAGGCGCTGGATGAAGTGCTTTCGCGCGGCATCGTCCGGATTGTGCGAGATTTCGTCAAGGCTCAAATCAAGTAAGTGGATTCCACTTACGGAATAAGACCGTGGCGAAGCAGCAAATCCCAACATGGGTTCAAAACGATAACGGAGCGATCCTTTAGCGCTTCGGCGTATATTTCCTGCAGGGCAAGGCGATTGGTCGTCGTCGGACATTTCGGGCGCAATATGCCATCGGTTGCTTCCACAGCGGCTTTCGTTCGTTCGGACAGAGCAGGCACCGTGCGGAACGGGTCAGCGCCGATCTGGATATGCCGTGTGGCATCGCGGTCCAAAATCCAGGCGAACGGATTGACGAAGTCGAGCGACATGATGCTTTGCAGGCGGATATTGTTGCGGGTTTCGAAGGTTTTCAAATCCTCCACCATCTGGTTTGCAGAAAGGAGCCAGAAAACCTGAAAGTCAATTTCCGAATAAAGCTGCCAACTGGGTAGCTGGCCCTGTTTGGCCAATACGTCATAGGCGGCATTGTTCTCTGGATAATGGGACTGGAAAAGTTCTGCCCGCTTCAGGAAATCAGGCCGCGTAAGCACTTGGCCCAAGTTCTTCAGCTCCGGCAAAGAGGGTTGAACATAAGTCGGCGCGACGGCCACGGCTCGCAAGGTGCGGTGTGTGACCTTGGTGAAAGTCGGAATGACACAGAAGGCGGCAAGCGTGACGAAGACGATCTTGAACTTCTCGCTGCCGGCTTTCACGCGTTGAAAGATCATGAGCAGGATGGGCCAAAGAAAAATAAATTCCTGGCTGCCGGTGTTCTGCGTTTCAAGAATGACGCCGCCCAGAAGCCCGATGGCGAGCCAGACGGAACCCCGATCGAAGAAGCGGCCTTGCATTCCGGATAGGCGCTGCTCCCTCCAGAAAAGGGCCAGAACGAGAACCGCTGCCGGGACGATGACATCGAGTTTCAACGATATGACGGTGAGGAAGCGCGGCAATAGCGCCTCTTCATTCAAGGCGATCAATGTCGTGATATCGCGAACATACGCGCTGATAATTCCATTATTCAGTTCCAGAGCTAACAGCGCCGTGATGGCGGTCATAGCAGCCAGCGCTACGCTGCGAATTGAGATTCTTCCAGCCAGAAGCGCCGCAAGACCGAATAAGCCGCCTGCAAGAAAGCCCGTAATCTTCATAAGGAAGAGTGCAAGCATGGCTGCCGCGCAAAAAAGCGCAAGCTTCGCGCCGTCACGCATGAACATCAGGCCGCATATCAGCACGTAAAGCAGAAGCGACGTGTGGCGGTTATAAATCCCGAAGCCATCCAATCCAGGATAGGGATAAAAGCTCTGTGTATTGGCCGGAAAGACCGCGAAAACCAGAAATGGAACAAGAAGAAGAAAACCGGTCATCCGATTCCGGGGTTGAAGCTGCGCCAGCACCCATGCCATCAAAGGCGCCGCGATAGCCAAAAGGGACCATTGAACGAGCAACAGCGGTTGCGCTTTTGGAAACAGGGTTTGTCCCCACGCAAACAGATAATAACCAAGCGGTCCTGCGGGGGTGGAGAAGTCCACGTTCGGAATCTGCCCCATTCTTATGCGCTGGGCAGCATCAAAATAGATGTAGCTGTCCCAATACATGGGGCCGATCGGCGCATTAAGCCTCAACGACAGAAGTACGATCTGCAAGAGCAGAACAAAAGCCAGCCAGAACAAGGGCGCCCCGTGCACCCGCCTGGCGGAATTGAAAATCTTGCTGAAATACATGGAACCCCGCTCCCCTGTCGCGCCGAGTACCGAAATTATCCCTCAACCCTTAAAACAACTGAAAGAGCCAGCGCATCATCAGTTCGGATTGAAGAAAGTCAATGAGGAGTTCGGGGAGAGGCCAGAAAAGAGAACGCCCACTGCACTGGGAGGAGGAGTGTGCAGTGGGCGGATCTATAAAGCGCGATTGGGAGGAGGAGTATCGCGCTTTGGGTTCGGTTTTTGGGAGGAGGAGTAAAACCGAACAACGCCAAGATAGGGATAGGGGTTGCCGCTTACAAGGGGCAATGCTGCAAGGCAGATATGCATTTTCGGGTAGCTAAAAAGAAACCGCCCCGCAGCGATCGAGCGCGCTGGGGCGGTACTCCCTCCTCCAAGTGGAGGGAACAATAAACACGCTCATTCAGAAAGCAACCCCTTTATAAAACTCTATAATTTTCAGAAATTACTGAAATTTATGTATGTTTGTGGGCGAAGGCGGTAAAAAGCTCAAGCTGATCTCACAGTGGAAGCTATGCGCGGCAGAATGGAAACGGGTCATCCCTCAGCCGAGCCTCCCGCCAAAGATATCGACGCGGAAAATTCGAAGTGAGAGCGGTCTTCAACTCTTGGGCGATTTGTTCACCGGATTTTCAAGTGTACCGATAAATTGTCTATTTATTTTCGGCAAAGCTGTGAGTAAGTTCCTGCCATCTTCTTCGATTGGGGGCTTTCGGAGGAGGTACGCCGCCTCAGCGCGTTCACTCGCTGCGAGGCGGTTTTTAATTTGGGTGCGGTTGACAGTGCATATCAGCATTGCAAGCTTATGAATTGAGCGAGCAGAGCCGACGGGTTACAGATTGCGAACTCCAGTGATCCGTGATGGTCCTCCCCCAACTATTCGGGCTTTTTTGCACTGCAATCACGTATTTTTTCACGCTGGAACGTATTGTTAGTTCCAGAATCGGAGCTAACGTTCCATTTTCCTAGTGCGTGCACTCCTGAGAGCTCGCCCGCCTCGCGCCCCTAAGCCCCCCGCCCAAACGCGAGGCGGTTCCTTTGAGCGGAACCTTCCAAGATTTATTTTGTATTCGGGCGTTTTCGGCAGAATTTGCCGGCTGCAGCTAGAGTATTTTCAGCAAAAGTGCGAAGCGGCTTTGCGTTGGATAATGCGCAGAGGCACCACTCTATAGCTGTGCTTGATGAAGCAAAAAGACGACCGGAAAACAGCAATTGATCTATCGCTATATTCATCGTCACCGCGATGAAGGTTTCTTGATGGGATGGCGCGAATTTTGTGCTTGAGTTTGTTTATGAGGCCTCTGGCTGGAGGGCATGAAAATACCGATTTCCCATTCGATAGGTATAGAAAAATTGTGAATAGAGTAGAGTATACTTTTAATTAGTGTGGCGGAAGCTTGATTATTCTTAGTGATGCCTAAACTTATCTCCCCGCAGCTCATAATAAAAAAATATTATAAATTTGTAATACATTACGTAACGTCATATTTGATTGAAATTTAATTTTATATTTTCCGCTGCGTCTTCTGTGGAAGGGCGAAGATACGGCAATTATCGGTCAAGATATCCGGCTATAATCAAGAGAAAGTTGAGTCGTTTCCCGGCTGGAAGCGATTTCGGCATTCCGTACGGGTACAATGTTGCGTTCTGTGCCTGGAGTGGATCGCGGATCCAATCGTTATGCTCTGAGTGTCAAAAAAGAGCCGACTGCCTTGGCTGTCGGGATCATTCAGGCTTCAGAAATTAACCATCTGTTAACCATTGCGCATATAGACCGGATAAACCGTTTTTTAACCAAGATGAATCAAGTGCTAACACAGTCTCGTCCAATCCGCTTGAAAGGGAGGTCCTTTCTGGCGCTGGTGCTCTCGCCTGAACTACCGCTCGACGGCTGGCTCGACAAGCTGGATGATTTGGCAGCACGTTCAGTGGGGTTCTTCCTGAACCGCCCGATTGTTCTCGATCTGGAGAATGTATCGATCGAGCGCCCGCAACTGGTTCAGTTGCTTGAGAATCTGGTGAGCCGTGGCGTGTGGATTACCGGCTTCGAAAATGCCAGGCCTTCTCTTCTGGGTCCCGGCATGCCGCCTGCGATGCGTGGGGGGCAACCAGCTGCCGATTTCGACCCAGAGATTGCGGAAGCGAAACCGAGGGAACATGCACCGGTTGCGCCAGCATCGGTACAGCTCGTCAAGGCCGTGCCTTCCATGGTTGTGACCGAACCGGTTCGATCCGGGCAGTCGGTTTATTTTCCTGACGGCGATGTGACGATTGTCGGTTCTGTTGCATCTGGTGCGGAAGTGGTGGCCGGCGGTTCGATCCACGTTTACGGAGCGTTGCGCGGTCGTGCGATGGCCGGAACAGCCGGAAACGCCAATGCGCGCATTTTTTGCCGCAAGATGGAAGCCGAGCTTGTCGCTATCGACGGCCTCTACAAGACGGCCGAGGACATGGAGAGCAGATTGCGTGGACAGGCTGTCCAGCTCTGGCTCGACGGCGATTATATGATGGCGGAAACGCTGAGCTAGCATGCTGGCTAAAGGGCAAAGCGCTGCGGGAAAGCGTATGCCCAACCAAATTGTCAGGCACGTTTGAGTGCCACAAAAGAAAAGCAGAGCATTTTCTATACCCGGTAACGGATGCTCTGGAGGCGCGCGGGAGATACAGGAGACAAATATGGCAAAAGTGATTGTTGTAACTTCCGGTAAGGGTGGCGTTGGCAAAACGACATCGACCGCTGCAATCGGCGCCGCGCTGGCGCAACGCGGCGAGAAAACTGTCGTTATCGACTTTGATGTCGGCCTGCGCAACCTCGACCTCGTCATGGGGGCGGAACGCCGCGTCGTGTTTGATCTGGTCAATGTCATTCAGGGCGATGCCAAGCTTCCGCAGGCTTTGATTCGCGACAAACGCCTTGAGACGCTGTATCTGCTCCCGGCCTCCCAGACGCGCGACAAGGATAACCTGACCATTGACGGCGTTGACCGCGTCATGGAAGAGCTCAAGAAAGAGTTCGACTGGATCATTTGCGACAGCCCTGCCGGGATCGAGCGCGGAGCCACGCTTGCCATGCGCCATGCGGATATGGCGGTCGTTGTAACGAATCCTGAAGTGTCGTCGGTGCGTGACTCCGATCGCATTATCGGCTTGCTCGATGCCAAGACGCTCAAGGCCGAAAGCGGCGAACGTGTCGAAAAGCATCTTCTGCTGACCCGTTATGATCCGGTGCGCGCCGAACGCGGCGACATGCTGAAGGTTGATGACGTTCTCGAAATTCTGTCCATTCCGCTTCTCGGCATCATCCCGGAAAGCCAGGACGTTCTGCGGGCTTCCAATATTGGTTCACCCGTGACGCTTGCCGATCAGCGCAGTGCGCCTGCATTGGCTTATCTCGACGCAGCCCGCCGCCTTGCCGGTGAAGAAGTGCCGATGACTGTTCCATCCGAAAAGCGCGGCCTTCTGGGTAAACTTTTCGGAAGGAGAGCGGCATGAGCCTGTTTCGTTTTTTCAGCAAGCCTGCTTCCGCGCCACAAGCGCGCGAACGCTTGCAGGTTTTGCTCGCCCATGAAAGGGCGTCACACGAGCATTCAGATCTGGTTGCTGTGTTGCGGGAGGAAATCCTCGCTGTCATCGCCAAACATATCCAGATTGATCGCGACAAAGTCAGCGTGAAAATGGACCGGGGCGACCAGATGTCCACGCTCGAAGTCGATATCGAACTTCCCTTGAAAACGAAAGCGAAGGTGCGGGCAGCCTGATTAACACCAATCTTGCGGATAGCCAGAAAGATGGAGGGAGAAACCATGAACCGCGGTGCACTTCTCACCAGATTGAAGGAGCTTCAGGAGCTTCCCAAGTTTCAGAAGCGGGATATCTGTAGCATCAGCGCCTTCTTGCAACTCGAGGCGCTGGCTGAACATGTCAGGGTCTGCGAAGAAGCGGCCGGCGTTGCACAAACCGGGCAGGATCATTGATCCTGCCTTTTTTGCGGACATTGCTGTCTCGAACATTCCGTCTCTGCGACTTCGGGAGGCAGGAAACGGCGTTGACTGACCTTCACGGCACGGCAAAGAACATCTGCAAATAGCAGCCGAGGAAAACAAGGGCGATCAGCGCAGCGATGAGAAACAGGAGCTTCATCGTCTATGGATCGCTCAATCGCTGTTCACATTCAAGAAAACAGATAGTGATTGACCGTCAGGGGAAGAAAAACCTTACCCCGGCTATCTGTTTTTAGCATAGGCCTCGATCACATCGGAGCTATAGCTTTTTGTTTCCATGCGTTTTTTTTGAACGTGCATTTCGCGCCATCAGGATGCGCGCCAATAAATTTGGCAGAAACGAGCCGGTTTATTCCCGCGAAGGGGAGAGTTCCTGTCGGGCGGTCGACAAGACCATCTGTGTAAGATCTGCAAGCCTGTCTGCCGCGAGGCGGTTGACCTGCCAGAACAACGGAATATCCAGCGGCGTGTCCGGGATCAGCTCAACCAGCCGCCCGGACGTCAGATGTCGATCGACCAATTGCACCGGATTCATCCCCCATCCCATGCCGGACAAGCTGGCATCGACGAAGGCCTGCGTCGATGGAAGCCAATGTGTGGGGCAAGCCATATCGGTTTTTAGGACTGTGCGTACCCATGCATCCTGTAGCCTGTCCTTCTGGTTGAATGTCAGTGCTGGAGCCTTGGCGATTGCGTCGCGGGTTATGCCTTCTGGAAAATGCCGTGCGATGAATTCAGGGGAGGCGGTAGCCCGATAGCGGAGCACGCCAAGCGGGGTGAGACGGCAGCCCTGAACGGGTTTGTGCAGGGCGGTGACGGCGGCAACCACACGCCCGCGCCGCAACCATTCGGCAGTATGATCCTGATCATCGACTGCTATGTTGAAAAGATAGTCCGATGCCGTGCTGAACTGCGAGATGGCTTTCAGAAACCACGTGCCCAGACTGTCGGCATTGGTCGCAATATGGAGCGTTACGTGCTGTGCAGTATTTTCGCTGCCGGACAGCCCTGGCAATTCCGCCAGAAGCTCGCGTTCGAGCATGCCCACCTGTTCGATATGACGACAGAGCCAGTCGCCCTTTTCCGTGGCTGCGCACGGAGAGCCTCGCTCAATGAGGACGACCCCAAGCCGCTCTTCGAGATGTTTGACGCGTTGCGAGATCGCGGAAGGGGTTACGTGCAAAGCCCGAGCCGCCTTCTCAAAGCTGCCTGTCTGAACCACCATCGCCACTGCTCTCAAGGCGGAATAGTCGATCATTAGTATTCCTTAATCAGAATTATAAAGTTTAACTATTCTAACTCCCTGACTTTCGGTATCAAGTGCCTAACTTGCTCCCAGATGGCGACCATTTATGAATGCTTCAGTCTATGTCACCGGCCTCACCATGGGCCTTACCCTCATCGTTGCCATAGGTGCTCAAAACGCCTTTGTCCTGCGGCAAGGGCTACGCGATGAGCACGTGTTCGCTGTAAGTCTTGCTTGTGCCATATCGGATGCCATCCTGATCCTGATCGGTGTCACAAGCTTCCAGAAGATCGCTGCTGTCATGCCAACGCTTGATCCTGTCATGCGCTACGGCGGTGCGGCTTTCCTCATCTGGTACGGTGCGCGAAGCCTTCATTCTGCCTTCACGTCTTCTGCTGCGCTGGCGACGGCGAACGGGGCGTCCGTAAGCCTGACCAAGACGCTGGCGACCTGTCTCGCGCTGACATGGCTTAATCCGCACGTCTATCTGGATACGGTCGTTCTTCTGGGAACGATCTCCACGCAGTTTCCGGGTTTTGAAACGTCTTTCGCCGCAGGGGCTATCACCGCGTCCTTCGTGTTCTTCTTTTCGCTGGGTTTCGGTGCGCGCTGGCTGCGTCCGATTTTTGCCCGGCCTTCTTCGTGGCGTATTCTGGAAGGCGTTATCGCGGTTACGATGTGGTCTATTGCCTGGAAGCTCGTGATTGGTATGTAACTGAAAAGCCGGATGGGCAGACCCATCCGGCTTTTCAGGTTTCAGAGCATGATGCTTATAGTCCCATGGCCTTTAATTCCTGAAGTGGGGGGATTGTCTCGTACATGACGGGGTCGAGACGGTCCCAGATGATTCCACAGGTTGGCTTGTGCGGGTCCTTCACCTCAATGGTGCGGGTCGGCGTGAAAATCACGTCCGCCACCGTGTCGTAAACATCGGGCGTAAGCTTTTCGCTCAATACCTGACAGTCGTGAACGACAGCGGCCGCTGGTGTTGCAGCGGTGATACGGCCAAGCTGGTATAGCATGCCCCATTCGGCATCGAAGAAGCCATGCCCCTTGCCGAAGCGGACGCCTTCAAGATTAATCGCGCCAGTGCCTGTGACCATGTAGTCCACCACTGGCATGGCCGAGATATCTTTCAGCGTTACCGGTTGTCCCACGCGCTCCATCCCGTCGAGCGTCGAGGCATAAAGATAGAGATCCGACGAAATCAGCTTCGGGTCGAGCACCCAGAAACCGCGCTTGATCGAATAAGTTGTTATCAGAACGGTCTTGCCGTCTTTCAACGCCTGCAGGCGGAGACGATCAAGGCAATTATCGGGCGTGATGAAAATGAAATCGGCATTCTGATAGTAATGATGGCTTGTGAGACGGGCCACCGCCTCCTCGCCGCCTTCGAAGTCCGCGATGAATTCCCCAAAGTCGAAATGGAAACGGCTATCTGGAACGGCGACCTTGCGCAGCTCGTTCCACACACGTTCGCGAACGGAAGCTTTGTGATCGGTGATTTCCATGCGGACTCCTTGCATTTCAGTTTGCCGGGTTCATGCCCCGGCGTGCGAGTACCTTGCGCTCGCAGAGGGCTACGATTTGATAGAAAAAAACGGACAACAGGACGGACACCACGGCAACGGCCCAGATCATGCCATAGTCAAGATATCCGCGAGACTGGTTGAGAAGATTTCCAAGGCCCGTACCCGTTGCCAGCCATTCGGCGATCATGACGCCGAGCAGCGCCCGCGGCACGGCCAGACGAATGGCGGCAAAGAGATAGGGCAGGGAAGCAGGCACGGATACCAGGCGAATTTGTTTCCAGACGCTCGCGCCGTATGCGCGGGGAACATCCAGCGCGGCACGCGGAACCAGTGCCATGCCTTGCGCCATGGTCACGAAGGCGGGAAAAAATGTAACCGAAATGGTGATCCAGAGAATGACGGACGGCCCGCGTCCCAGCAGCAGGACGAGCAGAGGCGTCAGCGCGACGAGCGGCATTGTCTGCGTCACAAGGGCGATTGGCATGAAGCCGCGCACGATGGCGGGTCGGGCAACTGACGCCACGGCAAGGGCGAAGGCGAAGATAATGCCTGCGGCCATGCCGAGAAATGTGAGCGGCAAAGTTTGCGAAAGCGCTGTCAGCAATTTTGTCTGCGCGGGAGCCGCTGACGGGGCGAGGAACAGATAGTCGAACAGTCCGGCCGGTGTCTTGGCAATCATGGCTGGTGTTCCCATGCTGACCAGAAGCAACCACCACAAGACGAACGGAAGCGCGATTGAACAGATGGTGAGGACAAAATTCAGGCTGCGAGACCCGCGAGGTTCAAAGTTCGGAGCGCTTGACGGGACCGTGATAGCCTTGGTGCTGCCAGTCAGGATTTTCGCAAGAACGGAAAAGAGCGCATAGGCCAGCCCGGCGAGCAAGGTGGCGCAGAGGCCGATACCCCAGAGTCTGGTCGGTTCGGCTCGCCCGAGCGAACCGATCAAATAGGCGCCGAGACCGAAACGACCACCGCCGCCGAACTCGGCCAGAATGGAACCTAAAACAGCATTTGGAGCGGCAATGCGCAGACCCGCGAGGATCGACGGCAATGCAGATCGCAATTGCGCCAGGCGCAACACTTTCCATCGACTGCCGCCATAGGCGCGGACGATGTCGATCATGCGGTGGTCTGTCTGGCTGATGCCGGTTACGGTGGCAGCCATTGTGATGAAATAACAGCCAAGTGCCGCCAGCGTGATGCGCGGTGTCATTCCTGAAAAAGTCAGTACCAGAATGGGCGAGATCGCTATCGGCGGCAGCGCAAAGATCGCGATGTTGACGCCGCGCCCCAGTTTGGCGGCAGCGGGAAACAGAGCGAACACGATGCCTGCTGCAACGGCGATGAGATTGCCAATGATAAAGCCCGCACCCGCACCCTGAAGTGTAGCTAGGAGATGGGCGGGATAGTCAGCGCGGTCTACCCAGAGACGGGTCAAAATCGCGGAAGGCGCGGGCAGGGCGCCATCAGCGATCAGCGAGAAGCGGCCGCACAACTCCCATATCGCAAGAAGGATAATCCAGTTGCGCAAGGTCGAGAGATGGTTGGACGGCTTCACGTCAGCCATGCAAAGCCTCCGCGACGGCGTCCTCCAGCGCATGGAATTGCGGCGTGCTGAATATTTCGGGACTGCGTGGACGCTCCAGCGGAATATCGATGATCTGCGCGATGCGTCCGGGGCGGCTGTGCATCACCACGATCCGGTCGGCGAGAAAGACCGCTTCGTCTATCCCATGGGTAACAAGCAGCGTTGTCGCCTTGCTTTCAAGCCATATGCGTTGAAGCTCGATGTTCATCTGGCGGCGCAATATCTGGTCGAGGGCACCGAAAGGCTCGTCCAGAAACAGGACGCGCGGATCGGTTACCAGAGAGCGGGCGATGGCGACGCGCTGGCGCATGCCGCCGGAGAGCTCACCGGGAAGCGATTTTTCGAAGCCTTTCAGGCCGACAAGAGCGATCAGTTCGGCGATCCGTTCTGCCTTGGCGGAACGGGGCAGGTCGAGAACATCCAGCGGCAAAGCAATATTATCTTCGACATTACGCCACGGCATGAGCGCCGCGTCCTGAAAAGCCACC
Source organism: Hyphomicrobiales bacterium (assembly GCA_900473915.1). Classification (GTDB taxonomy): domain Bacteria; phylum Pseudomonadota; class Alphaproteobacteria; order Rhizobiales; family Rhizobiaceae; genus Brucella. Next base: position 129,308 of record UCNG01000007.1, on the reverse strand, counting down.
CCCGTCAGCCCGGCTTTGGCGGCCTCGATCGGGCTTTTGCCCATGACGGAAATCGAGCCTTTATCGGGCTGGTCGAGACCAAGCGCCAGACGCAGCATGGTGGACTTGCCGCATCCGGACGGCCCGATGAGTGCGGTAAGGGAACCGGTCGGGCATTCGAGTGAAACGTTGGAAAGCGCAGTTACATTCGTGCCGCGCCCCGAAAAGGAGCGCGTCACATCTTCAAGTTTGATCCCGGACATTTCAGGCATCAAATCTCTTCGAGAAGCGTTGTGTCGAAATGGTCGCGCTTTGCGGCGATGCCGATGGTACCGAGCGCCGTGATTGTTTTCTCAATGGCTTCCTCACTCATCGAGAATATGCCGTCAGGCGTTTCGATCAGCGGCTTCTGCGCGGTGTTGAAATAGATTTCGTTTTCGATTGACCGCCCCGTTCCCTTGAACCAGCTGTCGGCAAATTTCGGCGGGTAGGCTGCCGGGTCCTTGAGGTTTTCAATCCAGCCCTTGCGGCTTGCGCGAAGGAACGAAACGATTTCCTTGCGCTTCGATTTCAGCGTCTCTTCCGTTACGACAACCGTATCGTTGAAGATCGTAAAGCCGAAATCATAGAGCAGGAAGGACACAGCCTCTTCGCCAGCCTGCTTGATGGTGAAGGGAACATTGGTCGTGAAGTCAAGCGAGGCATCGATTTCGCCTTTGATGAGCGGCGTCGGATCATATGCATAAGGAACGATGTTGACCTGAGAAGGCCCGATGCCGGAAATCTTCAGCATGGCTTCAACCGAGATGACGTTGACCGGCGGTACGGCGAGGGTCTTGCCGATCAGGTCGTTCGGCTCCTTGATCGGGTTCTTGGCGAGCGAAACAATGCCGATAGGGTTCTTTTGATACTGGGCGCCAATGATCTTGAAAGGTGCCCCCTGTTCGACGATGGCCTTGATTGTCGTATCAGGGGTGGTGAGGGTCAGGTCAGCCTTGCCCGCGATGATGGTGCTCTCGGGAATGACATCGGGGCCACCGGAAATATAGTTCAGGTCCAGGCCCTCTTCGCGATAAAACCCCTTGTCGGCGGCAATGAAATAGCCGCTGAATTCGGCATCGTTTATCCAGGAAGCCTGAAAGTTGAATGGCGTATCCGCCCGGGCAAAACGGCTCATCGCGGGCAAAGCGGCTGCGGCGCCCATCAGTCCAAGAAAACGGCGGCGATCCAGGGCAATATTCATTGAATCTTCCTTTTTGGTGCTGAATTGTCAGGCAATACCACGCATCCGCGCAAGCTCACGCAGCGGCGGGATCGACTGGATCTCTTCCGCTGAAACGTCGTTCCAGCGGATGCCGCGGGGGCGACGGCGATTACGCGTTACTTCTATCAGGCGGCTGGGGGTAGCGATGAAATCGAGTGCGATATCTTTGTCGGAAACGTTGAGGCGCTCTTCCACGATCTGCACATCATGCACAGCTGCCACGATCGGGGATTGCTCGTCGGCAAGCCCCAGATCGGTGAACATGCCCCATTCCAGATCGAAGAATGCATGGCCTTTGCCAAAACGGACTCCGTCGATGGAAACAGCGGATGCGCCAGTCGCGATGACATCAAAACGACCGATATGGGTCAAGTCCTCAAGACTGACCGGCCGGCCGAAATGTTCCATTCCGTCAAGCCAGGCTGCGGCTTTCTCCAGCCCCGGGGGAACGGATCCCGGTTCCAGCAGGAGAAAGCCGCGCTGCATGCCGTAGGTCGGCATGATGAATGGTGTACCCGACATGATCAGGCGACGGCGCAACTCGATCATGGAATTATCCGGGGTAACAAAAACCAGATTGGCCTTTGCAAACCCTTCCAGCGCCAGCAATTGATCGGTAGCTGTCTCGACACCTTCAAAATCTGGAATGAATTCCGAAAATTTGAGGTGGAAGCGTGCATCGGGGCGTGCGACATCTTTCAGTCGCTCCCAAATGCGCTGCCGGGTATTGCGGGAGTACGCCATGGAGATTCCATGAATTTCAATGTTTCACTATCAATGAAACAAATGTTTCAGTATTGCAAGGGGCAATGATAAGCTTTTTTAGTGCATTAGAGATTCGGAATAAACGCACATGGCTTCACGTCTGGTACTGCGCATACAAGAGCGCTACGCAAAGCTCACGGCAGGAGAGCAGAAAATCGCGCAGCTTGTTCTTGAACGCGAGGACGATATTCTTATTCATTCCGCTACCGAAATCGCAGAGATGGCCGGTGTATCCAAGGCAACGACGGCTCGTTTCTTTCAGCATCTTGGTTATGCCGATTTCAATGAAGTAAAACTCCAGGCGCGTGAGGAGCGCAATCGCACCGAACCATATGAATATTCGGCTGCAATTGATGAGGAAGTGCCGTTGGTGCGGACCATCAGCGCGCATCTTGATCTGGAGATCGCCAATATCACGCGAACTTTCGAGGCGCTGCGTTCCGACAAGATGCGCGAGGCTGCGGAAATGATCGCTGCCGCGCCGCGTGTCTGGGTGATCGGAATGGGTGATGAGGAAGGGTTCGCACGGTACGCGCGCCTTCTGTTTTCAAGGCTGCGGCACAGTGTGATGATTCTTGGCATCAATCAGGGTTCGTGGGCTGAAGATCTGGCCATGACCGGCCCGAAAGACGTGTTGTTGCTGATCACGCTGCCGCCGCATCGGGCTTTGCTGAAACAAATTCTGGGATATGCCGTTACCAGCCGGCTGAATATCGTGACTATTACGGACCGGGGGTCGGTTTCGGAGGCGCAGCGTTATGCTCGTGTCGTCCTGCCGTGCCATGTGGACAGTTTCGCATTGGGGGCATCTTATACGGCTGTCAGCAGCGCCATTCGGCTTCTCGCACTGACCTACGCTTCGCTCGCAGGCAAATCAGCGCAACAGCGGCTGGAGATCGTTGCCGGGATTCACGACGAACTCGACGATATAGACTGAAATCTTCCGCTCACTTGTTGCGGACGTGCTCCGGGCGGAAGCCGACCCCAATCAGTCTGCCTGCGAGATGGGCCAGTATTGGCCAACGGGCGAGATGACGCATGAAAGCGGGCGGTCCATCTTGTCTTGTGTCATTCGTTTCGCGTTTGCGGCGATCGCTGCGCATCATCAGCTGCAGCTTCTGCGTTGCCTTTGTTGGAAAGCGGCGACGCGCCTCGACGGCTGCGAGGTGACGGGATAAGGCCACGTTGCCCTTGAGCGGTGCAGCCAGAATATTCGCTGCCGCAACGGCATCCTGAATGGCGAGATTAACTCCGAACCCGCCGATAGGCGACATGGCATGGGCGGCATCCCCGATGCATAAAAGTCCCGGTTTCCACCATTTCTTCAGCCGATCAATGCGTACACTCAACAGATGGATGTCATCCCATGTACGTATTTCATCCATTCGGTCAGCGGGCAATGGGGACACTTTCGCTACGGCTTCCCTGAATGCCTCGAGCCCCTTTTGTTTTACCTCGGTGAAAGACTGTTTGCGGAGTACATAACCGCATTGCCAGTAGTCACCACGATCGATCATCACAAAACCTTGCCGGGGTCCGCCATGCCCCATCGTATAGGGCGGGTCGTTGGCAAGGTGAGACAATTTCATCCAGAGTATCTCGCTTGGCGAACCAAAGCTCTCGATCTCCATACCGGCTTTTGCGCACACCACGGAGTTTCTGCCGTCGGCACCCACGACGAGCTTGGCGCTGATATTGATCGTTTCATCGGGCGTTGCCGCGACGAGACCGGTAACATTGCCGTCCCGTTCGATCAGTTCCACTACGCTGGCTGGCATGATGAGTTTGAAGTTGGGATATTTCGCAGCTTCACGTGCGATATAATCGAGAAACTCCCATTGCGGCATGAAAGCAATGAATCGGCATTGCGCCGGAATCTTCGAAAAATCCGCTATTGTTATGTCCTGACCACCGATTTCCGCGTTTAGCCGATATGCCTTGGTATGGGGTAACGCAAGGAGCCCGTCCAGCAAACCGAGTTCATGCATGATCTGAAGAGTGGACGGGTGAATTGTGTCGCCGCGAAAATCTCGTAGAAAATCCGAATGCTTCTCAAGAACGGTCACGTTCACGCCTGAGCGGGCAAGCAAAAGACCCAGCATCAAACCTGCTGGCCCACCGCCTGCAATCGCGCAGTCGGTTTTGATGTAAGTGATATGCGATGCGACTGTCTGCGTCATGTCATACCCGCTCGACCCTGCTTGCACTGTACAGAAGACATAAAAGGACCGGCACTCTCGGCAGGTCAAGTCAGAGCGCCGGGTCAAGCGACGTTTTGGCCAATCAATTCGATAAGTTCCGCCTAGTCGAGCGTCGGCGGCTTGCTTTTACCAAGCTGCCGTTCGCGGAAGACCGAGAACAGTCCGGCGCCGACAACGATAATCGCTCCGACGATGATGTTCCATGACAACTGTTCGTCGAACACCGTGACCGCAATGCAGGCGCCGATAACAAGCTGCAGATAGGTGAGCGGCTGCACTTCTCCAGCCTCGAGAATGTCATAGGCGCGGATGAGGAAGTAGTGGCTCGCTATGCCGCAGGCGCACAGCGCTGCCATCCAGAACCAGTCGCTTCTGGCAATCGGCATGAGATAGAAGCTACCGACAAAGGTGAGAGCGACCGCACCCGCCACGCCGGTATAGAAAAAGCTTGTCATGGCATCGTCACTTTTGCTGACGGCGCGCGTCGCGACAGCGTAGACGGCAAACATGACCATCGCCGCTACCGGCAATAGCAGGCTGGCATCGAATGTCGCGTTCACCGGATTGATAATCAGCAAAACGCCGATCAACCCCACGATGATTGCCGTCCATCGTCTCCAGCCGACCTTTTCACCGAGGAAGGGTACGGAGAGCATCGTCACCAATAGCGGCGCACCCTGAAAGATCGATTGTGCCGTTGCCATGCCGGCGCGACTGAGGGCGAAGATGAATGTAACGATTTCAGCAGCAAGCAGAAGACCGCGGAAAAGCTGAAGGAGGGGGCGTTTCGTTGCAGCGGCCTTTGAAATGCCGCCGGAGCGAGCAGCAAGCAGAAGAACGAACACTGCAAAGACCCAATAGCGGATCATCGTTATCAGGATGGGCGAATAATGGGTGCCGAGGTACTTCGAGATACCATCCTGCGTCGCAAAAATGGTAACCGCGAGAAGCGTGAAGAGATAGCCTTGGCCTTTGCGTGTCATGGCGCACTCATATCGAGACAATCTCGCGGGTGCTACCCATAAATTCTCATATGCTCAGATAGTAATGGTGTCGGACTGTACAGACAGAAAGGCCGGCGGTTAACGCCAGCCTTTTCGTGGTTTCGATCAGTTTTCGATGTGGTGCTGTTTGGCGAGGTCCTCGACGGTCATGTCAGGCTCGTTGCGGGTTTTATAAAGCGAGTAAAGTACACCGCTCGCGAGGATGGCGAGCGTCACGACAAGCGAAAGCAATGTGTTGATGTGAACACCCAGCGGCACGAGGAAAATCTTGATGCCGATCAGCACCAGAATGATGGCAAGCGAGACCTGCAGATAGCGGAACCGGTTCATTGCAGCAGCGAGTGCGAAATAAAGGGCGCGCAAGCCGAGAACGGCAAAGATGTTCGAAGTGTAGACGATGAACGTGTCCTGAGTGACAGCGAAGACGGCTGGCACTGAGTCGACTGCGAAGATGAGGTCAACTGTTTCCACCATGATCAGAGCAACTGCCAGTGGTGTCAGCCAGGTAACCATTTTGCCGGTCTTCGGATGCGGTTGCTTGACCGTGAATTTGCGGCCATGCAACTCACTGGTGATGTTGAACCGCCGACGCAGGAATCTGAAAACGGCATTCTGTTCGATGTCGGGCGTCTCATCTTTGTGGCCGAACATCTTGAAGCCGGTGAAAATGAGGAACGCGCCGAAGAGGAAAAGAATCCAATTGAACTCGTGCACAAGTGCGGCGCCCAGTCCGATCAGGATTGCCCTGAAGGCAATGACACCAAGAATACCCCAGAACAAGACGCGATGCTGATAAAGGCGCGGGATGCCGAGAAAGCCGAAAATCGTTGCGATAACAAACATGTTGTCCATCGCGAGGCTCTGCTCGATCAGATAGCCGGTATAAAATTCCAGACCGGCTGCCGCTCCGCGCTGCCACCAGACCCAGCCGCCGAAGGCTAGTGCGATCAGAACATAGAAACCATAAAGCAGGAGGCTTTCCTTGGCTTCGATCTCGTGTTCGTCACGATGGAGAATGCCGAGATCGAAGACGAGCAAGCCGACGACCACAATGATAAATGCCGCCCAAAAATATACAGGTGTGCCGAGAAAATCGCCCGAAAGGGCTACAATAAGCGAATCCATCGCCGGACCATCTCCATTTGAACAAGTGGAGCAGCCCCGACATCGCCATAGCGGTAGCCATGACCAGAGGGGCCCGGCGCTGCATTTCTTCAAATGTGCATGGATCTGGCAAGTTCAAGAGCAGAACGATATTATTTGTAATGTTCGGTCTGATAGGTGTCTCTGAGAACCAAAAATTCGGTTCACCGCGTTCTAGTGTTAGCTACAATCCGAACCGCACTCTGTATTGAGGCAAGAAATTATGATTCCGCCACAAGCGTTAAATGCGGCAGTCAATGCCTATTATAAGGCCAAATTAGAACAGGCGGCCCATGCGATTGAAGCTATACCATATGATGGAAAGGAACTGCCTGATATTATCCGGCGTCTGAAAACTGAAAGTGATACTGCGCGAGTGCTTGTTCTTGCTTCACTTATTGAAGACAAAATAGAGAGCCTTATTTCTTACAATATGCTTGATTTATCATCATCTAGTTCTAGAGACCGGATGTTTAGCGGAAATGGGCCGCTATCGACATTTGGGAATAGACTGACTATTTGTTACCATCTTGGATGGATTAGTAAGCAGACTTTTATTCGAATTAATTGTATACGAAAAATTAGAAACGAGTTTGCGCATAATGCATACAAAGTTGATTTTAATACGCAGTCCGTAAAAGGGTTTTTTCCAGAGATACTAAAATAAATAAATTCTTTTGAAGAAAATGTATTTCCAATNNCTTCCAATTATTTTAAAAGAGGAAAGTAACAAACATCTAAAGAATCCATCCGAATTAAATATTGGAGATAAGTTTTTATTTTCCGCAACATTATGCATCGGGTACTTAATGCAGGAGTTAATTATTTATCCAACATCTAGAAGGGAACAAATCAATCCCGGTGATTTTGAGAAAATGCTTGGCAGGTCGCCCAATAACGCGACTAGCACTATCCGTAACATGCTAACCGCCGCAGTCAGCATTCTCGATAACTGAATGCTGCAATTTGGTGCCAGAACCGTTATCCACAGGTTGTTACGGTTTTATGAGTCGATAAAGTGTTCCGGTCAATTTCTAAGTCAATGATTTTATTGGAAAAATAGAAATGGCTGGGGGACCTGGATTCGAACCAAGACTAACGGAGTCAGAGTCCGCTGTTCTACCCTTAAACTATCCCCCAGCAGGGATTTGCAAATGCCTTCCGATTGAAGGCTTGCAAGCGTGAGTGAAGCGTTAGCTCATTCACGACGGCCTCCATCTAGCGAACTCAAACACCGAACGCAATACTTTTCTTCGAAAAAAATCACAGCGATTTCAGTTATCCCGCAATCGCTGATTTTAAGCGGTCGGGTTGGCGCGGATTGTTATGCGAATGAACTGTTTCCCGGAAACCAGCCCATAAAAAAAGCCCGGCCAGCGGAGGAGCGGCCGGGCAAGAAGGCAGGCTGGCCGAGAGGGGACCCGGCATGTGAAGGTGGCGCCTGCCAGATGTTCGCTCTGCGAGTTCAGAGAGTTGGCCTCTGACTCCAGGAGGATGCCTTTCAGCAGATATGGCGTGTTGCCTTGATCCGCAGCCGTGCATCCGCGAGCTCGCCCAGAATGTGGGTCGGATCTTCCGTCCCGCGATAATGGACCGCCGTGTAAATATCCTCACGGCGAAGCCCGATATCGCGCAGCATATGATCGTCAAAGTCGCTCAGATTCAGCACTTGCCGTCGACCGTAGGAAAACGTCCAGCGACGCACGATCGACAAAAACACGGCTTTCACCATCTGCGTGAGCGTGGAAGTCGGTGCGCTCGCTGCCGGTAAGTGTGTGGTCGTCATCTTGCTTGTCGCTGTCATGTCCGCTCTCCTTTGATTTAGCGGGGTCTATGTAATCCTTATCGCCAGGGTCATTCGCTTTCGCGGCTCCTTTTCCTCTACGATGGCGGCTTTATCCAACAATAGAATTGATTGTTCCAACGAATGTTTTTAATGTCATTCTTCAATAATAATGATGGATGACGCCAATGAGTACACCTCTGGATCTCGATCAGTTGCAGACTTTCATCGCCATTGCGGATATGGGCAGTTTTACGCGTGCCGCAGATGCTGTTTTCAAGACGCAATCCGCTGTTTCCATGCAGATGCGGCGTCTGGAAGAGCGTATCGGCAAGCCTTTGTTCGAGCGTGACGGAAGGACCAATCGTCTCACGGAAGAAGGCGAGCGGCTTTTGCTCTATGCGCGTCGCATGATGCAGCTCAATGGCGAGACTATCGCCGCATTTGACGATACCCAGCTGGAAGGTCACGTGCGGATCGGGACGCCAGACGATTATGCCGATCGGTTTCTGCCTGAAATCATGGCGCGGTTTGCGAGATCAAATCCCCGCGTCGAATTGTCGGTCGTGTGCGAGCCAACCGTCAATCTCGATGAAATGATTCGTCGTGGAACACTGGATATTGCCCTTGTTACCCAATGCGACGACAAACGTCGTTCGGAAGTTGTCCGAACTGAGCCGTTGCTATGGGTCACATCTGCGAACCACGCAGTGCATGAAGAAGCTGTGCTGCCGCTTGCAGTCGGACGGCCAACCTGCATCTGGCGTCATGCCGCGATCGATGTGCTGGAAGCAGCCAGACGCGATTATCGCATCATCATCACAAGCTGGTCTGCGACGGTCCTCGCGGCCGCAGTTCTTTCGGGACTTGCAATCTCCGTGCTGCCGGAATGTGCGCTGCGCCCCGGTATGCGTGTGCTTGGTGAAGCTGACGGGTTTGGGATGTTGCCGGAATTCGGCATCGGCATCATGCGGGGCCACGCAAAACAAAACGCTGTCGTAGATGCACTTGCGCAGCATATCATCGAAAGTCTAGACAATATATCGTCACCGCAACCCGGCGCGATGGCTTCGGCGGAAATTTCGCCGTTTCCGGCGGTTCGTACGAGGAGGGTGCGAGCCAATGAATTGCTGCCGGGCTGGTGATGACGCAGTAAATCGCCGCATGGCTTCTTGACCGGCCATGCTCTCTGGTTGCCAATGATGGGATGAGCATGGCTTCCGATTCGAGTTTTACCGGCGCATCGTCCAATGTGGCCGAGTATAGCGTTTCCGAAATTTCCGGCGCGTTGAAGCGCACGGTAGAGGATACGTTCGGGCATGTGCGCGTACGCGGCGAAATTTCCGGCTATCGTGGCCCGCATTCGTCGGGACATGCCTATTTCGCGTTGAAAGATGATCGTTCGCGGCTCGAAGCGGTGATCTGGCGCGGTTCGATGAGCCGCCTGCGTTTTCGGCCCGAAGAAGGGATGGAGGTGATTGCCACCGGCAAGCTCACCACTTATCCGGGCTCTTCAAAATATCAGATCGTCATCGAACAGATGGAGCCTGCCGGCGCCGGAGCGCTGATGGCGCTTCTAGAAGAGCGTAAACGGCGGCTGGCATCGGAAGGCATGTTCGATCCCGCCGTCAAGCAGCTTCTGCCGTTTATGCCCCGTGTGATCGGGGTCGTGACTTCACCAACCGGGGCAGTCATTCGCGACATTATTCACCGGATTTCAGACCGCTATCCACTGCATGTCATCGTCTGGCCCGTGCGTGTGCAGGGCGAGACGAGCGGGCCGGAAGTAGCCGCCGCTGTGGATGGTTTCAACGCTTTGCCCGAAGACGGGGACATTCCGAGGCCGGATGTGCTGATCGTGGCGCGCGGCGGTGGCAGTCTGGAAGACCTGTGGGGCTTCAATGACGAGATTGTGGTGCGCGCTGTTGCTGCATCGCATATACCGGTGATCTCGGCGGTCGGTCACGAAACCGACTGGACTTTGATAGACCTTGCGGCGGATGTTCGTGCCCCCACGCCGACAGGCGCTGCGGAAATGGCGGTTCCTGTAAAGGCGGACCTCGTCGCAGCATTGGCTGGGCAATCCGCGCGGCTCTCGTCGGCGATGTCCCGCTTTATCGATCTGAAGCGGCAAATGCATCGTTCAGCGGCGCGTTCTCTTCCGTCAGCAGACCAACTGTTGGCTTTGCCGCGTCGCCGCTTCGATGAAGCGGCTTCGCGTCTTACGCGGGCACTGTTCGTCAATACGCAAAAGAAGCGTGTTCACTTTGAAGGCCATGCGCGACAATTATCGCCGCGCCTTCTGCAACGCCGGTTCACGGAACTGGAACGCCAGATTTCCGTTCTTGAACAACGATTGCCCCGTGCGCTTGAGAAATTCCTGCGCGAACGGCGAACTGCTTTCTCACATCGGGCAAGTCGTCTTTCGGCTGAGCCGATACTGCGACGCACGAAGCTTGCGACCCTCTCGATAGAGCAGCTGGATCGTCGTCGCGACCAGGCCGTGCGGCTTCTCATTGAAAGAGCCAAACGGCGCGGTCAGGAGTTGGAACGTCTTATGCGCACGCTTTCTTATGAAAGCGTTCTCGATCGCGGCTTCGCGGTTGTCTTCGATACAGAAGGGAAACCGGTAAAGCAGGCTGCATCAGTATCGGCTGGTGATGCATTGTCCGTTCGGTTTCGCGATGGTGACGTGGCGGTCGTTGCGGGCCACGAAGAAAATGAACCTACGAAGTCTCCACAAAGCAAAAGGACGCCATCGCCGGGGTCTGGAAATCAGGGATCGTTATTTTAGCAACAGTCAGTCGCGGTGTTTTCCGATTTCTGCCGAGATTGCCTGGCCTTAAGGCTGACTTAAGCTTGAACTCCTTTTTTCGCGCATCTGCCATTATTAGGGATTCAGGATGCCGCGTAAAAACTCCCAAGACAATCTTGCACATGGCTTTGCGAAGGCTGCTTTCAGCCGTCGTGGCTTTCTTATCGGTGCCAGCGCCATTGCGTTGTCGGGCTGTGTTTCGACGGTGCCGCAGCCATCACAGCCGGTGAAAAAACTGCCTCAACCCGCACCTTCGCGACCCGTGCCGCTGATGTACCAGGCATTGCCGGAAGAACAATTCCCAATTCCTGCGGTCGACACGAGCAAGGTCGATCCCAAGTTCTGGCGGCAGGAGGTCAACTATCCGACAGACGAAGTAAAAGGCACGGTCATCGTCGATACGCCGAACAAATATCTTTATCATGTGCTCGGCAACGGGCGAGCCATGAGATACGGTATCGGCGTTGGGCGTGATGGTTTTGCATGGGCGGGACGCGCAAAAATTGCCTATAAGCGGCAATGGCCGCGCTGGACACCCCCGGACGAGATGGTCGCCCGCCAGCCATCGCTGGAGCCCTACAGCATTGCCAATGGCGGAATGCCCCCCGGGATCAAGAACCCGCTTGGCGCAAGAGCGATGTATATTCACAAGGACGGGCGGGATACGCTTTACCGCATTCATGGATCGCCGGAAGCCTGGAGCATCGGCAAGGCTGTATCGTCAGGATGTATACGCATGCTCAATCAGGATGTGATCGATCTTTATAATAATGTGCGTGATGGCAGCACGATTGTCGTGATACCCGATCCAACGAAGGGTCAGCAGGTTACGAGCTGATTAAAACACAAAGGGCGCGAATTTCGCGCCCTTTGTGCTCGATGTTTGGGCTCAAGGCTCAATAGGCATATTCCAGGAAGATCGGATCGACCGAACCAGCCCAGACGCTGTTATAGGCTTTCAGCATACGTTCGGCATCAGTCACACCGGCAGCGACAATTTCTTCCAGCGGGGCAAGGAAGTGAGTTTCGTCATGGCCTTCACTGTTGAGCTTGTTGCGGTTCAAAAGGCCCAGACGGGAGATTTTTAAGGTCTCGCGGGCGATCTGTTCCAGCGGCTTGCCGCGGAAGGTTGTATTCAATGCCTTGGCTGGAACTTCGTTGCGAAGTGCAAGCACTTCTTCATACGTCCAGTCCTTGGTCAAAAGCTCGGCGGCTGTCAGGGCTTCTTCGTCATAGAGCAAACCCACCCAATAGGCTGGAAGGGCGCAAATGCGGCGCCATGGGCCGCCGTCGGCTCCGCGCATCTCCAGGAACCGCTTCAGGCGAACCTCGGGGAAAAGCGTTGAAAGGTGATTGGTCCAGTCGCCCATGTTGGGAACCGGATCGCTGACTTCACCTTTCAGTGCGCCGTTCATGAACTGGCGGAATGTAACATGCGTGCAGTCATGATAATGGCCGTCGCGCAGGATGAAATACATCGGCACATCGAGAGCCCATTCGACATAATCGGCAAAACCGAAGTTTTCCGAGAAAACGAAAGGCAGAACGCCCGAGCGCTGGTTGTCCGTGTCGCGCCAGATGTTGGAGCGCCACGACAGGAGACGGTTCGGCTTGCCTTCGGTGAAAGGCGAACTCGCAAAAAGCGCGGTGGCTACCGATTGCAGCTTCATCGAAACCTGCATCTTGCGGCGCATGTCACGTTCTGAACTGAAGTCGAGATTTACCTGAATGGTCGAAGTGCGATACATCATGTCCAGACCTTCATGCCCGACTTTGGGCATGTAGTTGGTCATGATCTTGTAACGGGATTTCGGCATGGCAGGCGTTTCATCCCGGGTCCATTTGGGACTGCCGCCGACTCCCAGAAAACGGATGCCCAGAGGTTCGGCGATTTCGCGAACCTGAGACAGATGCGCGTTTACTTCACGGCATGTCTGGTGAATTGTCGAAAGCGGCGCGCCGGAAAGCTCGAACTGACCGCCGGGTTCCAGAGAGATTGCGCCCTGTCCGGTTGGTTCTACAAGACCGATGATATTGCCTTCATCGATAATCGGTTCCCAGCCAAGCGTAGCCTGCATGCCTTCGAGTATGGCCTTGATGCCGCGCGGTCCCTCATAGGGCACTGGGCTGTTATCGACCGTATAGAAGGGAAATTTCTCGTGTTCGGTTCCTATGCGCCAGGCATCCTTGGGCTTGCAGCCGCCAGCCAGATAGGTTGCCAGTTGTTCAACGCCCGTCAGTGCCGTTTCGTCCGTCGTATCGCGCGCCATGCAGTCTGTCCCTAGTCGATTTTTCGCTTTTCAGCGTGATTGGACAAAATTGTCAAATCGCGCAAGTCAATTCCATTGAACATCAAATTTCGAGAACGTCATCCTGCATGGGACCAGTCCCCCAGCACAGTTTGTACTAAAGCCAGTGCCGCAACGGCAGCCGTATCGGCTCGCAGGATTCGTGGGCCGAGCGGAATGGGTGTCACGAACGGGAGTGTTCGAAGTGTTTGACGTTCGTCTTCTGAAAAACCGCCTTCCGGACCGATCAGCACCGCTGCAGGGCCTGCTGTCATCTTCTGCAAGATAGCCAGCGGATCGTCCGATTCGTGGCCTTCGTCGCAAAAGATCAGATGACGGGATTTGTCCCACTGCTCGATAAAGCGGTCGAAGCGGATGGCTTCGCGACATTCAGGCAGGGAAAGAACGCCACATTGTTCCGCAGCTTCTATCGCATTGGCTTTGACCCGGTCAGTTCCCAGTTTCGGTACCTGCGTGTGCTGCGTAATGACTGGCTGCAGCACGCCTGCACCCATCTCCACCGCTTTTTGCACCATATAGTCCAGCCGCCCCTGCTTCAGCGGGGCGAAGCAATAGATCAGGTCGCTTGCAGAAGGCTGCGGGCGCGTTTGTTCGAAAGGCTCGAGAAAAAGCCGTTTTTTACCCTCCGGTCTCAGTCTTGATTTCCACTCGCCGTCGCGCCCGTTGAAGGCGAGAATTTCATCGCCATCCTTCAATCGCAGGACATGGGTAAGATAATGTCCGGCCTGTGAGGCGACCTCAATCTGGCTGCCAGATTCAAGATCGTTTTCAACGTATAGTCTCTGCATTTTGTAATTTGCGCGCATGTCAGCATCGATGGCAGAGGGCAGGGGCAGAGGTCAAGCGCTATGGCGACGCATCAAGAGGCAATTGATTGTCATTCCTACACAAACAATTGATGGGAAACATCATGCCTGTTGCATTTAAATAGATTGTATCCATATAGGTATGAAGCTATCTATTTGAATGGAATTGATGTGATGAAACAAGCGTGGGTCGAGTTCGCACCGCTTCTTGCAAGCGCCGCCAGAGGTTGGCGAAAAGCTTTCGATGCGGCGATGGCGGAACATGGTCTTTCCGACGCGAAAGCCATACCGCTGATGATCCTGCTACGGCACGGAGATCGTATTCCCCAAGGTGTGCTGGCCGAACGGGTTGGCATAGAGGGGCCAACGATAGTTCGGGTTGTGGATGAGCTGGAAAAGGATGGCCTGATCCAGCGCATCGCCGACGACGCTGATCGTCGCATCAAGCTCATTCAACTGACAGAGGACGGTCGCGCCCTTGCCAGCAAGGTGGAAAAATCTGCTGCCCGTCTTCGCGCCCATTTCCTCGGCGGTTTCGATTCCGATGCGGTCGACGTCGCTATGGAAGTGCTGCGCAAGCTGAATGAGAAGTTTCAACAGTCTTTCTGATCGGCCTTCCGACCGGAAAGGTGCAATGCATTCAACCGGTGTTCCACAAGCTATGACGAAGCCAGCCGAAACAACCCCGAAGTTCTGGGACGTAGTCTTTTCATTAAAGACTTTCGCTGCGGCCATGCTTGCCCTGTGGATCGGGTTGATGGCCAACTTGCCCAATCCCTATTGGTCGATTGCGGCGGTTTATATCGTTGCGCATCCGCTGTCAGGGGCGACTACGTCAAAGGGCTTCTATCGTCTGATCGGTACGATAATCGGCGGGGCTGTTACTGTCCTGTTCGTGCCGCATCTGGTCAATTCCCCTGAAATTTTGACATTGGCCATCGGTCTTTGGATGGGGCTATGTCTCGCGATCAGCCTGCTTGACGGCACACCGCGCAGCTATCTCTTTATGCTGGCCGGTTATACGGTGGCAATCGCAAGTTTCGCGGTTGTCTCGGTGCCTGAAACGACGTTCGATTATGCGGTCGGCCGTGTCGAAGAGATCGCAATCGGCATTATTTGCGCCGCTGTCGTGAATCGCGTCGTTTTCCCCCGTCACAGTGGTCCGGTGCTGGTCAATCGTATTGATAACTGGTTGCGTGACGGCTCCAAACTTGCGCTGGCAAGCATGCGGGGTGAAGGCGCGACACCCGAATTTCTTCGGGATCGTCAGCGTCTTGCGGCCGATGCGCTGGAATTGCGTAATTTGACCACGCATGTCGCCTATGACACGTCGTCGATCAGGAATGTCGGGGCTTTGCTGCAGGTGTTGCAGCAGCGCATGGTGGCTGTTCTGCCGATCATATCGAGCTTGCACGATGTACTGGCACTGAAACCCGGTGAGAACGAACAATCCTGGCATCCGGCTGTGCAAAAGCTGTTGGACGAGGCCTGTGACTGGATCGAAAGCGGCGAAAACCTGACTGACGAACGTCGGGCCGTTCTGTTGCAGTTGATCGAAGAGATTGACCGGCATGGGAAGGACGCGACGAGCTGGGGTGAATTGCTGCCTTTCAATGTGGCTGCGCGCGTTCGCGATCTGGTTCAGATATGGAGCGATTGCATCACGCTGCGCCAGGACATCGTGTCAGGTTCCAGACATTCGCTGCGCTGGCGCCGCTATGATGCACATCTGAAAGGCCGCCCAATGCATCGGGACTACGGCATGGCGCTTCTCTCCGGCTTTTCGGCTTTTCTGGCAACTTGCGTGGCAACCGCCTTCTGGATTGCGACCGGTTGGTCTCAGGGAAGCGCGGCAGCCATGATGGCGGGCATCTTTTGCTGCATTTTTGCAACCATGGATGATCCGGTGCCAGTGATGCGCAAGTTCAACTGGCTGCTCCTGATTGTGATCGTTGCCGCTTTCGTTTTCGAATTCGCGTTGCTGCCACTGGTGGATGGTTTCTTTCCCTTGGTGCTGGTGCTGGGATTGTTTCTCATTCCAGCGGGCTTGCTGCTCGCTATTCCCTCGCAATTCCTGCTCGGCATGGTGCTCTGTGTGAACCTGCCCAACATGCTCATGCTACAGGGGCATCTGACACATGATTTCGTCAGTTTTGCCAATGCCAATCTCGCAACGGTGCTGGGTATCGTAATAGCGGCTGTTGTGACATCGATCGTGCGTTCTGTTGGTGCAGAATGGAGTGTCCGCCGCCTCATAAAGGCCGGCTGGAACGATATAGCGCTCGTTGCCGAGCGCCGTCCGGGGCGTCATCGCCGACAGCGCATGAACCGCCTCTTGCTTCGCATGATCGACCGCATTGGCATGATGACCCCACGGCTGGCATTGGTTCCGGCTGCAGATGTGGCGAAGGTCGATCTGTTGCGGGATTTGAGGAACGGTATGAACACGATCGATCTTCAGCAATATCGTTCCAAATTACCGGAAAACTGTCGGTTGGCAGTGGATGAGGTTTTGGACGGAGTGGGCGCTCATTACCGGGCTTTGGCGAACAAGCCGCGGCAAGCAGCCGAAATTGATCGAAATCTGCTGATCTCCATTGATGCGGCAATAGCGGCCATTATCGGGAGCGGATCGCCAGCGATTGCCAAGCGCACGCGAATGGCGCTGGTGGCACTTCGCTTCAATCTTTTCCCGAAGGCACCGCCTTTTGTATTGCCGCCGCTACCGCTGGCTCAATTCTCGCAAGCAGCCTGAAAGAACGATGTGATTTGTGATGCAACCTGAACTCGACATCTATGGAATTTATATTCCAACCCTCGCTGTTCTCGCGCTGGGAGCCTACTTCGCAAATACGGCCATGCAGCGCCTTTTGGCGCGCATGCGCTTTTATCGTTTCGTGTGGCATCGGCCCTTATTCGATGCTGCGATGTATTTTTGCATTCTCGGCGTTACCGCCGTCATTCTCAATGGAATACCGCTATGAAAAAGCTCTTTGCACATTCAGGCCGGGTCTTCGTAACCCTCGTCATGGTCACAATGGCGGGACTTCTCGGCTGGCATCTATGGGATTACTATATGAACGCGCCATGGACACGCGATGGCAAGATTCGCGCGGATGTCGTGCGTGTGGCTCCGGATGTCTCGGGCCTTGTTGGCGAAGTGCTCGTTCATGATAATGAGGCCGTTCATCAAGGTGATGTGATTTTCCGCATCGACCAGGCCCGCTACAAACTCGCCCTGCAAACAGCAGAAGCGAAAGTGTATAGCAGCAAGGCTGCACTCGACATGGCCAATCGGGATTTGGTCCGCTACCGCCAGCTCAACGACACCACGGTGACCCGTCAGAAACTGGAGCAGATTGAAACAACAGCCCAACAGGCAGAAGCCTCATATCGACAGGCGCAGCTGGACCGCGATCTTGCCGCGCTCAATCTGGACCGGTCATCGGTCAAGGCGCCTGTGAACGGCGTTATTACCAACTTCTCGCTTCAGCCGGGCGATTATGTTTCTGCCGGGTCCGCTGTAACGGCGCTTGTGGATACGGATTCGTTCTACGTTTCCGGCTACTTCGAGGAAAACAAGCTTGAACGCATCCAGATCGGTGATCCGGTGGTGGTCGACATCATGGGCAGCAAAGTCCAGATAAAAGGAAAGGTCGAGGGCATCGCCGGAGGGATTGAGGATCGCGAGCGCAGTGATTCTTCCAGCCTGCTTGCAAATGTTTCACCGACTTTCAACTGGGTGCGACTGGCGCAACGCGTGCCGGTGCGTGTGAAACTTGAAGAGGTGCCAGACAACGTTCATCTGGTTGCGGGCCGAACGGTCAGCGTTTCAGTTGTAAACTGATTTCAAGGCCCGGCTGTCGTCCGGGCCTTTTCCATGTTAGCAAGCAAAAAAAGCGGTCGGGGATTTCTCATGGGTGTGCTGGTCGTTCAGAACTACGAAGGGTCTGGATTGGGGCAAATTGAACCCCTTCTGGCAGAGGCGGGCTTTTCCATCGATCTTCGGCGTCCTTGCAGCGGTGACGCATTGCCCGCTGACGATGTCGAATACAAAGCCTTGATCGTGCTTGGAGGTGAGCAAAATGCGCTTGCCGACGCCGAATGTCCTTATTTTCCGCATTTGCTAGAGCTGATACGCAAGTTTGGCAGCAATGATAAAGCTGTTCTCGGTATTTGCCTGGGCAGCCAACTCATAGCTCGTGCTTACGGCGCCGAGAACCTTCTGGATCGCCCCATGGAATTCGGCTGGCGGGAGGTTCGGCTTACCGAGGAAGGCAAACGCGACCCGGTCCTGTCGGCGGCTGGGGATGCCTTTCCAATCTTTCACTGGCATCGCGATACGTTTTCGCTTCCGAAGGATGCGATACACATGGCGACGAGCGATATGACACCCAATCAGGCCTATCGTATCGGTCGTGCAGTCTACGGCACGCAGTTCCATTTCGAGGCAGACACGGCGCTTGTAGGCGAGTGGAGCGAGCAGCTTGGCGAACTCATCTCGGGATTCGCGCCGGACTGGCCAAGACAGCATCCCGTGATTTCAAAGAAGTTCGGAATACAGGCGGATGCTGCAGGCGCAGCTTTAGCAAGGGCTTGGATAGCCAAAATCTGAAGATTCCGTAACCGCTCCTTAACCTTAAGTCGCACTCCGGCGTTGCGGCTTTGCCACAGCTCACAGTCAATTCTGGTTTTCATGGCAAAAGCCGTGATCTGGCGGGAACCGTTCAGTTGCGGGTAACTTTTTTCGGGTGTAACTGAACGCCGTCTTCCCGGGCAGCGACCGAGTGAGCATGGCTGATCGCCAAGCTCTCAAGTGGCGGCTCGTCTAACGAATTTCGTCCGGCCCTGTCGAAAGAGTTCCGAATATGACCGTCAAGCATGCCACTCTTCTCACCGTTCTGATGGTTTCCGCGATCGTGTTCATGGCGGTCGGCATATTCACCGTCGACGCTGGCAACAACAATGCGATGTCTACCGACGGTTACGGCATTTCCAGCGCGCACTGAGCGCGTTAATAGGTCCTGACCCTCGCTTCAATAAAACGCTTTTCCGCACCATCGATCACGATGGCCGAAAGCTGGCCGCTTTTCCACGCATAAGTATCGAGATTGACCCTGTTGGGCTGAATATCGATGGCGCTTTGTGGCGTATGGCCGTGGACGATGACTTTTTCGAATGGCTCGGCCCACTTCAAGAAGGCTGTGCGAATCCAGATCAGTTCCTCGGGATCTTGCGCATCGAGCGACACTGCGGGATTGACGCCGGCGTGACAGAAGAAGAAATCGCCAAAATCGACCGAGCGGGGCATGGCGCGGATGAAGTCTATATGACTTTGCGGAACGGCGTCGACGAGCGCTGCATGACCGCGGCGGGCTGAATCCGCGTCGGTAAAATCAATTTCCACACCATAGGATCGAGCGGTGTCGACGCCGCCATGCAGTGCGAATATCCCGGCAACGTCTCCCGTCGCGAGATAGGCGAGAAAACCGTCGTCGTGATTGCCAAGCAGCGAAATCACGCGTTCGTCCCGTTCCGATGCGTCGATCAGGAAATCCAGCACGTCCTTCGATTTCGGACCGCGATCGATATAGTCACCCAGATGAATGATGCGCCAGTCGTGGACAGGACGGCGATCAAGGTCGGCGCGAATAAGCCCATGCATGTTCTCCAACAAGTCGAGCCGGCCATGCACGTCGCCAATGGCGTAAATCCGGACCCCGTCAGGTCCTTTCGCATCCTTGAAAACCACGCTCATTCGTCGTCATCTTCCTTCATGTCTTTGCTAGTCTTAATGCCGGCCCTCTGCCGGTAGCGCAGGCGCGAGACACGCTCGCGTTCCTCATGAAGCTCGCGATCGTGCGTTGCCTGTTCTACGAAACGAATATGCTTTTGGACGGCTTCGCGCGCAGCCTGCGGATTTCCAGCCATGACTGCATCGTAAATGGCGCGATGTTGCGACAGAAACATGTCGGCCACGCCGGGATAGCTATAAATAAGGCTGCGATTGTAAAAGACACCGTCCTTCAGCAGTTGGTAGCAGGATCGCAAGGTGTGCAGAAGAACGATGTTATGGGCAGCTTCACCAATGGCATTGTGCAATTCCACGTCGAGATGCGCTTCGGTATCGAAATCGCTGGCGCCGTGAGCTTTTTCCATCCCGGTCATGATTTCGGTCAGAAGCGCCTTGTCGGCTGGTGTCGCCCGAAGTGCCGCATATTCGGCGGCAATGCTTTCGATTTCACGGCGGTATTCGAGATAATCCGCCGTTGCCTTGCGGTGATCGGCAAAAAGCTTCACCACAGGGGCGCTGAATACCTGTCCAATGACATCTGCAACAAATGTGCCGCCGCCGTGACGGGAGATCAAGAGTTCGGCTGTTTCAAGCCGCTTGAGGGCATCGCGCAATATGGGGCGGGAAATATCGAACTGACGGGCCAGTTCTCGCTCGCCAGGCAACCTGTCGCCGCCACGCAGAACACCCTCGAGAATAAGCGTCTCAATCTGGTGCACAACATCATCTGCCGTGCGGCTCGCCTGTATGCGTGAAAAAATCGTTTCCGCCATGCCCTCTGAAGCCTCTGTGTAACGGCGGCAAAGTAGCCGTTAGCCCCATATCCGGCAACGGAATATATTGAAATTGAAAGCCCGGCTCATAATCCAACCGGGCTTTCTTGGTTTGTTATCGAAAAGCGATCAGGCTTTTTTACGCTTGCGCGTTGCCACGAGTACAAAAAGGCCCGCAACGACACCATACATCGCCCATTTGAAGGGAAGTGCGTCAGCGGTTTCGCTACGGATCGGAAGCACGGTCACTGTGCCGGGGCGGCTTTCAAAGCCTGGCTTGCCTTCGGCTTTGGCCTGTTCGATTTGCTGCGGGGAAACAACCCATTCGGCACCGCGCGATTTGTCGTAAAACATGAAGCCGCAACCGACGATAACGGCAACGATGATTGCTAGAATGAGGCGTACAGGTGTGTTCATCATTTTTTCCCGGAAATCAGGACAATAGGGAGGAAATCATCCGATTCGCTTGAATCACGGATAGTGGAGGAGCCAAGCGTTTTGAAATCAAAGGCTTAGCCAGCTCTATATGCTGCTTCGCTAATAGAACATGCGCGACTTATTAATCGACGAATGAAAATTAGTCTATTTTTTAGGCATTTCATCTGGGGATGCGCCGCTTTCCCAGTAGGGAACCGGTCCATACAGATCGGCCAGATAGTCGATGAACAGCCTCACCTTTGCCGGAAGAAACTGTTTCGATGGATAGACGGCGTGAATTGCGACGTTACGGGAAGCCGCATATTCGGGCAGTACCTGAACCAGTTTGCCTGCTGCCAGTTCGGGACCGATATCCCAGGTTGAGCGTTGCGCGATGCCGAGGCCTGCCAGAACTGCCTCGCGAACCATTTCGCTGGAATTGGTTTGCAGCGGACCCACCGGACGTATGACAATGGGGCCTTTAGGCCCTTCCAGCCGCCATGGATCATTGTTGTGCGGCGCCAGACAGATATGGTGTTGCAAATCCTCAATTGTCTCCGGCGTGCCGCGCTCTGCTACATAACCCGGAGAGGCAACGAGGATGCGACGGACAGGGGCGAGGCGGCGTGCGACAAGGGTGGAATCGGAAAGTCCTGCGATGCGGATGGCAAGATCGTATCCATCGCCCACAATATCCACCATATCGTCGGTGAGCTGCATATTCACGGTGAGATCGGCATTGGCACGCATGAACGGCACGAGATAAGGCGCGATATGCATGCGTCCAAAGGTGGTGGGGGCGGAGATCTTGAGCGTACCGCGTGCGTCGGCGGAACGACGGGCGACAAATGCTTCCGCTTCCTCGATGTTGGAGAGAATGGCGAGAACCCGCTCATGATAGCCCTGACCGGCCTCGGTAAGCGCAATTTGGCGAGTCGTGCGTTGGAGAAGTCGGGTTCCGAGCCGTTCTTCCAGGCGTCCGAGTCGTTTGGAAACCACTGCGGGCGAAAGACCGAGATCCCGCGCAGCCGCCGACATGCTGCCCGTTGCCACAACACGAGCAAAAATTTCCATATCTGCCAGACTGCTCATCATACTCGGTTATCCCACTCCCTGGATGCTTTGCGAAAGCGCTGGGTTTAGAGCATCTAGCCGAGCGCTGGGAAACTAGGCAAGCAATTATGCCGCAGCGCGGAAACTGTTCAGTGGCGGACCAAAGTGGTAAAAATGATTTACCACTTGACGAAAACGATGCGCAGTGCACTTTGACCACACAAGTGGTGGAGGAGAATATGAGCGGACTCATCATGCCGGAGCCGGACGCGTCCGTCATGCAACGGCGCGAGCAGATCGTCGCTGACCTGCGCGGCATCGTTCCGGGCGAGGGCGTCGTTGATGCTGTCAATGCGATGCGCGTGTTCGAAAGCGATGGGCTGACGGCGCACCGCTCGCTGCCGCTGGTGGTCGTGCTGCCTGAAACGGTTGACCAAGTTTCGCAGGTTTTGCGCTATTGTTACGATAATAATGTTCGTGTCGTTCCAAGAGGGGCGGGCACTTCGCTATCGGGCGGCTCGATGCCGTTGCAGGATGCGGTTCTGCTTGGCCTGTCGCGCTTCAACCGTATTCTGGAAATCGATTATCCCAACCGTGTCGCGGTGGTGCAGCCAGGCGTGACCAATCTCGGCATCACCAAGGCCGTGGAACATGAGGGCTTTTATTATGCGCCCGATCCGTCGTCGCAGATCGCCTGTTCGATCGGCGGCAATGTCGCGGAAAATGCCGGCGGCGTGCACTGCCTGAAATACGGCCTCACCGCCAATAATGTTCTGGGCATTGAAATGGTGCTGATCACCGGCGAGGTGATCCGTCTTGGCGGCAAGCATCTCGACAGCGAGGGCTACGATCTTCTTGGTCTGATGACCGGTTCGGAAGGTCTGCTCGGCGTGGTGACGGAGATCACCGTGCGCATCCTGCAGAAGCCGGAAACGGCGCGCGCCGTCATGATTGGCTTCCCCTCCAGCGAACAGGCCGGTCAGTGCGTCGCCGACATTATCGGCGTAGGCATCATTCCCGGCGGCATGGAAATGATGGACAGGCCAGCCATCAAAGCCGCGGAAGACTTCGTGCGCGTGGGGTATCCGCTCGATGTCGAGGCACTTTTGATTGTCGAGCTGGACGGTCCGCCGGTGGAGGTGGATTATCTGATTGGCCGGGTCGAGGCGCTGGCGCTTGAAAACGGCTCAACGACCTGCATCCTGTCGCAGTCCGAGGATCAGCGTCTGGCTTTCTGGGCTGGGCGCAAGGCGGCTTTCCCGGCAGTAGGGCGCATCTCGCCCGACTATCTGTGCATGGACGGGACCATTCCGCGCAAGGAGTTGCCGCGTGTTCTCTCCGGCATGCGCGATCTGTCGGAAAAATACGGATTGCGGGTGGCCAATGTGTTCCATGCGGGCGACGGCAATCTGCACCCGTTGATCCTCTATGATGCGAATATTCCTGGCGAATTGGAAGCGGCGGAAGATTTTGGTGCCGACATTTTGCGGCTTTGCGTGAAAGTGGGCGGTGTTCTCACCGGCGAGCATGGCGTGGGTATAGAAAAGCGCGACCTGATGCCGGAAATGTTCAACGAGATCGATCTCGATCAGCAGATGCGCGTCAAATGCGCTTTCGATGCCAAGCATCTGCTCAATCCCGGCAAGGTCTTTCCGCAATTGCGCCGCTGCGCCGAGCTTGGCCGCATGCATGTGCATCGCGGCGAACTGGCCTTCCCGGATATTCCCCGATTCTGACCTGTGGTTCCGATCATGAGTGATGCAAATATCTTGAAGCCTCAGGATGAGGCGGGCGTTCTGGAGGCGGTGCAAGAAGCGCTGGCAGGCTCCATGCCGCTGGAAATCATTGGCCACGGCTCCAAGCGCGGTATCGGCCACCGCGTTGATGCCGGTCGTGTGCTGGACGTATCGGCTCTGTCGGGCGTGACCCTGTATGAGCCGGACGAGCTGGTGCTTTCCGCAAAGGCCGGTACGCCCATGGCCGAGATCGAAAAGCTTTTGGCCGACAACAATCAGTGCTTCCATTTCGAACCGATGGATTACGGGCCGTTGTTGTCTGGTGAGGGCGGTCGCGGCACCATTGGCGGCACACTGGCCGCCAACCTGTCCGGTCCGCGCCGTCTCAAGGCCGGTGCTGCCCGCGACCATGTTCTCGGCGTGCGGGTCGTGTCCGGGCGCGGCGAAGTGTTCAAGTCCGGCGGACGGGTGGTCAAGAACGTGACAGGCTACGACCTTTCCAAAGGCATGGCCAATTCGTGGGGCACGTTGGGCGTTGCCACCGAGGTGACGTTCAAGGTCCTGCCGAAGCCAGAAACTGCGGCGACGCTTGCCGTGCGCGGACTGACTGACGAACAGGCGGCGCGCGTCATGGCTATGGCCATGGGTTCGCGAGAGGAAGTCGCTTCCGCGGCGCATCTGCCGCCGACGGTCGCCAATCGTTTTCTGGATGGAAAACTCGGCTGGGAAGCGGCAACCGTGTTACGGCTTGAGGGCTTTGCACCTTCGGTTGAGCATCGCAGCAAGCAATTGCAGGCATTGCTTGGCGGCCCGGTTGATGTGCTTGATGAAACGCAGTCACAGCAGCTCTGGCGTGAGGTGCGCGACGTGCTGCCTTATGCCAACGCAGGGGATAACCGAGCTGTCTGGCGCGTTTCAATGACGCCCATGCAGGGCTGGCAAATGGTGGACGAGTTCCGTCGGTATGCCGGTGTCGATGCCTACTACGACTGGCAGGGCGGCCTGATCTGGATGCGGATGGAAGCCGAACCTGAAGCACAAACTCTGCGCAAGCTTATCGCCAGACATGGCGGCGGTCATGCAACGCTTGTGCGCGCGCCGGAACATATTCGAGCAAATGTAGAGGTGTTTGAGCCGCAACCGTCAGCACTTGCAGCACTTTCCCGGCGGTTGAAACAACAATTCGATCCAGAAAACATCCTCAATCCGGGGCGTATGCATCCCCGTCAGGCCGGAGCTTGAAACCATGCAGACTCATTTCAGCCCCGACCAGCTACGCGATCCCGGCGTCAATGAAGCCGAGAAAATCCTGCGCAAATGCGTGCATTGCGGCTTCTGCACCGCCACCTGCCCCACCTATGTGACGCTCGGCAATGAACTGGATAGTCCGCGCGGACGCATCTATCTCATCAAGGACATGCTCGAAAACGGGCGTCCGGCGGATGAGGAAATCGTGCGCCATGTGGATCGCTGCCTGTCTTGTCTCTCCTGCATGACGACCTGCCCATCGGGTGTCAATTATATGCATCTGGTCGATCATGCGCGCGCGCATATCGAGAAAACGTACAAACGCCCCTTCATGAACCGCTTCCTGCGTGCGGTTCTGGCGCAGGTTTTGCCCTATCCGGGCCGCTTCCGCGCCGCCCTGAAGCTTGCGAAACTAGGCAAGCCCTTCGCGCCGCTATTGCGCAAAAGTCCGGCATTGCGGCCGATGGCGGCCATGCTCGACCTTGCACCGCAAAGCCTGCCTGTGGCAACCGAGATCAAAACGGTCAGTCCCGCCAAAGGCGAAAAGCGTGGTCGTGTGGCGATCCTCAATGGCTGTGCTCAAGCTGTCCTCAATCCCGGCATCAATGCCGCGACCCTGCGGCTCTTGAACCGCTTCGGCATCGAAGTGGTGACGCCGAAGGGGGAGGGCTGCTGCGGTTCGCTGGTCCACCATATGGGCCGCGAGGAGCAGGCGCTGGAACAGGCAAGGCACAATGTCGATGTGTGGATGCGCGAGATCGAAGCGGGCGGCCTCGATGCGATCATCGTCACAGCTTCGGGCTGTGGCACGACCATCAAGGACTATGGCTACATGCTGCGCCTCGATCCTGCCTATAAGGACAAGGCGGCGTGTGTGTCGGCTCTGGCCAAGGACATTACCGAGTATCTCGCAGGCATCGAACTGCCGGAACCGGATGCGCCGCAGGCCCTTACGGTTGCCTATCATTCCGCCTGCTCCATGCAGCACGGGCAGAAAATCGTGCGCCAGCCGAAGGACCTGCTCTCGAAGGCGGGTTTCACGGTGAAGGAGCCGCTGGAAGGGCACCTGTGCTGCGGATCGGCTGGTACCTACAACATCATGCAGCCGGAGATTGCTGCCAAGCTGCGTGACCGCAAGGTCAAAAACATCGAGGCGACGCGTCCCGATCTGATCGCAACCGGTAATATTGGCTGTATGACCCAGATCGCTACGGGCAGCAAACTGCCTATCGTACATACGATAGAACTGATCGACTGGGCCTATGGCGGGCCGAAGCCGCAGGGATTGTCACAAATCGCCGCTTGAAAAAAAACCGGGCGGCGGCCCGGTTTTTTCTTCGATGCCTGCTCAGCCTGCCGAGAATGTACTCGGGTTCGGACCTATCCGTCCATCGGCCTTGTCCAGTTTTGTGATCGCATCATGATCGGTTCCATTGAGGCGGAAATCGAAAATACCGAAGTTTTCCCTGATGCGGGCGGGAGTAACGGACTTCGGGATAACAATATTGCCCGTCTCGATATGCCAGCGCAGGATGATCTGTGCAACCGATTTGCCATGCTTTTCGGCGATGGCTTTCAGCGTGGCGTCCTCGAGAATTTTACCCTGGCCAAGCGGGCTCCAGGCTTCGGTCGCGATGCTGTGCTTGCCGTGGAACAAACGCAACTCATCCTGCTGGAATTGTGGGTGGAGTTCGATCTGGTTGAGAACCGGCGTGACGCCGCTTTCCTTGATGATGCGTTCAAGGTCGGCTGTGCGGAAATTCGATACGCCAATGGACTTGGCGCGGCCTTCTTCTTTCAGCTTGAGAAAGGCACGCCAGGTTTCCATAAACAGATCTTTCGATGGCATGGGCCAGTGGATGAGATAAAGATCCACATAATCCGTTCCAAGCTTTTTCAGGCTGGCATCGAATGCTTTCAGCGTCGATTCATAGCCCTGATCGCTGTTCCACAATTTAGTGGTAAGAAAAATGTCATTGCGTTCAATGCCGGAGTTCTTGATCGCCCTGCCGACGCCTTCTTCATTGCCATAAATGGCGGCAGTATCGATATGGCGATATCCTGCTTGCAACGCTTCGCTGACAGCGGCGACCGCTTCGTCGTTACCCACTTGCCAGACACCGTAACCGAGCTGCGGAATATGATTGCCGTCGTTCAGTTTAACCATCGGTACGGTCATGATTTATCCTTTCCCTCCGAAGCATTCAGCGCGGGCAGATCCCGAGATGCTCAAAATGCTATTGACCCACATGCCGGTTCTTCTCCGGCACGGACTGCCTTCCAGCGGTCCATTTCATCTTTCATTGGACTTTGCCATCGTCAGCATATGGGTGTTCGGCAGAAAAGGAAAAGCCCTTTCAATCATGTTTGCAGGTCTGCAATCATTCTTTCTGTGCAGAATTTTTGATGTTTTCAGATTTGTGAAAACAATACGACCGCCCCGGCAAGAGGGCGGTCGCAAGCAGCTTGAAAAAGGCGATTGTTCTAACGGACAACAACCTTTGCACCAATCGGAACACGTTCATAAAGATCGGTGACGTCCTCATTGCGCATGCGAATGCAGCCGGAAGACATGGCTTTGCCGATGGTCCATGGCTGGTTGGTTCCATGAATGCGATAGAGCGTTGCACCCAGATAGAGCGCCCGTGCACCAAGCGGGTTATTGATGCCGCCTTCCATGCGCGCAGGCAGGATACGTCCCTTTTTGCGTTCACGCGCGATCATTTCCTTCGGAGGCGTCCAGGTGGGCCATTCGGCCTTGCGGCTGATGCGCTGCGAACCTTTCCAGCTGAAACCCTGCTTGCCGACGCCGACCCCATAACGCATTGCCTTGCCGCCGGATTGAACAAGATAAAGGAAGCGTTTGCTTGTATCGATGACAATGGTTCCCGGCTTTTCAGTGCCGGAATAGGAGACCGTCTGCGGCAGGTAAGCCGAGTCGATCTGGTGTTTTCGCACAGTATTGGAAGGGTTTGCTGCCGGACGCTGGTAGGAAACCTGGCGGTAGTTCGATTTGGCTTTCTGTTTCTGCCTGGCAGTCACGTGCGGCGCTGGCTGCTGAGACTGCTGTACGACCCGTATTCTGGCGGGCTGCCCCTGCAACTGAGCGACCCATGGCGCGGAAAGATCAGGGCTGACACGCACAGGTGGTGGTGTTGCGTAGCGATCATTGGCAAACGCCATGCCTGTGCTGACGATGGAAACAGCAATCGCCGCAAGCGATCCGATTAAAAGAAGATGACGTGGTTTCATAATCCAGATCCGTCTCTTTGCGCCGGAAAACCTTGTTGGCGCAGTTGCCCCTTGCAGCTCCTGACATCACCTGTCAGGAGAGCGGCCCTCATGCTCATGGGGGGATTGTGTGCCGGAATGGAATCATAAAGGTAAATTTCGCCGCGTGTTTTGCCTCATGCTCCTTCCAATTAAAGTTGTGGTTAGTGTCAGGTTGCGCGACATAATTAATTATGGATGAAGCATGAGAGGCGGAACAATGAACGATGTTGCGGAGGCAAGAACCGGTCTGATCGTCGGTGCCGATGGAATGATGCGTTGTTTCTGGCCAGGTGAATTACCCGATTATCTTGCCTATCATGATAATGAGTGGGGTGTTCCTGTTTCCGACGATTTGCGGCTTTTCGAAAAGATCTGCCTTGAGGGTTTCCAGTCGGGGTTGTCGTGGCTCACGATTTTGCGAAAGCGGGAGAATTTTCGGGCCGCTTTCGATGGCTTCGATTTCCATCGTGTTGCCCAATGCGGTCAGGCGGATGTGGAGCGCCTGCTGGCTGACAAGGGTATTGTGCGCCATCGCGGGAAAATCGAATCCACGATCAATAACGCCAAACGAGCGATTGAACTCGTTGCGGAGAAAGGTTCATTGGCAGCCTATTTCTGGTCTTTCGAGCCGGGCTCAAAAGATCGCCCTGCGGTGGTGGACTATCCAACTCTGATTGCCAATCCAAAGACTGAAACGTCCATCCGCATTTCCAAAGACCTGAAGAAGCGCGGCTGGTCATTTGTGGGGCCGACGACGGTTTACGCGTTCATGCAGGCGATGGGGCTGGTGAACGACCACATTGAAGGCTGCCATTGTCGGGCGCATATCGAAAAGTTGCGAGAGAGTTTCAAAAGGCCGGGCCCGAGCAGCGATTGCTAAGCTGCATCATTTCTGCCAGAAACATCCCAACTTTGAGTATGGGAGATAATCATGGACTTGGTGTCGTTGTTGGCATTCGCCGGTATTCTGGTTGTGGCGGCGGGTACGCCGGGGCCGAATGTCGGCGCGCTGGTGGCGCGTGTCATCAGCCGCGGCCACAAGGGCGTCTTTCCATTCATGTTCGGCCTGTGGCTCGGTGATGCGATCTGGCTTTCATTGGCGGTCTGGGGACTGGCCGCGCTGGCCAATACATTTCATACAGCATTTCTCATTCTCAAATATGTGGGCGTTGCCTACCTGATCTATCTTTCGTGGAAGATGTGGATCGCACCAGTTGATGAAGTTTCCGATGAAAACGCTATTCCTCGTCAAGGGGAAGCCGGGAAGCTCTTCCTTAGCGCGCTGGCGATTACGCTCGGTAATCCCAAGATCATGGTGTTCTACCTCGCCATTCTGCCGACGGTGGTCGACATCACCCATGTTTCTCTTGTGGGTTGGGGCGAATTGCTGCTGGTCATGTTTGCCGTTCTCGCCGCGGTCGATACGGCGTGGGTAGTACTTGCAGCGCAGGCGCGGCGGTTTCTTCGCAGTCCGCGCATGATGCGGATTGCCAACAGAACCAGTGCCGGCATGATGGCAGGAGCGGCAGTCGCCATT
The DNA here is from genome assembly GCA_900473915.1 of Hyphomicrobiales bacterium. GTDB lineage: Bacteria > Pseudomonadota > Alphaproteobacteria > Rhizobiales > Rhizobiaceae > Brucella. Next base: position 99,408 of record UCNG01000007.1, on the reverse strand, counting down.
GCGACACGCTGAACACATTCCCTGCACTTGCCGCAACGGACTTGATCGGTTAGGAAACCGGCAACACAATTGATGCCGGTTCCAATCGGCAATATGTACAAATCAGCGATCAGGCAGGAAAAATGGCCGATAAAGCGGACAAGATGAAGGCGCGGTTGCCGCGCGGGTTTGTCGATCGGGTGCCGGATGATTTGCGCGCCGCCGAAAAAATGATGGCGACCATCCGTGAAGTTTATGACCTTTATGGCTTCGAGCCGGTGGAAACGCCGCTGGTCGAATATACGGATGCGCTCGGAAAATTCCTGCCGGATCAGGACCGCCCGAATGAAGGCGTGTTCTCGTTTCTGGACGATGACGACCAATGGCTGTCGCTGCGCTATGATTTAACCGCGCCGCTTGCGCGTTACGTCGCTGAAAATTTTGAGTCGCTGCCCAAGCCTTATCGCAGCTATCGCAATGGCTGGGTATTCCGCAACGAGAAGCCCGGCCCGGGCCGTTTCCGCCAGTTCATGCAGTTCGACGCCGACACGGTCGGTGCGCCGAACGTGTCTGCCGATGCCGAAATGTGCATGATGATGGCCGACACGCTGGAGCGTCTCGGCATTCGGCGCGGGGATTATGTAATTCGCGTCAATAACCGCAAGGTTCTCGACGGCGTGCTGGATGCAATTGGCCTGGAAGGCGAGGGCAATGCCGCGAAGCGCCTCAATGTGCTGCGCGCTATCGATAAGCTCGACAAGTTCGGTCCTGAAGGCGTTCGTCTTCTGCTTGGCAAGGGCCGTCTGGACGAAAGCGGCGATTTCACCAAGGGTGCTGAACTTGCCGATGCCGCGATTGAAAAAGTGTTGGCTTTCACTGACGCTGGTGGTGCAACTGGTGCCGATACGATTGCCAATCTTCGCGCTGTCGTCGCAGGCAATGCCAAGGGCGAAGAAGGCGTTAGCGAACTTGCCGACATGCAGGCGCTGTTTTCGGCAGGCGGATATGATGGTCGTGTGAAGATCGATCCATCTGTTGTGCGCGGTCTTGAATATTACACCGGTCCGGTTTTCGAGGCAGAACTTCTGTTCGACGTTACCAATGAAGACGGTCAGAAGGTCGTGTTCGGTTCGGTCGGCGGCGGTGGTCGTTACGATGGCCTTGTGTCGCGCTTCCGGGGCGAGCCGGTTCCGGCGACGGGCTTTTCCATCGGTGTTTCACGCTTGATGACCGCGCTGAAGAATCTCGGCAAACTGGATGTTTCCGATGCGGTAGGTCCTGTTGTCGTGTTGGTCATGGACAAGGATACAGAAAGCCTCAGCCGCTACCAGAAGATGGTCTCCAATTTGCGTCAGGCTGGTATCCGCGCTGAAATGTATGTTGGCGGTTCCGGCATGAAGGCACAGATGAAATATGCCGATCGCCGCGAGGCCCCTTGCGTCATTATTCAGGGTTCGCAGGAACGCGAGGCTGGTGAGGTGCAGATCAAGGATCTGGTCGAGGGAAAGCGTCTTTCGGCAGAGATCGAAGATAATGTGACCTGGCGCGAAAGCCGTCCGGCGCAGATCACCGTCAAGGAAGATGGGCTGATCGATGCCGTCCGCGAAATTCTCGGCAGTCAGGCGCGTGACCGCGCAGAACAGTCGAAGTGACGGAAGCCATGACTGGATCGCGTTCGTCTGAGGTTCTTAACTCGCTTCGCGCAGAACTTGATGCGCGCGAAGCGGAGCTTGTCGAAATTCCGCTGATCCAGCCAGCTGATCCATTTCTGGATATGGCGGGCGAGGATTTGCGTCGCCGTATCTTCCTGACCGAGAACGAAAACGGCGATAGCCTGTGCCTGCGACCAGAATTTACCATTCCGGTCTGCCGTAATCACATCGCTTTGAATGCCGCGACGCCCAAGCGCTATGCCTATCTCGGCGAAGTTTTTCGTCAACGTCGTGATGGCGCGGCTGAGTTTTTGCAGGCGGGCATCGAGGATCTGGGCGCGTCCGATGAAGCCGCCTCTGATGCACGCTCAATCGTTGATGCGCTGACTTGTGTTCGTGCTGCGGCTCCCCAGGCTGAACTTCAGATCGTGTTGGGCGATCAGTCTGTTTTCGCAGGCATGCTGAAAGCGCTGGGGCTCCCGCAGGGCTGGCGCAAGAAGATTCTCCGTTCTTTCGGCGACGCCAGTTCGATGGAACAGGTGCTCGCTGAATTGACGGGAGACCAGCGGCGTGATCCGTTGCCGGAAACGCTCGCAGTGCTGGTCGCAGAAGGTGACGAAACCGGACTTGCGCGGATGCTGGAAGCGGAAATGCTTGAAGCCGGCATGTCGCCCGGCGCCGGACGTTCGCCGGCTGAAATCGCTCGCCGACTGATCGAAAAGGAAGATCTGGCGGCCACGCGCTTCCCTGCCGCGGCGCTCGATCTTCTGAAGCAGTTTCTTGAAATGCGCGTTTCGCTTGATTCCGCGACCGTTACCCTGCGGGCATTTGCAGCGGAAAACGCTCTTGATCTTGCTGCGGTGCTGCAGAAATTCGAAGCACGCAGTGAAGCCATCGCGAATGCGGGTATTGCCACCAACGACATCATCTACGATGCATCCTTCGGGCGTCCGCTCGATTACTATACCGGTCTCGTTTACGAAATCCGGGCTGCGGGCATCGAGAAAGATGGCATTCTTGCGGGCGGCGGCCGCTATGACCGGCTTCTGACTATGCTTGGCGCTTCGGAAAATATCCCCGGCGTTGGCTTTTCCATCTGGCTCGACCGGTTGCAGATGCTGGCGGGAGAGAAAAAATGAGCGTGACACTCGCATTACCATCCAAGGGGCGGTTGAAGGAGCAGACGCTCGCTGTGCTCAAAAATGCAGGTTACACAGTCGTTCTGCCGGATGACTCGCGCAATTACCGTGCGCGCGTCGAAGGTGAGGATGATCTGGATATCCTGTTTCTTTCTGCTTCGGAAATTGCGCGCGAGCTTGGGTACGGCAGCGTCGATCTGGGCGTTACAGGTGAAGACCTCGTTCGCGAGACATTGGCACATTCGGAAGAACGTGTGGCTATTGAAGCTGAGCTTGGTTTTGGTCACGCTGACGTGGTGGTGGCTGTCCCTGAAGTCTGGCGTGATGTGACCAGCATGGCAGATCTGGACGATGTGGCTGCAGATTTTCGCCAGCGTCATGGCCGTCGCCTTCGCATCGCCACAAAATACTGGCGTCTGACTCAGCAGTTCTTTTCGCAGAAACACGGTATTCAGGTCTATCGCATCGTGGAAAGCCTCGGTGCGACCGAAGGTGCACCGGCGGCAGGTTCCGCCGACATGATCGTGGATATAACTTCTACGGGGTCCACCTTGCGCGCCAACCGTCTCAAGGTTCTGGAAGACGGCGTTATTTTGCGCTCGCAGGCCTGTCTTGTTTCGGCGCGACGAAGCCACGGCAATGCGCGCGTGGCGGAGGTAGCATCGCGTATTCGCCAAGGGTTAGGGCGCTGATAGCAATTAGCCTTGCATGGAGCCGGTTCGTATACGCTCAATTGAAAAAGCCGCGCCCGATGAAGGCGCGGCTTTTTCGTCGCATGTAGTGCCTTTATCAGCTGCGCTTGGCATCGACCGACAGCGAACCTGCGCCATGCAGGGCGAGAATGAACAGGCCACCGGCAATTGCCAGGTTTTTCTGGGCCATCATGGCGTTCATAGCCTGCGAGAAGTCCATATGCGCAACGAGAGTTGCTCCGATGGTGAAGAGGCCAACAATGGCCGCTGCGATACGGGTCTGGAAACCGACGAGAATTGCAAGGCCGCCGACCAACTCAACCAGGCCGACGATCACGGCGGTGACAGTCGGTAGTGGTAGGCCGAGGCCAGCGAAGTAGCCTGCGGTGCCAGAAATGGCGGTGAGCTTGCCGTAGCCGGCAATAATGAAGAGAATCGATAGGAATATGCGGGCGATAAGCGTTACAACGCCATTCGTCTGCGGAGTGATAGTGGACATGGGGCTATCTCCTGTTGAGCTGAGGCATCAATTAACGATTGTTGACTGTCAAGGAAAGCCGTCTAATCCTCGACAGTTTGTTTACAGTATGAATACCAATTCACTCAGGCGCAATCATTCTCTCTGCGCGAACCAGCCGATCGTAGTTTTCTTCGGATACGAGCCCGCTCGCCAGAGCTTCTTCGCGCAAGGTTGTGCCGTTCTTATGGGCTGTCTTGGCGATCTTGGCCGCATTGTCATAGCCTATGGCTGGGGCCAATGCGGTTACGAGCATCAACGAGCGATCCAGCAATTCCTTGATGCGGTTCAAGTTCGGTTCGATTCCCTCAACACAATGATCGGCAAATGACACCATGGCATCGCTAAGGATGCGGATCGATTGCAGGACATTATATGCAATAACTGGCTTGAACACGTTAAGCTCAAAATGGCCCTGACTGGCCGCGGCGGTTACGGTCGTCTGGTTGCCGAAGACCTGGGTTGCCACCATCGTCAACGCTTCAGCCTGGGTTGGATTGACCTTGCCCGGCATAATGGAGGAACCCGGTTCGTTTTCCGGCAATGATAGTTCCCCTAGGCCGGAGCGGGGACCGGAACCCAGGAAACGGATGTCATTGGCAATCTTGAAAAGGTCTGCCGCCAAGGCATTCAGGCTTCCGTGGAAGTTGAGAATGGCGCCATGGCTGGCAAGCGCTTCGAATTTGTTGGGCGCTGTTTTGAACGCCAGGCCTGTAATTTCGCTCACGGCTTCAGCAAAACCCGTATCGAAACCGATCGGCGCGTTCAATCCCGTGCCAACGGCGGTTCCTCCTTGCGCAAGCAGAAAAACGTCTGCAAGCGATTGCTCGATCCGATGGCGCGCATATTCCAATGCTGCACGATAACCGGAAAATTCCTGTCCGAGCGTGACCGGCGTTGCATCCTGAGTATGGGTGCGGCCTATTTTGATAATGTCCTTGAAAGCGTCTTCCTTGACTTTCAAGGCTGACGTTAGATGCTCAAGCGCCGGATAAAGACGATTTACCGCTTCAACGGCGGTTGCAATGTGAATGGCTGTTGGAAAACTGTCATTCGATGACTGGCTCATATTCACATGGTCATTGGGGTGGACCGGTTTCTTGGATCCCATTTCACCACCGAGAAGCTCGATAGCCCGGTTTGAAATGACCTCATTGGCATTCATGTTGGACTGCGTTCCCGAACCGGTCTGCCAGACGACCAATGGGAAGTGATCGTCCAGCTTGCCCTCGATGACTTCGGACGCCGCCACCGCGATTACCTGACCGAGAACAGGGTCGAGCTTTCCCAGAGCAATGTTGGTTTCTGCTGCCGCGCGCTTGACGACACCCAGCGCATGAACCAACGGAAGCGGCATGCGCTCGCCTCCGATCCGGAAATTTTGCAGCGAGCGTTGCGTCTGGGCGCCCCAGTAACGATCTGCGTGAACATCAATCGGGCCGAAAGTGTCTGTTTCGGTACGCGTAGCAGTCATTTCATGTCTCCGGCAAACTTGGACTCGGAACCGAGCCTCTTAGAATGAATATAGCACCGCCAAATCTTTAGCGGGTCAATGTTTCTCCGTGAAACTTCTAATATCCGATAGACTGATAAAATATGATTATAAAGGTCAATTTTTATTGACCGGACTTTTCGTCAAGCGTCGTCTTCTTGTTCGCTATCGTCCGTCTCGGAAATCCAGGCAGTTGGTTCGATCTTGCGTTGTGTCTTGCTGTCGGTGAAAGTCCACCAGCCTGTATCTGTTTCATCCCATTGCCCGCCGCCAGCCTGCAATTGAGCAAGGGTTCGGTATTGCGCAATCGACTCGTTGCGCTGGTCGTCTTCGTCGGTCCAGACGACTGTTATCTTGCGGCCGTCTTTCGGGGCTGTCGCGATGGGAAGTTCCTTGCGCATATGACTATTCACTCCGTTATAGCTGCGGATAATCATAGGGCGCCCGATGCCAGCGGCAAGCCGGAATTCTGATGTCCGGCTTGCCATTTTCGTTATACGGCGCGAGCGGACTTGAGAGCTCTACCCCACCAGATCAGCTGATCCAGCATGTTCTTGGCTGCTTCCGCCAGATGAGGGAAATCGTCCAGAGTATTTTCGCCCTTAACGACTGCGAGATAATCAGGGAAGAGGATATGGACCCCTGTTTTAACGGACATGGAAGACATTTCCACTGCGATCATCCGCAATTGCTCGACAGCGCGGGCGCCGCCCACACCACCATAGCCAACGAACGCCATTGGCTTTTGTATCCACTCACCATAGTCGATAGCGTTCTTCAGGACGGCGGTGGGGGCATGGTTATATTCAGCCGCCGTAAGAATATACGCGTCGAACCCGCGCAGTTTCGTTTTCCATTTGTCGGCGGTTTCCGCTTGAGCGGGCGTGGTGGCGGTGTCGCCATAGAACCCCATTGGATAGTCGGCGAGGTCAAGAACTTCGACGTCCATTTCGGGCCGTTCGGCAACAAGCTTCGCAATCCACTGGGCAGGGACCGGGGCAAAACGCTGTTCGCGCGTGCTACCGATGATGACAGCGACTTTGAGTTTAGACATGGATAGTACCTCAATTGAGTGGTAACCGTTGGGAACCGACGCTATATAAGTGACTAATTTTCGGCACAAGGAGGCACTTTTTTGAAACCCGGTGACTTCAAGGAAACCAGTGCATGCAGGACAGTAACGGAGATCCTGTCTCGCGTAGGTGATAAATGGACAGTGCTTGTGGTGAGTTATCTTGGTAATCATCCCATGCGTTTCAACGAGTTGCGCCGAACCGTGGACGGCATTTCTCAAAAAATGCTGACGACGACGCTACGCAATCTGGAACGGGATGGCTTCGTCAAGCGCACGATCTTTCCGACGATCCCGCCTAAGGTCGAATACGAATTGACGGAAATGGGGCGCGACCTTTTGCGCCCGGTGCGCGCACTGGGTGAGTGGGCCATCGCCAATGAAGCAAAAGTAATGATGGCTCGCGCTCGATATGACGCCCGCGCATCGGATGGGTTGAGAATCTCCGCCGCAGAATAAAACCGGCTTTTCAGGAGAGCAGGTGGAAAGACAAGCCGAGGCCTGTCTTTCCTGTTGCCTGAGACAGGACTTCCAAGGTGCGGGGGCAAACAGGAAGTCCATCTCGCTATCACTCGGGATTGACCATGATTGATGGTAGAGAGTCAATCAGAAGTTTCTAAAATAAGAAATTCCCTGCGGTAAAGCGAAAGCAGAGTAAATTTTTCATAAATCACAAACTGTTACGTGAAGTAAAAAGAAAGGCGACCCAAGGGCCGCCTTTCTCGCATTCTCAGTAAAATGGCGTTCGAACTTCTTAGAAGTCCATGCCACCCATGCCGCCCATACCGCCAGGCATGCCGGCCGGAGCTGCGTCCTTCTTCGGCAGTTCAGCGATCATGGCTTCGGTGGTGATCAGGAGGCCAGCAACCGATGCTGCATTCTGCAGGGCGGTGCGGACAACCTTGACCGGATCGACAACGCCAGCCTTGATCAGGTCGCCGAATTCGCCATTGGCGGTGTTGTAGCCAAAGGTTTCGGAGGCGTTTTCAAGGATCTTGCCAACGATGACCGAAGCTTCTTCACCGGCATTGGTCGTGATCTGGCGAGCCGGAGCCTGCAGAGCGCGACGAACGATGTTGATGCCAGCTTCCTGGTCGGCATTGATGCCCTTGGCAGTGATCTTGGCCGAAGCACGGAGGAGGGCAGTGCCGCCGCCAGCAACGATGCCTTCTTCAACCGCAGCGCGGGTTGCATTCAGGGCGTCGTCAACGCGGTCCTTCTTTTCCTTTACTTCAACTTCCGTTGCACCGCCGACGCGGATCACGGCAACGCCGCCAGCGAGCTTGGCAAGGCGTTCCTGAAGCTTCTCACGGTCGTAGTCCGAAGAGGTTTCTTCGATCTGCTGCTTGATCTGGCCAACGCGAGCGTCGATTTCAGCCTTCTGGCCTGCACCGTCAACGATCGTGGTGTTTTCCTTGGAGATCGAAACCTTCTTGGCACGGCCGAGCATGTCGAGCGTAACGGTTTCGAGCTTGATGCCGAGGTCTTCGGAGATAACCTGACCACCGGTGAGGATCGCGATGTCTTCGAGCATGGCCTTGCGGCGATCGCCGAAGCCAGGAGCCTTGACAGCAGCAATCTTCAGGCCGCCGCGCAGCTTGTTGACAACGAGCGTTGCAAGAGCTTCGCCTTCGACGTCTTCAGCGATGATGACGAGCGGCTTGGAGGTCTGAACGACAGCTTCCAGAACCGGCAGAAGAGCCTGAAGGTTCGAGAGCTTCTTTTCGTGCAGAAGGATGTAGGCGTCTTCGAGGTCAGCAACCATCTTTTCAGGGTTGGTGACGAAGTAAGGCGACAGGTAACCGCGATCGAACTGCATGCCTTCAACGACTTCGAGTTCGGTTTCAGCGGTCTTGGCTTCTTCAACCGTGATCACGCCTTCATTGCCGACCTTCTGCATCGCTTCCGCGATCATCTTGCCGATTTCGGATTCGCCGTTAGCGGAGATCGTGCCAACCTGGGCAACTTCTTCCGACGTGTTGATCTTCTTGGCCTTGCCGAGAAGTTCAGCAACAACTTCCGAAACTGCGAGGTCGATGCCGCGCTTCAGGTCCATCGGGTTCATGCCAGCGGCAACAGCCTTGGCGCCTTCCTGAACGATTGCCTGACCCAGAACGGTCGCGGTCGTCGTGCCGTCACCGGCGGTGTCGTTGGTCTTGGAAGCTACTTCGCGCAGCATCTGTGCGCCCATGTTTTCGAACTTGTCTTCCAGTTCGATTTCCTTGGCGACCGATACGCCGTCCTTGGTGATGCGCGGAGCGCCGAAGGACTTGTCGATAACAACGTTACGACCCTTGGGGCCGAGCGTTACCTTAACAGCGTCAGCGAGGATATCGACGCCGCGCAGCATCTTTTCGCGCGCAGTGCGGCCGAATTTTACGTCTTTAGCAGCCATTTTACTCTCCTGGGAATTGTCCCGGTCAGATTATGGTGAATTGGTTTTCAGGTAAGAGCGAAACCGCCCGAGGCTTGGTTAGCCAACGATACCCAAAATGTCGGATTCCTTCATGATCAGCAGGTCTTCGCCGCCGATCTTGACTTCGGTGCCCGACCATTTGCCGAACAGAACCTTGTCGCCAGCCTTGACTTCCAGAGCGATCAGCTTGCCTGCTTCATCACGAGCGCCAGCGCCAACAGCGACGATTTCGCCTTCCTGCGGCTTTTCCTTGGCGGTGTCAGGGATGATGATGCCGCCAGCGGTCTTGGCTTCCGATTCAACGCGACGAACGACGACGCGGTCATGAAGCGGGCGGAACTTGATATCAGCCATGGTATAACCCTTGGTGTTATAGACGTTGAACCCTGTTAACGGATCGAACCGATCCGCGCTTGTTAGCACTCATCGTGTGAGAGTGCTAACGTGGCTCTGAGATAGAAGCCGTGCCTTATCTTGTCAAGATTGCCTGATGAATTTGACAGGCGAATGATGGTTAATTTGCACCATACTTAACACAGAACCACCATCGGGCAGGCGCAGCCGATACCCGCATATGGTGATGCCGTTGCCGATATCAATTGACGATACGCAGATTGGACAATTCGTCGCCAATCTGACGAAAGGTTTCGCTCAGCTCGCCGCCGGTCGAATTCCAGAAGAGTTTGACTGGTTTTCCCCCTTCCATGCGCACGCGTGAGTTTGAAGAGCACGATTTCAGCAGGTCGATCTGGGCCTTTTCTGTGCTGTTTGCTTCGTTGAGATCAAGCGCGACCGTCATGACGATGATATTGGCGGATTTGGCGTTGTCGCAGAGTTTTGCAAAACGGGCGTTCATAGCCTTGGTGTATGTAGCGTTGTTTTGCGAAACCGAAACGCTGCTTTCCTGAAAGAGGCGGCTCTGGCTGTATTTCTTGGTTATACGGGAGGTATAGCCATGTGCCGAGTAATAAGACAGGTTTCCGGCACGGTCTGGCCCCGAGCCAGCCAAACCGTCATATTTATAATAAGTATTGGCGCCATCGGTGAGCACGATCACCACCTTGTCATTGCCTCGTTCCGTTGCAGCCCGGGCCTCTGTGAACGGGGCACCCTGAACGATGGTTCGCCAGCCCCAGGCCATGGCTTCAGGAACATTCGTGCCACCGGCTGGCACCATTGCCTTGATCGCGGTTTGGATTGTTTTCATTCCTTGTGCGGTTGTAACGTCAGTCAAGGGCGTGAGAGGTGATGTGGTGCAGCTATAGTTAGGACCGCCGTCTGTCGATCTTCCGCCTCGGTAGATCTTGTCGAGGGAATCGCGCAGGTAATATTTTTTCACGTCGCTTTGTCGGGGCGAGTAGGCGAGGGAGGTATCGTCTTGCCACCAGCTGTTCAAAACGGTGGAAGTGACGTTCCCCCTGCTGTCGGTGTTGTAATACTCAGCCGGGCCGAACATCGGTACAAACAACGTATCCGGATTGCTGTCAGAAGGCGGCGTTACATCCAGCGCGTAAGGGCCGGGCCGGGATTCGACGCACCCCTGCCAGGAGAGCCACTGCTCGCTTGATCTCCGTGTAAGGTCAGCATAAAGCTCCGCGCGCGAAAAAGGCTTGTTGTTGCGTTCTCCCCAGCCGGTTCCCACTTTGTAATATCGCCCGCTGCCTGCGGGCTTTTCTTCTATCTTGCGGGTACTGTCGATCGTGACGGGCAGGGTGAAATTTTCAAGATTGACAGAAGACTTGCCTTCCGGGTCCATCCAGGCCGCATTGAGATATTGCGGGCCGACGTTCACAGAACCGGCGAAAGGAACCAGCGAAAACTGCACAGGTTTTTCGACATGGGTTATGAGTGCGGATTGCGAGGCCATCGTTTCCACAAGTTGCGAGGCGGCTTCCTTTAGAAGATCGATGCGTTTTTTTGATGATCCGCTTCTCGTTTCATCCATTGACTTGGAGTTATCGAGGACAAGCGCAACTTCGACCGTGTTCTTAAGTCTTACGGCTGATTGCATCGCGTATTTTTTATCATCCCAGTCATTTCGGTCTGAACCAAGCAGGCGAGACGCTATGACCCCGAAAAGGGACTGATATGTGAAGTTGGCAGTTGCCCGTACTTGCTGGTTTGCTTGCGCTCCTTCTGGAAAACTGACCTGAAACTGCACCGCATCAACGTTTATGGCCGTAAGGTTCGCGCCGAAGACCCGTGCTCCATATGCCTGCATATCGGATTGGGAGGCTCCGGTGGAGAACCTCTTACCCACAGCCAAAGCAGCAGCATCAAGCGAAGCCTGTACATTGTTGCGCACGCGCATGAGATTGGCGGTGTCAACCGCGACCATGCCAGCGAGAAGCAGGGGTACCAGCACCAAGGCTGTCATCATCGCAAAATTACCGCGTTCATCCTCGATGAAACGCTGGCGCATTGAATGAGGCAGACGGCGAAAGGCAAGCAGCGAAAGCCTGCCGAATTTAACAAACCAGTTTTTCAATTTTGCCCCCGCCGGCGGTTGTATCTGCAGCGTATGAAATGGAAAGTTGTATCCGCTCCTATCAATATCTTTCTAATAGTCGGTCACGAAGCAGGGTAAATGAAGGGTGAAATCCCCTGTGGGATGATTGAACGAAGCTTTACCTGTCGGAATCCGGGCCAAAGGCCGTGACAGATGGGGTCGGCTGGGTTAGATGGAGCGCTGGCAATTCTCGCCTTACAGATGAATTATCAAGAGGAAACCATGAAGCAGCTCGACCGCCTCGATGATCTGACCGACCAGTACGATGTGCTCTTCTGCGATGTATGGGGTGTAGTGCATAACGGTGTGTCCGCCTATCCGGCGGCGATTGAGGCGCTAAAACGCGCACGCGCCAACGGCGTTACAGTTATTCTGGTAACCAATTCTCCACGACCTCATCCTGATGTCGAAGCGCAGATGCTGGGACTTGGCGTGCCTGCGGATACATATGACCGTGTTGTGACGTCGGGCGATGTAACCAGAGATCTGATCGCAGAAGGTCCGCGAAAGGTGTTTCATATCGGCTGCGAGCGCGAATTGACCATTTATGACGGTCTCGAGGTGGAACGGGTCGAAGAATTCGAAGCTGCAGGTGTTGTCTGCACCGGCCTCTATGATGATGAAACCGAAACGCCCGACGATTATAAGGAACTGCTGGTCCGCTTGCGCTCTCGCAATCTTCCGTTCATCTGCGCAAATCCGGATATTATGGTTGAGCGCGGCTCGCGGTTGATCTGGTGCGCTGGCGCTCTCGCGCGCGAATATAGCCAGTTGGGCGGCCGTACCCTCATCGCTGGAAAGCCACACCGCCCGATTTATGAGGCAGCGTTGCGGTTTGCTGAAGAAATTCGCGGCGGGAAAGTGGAAAAAAGTCGAATTCTCGGTATTGGAGACGGTGTTCTGACCGATGTGAAGGGCGCTGCCGGCTTCGGACTGGATGTGCTTTACATCTCCGGCGGAGTTCATGCAGCGGATTATACAACTGACGGCACCGTTGACATTGCCCGAATGGAAGCGTTTCTGCAGAAGCACGGCAACCGTCCGGTTGCTTCATTGAATGCTCTCGTTTGAACGCTGGCAACCTCTTACGACCAATCGAAGACCAGACAAAGATGATCAAATCCAGCTTTCAGCGCCTTTCTGGAATGGATTCCTTGCCTGAACGCCTGCAAAATTGTGTGGTGGCGATCGGCAATTTCGATGGAGTCCATCGCGGCCATCAGGCTGTCCTCGAACGTGCGTTGGAAATCGCGGAAAGAAGCGGCTTGCCAGCTGTGGTTCTCACTTTCGAGCCGCACCCTCGCAGCTTTTTCAAGCCCGACGCGCCGGTTGATCGTTTGACTGCGGCTGCAAAGAAGGCGGACATATTACGCCTTATGGGGTTCGACGCCGTCGTGGAGCAGCCTTTCACGGGTGAGTTTTCGTCCCGTTCGGCGGAAGATTTTGTCGAGCACATTCTGGTGGAAAGGCTGCATGCGAGCTGTGTTGTCACCGGCTACGATTTTCATTTCGGCAAAGGACGGCGCGGAACGCCGGAGTTTCTTCAAAAGGCGGGAGAATTTGCCGGATTTACGGTTACGCTAGTCGATGCATTTACAGATGAAGGTGCCAATCTGGTTTCGTCGACTCGCATAAGAAACCTGTTGTGCGAAGGCGATGTCGCCCAGGCGGCAGGACTTCTTGGTTATCGCTATATGGTGTGTGGTGAGGTCATTCACGGCCAAAAGCTCGGGCGCACGCTTGGATTTCCAACAGCCAATATGAAAATTGATGCGCAGGCGGGCCTGAAACACGGCATCTATGCTGTCAGGTTCAGGCGCGAGAACGGTGACCTGCACGATGGAGTCGCAAGTTTCGGTCGTCGCCCCACTGTGGATAGTGACGGTATGCCGCTTCTTGAAACCTTTCTCTTCGATTTCTCCGGCGATCTTTATGGCGAGACTGCTTGCGTCTCGTTCTTCGGCTATCTGCGCAGCGAGATCAAGTTCGATGGCCTTGACCCGCTTATTGATCAGATGAAGCGGGATGATGCTGAGGCGCGAGCTCTTCTTGCCGGGGCGAAGCCGCTGTCTGAACTGGATCGCCTGCTTTCTTTCGCGTGAAGCGAAGTCTTGCTCCTGTTTTCCACTTAAAATTTAAATCAAATTTTACTTATTTTTGACCAAAAGTGGTAAATGCCTCAATACTAGCTGGGGCGCTTTTTGTTGGAGTTTAATGTGGCACGTATTGTTTCTCTGGCGCTCGTTGCAGGTGCCGCATTTCTAGTGAGCAGCCCGTTTGCATTTTCCGCAGACGTCCAGCAGACGGATATTTATGCTGCGGAAGCCGTGCAGCCGGCCCGCAAGCATTTTTGGTCCGGTGACTGGTATCTCAAGGTTGGTGCGGCTGGTCTTGTTGCTCCAAAATTCGAAGGTTCAAACAAGTATCGCTTTTCTGCCCAGCCGTTGATCTCACTTGGCCGACAGGGAGAAGCGACGCGCTTTTCATCGCGAAATGACAACGTGTCCTTCGCTTTGATTGACAATGATCGCTTCCGTGTGGGGCTTGCTGGCAAGCTTCTCTTCGAACGCAATGACGATATTCATGGCCTGAAGGACACGAAGTTTGGCGGCGAAGCAGGTGCGTTCGTTGACGTTTATCCGACCGACTGGCTGCGTGTGCGCGGCGAAGTGCGCCATGGTATTCGTGCGCATAACGGCGTCGTAGCCGATATTGCTGCCGACGCGTTCTATGATGTGACCCCGACCGTTCGCGTGTCGGGCGGCCCGCGTGCGACTTTCGCCTCGAAAGACTATTTCAAGACTTATTTCGGTGTTGATGCCGAAGAGGCTGCGGCGTCGGGACTTTCAGAATACAAGCCGGGGAGCGGCTTCAAGTCGGCTGGCGTGGGTGGCGCGATCACCTGGAAGGCGACTGACAAGGTCGATACCAGCCTGTTCGGAGAGTACAACCGCTTGCAAGGATCGGCGAAGGATTCGAGCATCGTCAAGGAGCGAGGCTCGCGGGATCAGTTCATGGTCGGCGTGTCGGCGACTTATCGTTTCGATTTCTCGTTGGACTGACCTCAACGGCGTTTATGTAAACCTTTTCAGGGGCAGGGATGCAGTTTTATTGCGTCTTTGCCCCTCAGGCCTCTTTATTCCTGCGAAGCTCATTGCTAAAAGCGTGCCCATGATGACGGATTTTCGGCTTATCATGACGGCCATACGAATTATTGGCCCGGCCTCCCGCTTTGCCTGAACGGCTGTCTTGCCAGGCAATATGTGGCGCGGAGGTCCGGGAGCGACCGGCTGTGCTCTACAGTCCCCTGTTTTCTTTGATCCACATGCCCGCCATCTCTGGCCGGGGCTTCACAGGCGAATACCCTCATGACTGAGACGACCAAAATCGATTATTCCAAAACCCTTTATCTCCCGCAGACAGAATTTCCGATGCGCGCCGGGCTTCCGCAACGCGAGCCGCTTTTCGTCGAGCGCTGGGAGGGCATGAACCTCTATAAGAAGTTGCGTGAACAGGCGAAGGATCGCCCGCTTTATGTGCTTCACGATGGTCCGCCTTACGCCAACGGTAATATCCATATCGGCCACGCGCTGAACAAGATCCTCAAGGATGTCATCACGCGCTCCTTCCAGATGCGCGGATATAACTCGAACTACGTTCCGGGCTGGGATTGCCATGGCTTGCCGATCGAGTGGAAGATCGAGGAGAAATATCGCGCCGAAGGCAAGAACAAAGATGAGGTGCCGATCAACGAATTCCGCAGGGAATGTCGGGAATTCGCCGCCAGCTGGATCAAGGTCCAGACGGAAGAATTCAAACGCCTCGCCATCCTGGGCGACTTTGAAAACCCGTACACGACGATGAACTTCCATGCTGAGTCGCGCATTGCGGGCGAACTGTTGAAGTTTGCCGCTTCCGGCCAGCTTTATCGTGGCTCCAAACCGGTGATGTGGTCGGTTGTCGAGCGCACGGCACTTGCCGAAGCCGAAGTCGAATATCACGACGTCGAGTCGGATATGATCTGGGTCAAGTTCCCGGTGGCTGGTCAGAACGATCTCTCTGGTAGCGCCGTGGTGATCTGGACGACCACTCCATGGACCATTCCCGGCAATCGGGCTGTGTCCTATTCCTCGCGGATTGAATATGGACTTTACGAAGTGACCGAAGCCGAGAACGACTTCGGCCCGCGTCCCGGCGAAAAGCTTATCTTTGCCGACAAGCTGGCCGAAGAAAGCTTCGCCAAGGCAAAGCTTCAGTTCAAGCGCCTGCGCAGCATTTCGTCCGATGAGCTTGGCAAGGTTGTGCTCGACCATCCGTTGAAGGGCTTTGGCGGCGGTTATGAGTTCGTTGTACCCATGCTCGACGGCGATCATGTCACCGACGATGCCGGTACCGGTTTCGTGCACACTGCGCCGAGCCATGGTCGTGAAGACTTTGAAGCCTGGATGAACAATGTCCGTGAGTTGGAAGCGCGCGGTATCGATGTCGCCATCCCGTTCCCCGTTGACGATGCCGGCTTTTATACCAAGGACGCGCCGGGCTTCGGTCCGGACCGCGAAGGCGGTCCTGCACGTGTTATCGACGACAACGGCAAGAAGGGTGATGCCAACAAATCCGTCATGGATCAGTTGATCGCCCGTGACAAGCTCTTCGCCCGCGGTCGCCTGAAGCACTCCTATCCGCATTCGTGGCGCTCAAAGAAACAGGTCATCTTCCGCAACACACCGCAATGGTTCGTCTATATGGACAAGAACCTCGGCGACGGCACCACACTGCGTTCGCGTGCGCTGAAGGCGATCGACGATACGCGTTTCGTCCCGGCTGCCGGTCAGACGCGCCTGCGCTCGATGATCGAAGGCCGCCCGGACTGGGTGCTGTCGCGCCAGCGCGCATGGGGTGTGCCGATCTGCGTCTTCGCGGACGACGAGGGCAATATTCTCCTGGACGATGCCGTCAACAAGCGCATTCTCGATGCTTTCGAGGCCGAAGGTGCGGACGCATGGTTCGCTGAAGGCGCGCGTGAACGTTTCCTTGGCAGCCGCGCCGGTGAGGCGTGGGTGCAGGTACGCGACATCCTCGACGTGTGGTTCGACTCCGGTTCGACCCACACTTTCACGCTGGAAGATCGCCCGGACATGAAATGGCCGGCGGACGTGTATCTCGAAGGTTCCGACCAGCATCGCGGCTGGTTCCATTCCTCACTTCTGGAAAGCTGCGGTACGCGGGGTCGCGCGCCGTACAATGCCGTTGTGACCCATGGCTTCACCATGGACGAGCATGGCAAGAAGATGTCGAAGTCTCTCGGCAATACGGTGACCCCGCAGGACGTCATCAAGGAATCCGGCGCGGATATTTTGCGTCTGTGGGTCATGACGACCGATTATTGGGAAGATCAGCGCCTCGGCAAGAGCATCATCCAGACCAATATCGACGCCTACCGCAAGCTGCGTAACACCATCCGCTGGATGCTGGGCACGCTGGCGCATGACGAAGGCGAAAACGTCGCTCATGCCGATCTGCCGGAACTGGAACGCCTGATGCTGCATCGTCTGACCGAGCTGGATGAAGTTGTCCGTTCCGGTTATGACGCGTTCGACTTCAAGCGCATTGCCCGTGCGCTGATCGATTTCATGAATGTTGAGCTGTCGGCCTTCTATTTCGATATCCGCAAGGACGCGCTTTATTGCGATGCGCCGTCGAGCGTTCGCCGCAAGGCCGCATTGCAGACCGTGCGCGAAATCTTCGACCGCCTGACGACATGGCTTGCGCCCATGCTGCCTTTCACCATGGAAGAAGCATGGCTCGACCGTTATCCGCAGTCGGTTTCGGTCCATGCCGAACAGTTCCGCCCGACGCCAGCCGAATGGCGCGACGACGTGCTGGCTGAAAAGTGGCGCAAGGTGCGCGCGGTGCGCCGTGTCGTCACGGGTGCTCTTGAACTGGAACGTGCCGACAAGCGTATCGGATCGTCGCTGGAAGCTTCTCCGGTTGTCTACATTTCCGACAAGAGCCTGACCGATTCGCTCGAGGGTCTTGATTTTGCGGAAATCTGCATCACAAGCGGCATTTCGCTGAGCGATGCCAACGCGCCTGACGATGCCTTCACGCTCGGCGATGTAAAAGGTGTGGCCGTTGTGCCTGCACGCGCCGAGGGCGAAAAATGCGCCCGCTCATGGCGTTATACGACGGATGTCGGCTCCGATCCCGAGTTTCCCGAGGTGTCGGCGCGGGACGCGATGGCGCTTCGCGAGCTCAAGGCTCTGGGCAAGCTTGAGGTTTGATCGCATTCGCACGAAGTTGCTCTCGGCATTTCGCGTGCCGGGAGCTTTAGAAACGGGGTTGCAAACTTCCCTTCGAACATGGTGAAATAGCGGTTAACATCGGATTGCCGCATGGGTTGCACTCATGTACAAGGCAGTCCTCGGATAATTTCAAGATCTGCCTTGGAGTTGCCGGTTTTTTCAGTCAAGGCTCGTCTGAGCAAATCTTGGTGAAGATAAAACCGGCAGGCGTAAAAGAAGTGGCGCTAATGAAGATTGAAGGACGAGTTCTGGTGCTTATGACAGCCATAGCGGGAGTTTCGCTATCTGGCTGCGTGTCTTCGCCAACCTATGGAACCGACAAAACGGCAGGAGCGCAGCTCTTTGACGATGTGTCAAATCTGGCGAGCTTCGGACAGGGTAAGAACAAGAAAGAGCGGATTGACTACAAGCCGCGTCCTGATCTGGTCCGCCCGGCTCCGGGGGACAAGGGCCAGCTGCCTGCGCCTCAACAAAGTGTTGCCAGCGCTAACGATCCGAATTGGCCGGAATCGCCGGAACAGCGCCGCAAGCGCCTCCGGGACGAGATTACCGCGAACCGCGATGATCCGAATTTCGTATCTCCGGTCGTTCAGGATGTGCCGGTAGCGTCCAATATCCAGGCGGCATTGCCCCGCGGCAATAGCCGCCGCGAAGACTATGAATCCCGCACGCCGACATTCGATCCGGCAAAGGTTGCAGCCTACAAGGCCGCGCGCCAACAGCAGGTTCAGGGGTCTTCCACGACGCGTCGCTATCTCAGCGAGCCGCCGCTTGCTTACCGCCAGCCTGCATCAACCGCTGCTGTAGGTGAGCTGGGTACAGATGAGGCCCAGAAGGAACGCGAGCGCAAGAAGGCGTCCGGCAAGTCCAAGGGATGGCGCGATTATCTGCCCTGGAACTAATATTGAATTGGTATTCTCAGAAAAGCCGCAGCAATTAATCTGCGGCTTTTTGTATTTGAGAGTAATGCCGCGGCGATTTGATTCAGTGCGATCAAGGGGGGCCTGGTTGATCTGTAGGCCGGTATCTCTTCTTTATAGAATGTGCATTTTATCATGCTCACTCTATTGTTAAATTTTTGTAATGTTCTTCTGACGTTTATTTGATTTCAATCAAAGATCAATTTTCAATAGATCGTATCATATTAGCTCTAGGTGTAAGGTTTGATTATATGAGCAATGTGAATAATTTTTTAGATAGTCGTAATGGATATGGGCTGCTCAGCAGAGTGTTCCATTGGTCAATGGCTTTATTGTTTCTATGGCAGTTTATGTCTGCCATTCTTCGTATCTTTGCCAAGAATACGGCAGTTTATAATTTTTTCTGGTCTGCGCATCACCAGCTTGGTTTTGTGCTTCTGATGCTTGTCCTGCTGCGCGGTATCTGGGGATTGTTGAATATTCACCGCCGACCGCATAAGCAAAGCCTTGCCGGAAAGCTCGCTCTGTTGGGTCATCTTGCAATTTATGGACTGATGTTCACAGTTCCAGCGGTGGCTCTGCTGCGTACATATGGCAGTGGGCGAGGCTTCGCGTTTCTTGGCATCCAGATTTTCGAACAGACAGGCGTGCAAAATGCGGTTCTGACGGCTCCGGGCAACGCGTTGCACGGTTTGCTGGGATGGGTTTTGCTGGCCGTTATTGCCGGGCACGTTCTGATGGCGCTTGTCCATCATTTCGCGCTAGGGGATGACACGTTGCGTTATATGACCGGCCGGAAAGTGCTGAACTGAACCGTTCAGCGTTTCTCTCGAAAGAAATCCCTCAGGATAGCCTGGGCTTCGCCTTCGGAGAAGCCTGCATAAATTTCCGGTACATGATGACAGGTGGGCTGCGTGTAAAAGCGCGGCCCATATTCTATGCCTCCCCCTTTCGGATCGGAAGCGCCGTAATAAAGGCGACGTATGCGGGCGAAAGAAATGGCTGCCGCACACATCGCACACGGCTCCAGCGTTACATAGAGATCGCAATCGACAAGTCGTTCCGATTGCAGCGCCAGACCCGCTTCGCGGATTGCAAGCACTTCAGCGTGTGCGGTTACGTCGTTGAATTCTCGTGTGCGGTTGCCCGCCTGTGCGATGATCGAGCCCTGATGCACGATAACCGCACCAATGGGGACCTCACCGCGCGCACTGGCAGCGCGCGCTTCTGCTAGCGCGACCTCCATTGGAGCTGCCACATTCCGGTTCATGGCTTCGGCACGCTTTTTCACGCCTGTTCCACTTCGTGCATTCTTTCAGAAATTTCGCTCGCAAGCCATGGAGTGATTTGTTACTGCATATTTCTCGAAATCGAAACCGATTTGCGAACGGATTTATACGGCGTTCCTGTTTCCGGCTGTCCCTTGCCTGTCATTAAAGGTGTAAGGTGACACGGCAGCGCTGCTGAAAGGCCATATCAGATGACTAAAGACGACGACAACAAGGACGGCAAGCGTCCGCATGGCCGTGGAGGGCGCTCCGACCGTCCCGGGCGACCAGACCGTGACAAAGACCGCGAAGGCCGTCAGCGCCGCGATGATGCCGGGCGCGACAAGTCGCGTAAATTCGGGCCGCGCGATGTTGAGGGTCAGGAAGAGACGAGTGAACGCATCGCCAAGCGTCTTGCTCGCGTTGGAATAGCATCGCGGCGCGAAGCTGAAACGATGATCGCGGCCGGACGTATCGCAGTAAACGGCAAGGTACTGGAAAGTCCGGCAATCAATGTGAAACGTACCGATGTCATTACGGTCGACGGCAAGCCATTGAAGCAGGCCGAACGCACCCGTCTCTGGCTTTATCATAAGCCAGCCGGGCTCGTGACGACAAATCGTGATCCGGAAGGTCGTCCAACGGTCTTTGAGGCGCTGCCTGCGGAAATGCCTCGCGTGCTGTCGGTTGGGCGGCTCGATATCAATACCGAGGGGCTTCTGCTGCTGACCAATGATGGCGGGTTGTCTCGTGTCCTTGAGCTGCCGTCCACCGGATGGCTTCGCCGCTATCGCGTGCGTGCTCACGGCAAGGTCACTCAGCAACAGCTGGATGATCTGAAGAACGGCATTGCCGTGGATGGCGTGTTCTATGGCAGCGTGGAAGCTGAACTTGAACGTGTTCAAGGTGCCAATGTCTGGATTTCCATCGGACTGCGCGAAGGCAAGAACCGCGAAGTAAAGAACATTCTCGGCGCACTGGGGCTTACGGTCGGCCGGCTTATCCGCGTTTCGTTCGGCCCGTTCCAGCTCGGCGACCTTGAAGAAGGTGCGGTGCGCGAAATCAAGGGGCGTATCCTGCGGGATCAGCTCGGTGACAAGCTTATCGAGGAAGCCGGAGCAGATTTCGATGCGCCGGTTTTGAATGAATTTTCCAATACGGCGGTGCAAGGGCGCACACGGCGCGAAATGGAAGAAGGCGAACCAGGGCAGGAAGGCGAACGTCGCCGTCAGCCGCGTGAGCGCGAATGGATTTCCAGCACGGGGGATCGTCGTCGCGGACGCGAAGACAAGACTGAAAAAGTCGAGCCGCGTCGTCGCGGAAATGCCAATGTCTGGATGGCTCCGGGTGCACGCCCGAAGGGTGAAAAGGCAGCTGCAAAGCCGGCGCGTGTCGAACATCAGCTTCCGCATCGGTCGGCGAAGTTCAGTGGTGATCTGCAGATGCGTCCGCGCCGGGTTGGTGATGAGGACCAAGGGCGCGAAGAAGGCGGCGAACGTCGCTTCAGCAAGCGTCCTGAAGGCCGCTTTGACAAGGATGCACGTCCATCGCGTCCTGATGCAAATCGCTCGGAAGAGGCGCGCCGCGAGCCTCGTGAGGATGGACGCAAGGAGCGCCGCCCCGGCAAGCGCGAGCGTGCAGAATTGCGTGATGCAGAGGGGCGGAGCACGGAACGTGGCAAGGGTGGCTTTGAGGGGCGCAAATCCGGTAAACCGGGTGGGCCGCGTGGAGAAGGCCGGTTTGGCGCTTCCGACCGCGATACGCGTTCAGGCCCACGCAGCAGTGGCCCCGGCGGCAAGTCCCGCAATTTTGATGATGGTCCGCGTCGCGGCCCCGGAAATAAGCCGGGTGGCAAGCCAGGGGGAAAACCGGGTGGCGGCAAGTCAGGCGGTGGCAGAAGTGGAGGCGGCGGTGCGGATCGTCGGCGGTAAGTTTCGTGGGCGTGCGCTCGTAACGCCCTCGACCAACGCTATTCGTCCTACCACCGACCGCACCCGCGAGAGCCTGTTCAACATTCTTGCGCACAAGTTCCCCGATAAGGTGGAGGGCGCCCGCGTGCTCGACCTGTTTGCGGGTACCGGTGCGCTTGGACTGGAGGCCTTGTCGCGAGGCGCCCGCTACGCGACCTTCGTGGAAGAATCTGCCGAAGGACGGGGATTGCTGCGCCAGAACATCGAGGCCTTCGGTCTTCAGGGGCACACCAAGATTTTGCGGCGCGATGCCTGCCAGTTGGGTATCGTCGGTACGATGGAGCCGTTCGATCTGGTCTTTGCTGATCCCCCTTACGGACGGCGCATGGGGGAAAAAGCATTTTTGTCAGCGTTCCAAGGCGGTTGGCTTAATCCTGACGCACTTTTGGTGCTTGAAGAAGATGGTGAAGCGGCATTGGAACTGGATGAGCGATTCGTTGTCCTGGAAGAGCGTAACTATGGGGGCACGATCGTTCGGTTGATCCAATGCAAAGCCCCAGTTGAATGAGCGGACGATCCTGTCCGCATGAAAGTTGATATGCTGCCGGAATGACCGGGTAGTAATGAAACCGATTGGAGATGTCGCTTGGTGAATAACCCCTCACTCCGGCGCTTGCTATTATCCACCGCCCTGGGTTTCGTAATGGTATTGCCGTTGGCAAGCGGTGCTGTCCGGGCGGATAACCAGCCCGCCTCTGCCGAAGTACAACCGGCAACGACGTCCGCACTAGCTGTCGAGCAGGAAACCCTGCCCCAAATTACCCAGTCGGACGGTGTCAGTCATTTTTCTTTGCCAAACGGCCTGGAAGTGGTGGTTATCCCGGATCATCGCGCTCCGGTCGTAACCCAGATGATCTGGTATCACGTAGGGTCGGCGGATGAAGCGCCCGGTGTTTCGGGCATTGCTCACTTCCTTGAGCACCTGATGTTCAAGGGAACGAAAAATCATCCGGCAGGTGAATTCTCCGCGAAAGTTGCCTCCATCGGAGGGCAGGAAAATGCGTTCACCTCCTATGATTATACGGCTTATTTTCAGCGGGTATCGCCCGAAGCTCTGGAAATGGTAATGCAATTCGAATCGGACCGGATGGAAAATCTGATCCTGAACGAAGAGGCCGTAAAAACAGAACGGGACGTTATTCTGGAAGAGCGCCGCATGCGGGTCGATTCGAACCCTGCGTCCATGCTCATGGAAAACACCGACGCCGTTCTTTTCTATAACCATCCCTACCGCAAGCCGGTCATCGGCTGGCAACAGGAGATGGAAAAGCTGAGCCTCAAGAACGCTATCGATTTTTATCAGCAATATTACACGCCGAACAACGCGACGCTTATTATTGCCGGAGATGTTTCACCTGAGCGCGTACGCGAACTGACACTGAAAACCTGGGCAAAGGTACCGAAACGCGCCGAAGTCCTGCCGCGAGAGCGCCCGCAGGAGCCTGCGAAGCATGCGGCCCGCGTTGTGACGCTGCACGACGAACGCGTCAGCACGCCCTCATTCCGTGTGTCCTGGCTGGTGCCATCCTACGCGAATGAAAAGCGGTTCCCGAATGTGAAGCCGGGAGATGCTCCCGCTCTGGATCTCCTGAGTGAAATTCTGGGAGGTTCATTGCGCTCGCGTCTTTACCAGGAACTGATCGTCAAACAGGGTATCGCCGCCAATACGGGAGCGAGCTATGGCGGTGACGCGCTCGATGACGGTACGTTCTCCGTTTATGGTGCGCCGCGCAATGGCGCTACGCTCGGCGATGTCGAAAAGGCCGTGGAAGCCGAAGTCGCGCGGATCATCAAGGATGGCGTCAGTCAGACCGAGCTCGATCAGGCTCGCAATCGCTTCCTGAAAGCAGTTATCTTTGCGCGCGATAGTCAGGCGGGTATGTCAAGAATCTATGGCTCGTCGTTATCGGTGGGACAAACGGTTGACGACGTCCAGAAATGGCCGGAGGTCATCAAGAGTGTTACCGTCGACCAGATCAAGGATGTGGCGACACGTTATCTCGTTAAAGACCAATCGGTAACAAGTTACCTGCTTCCACCAAATGCGGAGCCGCAAAGTGCTCGCGAGAACCCGAATGCATCCGCTGAAGGCGTAGGCGGCAACGGGGCGGGAGGAGCGATCCAGTGAAGAACATTCTCATGCTGAACTTCAAACGTGTTTTTGAGTCTCGCCATGCTCGGTCCGCTTTGGGCCTGTACGTGGCGACTATGACGTTGTTGGTTGTGTGCGCTTTGCCCGCACGGGCCATCGAAATTCAGGAAGTTGTTTCGCCAAAAGGCATTCATGCCTGGCTGGTAGAGGATGACTCGGTCCCACTTATTTCGATGCGGTTTTCGTTCAAGGGCGGCACATCGCAGGACCCTTCCGGCAAGGAAGGGTTGGCTAATCTGATGACGGGTCTTTTCGACGAAGGCGCGGGCGATCTGAAATCGGATGCGTTTCAGGAACGGATGGATAATCTGGGCGCGGAAATGAGCTTTTCCGCGACGCAGGATTCGGTTTCAGGCGGCATTCGCATGCTTGCCGAAAATCGCGATACAGTAACCAGTCTGCTTGCCCTTGCTGTCAACAAGCCGCGCTTTGATCAGGATGCCGTCGACCGCATTCGCCAGCAGGTCGTTGCCAGCATCGAAGCTTCGCAACGCGACCCTTCGACGATCGCATCGCGCAAGTTTTCCGAAGTTCTTTATGGCAATCATCCATATGCACGTCCCAACGACGGCACCGTGAAGTCGCTACAATCGATCACACGCGACGAACTGGTGAATTTTCATCGCAAGAACTTTGCGCGGGACCGCCTGACAATCGGCGTCGTGGGGGCTATCAGCGCCAAAGATCTCGGTGGACTGCTCGATAAGGTATTCGGTGAACTGCCG
Organism: Hyphomicrobiales bacterium; assembly: GCA_900473915.1. GTDB lineage: Bacteria > Pseudomonadota > Alphaproteobacteria > Rhizobiales > Rhizobiaceae > Brucella. Next base: position 74,603 of record UCNG01000007.1, on the reverse strand, counting down.
GCAACGGCCGAACTGGTTCCCGTGCCTGACGCAAAATTGGCGCTCGGTACAACCACCAGCCTCAATTTTGATATGCCGCAGACCTCGATCAGCTTCGTCTATCCGGCTATCCCGCGCAAGGACCCCGAGTTCTTCGCTGCCTATTTGATGAACCATATTCTGGGTGGTGGCTTCACCTCGCGTCTTTATGCCGAGGTGCGTGAAAAGCGTGGCCTTGCCTATTCGGTCTCCTCATCCATGGTTATGCGCGACCATGTTTCAGCATTGATGATTTCGACAGCAACCCGACCCGACAAGGCGCAGGAATCGCTGAAAATCATCCGTGAACAGGTTGCCGCGATGGCTGCCGATGGTCCGACAGAAGCGGAGCTGGCCGCAGCCAAGAGCTTCCTCAAGGGATCCTATGCCGTCAACAATCTGGATTCTTCTGCGGCAATCGCCGAAACGCTCGTGAGCTTGCAGGAAGCCGAACTCCAGCGCGATTATATCGACAAGCGTTCGCAACTGATTGATGCAGTGACGCTGGATCAGGTGAAAGCCATTGCCAAGAAGCTGCTTGAAGCAGAACCAGCTATTCTGATCTACGGTCCAGCCCAAAGCTGAAAGGTGCCAACTTGGAAAAGGCAATTCCGTCTTCCCCCCGAATAGCCGTCGCTTTCGGCGGCGGTGGGGCGCGCGGCATTGCCCATATCCATATTGTCGAGGTGCTTGACGAACTGGGCATTAAGCCGGTTGCCATCGCGGGTTCTTCAATCGGCTCCATCGTAGGGGCCGGAATGGCCAGTGGCATGACCGGCAGGGAAATTCACGACTATATGGCGGCGATTTTCAATCGCCGCTCCGAAGTCGCAAGGCGCGTGTGGCAGACGCGTCCAGCGCGTTGGGTAGAATTGCTCAAGGGGGGGCTGCGTGTTAGCCAGTTCAATATCGAGAAGGTGCTGGACGTTTTTCTGCCTGCGAGCCTGCCCACCAATGTGGAAGAGCTGAAAATTCCCATGAGTATCACAGCGGCAGACTTTCACGCCGCTCGGGAGATTCATATTCGCGACGGCGATCTGCGATCCGCGATCGCGGCATCCTGCGCCATCCCGCCCGTTTTCGCACCGGTACGCCGGAATGGTCGTATTCTGGTCGATGGCGGCCTGCTCAATCCCGTTCCCTTCGATTTGTTATTCGACGAGGCTGATATCGTTATTGGCATTGATGTTGTCGGGACCCCGGTCGGACCAGACGATTACATGCCAACCACATTTGAAGCGGTGATCGGTGCAAACCAGCTCACGATGTGCTCTATCATCGAGAATAAATTCCGCATCCGCCCGCCGCATGTCTTCATCCGTCCCAACGTTGAACGAATTGGACTGCTCGATTTTCTGAAGTTCGAGCAAATCCTGCAGCAGAGCGCCGACATTCGCGACGAATTGAAGCGCGCCATAGAACTGGCGGTCGAGGGAAAAGTGGTGCCGACAAGTTCAACTCTTGCAACTTGAATTTATCGGCTTCCTAGAGCGGTTCCTGCTTTTACGAAACCGTCGGAGCCGCTCGAACTGTTTGCTATTCCGCCGGGATCGGGGATCCGACCGTGTCGGTTGACGGTGAAGCAGACAGGATATCGTCCGTACCCTTGTCGATACGCTGGCCTTCGCGGGTGGGCTTCACCAGAGGTTCTGGTGTGACCGGCTTGTTGAACAGCAGGTGACGGCCCGCCAGGATTCCTTCGGATGCCTGCACGTGGAGCCGATCCTCGTCGCGCTGACGGACGTCTTCGCGAATTCCGTAAGCTTGTGCTTCGGCCATGCCAAGACCTTCGAGCGTCCGCTGACCGAAAAGGAGGCCGGACTCAAAGGTTTCTCGCAGTTCGTATTCAACGCCCTGAGCCCTCAATTGCAACGTATGCTCGCGGTCATAGGAGCGAACGAACAGCCGTACATCTGGATATTCTGATTGTATGAGATTGACGATGTGGTTGGTCGTTTCCTTTTTGTGTGTACAGACGGCGACAATCTTTGCTTTTCGAATTCCAGCGGCTTCCAGCACGTCCTTACGGGTGCCATCGCCAAAGTAAATGCGGAAACCGAATTTCCCAGCTGCACGAACACGGTTTGGCGAACTGTCAATCACGGTTACGTCGATACCGCCTGCAAGAAGAATCTGCGATGCAATCTGACCGTATCGCGAAAAGCCGATCATCAAAACGTCAGAACCTGCGCCCTCGTAGTTTTCCTCAATGACATCGATAGTCTTGTCCTTAATCAGCAGCTTCGATCCGATCGCCACGGAAAGCGGCGTGAGAGCCATGGATACGGTGACAGCGGCCACAAGCTCGGAACCGAGAGCACTTGAAATGATGGCTGCAGCCGAGGCCGCAGAGAACAGAACGAAAGCGAATTCGCCTCCCTGCGGAAGAAGAAAGGCAATCCGCACCGCATCGTTATGGCTGGACCGGAAGATACGGCATAGCAGATAAATGATGGCGATCTTGGTTGCCATGAAGATGGGCACCGCAAGAAGAATAATCTTCCAGTACTGTAGGATCACCGTGAGGTTCAGCGACAAGCCGACCGCAACAAAGAACAGTCCAAGGAAAATGCCGCGAAAAGGTTCAATGTCCGCTTCAAGTTCGTGCCGATAGGAGGATTCTGCAAGCAGAACGCCTGCAATGAACGCACCCATGGCCATCGACAATCCGGCGGCCTGCAGCAAACTGGCCGATCCCAACACAACGAAGAGTGCTGCTGCAATCATTACTTCGCGAGCGCCGGTGTTGGCGATAATGCGGAACATCGGATTGATAAGATAGCGTCCCGCGACGACCAGCGCAGCTATGGCCGCGATAGCCGTGGCGAGATGGAAACCGGCACTTGCCTGTGAAGGCTCGTTCGGAGAGAGTGCCGGAATGATGGCAAGGATTGGCACGATAGCGAGATCCTGAAACAGCAGAATCGAAAAAGCCCGCTGGCCGTGCTTCTGGTTTGTTTCGGCCCGGTCTTCCAGAACCTGCATGGCAAATGCCGTAGAAGAGAGTGCAAGGCCGAAACCAATGATAACGCCTGCTTGCGGACTGAGGCCAGCGAAGTAGATGCCGAGGGCGGTCAAGGCGGCTCCGCAAAGCAGAACCTGCGCAGTGCCAAGCCCGAAAATCGAGTGGCGAAGCGCCCAAAGTCGCGACGGCTTCAACTCCAGCCCGATAATAAAGAGAAGGAACACAACGCCAAGTTCGGAAAAGTGTAGAAATTCCTCACCATCGGCGATGAGGCTGGCTACAGGGCCGATCGTAATGCCGGCGGCAAGATAACCGAGGACCGTGCCAAGCCCTAATCGCTTGAACAGCGGCGCGGCTATAATGGCGCCGCCCAAAATCATCAGACACTGTAGATAGAGATTTCCGCCGGTTGCAACCATGCCAAGCTCTTGGAATTTGGAGAAATGTGGAAGGGCTTGCCTTGAAGCCCTTTGATTTCGGCAATATAGAAACAAGATATGGCTGTAATCAGCCCATTGTCGAACAGTTTGACGATATTTTTTAACAAGTCCCGGTTTCTCCCTCGCCGAAAGTTGCGGTGCCCGGTTGAGCCGTGATGTCCTTGGGAAACTCGGATTGTATAATGATTTCAGATAGTTCGGCGGATAATCTCGTTGATCGGGCAGCCCTTCTCGTAGCTGCAGCAAAGCGAGCTGGTGCCGATCACGCTGACGCGGTTGTGATGCGGGCGCGGTCTGTTAGCGTCTCGGTGAGATTAGGCAAGGTCGAGGGAACCGAATCGTCAGAAAGCGACGATTTCGCCTTGCGTGTTTTTGTTGGTCGCCGCATTGCCAGTGTTTCAGCCAATGCGGGCGCCGATCCTGACCATCTTGCAGAGCGGGCTGTAGCCATGGCGCGGGTTGCGCCGGAAGATCCTTATGAGCAACTTGCCGATCCATCTCTGCTTGTGGCTTCGCCTCGTGACCTTGATCTCTTTGACCCAATGGAGATTGATTCCGAGCGCCTCACCCAGGACGCGCTTGCAACGGAAGCGGCGGCGCTGGCGGTCAACGGCGTAACGAATTCAGGAGGGGCTGGCGCTTCACGCAGTCTGGGAGGGCTGGTGCTGGTCACGTCCACGGGGTTTTCAGGGCACTACGCTGCAACGCGCTTCGGACGATCGGTTTCGGCTATTGCGGGCGAAGGTACAAAAATGGAGCGCGATTACGATTTCAGTTCGCGTCTGCATTTTGCTGATCTCGATACACCCGAGGACATAGGCCGTCGCGCTGGTGAACGCGCAGTGAGGCGGTTGGGCGCGCGTCAGGCAAAGACCGGGCCCGTTACAGTCGTCTATGATCCACGCCTTGCGCGCGGCATTGCAGGACATCTCGCAAGTGCAATCAACGGTGCTTCGGTCGCGCGAAAAACGAGCTTTCTTCGCGACGGTTTTGGAAAACAGATTCTGAAGCGCGGTATAAATGTTACCGATAATCCTTTGCGTGTGCGCGGTTCGTCTTCGCGTCCGTTCGATGGTGAAGGGATTGAGGGGCAGCCCTTGACGATGGTCGAGGACGGTGTTCTCAGTCATTGGCTGCTTTCAGGTTCGAGCGCTCGTGAACTTGGCCTGCAAGGCAATGGGCGTGGCGTTCGCTCCGGTTCTGGTGTTTCCCCTGCATCCACCAATTTTGCCATTGAGCCGGGTTTGCAGACAGCTGAAGAATTAATTCGCGCTGTCGGCACTGGTTTTTACGTGACAGAGGTGTTCGGGCAGGGCGTGGACATGATTGCCGGCCAGTATAGCCGTGGGGCATCGGGGTTCTGGATTGAAAATGGCGAGGTCACCTATCCCGTCAGCGAAGTGACGATTGCTTCGAATCTCAAGGACATGTTCCTCAATATGACGCCAGCGTCCGATATTGACCGAAACTTCGGGATGGCGGCACCGACGCTTGTGATCGAAGGCATGACCCTTGCCGGAAACTGACAAATATAAAGAGATTGCCAGCGATCTGGTGCTTCTGCGTGAGGCGGCGCGCGAGGCTGGTCGCATAGCGATGCGCTATTTCGGCCAGTCTCCGGAGGTTTGGCTGAAAGACGGCATGTCGCCGGTCAGCGAAGCCGATCTCGCAGTCGATCGCTATCTGAAGGGTGTCCTTTTGAATGCACGGCCAGATTATGGCTGGATATCGGAAGAGACTGTCGATGAGCGGGCCGCTGTAAAACGCAGTCGGGCGTTTGTGGTCGACCCCATTGATGGCACGAGGGCATTTATTGCCGGACAAGATCAATGGTGTGTAAGCATCGCCATAGTCGAGAATGGGCGCCCTTTGGCTGGCGTTCTGGAATGTCCGGCGCGTAAGGAACTGATTGAGGCCGGCAACGGAATCGGTGCTTTGCAGAACGGTATCGCCATTCACGCCAGCCTACCGGGGCCTGGAGAGCAGATCATTATTGCCTCAGCGCGCAATATGGTAACGGCGTTGCCAGAAAGCTGGCGAGATCGGGTAAAGATTCATCCATATGTTCCTTCTCTCGCATACCGCATCGCGATGGTGGCGCGAGGAGATATAGCCGGTACCTTCATTCGGCCAAATTCGCATGATTGGGATCTGGCAGCAGCTGATCTGATTTTGAGTGAGTCGGGTGGGGCGGTCCTTACGAGCGATGCCTTGCCGATCATTTATGGTGGTCCGACGTTGAGCCATGGCGCTCTCGTTGGTGCCAGCGGAAACCTTCTGCAAGAAATGTTGAGTGTTGTCGCGGGCTGACCCTTGGGTTAATCATGCCGCGAACCAAATTTGTTCAGGGATAATTGTCATGAGCGTCGAAGGCGACAAAAAGCAGCTTCTTCATCTGGTGTTTGGCGGCGAGTTGAAAAAACTTGGCACCGTTGAATTCCGTGATCTTGAAAACCTCGATATTGTCGGCATCTATCCGGATTATGAAACGGCCAAGACTGCGTGGAAGTCCAAGGCCCAGCAAACGGTAGACAATGCTCACATGCGCTATTTCATCGTGCACCTGCATCGGTTGCTCGACCCGGAAGGCGTGACATTGAAGGCGGACTAAGCTGCGGCCAATACCGGATGCACAGCGGAGATAGCCCGGGCCAGAACGTCGGGCGTAAGAAGCAAGGGTTCGCGAAGCGCTTCTGGCGGCGCATTCGCGGGCCGCTGGCGCAGTCTGCGGTGGTCAAATCCGTACTTGTGTGGCTGATCACCGCTTACTTCAAATTTGTCTATCTCACCAATTCACGTCTGAAGGAATCTGCCGATCCGCAAGCGCTCGTTGGCAAGGATGATCCTTTCATCGTGACCTTTTGGCATGGACAGCATCTTATGGGGCCGTTCATCTGCCCCAAGGGAATTGAACTGGTCGCCATGTTTTCCCGCAGTGCCGATGCGGAGCTGAACGCTCGCGTTGCGGAAAAACTAGGATTGTTGACAGTGCGCGGTTCCGGCGGACGCGGTTCGCGTTCCAAGCCTGAAAAGGGTGGGGCGCGAGCACTCCTGACATTAAAGAATGCGCTAAAAAAAGGTCAGTCGGCGTCGATAATTGCAGACATTGCGCATGGCAAGGCGCGTGAGGCCGGAGATGGTATCATTTTATTGGCGAAATTGTCCGGTCGCCCGATAATACCGGTTGCTTATGCTTTCTCGCGGAACCATGTTCTGCAAAAGTCTTGGGATAAGACGACGATTCCGCTGCCCTTTGGGCGTTCGATTATCGTACGTGGCGAAAACGTATGGGTCGCTGCTGATGCCGATGAAACGCAACTGGAAGAAAAACGCATGGAGCTGACGCGCCAACTCAACGACGCGACGACCAAGGCCTATGCAGCGTTGGAGAAAGCGAAATGAGCGAACGCTGGGCGCGCAATATCTTGTCTGCCTACCGTGCACTCGGCTCTGCGGCTTATCCTTTCATGGGCCCTTACATTGCCTACCGCGCATCGCGCGGCAAGGAAGAACGGTTGCGTCGCGGCGAGCGCTACGGCAAATCTGCCATCATACGTCCGCAAGGACCAGTTATCTGGGCACATGCGGCAAGTGTGGGAGAGACCGTTGCTATCGCACCGTTGATCGAGCGGATTGCGGCAACCGGTATTCATATCGTGTTGACGACGGGGACCGTGACCTCGGCAAAATTTGTCGCTGATCATCTAGGCCATAAGGTTATCCACCAATATGCGCCGCTGGATTTGCAGCCTGCGCTGAACAAGTTTCTCAACCACTGGAAACCGGATCTTGCTATTGGCTGTGAGTCCGAAGTCTGGCCAGCAACGGTGCTTGCGCTCAGCAGTCGGCATACGCCGCAGGTTCTGGTCAATGGGCGCATGTCTGATCGTTCCTTTGCTTCCTGGCAGAAGAGGCCGGCTTTGGCGGAGGCGCTCTTTGAAAATTTTGCCTATGTGGTTGCGCAGTCGGAACTCGATGCAGATCGCTTTCGGGCGCTCGGTGCGCGCCCCGTGAGTGTTTCAGGCAATCTCAAGGTGGACACGAACCCTCCGCCTGCTGATCCGCAGGTGTTGGTCGCATTGCAACGCCAGATCGCCGGAAGGCGGACATGGGCCGCTATCTCCACTCACGACGGAGAAGAAGCAATCGCGGCTGAAGTCCATCAGATGCTGAAGGTGCGTTATCCGCATCTTGTTACCATCATTGTGCCACGTCATCCGGATCGCGCTCCAGCCATCGAGGCTATGCTGGTTGAAAAGGGACTGAAGGTTGCGCGACGCAGCACCAGTGAGCTGATTGAAGCCGACACCGATATCCTTTTGGGAGACACAATTGGAGAGATGGGGCTGTATCTCCAGCTGACCGAGATAGCGTTTATTGGTAATTCACTCACCAAGGAAGGCGGACATAATCCGCTTGAACCGGCAATGATGGGAACTGCCGTACTAACGGGGCGGAACGTCCAGAATTTCCGGGAATCCTTCCAGCGCCTCATCAAAAACGGCGGCGCACGCATTGTGAAGGATCGCAACATGCTGGCGGGAGCGGTCAATTTCCTGTTCAATAATCCCCAGCACCTTCGCGCAATGATCAATGCGGGGGTGAATACAGTGAGGGATATGCGCGGCGCGCTGGACCGTACGCTTGGAACACTTGAGCCGTTTATCCAGCCATTGATTTTGCAGGCGCAACTGCCGGGCAACCGCAATGATGCAGCCTATCGGCCGGACGGGTTCTGAGCATGACGAGCGAGGCGCCGCCATTCTGGTGGGGAAAACCTGATTGGCGCGCCTTGTCATTGGCACCCGCTGCCTGGCTTTACGGCGCAGTGGCTGGACGTCGGCTTCTGAAAGCTGAACCACCGAAGATTTCTTTGCCCGTTCTTTGCATAGGTAATTTTACTGTCGGCGGAGCGGGGAAAACACCGACCGCAATTGCTTTTGCAGAAGGAGCAAAGGCGCGGGGGTTTAAGCCCGGAATTGTCTCGCGTGGATATGGCGGTGCCTATAAGGGACTGCACGTCGTTGATATCGCCCAGGATAGCGCTCGCTATGTTGGGGATGAACCACTCCTGCTAGCACGTCATGCGTTGGTAGCACTCTGTCCTGATCGACTGAAGTCAGCTCAACATCTACAGACACTCGGCTGTGATTTCATCATCATGGATGATGGCTTTCAGAGCGCTCGGCTTTTTGCTGATTTTTCGCTGCTGGTGGTGGATGCCGCGCGGGGTATTGGCAACGGCAGAGTCATACCGGCCGGTCCCTTGCGGGCTCCACTAACAGACCAGATGCGCAAGGCAGACGCTTTGCTTCGCATAGGCAAGGGCGATGGTGCTGATTTCGTTATTCGTCAGGCAGCGCGAGCCGGTAGGCCGATTTATGAAGCCAGGCTTGAGCCGTCCTCTATCGCACCTGTGGCGGGCAATCGCTGGCTTGCATTCGCGGGCATTGGTAATCCCGAAAAATTCTATGTGAGCGTTGCCGAAGCAGGCGGCGAGATTGTTGAAACTCGCTCGTTCCCGGATCATCACAGTTTCGATGCGGACGATATTCGCAGCCTGATCGATACGGCTCGCCGTCAAGGATTGGGACTGATTACCACGGCAAAAGATCAGGTGCGTCTGGCAACGATGATCGGCGTTCCCGCAGGATTTCTGGCGAAACTCGCTGTCCTCGACGTCGATCTTAAATTTGACCGCGGCGATGCTCTTCACCGCATTCTGGATACGGTCGTCGAGCGTTTCAAAAGCCGTATTATGAGTAAATTTTAAGCCTTCTTGCGGCTGCGCAATTCAGGATTGACTTCAAGCTCGCGCTCGAAAGAAATCAGGCCGGTTGCATAAGGCTCCTGGCGCGAGACGCTCCAATATTTCAACTCATCCAGCGGGATATGGGCACCCGTCACTGCACATGCGACATAGGCGCCGTGCCTGACAATCTCATAATCACCATCGAGATAGCGCAAAACCGCTTCGGACGAACGGGGGGATTCAAATCTATTCATGTGTCTAAACCTCTATTGAGGACTCTAGCAAGCACAGGGCATTGCGTCCAGCAGCGTACTGTGCTGCCTGGCGGCAATTCTATCAGCGCCTGCCAAAAAGCCGTTCGATATCTGTCAGTTTCAGTTCGATATAGGTCGGGCGCCCGTGATTACAGGTGCCTGAGCCGGGAGTTGCCTCCATTTCACGCAGGAGTGCATTCATTTCTTCAGGTTTTAACCGCCGTCCCGAACGCACGGAACCGTGGCAAGCCATGGTTGCGGCCACATGGTTCAGCATGGCTTTCAAGCCATCGGAAGTATCATGCTCCGCTATCTCATCCGACAGATCGCGGATCAGTTGCTGCGCGTTCATTTCACCCAGCATTGCAGGCGTTTCACGCACCGCAATAGCACCTGGCCCGAATTGCTCAATTCCAAGGCCAAAGCGTGCAAGTGTTTCTGCGTGGGTTGCCAGCCGTTCGGCGTCTTCTTCAGGCAAATCCACGATCTCGGGAATCAGCAGCATTTGACCTGGTATGGGACGGGAATGCAGGGCGTTTTTCAGCGCTTCGTAAACAAGGCGTTCGTGCGCTGCATGCTGGTCCACGATAACGAGACTGTCTTCCGTCTGGGATACGATATAATTGGCATGGATCTGCGCTCGCGCGGCACCAAGGGGTTTTTGCTGGAGTTCCGCCGGTATTTCTTCAAGCGTCGCGCGGGCATCCGCAGCAGGCATATTGATGGCGGCGAGTATCGCCTGCTCACTTTCCTGGAAAGATGATGATGCTCCCAGATCGAGCGGTCTATGAGCAGGATGTGCAGTCTGTGGCGACCATTCGGTTCTGGCTGTTGAGGTTGCGGGGCGCCAAGCCCCGGATGCATAGCCTGTCGAAGCGGGACGCGATGTGAAGGATGGCGGGGAAGGCCGCACCCCTTCCGCCCGGAAAGCTTGCAGCATGGCGTCTGCACCGCTGGTAGCAGGCCGAATGCCCGATTGCGCGAGTGCCTGTTTGATCGCTCCAACGATCAATCCGCGCACGAGGCCCGGATCGCGAAAACGCACATCAGCCTTGGCGGGATGCACATTGACGTCAACCAATGCCGGGTCCAGCGTCAGGAACAGGACCGCGACCGGATGGCGGTCACGCGCCATGACATCTGCATAGGCCCCGCGCAGCGCGCCGAAAAGTTGCTTGTCACGCACCGGACGACCGTTCACATAGGCGAACTGATGAAGGGCATTGCCGCGATTATGGGAGGGAATGCCGACGAACCCAGCCAGACGCACGCCGTCACGCTCGGCGTCGATGGCAAGCGCGTTTTCGCCGAATTCTTTTCCCAGAACCTGATTGATACGCTCAAGCGTTGCTTCCGCGCCACTACCGGTTGCAGCCAATTCCAGCGGTGTTCTGTCGGTGCCTGCAAGCGAAAAACGGACATGCGGGAAAGCAATCGCGATGCGCTTGACGACATCGGTTATCGCTGACGCTTCCGCACGATCTGTCTTCATGAATTTGAGACGGGCCGGTGTCGCATAGAAAAGATCGCGCACCTCGGCAATTGTTCCGCGGTTCAGCGCGGAGGGACGGGGACCATCGAGATGTCCGCCGGAGACCGAAACTTCGAAACCGGAGTCCGCATCCTGCGGACGGGATTTGAGGGTCAGTTTTGCCACCGAGCCAATAGATGGCAGAGCTTCTCCACGAAATCCAAGTGCGCGGATATCGTGCACATCATCGGAAAGTTTGGAGGTGCAGTGGCGGGAAACTGCCAATGGAAGCTCATCGACCGGAATTCCCGAACCATTATCGATCACACGCAGCAATGTCTTGCCGCCGCCGCCCGTCACGACCTCAATACGGGTCGCACCGGCGTCGATGGCATTCTCGACAAGTTCCTTGATGACGCTGGCGGGGCGCTCAATGACTTCCCCCGCCGCGATCTGGTTAATGATGGTTTCGCTTAAGTGTCGAATTGGCATGGGCGCACTATAGAAGGATTCGCTCCTGCAAAGAACATGCTTCTATAGCCCGCCAAGACTGTCTCTGCGGGTGTCGAATTACAACAGAAGATAGGTACCTTATTGCGGGGCAAAATCCTTATATGCAGGCAGATTCAGGTCCTTAAGGCTGTCCGCGTTGACGACTGCGCGCGCCACTGCTTCCGCCATGACGGTCGCGGCGATCGCACCAATGGCAGTGACATCGGCTTCCACGCGTGTTGCTTTGCCTGTGGACAGTGCGAAGATCGTGTCGCCGTCCCACATCGTATGGATCGGATTGATCGTGCGCGCAAAGCCGTCATGTGCCATGCCCGCGATCTTCTTGAGCTGAGCCTTGTCGAACGGGACATTGGTCGCTATTGCACCAATCGTTGTATTGGCACCGCCCGATTTGACAACGCCGTGGCCCTGCATAATGGCTGACATCGTATCACGGAAGCCCTTGCCGTCCTTGCTCCGCGCGCCAGCCAGAATCTGGCGTGAATTCGGCGCATAGACATCGCCGACAGCATTGACAGCGACAATTGCGCCGACCACGATTTCAGTGCCGGGCACTTTGTAGCTCGCCGTACCGAGACCACCCTTCATGGCGTAATCCATGCCGAACATTTTGCCGACAGTCGCGCCAGCGCCAGCGCCAACATTGCCTTCTGCGGATGCCTCGGCTTTGGCCGCCTTGCATGCCAGATAGCCGGCTTCCTCATCGGGACGGACGGAAAAATCACCGACGCCCAAATCCATGAGAATTGCCGCCGGTACAATAGGAACAACGCCTTTTCCGATCTTGAAGCCGAGATTGTTTTCTTCAAGATAACGCATGACGCCAGTCGCGGCTGCGAGACCATAGGCGCTGCCGCCGGAAAGCAGGATAGCCTGAACCTGCTGAACATAATTGATCGGATCAAGCAGATCGGTTTCGCGCGTACCCGGTGCAGAACCACGCACATCAACGCCCGCAGAAGCGCCTTCTTCGCACAGAAGAACCGTGCAGCCAGTCGGACGCTTTGTCAGCGTATGATGACCCAGCTTGATGCCAGGTACATCCGTGATACTTCCACCCATAAGTTCCAGCACGCTTTCTCCTCCCCTGTTAGCAGCCGACGCTGCATTGACGACAAAGGGCATTGCTCCAAGTCCTGCAAGCGACATGGCAAATGTTCTTCGATCCATGAACAGTTTTCTCCTCCATTTTCACTCTGTTGTGAGTGCATATTTTTTTGTGTGCTGGGGTTATCGGACATTGTTTGGCCTGCGCATTGGGCGGAATCCACGGGCGGATTTTTTCACTTTGCCTGCAAACCTGCTTCTCCCAGATTGCGATGAGCAAAGATTTATCACCCAAATCCTTATCGGTAACTGAAACTTGTCCGTAAAAGGCTTTCCATTTGGTCATAACCGTGTTACCAGCCGGTGCCAATTCAACCTAGCAAACCAGATGTGTCGCTGCTCCCGGACTTATTCCGGAGAGGCGGCTTTTCTCATTCGATAAAATCGGCAAAGGAATTGGCAATGGCTAAAATCGTGGAATCGCCCACTGGCGCTCTCGCTCTTACATTCGACGATGTGCTGTTGCAGCCAGGCCATTCCGAAGTAATGCCGGGGCAGGTTGATCTGCGCACGCGCATCGCCAGGGATATCGAACTCAACCTTCCTCTTCTTTCCGCCGCCATGGATACCGTGACGGAATCGCGTCTGGCCATTGCAATGGCGCAGGCTGGCGGTATTGGCGTCATTCATCGCAATCTGACGCCGGAGCGTCAGGCTGAAGAAGTCCGCCAGGTGAAGAAATTCGAGTCTGGCATGGTTGTGAACCCGGTTACTATTGGGCCGGACGCCACACTCGCCGATGCTCAGGCATTGATGAAAGCACATGGAATTTCCGGTATCCCGGTTGTCGAGAATGCAACCAAGGGGCCGGGACGTCTTGTTGGCATCCTGACCAATCGCGACGTTCGATTTGCTTCCGATCCGAAGCAGAAAATTTATGAGCTGATGACCCGCGAAAACCTGATTACGGTCCGCGAGAACGTCAATCAGGACGAAGCAAAGCGTCTCTTGCACGCTCATCGCATCGAAAAGCTTCTCGTCGTGGACGATCAGGGACGTTGCGTCGGTCTCGTCACCGTAAAAGACATCGAAAAGTCGCAGCTCAATCCCAATGCCGCCAAGGACGCCCAGGGGCGCCTGCGGGCGGCTGCTGCAACGAGCGTCGGCGAAGACGGTTACGAGCGCGCCGAGCGCCTGATCGATGCGGGCGTTGATCTTCTGGTCGTGGATACGGCGCATGGTCATTCGCAGCGCGTTCTCGATGCTGTAGCCCGCATCAAGAAAGCTTATCCGAATGTCGCAATTCTTGCGGGCAATGTGGCGACGACTGCCGGTACGCAGGCGCTTATTGACGCCGGAGCGGATGCGGTCAAGGTTGGTATCGGGCCGGGCTCGATCTGCACGACGCGTATTGTTGCCGGTGTCGGCGTGCCGCAGCTTTCGGCTATTATGTCGGCCGTCGAGGCAGCACAGAAGCAGAATATTCCGGTGATCGCTGATGGTGGCATCAAGTTCTCCGGCGATTTCGCCAAAGCGCTCGCCGCTGGGGCGGTCGCTGCGATGGCTGGTTCACTGCTGGCCGGTACGGAGGAAAGCCCCGGTGAAGTCTATCTGCATCAGGGCCGCTCATTCAAAGCCTATCGCGGTATGGGCTCTGTCGGAGCCATGGCACGCGGCTCTGCTGATCGTTATTTCCAGGCAGAAGTGCGCGACGAGTTGAAGCTTGTGCCTGAAGGCATCGAAGGACAGGTCGCCTATAAGGGGCCGATTTCCGCAGTTATTCACCAGCTCGCTGGTGGCTTGCGTGCTTCCATGGGCTATGTGGGTGCGAAGACGCTGGAAGAGTTCCGTGAAAAGGCAACCTTCGTGCGCATTTCCAATGCGGGCTTACGGGAAAGCCATTCGCACGGTGTTGCGATTACCCGTGAGAGCCCGAATTATCCTGGCGGTATGTAATAACATTTCGCATCGGTGAAATGAAAAGGAGGCGGCGCGATTGCGCCGCCTTTTCGTTTTCAGTTCGTCACTGTCTTCAGCTTCTTGATTTCGGCTCTGATTTCGTCAAATGGGCCAACTTTGTGCATTTGAGCGGGCAGGTCGTCGGCATAAGGGCCATAACCGGCATCCACCGGCTTTTCCAACCGGTTCGGGAAATCTCTGTCCAGATCCGCTTTTGCCGGACGCGGCTTCGACTGGAAAAAGGCGGCAATGTCCCAGGCATCTTCCGGCTCCAGCTGCGGCTCGTCCAGAGAGACGCCATTCGGCATGTTGGCATGAATGAAATTCGCGGCTGAAATCAGCCGGTTCATGCCTGCGCCATCGTTGAAGCTATCCGGTCCCCAAAGCGGCGGAAATTCATAACCCTTTGCATCGCCCACGACGCCGACACGTTTGCCTTGGCCGTCCGCTCCATGACAGGCGGCGCAGATTTCCGCATAGAGGTTCTCCCCGCGCACCGGGTCGGCGGCGCGCTTCAATTCAGGCATTTTTCCAGAGCCGCGCCCCTTCGTGTTTTCACCGACAATCGTGCCAGCGGATACATACTTGATATAGGCGACCATTGCCTTCATCTCGGCGGAGTCGATAGGGAGTGCTTTGCCATTCAGGCTCCGGGTCATGCACCCATTGACGCGATCCTCAATCGTGCCGACTTGTCCTTCACGGGAACGGTATTGTGGAAAGTCCCCGTAGACTCCAACCAGCGGCAATCCGTACTGCTTGGTCCCTGCTTCCAGATGGCAGCTCTGGCACGAAAGATTGTTGCCCGCAAAACGCTTCGTTTCATCGGCTACTTCCGGGCCAATATGCGTATAAGTCGCAGTAATCAGATCGCGGCCCTGACGCACAACGCGTCCCCATGCGTCGTCAGGCAATGCATCTGGATCCGGTATGTTCCAGGCCACGTCTTCAATCGCTGCGGCTTTCACGGGCGCGCTTTGTGTGTTTGCAGCCGTCGGCGTGCTTTGCGGCGCAGTCGCCACACTCTTTGCGACATTGTTGCTCGTACGTGGCGGTGCAGACGATCGCGAACTGTCGCTCGTCACCGCGAAATATCCCAGGCTAAGGCAAAAGACCGCACCATAGGCCGCCAAATCAGACCACCTCATTATCCCCTCCAGGCAATGTGTTTCAGAATCAAAACGTTGGGTGGCTATGCTTTCAAGCTTAATGCAGCCTTAAGAGCGCGACGGTCTTACGATCCGAGGGTGTTGAGATCGTCCAGATTTACTTTCAATTTTTGTGCGCTTTCGGCGATACAGTCGGCGAGGGCGTTGAAGTCCTTTCGACGCATGCTCTGCCGCCGCCAGAATAGCGCGATCTCTCGCTTCGGCTGTTCACCTACAAACGGGACGATACGCATATGATTGCTGCGTGTTTCAGCGCGCACCGCGATTTCTGGGATGAGCGTAAGGCCCATACCATGGCTCACCATTTGTAAAAGGGTGGTCATGCTGGTGGCGCCATATTTTACCAGCTGCCGCTGCGAGGGTAGCGAGCAAACGGCAAGCGCCTGATCTCGCATACAATGTCCTTCCTCCAATAGGAGCAAACGATCAAGAGCTACATTGTCCTGTGTCATGGGGGAGGACAGAACCGTTTGATCGTTGGTGGAAGTCGCGATCAGAAAGCGATCATCAAACAGTTTTCTCTGCGTAAGTCGCTCATCATCAATCGGCAATGCGGCAACCATGGCATCGATTTCGCCAGCATGCAGTTCATCGAGGAGTTTGGCGGTTACGCTTTCCCGCAATTGAAGGCGGAATGACGGATGCCGTTCGCGCAAAAGCGGAATGAGAACAGGAACCAGATAAGGTGCTACAGTAGGAATGATACCCAGACGCAGCCGCGTTTGCAGCAAGCCCCGGCTTTGCGCGGCTATCTCCTCAAGCGCGTGGAGCTCGCGCAGGACGGTCTGGATGCCGGGATAAAGCTGCTTGCCAAGCTCTGTCATGATGACTTGTCGCTGTGACCGCTCGAAAAGCGGGGCGCCCGCAAGGGCTTCCATTTCCGCAATCTGGGCGGAGAGGGCAGGTTGGGATACGTGCGCCAGCTGCGCGGCCTTGCGAAAATGCAGGGTGGAGGCGAGCGCATCGAAATAGCGCATTTGACGGACCGTGAACATGATAGGAAAAACTTATCGAAAATAATCGGAAAAGCAATTGGAGATTATGATTGGAATAGGTCTAATCTGGGTCAGTTGCCTGGCTGCAGCGTGACACAGATGAACTGGATCGCGCTCTAGCAAGGCTGGTCTCATTTAATATCGGCTTTTCAGGAGGGAATTTCCATGACAGATCGCCCAATTATGACGACGAGTGCAGGCGCTCCGATACCGGACAACCAGAATTCCTTGAGTGCCGGCGAGCGTGGCCCTCTTTTGATGCAGGATTACCAGCTCATTGAAAAGCTTTCGCACCAGAACCGCGAGCGTATCCCGGAACGGGCGGTGCATGCCAAGGGCTGGGGTGCTTATGGCACGCTGACGATCACCGGCGATATTTCGAAATACACCAAGGCGAAGGCTTTGCAGCCGGGTGCCAAAACGCCGATGCTGGCGCGTTTTTCGACCGTTGCCGGCGAGCAGGGTGCGGCGGATGCCGAGCGCGACGTGCGCGGCTTTGCCTTGAAGTTCTATACCGAAGAAGGCAATTGGGATTTGGTCGGCAACAACACGCCGGTCTTCTTCGTGCGTGATCCGGTCAAGTTTCCCGACTTCATCCATACCCAGAAGCGTCATCCCAAGACGAACCTGCGCTCGGCAACCGCCATGTGGGATTTCTGGTCGCTGTCGCCCGAAAGCCTGCATCAGGTGACAATCCTGATGTCGGATCGCGGCCTGCCGACCGATGTGCGCCATATCAACGGTTACGGCTCGCACACCTATTCGTTCTGGAACGATGCCGGTGAGCGCTATTGGGTCAAGTTCCACTTCAAGACCATGCAGGGACACAGGCATTGGACCAATGCGGAAGCCGAACAGGTGATCGGCCGCACGCGTGAATCCACTCAGGAAGACCTGTTCACCTCCATCGACAAGGGAGATTTCCCGAAGTGGAAGGTTCAGGTGCAGATCATGCCCGAGCTTGATGCCGACAAGACGCCCTATAACCCGTTCGACCTCACCAAGGTTTGGCCGCATGCCGACTATCCGCCGATCGATATCGGCATCATGGAGCTGAACCGCAATCCGGAAAACTACTTCACCGAGATTGAGAATGCCGCCTTCTCGCCGTCGAACATCGTGCCGGGCATCGGCTATTCGCCCGACAAGATGCTGCAGGCGCGTCTCTTCTCCTATGCGGATGCGCATCGCCATCGCCTCGGAACGCATTATGAGACCATTCCGGTCAACCAGCCGAAATGTCCGGTGCACCATTATCACCGCGATGGCCAGATGAATGTCTATGGCGGCATCAAGACCGGCAATCCGGATGCCTATTACGAGCCAAATTCGTTCAATGGGCCGGTGGAGCAGCCATCCGCCAAGGAGCCGCCGCTGCGCATCTCCGGCAATGCGGATCGCTACAACCATCGCATCGGCAATGACGATTATTCGCAGCCGCGCGCGCTGTTCAATCTGTTCGATGATGGCCAGAAGCAGCGTCTGTTCTCCAACATTGCTGCGGCAATGGGCGGCGTGCCGGGCTTCATCGTCGAACGCCAGCTCGCGCACTTCAAGCTCGTTCATCCCGACTACGAAGCCGGTGTGCGCAAGGCACTCAAGAATGCTCATGGCTATGAAGCCAACACGATTGCCGTAAACGAAGAGGCAACAGCGGCTGAATAAATCGCCTCAATAAAGTAGAAAGAAGGCCGGAGCTCGCAGCTCCGGCTTTTTGTTTTGATTTGCCGATTGCCTTTTCCCTGCAAGGAAGGCTATGCCCGAGCAGGCATTCGAGAAGGAGACACAATGCGGCTTGGCGGACGCCTGCAGGCGGCTATCGAGGTTCTGGGCGAGATTGAAGCGGGCACGCGCCCGGCTTCTGACGTGCTGAAGGATTGGGGAGCTTCTCATCGTTTTGCAGGCGCAGGCGATCGCGCCGTGATTGGCAACATTGTCTATGATGCGCTGCGCCGCAGACTGTCTATCGCGTGGCGAATGGATGCCGATGATGCTCGTGCTCTAGCTTTTGGTGCACTGCTGGCCGACGGCGGTATGGATATTGCCGCTATCGATACAGTGCTTGACGGCGACAAGTTTGCACCGGAAACACTGGAACAAACGCGCCGTGTAGCCTGGGAAAGCCGGAAAATAACTGACGCACCAGGTTACGTTCAGGCAGATGTACCGGAATGGTGCGCATCATCACTTGAGGAGCTTTTCGGTGCGCGCTGGGTGGATGAAGGCAGGGCGCTGGCTACGCGACCTCCAGTCGATCTTCGCGTAAATAGTTTGAAGGCGACGCCTGAAAAAACCCTCGCCGCGCTTGAAAAGGCTGGGGCGGCGCCAGCTCCTTTCTTGGCGCAGGCACTGCGCATCCCGCCGATCGAAGCGCTTGGGCGTCATCCAAATGTGCAAGGCGAGCACGCTTTTCTTGATGGCTGGTTCGAAGTGCAGGATGTAGGCTCACAACTCGCGGCCCTTTTCGCTGGTGCGAAGCCTGGCCAACAAGTACTTGATTATTGTGCCGGGGCAGGCGGCAAGACATTGGCACTGGCTGCTGCAATGCAGAACAGCGGCCAGATTCATGCTTATGATGCTGAGCGCGCTCGGCTCTCACCCATGCACGAGCGATTGCAGCGGGCAGGCGTGCGCAACACGCAGGTGCACGGGAACCTTGATGCGCTCGATCCTCTCACGGGACAGATGGACCTTGTACTCACCGATGCGCCTTGTACGGGCTCCGGAACCTGGCGACGCCGTCCTGATGCGAAATGGCGGCTGAACGAGCAGCAGCTTGAGCGGCGCGTTCAGGATCAGATGGAGGTTCTGGAATCCGCCAAGCATTATGTGAAGCCGGGCGGGCGACTTGCTTATGTTACCTGCTCACTCTTTGCCGAGGAAAATACGCGACAAGTGACGCGATTTCTTGCGGAAAACAACGATTTCACCGAAGTTGAGCCACAGGCATTGTGGGATGCAGTGGTAGCCGATGCTGGCGATATGAGGCCGGTGTTCCCTTCTCAGGGCACGGTTTTTTCGCCATTGTCCACCGGTACTGACGGATTTTATGTAAGCATTCTACAAAGATCGAAATAGGACGGGGGACTCGATGCCAGCCCAGCGCGTAGCGGAACCGGATTTCAAGGAGCGCGTCGAGGAAAGTTTCGGGCGGCAGGCCGCCATGAAACTGATCGGCGCCGAACTGACGCGTTGCGAGCCCGGCATCGTAGAAGTCGAAATGCCGTTTCGAGAGGAATTGACACAACAGCACGGCATTTTGCATGCGGGGATGATTTCGGCCGCGCTCGATTCCGCCTGCGGCTATGCCGCGCTTACCTTGATGCCTCCTGAAGCCGCCGTACTGACTATCGAATTCAAGGTGAATCTGCTTGCACCCGGCAAGGGTGAACGGTTCTTGTTTCGCGGCGAAGTCACCAAGCCGGGCCGCACCATCATGGTAAGCGACGGGCAGGCCTTTGCCGTGACCGATACGGAAGTGCGCCTCATCGCCACGATGACCGGTACCATGATGGTGGTGCAAGACAGAAAGGGCTTGCAGGGATGATGAAAATCGTCGCGGACAAGCGCCTGCTCTACGTTATGGCGGCAGATGCTGAATACGGGCGCCATCTGGCGAAGCTGTTCACGCCGCTCATGGTTGGAGTTGGACCAGTCGAAGCGGCGACTAGTCTTTCTTATGCCCTAGCAGGTTTGACGCAAGCAGGCGAAAAACCTGACCTTGTTGTCTCGCTGGGCTCAGCAGGCTCGGCCAGGTTACAGCAAGCGCAAGTGTTCCAGGTTTCCTCCGTATCCTATCGTGATATGGACGCTTCGCCACTGGGATTTGAGAAGGGAACAACGCCGTTTCTCGATCTTCCCAAGGTTATCAAGCTTCCGGTTTTCGTCTCCGGTATCCCTGCTGCATCGCTTTCAACAGGTGCCAATATCATTTCCGGCAAAGGATATGACAATATCGACGCAGATATGGTCGACATGGAAACCTATGCGTGTCTGCGTGCATGCCAGCTGTCAGGAGTTCCGCTTTTCGGCCTTCGCGGCATTTCCGATGGCGCAAGTGAGTTGCGGCACGTGGGCGACTGGACCCAATATCTGCATGTCGTAGATGAAAAACTGGCCGATGCCGTTGAGCGATTGGAACTCGCAATCGTGGAGGGACTCCTGTCTGCTCCTGACAATGGTATGTCAGTATCGGTCGGTTTTTGACAACGCACTTGTTGAGCATGCAGGCTATACACCATATAGGCATTGCATCCCGGTCACTTTTTAAATAGATGCTGCACATGAGCACCACGGCACATCCCGATACAATCCTTATCATCGACTTTGGCAGTCAGGTTACGCAGCTGATTGCGCGGCGCGTGCGCGAAGCCAATGTCTATTGTGAAATTGTCCCCTTCCAGTCCGCTGAAGAGGCATTCAAACGGCTGAAGCCGAAAGGCGTTATCCTTTCGGGCAGTCCGCATTCGACGACCGATATAGGGTCGCCGCGCGCGCCACAGGCCGTTTTTGAAGAAGGTATCCCCGTTCTCGGCATCTGCTATGGCGAGCAGACCATGTGCGCCCAGCTGGGCGGCAAGGTGGAAAGCGGCCATGATCGTGAATTCGGGCGCGCGTTCCTCGACGTGCAGGAAGATAGTCCACTTTTCGAAGGTATTTGGGCCAAGGGCACCCGCCATCAGGTCTGGATGAGCCATGGCGACCGCGTGACGTCACTTCCTGACGGTTTCACGATTATCGGTACATCGCCGAACGCGCCTTTTGCAGCCATTGCTGACGAAAAGCGCAAATATTACGGCGTTCAGTTCCATCCGGAAGTCGTACATACGCCAGATGGCGCGAAGCTGTTGCAGAATTTCGTTCATCGTATTGTCGGCGTGAAGCCGGGCTGGACGATGGGCGCTTATCGCGAGCAGGCGGTCGAAGCGATCCGCAAACAGGTTGGCAGCGGCAAGGTTATCTGCGCGCTTTCTGGTGGCGTGGATTCGTCTGTTGCCGCACTTCTGGCGCACGAAGCCATTGGCGATCAGCTCACCTGTATTCTCGTTGATCACGGCCTGATGCGCAAGAACGAGGCTAAGCAGGTCGTTGAAATGTTCCGCGAACATTACAATCTGCCGCTGATCCTTGTGGATGCTTCCGACCGCTTTATCGGCGAACTGGAAGGCGAAACCGATCCGGAAAAGAAGCGCAAGACGATTGGACGTCTCTTCATCGAAGTGTTCGAGGAAGAAGCCAAGAAGCTGGGGGGCGCAGATTTCCTGGTGCAGGGCACGCTTTATCCCGACGTGATCGAAAGTGTTTCCTTCACCGGCGGACCTTCCGTCACGATCAAGTCCCACCACAATGTGGGCGGTCTGCCGGAGCGCATGAAGATGCAGCTGGTTGAGCCGCTGCGCGAATTGTTCAAAGACGAAGTGCGACTGCTCGGCAAGGAACTGGGTCTGCCGGACAGCTTTATCGGGCGCCACCCGTTCCCTGGACCGGGTCTTGCGATACGTTGCCCCGGCGGCATTACCCGCGAGAAGCTGGAAATCCTGCGTGAAGCAGACGCGATCTATCTGGATGAAATCCGCAAGGCTGGCCTCTATGACGCAATCTGGCAGGCTTTCGCGGTCCTGCTTCCGGTCCAGACCGTCGGCGTGATGGGCGATGGCCGCACTTACGAATTTGTGTGCGCGCTACGCGCCGTGACGTCGGTGGACGGCATGACGGCAGACTTCTATCACTATGATATGAACTTCCTTGGCAATGCGGCGACCCGCATCATCAATGAAGTGCGCGGCATCAACCGCGTTGTCTACGATGTGACTTCAAAGCCGCCCGGCACTATCGAGTGGGAATGATCCCGCGTCCGGCATAGACCAGCACCGGAGAGCATAGAGATACATCTAAGCCCGCGTGATTGCGGGCTTTTTCTATTCTTGGACATTGTCTGAAGCGCTTCGACTTGCTAAGCGGGACTTTCCGAAATCGGTATAAATATCGGCTCTTGTTTGAGGTACGGCGGAAATGCCGCGTTTGCGTTTTGAAGCCACAGTCTGGTTGATCTGGACGGTGCCGCGCTCGAATGCCAGCGAACAACCCGCAAGATACAGCAGCCAGAGACGCGCTTTCGGATAGCCGATTTCAGCGACGGCCTTATCGAAATTGCTATAGAGACGCTCGCACCATAACCGGCATGTCATGCCATAGTGTTCGCGCAGATTCTCGATGTCGTGGACTTCGAAGCCATGTCTTTCCAGGTTTTCTACCGTCATTCCGAGATGATCGAGTTCTCCTCCCGGGAAAATGTACTTCACCAGTGCTTTGTGCTCGGCGCTTTTGCGTTTGAAGGATTTCTTGTCCTTTTTCATGCGTCGCGTGATTGCATGATGCATGTAAAGCCCACCGGGGCGTAGAAGCCGGTTCACAGCGCTGAAATAGCTGTCGTAATTGGCGATACCGACATGCTCGAACATTCCCACAGAGGAAATCTTGTCGAACTGACCGTCAAGCTCGGCATAGGATTTGACGTGGATGGTAATCCTGTCTTCCAGTGCTGCTTCTCTGATCCTTTCGCGCGCCAGCGCCGTCTGGGCTTCCGACAATGAAACGCCGGTGCCAATGACGCCAAAATTCTGTACTGCATAGATCAGAAGGGCACCCCAACCGCAGCCAATATCCAGAAGACGGTCACCCGGTTTCAATCGTAGTTTTCGGCAGATGAGCTCCAGCTTGTCCTTCTGGGCCTGGTCGATATCATTTGCCCAATCCGTGAAGTAGCCACACGTGTAAACCATCCGCTCGTCCAGGAATAAGCGGTAAAACTCATTGGAGACATCGTAGTGATGCGTGATCGCCTCCTTGCTCGATCCGCTGACGAAAGGTTTCCTGCCGTCGAGAACTTCGTGGCCACTGGTTTTACCAGCAAAAAGAAGAGCTGGAAGGTCCTTGAGTAGTTGCCATTTTGGCAACTCCTTCAACCTGTTCTTTACGCTTCCGTCGGTTTTTGCTTTGGCGAGATCGAAGATTGTACCATTGCTGATATCCACCCGACCTGAGGTCCAGATATCGATCAGTGAATCGTAGTTCGGTTTGAGAAGGAGCTGCCGAACGATCGTCGGATCATTGATCACCAGGGACGGACCGTCGAATGCACCTATGCGCGTACCGTCCCATAACTCCACGTTGAACTGCGGGTGCAGCGTTTCAACAACTGTCCGAATGATGCGAACAGACCTGGCTTCAACAGTCATGCCATGCCTCTCTATTGAGGTTTCCGACGGTGATCTTCCCACGCCGACCCTAACCTAAGGTGCTTACGATTGCAGTCATAAAATCGTGACAGTTCCTGCCATGCTTTCAGCGAGAACAGCATGTGATAGGAAGGATTGCCTGCATGTCGCGTTTCGATCAAAAGAGCGGCGTTCACTTGCGATTCAGGAAAAGAACAGGCGATGGATAAACGTTCAAAGATAAGTCGATGGCTTGCAATATTCGTGATCGCAGGCTGTGTTCTGAGTTTTCCGGCTGACTTGCATGCCCAACAAGCGGCGGGTGCAGAGGTTTCAGTAGACACTGAAGAGACATCGCACCATCCTGCACCGGCAACTGCTACCTTTGGCCAGACGCAGTTCGTTCTAAGCGGCGATCCCATCGTCCCTCCGCGCGATTATGCAAAAGGGTCGGAGATACCGAATCCTGATGAATACGATCCCAACGAGTCCGGAACGATTTTTGATATCGTTTATTTGGGCATTGTCGATGGCAGGATGCGTTTTGAAATCCGTGGTTACACCGCCAGTGATCTGCAAACCCCGAATACGGGGCAGATATTGGATTTCCCGCCTGACCAACGTGCCATCGAAATCAGAAATATCCGGATCGACGTGGAGGCTGCTGACCCGGGAAGCCTGACCTATAAGGTAAACAGGTTTTCTGACGGTACGGGTAAGTAGTTGGTGTATCCCAGTCCATATATCTGCGGGCTGGTACTTTTTGTTCATTCAATGCGGCGCTGTTGAGAAGTGTCTGACACGTTGAACTATGAAAGGATATAGAAACGACGCATACGAGTTTGTGATTCGACGAGCGGAAATTGCTGCGCAATGGAGCACTTAAAAGGCAGAGGGCATGGAATTTCCCCGTGACATTGTAGATACGGCCAGAAATTTGTGGCTCGAAGTCCCAGAGGCCGACGAAAAAATAGCACCTGTTGACGCAATCGCGCTTGCTATACTCAGGGAAAGGCAGCGATGCGCGACGATTGCGCTTTGCGTGTTTGACGATGAAGAATGGTCAGACGATTATCGCATGGCTGGCGGGTTGGCCGCAGATGCTATACTTGCAGGCAATAGCAATGTTGCAGATTAGAATGATCGAATCACGGTCGAAACCTGTCGCGCACGGAAACGGAATGAAATGGTAATCGAACGTTTAGGGGCAGGGATCGTTTGCCTGGTGTCCATGATCGTAGTTGGATGCACGACTGCACCGCAGAATTATGCGGCCACTCTCTCGCCGCACGACCCGAAATGGGTTTCGCCACAATGCGAGGAAATTCGCGCAGAGGCCGTGAATTATCAGGCGAGAGAAAAGAAAGCCTCCGATTTAGCACCGGGGCTTCTCATAGGTCCCTACGGGCTGGCTATTGCTGCGGCTATAAAAGAGAACGATGAAAAGAAACGAAAACTGTTCGTTCGCGAGATGCATCTCCGCTGTTCCAGTGCGCCTTTGCCCAAGGAACTCGAAAATACGCCAAGCCTAATGAACCGGTCAAAACAGGCGGATACATTTCGATAGATCGCAAGGTTCTTCAAGTTGTTCGACTTTGATAGTCTCTTCAATAGTGAGTTAAGATGTCTAAATTCGTACCTGTAATCGCGCTGCATGGCGGCGCCGGAACCATTCTCAAGGCCAATATGACGCCGGAGAAGGAAGCGGCCTATCACGCCGGCCTGCGCGAATGCCTGCAGGCCGGGTTGGATGTGTTGCGGGGTGGCGGGAAAGCGCTCGACGCCGTGACGGCATCCGTCATCGCCCTAGAAGAAAATCCGTTGTTCAACGCCGGTCGCGGGGCTGTTTTCACGACGGATGAAACGCATGAGATGGATGCCGCCATCATGGATGGTGCAACACGTGCATGCGGCGCGATTTCGGGAATTTGCGGGCCGCGCAATCCCGTTCTGGCGGCACGTGCTGTAATGGAACAGACCGAGCATGTATTCTTTGCAGGGGAAGGGGCGAGACGGTTTTGTGAAACTGCGGGTCTCGAAATTATGGCTCCAGAATGGTTCTCGACGGAGCAGCGCCGCAAGGCCCTTCATGACGAAATGGAGCGCCGCCGCAGCGGTGCCGCGGACGATGGAGACCCCGCCCGTAAGCATGGGACGGTTGGCGCGGTAGCATTGGACAGCTTCGGGCATCTGGCTGCGGCCACCTCCACGGGTGGCATGACCGCTAAGACACCGGGACGCGTTGGTGATAGCCCGGTTTTAGGTGCTGGAACGTGGGCGGATGACCAGACGGTTGCGCTGTCGGCCACCGGCCATGGCGAATATTTCATTCGCTGGGCCGTGGGCCATGAAGTGGATGCGCGCATGCGCTGGGCAGGGCAATCGCTCAACGAAGCGGCTGGCGCTGTCGTCCGGGAACTTGGCGAAATCGGCGGTTCAGGCGGTCTTGTCGCTGTGGATCGTAATGGGAATGTCAGCCTGCCCTTCAACAGTCCAGGCATGTACCGCGCGTGGTGCGGTCTGGACGGTGAGGTTCACACTGGAATCTATCGGTAGCGCCGAAAGAACTTCCTGACCCTCGCGGAGGCAGGTTCAACGAGCATCGACTCGGCCTCCTATCTTGATCGACAATATTGGTCTCGCTGGCGCTGCGGGACCAATGTCATATGACGATCCAAAAACAGGCGGCCGAAAATTTCAAGCGGGCCGTTTTATCTCGCTATTCCAAATTGGAATGGCAAGTCTAAATTTGCATTGGCCAAACCCCAAAATTGCTGCCTATAAATTTCAAATAATAAAAAAGACGGTCAAGAGAGATTGCTCGCTGGATTATCTTCAAGCTCTTGAAAAGGCGAGAAGATCTGCTTCGAGCAAAGTTGGCTGACGCGCCTTTCCAACGAGCGCAAAAATGGGGAAAATGAATGACGGAAGCCAAGCGCGTTCCGGAGGGAAAGATTTATCCTTCCGCTAAAAATGCGCAGCAATTCAAAGGCTTGAATCCAATCGAACTCGGTGGAGCCGATGCCGTCGTTCTTCCGACGCACGAATTCCGTTTACGGGTTAGCGATCTGCATGAGCTTTCCGTTCTGGAATATGGCAATCCCCGGGGCATCCCCGTGGTGTTCCTGCATGGCGGCCCCGGTGCGGGCGTTTCGGCCAGTCAGGTCGCCAGTTTCGATCTCGATACCTATCACGTCATTACCTTCGATCAGCGCGGCGCGGGACGTTCCACCCCTGTCGCAGAAATTGCTGAAAACACCACGCAGCATCTGATCGCGGATATAGAAGCCCTGCGCGAAAAACTGGGTATCGAGCGCTGGCTGGTAGCTGGCGGCTCCTGGGGATCGTGTCTCTCGCTCGCCTATGGCATTGCGCATCCGCAGCGCTGCCTCGGCTTTCGGCTGCATGGCATATTTCTGGGCGGACAGGAGGATATCGACTGGTGGTTCCACGGCTGTCGCGCCATCTTCCCCGATCACTGGCAGGAATTTGCCGAATTTATACCGGTGAGCGAGCGGGGCGATCTGCTGGCCGCTTATTACAAGCGTCTCACCTCGGGCGATCCGGCACAGGAGCATGAAGCGGCCCAGAGCCTGCGTGGATTTTCGGCACGCACACAGACCTTCGAACCGAACACGGATCACGTTTCCAAACTCCTGAAGCCGGAAGCGGCCTTGGCCGTATCGCGCATTTTCACCCATTATTGCGTCAACCGCGCCTTCCTCCCGGATAATTATCTCATCGAAAATATCGACCGTATTCGTCACTTGCCCGCCGAAATCGTACAGGCGCGATACGACACGGTGACGCCGATGATGACGGCATGGAAGCTCAAAGAAGCTTGGCCGGAGGCCGGTTTCACCATCGTCACCCTTGCCAATCATCAGTCGACAAACGGCCCGATGGCCGATGCGCTGAGCGCCGCATCGGCCCGGCTGGCGCGGCAGCTGGCGTGACCCCATTCATCAATGTCTGGAATTGAGGAAAGTTCGATGTTCGATACAACGACCGCCGATATATCGCTTTCGATGACGCACTACATCGATATCTGCAAGGCGGTGAAGCCCGCTGTCTCCCCGGACGGCGAGCTTCTGGCCTATCTCAGCGACGAAAGCGGCACGGCGCAGGTCTGGACGCGCCCACTTGCCGGCGGCACGCCGCGCCAGCTCACCAATCTGCCGGAACCGGTCGGCAATCTTGCCTTCAATCCCAAAAGCCGTGACCTGCTCATTACCACCGACTGGGGTGGTGACGAACGCCATCAGCTCTGGCTGATCGAAAACGCCGAAGGCGAACCGCGACTTCTCACCACCGATACGACGGTGGTTCATGCCTGGGGTTGCTGGTCGCCCGATGGCACACAGATCGCCTATGGCGCGAATTATCGCGACCGTTCGCATATGGACATCCATGTCATGACCGTCGCCACCGGCGAGACGAAATGCGTTTACAAGGGCATCGGCTGGCGCACGCCTGCCGCTTTTGCGCCCGATGGCAAGTCGCTTCTCGTCAATGATTGCCAGCGCGCCATGACGGATCAGGATTTCTGCCACCTCGATCTCGAAACCGGCGCTTATGAGAATATCCTGCCTCATGAAGGCCGGGCGCTCTATCAGGCGCCGAAATTCTTCAAGGACGGCTCCGGCATTGTGATGATTGCCGATCAGCAACGCGAATATCTCTCGGTCATGGTCAAGCCGCATGATGCGTCAACCTTGACCGAGCTTGCCGCTTTTGACGGCCAAGATGTGGAAGCGCTCGCCATATCGCCGGATCAGAGCAGGATAGCGCTCATCCTCAATCGTCAGGGTTGGAACGATCTAGTGCTGATTGGCCGTGATGGCGCTGTGCTGAAAGAGTTTGAATTGCCGTTTGCTGCGGTGGTGGCTTCGGTCGCATGGACGCCGGATGGCACATCGCTGATCATGCCGTTGGAGGGTGCTGCGACGCCGGGGGATATCTGGCGCTGCGACGTGGAAAGCGGTGTCTTCACCCGCCTGACCGATGCGCCGAAGGCCAAGGTTAGATTACCGGCTTTCCTCGAACCCACGGTAACGAGTGTTGCAAGTTTCGACGGCCTGGACATTCCCTATTTCGTCTACAAGCCGGAGCGAACCGCAGGCCCTGATGGTTATCCTGTGATGATCATCGTGCATGGCGGCCCCGAAGCCCAGTGGAAGCCGGATTTCCGGGCGGACATTCAGCACATGCTGGCGCACGGCATTATGGTCATCGCGCCGAATATTCGTGGCAGCACCGGCTATGGCCGCGCCTACCAGCATCTGGATGATCGCGAATTGCGCATGGACAGCGTTGCCGATCTCAAGGCAGTGCGCATGGCGGTCGCGGCGCGCAGCGATGTGGATGAGAACCGTATCGGCGTGTTTGGCCGCTCCTATGGCGGGTTCATGGTCTTGTCGGCCATGACGGAATATCCCGACCTGTGGAAGCTTGGCGTCGAATATTACGGGATCGCCAATTTCCTCACCCTGTTGCAGACCACTGGGCCGTGGCGCAAGGAACTGCGCGCCATCGAATATGGCCATGCTGAAACCATGCGTGAGGAACTGGAGCGGTTCTCGCCCATCAACCGCATCGGCAATATCGCAGCGCCGCTGATGATCGCCCACGGGCTGGAAGACCCGCGCGTCACGCCATGCGAGAGCGAGATGGTCTATTCGTGTCTGCGCGGCCTTGGCAAGCCCGTCGAATATCTGCGTGTGCCGCATGAGGGCCATGGCTTTGCGCGCATCGAAAATCGTCGCCGTGTGTTCGGCGCGCTGGCCCGTTTCATTGACGAGAATCTTTAAAAGCATTGTTGGAGAGTACGCCGTGAAGAATGGTGAAGAGATCTGGGATCTGGTGGACGCGAAGAAGGCTGATTTCGAAGCCTTGAGCGATCGTGTCTGGGGCATGCCCGAGATCGCCTATACCGAATACAAGTCCTGCGCCGAACATACCGGAATGTTGAAGGAGCAAGGTTTCCGCATCACCGAAAACGTGGCTGGCATCCCTACCGCCGTGATGGGCGAAGCGGGCGAGGATGGGCCGGTTATCGCCATTCTGGGTGAATATGACGCGCTTCCGGGCTTGAGCCAGGAAGCGGGCATTGCCGAACCGCGTCCGATCCCCGGCACGGGACATGGCCATGGCTGCGGCCACAATCTTCTGGGCTCCGCCGCGATTCTGGCGGCGACAGCCGTCAAGGACTGGCTGGAGAAAACCGGCAAGAAAGGGCGCGTGCGCTATTATGGTTGTCCGGCAGAAGAAGGCGGTGCAGCCAAGTCGTTCATGGCGCGCGCAGGCGCTTTCGATGATGTCGACATTGCGATCTGCTGGCATCCGGCTTCGTTTACGCAGGTCGATGACGCGCAGTCGCTTGCCAATACCCGCATGGATTTCGAATTCACCGGACGGGCCTCCCACGCCGCCGCAGCACCGCATCTGGGGCGTTCGGCTCTGGATGCGGTGGAGCTGATGAGCGTCGGCTGCAATTATCTGCGCGAACACATCCCTTCCGATTGCCGTCTCCACTACGCCTATCTCAATGCAGGCGGCGTCGCGCCGAATGTCGTACAGGCCAAGGCCAAGGTGCGCTATGCCATCCGCGCCACCGACCTGCCGGGCATGTTTGCTCTCAATGAGCGCGTCAAGAAAGTTGCACACGGTGCTGCAATGATGACGGAAACGACTGTCGATATTTCCATCATGAGCGCAGTCTCGAACCTGCTCGGCAATACACCGCTCGAAATCGCGATGCATTCCAACATGGAGCGTCTGGGCGGCGTGCCGTTCGATGATGCGGATCGTGCCTTTGCGGCCAAGATTCAGACGACGCTTTCAAAGGAGGACATCGAGACCGATTATTTGCGTGTCGGCCAGCCTTTGGCGGAAAATGAGCCGCTTTGCGACTATGTCCTGCCGCGCGAACAGAAGGGTGTGCCGATGATCGGCTCCACCGATCTGGGCGATGTGAGCTGGGTGGTGCCGACGGTTCAGGCGCGCGTGGCAACGCATGCAATCGGCTCGCCCGGCCATTCCTGGCAGATCACCGCACAAGGTAAGATGCCAGCCGCGCATAAAGGCATGGTCTATGCCGCCAAGGTGATGGCGGGCACGGCTCTTGATGTTCTACAGGACGAGAAAATCCTGAACGACGCCAAGGCCGATCATAAGGCCCGCACGGCGAAGACGCCCTACATCTGCCCGATCCCGCCTGAAGTCAACCCGCCGCTCCAGCCGCGCCCGGTTGATTGACCGAAAGCCGTTCGTGCCGCGCGTTCGCGCGCGGCACCTCTTGTAAAAGTCTAATCATAAAAGGGGATAAATATGCCAAGACAGAAGATATCCATCCTGCGCCGCACCACGGCGCTTGCACTTGCTGCCGGTATGGGCGCTATGACGTTCACGGCTGAAGCCGCATCACCGCCTAATGCGCTCGTCATGGCCTGGAATATCGATGCTATCAGCACTTTCGATCCGGCGCAGATCGGCGAAGCCGCAACAAATGAAATTATCCAGAACATCTGCGACCCTCTGGTTGATTTCGATCCGGCTGACGAAACCAAGATCGTGCCGCAGCTGGCAAAAAGCTGGAACGTCTCGCAAGATGGCTTGCAGATCACGTTCCACATGCGCGACGACCTGAAGTTCGACAATGGCGACAAGGCGACGGCGGGCGACATGGCCTGGTCGCTCCAGCGCGCGGTCAAGCTCGGTTTCGGTAATGCCGCCACGCTGACGGAATATGGCTTCACCAAGGAAAATGTGGACCAGACCATCTCGGCGCCGGACGACAACACGGTCGTTTTCAAGCTGGACAAGCCTTATCCGGTCAATCTTATTCTGGCAGCAATCGCCGCCAACCGTGTCGCCAGCCTTTTGAACCAGAAGGTGCTGATGCAGAACCAGGTCGATAACGACATGGGTAACAAATATCTGGCCACCCGCTCGGAATGCGTTGGCCCCTACAAGCTGATGCGCTGGAACCCGGCTGAAGTGGTTATCCTTCAGGCGACGGACAATTACTGGGGCGAAACGCCGAAGCTCAAGCAGGTGCTGATCCGCCATGTTTCGGAAGCGGGAACCCAGCGACTGCTGCTTGAAAAAGGTGACATCGATATTGCCCGCGATCTGACGCCGGAAGACCTGCGCGATCTGGAAACGCAGGACAAGGTAACCGCTTCCCGTTCGCTGAAACCATCGCTGTTCTACTGGAACTTCAACAATGCCGATCCGATCTTTGCCAATGAGAAGGTGCGCCTCGCGATGCGCTATCTCATCGACTATGAGGGGCTCGGCAAGACGGTCATCAACAATGTGGGCGTGCCGCGTGCGAGCTTCGTGCAGCTCGGCGCCTTCGGCGCGCTGGACGAAAAGGAAGGTCAGCCTTTCAAGCTCGACGTGGAAAAGGCCCGCGAACTGCTGAAGGAAGCCGGTTACGAGAAGGGCTTCGAAACGACAATGTTCATCAGCACCGCGCCTTATGCGGCTCCGATTGCCCAGAGCATTCAGGATGCAGCTGCCAAGGTGGGTGTGAAGATCAAGATCGAGCGCATGGCCAATGCGCAATTGTTCAGCCGAATTCGCGGTCGCGAGTTCCAGACCTCGCTGATGGGTTGGCAGACCACCGTTCCGGATGCGCATGGCAATGCTTCGCGCCAGATTTTCAACCCCGACAACAGGGCTGAAGCCAAGCAGACCATGTATCCGAGCTGGCGCGCAAGCTATTTCAATGAGGCCGTGAACAGGCAAGTCGACGCTGCCCTGTTCGAGAAGGACGAGGCCAAGCGCAAGCAGATGTATATCGATCTGCAAAAAGAGATGATGGAGAAGGGGCCGCACGCCTTCATTTTCCAGATCTACAATGTCGCTGGCGTTAACAAGGCCATGAAGAACTGGAGCTGGAACGGCTTCCGCGTCTACTACGATCTCGCCGCGAAATAACGAGAATGGTACTCCCGGTGGCTTCCCTCGAAGCTGCCGGGCGAACCTGTTTCGATGGATGACCATATGGCCGCTTGCTTCGCGACTTGGGCCCGGCATCCCGTTTTTCTCTTTCCGGGAATTTGCAGATGACGACGCACGAAATCATGGAAGATGTGGAGGAGGCCGACCGCGACAGGGAAGCCGGGCCTGCGCTTCTGTTTCTCGCCGCCACCGCGCGTCTGATCGTTTCAGTGGCGATCACGCTTCTGGGACTGGTCACGCTGACCTTTTTCATCAGCCGCCTTTTGCCGCTCGATCCGGTCATTGCCATGCTGGGAGACAATGTTTCCCAGGAAGCCTATGACACGATGTATCGCAAGCTGGGGCTAGACCAGCCGTTGATCGTACAATACGGCCTGTATCTTAAGAACGCGCTGCTGTTTGATTTCGGCAACGCACTGACTTCCGGCCGTCCGGTGCTGGAGGATATCGGTCGCGTTTTTCCCGCGACCATCGAACTTGCGACCGTGGCTATCGTCATCGGCACCACGTTTGGCATTCCGCTC
Organism: Hyphomicrobiales bacterium; assembly: GCA_900473915.1. Lineage (GTDB taxonomy): Bacteria > Pseudomonadota > Alphaproteobacteria > Rhizobiales > Rhizobiaceae > Brucella. The sequence goes on along the minus strand of UCNG01000007.1, from coordinate 41,309 downwards.
GGCGTTTTCTCGGCCATGTATCGCAATACGCCGCTGGACCATGCCGTGCGCATGGTTAGTCTGCTCGGTTATTCTACGCCGAATTTCTGGCTGGGCCTGATGGCTCTGCTGATTTTCTACGCCACACTCGGCTGGATCGGTGGGCCGGGCCGGATCGATTTTATCTATGAATATTCCGTTGAACCCACCACCGGTTTTCTGCTTCTCGACAGCGCGATGCAGGGCCAGTGGGATGCGTTCTGGAACGCGGTAAGCCATATCATCATGCCCGCGCTGATCCTCGCATTCGGTTCGATGGCCTATATCAGCCGCATGACGCGCGGTTTCATGATCGAGCAACTCAATCAGGAATATATCATCACCGCTCGCGTCAAAGGACTGTCCTGGGCGCGCACCGTCTGGGGCCATGCTTTCCGCAATGTCGCGGTTCAGGTCGTGACGGTCGTGGCGCTATCCTATGCGTTCCTGCTGGAAGGCGCGGTGCTGACCGAAACGGTGTTCGCATGGCCGGGCTTCGGGCGCTACCTCACCAATGCGCTTCTGGCGGGTGACATGAATGCGGTGGTCGGCTGCACGCTTATCGTCGGCATTCTGTTCGTCGGCATCAACCTGATCAGCGATCTTCTGTATCGCGTTTTCGATCCCCGCACACGATAGGAAACAGCCGATGAACACGCATACCAGCACATCGCCGGCGCAAACTTCCGGTTCCCTGCGGGCCTGGCTGACCGCCCCCGTACCCACGTCTGCCTTTCAGGCCAATATACAGCAGTTGCGCCGCTCATGGTTCAAGCTGATGGCCAACACATCTGCCGTCTTCGGTCTGGCAGTGATCGTGCTTCTGGTGTTGGTGGCCGTTTTTGCGCCCCTCATCGCCACGCACGATATCGGCGCCAATAATCTCGCCAATCGGCTGCAACCGCCGTCATGGGAACATTTTTTCGGTACGGACGAGCTGGGGCGCGATATTTTCAGCCGCCTTGTCTATGGCTCGCGCATCACACTTTACATCGTGACGCTGACCGCCATCATCGCGGCCCCCATTGGTCTCGTTGTCGGTACGACTGCGGGCTATATGGGCGGCTGGGTTGATACGGCGCTGATGCGCATTGTCGATATTTTCCTTGCCTTTCCCAGTCTCGTGTTGGCGCTGGCCTTTGCTGCAGCGCTCGGGCCGGGCATCGAGAACGCCGTCATTGCCATTTCACTCGCCGCATGGCCGCCGATTGCACGCCTTGCTCGCGCCGAAACATTGACCATTCGCTCATCCGATTATGTGGCCGCCATTCGCCTGCAAGGGGCTTCCACCATGCGGGTGATTGCGAAACATGTCGTGCCGATGTGCATCCCCTCGGTGGTGATCCGCATCACGCTCAATATGTCGTCGATCATTCTCACCGCCGCCGGCCTTGGTTTTCTCGGACTTGGCGCGCAGCCGCCAAGTCCGGAATGGGGAGCGATGCTTTCCAGCGGCCGTGAATTCATGATGACCTCGTGGTGGCTTGCCGCTGTGCCCGGCACCGCAATCCTGCTGGCGAGCCTTGCCTTCAACCTGTTCGGCGACGGCTTGCGTGACGTCCTCGACCCCAGAAACGGATAAGATCAATGACAAAACCATTGCTTGAAGTCGATGATCTGTGGGTTTCGTTTCCCGGTACGGATCGCAGCATCGATGTCGTTCGCGGCATCAGCTTTTCCATCGGACGTGAAAAGGTCGGCATCGTAGGCGAATCCGGTTCCGGCAAATCGATGACCGGGCGCTCGATCCTCAAGCTGACGCCAAAGGCGGCACAGATCCGCGCCAGGACTTTGCGTTTCGGCGAGGTTGACCTGCTATCGGCCAGCGAGCGCCAGATGCGCAGCGTGCGCGGCAACCGGATTTCGATGATCCTTCAGGACCCGAAATATTCGCTCAACCCGCTGATCCGTATCGGCGATCAGATCATGGAAGCCTATCGTCTGCACCATCGGGTGAAACCGGCGGAAGCGAGACAGAAGACGCTTGCCATGCTGGAGGCCGTGCATATTCGGGATCCCGAACGTGTCATGCGTCTGTTCCCGCACGAGATTTCCGGCGGCATGGGCCAGCGTGTGATGATCGCCATGATGCTGATCCCCGAACCGGACATGATCATTGCCGACGAGCCGACCTCCGCACTCGATGTGACGGTACGGCGGCAGGTTCTGACCGTACTTGATGAACTGGTCAGCCGTTCGGGCACCGGGCTGATGTTCATCAGCCACGATCTCAATCTGGTGGCGGATTTCTGCGACCGGGTGCTGGTCATGTATGCGGGACGCATCATGGAAGACCTGCCCGCGAAGGATCTGCATAAAGCGCGCCACCCCTATACACAGGCGCTGCTGGCCAGCCTTCCGCGGCTCGACCATCCGGTCGATATGCTCAAGGTGCCCGAACGCGACAAAAGCTGGCTGACCGAGCCGACGCTGGTGGGAGAAAACGCATGACACAGGCAGCCAATTCCCCATTCGTGGATGTTTCGGATCTCTCCATCAGCTTCGGCAAAGGACGCAAGCGCGCCACCGTCGTCAGGAAGGTGAAGTTTCATATCGAACGCGGCGGAGCTTACGGTTTGATCGGTGAATCCGGTTGCGGTAAGTCCACGATCCTGCGCGCTCTGGCCGGTCTCATCCCGGATTATCAAGGCAATTTCGTCTTTGATGGACAGAAGATGGGCGGCGAGCGCGACAAGGCGTTTTTCCGCCGCGTGCAGATGGTGTTCCAGGACCCCTATGCTTCGCTGCACCCGCGCAAGCAGGTGCACAAGGTGCTGGCGGAGTCACTTGCCATTCACGGCATGGACCGCAGGGACGAGCGTATTCGCGACATATTACAGGCGGTCGGGCTCGGCCCGAGTTTCCTCTATCGCTATCCGCATGAACTGTCTGGCGGCCAGCGCCAGCGCGTCGCCATAGCGCGTGCCTTGATCATCGAGCCTGATGTGCTTTTGCTGGATGAGCCGACTTCAGCGCTCGACGTTTCCGTACAGGCGGAAATTCTCAATCTGCTCAAGGTGCTGCGCCGCGAGCGCAATCTCACCTATCTCATGGTGTCGCACGATCTCGCGGTGGTGGCGCATATCTGCGAGCGTGTCGGCGTCATGCACAAGGGCATCATTCTGGAAGAATTGACGGCGGACGATCTGCGTCATTCGCGCGCCAAGGCTGAATATACGCAGGAATTCCTGCAAGCCAGCGTGGAAGCCGTCGCACATAATCAGGCTAGGGAAATACGGGTATGAACTATCATGCAGTGGCCAATCCGGGACAGGAATGGGAGCGTCTGAAGAGCCCCGCTGCGGCGGGCTGGTCGGAAGCCGGGCTTCGTGCCGTCGACGCCTGCGCGGACGGGCAGGAAACCGATGCCCTGATGATCGTCCAGGGCAACAAGATCGTCCATACATATGGCGACATCACGCATAAATATCTTTGCCACTCCATTCGCAAGAGCATCCTTGCCGCGCTGATGGGACAAGATGTGGCCGATGGTACCATCGATCTCAGCCAGACGCTGGAGCAGCTTGGCATTGACGATAATGAAGGCTTGAGCGACGTCGAAAGACAGGCGACGGTCTATGATCTCCTGACCGCGCGTTCAGGCATCTACCATCCAGCAGGCTACGAGACGCCATGGATGAGGATGATCAAGGAGAAACGTCATTCCCATGCGCCGGGCACCTTCTGGTGCTACAACAACTGGGATTTCAACGCGCTTGGCACCATTTTCGAGCAGTTGACCTGCAAGTCCGTGCATCAGGCTTTTGACGAACGCATCGCAAAACCGCTTGGGCTTGAAGATTTCGCACTTGGCGGCGACAAGCCGGACGGCTGGCACGATCGCTTTACGGAGAGCCGGCACGCCGCCTATCCGTTTCGCCTCTCAACCCGCGATCTGGCGCGTTTTAGCCAGCTTTATCTGCGCGACGGACGCTGGAATGGCGAAGCCATATTGCCGGATGGCTGGGTGCGGGAATGTGTCATGCCCTATTCCCACGCCGGTGCGCGCGGAGCTTATGGCTATATGTGGTGGCTGGAGCGGGATGGTGTGTTTTTTCCCGGTGTTGTGACGCCGAAAGGCAGTTATGCGGGCTTTGGCGCCGGCGGTCATTTCTGCATTGTGCTGCCTGCGCTCGACATGGTGATCGTGCATCGTGTGGACACGGACATCGCCGGACGTCAGTTGAACCGGCACAAGTTCGGGCGTCTCCTCAAGCTCATTCTCGATGCATTTCAAGGGTGACCCCATGCTGCGAGAGGAGATGACCGTCGCAACCGCGATCGCTTCGGCATGCGCTAAGCCTGTAATGAGCGACAAAGCGCGTGAACTGGCACGCGATGCCATTCTGGACACACTGGCCTGCATGGTGGCAGGCCGCGACGATGACAGCACACAGAGCGTGACCATGGCTTTTGCCGGTCACAACATGGGCGGCGATGCGCCGCTGATCACCGGAGGCAAGGCCAGCCCGATGCTTGCGGCACTCGTCAACGGCACCGCGGCGCATGCGCTCGACTTCGATGATAATTTCCTGCCGGGCATGAGCCACGCCTCGGCGGTCATTGTACCCGCAATCATGGCTCTTGCCGAGCTGGACAAGACGACCGGCGCTCGCCTGATTGATGCCTATCTGGCGGGTTTACAGGCGCAGGCCCTTGTCGGCGAAGGACTGGGGCAGGCCCATTATACGGCTGGCTGGCATGGTACATCTACAATCGGCAGCATCGGTACGGCGGTTGCCACGGCGCATATGCTGGATCTCGATATCCAGACAACAGCGCAGGCTATGACCATTGCAGCCAGCTTCGCTTCAGGCACCAAGGGCCAGTTTGGCACGCGGATCAAGCCGTTCCATGCCGGTATGGCGGCGCGCAATGCGGTTGAGGCTGCCTTGCTCGCAAAGGCGGGAATGCAGGCGCGACCGGACATTCTGGAAGGCGAGCAGGGCATTCGAGAACTGTTCGCGGGTGATCCGCGTCTCGGCTGGAACATAGAAGAAATCCTCGCCGACAGACCGCATGTGATTGAAACGACAGGCGTGATGCCGAAACGACATCCCTGTTGTGGCTCCACGCATATGATCGTGGACGGGTTGCTTGATCTGCAAGCCGGCCACGGGTTCGCCGCAGACGATGTTGCGGCAGTCGATGCGCTGGTCGGGATCGCGAACTATCGCAATCTCGCCTATACGCAGCCGACCGATCAGATGCAGGCACGCTTCTCCATGCAATATTGCGTAGCTCGTGCCCTGCGTCAGGGGTATCTGGCGCTGGCGGATTTCACGCCGCAGGCGGTTCAGGCTTTCGCAGGCGATCCGCTTTCCGGCGCTGTTACCATGCGCAGCTATTCGGGAGAGGAGGAACGGTCATCAGCGGAAAAACTGCCGCATGTCGCCACCGTCACGCTGAAGGACGGTCGCGTGCTGCGTGCATCGCGGGGCTTTGCCGTCGGCACTTTGCAACAACCATTCAGCGCAGACGATCGCATGCGCAAGTTCCTTGACTGCTGCTCGGCGCTTCCCGCCGCAAGCCAGATCTATGCGGACTTGCAGCGCCTTGACGGTGTCTCCGACCTAAAAGCCGTGGCCGTGCTCTTTCCGCTGGGGTGAGCCGTTCAGCCCGGCTCCCGCGCGGAGTTTTCGGCAGCGTGCCCGCTATTCTAGGAAACCAGCAGCGAGGCACGTCGCCAGAAAAGCTCCGCCTGCTTGTTCCTGAACTGGGGCGTTCGATAAACGCGAATATCAATCAACAGGTCGGTATTCGTTTCGCCTGCCCGCACCAGAACGCCACGCTTCATTTCATCGTCGACGAGGCTCGCTGGCAGCCATGCCACCCCGTAGCCCGAGACTGCCATTGCCTTCAACGCAACAGACATTCCGTTTTCGTAAACGGTATTCAATTGAAAACCGTGCTTTTCGAACAGCCAGGGCAAGGCAAGGGAAAAGAACGAATTTCCACGGTAGCTGAGGAAGTCGGTAGGCCGTGATTTGTCCTTGAGACTGTGCAGCGCCAGCCCCTGCGGTGTGGGGGCGGATACCGGAATGACCGTCTCGGTTCCCAATGGCAGAAACGGATAACTTCCAAGATCGTCCATCTGGGGAACGGCTGGATGCGCATAGGTTAGAAAGAAGTCGCAATGCCCGCTGACGAGTGTCGAAATATTGCCGACGAACGATGAATGTGGATCGGCAAAACGGGTGCGGAACGAAGCGCCGGAGGCTTCGATCCGGGCCATCCAACGCGGGAAGAAGGTGAGCGACAACGTATTTAGAGTTGCGAAGGAAATGATTTCCCAAGTGGCACTATAGCCGTCACTGACATTCTTGCGGGCGCTGAGCAGCACTTCGAGGGCATCCTGGGCTCGCGGAAGAAAACTTTCTCCCGCCTTTGTCAGGCCTATCGGATTTGACGAGCGGTCAACCAATGGGAGGCCAACCCAGTCTTCAAGCTGCTTGATGCGTTTGCTGAGCGCAGATTGCGTAATATTGCGGTCTCCAGCCGCGCGGGAGTAGCTCCTGTGCTCGGCGAGACTGACGAAATCTTCAAGCCATTTCAGTTCCATAGTCCGTACCGATGCATCAGATAACCACAAGTAAGCCCGTTCCGGTTATAACGCGATCCGGCTCGATTGAGGTAGACCTCATCTGATGTTTTGGATCAAACGGTAATCTGGCTGAGAGCGGCGAATATCAGCATGGCGCTGGACCGCAGTTTCGCCAGCCCATTTTATGCGACATTATGGTGGCGGAGGGCTTTCCGTTTCGGCTACAAATCGTGACTACTCGCGCCGCATTCCGCCTAGCGGCGATGACCCAGACCAAGGACTGTTTCAATGACGACGATTTTCGATGCGCCGGAAGAGTTTGCCTCGACCGCTCTTGCCGGGTTTGCCAGTATCTATAGCCGCTATGTTCGTCACGTGCGTGGTGGCATTGTTCGCTCGACAAAGGTGCCTCAAGGCAAGGTTGCTGTGGTCGTGGGAGGCGGCTCCGGTCATTATCCGGCGTTTGCGGGGTATGTGGGGCCGGGCCTTGCGGACGCCGCTGTTGCTGGTGACGTATTCGCCTCACCGTCCACAGCGGCAGTGGCCCGCGTGTGCCGCCAGGCGCATAAGGGCGGTGGTATTCTTCTGGGCTTTGGCAATTATGCAGGCGATGTTCTCAATTTCGGCGTTGCTGCTGAGCGCCTGCGTGCCGAGGGGGTCGACGTACGCATCGTTCCCGTGACCGATGACGTGGCCAGTGCCCCGGCGGATATGCACGAGAAACGGCGCGGTATCGCTGGTGATCTGGTTGTGTTCAAGATTGCAGGTGCCGCTGCTGAAGCCGGTCTGTCGCTGGACGAGGTTGAACGGCTGTCACGTCACGCGAATGCGAACACCGTGTCTTTCGGCGTTGCTTTCAAAGGCTGCACCTTGCCCGGCGCTCCACACCCGCTCTTTACCGTACCGGAAGGTCAGATGGCTCTGGGGCTCGGCATTCATGGTGAACCGGGGATCAAGGAAGAGGCGATCCTGCCTGCCTCCGGTCTGGCGAGCCTGCTGGTCGAGAAGCTACTGGCGGAACGCCCCAAAGGAACGCAAAAAGTCGGCGTTATCCTGAACGGCCTCGGCGCGACCAAATACGAAGAACTGTTTGTCTTGTGGACGGCGATTGCGTCGCTTCTGGAAAATGCCGGGCTTGATATCGTAGCTCCGGAGGCGGGCGAATTTGTTACCAGCCTTGATATGCAAGGCTGTTCGTTGACCCTTCTATGGCTTGATGACGAACTGGAGCGCTACTGGACGGCCGCTTGCGATACGCCGGTTCTGCGGCGTGGGGAAGCGATTGCAGTCGAGCCTGCGGACGATCTCATTACCAATGAGGATGCAGCTCCTGATTTTGCTCAAGCGGATGAAGCAGGCCGCGCAGGCGGTTTGCGTGTTCAGGGCATTCTGAACGCTGTCGCTGACACGCTGGTCGAGGCCGAAGAAGAGCTTGGGCGCATCGATGCCTATGCGGGCGACGGCGATCACGGTCAGGGTATGCGGCGTGGCTCCGCAGCGGCAAAAGATGCCGCCGATCATGCGGTCAAGGCTGGAGCCGGGGCTGCAAGTGTGTTGGCTGTTGCGGGTGATGCATGGGCGGACCGGGCTGGAGGAACGTCCGGAGCGCTATGGGGACTTCTGCTGCGCTCATGGAGCGCAGAACTGTCCGACAATGGCAGCATTGATGATGGTGCAGTCGTTCGCGGCGGGAGGCGTGCGCTTGATGCCGTGACGAGTCTTGGTGGGGCGAAACCCGGTGACAAGACATTGGTCGATGCTTTCGTGCCTTTTGTGGAAACTCTCGAAAGCGAATTTGCATCAGGTGTGCCGCTGGCCGACGCATGGAATAAAGCTGCGGCGGCAGCGAAGGCAGCAGCCGAAGCGACAGCACCGCTTGTCCCGAAACTAGGTCGGGCAAGACCGCTGGCGGAAAAGAGCATCGGCCATCCCGATGCCGGCGCCATTTCACTGGCGCTGGTTGCGGAAACTATCGGCAAGACGCTGAAGAACTGATTGAGCGGTTCAGGAGGCTGGCTTGAACCCAGCTCCCCGATGTGAGGCAATTGCTTGAATAGCGGTCAAGCCGGGAGGATCTGGTAGAAATTATCAAGTTTTCCCGGTTTCGAGTGAGCTACCAGCATGGTCAGTTTTTCCTGATCGAAAACGCGAAACCAGTCTTCCCACTCTACGATTTCAAGCCCGCCAGCGTCCAATGGCCGTTCGACGTCAGCAACAAATTCCGGCTCAAATACAATTCGCAGGACCGGAGCAGCATCGGGGTCTGTGGAGGTGCTGATAAAAGCTGGGTTCCCGTTGCGAGCGGCCACCCAGTCCCGAATGGCTTCATGTGTGTCGAGGGTGATCGTTTCACTCATGGGAACAGTCCTTCGGTTGCAATTGTTGAAGATATACTGGGTCGGTTGGCCGGTGATTCACATGCGAGCTTGTTATTTGCCATGGTAATCAGATAGGCGGCTGCGGTGTTCTGAAAAGACGTTGCTTCGTTCACTTTCTTCGTGAATCTGCAATAGGGGCAAAATCTTTCAGTTCATCCTGTTGACGACGGCTTTGCGTTCATTCATGTCGTAAACCGACTATTTGCTGTTACAGCCTGGAAATCCCCAAATGACCGAACGTCTCTCCCTCGCACGCGACCGCATCAATGTTCTTCTGCTGGAAGGCATCAGCCAAACGGCGGTCGATTACTTCAAGGCCTCCGGTTACACCAATGTCACGCATCTGCCGAAGGCGCTGGATAAGGCCGACCTGATCGAAGCAATTTCGTCAGCACATATTGTCGGTATTCGCTCCCGGACGCAGCTGACCGAAGAAATCTTTGCTGCGGCTAACCGTTTGATCGCGGTCGGTTGCTTTTCGGTCGGGACCAACCAGGTTGAACTGAAAGCTGCACGCAAGCGTGGTATTCCGGTCTTCAATGCGCCATTTTCGAACACCCGCTCGGTGGCGGAACTGGTGATTGGCGAAATCATCATGCTGATGCGCCGTATTTTCCCGCGTTCCGTATCGGCCCATGCAGGCGGTTGGGACAAGACGGCAACTGGCAGCCGCGAAGTGCGCGGCAAGACGCTCGGTATTGTCGGCTACGGCAATATCGGTTCGCAGGTCGGCAATCTGGCCGAAAGCCTCGGCATGACGGTCCGCTATTTCGACACTTCCGACAAGCTGCAATATGGCAATGTCAAACCGGCTGCGAGCCTTGATGAATTGCTCAAGACTTCGGACGTTGTCAGCTTGCACGTGCCGTCCAACAAGTCGACTTCAAAGCTCATTACAGAAGCAAAACTGCGCAAGATGAAGAAAGGCGCTTTCCTCATCAATAATGCGCGCGGCACGGTTGTCGATCTGGAAGCGCTGGCAAAGGTCCTGCAGGAAGGTCATCTCGCAGGTGCCGCCATCGATGTTTTCCCGGTTGAACCGGCTTCCAACAACGACAAGTTCGTCTCGCCGATTCAGGGACTGGAGAATGTCATTCTGACGCCGCATATCGGCGGATCGACGGAAGAAGCTCAGGAACGGATTGGCACGGAAGTCACCCGCAAACTGGTCGAATATTCCGATGTCGGCTCGACCTTGGGCGCCGTCAACTTCCCGCAGGTGCAGTTGCCGCCGCGCCCGACGGGTACACGTTTCATGCACGTGCATGAAAACCGCCCGGGTATTCTCAACAGCCTCGTGAATGTTTTCTCGACACATAACATCAATATCGCCAGCCAGTTTCTGCAGACAGATGGTGAGGTGGGTTATCTTGTTATGGAAGCTGACGGCGTCGGTGATGCCAGCGAAACGGTCTTGCAGGCTATTCGCGAAATTCCGGGCACCATCCGTGCCCGTTTGCTCTATTGAGCTTATTCGCAGCGCCAATTATCTTTGGCGCTGCGATTTCTCATAACGTTTGATAAGACGGTCGCGGCGCAATCGCGAAAGGCGCTGTATCCAGAAAATACCGTCAAGCTGGTCTATTTCGTGCTGGTGGCATACGGCGAGCAAGCCATCCGAGTCCTCGGTTTGCTCGTTCCCATCAAGGTCCTGATAGCGGATTTTGATACGGGCGTGGCGCTCGACGTCATCGACAACACCCGGCATCGAAACGCTGCCTTCCTGATGATGGATTTTTTCGTCTGAGACCCAGGTAATTTCAGGGTTCACGTAGAATTTCGGCCCCGATTCAGGCAGTTCCAGAACCACGAGACGCTTTGCTATACCAATATGCGGCGCGGTGATCCCGATGCCGGGCGCAGCCCGCATCGTGTCGAGGAGATCGTTTCCCAGTTCCTGCAAAGCGCTGTCGAACAGGATGACAGGCTCGGCTACGGTGCGCAGTCGTTTATCCGGATAGCTTACAATCGGGCGAACAGTCATCGGACCTCACATTTTGCCGCGGATATTTGCTTATCTGCGCGCTGTCTTTGGCCGATTTTCATCGTGACTTGCAAACATTATTGCAGGGGACGATCACAATCCCCGCGCGATAACGAGACGCTGTACGTCGCTGGTGCCTTCATAGATCTGGCAGACGCGAACATCACGATAAATGCGCTCAACCGGATAGTCAGCCAGATAACCGTAACCGCCGTGAATTTGGATCGCGGCGGAGCAGACCTGCTCGGCCATTTCGGACGCGACGAGTTTGGCCATTGAGGCTTCCGTCAAGCAGGGTTTGCCCGCTTCACGCAATGCGGCTGCATGCAGCACCATCTGCCGGGCCGCCTCAATTTTTGTTGCCATGTCCGCGAGGCGAAACGCGACTGCCTGATGCTCGATGATTGGCTTGCCGAATGTAACGCGTTCCTTGGCGTAAGCACATGCGGCTTCAAACGCTGCGCGCGCCATGCCGACTGATTGTGCAGCAATGCCGATGCGCCCGCCTTCCAGATTGGCAAGTGCAATCTTGTAGCCTTCCCCCTCTTCGCCCAGCCGATTTTCCGCCGGAATGCGCATGTTGGTGAAAGCGAGCGCACATGTATCGGACGAATGCTGGCCCAGCTTGTGTTCGACTGAGACAACCTCGTAACCCGGCGTATCGGTCGGCACAATGAAAGCCGAAATGCCTTTCTTTCCCGCCGTTGGATCGGTAACGGCAAACACAATCACGACGTTGCCGTTCTTGCCCGATGTGATGAACTGTTTGGAGCCGTCAATCACATAATGATCACCATCGCGGCGCGCACGCGTTTTGAGCGCGGAAGCATCCGAGCCTGCCTGCGGCTCCGTCAATGCAAACCCGCCGATCCATTCGCCAGAGGCCATCTTGGGCAGAAATCGCTGTTTCTGCTCTTCGGTGCCGAAACGCAGGATCGGAGCACAGCCAACGGATGAATGGACTGAGACGATGGTAGAACACGCTCCGTCGCCAGCGGCAATTTCCTCTAGCGCCAGCGCATAAGCAACCGTCCCGAGATCGGAGCCGCCCCATTCTTCCGGCACAAGCATTCCAAGAAAGCCAAGCTCTCCCATTTCGGTGAGTTCTGCGCGCGGAAAAGCGTGTTCCCTGTCGCGTATGGCAGCTCCCGGCGCAAGCCGTTCCTGTGCGAATTGTCGGACGGCCTCGCGAATCTGCTCCTGCGTATCGTTCAAGGGCATCAAACGATCCTTTCTATGCCGACAGCGGTCGCTTCGCCACCGCCAAGGCAAATGCCGGCTACACCGCGCTTCAATCCATGGGTTTCAAGAGCCGAGAGCAAGGTGACAAGAATGCGGGCACCCGACGCGCCGATTGGATGGCCCAGCGCGCATGCGCCACCATGAATATTGACCTTGTCGTGCGGCAGATCGAGATCGCGCATGGCGGCCATGGCAACGACTGCAAAAGCTTCATTGATCTCAAAGAGATCGACATCACTGAGATTCCAGCCGATTTTCTCGGAAAGCTTGCTTATCGCCCCAATAGGAGCGGTGGGATAAAGGTTCGGCTTGTCGGCATGGGTTGCATGGCCGACCAAAACCGCACGCGGCGTAAGTCCGCGCTTTTCCGCCTCTGATGCGCGCATGAGGACGAGTGCAGCCGCTCCATCCGAGATTGAGGAGGAGTTGGCCGCCGTCACAGTGCCACCCTCGCGAAATGCCGGGCGAAGGGTCGGAATCTTGTCCAGCTTTGCCTTGCCGGGTTGTTCGTCGATCGAAATTTCAACGTCGTTGCGCCCGGTCTTTACGGTAACGGGCGTGATTTCGGCGGCGAAAAGACCGTCCTTGATAGCATTCTGCGCACGCGTCAGCGAGGCAATGGCGAATTCATCCTGGGCTTCACGGGTGAACTGATAGGCTTCCGCGCAATCTTCGGCAAATGTGCCCATCAGCCGGCCTTTTTCATAGGCATCCTCTAGCCCGTCGAGGAACATATGATCGATAATCTGGCCATGCCCCATGCGATATCCGCCACGCGCCTTGGGCAGCAAATAGGGAGAATTGGTCATGCTTTCCATGCCGCCCGAAACGATCACATTGGCGGAGCCAGCCAATAGCAGATCATGTGCCAGCATGGTGGCCTTCATGCCCGAGCCGCACATCTTGTTGACGGTCGTCGCGCCGGTGGAAACAGGTATTCCGGCCTTGATCGAAGCTTGACGCGCTGGAGCCTGTCCCTGACCGGCAGGCAGAACGCAGCCCATATAAACGTCTTCGACCGCTTCCGGTGCAAGGCCCGCGCCTGCAAGTGCGCCACGAATGGCGGCGGCACCAAGATCGGTTGCCTGGGCATTGGCGAAATCGCCTTGAAAGCCGCCCATGGGAGTACGGGAAGCACCGACAATGACAATAGGATCGCTGTTGGACATGATGGTTCCTCGCTGGTTCTTTCTGAATGCAATTCTGGATGGAAAACCGGTTTCCACTTTTCCTGGAATTGCTTTATTTCGCTGCCATGCGCAGTGCGCCGTCCAAACGGATGACTTCACCGTTGAGCATCTGGTTTTCCACGATATGGCGGGCAAGAGCCGCATATTCCTCCGGGCGTCCAAGGCGCGGCGGGAAGGGCACAGAAGCGCCGAGCGCATCCTGCACTTCCTGCGGCATGCCGGCCATCATCGGTGTGGCAAAAATTCCGGGGGCAATGGTCACGACGCGGATGCCGTGACGCGCAAGTTCGCGGGCGACCGGCAAGGTCATTGCAGCAACGCCCCCCTTGGAAGCGGAATAGGCAGCTTGGCCGATCTGGCCGTCAAAAGCTGCAACCGAGGCGGTATTGATGATGACGCCGCGCTCCCCACATTCACCGGGTTCGTTCCTTGCCATGGCTTCGGCGGCAAGGCGCAGCATATTGAACGTACCGATCAGATTGATCGAAATTGCGCGCGCGAAGTTTTCCAGTTTATGCGCGCCGTCGCGACCGAGAACCTTTTCGCCGGGCGCCACACCGGCACAATTGACGAGCACATCGACGCGCCCGTAAGCCTCAAGCGCGGCGGCAATAGCTGCTTTGCCATCCGCGTCGCTGGTAACATCGGTGCGGTGAAACTTTGCAGCCGCACCAAGTGCTTTGGCTTGGGTATCTCCTGCTTCCGCATTCACATCAAGAAGCACCACCTTGCTACCGGCATCGACGGCCATTTTCGCAACCGCAGCACCGAGGCCAGAACCGGCGCCGGTAATCAGAAATACCCGATCCTTAATCTGCATATTCTTGTCCTCAGGCCTTCGTTTGTTGCTGTTTGTCGATTTCTGCCTTGCGCAGGAGAAACCGTTGAATTTTTCCACTTGGCGTCTTGGGAAGTTCGCTCAGAAAATCGATTTCACGCGGATAGGCATGGGCGGAGAGCCGTTTCTTTACATGTGATGCCAGCTCATCCTTCAGTTCCTGCGTACCTTCGAAACCAGGCGCAAGGATAACGAATGCCTTCACAATTTCCGTTCGTTGCGGATCCGGTACACCCACGACGGCCGCTTCATTGACGGCTGCATGTTCGAGAAGGGCGCTTTCCACGTCGAATGGTCCAATGCGATAACCGGAAGATGTTATAACGTCATCTGCGCGACCGATGAAGCTGATGGAACCATCCGGCTCGAATTCCACGGTGTCTCCAGTGCGATAATAACCGCCCGCAATGGCTGGCGTTTCTTGGCGGTAATAACCGGAAAACCAGAGAAGCGGCGATTTTGCTATATCGACGGCAAGAATGCCGGGCTGGTTTGGACCAAGTTCATTGCTCTGTTCGTCCAGAACCGCGATGCGATAACCCGGCATGGCGTAACCAGCAGAACCGTGTCGAACGGCGTGCTCTAGGCCATGATGATTGTTCACGACCATGCCGAGTTCGGTCTGGCCGTAATGATCATAAATAGGTGCATCGAGATGTGCGTCGAACCAGCGAATAACCTCCGGGTTCAGCGGTTCTCCGGCACTTGAAACGACGCGCAATCGGCCTTTGACGCGCTTGGCTGCTTCCGGTCCGTCTGCCATCAGCAGCCGGAAAGCCGTCGGCGATCCAGCAAGGCTCGTAATACCGAGGCGCTCAATAATGTCGTAGGTGCTTTCTGCGGTAAAGCCGCCTTCATATAGTGTGGTTGCCATGCCAAGCTGCAACGGTCCTGTCACTGCATAATAAAGACCATATGCCCAGCCCGGATCGGCAATATTCCAGAAAATATCGTCGGAACGCAGACCAATGGCGTCGCGCATATAGGCGGCGAATGCCATCAGCGCGTAAAGCGGGACTGGCACGCCTTTCGGAAGACCAGCCGTACCCGAGGTCGACATCATCATGAACAGATCGCTGCCAGTACGAAGTACCGGGGGACAGTCAACCGAAGCGGACGCAGTCGCTTCGCGAAAATCGATGTCACCGGCTGGCAGGCTTTCACCGGCTGCGAGGACGGTAGCGACGTTGGGGCAGTTTTCGACTTCTGAAAGCTTGGCGCGATTGGCCGTGTTGGTGACGACCAGTTTTGCCCTGCTGGTTTTCAGCCGGTGTTCGATCGCTTTCGGGCCAAAGGCAGTGAAAAGCGGCTGATAGACAGCCCCGATACGCCACGCGCCGAGAATGGTTGCAATGAGTTCTGGCGTGCGCGGCAACAGACCCGCCACGACATCGCCAGCGCCGACACCTGCATCTTTCAACATGTTTCCGACACGAGCGGCGATATCGCGCAACTGTTCGAAGGTGAATTCGGAAAGTTCGCCATTGGCTGCAATAGCGCGCAGAGCTACCCGGTTGTCGCCAGTATGCCGATCGCAGCATTCAACACAGGCATTGATGCCGGTTTCAGGATTGCCGTGAAGCTTTGCGATAGCATCTTCAATGCGAAATTGCGCAACGGCGTCATCATAACGCGCCAGTCGCGCTGAAACGGGCGTTTCAGTCATCCAGTACAACCTCCCTGACCGCCACCTCCTCGTGGCCAACCATGTCTAGAGGTTAATCCGTTGGGCATTGCAAACAATGACATTAGATGCATTAATGTGTGATCGATTTTACAATAGGAGCCCGCATGGAACGCCATAATATTGCGCCGGGCTTTGTTGAGGATGCGCTGGAAAGCGTGCGTATCCGGGGGATAGATACAGCTCCCTTGATGGCAAAGATCGGTCTTCCAGAAACAGTGACCGAACCTGTAACCAATGTGGAATACGGCCGCCTGTGGTGGCTGATTGCCGAAACTATCGATGACGAATTCTTTGGCCTTGCGGCCAGACCCATGCGTCCCGGCAGCTTCAATCTTCTTTGTCATGCTGTACTGCATGCAGGTACGCTGGAACGTGCCTTGCGACGGGCCTTGCAGTTTCTCAATGTCGTACTGGATGATCCGCATGGCGAATTGCGCATTCGCGACGGTATGGCCCATATCGTGCTGACCGATGCAGGCGCCCCGCGACCGGCCTTTGCCTATCGTGCCTATTGGCTGATCCTAATGGGGGTGGCCTGCTGGCTGATCGGACGGCGCATTCCATTGCGGACGCTTGATTTTGCTTGTCCAGCGCCGGTTCATCGGCAGGACTATCATAAGTTTTTCGGGGCGCCGGTCCTGTTCGACCAGCCGGTGACGCGACTGGTTTTTTCTTCGTCCTATCTGTCGCTGCCGATCATTCGCAGCGATGTGGCGCTGGAAAGTTTTCTGCGTGAGGCTCCAGCCAATATTTTGATCCGTTATCGCCACGATAACGATCTGTCAGCCAGAGTGCGCGCGCAGCTGAGTGCCTTGCCAATTGCAGACTGGCCGTCCTTCGACGAACTTGCAGCCGGGCTGGGCATGTCTGTACCGACCTTGCGGCGCAGGCTGCGGGGGGAGGGGCAGAGTTTCGGCACGATCAAGGATGAGTTGCGTTTCGTGGCTGCCGAAAGGCTTCTGCAGGAAAATCGCTTAAGTGTAGCGGAAGTTGCCGCCGAACTCGGCTACAGTGAACCGAGCGCCTTTTATCGCGCATTTCATAAATGGATGGGGCAAAGCCCGGGGCGGTTTCGAACCATACAGCAGGAAGAATAAAAAATGCCGGGCGCAAGGCCCGGCATCTCTTTGCCTGGGAGGCTGTATCAGTCTTCCCTGATCATGCTGTCCTTACTGGTATCGCGCATGCGCAGGTAAACGATCAGGGATATGCCGATCATGACGGTGACATACCAGTAAAAGCCGCGTTCCCAACCGCCATTCTTGAAGCTCAGCGCAACGTATTCGGCGGTGCCACCGAAGAGAGTATTGGCCAGCGCATAGGGCAGCGCCACGCCGAGTGCACGAATGTGTGCCGGGAAAAGTTCCGCCTTCACCACAGCGTTGATGGAAGTGTAGCCGGTGACAATGATCAGTGCGCCCATGACCAGCAAACCGGCAGTGATCGGGTCGCGGGTCTGTTCGAGCGTCGTGAAGATCGGGTAGGTGAATAGAACACCGGCCGCGCCGAAAGCAATCATCAGCGGCTTGCGGCCGATCTTGTCCGACAAAGCGCCGGCGACGGGCTGCAGACACATGAAGACGAACAATGTGACGGCGTTGATCTGGCTTGCCACTTCACGGCTGAACCCGGAGGTGTTCACCAGAAACTTCTGCATGTAGATCGAATATGCGTAGAAGGCGAGCGTACCGCCAGCGGTCAGAAGCATGACGAGAGCGGTTTCCTTGGGATGGTGCTTGATAAGCGTCCAGAAACCGGATTTTGGTGCGTCCTTGGCTTTTGCATTCTTGAAGCTCTCGGTTTCCGCAAGGCCGCGACGCAGCCAAAACACCACAACCGCGAGCAGTGCGCCGATGAAGAACGGAATTCGCCAGCCCCAGGACTCCAGCGCCGAAGTTTCCATGGTCGACTGAAGCACGATCAGAAGCAGGATTGCGAGAAGCTGCCCCGAAATGAGCGTGACATACTGGAAGGAAGAGAAGAAGCCGCGACGATCCTTGCCTGCCATCTCCGAGAGATAGGTGGCGCTTGCGCCGTATTCACCGCCGACCGACAGGCCCTGCATCAAACGTGCGAGCACGAGGAGGGCAGGGGCTGCCAAGCCAATGGTCTGGTAATCCGGCGTTAGTGCGATAATCAGCGAGCCTGCACACATCAGCGTCACAGACAACGCCAGCCCTGCCTTGCGGCCCTTGCGATCTGCATAAATGCCCATGATCCAAGCACCGATAGGGCGCATGACGAAACCGACTGCAAAGACTGCGGCCGCGCTCATGAGCTGGGCGGTCTGGTTATCGGACGGGAAGAAGTGCGGTGCAAAATAGAGCGCAAATGCTGCATAGACATACCAGTCGAACCATTCGACCAGATTGCCGGTCGAGCCGCCGATGATAGATTTCAGCCGTCCGTTGGTGCTTCGCACGTCACTCCGTTCGTTTGTAATTGAGACCATGGTTGCTCCTTCAAATCTCTCGATTTTTGAATTTCACCCTTTGTTTGGAAACCGGATCGGCGAAACGGTTTCGGGGGTGTTTTTCCATCGCCTCAACTCGTCTCTGCACCTCCTTTTTAGATCGTGAGAGAAGGGCTGTACGGCGCTGGTGAATATTCTCAGTCCGCGCTCCGCTTAAGCTTCGAACACGCAATATCAGCGATCCGGTCGATAAGGGCGGTCCCGGAAATTGATTGCGGTGTTGGTGCTGTGTTGAAGTGGTTCACGGCTAAATTCCTCCCTTCGAAACTCCCTATTTCGAAGTGGCGTTAACATGCTGCAGGGGAGGAAACATCGCCAGATAGAAGGGCTAAAAATTTTAAGCCATTGAAATAAAATGAAGTTTCTCAATTTTCGTCATAATTTCCCGGAAAGTCTGTGCAAGATTCTGCGTGACTCTTCGTTCAGGTTTGCATAAATCGGCACGAATGAAGACGCTGCCGAAGATCGCAAAGCTCACTTTGGTTGCCCTCGCTTTCTTGCTGTCACTTGGCGTGTGGTTTTCCGCCGGGCTGTGGGCTGAACGCGGGGCGTTTGATCGTCTTCGTGAGGATGCGACGCTTATAGCGCGTCAACAGACCCGTCTGATCGATAGCGAACTGGCGAAGTTCCGGTTGCTGCCCGTCGTTTTGAAGGAATACAGCGATCTGCGCGATGTGCTCGCCGGTGGCTCGCAGGATGCCACCAAGCGTCTCAATCAGAAACTGGAGCTGGTGGCACATCAGATCGGGTCACCAATCATCTATGTCATAGCGCGGGATGGTACTGTTATCGCGTCCTCGAACGCCGACACACCAGAGAGTTTCGTAGGACGTAATTATGATTTCCGCCCTTATTTCCAGGGTGCGATGGCGGCGGGCTCAGCCGAATATTATGCCATAGGCGACCTGAGCGGGCGCTTTGGTCTGTTCCTGGCGCGGCGTATTGGCGATGAGGCTGATCCTGTCGGTGTGGTCGTGATAAAATTCGAGTTTCACAGGCTGGTTCAGACCTGGTCCAACGATCCCGGGCAAACCTTCGTTGTCGATCCCCGCGGCATCATACTCGCCTCTACGGATAAGTTCGAAGATTTGCGTTCGTTTCAGCCGATATCAACCACAGAACGCACGCGGATCATTGAAAGCGGGCAGTTCAATGCTGCAGATATGAAACCGAGCAGTTATCGCTTTGCACCGGAAGGAATGATGATCGGGCCTTCCGGCGCATATTCAATCGCTGTCGATGAGCCTATTGCAGGAACCGCGCTGAAACTGGTCCATATAGAACCAACGGGACCAGCATTGCGCGCCGCAAACGATCTTGCGCGTCTGGTGACGGTGGCGGCGGTGCTCATTTTCGTCATATTAGCCGGTAGCATTTATTGGCGGATAAGCCGCGCGGCGCGTGCTGCGGCTTATCGCAACGAGCTCGAAAGTGCGGTTGAGGAGCGCACGGCGGCATTAAGTGCAGAAATGGCGGAACGGGAGCTGGCCGACAAGCGCTTTCGCGATGCCCGGGAAGAGCTTGCCCAGGCGAACCGGCTCGCCTCACTTGGATCAATCACCGCAGGGCTGGTGCATGAAATCAACCAGCCGGTGGCGACCATTCGGACACTTGCGGAAAACGCGCAGCATCATCTGGCGAACGGGAAGCTCGACAAGGTTGCCAGCAACCTTAATACGTCCGTGGAGCTCACGGCTCGTATAGGCATCATTACGCAGGAAATGCGTCGGTTTGCCCGCCGCCGGAGCGGTATTGTTCGCCCACTTCCGCTGAACGAGCTGGTGGATGGCACAATGCTGCTGATGGGAGACAAATTCCGGAACGCCAATGTCAGACTGGATATACCCGAGCGGTCCGACATGGTGATACTTGCCTGCCGCATCCGATCCGAGCAGGTGCTGGTAAACCTGTTGCAGAATGCATTGGATGCGGTGGCGACCAGCCAAAATCCTCACGTTGCATTCAGCATCCGGGAGGAAGGGGACCAAATTTCCCTTGTCGTGGACGATAATGGCAAGGGGATTGAGCCCGAGTTGGCGGATGAGATCTTCAGCCCCTTTGTAACCGGAAAAGCGGATGGGCTTGGCCTGGGACTGGGCATTGCAAGAGACCTCATGACTGAAATGGAAGGCACATTGCATGTCGTTCCATCACAGCTTGGCGGGGCGGCTTTTTCCGCCACTTTGAAGCGGGCAAAGAAGGAGGGACACTGTGACGGAAAGTGAGCCTTTGCGGGTGATGCTGGTCGACGATGATGCGGCATTTCGTACGGCCCTGGCAGATTCTTTTGAGATCGCAGGTCTCGATATCGAGGCGCATGGTGACGGGCAGTCGGCTTTGAGCAGTCTGACGCCCGATTATCCGGGGATCGTCGTGACCGATATTCGCATGCCGCGCGTCGATGGACATGCGGTGATGGAAGCATTGCTGGCACGCGACCCGGAACTGCCGGTCATTTTGATGACCGGGCACGGCGACATTGGAATGGCCGTGGCATCTCTCAAAAAGGGTGCGTTCGATTTTATCGCCAAACCGTTCGCCGCCGATCATCTCATATCGAGCGTGCGCCGCGCACTGGAAATGCGCCGGCTGGTATTGGAAAATCGTCGCCTCCGCCGGGCGGCGGCAGATGCCGAGCAGGATTATCCCTTGCTTGGCGAAACGCCGGTAATGATGCGGTTGCGCGATACGACCCGCCAGCTTGCCAGCGTCGATGTCGACGTGTTGATCGAAGGCGAAACCGGTACAGGCAAGGAACTGGTGGCCCGCCTTTTGCACCGCTGGAGTGCGCGCCATGCACGCGGTTTCGTTGCCATCGATTGTGCGGCTTTGCCTGATGCAATAGCAGACGAAGTGCTGTTCGGCAGTCGCATCCAGCGTGGAAGAATAGCCGATGCAGACAGGGGCACGTTGTTTCTTGACGAGATAGACAGCATGTCGCCAGCTGTTCAGGGTAAGCTCCTCCGGGTTGTGGAAGAGCGTGAACTGCCCTCGCTTTCGGGTGAGCCGCGTGCAGTGAATCTAAGGATCATAGCGGCTGCGAAGGGAAATCTGGAAGAAGCTGTGGCCTCCGGTCGCTTCCGTTCGGACCTGTTCTATCGCCTTGAAACGGTGAGGCTCCGTGTTCCACCGCTGCGTGAGCGGCGGAAGGATATCGGTTTGCTTTTCTCCTATTTTCTTGATGAAGCAGCAACCCGGTTTGGCCGACCGCGACCGGCCATCGATGCAGCAATAGAAGCAAGGCTCAATTCAGACGAATGGTCAGGAAATGTCCGCGAGTTGCGCAATTATGCCAAACAAGTCGTGCTGGGACTGCGTCACGATCCTATCGTGGAACCCAACCCGCCTTCATTGTCGGAGCAGATGGATCGTTTTGAGGAAAGTGTCATTCGTGCGACGCTGGACCGTTTCAGCGGGGACGTCGGCGCCGCAGCCGAGCTGTTGCGATTGCCGCGCCGAAGCCTCTACGCCCGTCTGCAAAAGCTCGCCATTGATGCATCGACTTTCAGGAAGCGCGATTGAAATTTCGTGTAGTCGTTCAGACAACACTTCGCTACTGCCGTTTTCCGAATGCCGAGCTGAATAAATCTAATGTGCCGCGGCTGAACGCTGGCGGCTGATCCATGCAGCGCCGATATTTCCGTGCAGAAAACCGTTCGAGAGCGGTACGTCGGGATAGATTTTTCGCAAGCGCGCAGCCCCTTCATCTGGACTTATTACCTGTTTCAGGACCTCGTCATGGAGGCGGGCCACTGCCACCATATCGCAATCCTGGGGTGACAATCTGAAACGCTTGAGCCCTGCATCTTGAAGGTCGGGCAGATCCTCAACCAACGACTGGCAGGTATGAGAGAGCGTTTGCACACCGTTGAGAGCCAGGAAGGGTTGGCTGTCCAGCGTCTTGACTGGCAGCCCGTCCGGTTCCTCACCGCATACGAATTGACAATTGTCCTTTATATGCCCCTTGGACCGCGCATGCGCGCAACGGGCTGAAATGGCGAGCGGCACGCGTCCGAACGTGAATATCTCGAAAGCAATATCCGGTGCAGCTTTGACAATCTCCCGGATAGAGCTGATCGGCAACTCGGGCGGAAGACAAATCGACTGCGCGCCGCGGGCGGCGAGAACCTTGGCGGTTGCTGCATTATAAACATTGACCAGCGGACCGACCATATGCGGCACACCGGACAACAGTCCCAACGCAGACAGGTCGTTCGCCTCAACAGGCAATGTCGCTTCCCTGATTGTTTGACGGACCTGTTTTGCTTCGCGCTCAAGCATGACCAGTGCCAGCGAACCCAGGCTCACTATCTTTCCTGCCCGCTGCAGCCGCTCTGTCACTGCGTCCATATAAGGCGTGAGGAAATGGAACCGCTTGGAACAGACGATTTCACCGACCGTCACATTGGTAATTGGCGCTTCGTCGGCGATACGGAAGTAAAAATCGCGCCATTTCGGGCCATCCCACAGAAAAAGAACGGGGCCGAGGCTGAGGCTCGCTGCTGACATGTCTATCTCCAGCGTTTGTCGTAAGCGCCTGAAGTCGTCTGTTGGCCTTCGCTCAGCAGTCGCAGACGCGAAAGCAAGGCTGCGCGGCTTTCAGGAGACGCAGCAAGTGTCTGACGCAGCGTGGATACGACCTCGCCAACATAAGCCTTGCCGCGTTGGCGTCCTTCAATCTTGAGCGCCGAGACACCCGCCGCCCGCAACTCGTCAATATGGTTCATGACGTCGAGTGAAACGGGGTCTTCGAAAGCATAGCCTTGCTCATCGGCAATGTTGAACCGACCCTTGCAAAGCGTCGGATAGCCGGTGGGTTCTCCCACCGGGAAACGATTGATCGTGTATTCGCCGAGTTCGGAAACGAGTTCCTGTCCATCCTGCCGGTAGCGGACATGGCTGGCCGGCGAACAAACGCCGTTCATGTTGGGTGATCTGCCCGTTGCGTAAGAAGACAGCGAGCAGCGCCCTTCCGCCATCACGCATAATCCGCCGAATACGAAGACTTCCATCTCGCAAGCGATCTTGCGGCCCAGTTTCGCAATGTCGGGGATTGTCAGAACGCGGGGCAGCACGACACGCTTTGCCTTGAACGCATCCACGAGAAACTGGATTGCGTCTGCATTGGAAGCGGAAGCCTGTACGGATACATGAAGCCGCTGCGTGGGATGTTTCTCGGCCGTATAGGCCATCAGTCCGAAATCAGCGAGGATTACCGCATCGGCGCCGAGAGCCGAGGCATCGTCAACGGCCCGATACCAGATGTGTTCATCGCCCGCGCGCATGAACGTGTTGATCGCAACGAAGACCTGCGTTTTGCGGGAATGGGCGAACTGGATTGCGTCTCTTAGCTCATCGCGATTGAAGTTAAGGCCGGGAAAATTACGCGCATTCGTTTCGTCGCGAAAGCCACAATAGACGGCATCTGCGCCAGCACCTACCGCTTCGCGTAAGGCCGACGGCGTGCCCGCGGGGCAGATCAGTTCCATCCGGCAGTTTCCTTGCCCATGGCTTTGCTTCGCACATAATTTGCGATTCCGCGCACCATCGGCGCAAATGGCCCGGCGCTTGTGCCGAGATCGGACGGAAGATCTATGTTGCAATCATCCAGCGCATTGCGAAGCGCGAGCATGGCTTCCATGTCGCCCGTCACGGTAATATCCCGCGAGAAGAACAGCGCGTCCCCATCCAGTCTGCCCTCCAGGAGCGCAAGCAACATGACCAGCGGCCCTTCGATGCCCGCATCGGCCAATGTCGCCTCATCTTCGCGCACGATCGTGATGCGCGGCTTGTCCGGCTCGATCACAAAAGCGAACGGTATGTCGGACGGGTGAAAACGGAAACGCTTCGTCGCATAATCCCCGAGACGTTCGAAGAGACCGGGGTGGGCGCGCATCACGTGAAAGAAAATGCGCGAGACAAACGGGGCGATCAGAAACGGCGGAACAAGCCGGGCTGGAACAGCCACAGCCGAGGGTATTTTCATCATCATCCAGCTCCGGTGAGCCTTAAAAGGTGCAACCAGAACTAGGCGATTCATTACAAGGACAGTTTGATCCAGATCAAAGACGGCGAAAGAATTCGATATTCAAGAATGGGCTATGAAAATATCCCAATCCTTTCCCCCTCATTACGACTGCCTGCAAAGCTTCTTGTTGGAGCTTGAACGACGCAACGATCTGGTCAGGATCAGGCGTCCGGTATCGCTCGTCCAAGAGATAACAGAAATCCATAAGCGAGTGCTTGAGAATGATGGTCCGGCATTGCTTTTCGAGCAGCCCGTCGAAGCAGATGGGCGCCAGCACTCGATACCTTTAGTAGCTAACCTTTTTGGCTCCAGGCGGCGTATTGCCTTGGGGCTTGGCCGTTCTGCCGAAGAGATTCCCGACCTTGCCGAGATGCTTGCGGAACTGCGCGCGCCCAAAGCGCCGCGTTCGGCAGGCGAAATATGGAGCAAGCTGCCTTTGGCGAAGGCCGCATTGAACATGCGCCCCCGTCATGTCCGACGTGCGCCGGCACAGGAAAAGATACTGGAAGACGAAGCCGCCAATCTTGATCTGCTGCCGATCCAGTGGTGTTGGGCGGGCGAGCCTGCACCGCTTGTAACCTGGCCGCTGGTTATCACACAGGCACCGGACGATCCATCCGATGTCAATGTCGGAATTTATCGAATGCAGAAACTTGGACATGACAAGCTCATCATGCGCTGGCTCGCCCATCGGGGCGGCGCACGCCATCACCGCATGTGGCAACGTCGCGGCGAGGATATGCCTGTTGCCGTTGCCATCGGGGCCGACCCGGCGACAATCCTTGCAGCCGTCATGCCCTTGCCTGAAGGGATGAGCGAACTTGCCTTTTCAGGCCTGCTTGCCAGGCGGAGGCCCCCGGTGGTCGATGCGCGTACCGTGCCGCTTTGCGTGCCCGCCAATGCCGAGATCATTTTGGAGGGACGGGTTTCCATGTCTGCTACCGCTCCGGAAGGGCCGTATGGGGATCACACCGGCTACTACAACAGTGTCGAGGAATTTCCGATCATGCAGGTGACGGCGATCACCATGCGGAAGAATCCCGTCTATCTGTCGACCTACACGGGCCGCCCGCCAGATGAGCCCTCAAGGCTTGGCGAAGTGATGAACGAACTGTTCGTGCCGATTGTGCGAAAACAATTCCCGGAAATCGTCGATCTGTGGCTTCCCCCGGCAGCATGTTCATATCGCGCAATGGTGGTTTCGATCGACAAGCGCTATCCCGGTCAGGCGCGGCGCGTCATGATGGGGCTTTGGTCCATGCTGCCGCAGTTCAGCTACACGAAGCTCATAATCGCGGTCGATCCCGATATAAACATCCGCAATTGGGATGACGTCATGTGGGCGCTTGCCACTCGTTTCGATGCTAGCCGCGATGTCGTTACGTTGACCGACACGCCAGTGGATTATCTCGACTTCGCATCGCCGCGTTCGGGTCTGGGCGGAAAGCTTGGACTTGATGCGACCAACAAGATTGGCGCTGAAACCGAACGGGAATGGGGCGCTGTGCTGAAGATGGGCAATGATGTGATTGCTCGCGTGGATGCGATGTGGAGCGAGCTGGGATTGGATAAGGAAAACATGCGGTGAAACGGGTTGTTGTTGGCATTTCCGGCGCATCGGGCGCTCTCATCCCGCTCAAGCTGCTTGAGCAGCTTTCAGTCTTAAGTGATGTCGAGACCCATTTGGTTGTGTCGGACGCCGCTCAGCAGACTTTGCGGCACGAGTTGGGTCCTGATGGTTTTGCACTTCTGCACAGGCTTGCGAACAGAAGCTATTCTGTCGGCGACATAGGTGCTCTGATCGCGAGTGGATCAGTCGCAACCGCTGGTATGATCATTGCGCCGTGCTCCATGCGGACACTCGCAGCGATCGCAACGGGGCACAGCGACAGCCTGTTAACCCGCGCTGCTGACGTTCATCTGAAGGAACGACGCAAGCTGGTGCTCATCGCACGAGAAACTCCGCTGCATCTGGTCCATCTGCGCAATATGTGCACGGTGACTGAATTAGGGGCGATTGTGATGCCGCCGGTTCCAGCCTTTTACTTCAAACCACAATCGGTCGAAGAGGTGGCCGATCAGATTGCGGCGCGCGCCATCGATCTGATCGGTATTGGTGAAAAGAAATCGGGAAGCTGGGCGGGTATACCAGCCGTCCGATAACAGGGTGTATGCAGACCTATGCGAAAGGTTCCGTTGGGCTTTTCGCTGGGTGGGTGAACCATTTCGGTCCGGTTGCCGTCATATGGATATGGTCTTCAAGACGAACGCCGAACTGGTTCGGGACCACGATCATCGGCTCGTTGGAGAAGCACATGCCTTCAGCAAGCTGACGTGAATTGCCGCGAACGATATAAGGAGCCTCGTGAATTTCCAAGCCAAGGCCGTGACCGGCGCGATGCGGAAGGCCCGGCAACGCGTAATCTGGTCCCAGTCCGTGTTTGATGAGCGTGGCGCGAGCTGCATCGTCAAGGGTGGAACAGGCTGCATCAAGCTTCGCCGCGTCGAAAACGGCTTGCTGCGCTTCACGTTCGATTGCCCATATGCGTGAGAATTCGGGAGTTGCCTCTTCGAGCATGTAGGTGCGCGTGAGATCAGAATGATAGCCATCAATGCGGCAGCCTGTATCAACGAGAATAACATCGCCTGGCTGATAGAATTGTTCTCCATCTGCGCCATGCGGCAGCGACGTCGCTGCGCCGAAAGAGACAATGCAGAATGTCGAGCCGCCAGTAGCGCCGAGGGCACGGTGCTGTTCATCGATAAAACGCACCACTTCGCTTGCGGCGATACCGGGTTTGATTAGCGCATGCGCGCGGCGATGGACTTCTAGTGTCAGATCCATCGCGTACTGGATGATCGCGATTTCTTTGGCTGACTTGCGGATACGTTGTTCCCGGATCAGTTCGCCGCCGTCGAGCAGCCGGTCTGGCTGGATTCCTTGCCGGAGAGCGTTATAGAAAAACAGCGGGATAGCATCATCGACTGCAAGTTTAGCGCCTGCCGGGAGGAGCGATGAGATCAACGCTGCGGGGCTTTCTTCTTCCTGCCAGATGTGGATTTCCCCCGTCAGATGCGGCAGGCTCTCAACCCGGCTCCGTTCGAAACCGGGAACGATATAAATAACTTCCGAAGGGGTAACGATGGCGCCCAGAAAACGTTCGCTGATGTGCCAGACGAGTCCGGTATAATAACGCAAGCTTGCCGTTGGGCCCAGCAAAAGCGCGCCAATTCCGCGTTCTCTCAGTTTGTCTTGCAACAATGTTATTCGTTCAAGATACTCTTCCTGTCCGATGCGTGGAAGAGACGACGGTGAAGTCATAATGCATACCTTTGTGATTTATCTCTGGCAAAGCCTTCGCCTGGGCGCTGCTTTCTGACCGACAGATATATCACGGCTTTCATCATCTGAAAGCTGTCTCTCCCAGCCTTGTATCCAAAAGCTGCTGCTTTGACCGTCTGCCACATTGCATGCCAGATCGGAAAACAATAAATGGAGCACACTGCGGTAGTGAAATTTCGGTAAAAATGATGCAGTATCAAGAATAGGTCAGCGTCTGTGAGGTGTCATGCGTGAATTGTGGCAATGGGTTTCTGCCCTTGGTTTTTCGTTTGTTATCATCGTAGCGGCTCTCGTCTATCTCAACATGTCAAACCGGGAGACGCCGGGTGACACGTTTAACCTTTTCACGAAAGTCGGTGCTGTTGCAGCCGCATGCGTCGCCGCTTTTGCAAGCTTTGCCGCCGCAGCAATTATTGATTGATTTCTATTATTTATAGCTTCAGCGAAGAAACTGCTGCTTCGCTTTTATGCACGTAATCAATGGCATCTTGTTGTCGCTGAAACAGCAGAATGAAGAGCAGGTCCGTCAGCACCAGTTGTGCATCACGTGCTGTAATTGACGATGACCGTACACGTTCTTCGTCAGCAACCGTGTACAGGCGAATATCAGCGATTTCATTCAGCGGGTTTTTGTTGAGGCCCGTAACAGCAATCACTGTCGCGCCCCACTTCCTGGCTTGTTCAGCGATGCGAAGGGTTTCAACGCTCGTCCCGGAATAGGATAGGGCAAACAGCACATCGCCCTCATGTAATGTGGAAACATTGGCCATTTGTATGTGGCTGTCGCTGTCATGCATCACATTACGGCCAAGCTTCATCAGCTTGTAGGAAAAGTCACGCGCGACAAGGGATGACGCACCGACGCCGGCAAGATGAACACGCCGGGCGCTGATCAAGGCCTGCAATGCGCAGTCAATGTCTTGTTCATTGTTGGCGGAAATCGTCTGCTGCATCGATTGCAGCTTGCTGCCGATCAGTTTTTGCAGAACCGTAATATAATTGTCGCCGGTTTCGATCGTGCCATGCACCACGCCTGCGGGAACCTGCCACTCCTTGGCCCGAGCCTCACTGACGGCGAGTTTGAGTTCCTGATAGCCGTCAAAGCCGAATTTCTGGCTGAATTTGACAACGCTCGACTGGCTGCGTCCGGTTGCTGCTGCCAGGGCGGACGAAGAAAGCTTCAATACCTGTTCCGGATGATCGACGATAAACTGGCCGATCTTTCGATCCGCAACGGTCAGTTCATTCAGTTTGGCGCTGATCTTTTGTAGAATCGACATGTGCAATTATTCCCCATTCCGGCATCGGAAGGTTCGATATTCGATAATCTTGGTTCGTAAGATAATTCGCATTGCTTTGGAATATAAAATTCCAACATGAAAAATTACGAGGAATTATCTCACGGTATGTATTCGAGTACGCGGCAGCACTTTAGCGAGCATATCACGGTAGATTCACGGATGGACCCGGAGGTCACCTTCCAGCATGGATTGAATAAATTATTCCATTCTTAAGTTGACGAGAAGAATTTTTAATCCTAGCTTATTAACCATAAGGCGGCGCGCTTTGAACGTCGCTCGACAGGTAGGCAGGGGCATGACAGAGCAGGCATTATTATCTGAACTGGATAAGCTGGTTTCAGAAGAGCGCAATCCGCGCACCATGGATATCGATCTCCTGGCTAGTCTTGCTATCGTGCGCCGCATTAACGACGAGGACCATTTGGTACCTGCCGCCGTTGAAAAAGTTCTGCCTCAGGTCGCGCAGGCTGTCGACAGAATTGTGAACGCCTTTCGGAGTGGCGGTCGGCTTATTTATTTGGGTGCCGGGACCAGTGGGCGTCTTGGGGTTCTCGATGCATCGGAATGCCCGCCGACATTCAGCGTGTCGGAAGACATGGTGGTCGGGCTGATTGCGGGTGGCGTGGACGCATTGCAACATGCAATCGAAGGCGCGGAGGATGATCCGTCCCTGGGAGAAGCCGATCTGCGCAATATAGGGCTGGCGTCGAACGACGTAGTTGTGGGAATCGCGGTCAGTGGACGCACGCCCTATGTAATAGGGGGGCTGGCTTACGCGGCATCAATTGGTGCTACGACTATAGCGCTTTCTTGCAATCCCAACTCCACGATTGCGGCTATGGCTGAAATCGCAATATCGCCGGTTGTCGGGCCCGAAATACTGACGGGCTCGACACGGCTCAAATCCGGCACAGCGCAGAAGCTGGTGCTCAATATGCTGACGACGGCGAGCATGATCCGAATAGGGAAAACATACGAGAATCTCATGGTGGATGTCAGCGCCACCAACAACAAGCTTATTGCGCGTGCGTCGCGAATTGTCATGCAGGCAACAGGCTGCGGAGCGGAGGAGGCGAAACGCGTCCTCGCCCTCACGGATAATGACGTCAAGCTCGCGATTCTTATCATCATCACCGGAATGCCGGTGGATGAAGCAAGAAAAGCATTAAAGAATGCTGGGGGATTTCTTAGACAGGCGATAAATGCCAATAAAGCGTGAGCCGAAGCGGGGAAGCGGTCGGACATTTGCATTGCAGTGATTTGCGAGGGAAGAAAAAATGGGAGCGAGTTTCAAGAAGAGCCTTATTGCGAGCGTGGCCGCAATGGTGTTGGGCATTGGCAGTTTTGGCGGATTGGCTGGCTCAACGGCTTTCGCCGCGACGCTACGAATGGCCTGGTCGCAGGATGCCACCGGCCTTGATCCGCATAAGCAGCCTGCATTTTCGTCGATTCGCCTGCTGGAACTGATCTATGAGCCGCTTGTTCGTCTCGGTGCCGATCTTCAAATTGCGCCTGCCATTGCAAAGACCTGGGAATTTTCCGACGGCGGCAAGGTTCTGACATTCAAGCTCGACACAAATGCGAAGTTCCAGAACGGCCAACCGGTAACGCCGGCCGATGTGAAAGCATCCTTCGAGCGTATTCTGGATGAAAAGACAGGCGCAGTGGCGCGTGCGAATTTCGGTTCCATCGCGGCCATTGAAACTCCGGACGCCGAAACGGTTGTCTTCAAACTCTCTCAGCCCGACGTCCCGCTATTGGCTGCCATTGCCAGCATCAATGCGGCGGTCCTTCCTGAAAGTGAGATCAAGGCCGGAAATATCGGTACAAAAACCGTTGGATCAGGCCCGTTCATTCTTGAGCGTTGGGAACCGAATTCCAAGGAAGTGCTGAAAGCCAATCCTGATTGGGCTGGCGGCAAGGTAGCGGTGGACGGGATCGACATCAGTGTTCTGCCGGATGAAACAGCAATTCTCGCAGCGCTTCGCGCCAAGCAGATTGATTTTGCGTTCCTCAACGATCCGCTTGTTGCAACCATGGTGCCGAACGAAAGTACCCTCGAACTGGTGCGCACTCCGGCTCTTGCCTACCATGTCCTGCAATTGAACCCGTCGCGCAAGCCCATGACGGAATTGGCTGTGCGGCAGGCGATTTCCTGTGCTGTTGACCGTCAGGATGTGCTCGACACTGCATTGCTTGGCGAAGGCAAGGTGACGGGTCCGCTGACAATGCCCGCCTATGCCAGCGACCCCAACACGCTCTTCTGCTACAAGCGCGACGTCGAAAAGGCGAAGAAGCTGATGGCGGATGCCGGTCATGCAGATGGCTTTTCAGCAACAATCATTGCTGCAAATGGGGAGCCTGCAACCGCTGCCGCCGAAGCCCAGGTGCTCCAGTCGCAACTCGCCGAAATCGGCATCAAGCTCGATATCCGCATGATGGAATTGAACGTCTATGTCGATACCTGGCTGAAGGGCGATTTCGATATGGCGGTGGCGCTCAATGGCGGTTCGGCTGATCCCTATACGATGTATGGCCGTTACTGGACCAAGGCGGGCAATCTTCAGAAAGTCGCGCAATATATCGACGATACGCTTGATGATCTGATGCAGAAGGGAAGAGCCGAAACGGATCCTGAAAAGCGCAAGGTGATTTTTGCCGACTTCGAAAAGCATATAACGGAAGTTTCTCCGTGGATTTGGCTCTATACGGCCAACAATTATGTTGCTCATCAGAAGAACATTACCGGTTTTGAGCCTCGCGCCACGGGATCGCTATTCGGCGTAACCAAGCTGCAGATCGGGCAGTGATGTCCTGAAATCCGCCACGTCTTCATTGTGGAGGCGTGGCTTTCAAGCGCCTTCCCGGACGGTGGGCCGTGAGTAATCTGACATGAATTATCTGACACGTCGGCTGCTGACATTTCCTCTGGTCATGCTGGGGGTGTCGATCCTTGTCTTCGTCTCGATCCGTATGGTTCCGGGTGATTCCATCACGGCGATGCTCGGAACCGAGGCAGGGTTGCTGACGCCGGAACAACGCCAGTCCCTCGCGCAATATTTTGGCATCGATCAAAGTTGGACCACACAGTACTGGCGCTGGCTGGGTGACGTGCTGCAGGGAAATCTGGGCGTCTCGGTCACATTCGGAAAGCCGGTGCTAACAGTCATCCTGGAGCGTTTTCCGCTGACTCTGCAACTGGCGGTGATGTCGATGATTATCGCATTGCTCGTTGGCCTGCCTGCCGGAGTTTATGCGGCAACGCGTAGCGAAAAAATGTCCGATCTGGCGGTGCGCATTTTTGCAATGATTGGCCAGTCAACCCCGAGTTTCGTTCTTGGTCTTCTCTTTATTTACATTCTGTCGGCAGGGTTTGGCGTGTTGCCCACCATGGGAGAATTTACGCCATTGTGGGTAAATCCGTGGCAGAACTTTTTGCAGATGATTTTACCCGCCGTAACGCTCGGCTTTGCATTTGCGGCGTCGGTAACACGCATATCGCGGTCGGCCATGCTCGATGTTCTCAGCGATGATTATGTCCGCACAGCCCGCAGCAAAGGCGCTTCGGCCCGTTCTGTTGTCTGGCGGCACGCATTGCCCAATGCACTTATCCCGGTTGTGACATTGAGCGGAGTGGAATTCGGTTATCTTCTGGGCGGGGCTGTGCTGGTTGAACAGATTTATGCCCTCCCAGGGTTGGGGCGCATGGTGCTCGATGCGATTTTGCAGCGCGATTATGCGCTGGTGCAGGGTAGCATCCTCTTCATCGCCTTCAACTTCATGATCGTCAATCTGCTGGTTGACCTTCTCTACGTTGCGCTTGATCCGCGCATTCGGTTGGGGGAAAACTGATGCAGATACTGCGTTCCGTTTTTGCTCACCCGAGTGGCCGTATCGGTGGGTTCATCGTATTGATCTATCTGATTGTTGCCTGTCTCGGCTATTTGGGTTTCACGCCGGATGATCCATTGATGCAATACCGAATAGACAGGCTGCGTCCTCCCAGTAGCGCCCACTGGATGGGAACTGACCTCTTCGGACGCGACGTCATGAGCCGCCTGATGGCAGGCATCGCGCAATCCTTCGTCGTAGGCTTTTCTGCGGTCGGCATTGCTGCTTCTGCGGGAACCGTTCTGGGATTGACTGCGGCATGGTTCGGGCGCTGGTGGGACGGTGCCGTCATGCGCATCATGGATGTGCTTCTGGCGTTCCCAGCAATCTTGCTTGCGCTTCTTATCATTGCCGTTGTCGGACCGGGAACAGGGACAAGCATCGCCGCCATCGCCATCGTCTACACCCCGATTTTCACGCGGGTTGTACGTGGTCCGGCCTTGTCGATTAAAACACGCGAATTCGTTGATGCGGCCCGTACGTTCCACAGCAGCAACCGTTATATCCTTTCCCGCCACCTGCTGCTTAATCTGGTAGCCCCTTTGACCGTGCAGATCACATTGGCGCTTGCCTGGTCGCTGTTGACTGAGGCAGGCTTAAGCTTTCTGGGGCTCGGCACACAGCCACCTGCTTCGTCGCTTGGTCTCATGCTGGCCGATGCGCGCAATCTCATGGAAACCGCGCCATGGCTGCTGGCATTTCCGGGACTGGCTATCATGATCGGTATTCTCGGCTTCAACCTTCTGGGCGATGCTCTGCGCGATATTCTCGATCCTAGAATGCGGAGGGTCGAAGCATGAACAAGCTTTTGTCCGTCTCGAATCTGCGCGTGGGGTTCGGCCGCAATCCCGAAGCCAACGAGATCGTGCGCGGTGTGAGTTTCGATCTCGCCGCCGGAGAAACGCTGGCGATTGTCGGAGAAAGCGGCTCCGGTAAATCTGTAACGGCTCTGTCGATCAATCGACTTGTGGATTTTGGTGGTGGCCGCATCATCGACGGGACGATCAAGCTGAATCGCGCCGATGGCACCATGATTGATCTAGCCACTGCGAAAGAAGCCGAGCTGACGAAAATCCGCGGTGCCGAAATTGGCATGATCTTTCAGGAGCCGATGACATCGCTCAATCCGGTGCTGACGATAGGTACGCAGATCGAGGAATCGTTCCGTCTCCATCGCGGGCTGACCGGAAGGCAGGCCGCTGCTGCTGCCAAGGACGCGCTTGATCGCGTGCGTATTCCCGATGCCGCACGACGGCTTAAATACTGTCCGAACCAGCTTTCCGGCGGCATGTTACAGCGGGTGATGATTGCAACGGCGCTTGCCTGCAATCCGCGTCTCATGATCGCAGACGAGCCAACCACCGCACTTGACGTTACGGTACAAGCGCAGATCATGGCGCTGCTCGCAGAACTGAAACGCGAAACCGGCATGGCAATGATCTTCATCACGCATGACATCGGTCTGGTCGCGGGAATGGCCGACAAGGTCATGGTGATGCAGCATGGTAAGGCGGTTGAACAGGGACAGCTGAGCGCTGTTCTCGACCGTCCTCAGCATCCCTACACACAACATCTCCTGAAGGCTGTACCGCATTTTGAAAGTGGGAAAGCGGTGCGAAACGATAGCGTGCGCACAACGCTATCGGGAGCAAAACCGATCCTGTCGGTGGAAGGATTGACGGTCCGTTTTCCGGTCAAAGGCGGTTTTCTGGGTCGCAGGCTGGGGGCGGTTCATGCGGTGGAGAACGTCGATCTTGATCTCATTCCCGGTGAAACGCTGGCGATTGTGGGGGAGAGCGGTTCGGGAAAATCGACAACGGCGCGAGCCATTCTCGGACTTGTCAGAGCTTCACGTGGGAAGCTTGAAATCGGCGCAACTGGCACCAGCGATGCCCGGGACACATCTTCGGTACAGATGGTTTTCCAAAACCCCTACGCATCGCTCAATCCGCGTCTGCGTATAGAGAGTATCCTTGCCGAGCCGGTGATCGCGGCTGGCGGGCGCGACGGGCCGGAGACGCGGCAGAAGATGCTGCAATTGCTTGAACGCGTTGGTCTGCCCGCCAACAGCTTGGATCGCTACCCACATGAGTTCTCGGGCGGGCAACGCCAGCGGCTCTGTATCGCTAGGGCATTGATGCTCAATCCTTCCGTGGTGGTGCTGGACGAGGCTGTTTCAGCCCTCGATGTTTCAGTGCAGGCCAAAGTTCTGGAATTGCTGATCGATCTCCAGAAAGAGCGTGGCCTTGCTTACTTGTTCGTGTCGCATGACATGGCAGTAGTGGAACGCATCGCCCACCGGATTGCTGTCGTCTATGCCGGGCAGATCGTGGAAATCGGCGATGCCGGAGCAGTCCTTTCTGCGCCGAAACACTCCTATACGAAGCGGCTGATTTCTGCTGTTCCAAGTATTGATCGTCGCAATCAACATTTCAGCCTGGACACACGGCAAGTGCCGTCGCTCGTTCGCCCCTTGGGTTATGAGCCGGCTCCGGCACAGTGGCAGACATACGGCCATGACCATATGGCCCGAACCGAGGCGTAGTCACATGGCAGAATCAAGAGGTGGCCTTCCTGTCGATACGGCCTTCACGGCTCGTTTCGAAAGAGCTTTCGCTTTGCTGATGGAAGCATGTCGTTCCAGTCGTATTCCTGGCGGGGTTCTTGGGATGGTCGATCTCTCCGGAAACCGGGCTGTCCGGGCGACAGGTCATGCCCAGCTTATCCCGGCCCGGCGCGCGATGACAACGGATACCTGGTTCGATCTTGCATCGCTGACAAAAGTGATTTTCACCACTCCCCGCATTCTGGCGTTAGCCGAGGAAGGCGCCATTGATCTTGATGCGCCATTGACAACGTTGCTTCCTGATCTTCGTCAATATGACAACGACGCGTGGGAGCGCAGGGTCACGTTCCGTGAATGCCTTGGTCATCAGACGCCCTTTCCGTCAGTCGAACCGATATATACCTACGGGCGCGATCCGAACCTGTTGCGTGCATTCGTTCTGCAGCGCGAGTGGCGCAAATGCGAACCGGTTTACTCGGATATCAATTTCATCTTGCTTGGCTTTGCGTTGGAGAGGCTCTACGGCAAGACCATTCGCGAGATGGATCCCGGCGAAGGCTTTGCATTTTCGGCGGAGCCGGAAGTAAGTGCGGCAACTGAAAATTGCACTTGGCGGAATCGGGTGCTGTGTGGCGAGGTACACGACGATAATTGTTCGGCGCTGCAGGGGGCGGCTCATGCGGGTCTGTTCGGGACCGCGGCCTCCATACTCGACTTTGCGCTTGGTTTGCTTGATGGCAGCGGCGCGTCGCGAAACGTTATCGAACAGATGCGCCAGCCACTGTCGGCTACCCGGACACATGGCTGGGAACGGCCTTATGACGGCTGGTCGGGCGGCAATTTCAATTCAAAGGACACGATCGGCCATACCGGTTTCACGGGAACGGGCTTGTGGATCGATTTTGAAGCGGGCAGGGCATGGACCCTGCTCACGAACCGCATTCACCCGACGCGCCATTTCGACAGCGGTATTCTTTCGCTGCGGCAGAGCGTCGGCGACGCAATTTCATTGGGATAGGAGACGTCTATGCAACCAATATGGGCCGTAGGTCTTATGACCGGCACTGTTCTCGATGGGAACATCGATGTTGCCCTCCTGAAAACCGACGGTGAAACCATCGCTGAATTTGGCGCCTATGCGTTGAAACCTTATTCGCGCTCGATTCGCGATCTTCTGGAACAGGCGCAGGCCGAAGCCCGCCTCTGGAATTTCGAAGGTCCGGAGCCTGCCGTGTTTGCCGAGGCTGAAGAAGCGCTGACGCGCGCGCAGTCTGCAGCGGTGCGTGAACTGGTAGAGGAGAGCGGACTGTCGATGACGGAAATCGGCGTTGTTGGTTTTCACGGCCAAACGGTGCTGCACCGTGCGCCGCAAGGAGACCGGTTGGGCGATACCCGGCAACTTGGCGATGGAAAGCTAATGAGCAAATTGTTGGGAACAAAGGTCGCTTATGATTTCCGGACAGCAGATATTCGTGCTGGTGGGCAAGGTGCGCCGCTCGCTGCGGTATATCATGCTGCCTTGCTGCGCAGTGCCGATGACAGCGGGAATACCGCGATTCTTAATCTGGGCGGCGTCGGTAACATTACCTGGTGGGACGGTGGTGACACGCTGGTGGCATTCGACACCGGTCCAGCCAACGCGCCTCTTAACGACTTTATGAAGTCGCGCGGATTGGGTGAGATGGACCGGGACGGAGCGCTGGCAGCAAAAGGTTCGGTAGACGAGGCCCGGCTGGCCCGATTGCTCCAGCATCCTTATCTTACCGCGCCATATCCCAAATCTCTCGACCGGTTCGATTTTACCGATGCGATGGCGGATGGCCTGAATGATGCAGATGGCGCGGCGACATTGACTGCGTTCACAACCTCAGCAGTGGGCAAGGCGCTGGATATACTGCCGCGCCGGCCGCGACGGCTGGCTGTGAGCGGAGGAGGCCGCCGCAATCCGACGATGATGCGTATGCTGGTCGAGCGTGCGAAAGTGGAACTCGTTCCTGTTGAAACGCTTGGCTGGCGGGGGGATGCCGTGGAAGCGGAGTGTTTTGCATTTCTCGCGGTCCGGGTTCTGCGCGGACTACCCATCAGCTTTCCAAGCACAACGGGTGTGCCGAAGCCAATGACAGGGGGAAAAATGGCAGGCTGAATTGGGGATTCCGGTCGGCTATTTTCTACAGGGCAACGTCATTACGTTGCCCTGTTTGGTTAGGACGGACATTCGAACCTCAACTGATTATCAGGCATGGCATGTTAAACGTGGCTATTATATAAAAGATATCTAATATTTGCGAGTGTCGCCTACTGCGGCCATACGAAGTTACGTTGCATCATGGGCGCTTTTGATATTTCAATTTATTGCAGATAAGCATGAAAAGGTACAAATTCCGTGCAATCTTCACGTTGATTTAGGCATT
This sequence comes from Hyphomicrobiales bacterium, assembly GCA_900473915.1. Classification (GTDB taxonomy): domain Bacteria; phylum Pseudomonadota; class Alphaproteobacteria; order Rhizobiales; family Rhizobiaceae; genus Brucella. The sequence goes on along the minus strand of UCNG01000007.1, from coordinate 3,415 downwards.
TCTATTTAATGGTTTAATTTAACATGGAGAATGCAATGAAACTCATCCGGGCCCTTTTCTGTCTGGTCTTGCCCCTCGCCTGGTTATCCGGGGCAGCCGCCGACCCTCTGGCGAAGCCGACGGGTAAACCGATTCTCGTCATATCCGGCAAAATCTCGAATACGAATGTTGGCGATACGGCCCAATTTGATCGGGACATGCTGGAATCAGTTGGATTGGTGACCGTGGAAACGGCAAATCCCTGGTATGACGGTCGCGTACGTTTCGAAGGCGTATCGATGGACAAGCTTATGTCGCTTGTCGGCGCGAAGGGAACGAAGGTGACCGCTGTTGCTTTGAACGATTACGTCAGCTCGTTGCCGTTGGACGACTTCAAAAGATTCAATGTCATTCTTGCCATGAAGCGGGATGGGAATTACATGCCGGTTCGCGACAAAGGACCATTGTTTATAATCTACCCTTATGACAGCGACCCACAGCTCCAAACTCAGACCTATTACACACGTTCTGCCTGGCAGGTTGCCAAGCTGATAGTTGAATAGAGGCAAGTGTGAGACGGATTCTAGGCGTCATTATTTGTTGTTTTGTGGTGGCGACGGCGTATATCGCCTATGTCATTGCCGAACGACAGACAGCGCTTCAGAAATTCTCCCGTTATAACGACTCCTGGGCCATAGGGCAGACGGTGTCTGAATATATGCGGCTCGAGCACGTTCTCGCTGGGTATGCCCTGAATATGAACGAAGAAAGCCGCGACGAATTACGGCTTCGTCTTGATATCATGTTGGGTCGGCTGGAATTGCTGCAACAGGGCAATCTGCGATCTTTCATTCAAGACGACCCGGAGCATCGCGTTTTGTTTTTGAAACTAAGCGATGTTCTGCACGCGCTTGATAGTCAGCTGGACAAGTTGGATGTAGACGGCATCAAAACGATCCTGCAATCAATGAGTATGCTTGATGGACCGATGACAGCGCTTGCATCAACGGCCGTCGAATATGACGTAGGGCTTATCGATGCCGCACAGGCCGAAGTTCGCCAGTTACACCTCATTTACACCGGTTTAGCGGCTGGCCTCATACTCTGCGGCGTGGTGCTGGTTATTCTTCTGCTTCGCCATAACAAGCTGCTTGATCGGGCGCATGGCAGCATGCAACGCCTGACGAGCGACCTCCGGCTGGCGACAGGTGAACTTCAATCTCAGAATTTCCGGCTCGAGCACGATGCTCATCATGATGCTTTGACCGGTTTGCCCAATCGCGTTCTCTTCCGGCAGGATTTGCAAAAAAGGCTTGAGGCTGCGCAATCTGGCGGTCCATCGGCGATTATTCTTCTTCTGGATCTTGATGGCTTCAAAGACGTCAACGACACACTTGGGCACGATGTCGGGGATGCACTGCTGCAGGCGGTCGCCGGGCGCCTCACCAAGCTCGGCGAACGGGGTGATATGGTATGCCGGTTGGGGGGAGACGAATTTGCTCTCCTTTCGACAGGGCTGCGGGGTGAAGCAGCCCTGGAGCTTGCAGACCGCCTGATGAAAGCCATCAGCCAGCCTTATCATGTAGGCGAGCTGGAGATAAAAATTGGAACTTGTGTCGGTGTCGCAATCTCTCAGGGCGAGCCGGATACGGAAGAGCTTTTCAAGCATGCCGATCTTGCGCTTTACGAAGCAAAGGCGCTCGGGCCTGGCCATGCAAGTGTGTTCGAAACGCAGATGCAAACACGTTTGCGGGAAAAGAAGTCATTCGAAGCCGATCTTCAGAAAGCATTGGAGAACGGTGAGATGGAAGTTTATTATCAGCCGCAGGCTTGCACCATAACACGGGAGATATGCGGTTATGAGGCCTTGCTCCGCTGGACCCACCCGATCCGAGGTTCTGTTTCGCCCGTCGACTTTATCCCCGTTGCCGAAAAGATCGGCTTTATTCATGCTCTTGGAGACTGGGTGCTGAAGACTGCCTGTCTGGAAGCTGCCCATTGGAACAAGCCGCTCAAGATCGCCGTCAATCTGTCTCCCGTTCAGTTTCGCAGTCTGAACCTTATTCAGAGCGTCATTGATGCGCTGGAGAAAAGTGGACTTGGCGCGAATAGGCTGGAACTTGAAATCACGGAATCAGTTTTGCTGGACAAAAACGAGCAGACCTTGAGTACGCTACGCCAGTTGAAAGCACTCGGCATCCAGATCGCGATGGACGATTTCGGAACGGGCTATTCATCGCTTGGTAGTCTCAGCGGCTTCCCCTTTGACAAGATCAAGATTGATCGCACTTTCGTGCGCGATGTGACAACCCGACCAGATGCACTTGCGATTGTCGAACTGGTAACCGGGGTAGGGCGCAGCCTCAGAATGATAACAATTGCGGAAGGCATCGAAACCGAGGAGCAGTTCGAATGCCTCAAACGGTTGGGATGCGATCAGGTCCAAGGGTACCTGATAGGCAAGCCGATGCCGGCATCAAAGCTCAGGCATCTTCACGGTCGCGGGCGGCAGCATGTGAAGCCAGTCGACCTGGTCTCACATCGTGGATGATAGCTTCGCATGCAACTGGCTTCAAAGACGCAAATCAGTTTATGCTCATACTTAATCGCATCGCAATCTGTTCGTTCGAACATAATGTTTTGATGTTGGGGAATGGGGGCTTAGGAATTGCTGGAAGTACACGGGATAAACGTGCCGATTACGTCAGACGAGGTTTCGCCGGTTATTTGGCAGGCTTTGACGAGCGGCAGCTATGAGGCCAAGGAAGCGCGGTCGATTTTCAAGGCGGTGAAGCCGGGAGATCGTGTTCTTGAGCTTGGATCTGGCATTGGGATCATCACGTCTATCATTGCCAAGATTTCAGACGTGACAGTTTGGGCGTTCGAGGCAAATCCGGCCACTGCGGCGCTCGCCCGACGTGTCATTGATGCTAATGACCTCGGCAACGTCATCCTCTCGCAAGGTATTCTCACTGCGGGGGAGCCTTGCTTGTTCCGTTTTTATGTACGGCGCGACCTGTGGATGTCATCCATGGATGAGAACCAAGGGCCATATGAACATGTCATAGAGCTGTCCTCGTCCAACATTGATGAATTCATTGCTCGTTACAGTATCAATGTCTTGGTCATGGATATTGAAGGTGCTGAGTGCGATCTGCTCCAAAAAGCGGATTTGACAGGCGTGGAGCGGATCTTCCTCGAACTGCACGATCATCTTTATGGCTTGGCGGGTATCCGGGATATCACGCAAGCGCTTGCTGGCAAGGGTTATGCATATGATCCACGTGGCTCCCAAGGCGCATGCGTATTGTTTGCCAAGGATGACGGTATACGCGAATACGAACCTGAATAGCGCGTCACACCCTCAACCTTCTGTTTTTGAATGAGCCGCCCAGAGCGGCTTATTTTGTTTGTTGGCCTGTGGAAAGAAATTTTG
>UCNG01000022.1:84686-174596 GCA_900473915.1 Hyphomicrobiales bacterium | reverse complement strand
ACGCCGAACCGTAAGTTAATTCGTCACTACAGCCTAACGTTCAAACCGAACGGTTACGGAATCTTTTCGAATTCATCGGACATTGACGCCGACACACCGCAACAGAAGCAAGGCAATGATCCGTTTTCTCCTCAAATCCGCATTCTGGCTGACGCTGGCGTTCCTTGTGATGCCACGCATCTTCCCTGCGGATGAACAGAACAAGCCGCAGGAGAAACCCGCCATTGCCACGACCGAGCGGGAACCTGATCCAATCGGCCAGCTTCTCGCCAATGGCAAAACCGCCGTGGAGCTCGGCAAGCTTTGCATCGATAACCCGTCCTTCTGCCAGAACGGAACCTCGCTGGTTTCCAGCGCCGGAAGCGGACTTTTGGAAGGAAGCCGTGTCGCGCTTGAATATCTGAGCGACCGTTTCGGCACCAAGCCGCAACCGCCTGCGAAAGTGGAACCGGCAGCACCTCTGCCTGCCCAGGCCGCAACCGGCATTCCCATCCCCACATCGCGGGAAGACGCCCTGCGCGCACTGGATCGTCGCGCGACCGGCGCATTTCGATGATAAAGCTGTAGCAGGCCTATCCCTTAATCCCGCTGGACAAAATGCACGGCCGAAGCTTGCGATTGCTGCAGCTCTACTCGAATGGCGTGCGTGAACTTGGCGCTCCCGTGGAAAATTTGGGCCATAGCCCCGCCGCTGTACCGGAGCAATTCTACGCCATGATTTAATGGGCCAAACTGCTAAAGTGGAGCTTCGGCCTGACTGAATCAATTTGGCTCACTAACGGGTTCCTCTATTGCGCGCCGTGAATGGAATGTAATTATTTTGCACCCTAAATAAATACCTTACATTAATATATTCTTATATAAAAATATGCTTATTATTACATACTCTTTACATAACTCGATTAGTTTGATACTTACTGTTTATTGAGCGTAAAATTGATTTTGGGGGTATCTATGACTTATTCCTTTTTTACCTTTTGATCATTGCTTACAGCATCTATATCATGGTGGATGTTCATAGGGTATATTTTTGAAAAAAAGTATATCATATTTTTAGATTTGAAATGAATATGGGGATTCATCTTCTTTATGAAAGAAGATGAAAGATTTTTATCGAGAAGGATATATAATAGTTATGCATTTTTACAATCATCGTCATTCTCTGATCGCAATCGCTGCGGCACTTTTGCTCTGCTCCACGAGTTCAGCCGTGCTGGCGCGCGATCTTTCCGGAGGCAATGCTGACGTCGAGCCGGGAGATCCGGTTGAAAACTGGATTTTGACCAACGGTGCGACCTTGAATGTGAACCCAGGCGGCAAAACTGGCGGAATTGCTGCGAACGGGTCTAAGGTCAATATTGATGGTGGTATAGTCGATTACGAGAAGCATGTGACAGACATTGATAGCGGGGTATATCTCGAAAATGGAAGCACCGCTCATATTTCGGGTGCGACGATTTCCAGTAAAGTTATGGCTTATGGGAGTGTTTATATTCGGACTGGGTCTGTCGCCACTATCGAAAACAGCTATGTTTTCAACGATATCGAGTTTGGCATCCTCGTTGGTGGCGGAACGATGAATTTTAAAGGTTCAACTGTGCAGGGAACGGCCAACGGCGGTATCGTGTTCACGAACGGCGAATTGAATGTTACAGATAGGAGCAGCCTTAAGGGCGAGCATGGTCTCTTGATTATAGAAGATTCTCGTAAGTCTCCCAATATTGGGCGGAAGGCCGTTATCGATAATTCTACGATTGAGGGGCAAGACGGCAGCGCAATTTTAGTGGAGGCTCGTTATCGATATTCCAACACCAGTGTCGACATTCTGGTTGCCAATGGGTCTAAACTGCTTTCCGACAACGGGATTGCTCTGGAGGTAATAGGAGGCTACTGGCTAGACGAAGTCCTTAGGTCTACTGTCAATTTCACGGTAGATAATAGCGCCATTGATGGCGATGTCGTTGTTGATGAACTTAGCACTGCGGACGTTACCCTTCGCAATAATGCGAGCTTGAAGGGGAAGCTGTCGGGTGTCGGCAATCTGACGCTGAATTCGGGTGGAACCTGGAAGATGGTTGCCGATGGCGGCGTGACCAATCTTGCCATGGATGGCGGCGTGGTGGAAATCAGCGACGGGTCGGGCGACGCATTCCACACACTGACTGTCGGTACGCTGTCGGGTACAGGCACTTTTGCGATGGGCACCAATCTCGGCATGCCTGCGGACGACAAGCTTGTCGTCACTGAGGCTGGCGGCGCTAATGGCGATTTCATGCTGCGCATTAAAAACAGTGGCGCGGAGCCGAAAGTGGCAAATGCGCTGACCGTGATCGAAACCAATGGCGGCGATGCCAAGTTTGCCGTCGAAGACGGTGCGGTTGAACTTGGAGCCTACAAATATTACCTGAACAAGGTCGGTGATAACTGGCAACTATCAGTCAACGGGGGCGAGGGACCTGTTGATCCAGTGCGCCCGGCAGAGCTGTCTGAAAGTGCGAAGACGGTCATAAGCCTGGATGCCGCGGCGGCCAACATCTGGTATGCAGAAACCGGGACGCTGCGCCAACGCCTTGGTGACGTGCGCATGGGCAAGGGCGAAAATGGCCTTTGGGGGCGTTCCTACGGTCGTGATCTCAACGGCAATGGTGCAGGCGGCACCGATTTCGATCAGTCTGTCTGGGGTCTGCAAGCCGGTGCCGAACGCGAAGTCAATCTTGGAGGCTTGCCACTCATCCTTGGTGTCTTTGGTGGTTACTCGAATTCCACCGTTGATCTGGACGGCGGCTCCAAGGGCGAAGTCGATTCCGGCTATGGCGGTCTTTATGCAACGTGGCTCGGTAATGACGGGCTCTATGTGGACGGTCTTTTCAAAGTCAATCGCTTCGCCAACGATGCGCGCGTGGTGATGAGCGATGGCGCGGGCGCGCAAGGCGATTACAGCGCCACTGGCGTCGGCGGTCAGATCGAGATTGGCAAGACCTATGAACTTGCCTCCGGCTGGTATGCCGAACCATTCGCCCAGTTGTCGGCACTGCGCATCGGCTCGTTCGATTATACCCTCGATAACGACATGTCGGCGCATGGTAACGCCTATGGTTCGGTGCAGGGCCGCATCGGCGCCACCTTCGGCCGAAATCTCAAGCTGGATAATGGCGGTATTTTCCAGCCTTATGTTCGTGTGGCCGTGGCGCAGGAATTTGTGGACTCCAACAAGCTGCGGATCAATACGGTCGACTTCAACAATGCCTTCAACGGCACGCGCGGTGAAGTTGGCGTGGGGTTTGCCTACCAGCTGCGTGATGCGTTGAGTGTACATGCCGACATGGATTTCTCCGGCGGCAAGGATATTTCCCGTAATTGGGGCGGCAATATCGGCGTAAGCTACAAGTTCTGAAACCTGGCTCCCAAAGCGGGAGCCAGAACACAATCCGATCGGAGTGAAAACGAGGATCGATAAGATTGTGCCTTGGAAAGAACAGTTTAGAACACCGATCTGATCCAGTCAGATCGGTGTTCTATCTGTTTGTTTTGACGCGCATCTTGTTCTGACAGAAGAAAAATCAGAAATCGGTCCAGTGGGCTGGTTTCCCCGCAGGGGCGTTTCACACTTTTCGGAATGGGTTCGAGTTTTCCGTGACCTTGCCACGTTTCATCACTATATAAGCGGCAAGAAACTTCTTTCAGGCGAGTATCATGACCACGACCATCGATAGCATCATGTCCGATTTCGAATTTCTCGATGATTGGGAAGACCGCTATCGCTATGTCATCGATCTCGGCAAGGAACTGCCGCCCTATCCCGACGATGCGCGCGATGCGGAGCACAAGGTGCAGGGCTGTGTCAGCCAGGTCTGGCTGAAAACGCTGCCGCAAGACGGCGCCGATCCGGTCATCGAATTTCTGGGCGATTCCGACGCGCATATCGTGCGCGGTCTGGTGGCCATCGTGCTGGCGCTTTATTCGGGCCGCAAGGCTTCGGAAATCCTGACTATAGACCCCGAAGCCATATTGAAAAAGCTCGGCCTCGACGAGCACCTCACCCCGCAGCGCGCCAATGGTCTGCGTTCCATGGTGGCACGCATCCGCCGCGAAGCGGAGCTTGCGAAAGAATCAGCCTAACAGTTTTTCCACCGACAGGGCTGCGGCTAGCAGCCTTTTGTCCGTGCCGCCGCGCGCGGTGAGCATGAAGCCGGTTGGCAGCGTCATGCCCGCCATGGGCACGGTGATGCTGCAAAGGTCGAACTGGTTGCCGACCTGCGTATCCCGCAGAAGCAGCCCTTCCACACGGTCATATTCGGCCTCGTCATCGTTGACCGAGGCAATCGTCGGCGCAACAATCGGCGTAGCGGGCGTCACGAACATGTCGAACCGGCTCAAACGCTCGTCCATTTCCCGCACCAGCGCCGCGCGCGTTTCCATGATCCCGCGATAGGTTTCCATCGGCACCTTGATGCGGACGGCGAGCGGGCGCTTCACGCGGAGATCGACATTGGCATCGGGATCGCCAAGCCACGTCGATGCGTGAACATGGCTTGCCTCAATGCCCGCAATGGAGCCGACGCGGGTTGCCTCACGCAGGCGCTGGATCAGGTCATCGACTTCCAGATCGGCAATGACAGCGCCCGCCTTTTCGAGAAGTGTGACGGATGCCTCGAAATGCTTCGCCACATCCGGCTCCATATCGGCCAGAAGATAGCCCTTCGGCAACGCAACACGCAGCCCCTTGAGCGGCAGCGCGTCGGGCAATATCGGTGTTTCGCCCGCCATCACAGCATCGGTTAGAATGGCATCAGCCACCGTGCCGGTCAGAGGACCGACGGAATCCAGCGATGGCGCCAGCGGAAAAGCACCGTCGAGCGGAATGCGCCGGGCTGTCGGCTTGAAGCCGACAATGCCGTTCAGCGCCGCCGGAATGCGTACCGACCCGCCCGTATCCGAACCGATGGCAATTTCGCTCGTGCCTTCCGCAGCCGAGACTGCCGCACCCGATGACGAGCCGCCCGGAATGCGCGCAGGGTCAATCGCATTGCCCGGCTCGCCATAATGCGGATTGAGGCCGACCGGCGTGAAGGCAAATTCCGTCATATGGGTCTTGCCGACGATAACCGCACCTGCCTCGCGCAGACGGCGGACAATCGTTGCATCCTGCGTCGCAGGCGCTGCATCACGGCGGATAACCGAACCGGCAAGCGTCGGCTCTCCGGCAACATCGAAAAGATCCTTGATCGAAACAATGCGCCCATCGAGTGGCCCAACGGCGCGCCCGTCGTGCAGGCGCGCATCGGCGGCATCCGCCTCGGCACGTGCCTGTTGCGCATAAACCTTGCTGAAAACGCGCTCATTCCCTGCCCGCGCTTCCAGCCGCGACAGGATGCTTTCCAGCCGATCCCGTACCGAATTCATGTGATTTCTCCCCACTTCCCCATCAGGCCTGCCAGGCTTGTTTGGCACAGGCGATAGACCCGCCCCAATGGAGTGTCAATGAGGGAGATGGCTTCACTTGTTCTGCGGCTGCAACCGAGGGCGATAGTCGTCGGCCCCCCAATGCAGGACGGCGCCGCCTCCCCGCTCCTTTTCAGGCTGAGGGTTGTAATGCCGGTGCAGTGCGGCAAGGCCGACCTTGAGCAGCATCTTGGCCGAACGTGCGGGCCATTGCCGCTCGCGCTCCACGGTTTCAAGACCTTTCAGGAAGCAGCAGACGTCAACCAGAACACCGTTCAGTTCCGGCCCGACCGCCTCCAGCGCCCGCTCGACCCGGACGCGGCTGGCAAGCGCAATATCCGTCAGTTCGGCCATGCCGCCCGGCCCGCCCGACCCGCTCGCCCTGCTCCTGACGCTTTTGTCCCAACGCATCGTGATGGAAGGCATGAGCGAGCCGCGCGTGAAGTCGGCACGCAGCCGCTCACCTGCAAGAAACTCGTCTTCCGAAATGAAGGAAGAACCGCTCGCGGTCTTGCGCCGGTAGAGCATGGCGAGCGGCGACTCTTCCGGGTTGATCTCAACCTTTTCGCCCTGCTCATACTCCACGGTCAGGGTTTTCCTTGCCGGAACGGGTGACGGCTTGCAGCGTTTCTTCTGGCTCCTGGCAGCGTCTCGTGCCAGAACAAGGCGTTCATTCTCCCAGCGCAGCAATTCCTTTTGATGCATGGCCTTCAGTTCGGAGCGGGAAGCCGCAATGGTCCCGTGATCCGCAGCGAGCAATACATGCGTGGGGCGAACCGAATCCTGAACCTCGCAGGACCCGCCCTTCAGAAAGCGTATGATTCTCGCTTCGGACACTGACAGTTGGGTGGTCATGCCGCCATCCTCCACTCCGCGAAAGCACTTTGCGCAATGCGCTCGAAGGTCGAGACGATCGCATCGAATTCGGTATCGTCACGCATGTCTTCCACCAGATGGCAGGCGTGCATTACCGTGGTGCGGTCCCGTGCAAAGCCCACGGCCACATCCCGCATGGCCAGGCCGAATGCCGTGTGCGCGACATACATGCCGATCTGCCGGACACGCGCAACCTCGCGCCTGCAGCGCAAGGGAGAACGCAATTCGGTGCCGGAAACCCCGAACATGGCTACAAGCAAATCAATCAGGGCATCGCACAACGCTACATTGTGCCGCTGCCGCAACCGGTCGGCGGAGCCCTCCTCCATTGCCAGGCTAAGGTTGCGACCATGCCTTGCTGCCAGCAGCTTCAATGCTTCGAAAGCTTCTGCCCGCGTGTGAATGACATCCGATAGTTCCAAAGACATTCATCTTCCCTCGCCAGAATAGGAATATCTTCTTATACGGAGGAAAATGCAAGGGTGGATAAGTTTTGTAGAATGGATTGCGTTACATGCTTAATTTCGTGGTTTCTAAGATAGGCTAAAGCCTTGTAAGCATGGCATTAACGCACCACAAAGGGTGCGGTTGCTGGCTATTCTACCGAAATTTGCGGGCAAAATCTAGGAATATTATCCAACGCCGACTGGCGAGGCTCATGCTCGTTCACACCCAGAAATGAGGATTGTGACGATGGAAGCGGATCTCAAACATGCCCGCAAATTGTTTTTTGACCGGCAAAAACAGAATCAACTGACTGCGATGCAGCGTATCGCCTTGCAGATTATCGCCGGGATCGATCTCGATGAAGTTCTCAAGGCATCGCAAGAAGAAAAGGAACAGACCAAGCGGCGCCTGACGCGCCTCATGGAGAGGGAACGACTGAAAGGAATGCGCGGGCACTGGAGTTATGACCTGAACCGGCACATTGCATTGAAACAGGCTTTTGACCGGATCGCTTGATGGAGACGGGCGTTTCGGGAAAAGCGGGTCCAAGCAAAATGGCCGTTATCGTCGAGCTTGCGCTTTACGATAACGGCCATTTCAACAAACGCTCAAGAATAGACGCGGCAAAGCGCAGTGCGCTCGAATGTCAGAGCGCTTAAGCTTCCTTCGGCTTGCGGCCGAGGCCCATCTTCTTCGCCAGACGCGAACGCGCAGCGGCGTAGTTGGGAGCGACCATCGGATAGTTCGGGTCGAGATCCCACTTTTCGCGGTACTGTTCCGGCGTCATGTTGTAATGGGTCATCAGGTGACGCTTGAGCGACTTGAACTTCTTGCCGTCTTCGAGGCAGATGATGTAGTCGTCATGAATCGACTTCTTCGGATTGACAGCCGGCTTCGGCTTCTCAACCACGACGGGCGCTTCCTCGCGTTCGACGTGGCGCTTGAAAGCAGAATGCACTTCAGCGATTAGCTGCGGCAGTTCACCGGCGCGAATCGAATTATTGCCGACATATGCAGCCACAACATCCGCAGTAAGGCTCAGAAGCAGTTCTGCGCTCTCGTCGTGCGTGTCCAGATTTTCCATCAGATTTCCTTTTTACTTCTTATTGTTGCGTAATCGACGACTGGAGATCCCCGCCTGCCATCGTCGCTACGTATTCCAAAACTCTGCCGCATTCATTCCCGATTGCGGATATCAGTTGATAATGTCATTTGCAATAGAATTGTCAAACCACATTACATTAACAACAAGTCTTTCTTCTTGAATCGGCAAATACAAAAACCAGAACTCAACCTTGCCGGAATAGGGAAACTATGAAACACGATGTGTTCGCGCTGCCTCCCCTGTCATTTATTACAGGATAAGGATGAAGCCGCAGTTCGCTGCCGGGATTCCTTTAATTTGCTCGGGCGCCGCTAGCAATATTTTTTTCCCTCAAGTTTTCTTGTACGAGGCTTAAGACTAACCCGTTTCCGTTCAGTAGCTTTTGGCCGCAAAATCGGGCCTCAAAAAGGCATTGGTCAAATATATTTCAACGGAATCAACTCGCTTTCGCCTTTTGGCGCAACTATATAAACACCAGTATCACCCGCTAGCGGTCTGATTCCAACATTTGCATCCCTTGGTTCAAGCGCTGAGCAAATGTTGGTATCCAAAAGACCACCAGGAATTTGACGTTTGAAACAGCATCTATGTCAGCCGGGATTCAAACGTGAAATTCAATCCACTAGAACGCATGGCTTAAGGGCCTTGCAGCAAATCGAAACAGTTTTCATCGGAACTATGGATGTCTCAAAGCTCCTCCCAACCGCAACCGCCGCACGCTGCCAAACATCCGGTCAATGACACCCGCCACGGGATCACCCGCACCGACGATTATGCTTGGCTGCGCGCAGATAACTGGCAGGAAGTATTCAAGGACCCTTCGGTTCTGGCCCCGGAAATACGCACACATCTGGAAGCCGAAAATGCCTATCAGGCAGCGCTCATGAAAGACACGGAAGCGCTGCAAAAAAGCCTGTTTGCAGAAATGCGCGGGCGGATCAAGGAAGATGATTCGTCCGTTCCCTCAAGGGATGGCCCCTACGCCTATGGCGTGTCCTATCGCACCGGCGGCGAGCAGCCCTATTTCATCCGCACGCCCCGCGATGGCGGCGCGGAAACCATTCTTCTCGACGGCGACGTCGAAGGCAAGGACAAGGCATATTTTCGCCTCGCCTCCGCCGACCATGCGCCTGATCACAAACTTTTGATCTGGGGCTATGACGACAAGGGGTCGGAATTCTACAAGCTGAAAGTCCGCGACCTCACTTCGATGAAGGACCTTGAGGATATCGTCACCGATACCAATGGCGGCGGCGCCTGGGATGCGCGAAGCGAAGGCTTCTTCTATACGCGCCTTGATGAAAACCACCGGCCATCCAAGGTCTTCTATCACAAGATCGGCACAGACCAGTCAGACGACCGGCTGATCTATGAAGAAAAAGATCCGGGCTTTTTCCTCGGCGTCGGCGGCTCGGCACTCGACGACTATATCTTCATCGACATTCATGACCATGAAACATCGGAATGCTGGCTGCTTCCCGCCAGCGACCCGGCGGCAAAGCCGCAGCTCGTCATGAAGCGCAAGACCGGCACGGAATATGACATCGCGCCCGGCGGCGACGTCTTCTACATCCTGACCAATGCCGATGGCGCCAAGGATTTCAAGATCTGCCAGGCACCCGCCAGCGCGCCGCAACCGGAAAACTGGGTGGAGGTCGTGGCGGAAAAGCCGGGACGGCTGATCCTGTCGCACTCGGCCTACAAGCATCATCTTGTCTGGATGGAACGGGATAACGGCCTGCCGCGCATCGTGATCCGCGACCGCGAAACCGGCGAGGAACACGCCATTGCCTTTGACGAGGAAGCCTATTCGCTCGGTCTTCACGGCAGCGCCGAATATGATACGGATGTAATCCGTTTCTCCTATTCGTCCATGACGACGCCGGAACAGCTTTTCGACTACAATATGCGCACGCGGGAGCGAAAGCTCCTGAAAACGCAGGAAGTTCCGTCCGGCCACAATGCGCAGGATTACGTTACCCGCCGCGTCTTCGCCAAGGCATCGGATGGCGAACTGGTGCCGGTCTCCCTGCTCTATCACAAGGACACCAGGCTCGACGGCTCTGCGCCATGCCTGCTCTATGGCTACGGTTCCTATGGCATCACAATTCCGGCGAGCTTCAGCACCTCGCGGCTGTCGCTTGTGGATCGCGGCTTCGTCTATGCCATCGCCCATATCCGCGGCGGCAAGGACAAGGGTTTTGCCTGGTACGAAAACGGCAAGCGCGACAGGAAGGTGAATACCTTCACCGATTTCATCGCCGCCGCGAGGCACCTCGTTGCAGAAGGCTTCACCAGCCATGACCGCATCGTCGCCCATGGCGGTTCGGCAGGCGGCATGCTGATGGGCGCGATTGCGAACATGGCGCCCGACGCCTTCGGCGGCATCATTGCCGAAGTGCCGTTTGTCGACGTGCTGAACACGATGCTGGACGACACGCTGCCGCTGACCCCGCCGGAATGGCCGGAATGGGGCAACCCCATCACTTCGGAAGCCGATTACCGGACGATTGCGGGCTATTCGCCCTATGACAATGTCAGCCGTCAGGCCTATCCCGCCATTCTGGCCGTGGCGGGGCTTACCGATCCGCGCGTCACCTATTGGGAGCCCGCCAAATGGGTTGCCCGGCTGCGTGAACTGAAGACCGACGACCATCCGGTCCTGTTCCGCATCAATATGGATGCGGGCCATGCCGGAGCCTCGGGCCGCTTCTCGCGGCTGGAGGAAGTCGCCTACACCCATGCCTTTGCGCTCAAGGTGACTGGCAAGGTGGGCGACACGCTCTGATTCCAGACAAGGCATCGCACCCCTATTTTAAGGGTGCGATGCTTCTCATTGGAAGAAAAAGTACTATTCTACTTAGAAGTTGTTTCATAGCTGGTCTTTTCAGGGAGAATTCGATGCTGCGTAAGCTGATTGCTCTTTGCCTCACGTCCGCATCGCTTGCGGTTTCCGGCCTTGTCGCGCTGCCGATTTCGGCTGAAGCGCAGGTGCGCAAGGATGTGAGCGAATATGCGGGCCAGCGCTGCAATGTGCCGAAAAGAGGCAGCGGGATCATCGTCGGCCAGTTCAGCGGCGTGGACGATTCGCCCTTCCTCACCGGCGGCGACGGATTGATCCCGATCGACCGGGTTCGCTGCTTCACCACCCTGTCGGAATGCAAGGGCTGGCTCTATACGATGCAGAGCAAATACACCAATGCCGGTGCTGCAACGCTCGTCCGCTGCACGAGACGCTGACCCCGACCAAAAATCTGCGGTTTTCATGAAGCCCTGCGGATGGCATCCTCTCATTACTTGATGCGTCGCCTTCGGCGTCATCTTCGGTTTGGGAGGATCGAAAATGCAGCAGGCAAGCTCTGTTCCCAGTTATGTCCATGGCGCGAGCGACAAGCTCCTCATCGGCAACACGATCGGCCGGCATCTGGACCAGATCGCGGAACAATATCCCGACCGTCCAGCCGTCATCGTCCGGCACCAGAATATCCGGCTGACCTATTCCGAACTCAGGCAACGCACCGACGAACTTGCCGAAGGCTTTCTCGCGATAGGCTTGCGCCCCGGCGAGCGTCTCGGCATCTGGTCGCCCAACAATCTCGAATGGATACTCACCCAGTTTGCGAGCGCCAAGGCGGGTCTGATCCTCGTGAACATCAACCCGGCCTATCGGGCGCATGAACTGGAATATGTGCTCGGCAAAGTCGAATGCGCCGCACTCATCCTCGCACCGTCGCTAAAGACCAGCAACTATATCGATATTCTGCGCAGCATCGCGCCCGAACTCGATGAAGCCCGGCCCGGTCATCTGATGTCCGGGCGGCTTCCCTCACTGCGATGCGTGATCCGGCTTGGTGCGGAGCAGACGGCGGGCATGCTGAATTTCGACGAAGTCGCCCAATCCGGCGATGACGTCACCAGACAAGAACTGGCGCAGCTTGCCGAAGAACTGCAATTTGACGACCCGATCAATATCCAGTTCACCAGCGGCACGACCGGCAGCCCGAAGGGCGCGACGCTCTCGCATCACAATATCCTCAATAACGGCTTTTTCGTCGGCGAGGCGATGCAGCTTTCCGAACAGGACCGGCTCTGCATTCCGGTGCCGTTCTACCATTGCTTTGGCATGGTGCTGGGCAATCTTGCCTGCGTCACCCATGGCTCCTGCATGGTGATCCCCAACGACAGTTTCGACCCGCTGCTGACACTCCAGACCGTCGAGGAGGAGCAATGCACGGGCCTGCATGGCGTGCCGACAATGTTCATCGCGATGCTGGATCACCCGGACTTCAGCCGCTTCGACCTCTCAAGCCTGCGCACCGGCATCATGGCGGGATCGCCCTGCCCCATCGAAGTGATGCGGCGCGTGGTGAGCGAGATGCACCAGAGCGAAATCACCATCGCCTATGGCATGACCGAGACAAGCCCGGTCAGTTTCCAGAGTTCGACGACCGATCCGCTGGAGCGGCGGGTCTCCACGGTCGGGCGCATTCACCCGCATCTGGAGGTGAAGATCGTCGATGCGGACGGAAAGGTGGTGCCGCGCGGCGAAAAGGGCGAATTGCTGACGCGCGGCTACAGCGTCATGCGCGGCTATTGGAACGACGCGGAAAGTTCAGCCGGAGCCATTGACGATGCGGGCTGGATGCACACGGGAGACCTCGCGACCATTGACGAGGAAGGCTATTGCAACATCGTCGGGCGCATCAAGGACCTTATCATTCGCGGCGGCGAGAACATCTATCCGCGCGAGATCGAGGAATTCCTCTTTACCCATCCCGCGATCAGCGATGTGCAGATATTTGGCATTCCGGACCGGAAGTTCGGCGAAATCATCTGCGCCTGGGTCAAGCTGCACAAGGACGCCCGGCTTTCTGAGGAAGAGCTCACCGAATATTGCCAGCAGCGGATCGCACATTACAAGATTCCGGCTCATATCCGCTTCGTGGATCAGTTTCCGATGACCGTGACCGGCAAGATCCAGAAATTCGTCATGCGGCAGGTCATGATCGAAGAGCTGGAACTGCAGGAAATTCAAACGGCGTAATTATCCCGCCCCATCTCATTTCGGGACCGTACACCTAATATTTTGGCATACAGCCGCTTGCAAAGCGAAGGCGAGAATGCATATTACGTAAACGTAAGATTTTTGGGAGAGTTTCCATGGAAGAACTGATCGCACGCATCACCTCCAAAGTTGGCATCGATGCGGGAACGGCAGAAAAGGCAGTCGGCATGATCCTCGCCTTCCTGCAAAAGGAAGGTCCGGCAACGGAAGTCCAGAAGCTTCTGGCAGCGTTTCCGGGCGCTGAGGAAGCGATTTCGCAGGTCAAGGGTGGCGGCTTCCTGTCCGGCCTGATGGGCGGCGTGATGGGCCTCGGCTCGCAGCTTATGGGTGCGGGCCTCGGCATGGGTGAAATTTCCGGCGTTGCCAAGGAAACCATCCGTTTCGCCAAGGAAAAGGCCGGTGACGAACCGGTTGATGCCGTCATCGGCGCAATTCCGGGCCTCGGCCAGTTCGTCTGATCAAGCCTTGCATGCCCTTCAGAAACGGCCCCGGATTCCGGGGCCGTTTTTGTTTGGCCCCGGTGATCAGACATTGATTCACGAGCAGTTGTCTCATCCGGAGTATAAAACAATAGAAATTAAGTCATGTTTATCACGATAACGTGAACCGCATGTAATAACCGCTACAGATTCAAAATGATACTTGCTGCCTTGGGGATTTGGCTGGTGCCATGATTGCAATGTCCGGGATTGTATCGGATATTTGAACCAAGGGACGAAATCTGTTCAATTTTTTAAATGCGGAGGATCGCATGCGTTTGTTTTTTCTGACTGTCAGCTCTGCGGCGCTATTGGTTACCGGCGTGGCGCAAGCCGACGTCATCGCTGATCGCGAGGCGATCATGAAGGATCTGGGGCGTTCGGTCGGGACGATTGCTCCCATGATCAAGGGCGAAAAGCCTTTCGATGCGGCCACGGCGCTTGCGGCGCTGGAAAAGATCGATGCCGATGCCAAAAAGCTGGATGTGGATGCGCTGTTCCCCGCCGGTTCGGATAAGGGCGATACCGAAGCTTCGCCGAAAATCTGGGAAAACAAGGACGATTTCGTCAAGCATGTCGAAAAATTCCGGGCCGATGCCGCTGCTGCTCTCGCCGCCAAGCCGCAGGATCTGGATGCGCTGAAGCCAGCCTTCCAGCAGGTCGCCGCCAATTGCGGTTCGTGCCATCAGGCCTATCGCGTCAAGAAAGACTGATCTTCACGGTTGACACCAGGCACACTGGACGGAAACATTCGGTGTGCCAATTCATTTTGAGCAGATGTGCAAAGCGGTCCGCTAGAGCATCGGCGCGGAAATCGGAAACGATTTTCGGAAAGCACGATGCTTAGAGCCTGAATCAAAAAGCGGCAGGCCGAGGCAAAAATGGCGATTTTCGAGTACCGGAGCGCAGTGTGCTTCCAAGTATAGTCCCGAAAAGTTGCAGACTTTTCGGATAAGACTATGCGTCTGAGAAAGCTCCATGAGCACCGAAACGCAGAAAATTGCCATTTGCAGACCGGCATGGCGACTTTTGGAACAGGCTCTTAGATTCAATAGGTTAGAGCTACCTTTGTGCGTCCGTAAGGACGCACGGCGCTCTAATACCGGAACCGCATACGGGAACGGGTGGGATGATCCGAAAACTGGCATATGCCGCAGGCATCGTGGCCGTAGCTGGAGCGGCGGCTTTCTGGATTTTGACGGCGCCTCAGAAGGTTGACCAGACGGTGCTGGACGCGATGAAGCCGGGCGACCCCGCCAAGGGCGAGCAGGTTTTCTGGGCGGGCGGCTGTGCTTCCTGCCATGCGGCACCGGGTGCGACGGGCGATGCGCGCAAGGTTCTGGCGGGCGGGCATGAACTGGCTTCAGATTTCGGGACATTCATCGCGCCCAATATCTCCCCATCCGAGCAAGGGATTGGCACCTGGACGATCCATGATTTCGCCAATGCCATGCTGAAAGGCGTCGGCAAGCGCGGCGAACATCTTTATCCGTCCTTCCCCTACACATCCTATGCCAGAATGCAGCCGCAGGACGTGGCCGATCTTTTCGCCTTCATGAAAACGCTGCCGCCATCCGACAATGTCGCGGCACCGCACAAGCTGTCCTTCCCTTTCAATATCCGGCGCGGGCTTGGCCTGTGGAAACAGCTTTATCTGACCGATCAGCCAGCGGTGGAAATCGCGAACGCCTCCGATCAGGTGAAGCGCGGCCAATATCTGACGGAAGCGCTTGGCCATTGCGGCGAATGCCACACGCCGCGCAATGCGATTGGCGGAGTGGAGACCGGCAAGTGGCTTGCCGGTGCCGTGTCGCCTGAGACCGGCAGCGACGGCAAAAAGGGCGTTGCGCCGAATATCACCCCGGACGAAGCTGGCATTGGCGACTGGAGCGCGAAAGACATCGCCTATGCATTGCAGAGTGGCTTTACCCCGGATTTCGATTCGCTCGGCGGATCGATGACCGATGTGGTTGCGAACATGGCCCATCTTGCCGAGGCGGACCGCAACGCCATTGCCGCCTATCTGAAAGCCATTCCGGCTCACGAAAACGGCTATCCGGCGCGGTGAATTCCGCCATACCCTGTTTGGAGGCAAGCCACGGCTTTTCCTTGTCGTGACGACGAGCGGCGTTTATACGTTGAGTGAGTTGAACAGAGGGAGCAAGCCGCCTGATGACTGCCGAAGACGCTATTTTTCTTGGCGCGAGCCGCAAGCCAGACGACTCCTACCAGCAGCCGGAATATCTAGCGCTGAAATACGGCAACCGGCACGGCCTCGTCACCGGCGCGACCGGCACCGGCAAGACGGTGACCTTGCAGGTTCTGGCCGAAAGCTTTTCGGCGGCTGGCGTTCCGGTGTTCTGCGCTGACATCAAGGGCGACCTGTCCGGTATCGGCGCTATCGGCGTTCAAAATGACGGGCTGCTCAAGCGCGCATCGGAAGTGAAGCTCGACCCCTATGACATGCGCGCCGCGCCGGTGATCTTCTGGGATATTTTCGGCGAACAGGGCCATCCCGTCCGCGCCACCATTTCCGAAATGGGGCCGCTGCTGTTGTCTCGCCTCATGAACCTGACCGACGCGCAGGAAGGCGTGCTGAACATCGCCTTCCGCCTGGCGGACGAAGAAGGCTTGCTGCTTCTGGATCTCAAGGACCTGCAGGCCATTCTCGCTGAAATGGCGGACCGTTCGGCGGAGCTTTCGGCAAAGTACGGCAACGTCAACAAGACCTCGGTCGGCGCGATCCAGCGCTCGCTTCTGGTTCTCGACCAGCAAGGCGGTTCGAAATTCTTCGGAGAACCCGCGCTGAGGATTTCCGATCTGATGCGCACCACCACCGACGGGCGCGGTGTAGTGAGCGTGCTTGCCGCCGACAAGCTGATGATGAGCCCTCGCCTCTATTCGACTTTCCTGCTGTGGCTGATGTCGGAACTGTTCGAGGAACTGCCGGAAGTGGGCGACCCCGATAAGCCGAAGCTCGTCTTCTTCTTCGACGAGGCCCATCTTCTCTTCGATGAGGCGCCGAAGGCGCTGATCGACCGCGTTGAGCAGGTCGTGCGCCTGATCCGCTCCAAGGGCGTCGGCGTTTATTTCGTGACGCAGAACCCGCTCGATGTGCCGGAAACGGTTCTGGCGCAGCTCGGCAACCGTGTGCAGCATGCGCTTCGCGCCTATACGCCGCGTGAGACCAATGCCGTGAAGACCGCAGCCGACACGTTCCGCCCGAACCCGGATTTCAACACGTTTCAGGCTATCACCAATCTTGCCACCGGCGAAGCGCTGGTTTCCACGCTTCAGGCCAAGGGCGTGCCTTCCATCGTGCAGCGCACCCTCATTCGCCCGCCCTCGTCACGCATCGGACCGCTGACGCCGGAGGAACGCGCGAAGATCATCGCCGCAAGCCCGGTTGCCGGGCAGTACGATCAGGCTGTGGACCGCGATTCCGCTTTCGAAATGCTGGCCCGCAAGGCGCAGAATGCGGCGGCAGCCCAGCAAAAGGGCAAGGAAGAGGAAGAAGGCGGCGGCGGCATCTTTGGCGAGATCGCCGGTACGGTGCTCGGCACCGGCCGCCGCTCCGGCCGCCAGACGGTGGCGGAAGCAGCCATGAAATCCGTTGTCCGCTCGGTCGGCAATTCGCTGGGGCGCGCACTCGTGCGCGGGATTCTGGGCAGTTTCAAGCGGTAGGGCATCACCGCAAAACTGGGTGTTTATTTGCGTTCGAGAATACGTAGCTAGATGGAAACATCTAGCTACGTATGAATGCATGTAAAAATAGAGCCAAACGGGGAACCGAAGAAGACAGGCCCACGAGACCCTACTGCCTTACGCCACTATCGAAAAGCGCGGCCGAATAGATCCAACCCGGCACCGACTGGCTAAGATCGTCATATCTGTCGGCGGAATAGGTACGGCAGACGTCGTCGGTAAAGCGGCTGACGGGCAGCTTCATTCCGTAATAGAGATCTGCTATGCTCGGTGCGTAGCAATAGAACGGCTTGTCGTTCAGAGTCTGGCGGACTGTCTGCGCGCGCTCTTTGTCTGGATCAAACAGGAGCACTGGTACGTCGCCGATGCTGTGTTTGTCGCTGCCGCGGAAATCGCCCAGCGCCTCCAAGGCCGGCTTATGGTCGCCATAAACCAGCACCACCGCCCGCGGGTAACGTTTTCTGACTGTAGCCACGAAACCGGCGATGTCTTCAACGGTGGCGTCAATCTTGCCCATGTAATGCGCTCTGCCGCCGTCCTCGCCTTCGCTCACATAGGGGCCATGATTGTGGACCGTGGCAAGCTGGACAAATTGCGGTCGGCTGGACCCGTCCAGCTTGCCAAGCGTGAAATCAAACAGGATATTGTCGCGCGGAAAATAATCTTCCGGTTTTTCAGGCAGGCTCATGTCCTCGATGCCATAAAAAGCCGCGAAACCCAGTTTAGGCTCCACCACGTTGCGAAACCAGAATTGGCGTTGGAAATTATGAGCAGACAGCGTTTCGACGCCGTTCCGGGCGAGATGCGACGGCAGGCTCGATGTGCGTTCCGCGAAGAAGTCGCGATATTCCTGATAAAGAATACCAGCCACCGCCGGATTGTGCGTCGGTAAGCCGGTCAGCATCTCGAAACTGGCATTCACAGTACCGCCGCCAAAAATCGGTGAGATGCCGCGCATTTCTACCGCGTCCAAATTGACGAGCGGCTCGAAATTGTCGCGAAAGAGCACGCCGTTATACCAGCATGACTCACATAGAACTTGGATGAAAAGCGGCGGCGCCTTTCCGAGCTGGGCCGTTGCGTGTTCCTCATAGGCCGCAAACTGCACTTTCTGCGCCTCCGTCAGATGGCCGGGCGCCGGGCGCACACTCGTCTGGGCCAGATGGAGCAACAGGCCATTTTGCCGCCCGTTTGTCGGCCAATCCCACGACACATACTGGACACCAAGCCGCGCTCCATATTGACCAAAAAGCCCAATGCCGCCCGCAGCCGCAGAGACCGCCAGCAGCAGAGCAATTGGCGCGCGCATCAGTTTTTTCCGGCTGACACGCGCATTGAACGCAACGTAGGCGACAAGCATGAAAAAGACGACCAGAACCGCCAGGCCACCCCAGGACGGTTTCGCATAGCGCAGCGCGATGGATATGTTGTGGAGATGGGTTATGTCGCCAAAAATCAGCGGCTCGCCCGTCAGAAGCTCCTTTTTGCGCGAGGCGAAGCTGATTAGCGCGGTCGGCGCAATAAGCAGGAGAAAACAGGAGACGAACGAGAATGCTGACGACAGGATGAAGAAGAGCGAAATATAAAACACTCCCGTTAGCAGGAGAGCTTTATTGTCAAAGGAAGAAAATCCGCTGGGGCCAGCAAAAAACACGAGCCACAGGGTGACAATTGTCGTCAGACAGATAAAGAACGCCATCCGACGGGCCCGCTTTGCAGAGGGTGACCGATCAGGTGAGGACGGAAAGAATAGAGAAAGACTGCGCATCCCCTGCGATTGTCACAAAACCGTCACAATCAGGAGGAAGCATTTTGTCGCATGAGGACCGCAGGACTGGCCTGCGGCCCGCTGTGGCGAATTTACATCACCAATATAGGCGCCTTGGCTGGAACACGATCATAGAGATCGATGATGTCCTGGTTCAGGAAACGCACGCAGCCCGAAGAGACCGCCTTGCCGATTGACCACCATTCCGGATTGCCGTGCAGGCGGTACAGCGTGTCCTTGCCGTCCTGGAAAATATAGAGCGCGCGGGCGCCGAGCGGGTTCTTGAGGCCCGGAGCCATGCCGCCGTTCTTGGCGCTGTAAGGCATAAGTTCCGGCTGGCGGGCAATCATTTCGTCCGGCGGGGTCCAGCGCGGCCACTGGCGCTTGTACTGGATCACAGCACGGCCAGACCATGCAAATCCTTCACGGCCAATGCCGACGCCGTAGCGCATTGCCTGACCGCCTTCGAGGACCAGATAGCAGAAGCGGTTCGCCGTATCGATGACGATGGTGCCCGGCAGTTCGCCGGTCGGGTCCTGCACAACCTGACGCAGATAGCGCTTGTCCATCTTCTGGATCGGGATCGCCGGAAGCTGGAAGCCACCATCATCGACGGCGGCATACATCTGCGCCCAGCCGCCATAGGAGGAGTCCACATTGGCCTGCGGGGTGCGGTTGATCGGGTTGCCCGACTGATCCACATCAATGATTGGAACATTCTGCCCCAACTGAGCGCAACCGGCCAGGCCGGCCGCCGCTGTCGCTGTCATTGCCGTCAGGAAGGAACGGCGGGTAAGGGTCGTTTGCATATGAAAACCAGTTTAGTGACGGGAGGAGTTACAGATACACATTCAGGGTTAACGAATTGCGACCCGGCCAATTGTGGCGGATCGGCGGCGAACCATCGAAACGGCCCTAAACGGCAATTTCCGGTGTTCGGTTGCACGGAAAACGCCCGAAAAATGTGGCGTACGCCCGTTCTTAATGCGGCCTAAACATGGCAAAGGCCCACCAGCATGGCTCGTGTTGCAGCCGCGACACAATTTTGGGTTCACGGACCGGCTTTCAATAAACCGGGAACGTTCAAATTTTAGTGAGCATTCAGTCGAGCAGTTGAAGGCTTGGGAGAATGAGTGCGGGAGCAAACTGCCTGTATTCGTCGGGCTGGTTGGAGCGGTTGATCCAGACCCCACGCATGCCGAACCGGACCGCGCCTGCCACGTCCCAGCGATTCGAGGACTGGAACGAGATCGCCGACGGATAAAGCCGCCAATGCAGGGTGATGAGTTCGTAGACCGCCGGGGCGGTCTTGTACTTCCTGACTTCATCGACCGAAATCACGTCGTCCAGCAAAACATCGAGTGCGGCTGAACGGACAGCGGATTCCAGCATTGCCGGCGACCCGTTGGAGAGGATTGCAAGCCGCGCCCCCTTCTCCTTCAGGCTTTTGAGGGCGGCTGGCACTTCCGGATAGCAATCGAGCTTCCAATAGGCGTCAAGCAGATCATTGCGCAGCGCGGGATCAACGGAAGGATAGCAGGCGAATGCAAAATCAAGTGAATCCTCGGTGAGTTTCCAGAAGTCGCTATAGGCTCCCATCAGGCTCAGAACCCAGGAATATTCGAGCTGCTTTGCCCGCCACAACTCGGAAAATGCCCGCCCGTCCGGTCCGGCCTTGTCCGCATGCCGCCGCACCGCCGAATGGACATCGAACAATGTGCCATAAGCGTCGAAGACATAAGAACTGTGGGACACCGTTTCCTCCTGCGGGGGCTGCCGCGCATCGCGAAGAGTTAGAGCGCGTTTCGGTCTGATTGGATCAGACCGGGCTCTAATCCTTTGTTTTTGACGCGCATCTTATCCGAAAACCGTTTCACACTTTTCGGGATGCGCTCAAAATTCAGAATTACGCCATCCTACTGTGATTTCAATAATAATTCATTGTCTTGAAGCTGAATTGCTCATTCGCGCCATTGCCGCCCGCACTGATGCGGCCTATGTAGATTCCGCACGCAAGTTTTGTGGCAGCATCTGCTCGGCCAGCCAAGAGCTGCCCATATAAGCTGAAGAAAAGAGGAGAGTTTCCAATGGCTTTCGAACTGCCCGCCCTGCCGTATGACTATGACGCCCTTGCGCCTTTCATGTCGCGCGAGACGCTTGAACTTCATCACGACAAGCACCATCAGGCCTATGTCACCAACGGCAACAAGCTGCTCGAAGGCTCCGGCCTCGAAGGCAAGAGCCTGGAAGAGATCGTCAAGGAAAGCTACGGCAAGAATCAGGGCCTCTTCAACAATGCCGGCCAGCACTACAACCACATCCATTTCTGGAAGTGGATGAAGAAGGGCGGCGGCGGCAAGAAGCTGCCGGGCAAGCTGGAAAAGGCAATCGAGTCGGATCTCGGTGGTTACGACAAGTTCCGCGAAGATTTCATCGCTGCCGGTGTCGGCCAGTTCGGTTCGGGCTGGGCCTGGCTGTCGGTCAAGAACGGCAAGCTTGAAATCTCCAAGACCCCGAATGGCGAAAACCCGCTGGTTCATGGCGCAACGCCGATCCTCGGCGTCGATGTGTGGGAACATTCCTACTATGTCGATTACCGCAACCTGCGTCCGAAATATCTGGAAGCCTTTGTCGACAGCCTCATCAATTGGGAATATGTCGAGGAACTCTACGAAAAGGCTTGATCCCTTTCGTATGCCGATAAAAAAACCCCGGTTTTGCCGGGGTTTTTTGATGTTCGTCTTACTCTTTTATGACCTGCACGCCCACATGCTGGGCCCGTCCCGCGCCCCATCCGGCGACCGCCGCCCCCAGTCCGAGCAGGCCGAAGAACGCGCCGCAGGCGGCAAAACTGCCCGTCGCACTGTGGATCATGCCGACGATCAGCGGCCCGATTGCGGCGAGCGTGTAGCCGACGCATTGCGCCATGCCGGACAGATGCGCCGCCGTGTGTGAATCCGGCGCGCGCAGGACGATCACCATCATGGCGGCGGCAATGAGACCGCCCTGCCCGATGCCCTGAACGACTGCCAGCCCCCAATAGGTCCACTGCGGCAGGTAGAGAAAGCCGATCAACGGCAGGGCCGCGCAGGCACACAGGACGACATTGAGCAGGCTCTGGTTCTTCTGGCGGGTGGCAATGGACGGCACCCCGAGACACGTGACGACCTGCACCATGATCGAGAAGGAGACAAGACCGCCGGCGGCGGCGGCACTCAGGCCCTGCTCGCGCAGGATCGGCGCCAGCCATCCAAAGACGATATAGGCCGTGGAGGATTGCAGCCCCATGAACAGCGTGACCTGCCAGGCCAGCCTGTCCTTCCAGAGACCGATCACGCGGAAGCCAGAATGTGCCACATTATGCTTTGCGCGCATGGCCTGCGGCAACCACAGAAGCAGAACAAGCGCCGCCGGAACGGCCCAGAAGGCCAAAGCGAGGTTCCACGAACCGCCGAACATCTCCTTGATCGGAATGGTGAAACCGGCAGCGGAAGCCGCGCCGCCGCACAGCGCCATCGTGTAAAGGCCGGTCATGATGGCGGCGGTTTTCGGAAAATCGCGCTTCACGACGCCGGGCAGAAGCACATTGCCGGTCGCAATGGCCGCGCCAGCCAGCGTCGCGCCGATATAAAGCGAATAGAAGTTGCCCATCCCGCGCAGCGCCGTGCCGACGGTCAGCACGAGAAGCACGAACAGCAGCACGCGCTCGGCCCCGAAGCGCTGGGCGAGACGCGGCGCGAAGGGAGCGAAAACGCCAAGGCAGACCACAGGCAAGGTGGTCAGCACGCCAGCCGCGATGGAGGACATGCCGGTGGCATCGATGATTTCCGGCAAGAGTACGGAAACGCTGGAGAATACCGGCCGCAGATTGGCAGCGATGAGCACCAGGCTCAACCCCAGCAAAATGCGCATCGCCTGACTAGGTGGCTGCTGGACAGGCGGCGGCGGAACGCTGTCCGCCTCCGCGTCGACCAGCGCGTCTGGCTGCATCGCCTCGTTTTCCGTCGCGTCCGACAGGGCTGTGTTCGTGTGGCTCATGATGCCAGCAACCTTTCAAGTTCTTCAATCAGGGGCGCCATGAAACGGCGAACGGTCGCTCCGGCCTTGTCGGGATCGCCCGAGGCGATGGCTTCCACGATCTGGCGATGCGCCTCGTCGCTCGGTTCGGGCAGTTCGCCATCGAGCGTGGCTTCTATGGATTCGCGTATGGAGGCGGAAAAGAGGTTGTAAGCCTCAATCAATGCGCTGTTGCCGGAAGCGGCGACGATGGCCTCATGAAAGGCAAAGTCACGGGCAACGAAAACCGACCGGCCGAGTTGCTCGCGATTGCCCCGCTGTGCCAGCATCTGTTCCAGATGCGCGATCGTTTCCGCCGTTGCGCGCTGTGCGGCAAGGCGCGCGGCTTCCGTTTCCAGAAGCGCCCGCGTTTCAAACCGGTCGCGAAGGCTGGAATGGCGGATGCGATCAAGGCTGCGCGCTGCATCGGCAGTGGAACGAACATAGGTGCCCGACCCCTGCCGGGTTTCAAGCATTCCCTGCGCCACCAGCGCCCGCACCGCCTCACGCACCGTGCCGCGGCTGACGCCCAGCTTGGCCGAAAGCGCAGCTTCGTTGGGAAGCTGATCGCCTATCGACCAGCGGCCCGATGTAATCTCCGTGCGTAACGACTGCATGGCCGCATCCGTCAGGCTCTTTCGGGATATTGTCTTCATACCCTCACCAAAGTCATCCGATGACTTGATGAATTATGCGGGCGAAGCCCACATGTCAACAAGGAAGAAGAAGCACGCTGCGGGGGATGGCGCGGACTGCCGCATTCCGTTAACAATTTTGGCGCAAAGTGCCGCTTCGAGCGATAAAGCCCATTGAGACTTCAGGTGCCAGCATGATCACGCTTTACAGCCTTTCCGGGGACCATCTTGCAGCGGTGGAGGTCGAACCGGGCACCCCGCTGCCCGAAAACGTGATCTGGATTGACCTGTTTGCCCCCGGCGTGAACGAGGACAGCATTGTCGAGGCGTGGACGGGAATTTCGATCCCGACGCGCGAGGACATGACGGAGATCGAGGAATCGAGCCGTTTTTATATGGAGACCGGCGCGCAGTATCTCACTGTCCCGATCCTGCACGCGGTCGATCTCGACCATCGCGAGCTGGCGCCAGTCACCTTCATCCTGCATGGAACGCGGCTGATAACCGTGCGCTATGCCAATCCGAAGTCGTTCACGACCTATGTGATGCGCTCCACCAGGCCGGGCAATGGGCTCATATCGGCCAAATGCTCAGGACTTTCGATCATGCTCGGCATCACTGAGGCCACGACCAACCGGCTTGCCGATATTCTGGAAGGTGTGGCGGGCAAGATCGATGCGGCCTCGCACTCCATCTATCGCCGCCAGCCGAAAGCCCGCCCGATGACGACGCAGGACTTCCGGCACATATTGACCCAGATCGGCGGACAGGGAACCTTTCTGTCGCGGATGCGGGAAAGTCTGGCGGGCATCAGCCGCATGCTGGTCTATCTGTCTGCAACCAACAATCCGGCCTCCGGCAAGAAGGAAACGCGCAGCTGGATCAAGTCGCTGGAGCGCGACACGCAATCGCTGACCGCCTATGTGGATTTTCTGTCCAACAAGGTCACGTTCCTGCTCGATACGATTGTCGGCCTGATCTCGGTCGAGCAAAACGCCATCATCAAGATTTTCTCGGTCGCGGCAGTCGGCTTCATGCCGCCGACGCTGGTCGCTTCCATCTACGGCATGAACTTTTCCTTCATGCCCGAATTGCACTCCCCCTGGGGCTATCCGATGGCGCTTATTCTGATGGTCGCCTCTGCCCTGCTGCCGCTCTATTATTTTCGTCGAAAGGGTTGGCTGTAGTTTGCAGTGACAAGGGAGGCGCACTATGTTATATCATGCGTTATAACATAGGAGAAAGGCCATGGATGTCACCTTGCGCAAGATCGGCAATTCCGAAGGCGTGATCATCCCGAAGGAAGCGCTGGAACGAAAGAATTTGCAGACCGGAGCCAAACTGCAGCTCATCGAGACAGAAAAAGGCTTCATGCTGGAGCCGGTGGACGACAGTTTCGAGCAGCAGATGGAAGCGGCCCGAAAAGTGATGGATAAGTACAAAGTCGCCTTGCAGAAGCTCGCCGAATGAACTGGCAGTTTCTGTCACGTCGCGTTGTTGAAGCCATCCATGTCGAGCAGTTGCAGCGCCATGGCGGAGCTCAGGGGCTTCGGGATGAGAACGCCCTTGAGTCTGCCTTGGCGCGCGCGCAGAACAAGCTGGCCTATGGTGAACCGGATCACGCGGAAATCGCAGCAGCCTATGTCTTCGGAATAGGCCGCAACCATGCTTTCGTGGATGGAAACAAGCGCACCGCGATTGTTACAGCCGTGACCTTTCTGCTCATCAACGGCTATGCACTGACCGCAGATGACGGACTGCTCTACAGTTTCACGATGGGCATTGCTTCCGGTGAAATCGATGAATCTGGCGCCGCAGCGTTTTTCCGCGATCATACGGTTGCGATAGAGGGTTAACCCCCTTTCAGCGACACGATTTCCCATTCGACATTGTTGATCTTGACGACATCGCCGACCGGCTTGCCGAACAACAGGATGGCAACAGGCGCGACGTGGGAAATCTTGCCGTTTGACGGATCGGCCTCGTCCTCGCCAACGATGGTCCAGCGGCGGACCTTGCCGTCATCCAGGTTTTCCAGCTCCACCGTCATGCCGAAACGCACCACATCACTGTCGGGAGCGGGAGTGGAAAGCTCGGCATTTTCTCGCCGCGCCGTCCAGTAGCGCAGATCGCGCGAAATGCGCGCAACCGCCGAGCGCTCGCCGGCGACATTGGCATCGGCCAGTTCGCGTTGCAGCCGGGCAATTTCATCATCGATCATCTTCAAGCCGGTTGGCGTGACGAGATTGCGATGCGGGCTGACGGGGCGCTCGCCGAGATCGGTCGGCGCATCGTCCTGTTCTTTGGTGAAAGCTCTGCTCATCATTTGAATGTAAGCAAGCGCACCCCTTCCGGCAAGCCTCCCCCAACCGCACGCCCCGCTTCCGCGATGCGTAAACGCATGATTTGCATGACGGGTTTTTATTGATTGATGAGTCAATCAAAGATAGACTATGCCGGAATTAGCCTGAGAACGGACCAAGATTATGCCCAAGATCGGGATGGAGCCCCTAAGGCGGCGCGAACTGATCGATGCCGCCATTCGCACCATCGGCCAGCGCGGTTCGCTGGACGTGACCGTTGCGCAGATCGCCCATGAGGCGGGCGTGTCGCCCGCGCTCGCGCATCATTATTTCGGCGGCAAGGACAAGCTCATTCTCGCTACGATGCGGCATCTGCTGCGCGAGTTGGGCCGCGATCTCAACGCGGCGATAGGACAGGCTGAAACGCCGCTCCAGCGCATCGCCGCTATCATCGCCGTGAACTTTTCCGCATCGCAATTTGCGCAGGAAACGATTGCCGCCTGGTTGACCTTCTATGTCCACGCCCAGCAGTCGGATGACACAAGGCGGCTGTTGCGCATCTATGCGCGCCGCCTTCATTCCAACCTCGTTTTCGCGCTGGAGCAACTCACAAGCCGCGAACAGGCGCACCGGATCGCGGAGGGTGCCGGTGCGATGATCGACGGCCTTTATATCCGTCACGCGCTTGGCGCGGACGCGCCGGATGCCGCCCGGGCGACGACACTGGTGGAAGATTATATCGCGGTTCAGCTTGCGGGGAAGAAATGAGCATGGAAGCAGATTTCGTCATCATCGGCTCGGGCTCCGCCGGATCGGCCATGGCCTATCGCCTGTCGGAAGACGGCCGTTATTCGGTGATTGTCATCGAATATGGCGTTCCTGACGTTGGCCCATTGATCCAGATGCCTGCCGCCCTCTCCTTCCCCATGAATATGGAGACCTATGACTGGGGGTTCTCGACCGAGCCGGAACCGCATATTGGCGGACGCAGCCTTGTCACCCCACGCGGCAAGGTGCTTGGCGGATCGTCCTCGATCAATGGCATGGTCTATGTGCGCGGCCATGCCCGCGACTACGACCATTGGTCGGAAAGTGGCGCGCGCGGCTGGGCCTATGCCGATGTGCTGCCCTATTTCAAGCGGATGGAAAATTCGCAGGGCGGACAGGAAGGCTGGCGCGGCACCAGCGGCCCGCTTTATATCCAGCGCGGCAAGCGCGATAATCCGCTGTTTCATGCCTTTGTGGAGGCTGGCCAGCAGGCGGGGTTTGAAGTCACCGAAGATTATAATGGCGAGAAGCAGGAAGGCTTTGGCCCGATGGAGCAGACGATCCACAACGGTCGTCGCTGGTCTGCCGCCAATGCCTATCTGAAGCCTGCGCTTAAGCGCCCGAACGTCAAGCTGGTCAAGGGTTTGGCGCGCAAGGTGGTGCTGGAAGGAAAACGCGCCGTCGGCGTGGAAATCGAGGCAGGCCGCACCTTCTCGACCATCCGTGCGCGGCGCGAGGTCATCATTGCCGCTTCATCGATCAATTCGCCGAAGCTTCTCATGCTTTCCGGCATCGGACCGGCCGCGCAACTGAAACAACACGGCATCGACGTGGTTGCAGATCGACCCGGCGTCGGCCAGAACCTGCAGGACCATCTGGAAGTCTATATCCAGCAGGAATGTACGCAGCCGATTACGCTCTATTCCAAGCTGAACCTGTTTTCGAAAGCGAAGATCGGCGCGGAATGGCTGTTCTTCAAGACGGGCGACGGTGCGACGAACCATTTCGAATCCGCCGCCTTTGTGCGGTCGAAAGCTGGCGTGGAATATCCCGATATACAATATCACTTCCTGCCGGTTGCCATCCGCTATGACGGCAAGGCTGCGGCGCAATCGCATGGCTTTCAGGCCCATGTCGGCCCGATGCGATCGAAGTCTCGCGGCAGCGTGACGCTTCGTTCGGCCAATCCGCGCGAAAAGCCCGTCATCCAGTTCAACTACATGTCGCATGAAGACGACTGGGCGGATTTCCGCCATTGTGTGCGGCTGACGCGAGAAATCTTCGGGCAGAAAGCATTCGACGCCTATCGCGGTGCAGAAATCCAGCCCGGCGACAGGGTGCAGTCGGACGAAGAAATCGATAATTTCATCCGCGAGCATGTCGAAAGCGCTTTCCATCCCTGCGGCACCTGCAAGATGGGGGCGGTTGACGATCCGATGGCCGTGGTCGATGCTGAATGCCGCGTGATTGGCGTCGAAGGTTTGCGCGTTGCGGATTCATCCATCTTCCCGCGCATTACCAATGGGAATCTCAATGGCCCGTCGATCATGGTAGGCGAAAAAGCCTCCGACCACATTCTTGGCCGCACGCCGCTCGCCCGCTCCAATCAGGAGCCGTGGATCAATCCGAGGTGGCAGGTTGCGGACCGCTGATGCGGTCAAGGCAATAGGGCAGTAGGGAAATATGTCGGGTCGTGTTCCCGGCGCGTCAAAACATACTGCCTTATTGCCTTACTGCCCTATTGCCTTAAACAAGGAAACAACAATGAAAGCACAACCCAAAGCCTCGCACTTCATCGGCGGCGCATTCGTGGAAGACAAGGCAGGAAAGCCTTTGCCTGTCATCTATCCGGCCACCGGCGAGGAGATTGCCAAGCTTTATTCCGCCACGCCCAGCGTGATCGAAGCGGCTTATGCGGCAGCGCTGAAAGCGCAAGGCGAATGGGCGGCGCTGAAGCCAGTTGAACGCGGGCGCATCCTGCGCCGCACGGCAGATATTCTTCGCGAGAAGAACAGGAAACTTTCAAAGCTAGAAACCCTAGACACCGGCAAGGCATTGCAGGAAACGCTGGTGGCCGATGCTGCTTCGGCGGCGGACGCGCTGGAGTTTTTCGGCGGCATCATTTCCGGTTTCAACGGCGAGTTCGTGGAACTCGGCGGCTCGTTCGCGTATACGCGCCGCGAAGCGCTCGGCATCTGTGTCGGCATTGGCGCATGGAACTATCCGATCCAGATCGCCGCGTGGAAATCGGCACCGGCGCTTGCCATGGGCAATGCCTTCATCTTCAAGCCCTCTGAGAACACGCCGCTTTCAGCGCTCGCGCTGGCGGAAGCCTACAAGGAAGCGGGGTTGCCGGATGGCTTGTTCAATGTCGTGCAAGGCTTTGGCGATGTGGGGGCCGCACTCGTCAATCATCGCCTGACGGCAAAGGTTTCGCTGACCGGCTCAGTGCCGACCGGCAAGCGCATCATGGCGCAGGCTGGCGAACATCTGAAACATGTCACCATGGAACTTGGCGGCAAGTCGCCTATTATCGTCTTTGACGATGCCGATCTTGAAAGCGCTATCGGCGGCGCGATGCTCGGCAACTTCTATTCGACCGGTCAGGTCTGCTCGAACGGCACGCGCGTCTTCGTTCACAAGAAGGTCCGCGAGCGCTTTGTCGAACGGCTGGTCGAACGCACGCGCAAAATCCGCATTGGCGACCCGTTGGATGAGGCAACCCAGATGGGCCCGCTTGTCAATGCAGCCCAGCGCGACAAGGTTTTGTCCTATATCGAAAAGGGCAAGGCAGAAGGCGCAACGCTTGCCTGCGGCGGCGGCGTGCCCAAGCTGCAAGGCTTCGACAAGGGCTATTTCATCGAGCCTACCATCTTTACCGATGTCACGGACGGAATGACCATCGCCCGCGAGGAAATCTTCGGCCCGGTCATGAGCGTGCTCGAATTTTCCGATGAGGACGAGGTGATCGCACGTGCCAACGACACCGAATTCGGACTTGCCGCTGGCGTGTTCACCGCCGATATCGCGCGCGGCCATCGCGTCATCGGCCAGATCAAGGCGGGCACATGCTGGATCAATGCCTATAATCTGACACCGGTGGAAGTGCCTTTCGGCGGCTACAAGCAATCCGGCATCGGGCGTGAAAACGGCATTGCGGCGCTTGCCCATTACAGCCAGATCAAGACCATCTATGTCGAAATGGGCAAGGTAGACAGCCCCTACTGACCGCTAAAATCGGCCCGCGGAACCGCTTCCGGTTCTGCGGCAGCAATGCTCGCATTGCCCGACAAGCAGTAAAAAAACAGCCTAACTCACAACAGTTTCAAACAATATTAGAGCATTTCCTGTGTAGATTAAATCGCAGGAAATGCTCATCTCTTTATTTTTGCACATTTCCCAACGAAAAACCACTTCGCACCGTTGCTGAAAATGCTATAACTGTTTGTTTTTACGCATTATTCTACGCAAAGTCGCCTGGCAATTTTGCTGAAAATGCCCTAGCGATGAATAACCATCAATATTCCAATATAATAAATTATAATATTTTGATTATCCCGCTATTTTATCCTGAAAATATGAATATTAAACAACAATATTATAATAAGCTGTTATCTATATTAGACTGCGATCATTTATTATTAAATATAGAAGGTATAATTATAAAAATTGTATAGACAATCCCATTGGTAACGGTTAGCAATTTAATTGCCACTTATTGGCAGCAATAATAAGGAATATCTTATTCAAGCGATACAGTATTTATTTCTAATTCATAATTATCTCCCACATAGTCGTGTTCTTGGCTGAATGGTTTGCAATGAACGACGAGACATTAATTTCGACAGATATGATAGAGGACCGGCTGCCCAATGATTTCTGGTGCGCGATCCTCAAGCCTATGTATGAAACCGAAGGCGACGATTGCCGATTCTCGGGATCAATCGTTGCCCGTTCCATCGGCTCCGTCCAGATTGGAGCCACCTCGTTCAAATCCCATAGCCATGCGCACGCGCCAGAGCTTATCGCTCAAGCGGGCCTGGACCACTATGTCCTGCAACTCATGGCCAGTGGTGAGCTGCGCGGCAATTTCAACGGTGTCGATGTCGATGCGAAGCCGGGGGATATCGTTTTCATCGACCTCAGCCAGACGATCAAGCTCCATGGTTCCTGGGGCTCGCGCATTACGGTCGTGATTCCGCGCGAGGAGCTGGAAAAGATTGTCGGCTGGCGAAATCTCCATGGCCTTCACATGTCGGCAGAGATTCCCATGACGCGTCTGCTTTTCAGCTATCTTCACGATCTCCTGTCATTGAGCCGGGACCTGGACAGGATCAATGCGCAATCGGCGCTGGATGCGATGTTCACCTTGCTCGGTGCAAGCATAAACGGCACCACAGGCGGAGTAGTCGAAAGCCTTCCGGCCAACTTGCCCATACGCAAGCGGATTCTCGCCTATATCGATGACAACCTTTCCGACCCGCTGCTTGGGCCGCACCTCATCACCAAAAATCTCCGTATCTCCCGCTCAAGTCTTTACCGGACCTTCGAGGCGGAAGGCGGCGTTGCCAGAATCATTCGCGACAAGAGGCTGGATCGCGCTTATCGCATTCTGGTTGACGAGCGGGGCCGACACGTATCGTTCAAGGAAATCGCCTATCGTTGCGGCTTTCATGACGGCGCGCAATTTACCAAGGCATTCAAAAACCGTTTCGGCATGTCGCCCAAGGATGCCCGCGAATCGCACACGGACCTGCTGACGCCAGATGCGGCAAACTTCGACTGTACGTTCATGTTTCGGAACAAGCCGGCGGACGCCACATTGTCAAACCATGAGCTGACCGTCAGGCTGATGAAAGACGGCTCAAAAAGTCGTCACACCAACGGTTGACGTCATTCGCGCTCAGGAAGGCCATCATGCTTTCAAATCGTTCCTTGCGCTCACCCAGCGGCATGGCAAGCGCGCGGGCCATGGCATGGGCCACCGCCTCTATATCATAGGGATTGACCAGCAGTGCGCCATCCAGTTCCTGCGCGGCGCCTGCAAAACGGGACAGGACCAGCACGCCCGGATTTTCAGGATCCTGCGCGGCAACATATTCCTTGGCGACAAGGTTCATGCCGTCGCGCAGTGGCGTGACCAGCGCCACAGCAGCCAGTCGGTAAAGTCCCGCCAGCACATCCCGGTTCAGCGAACGGTTGATGTAGCGTATCGGCGTCCAGTCAACGGTGGCGTTGGCCCCGTTCACCCGCCCGGCCAGCTCGGCGACAGCGCGCTGCATGTCCTTATATTCCGGCACTTCCGAACGTGATTTCGGCGTGACCTGCAAAAAGGTGACCTTGCCGCGATTGCCGGGGTCGACTTTCAGGAAATGCTCGAAAGCCTCCATGCGGTTGGTGATGCCCTTGGAATAATCCAGCCGGTCGACCCCGATGATAAGATCGCGATCCAGCATGCTTTCGCGCATGCGCTTTACCGTTGGATGGCGTTGCGTCTTGCCGGCTATTTCCGCGAAGGCAGCGGTCTCGATACCGATGCCGAAACGCTCGGCGCGAAACCGATGGCCGAAAGCCTCAAACAAGCCATCATCATCCAGCGGCTTGCCGATTTTCTCGCGCCGCAGACAGCCTATGAAATTATCGACGTCATTCCGGGTCTGGAAGCCGATAACATCGTAGGAAGCCAGCCCGCGCATGATGGTTTCGTGTACGGGCAGCGTGAACAGGATATCCGCTGGCGGCCACGGGATATGCAGGAAGAAACCGATGCGATTGGTGACACCCAGATTGCGCAGTTCCGCGGCCAGGGGAATGAGATGGTAATCGTGAATCCAGATGAGGTCGTCCGGCTCGATCATCGGCAGGAGATGCTTCGCAAACAGGCGGTTGACCCGGAAATATCCGGCCATGTCCTTGCGCGTGTAATCGATGAGATCAAGGCGATAGTGGCATAGCGGCCAGAGCATGCGGTTGGCAAAGCCCGCATAATATTCATCAATATCCTTCTTATGGAGATCCAGCAGGGCGTAGCGAATTGGCCCCTCGTCGCGGATTGTCAGCTCCTGCGGCTGGCGCGCGGGAAGCGTCTTGCCGGACCAACCGAGCCATATGCCGCCGCGTTCGTTGAGCGCCGCCTGCAACGCTACGGCCAGCCCGCCAGCAGGCGCCTTGCCCTGTTCATCGGGCAAGGGAACACGATTGGAGACCACGATCAGCCTTCCCATACATCAAGCTCCTTTCATTGCTTTTCCTGTCCGTCACCCCGAATGCTGGAAAGCCACAGGCGAAGCTCGCCGGGGTTTGCAAACCGCGCGGCATGCGGAAGGTCAATCGTCCGTCCAACCACGGCGGTCGCGCCGCCCCATTCCGTTGCCGCCTTCAGCATGGACAGGTCGGTAAGATCGTCGCCGAATGCGACCGGAATCCTGCCTGCAAACGGCTTCTCTCCCATGAAGCGACGCAGGGCCGTGCCCTTGTCGCTTATCGCCGGGCGCAGCTCGAAAACCATCTTGCCGGGCTGCACGGTCCAATCAGGCCCGACGAGTTTCGACGCCTTTTCGATGAGGTCATGCGCCAGATCAGCCTTTTCGGGCGCGGCGCGATAATGAAGGGCGACGGCGTTGCCCTTGTCTTCGGCAAGAAGGCCGCTGACGCGAAGCGCTGCCTGCCGCAGAAAATCCCTGGCGATCAGGAAATGTTCGCTCGGCTCGATCAGTTCGACCAGCCCGGATGCGTGCCGGAACTCGGCGCCATGCAGCGCTGCTATCGGGCCGTGATAATCGGGAAAGCGTTCCTCGATGAACGCGATCGCCCTGCCCGTGACCAAAGCCATCGCACCGGACAGCCGCCGGGATATGACAGACAGGGAGTGCTGCAGGTCGGGCGGAACCACAACGCCGTCAGGATTGGCGGCGATATCGAGCAGGGTTCCGTCGACATCGAAAAAAAGAGCGTGTTTTTGAAAATCAATGACCGGCATGCCGATCACATCGGTCGCCGGGTCCTGTTCCTTGCTGGGCATATAAGGCAAACATCCGCGGCGGCGAATGGTTCCCGAATAAATGCCGCGCCAGGCAGTTTCCTGCCCTTACGTGCGCCCATAGACGTCATCGAAGCGCACAATGTCGTCTTCGCCCAGATATTCACCGCTTTGCACCTCGATGAGCACGAGCGGCAGGATGCCGGGATTTTCCAACCGGTGCCGGAAACCGCAGGGAATATAAGTCGACTGGTTGGTCGTGAGCAGGATCTCGCGGTCGCCATTGGTCACCTTCGCGGTGCCGGACACGACGATCCAGTGCTCGGACCGGTGATGATGCGCCTGAAGGCTCAAGCGACGTCCCGGCTTCACCTCGATCCGCTTGATCTTGAAGCCGTCGCCCTCTTCCAGAACCGTATAGGTGCCCCATGGCCGATGGGCCGTGCGGTGAAGCTTGGCCGCCTCATGGCCGCTTGCCCGCAGCTTGTTGAAGACCTTGCGCACTTCCTGCGCCTTGTCGCGATGGGCGACGAGCAATGCGTCCGGCGTATCCACGACAAGCAAATCATGAACGCCGACCAAGCTGACGAGCCGGGTTTCAGACAGGACAAAGCTGTCGGTCGTGTCTTCGATGACCGTTTCGCCGCGCAGGCGGTTGCCTTCGCTGTCGGGCGTGATGAGGTCGGCCATGGCCGCCCAGGAACCGATATCGGACCAGCCGCAGGACACCGGAATGCAGGCAATATTGTTGGCCTTTTCCATGATCGCATAGTCGATGGAAATCGCAGGCGCCGCCGCAAATTCGTCCTTCGCGATTTCAACGGTCTTCGTCTCGCCATTGACGCCGCGCCGGGCATGTTCAAGCGAAGCCTGCACGGCATTGAAAATATCCGGCGCAAAATGCTGCATCGCTGCGAGCATGGTTCCGGCGGTGAAACAGAACATGCCGGAGTTCCAGAAATACCGGCCGCTTTCCACATAGGCCTGTGCTGTCGCGGCATCAGGTTTTTCGACAAAACGGAGCACATCCGTGCCTTCGGCCTCGATGTAACCGAAACCGGTTTCCGGATGATCGGGCACGATGCCAAAAGTGACGATGCGCCCGGTTTCCGCGAGCTGGCGAGCCTTGGAAACGGCCTCGGCGAATGCCACCTCATCCTCGATCAGATGATCGGCGGGCATGACCAGCAATGTGGCATCCGGCCCGAAAGTCGCAGCCGCATGCAGGGCCGCAACCGCGACAGCAGGCGCCGTATCGCGCCCAAGCGGCTCCAGCAGAAATGCGTTGTCGACCTTGGGCGCCTTGGCATCCGCATAGGCATCGAGCGTCAAGAACAGGAAGTCGCGATTGGTGACGGTGAGGATATGGTCCACACCGTCAAGCTGTGCCGCGCGCTTGTAGGTCTTGCCGATCAGGGTGCTGCCATCGGGCAGTTCGATGAATGGTTTCGGGTGCGCGTCGCGCGAAAGCGGCCACAACCTGGAACCGGAACCGCCGCTGATGATGACAGGAATAAAGCTCATTGCTCAGTTGTCCTTCGTTGCGTTGCGGGCGATGGCAAGTCCCGTTTCCAGAAGCGTCTCTGCCTGGCTTTCGCCAGAAGCTTCCACATAGCACCGCAGTTCCGGCGCGTTGCCGGAAGCGCGATAATGAATTGCATTGCCTGAATGGAAGAAGAGTTTCACGCCGTCAATCGTCTCGGTTCGGACGATCGGATCATCCATTTGAAACAGCGCGTCGCGTGTTGTCTCGCTCTTCAGCATGGACAGAAACGCGAGGCTCTTTTCCTGCGGAATGTTCTGGAGCCTGTCGCTCAGCGCAACGCGGAAGTGGAAGCTTGCCGCGATTTCAGACAGCGGCTTGCCCGTTTCCTTGATGGAACCGAGACATCCCAGAATTGGCAGCAGCGCATCGCGTGTCGGCAGGGCAACCAGCACGCGGTCGCCACGGCTCATATCCGTGCCCAGCAGCACACCGCCATTGGCCTCAAAACCGACAACCGCCCGTATGCCCTCCGCGATGGTCTGCTCCATGCCCTCAATGACATAGGGCGACCCCACGCGGGTTCTGACAACGCGGTCGAAATGCTCTTCAAGAGCGGAATTGGACGTCACCGGCGTCACGATTGTTCCGACGCCAAGCCATTTCGCGGTGATCGCCCCTACCAGATCGCCCCGGACGAAACGCCCGTTCTCATCCGCTATCAACGGGCGATCGGCATCGCCATCCGTGGACACAATGGCGTCGAAGCGGCTTTCCTTGGCCCACTGACCGAGAAGTTCGATATCCTCGGGGCGCAAGGCTTCCGTGTCGACAGGCACGAACACATCGGACCGTCCAAGAGGTACGGTTTCGGCACCAAGCTCGGTCAGGATACGGACAATGAGGTCACGGGCCACAGAAGAGTGCTGATAGACCCCTACCCGCAAGCCCCGAAGGCTTTCAGCTCCCGCCAAGGCAACATAACGCTGCACATAGTTGTCAATGGCATCGCTGCCAAGCGGCGCCTCGTGCAGATGGCGGAAGGCGATATTTTCAGGCAGAGCGGCATAGGCAGCGCTGATGGCGCTTTCGTCGTTCTTATCGATTTCCCCGTCGGCGCGATAGAATTTAAGTCCGTTGCGATCATCGGGAATATGGCTGCCCGTGACCATGATGCTGGGCGCATGCTGCGAGATCGCGTAGTGGCTCAATGCTGGCGTCGGCAAAACACCGCAATCGACGGGCTGAAATCCTGCATCCTCGATTGCCGCCATGCAAAGTGCTGCAATGGCAGGACTGGAGGGGCGAAGGTCGCGACCAACAAAGACCTTGTCGCCCTTCCGGAGCTTCCCGGCTTCCGACAACGTATTCATGAAAGCAAGCGAATAGGCATAAGCGGGCAAACCATTTAGTTCATCCGCCAATCCCCTAAGACCGCTCGTGCCAAATTTAAGGGATGTACCGCTCATGCTTCCCGCCAGATTTTTCCAGTGTCGAAGAGACAACGCCTGCAAGCGCACTTCGAGCTTAAAAGTTTTGCCATCTTAAAACGTGCACCTGAAAACCATGATCCCCACAATGGTGCAATCCTATGCACCTTATTGTGGGTCATAATCCGTATAGGCAGGCAATTTCAAATCCTTAACGCAGACTGCGTTAATAATTGCTGTTTTGCTTTTTTGGCTGAAAGCTATACCAGCCGGGACACGACGTCCCGCAGCGACGACTGCCAATGCGGGGCGGACCAATTGAACACCCGTTGGAATTTGGCCGTCGACAGGCGCGAGTTGGCAGGGCGTGCCGCCTTGGTCGGATAACCGGCTGACGTAATATCCGCAACAGTCGCAGTCGGCCCGCCAAGTCTGGCGCTTTCAGTGAATATGGCGCGTGCAAAGCCGCTCCAGTTCGTGTCGCCCGTGCCCACCAGATGATAGACTCCATAAGCGGAAAAGTCCGGTGCCGCCGCCAGATGATCCGCCACCCGGATAATTGCATCAGCGATATCGAGCGCACTGGTCGGATTGCCCCATTGGTCAGAAACGACCGAGAGCGCATCACGCGTCTCTGCAAGCTTCAGCATCGTCTTGACGAAATTCCTGCCGAACGGGCTATAGACCCAAGCCGTCCGCAAAATGATGTGTTGTGGGTTGGCTCGTGCAACCAGACGCTCGCCTTCGAGCTTGGAGCGTCCGTAGACGCTGCGGGGTCCGGTCGCATCCGTTTCAACATAGGGTTCGTCGGCGTCGCCCGCAAAAACATAATCCGTAGACAGATGGATGACGGGAACACCACAGGTCTTCGCCGCTTCGGCAACTGCTTCAGCGCCAGTGGCATTCACCGCAAAGGCAAGTTCCTGCTCATCCTCGGCCAAGTCCACCGCCGTGTAGGCGGCGGCGGAGACAACGAGATCGGGCTTCCTCGCCTCTATGGCACTATGCACGGTTTCCGGCTTTGTCAGGTCTAGTTCCGGGCGACCCAACGTGATCACATCCAGATCGGGACGCTGAGGTGCCTTCTCAAGAAGGCTCCGGACAACCTGCCCTTCCCGCCCGGTGACGAGGATTTTCATGCCTTGGCCTCTTTTGCTGGCGTGCTACCCAGACGTTCGCCAGCATAAGTACCGCTGCGGATCGGCTCCCACCACCAAGCATTGTCGAGATACCACTGGATGGTCTTTTCAAGCCCGGTTTCAAAGGTCTCCTGCGGCTTCCAGCCCAATTCGCGCTCGATCTTCGAAGCGTCAATAGCATAGCGACGGTCATGACCCGGTCGATCCGTTACGAACGTGATCAGGTCTCCATAGCTCTTACCGTTTGCGCGGGGCCGTTTCTTATCGAGAATGGCACAAATCGTTTCCACTACATTCAGGTTGGTGCGTTCTGCACGCCCACCGATGTTGTAGCTTTCACCCAACTTTCCCTTCATCGCAACGAGTGCCAGAGCGCGCGCATGATCCTCGACATAAAGCCAGTCGCGCACATTCGCCCCCGCCCCATAAACCGGCAGCGGCTTTTCATCGAGCGCATTGAGAATGACGAGCGGGATCAGCTTTTCCGGGAAATGGAATGGTCCATAATTGTTCGAGCAATTGGTGAGCACCACCGGCAGACCATAGGTTTCATGCCAGGCGCGCACCAAATGGTCAGAAGCCGCCTTCGAAGCCGAATAGGGCGAGGACGGCTGATACGGGGTTTCCTCCGTGAAGATGCCGCTGTCGAAAGGCAGATCCCCAAACACCTCATCGGTCGAAATATGGTGGAAGCGGAAGGCTGATTTGCGCGGTTCCGACAGTTCCCGCCAGTAAGCAAGCGCCGCATTGAGCAGGCGGAAGGTTCCGACGATATTCGTCTCGATGAATGCCCCCGGACCATCGATTGAACGGTCGACATGGCTTTCGGCCGCCAGATGCATGACCACATCGATTTCGTGGGTACGCAAAGCTTCCAGAACGGTTGCGTCGTCGCAAATATCGGCGTGAAGAAAGCTGTAATTCGGATGGTTTTCGATCTGGCGCAGAGACGCCAGATTGCCCGCATAGGTCAGCTTGTCGAGATTGACGACATTGACCTTGGGATCAGAAGCCAGATGCCGGCACACCGCCGAGCCAATAAAGCCCGCTCCGCCCGTAACAAGAATATTCATATCATTTCCTCAAGCAAAAACGTCTGCGTCAGCAAAAAGCGGGGCCTTCCGATCCTTGTCGGAAAGCTGGACGCCTGAAGATGCGAGTGGCCAATCAATACCAATGGCCGGATCATCATACCGGATCGAGCGGTCGTGCTCGGGAGAATAATAATTCGTCACCTTGTAGATAACTTCGGTATTCTCCACGAGCGTCATGAAGCCGTGTGCAAAGCCCTTGGGCACCAGAATCTGGTTCCATTTTTCAGCCGAGACTTCCAGCGCAATCCACTTCCCGAATGTGGGCGAGCTTTTGCGGATATCGACCACAACATCTAGAATTGCGCCGCGCGTAACACGCACCAGCTTATCCTGCGCAAATGGCGGCAACTGATAATGAAGACCACGCACGACGCCCTTGGCGGCCGAATAAGAATGATTGTCCTGAACGAAAGTCAGATTAATCCCCGCTTCGGCGAATGATTTCGTATTGTAGGTCTCGGAGAAAAAGCCCCGATCATCGCCGAATTTACGCGGGCTGATTTCAAAAACACCATCCAAACTTAAGGGACGAACTATCATCTTTCGCTACCGATTTCCTCGACCCGCCGACGCAGATAGGCAGCATATTCGGTCTGGCCAA
The DNA here is from genome assembly GCA_900473915.1 of Hyphomicrobiales bacterium. GTDB lineage: Bacteria > Pseudomonadota > Alphaproteobacteria > Rhizobiales > Rhizobiaceae > Brucella. The sequence continues at coordinate 135,221 of UCNG01000022.1, read as the reverse complement.
GTTTTTCCGCCCGTTCGAGAACGGCAGCTCCGTCAATCCAGCCTTTTTCGAACCCAATTTCCTCAGGACAGGCAATCTTGATGCCTTGCCGTTTCTCGATAGTACGCACGAAAGACGACGCATCCTGAAGGCTGTCGTGCGTTCCGGTATCGAGCCAGGCATAACCCCGGCCCAACTGGTGGACTGCCAGATCGCCACGCTGAAGATAGATATTGTTGATAGCTGTAATCTCCAGTTCGCCACGCGCGGAGGGCTTGAGCGAAGCGGCAATATCGACGGCATCATTGTCGTAAAAATACAGCCCCGTAACCGCCCAGGAGGATTTAGGCTTGATGGGCTTTTCCTCGATGGAAATTGCTTTGCCGGTCGTCTTATCGAACTCGACCACGCCATAGCGCTGGGGATCATCCACCCGGTACGCGAATACTGAACCACCCTTATCCAGACGGGCAGCGCTTTCGCACAACTGGGACAAGCCATCGCCGAAATAGATATTGTCGCCGAGAATCATCGCCACATGGTCGTTACCGATAAAATGGCGACCGATGATGAAGGCTTCCGCCAGACCGTTTGGTTGCGGTTGTTCCGCGAAGGAGAAATTCATGCCGAACTCACTGCCATCTCCGAGCAGCTTGCGGAAAAGCGGCAGATCATGCGGTGTCGAGATAACCAGAACGTCCCTGATCCCCGCCAGCATCAGCACGCTCAGCGGGTAATAGATCATAGGCTTATCATAGATCGGAAGAAGTTGCTTCGAAACGGCTATCGTCAGGGGATAGAGGCGTGTTCCGCTTCCACCGGCGAGAATAATTCCCTTCATGAAACCTTCCTAAGATGGTATCTGATCCACAATCAGAATGCTTATCATAGTCACTCGTGTGACATTAGAGGTATCATGCCCTACGCAAAAATGCTCTAAATGGACAACACAGTACTTACAACTGGTTGAATTAATTTGTGCTCACCTCTGATCACCTGAACTCCAGCTAAGCGCTTCATATTGAAAACGAATGACAAAAATTCAGCCCACCTGGCATAAATCAGCAATTGCTCCAAGCCTTCTTTTGACGATTTCGATTGTAACTTTCAAACCAAATGCGGTGGAGCTGCGCTCAACTCTGGACAGTCTCACAAGCGCTCTGTCATGCTTTGAACGTGATCAAATCGCTATAACGATTGTGGACAACTCTCCTGAAGACACAATCTCTGACCTAGTCCAAACAGCATTGAGCGGCTGGAACTATAAACTAATTCAGGGGCACGGTAATATCGGCTTTGGTCGTGCGCATAATTTGGCCCTACAAGCATTGGGAGAATTCCATCTGGTGCTCAATCCAGATATTCAGATGAGACCGGATGCACTTCAACTTGCCGTTAATTTTCTCAATAGCAATCCCACATGTGGCTTGATTTCTCCCCATGCCGTCTGGCCCGATGGTCGGCGCCAATACCTTTGCAAGCAATTTCCGGCTGTCTTTGATCTTTTACTGCGAGGTTTCACGCCGTCAATAATACGTGATGCATTTAATAAACGACTAAGCCGCTATGAACTGCGCGACGAAACACAAGACGACATTTTTTGGGACCCGCCGATTGTAAGTGGTTGCTTCATGTTTTTCCGCAGCAAGGTTTTGCACCAAACTGGAGGCTTTGACCCCAAATATTTCCTGTATTTCGAGGATTTCGATCTATCCCTTAGATCTATTCGTCTTGCCAAGACTGCCTACGTCCCAACAATCAAAGTTGTTCACGCAGGCGGTCATGCATCACGCAAAGGTGCATGGCATGTTCGTCAATTTTTACGAAGCGCAGCGAAATTTTACGCCACTTATGGTATAAAATTGATCTAGAGCGCGTCCATTGAACGCGGAATCGCGTTGAGGATTCCCTTAGTCGCCGAATTCTGATTCCATTGCTCCGACTGGTGATTTGGTTGGAGGCAATATGGCCCGGGCTTTCAGTGATGATCTGCGTAGCCGCGTTCTGGCTGCGTCACGGGATGGCATGTCGGCGCGTTCAGCGGCAGCCCGATTTGGGATTGGGATTTCAACAGCCATCGCCTGGATTGCGAGTGCGCGGGCAGGTCTGTTGACCCCGGCGAAGCAGGGCCGACGCGGCGGCTCACGCCTGGATCCTCACGAGGACTTCATCTTCGGCATGATCGAAGAGGCGAAGGACATCACGCTCAACGAGATGGTCCGGCGATTGCATGAGGAGAGAGCCGTATCGATCGGCCGCAGTGCGCTTGACGTCTGGCTGCGAAAGCGCGGCTGGACTTTCAAAAAAAGACCGCACATGCACTGGAGCAGGACCGTCCTGACTTGCTGAAGTGTCGCCAGGACTGGTTCGACGGCCAGCTCGATCTCGATCCAGCGCGCCTCGTCTTCATTGATGAAACCGGCCTGAGCACGAAGATGCCCCGGCTTCGCGGACGAGCCCCTTGCGGAGATCGATGCCGTTCACCGGTCCCACACGGCCATTGGAAGACAACGACATTTACCGGTGCACTCAGACTATCCGGCATGACCGCGCCCATGGTCCTCGACGGTGCGATGAACGGCGTCGCATTCCAGGCCTATGTCGAACAGGTTCTCATTCCAACCTTGGTAACCCGCGACATCGTCATCATGGACAACCTGCCGTCACATAAGGCGCAGGGCGTGCGTCTCGCAATAGAAGGTGCGGGGTGCCGCTTGCTCTACCTTCCTCCATACAGTCCAGACTTCAACCCCATCGAGAAGGCCTTCGCCAAGCTCAAGGCCGTCTTGCGCGCCAAAGCCGAACGGACCGTCGAGGGCTTATGGAATACCGTCGGCCAGGTCGTCACACTGTTCGAACCACAAGAATGCGCCAACTATTTCAAATCCTGCGGATATGACCCCGAGTAAAGCGGACGCGCTCTAAGCTGTAGCAAAAACGGAGTGGCTGAATCGCTCTAAATATTTGTTTTTGTGTACATCACGAAAACTGCTTGGCGCTTTTGGGATGCACTCTAGTCGATCCGGCCAATCAAATGGGGTACACGCCACTCGGTCAATGCGAGAGTTGTCCAAGATTGGGAACCATTTAGAGACCGGTTTGATCGAAGCGCGTTTTCCAAGTATTTAAATGAATAAAATCCGTATCGAGTTGCTTGGGGCCCATCTCTTTACGGGTGGATTCGACGAGGTTTTCAATCGATATTCCGCCACGGAGCAGGAACACACCATCTTCATTTTCACGATAGTGCATTTCACCAAAATCACTGGAAATTACCGGAATCTTATAAGCTCGGTACTCGTAGTATTTTATGGGATCAACTGAATCAGTTAATTCGTTTCTTAAGAACGGGATCAAGCCCACGTCGAACTGCGCCATTGCGTTCATTGCTTCGGCGTGCTCGCACGGCGGAAATACTTGAATATTCGCTGGAAGCTGACACGGAGCAGGTTTGTACACAGGGCCGATGATGCGGATTAGATCTTTAGGAACAGCATGCGCCAAGGCAAGTATCATCTCCCAATCAAACCAGTTTCCAACTGTCCCTACATAACCAAATATCGTTTGATCTACAGAAGTTGACCCCAATGGAGGTGGCATTAAAACGCCAGCATCCAACCCATTGAATACCAAGCGGACACGATCGTGCTTGCTGCTCCACTTCTCGTAAAGCAGTGTACTCGATGTCCAAACCTCGTCAGCAAGCGAAACGATACTCTCCTCACGCCGCATCATCGCTCTTCGCGAGAAGCCACGATAAAATGCAGGAAAATCGTCCATTGCATCATATATAGATTTGCACTGTGGGAGTGCCTTCATGAGTTGCGTTGCAAATACCGAAGGCTTTCCAACCACGAGCGTACAATTACCATCCGTCGCAAATTCAATTGCTCGCATCAACGCCTTTCGCCAGATAAACGAATTCGCCATCCCAGATCCTGGAAGCGGTTCAATAGGCAAGCTTTTGATCGAAACGACTGTTAATCCTTCAGGCACTGCGGCAGAGCCAGCACGTGCCTTGACGGCGGCCCGCTTGAAATCAGCCAGCAACGGCAATCGAGTGGGATAAGGCTCTATCCAAAGAACCTTACCCCCATATCTCTTGAGAAACCATGTAACAAACTTGTGCGGACGCTGCGCAAAACTGTCCCATGGTAGCGGAGATAGATATATTAAGCTTCTCAAGAAAAATGTTTCCTGAGAATGTCTACGATACGATCAGTTGCCTTGCCATCTCCATAAGGGGACACGCCGCGCGCCATGTCAGCATATGCCTTGTCATCATCAAGTAACAGCTGAACTTCCTGCACGATCCGGTCGTAGTTCGGTCCTACAAGCTTCACCACGCCGTCCATGACAGCTTCTGGGCGCTCTGTCTCGTCGCGCAACACCACCACCGGCTTACCCAGCGCCGGAGCCTCTTCCTGAACACCACCGGAATCTGTGATAATTAGATATGCCTCCTTCATTGCAGCGACAAACGGTGCATAATCAAGAGGATCACAGAGAATGAAATTTTTTAGCGGTGACAAAAACTCATGCGCAACATCTTTAACGTTCGGGTTAGGATGGACTGGGTAAAGAAACTGCACATCTGGATTGTCTTCCGCCAATTTACGTAGCGCACGGCAGATGTTTCGGAACGGCTCGCCGAAATTCTCCCTGCGATGTGAGGTCACAAGGACCATCCTCTTCGACTGATCCAGAGGGACTCCAATCGAAAGATCACGTTCGGCGGTCATAAATAAAGCATCAATAACAGTATTACCGGTAACAACGATACTTTCGTCAGCAACGCCATCCTTCAAAAGATTCTGCCTGGATCCCTCTGTCGGTGCAAAATGCCATGTAGCAAGTTTACCCGCGATCACACGATTGGCTTCTTCCGGGAAAGGATTTTGAATATCCCATGTCCGTAAACCGGCTTCAACATGTCCGATAGGAATACGGTGATAAAAGCATGCCATCGCAACGGCCATGACTGTCGTGGTGTCTCCTTGAACAAGGACAACGTCCGGCTTCTCTGTCAACAGAACATTATCGAGTTCGAGCAGCAGTCGGGCGGTAAGCGTCGTTAATGCCTGATTGGGTCGCATGATATTCAGATCAATATCTGGAGTAATCCCAAAGAAACTCATAACTTGATCAAGCATTTGCCTATGCTGGGCGGTCGCCAGAACGCGAACATCCGCCCATTTTTCTTTTCTCAGGCCGAGAATAACCGGGGCCATCTTGATCGCTTCGGGGCGAGTACCAACAACGCAGAGAATTTTCTTCATTTTACGCGCTTCAATCCTTCAAATGCTTTTTCATAGGCTCCGGCTCGTTGATCCCAATTGTGCTGATCTGCCAAAGCAGCCAAACGGGACTTAAAAGCTGGATCCTTACTCACCTTAAGTGCGTCATCGATTTTCCGGGAGAGCTCCCCTGCATTAGCACCAGCGAACACTTCGGGATGGATCACACACTCATCCATAAAAGATGTCACCACAACTGGCTTCTCAAGCGCAAAATATTCGAAAAGCTTCAACGGTGAGGTTGTCTTCGCGATATCTCCCGGTTCAAATGGAATGAAACAAATATCAAACTCTCGAGCAAATGCGGGAAGAATGTTATAATCTATGGCGCCTGGACAAAGGACATTTTCCGCTTCAATTATTTGAGATCGGCCACCGTAGTAATCTGGCCCAATGAAAATAAATCCTATATCAGGCCTCGATGCAATTAACTTGTTAACTTCCTCATACCAAAGCCATGGCGCCAAGGCACCGAAGTATCCAACTACGCTTTTGTATTTCTTTCTAAACTCTTTATAGGATTTGGGCAGTTCAAAATCATCATGCTTTTTGTCGCGATAGTGTTTAGTATCCACACCATTCTGCGCCATAATTACTTTATTATGACCAACTGCTTTTACTGCTTCGTCATAGAGAAGCGCGGAGGACGCAATAATGTAGTCCGCTCCGCCTGAGAAGGCGAAATCCTTTACCTCAATCAATCGATCAATGTTTTCTTGAGTACCACTAATCTTAGGATCGATATGATCGATATACTCATAGACGAGAACGTTCTTCCCATAAGAACGCTTTACAACCTCACCAATATATCCAGTTGAATAAACCGACACGACCGCGCCAGAAACCTCTTTGGCCACATCATAATTTGTAAGCCAGACATTCTTGCGAACCTGTCTAAACCCCTGGACATCATCCTTCCCCCAATTGTGGGTTTGATATATTACCAGATAATCTTTTTTCGCGAATGCCGCCGCCATATGTTGCGGACGCTGATACAAATCTACGTTCCAGTCAATTATAGCCCCCTGGATGAACATTCCGGCGTAGTCATCTTTATGCGCAAGAACCTGTTTTTGAAATTGAGCCCACGTCAGATCCGTACGAGTATTGGCCAAAACGGAACGGTCATTCACTATCTCGGATAGGACTGGCTTACGCAGCTTTGTTGCGACGCGCCACGCAGGACCTCTCAAGATCTTTTGGAGTTGTGTCGGCATACTCCGATACAAACTACGTGCGATGAGATAAGAACGCTTCATTTCGGATATTTTCCCTTACGACTTTCAGCCGTCTGTCTAAACCGTGCTCGAATCAAACATTGCTTTATCACAATAAAAACGCGTTTTTTTCATGTTCGAACGATTTGCGGGCTACTCAGCCATTTAGCAGTACGATGACACAAGCCAATGCATCACTCTCCACCCCCTCCAAGGCGGAGGCGCATCCTGTGTAAAAAAGTGGCAAATTTCCAACCTCTCGAATTATGAATATTTCCTAATTCTTGAGAAAGGCGATCATTTTGCTGCGCGGCGATCCTATAGCGCTCGTCGAGATCTTTTAAATCCTGGACGATACCCTCATTTTTTAGATTTACGGCTTCCAGCACTGTCTGAAGGCGCATAATTTCTTTTTCATACCCCTCCTGCTTTGAGTTAAACTCATTTGAAATATCTAAAATACGCTTTTCATTTTGGGATACCGTTTTGCCCAGATCGTCTATCTGAGCCGTACATCGCGCAATTCTCTCATCTTTCTCAACGGCCCGCTCGTCAGCAATTTCCAATTCGCCTAACGTGACGTTGAGTTCGCCAAGAAAGCTATCTCGGGCGTAAACCAGGAGAATCTGCATACCCGACCAATAAGTTGGCGATCTATTCGCCGTATTCACCACCTGAGAGTGCACCAGCGTAAAATCTGGTGTAGGCCGAAAATATAGATTTGAACTTGTGAACGTGAAATGGTGCTCTTCATGACGCTCAAATTCCCGGTAGGGAATTAATATGATTACACATTTACGTGCAACATTGAACAGTCGGCGCATCACCGCGTGCGGTTCATGAAAATGCTCTAACGTGTTTGATGTAAAGACAACATCGTATCCATCGTCAGGCTCGCTATTACCTACCCAGTCCTCAGCCAAGAAGGTCAGTTGCGGGTAAGTCTCTGACGCACGAGCTATTGCCTGAGAAGAGAAGTCAATGCCCGTTATGTTTTCGGGATCAAACACTTCAGTCAGTACATCCGTACCATCACCCTCCGCACACCCCCAGTCGCAGATTGAAAAGTTACGGTTGCGTATTTCACTACTCAACCACATTGGAATAAATTCCAGCGCTACATGAGAAAAAAAGCGCGATTGCTCACGACCTAATCGTTCGTCCCAGTTTGTCTCAAAGCGATGATCCCAATATTCCTGACTGTTTACTTTGAACTCTGTCATATGATACCGTCGCGTTTATTAGAATTTAATTATTTTACCATCGTGGCATATACCCTTCACCGAAAAAACCGCTATGTCGAAAAAATTTCCGCATTATCAAGTGAAATAGGATGACAACACCTCAGCGGGCTCACCATCCATCTTTATGCGCCCATGCTCGAGCCAGATTATGCGGTTACAGTTTTTTCGCAGAAGGTCTGCTGAATGGCTGGCTAAAACCAGAATTTTTGTCGAATCAACCAACTCTTGCATACGCTGGTTCGCTCTCTCCTTAAAATTCTCGTCACCTGTGGAAAGCCATTCATCCATAATGAGAATCTCGGGCCGAACCGAAGTGGATGTTGCAAAAGCGAGTCTCAGCTGCATGCCCGACGAGTAGGTGCGGAACGGCATATCCAAGAAATCGCCTAATCCCGAAAACTCGGCTATTTCGTCAAATTTATCCGCCATTTTTTTGGGATCCATACCCATTATTGCCGAGCGCAACCGGATATTTTCCCGTCCCGTTGCATCGGGATCGATGCCCAGGCTTATATTGATCAGAGAAACACAGTCTCCATCCACAACCGCACTCCCTTGAGTCGGAGTGTAGATGCCGGAAAGGACACGCAGCAACGTGGTTTTACCGGAGCCATTATGGCCAACGAGACCGACCCTCTCGCCATCATGTAATGTGAGGGAAATATTCTCTAAGCCACGTACAATAACTAATCCGTCAGTTCGGCGCTCAATCTTGCCGCCCGTCGCAACGCTAAGGACACGATTTTTAAGCGACCGGCTCGAAGAATTATAAATCGGGAACTCGACGCTGACGTCATTCAATCTAATTTCTGTCATTCTACAACCAATACGCTACACGCCAACGATATTTGCCATAGAATGCAATGGCAAATGTCCAGCCCACGACCAACAGGCAAATGGGGATCATCCAATTCCAAAAAGTGGGCATACCACCAAGTAAAGGTGCCCTTACCAGTTCGATAAAGTGATAGAATGGGTTCCAAACAATAAATGCTTTGGAAACATGGTCCGGCAAAATTTTAACCATCCACATAATTGGTGTCGCATAAAACAAGACCTGTAAAATATTGGTCATCACCTGCGTCATGTCGCGGAATCGAGCGCAAATCACTCCAAGAACAAGAACCATCCACGCAGCGTTCAATATTACAACTACCAAGCCTGGCACAGCCCAGAGAATATTAAGATTTATCTGGCGCGACAGTATCAGAGCTATTACGGGAAAAATCACAATATTATGCGCTAAAATGATTATATTTCGCCAAATTACACGCATTACATGAATAAAAAGAGGCATCCTTACCTGTAAGATAATTCCGTCTGAACCACTAAAGGCCGCACATCCTTCAGATAAGGTCGTGGAGATGAACCCCCACATTATCACCCCAGCACAGAGATAGGGAAGGAACTCCCTCATTTCCGATTGGAAAAGAGTTCCGAATATCAACCCCAATGCACCGATGAAGACCGCCATGTTAATGGTAAGCCAAAAAGCGCCAACGCGGGAGCGACGGTAACGCTGCGCTACATCCTGCCACCCAAATATCAGGGCGAGCCGGTATTTACGCATCGCTTCTGTAATATCTCGAATTGCCACCCCCATACCAGCCTTAGGCACGGGAGCCCCGATTACAGGTGTAATCTCCATATAACTCTCTGAAAATCGTTTACTCATGATGCATCCAAGCCATTTTATATGGCAACGAAAAGGCAGGCTCTCAAATGAAAGAACTGCCACTCGGAGTCAATGATGATCTTCCGGATAGACATATTCAATGGGGCTAAAAAAAAAGGGCTAACAAACAAGCTTTTTGGATATAATTCATCCCCCTCCTCAAACTCGAAAATTCGGTTTGAACCGCGTATCCCTTCGAGCCGAAGCAGGGAGGTTCCATTTCACTTTTGACAAGGCGCTCTCTAAAAAGCGTCACAAAGTCGAGAGCCTCCTCCCCACGCGCTACTACCGCTGCGTTCATACCTTCTTCGCAGCGATATGCATCGTTGCGACCGTTATTTTGGCTTTGAACCAAAGAAACCTGAACTTAGCTCGTGAAGGCAGGATGACGACCTAAAGACATGAGAGGTTTTTGGCAGACGGCGCGAGGCCATCCTGGCGCATGGCCTTTTTTGGTGAACGCGACGAAAGCGAGGCACAGCCTGAGCGAGGGAGAACAGGCATCCAAAAGCCCATGGGTTCAGTCACAAGACTATGGCTGGGGCGCCTGGATTCGAACCAGGGAATGGCGGTACCAAAAACCGCTGCCTTACCGCTTGGCTACGCCCCAACAAATCAAACCGAAGCAATCGGTTGGGCGGCCTTATAACCGCTTCGACAACCAAGCGCAATCGCCTAATAACGAAATCCCGCCTAAGCTTACAGTGCCCACGAAGAACGTTTTCAACCGCTTATCGCCACGGCCGGTTACGCAAAACAAAACCGCCGATTTGCGTCCAGCCTCAAAGCTGCTACTTCCAAGGGACAAATGGTTTTTCGGTATTCATCATGCTGTTTCTGTTGATTTCATTTCTTGTCAGCGCTGCCTTGTGCGGCATCGGGCTCTACCTGCTGGACCGGCTCTTGCCCGAGCACTTTCTTGCGGCCCGCATGAGCTCGCGCTCCAACCATACGACAGTGGCCCGGCAGATCGGCGGGTTGGCGCTCATTCCCGCAATCGTCGTGACTATGCTGATTTTTGCGCCGGATCTGGAAGTCAATGCGCATCTGGCGCTCTGTCTTTCGGGAGCCTCGCTATTGCTCTGGATCGTCGGAGGGCTGGATGACCGCTATGAGCTTTCGGAAATTATCCGGCTGGGGTCGCAGTTCATTGCGGCCGGGATCGTGGTTTACGGTCTGGGACCGGATTTCCGGCTATTGCCCGAACTTTTGCCGCACTGGCTTGAGGCAGCGCTCATAGTCATTGCGCTCGTCGTAGCGATCAATGTGACCAACTTCATGGATGGCCTCGACCTGATGACAGCAGCGGGCATCGGGATTCCTTTGGCGGGTATCGGGCTTCTTGCCGCTCTTGGGCTCGCTGGATTGGAAAGCGGCGGCCTCGGAACTATTGCGGCGGGCGGCATTCTGGGTTTTGCCCTGTTCAACCGCCCTCCGGCAACGATTTTTCTGGGGGATTCAGGAAGCCTGCCGCTTGGCCTTATAACGGGCACAGCGCTGATCCTGCTTGCGCGCGAAACACACATCATCGTCGCGCTGATCCTGCCACTCTACTACATTCTCGATGCAGGGACCACCATTATGATGCGGCTGAGCCAGGGCGAGAATATCCTGAAAGCGCATTCCAAGCATGCCTATCAGACAGCGAAGCGCTCGGGCTGGAGCGTACTCAAGGTCGTCAGCCACGTCGCACTTCTGAACCTGATTCTCATTGCCTGCGCCCTGGCGTTGCTTGCTTTGGACCACACAATCACACAGGTCGCCTTCCTGCTCGTGGCAGTTGTCGCGACGCTGGTTCTGCTGCTGGATTTCCGCGGACGGTTCAGGAAGCTATAACGTCGAACAGAACCTTGCGGACCGCATCGACGTCGCCGCTTTCCATGGCAATGCGCAGTGCGGCAAGGCTGGCGGGCACATCAACAGCTGCCTTGTTGCCTTTCGGCGCGCGCATGATCTTGGGATGGCGCGTCGGCTGCGCCAGCGAAGGATCGTAGAAGAGTTCTTCATACATCTTCTCGCCCTCGCGGATTCCAGTAACCTCGATGGCAATATCGCCATGCGGATTCTCTTCATTGCGAACGGTCAGCCCTGCCAGCAGGATCATATTCTCTGCCAGATCGCGAATCCTGACCGGTTCGCCCATCTCCAGCAGCACCGTGTCGCCGGATGCGGCGATGCCGCCAGACTGCACGATAAGCTCGGCAGCTTCCTTGATCGACATGAAGTAGCGGGTCATGTCGTCATGGGTCAGGGTAATGGGACCGCCACCGGCAATCTGCTCACGAAAAAGCGGAACAACCGAACCGTTCGAGCCCAGCACATTGCCGAATCGGACTGAATAGAACGCCTTCTTCTTGCCCGACTGCTCGGCGCGCGTACCGCAATAATAGACGACCAATTCTGCCCAGCGCTTGGTGGCGCCCATCACGTTGGTTGGCCGCACCGCCTTGTCGGACGAGATGAGCACCATGCGCTCGACATCGGTGTTAAGAGCAGCCTCTGCCACTTCCAGCGTGCCGAAGACATTGTTGTAGATACCGACCAATGGGTTCTTTTCGACAAGGGGCACGTGCTTGTAGGCTGCGCAGTGATAGACCGTATCGACGTTGTGATCGCGAATTGCTTTCTCCACACAGTCGCGGCTGCTGACCGTCCCTAAAATCGGGATGACTTCGCAACTGGCTATCTGCCTCAACTGCCGGTCTATATTGTACAGCGCGAATTCGCTCGATTCGAACAGGACGATACAGGCGGGATTCCATTGCGAAATGGTGCGGCAAAGCTGGCTGCCGATCGATCCGCCTGCCCCCGTCACCATAATGCGTCGGCCTTCGACCACTTCCCGCAACAGGTCCGCATCCGGCGGCACCGGAGAACGACCGAGCAGATCGTCGATCTCCACATTGCGAAGCGAGCTGACCAGATATTTGCCTGCCGTAAGATCGGCAATCGGCGGAAGAATACGTGTATTGACCGGAAGGCGCCCAAGAAGCCGCGCAAAATCCTGACGCTGTTTCTGTTCCAGCGCCGGTTCCGAAACGACCACCTGCTTGATGCCGTAGTTTTCTATCAGGGCGGGAATGTCTTCCACACCGTAGACACGCAATCCCACGATATCCATGCCCTTGAGCTGGCCATCAGGATCGACAAAGCCGACAACCAATGTGTCGCTGTGGCTGCGAAGCGCGGTTGCGAGCTGGCGGGCAGGTTCGCCCACCCCAATGATCAATGCGGAACTTGTATAACGTTTGTCCGATTCAGCACTTCGCAAAAGCCACTTCGCACCGAAACGGCTGGCTGAGATGAAAACGGTACTCAATAGCCAATAGAGCAGCGGGACCGAGCGCGGCAGGCCGGCGCTGCCGTAGAGTTCCATCAGGAACACCAGTGCAACCCAGAACAGCGAGGCGATGGCCGTGGCCTGAAAAATCGGCCAGATCGCACGTTCTGCCAGATAGCGGATAATGGCGCGGTAAAGTCCGAAGCGAATGAAAACCGGAATTGCCAGAACGGGCGCGATGAAAATGAGGAACGTTTGTCCCTCGTTCGGTACGAAAACGAAGCCGAGGCGTATGACGAATGCGATATAGGCACTCAGCAACAGCAGAGCACAATCGCTCAGCATCAGGATGATCTGTTTGCTGGCGCGGGGTAAAAGCGCCAGTCTCTGCCATGGATATTTCAAACTCATACGCGTGTAATCCCGCTCTCCCACGGAGAGAAATACCTGAACGATTCCAGCGCCATAAGGCTATTTATACTACTATTTTGGACTAAAACTTAGTCAATCCCCTCGCGGCTTGCCGCACGTCGTAGCTGCGAAGCATTCGAATTTCTCGCCACCGTTATCACGAGTCCCCCGACAGGACTATATCAATTGCCATTTCAGGCGCTTAACAAACATCTTTTGGCTTCGAAGCAACGCCATGGCTGCCATGCGGCAAACCCGCCGCGCCTGTCTTGTGGATTTACGCATGTCTATCCCGAAACACGTTCTCACTTTCGGGGATCATGCCTCAGGCAATGACGGCACCGTTGCGAATGCTTCGCCAATTCACGCCATCCGAATAGAGCATTTCCGCTCCGGACGGACCATCGGTGACGAAAGCGATCGCGCCTGCGCCATTGCTCCCAGCGGAAGGCAGCGCCGCAACTACATAGGACGCGGGGCGAATTGGGCCATCGACATGAAGCCGGGCCTGCGGCCAGACCGAACCGATGGCGACATTGCCGGTCGCGTGATCGATCTTGATCGCCTCCCGCCACTGTCCTGCATCACTGCTTACCTTCACACTGAAATCGTTGCTGCCATTCAGCCCCATTTCGGCAAAACCGGTCCAGTTGGCCTGGTATAAAAGGCTTGCCGTATCGGTGGCCGCCTGCTTGTTTACCTTGATCTGGTGCCCCGCCCCGGCATTGTTGAACAGGCTGGCATCGGACGAAACCGCGAGCCGGTTGACCGCATCGGCCGTCGCCTGCACGCCCAGCATTGAGAGGGACAGATTGTCGGGGATCGATGAAACACCCTTCCAGAGATTGCCATCGAAAACGAGCAGTTGCGCTTCATCCTCGACATAGGCCTGCCAGCCGACAGCAGGCGCAACGAACAGCCATCCGCCATCGATAAAGGAGGCAATCGTTCCGTCTTTGCCGGTCCAGCTTCCCAAAGCGGGCGCGGCCACCAGATAGCGGTCTCCGCTGGCAGGGGTTTCCGGCGCGTCTGGTCGGGTTCGCGATTTGATGCTCAGATGCACGACGGCATCCAGCAACCGCAAGGCCTCATTGTGGGTAACGTGCTTCTGCGCCTGGCTGGGCAGGATATAGGGCAATTTCAGATTTGGGGTTTGGTCCATGAAGAACTCCTCGCAATGGATAATGCGAGGAGTCTAGTTCGTCCGTTCGGAAAGAGGATAAGTCCGGTTCAGCTTCCGCGATAAGTCGAATAGGACCAGGGGCTGACAAGCAATGGCACATGGTAATTGCCATCGGAATCGGCAATTGCGAAACGGATTGGAATGAGATCGAGGAAGGGCGGATTGGCCTGCTCCGCGCCGCGCCCCTCAAAATATTCGGCAACATGGAAGTGCAATTCATAAGTGCCGATCTCCATTTCGTCGCCGGACAAAAGAGGCGCATCCGTGCGCCCATCCAGATTGGTCACCGTACGCTTGAGGAGATCGGGCGTACCATTTGCGCCAATGCGATAAAGCTCGATCCGCATTGCCGCGGCTGGGCTGCCATGAGCCGTATCAAGAACATGCGTGGAAAGTTTACCCATAATATCCCTCGATCAAACTCAAACCGGCTTCGTTGTTTCAATGCGATAGGCAGTATCGGAGAAGAAGAATTCCTCCAGATTGTCTTCCTTGCCTGCCCTGTCGACAACCAGAAAATCGGATTTCTGCTCGAGCGCCAAGAGCGGGTGATGCCATGCATTGCGCAGATAATTGACCCCCTGATCACCCCGCGCAAGGAAAACCCGTGGGCGGGCAGGCTTGCCGCCATCATCCTCGGCAACCACCACGAGAAACGGCCTGCCGTTCAACGGAATGAATGCCTGCGAACCGAAAGGATGGCGTTCCATCATGACGATATCGATTGGCGCCTCGAAGGATTGTCCCCGGAAAATGTTGACAAGAACCCGTGCCTCGGTGCCAGCGGCTTCAACACGCGCAAGGTCGTGATAGCGCTCCGTGGTGCCATTGTTGATGAGCCGAAGTTCGGCCCCTTCCGTCTCGATGACATCGCCAAAGGGCGCAAAAGCCTCTTTTGTCAGCGGTTCGATCACCAGAGTTTCGACGTGCAAATCATCCTCCCCGTAAAAACAGATGCGTTATAGCGACAAAGCTGCGCTAGAACGCATCTGTCAATCGCGAAGCAGTTTCAACCGAAACAAAAAAGCCGGGCGCAAGGCCCGGCGTTTATCGTGCGGAACTGATAAAAATTCAGCGTTTCAAAAGCGACATCATGGCAGGCACGCCGCAGGCGGCGAGTGCGAGCTTCACCAGATCACCAACGATGAATGCGCCGAAGCCGAAGGCAATGGCCTTTTCCAGACCGAAGAGATAGGCCATCCAGCCAGCGCCCATCAATAGAATGACGGCCTCAGCAAGCAGCATTGCGCCGCCGAGAGCGAGGGGATTGCGCGCCATTCCCTTGTCTGCAGCACGTCCGACGATCCAGGCTGCAGCAAGATAGGAAAGAAGGTAGCCGCCCGTGGGGCCAACCATATAGGCAAGGCCAATGCCCTTTTCCGGCGTACCGGTGAAGACCGGCATGCCAAGCGCGCCTTCAAGCAGATAAAGGGCGACGGTCGCCACAGCGAGCCGCGAGCCGTAAAGCGCAGAAATGGCAAACAGAGCGAAGGTCTGCATCGTCACATTGACGTAGACCAGGTCAACCTTGATCTTGGCGGAGATGGCAAGAACAGCCGTTCCGATCAGTGCAAGCCCCACAAACCAGAAAGCACGGGCCAGTTGTCCGGTGGGCAGATACTCCGTAGCCAGAGAGGCGACGGCGATGCGAGACTTTGCTCTATGAGGCATATCCAACTCCACTTTTGACGCGGCGACAGATACCGGAATCTGACTCCTGACGCGATTGTCAGCGCGCGCGACTGTTCACGTTTGCAACCCGACTATATAAGGCCTATGCCGTTTCATCAATCAAACCAAAGAAGAAT
This sequence comes from Hyphomicrobiales bacterium, assembly GCA_900473915.1. GTDB lineage: Bacteria > Pseudomonadota > Alphaproteobacteria > Rhizobiales > Rhizobiaceae > Brucella. The sequence goes on along the minus strand of UCNG01000022.1, from coordinate 119,127 downwards.
TGGAAGCCGCTTCAATGGCGCTTGTTTTCGACAGCAGTTTCACGCCCCAATATGGGAAGCCGGTTGAACTGAGTAAAGGCATTTTGCGCCTCACCGTCAATAATCCGAGCGCTTTCACCTTTCACGGCACCAACAGCTATATTATCGGCACGGATACGCTGGCTATCATCGATCCCGGCCCGGAGGACGAGGCGCATTATAACGCCCTGATAGCAGCCATTGCCGGTCGTCCGGTCAGTCATATTTTCGTCAGCCACACCCACCGCGACCACTCGCCGCTGGCGCAGCGCCTGAAGGAAACCCTCGGCGCCCGAACCGTCGCCGAGGGACCGCATCGCCCTGCCCGCCCCTATTACGCGGGCGAGGTGAACATGCTCGAAGCCAGCGCCGATGCCGACTTCATCCCGGATATCGGGCTCGCCGATGGCCAATCAATCGAAGGCGACGGTTGGGTTCTGGAAGGCATTCATACGCCCGGCCATGCCGCCAATCACATGGCTTTCGGCCTGAGGAATACTGGCATCCTTTTTTCTGCCGATCATGTCATGGCGTGGGCGACATCCATTGTTGCCCCGCCCGACGGCTCCATGAGCGATTATATGGTCTCGCTGGAAAAACTGCTGGCACGCGACGACAAGGTCTATCTGCCGGGCCATGGCGGCGCTGTCACCAAACCAGCCGCATTTGTTCGGGGCCTGCGTGCCCATCGCAAGATGCGAGAACGTGCCATTCTCGAACGTGTTCTACAGGGAGACCGGACGATCGGCGACATGGTGAAGGCGATCTATCGCGATACCGATCCGCGACTGCATGGTGCGGCAGCGCTGTCGGTGCTGGCGCATCTGGAAGATCTGGTCGGACGGGGCGAGGTCAGGACCGAGGGCCATCCGTCGCTCGACAGCATCTACTTTCCGGGCTGATTATTCCACGTCAGCCGGAGCCTTGTTGACCTCACCTTCAAGCGCCCCCAGAAATTCGGTGATAAAGCTGGCATTCTGCCCCATATCGCGCTTGCCGTAGCGCGACAGCGAGCGCACATCGACATAGGTAGTCTCGCCTTCATCGAGCAGCCGTATGATGATGTCGCTTTTCAAGCCCAGAATGAAACTATGCGCCGTCACGGCGAACCGCGATGCATTCTGCTCGGGCGAAGGAGCATTTCGCGCGATTTCCTGCCAACTGAATGTCTTGAGAACAGTTTCAACCCCTTGAGCGACACGGTCGGGCGCGGCTTCATAGCGTCGTCCAACCACATCCGGATAGGCGGTCAGCTGGGTCAGCGCATCGCCGCTGACTGCCGCCGTCAAAGGGTTCATCCATTGCAGGCGCGGCGGCATATTGGACGGGAACTGGGGCGGCGCCTCGAAATCCGTGGAGAGGTCATAAAGCGGCGGCGAGAGATAGCATAGCGTCGTTACCAGCCCCACCGGAAGCAATACGGCAAAGGCAAATATGCCGCCCCAGAAAGAACGTGCGCCGCCCTTGTCGCCATTGACCCACAGATTGCGAAAGCCTTTTACCGCACACAGAAGAGCGAGAACCGCGAGAGCGGTACTCAATCCGGCAACCAGCACCAGATCAGGCGTCTCCAAGCTCCAGAAGCGATGCAGAAGAAATGCCAGCGTGAGCAGCAGGGCTGCAAAAATGCCAAGCCGGAGCGCCCAGACCGCAGAGCGCGACTGACGCCGCTGGTAGCGAAGTTTTCTCATGCAGTCTCCGAGAGAGTCTCTCTGTTTTCACATGATATGAATAGCAGAGAGATTTTCGCTCGGCAAAACCTCAACACGGAAATTCAAGTGCCCCGTCTGTCAGGACGGGGCACTTCCCTCGCGATATCATTCAGTAACGCGCGTCTTTCGGCTTCTTCGTGTTCGGCCAGTCCTTCACCTTGCCGGCGAAATCAGGACGCGGCATATGGGTGAAATATTCCGACACGTCGATGGCTTCCTGATCGGTCAGAACACCGCCCTGCCCGATGGGCAGAGTATGGTTCTGAGCAGGCGGCATCGCATATTTGACGAACTGCGCCGCCTTGTAGGTGCGAGCCAGTCCGGCCCCGATATTGAAGCTTTCATCGCCCCATAGCGGCGGGAAGATATAATCGCCTGCCTGATCCTTCATGCCTTCACCGTCAGCGCCATGACAGGTCGAACATTGGGCCGCATAGATTTTTGCACCGTTGACCGGATCGGGAACGAGGCTTTCGTCAATGGGACCGGCATTGCGAATCGCCACTTTGGTCCCCTTTTCCACGTCCTGCCGCAGCCAGTCCATATAGGCGACCATCGCCTTCATATCAGCGCCGTCAGGGGGCAAGGGCTTGCCGTTCATCGAACGCTGGAAGCAGCCGTTGATGCGCATCACCAGATCAACTTCCTTGCCCGCGCGGGGCATGACGGCGGGATAGAAGTTGCTGGTGTTGATATAGGATGCAACATTATCCACCTTGCCCTGCCCTATGTGGCAGGAATTGCAATTCAGGCCGTTGCCGACATAATCGGGCAAAAGCCGCGCCGTTTCGTTGAGCAGCCGCTTGCCATGCATGATCTCGGGCGCGTTCGGCTGTTTGAGAATGTCGCGATCCGGCGGGATGACATAAGATCCGACCTGCTGCTTGTCCTTGTCCAGAACCGCATAGGCTTGGGGGGCCGGGGCATCCAGCGAGGGCCGCAGGTGATTGAAGAGGAAAGCGCCGCCCGTTACCGCCACGGCAAAACCGGCACCAAGAACGACAATCGTACTGGTTTTCATTGCTTGTTCTCCGGAACGTAATGGACAGGCTTGTGAGCGATTTCACGCCGCATGCGTGCGATATCCTGCTCCGTTATGGGTGTGCCGTGATTGCCCCAGCCGTTGCGAATGAAGTTGAGGATTTCGGCAACCTGCCAATTGGGAAGATTCGCGAAGCCCGGCATGGTGAAAGCCATCTTGTCCGCTGGCGTTTCAGGCGTTCTGCCCCCGGTCAGCGTGACCTGAATAAGCGAGCTTGGGTCATCGGCAAAGACAATCGAATTGCCTGCAAGTGCGGGATAGATGCGCGGCGCACCCTTGCCGTCCATCCGGTGGCAAACCGAACATTGCTCGACATAAGACAGGGCGCCCGGCGCAGTGAAATCTCCAGCCTTGAGGGCGGCAGTCGTCACATCTTCCTTGGGCTGCCATTCGCGCTCTCGCCCTTCGCTGGGCGGCAGCGACTTCAGATAGCGGGCAATCGCACGCAGATCATCTTCCGCCAAATATTGGGTCGAGTGCTGCACGACATCGGCCATCGAGCCGAATGCCGCCGTGCGATCGGTCCGCCCGGTCTTGAGGAAGGTGACGATCTCGTCCTCAGCCCAGGTCGAAAGCCCCGTATCCTGATCGCGCAGGTTTTTCGCATACCAGCCTTCCAGAACCGACCCGGACAGGAACTTTCCTTTCGGATCGTTCTTGACCGCTTTTTCTTCATAGGCGAGGCCGCGTGGGGTGTGGCATGCGCCGCAATGACCAAGCCCCTCGACCAGATAAGCGCCGCGGGCGATCACCGGATCGGTATCGGCTGCAATCTCGAACGAACGCGAATTTCCAAAGAAAAGCTGCCAGTAGGCGAGCGGCCAGCGCATATTGGTCGGCCATGGCAAGGTGCTGGGCTGGTTGTCCTGCTTTACCGGCTCCACCTTCGACATGAAGAACGCATAAAGCGCCTTCATGTCCTCATCATTGACGACCGTATAGGAGACAAACGGCATTGCCGGATAGAGATGGACATTGTCCCGGCGCACGCCCTGCCGCACCGCCCGCTCGAAATCGGCATAGCTGTAGCTACCGATGCCGGTCTCACGATCCGGTGTGATGTTTGTGGAATAAATCGTGCCAAGCGGCGTCTGCATGCCGAGCCCGCCCGCAAAAGCCTTGCCGCCCGGCGCGGTGTGACAGGCGGCGCAGTCGCCCGCATGAGCAATATATTCGCCCTTTTCGATCAAAGCCTTGTCGGAGACATCGACGGCGCTTTCGTGCCTCGCCGTCAGCCAGTGGGGTGTTGAAAGCGCAAAGAGCCAGGCTGCGGCTAGCGCACCCGCGCCGCCGACCGCCGCTTTCCATATCAGTCTCATGTGCCCTCCGACACCAATTCCCTTGTGATGGGGAGAACGTCGAAGATTCGGGATGAAAGAGCATTGACCCCGATCAAAACCTGGCACCTACAATGTTTAGCCATCTATAAAAGCAATAGCTAATACAGCTTTGACGTGCTTGATAGTTCAAGCAAATCGCATTAGGGGCAGCCCCTCCCGGGGTGCGGTTCAATCAGATTACGGCTGATCCGCGCTCAATTGTTTGTTCAACGCGCATCATACCCGGAGGCTGTTTCGCACTTTTCGGGATGCGTTCTTAGCCTGCAAAGATCACCAGCTTTAAGAATAAGTGAGAAAAAGCTAGGTAAATCAAATAAAAAGGCATTGCAGCAACCGCTAACAGAAGGCATGATTGCGCATATGGGGGCAGATATTGCAATCGTCGGAGAGGACGGAATGGATCGCGCCCTTCAAAATGGCAACCAGTCATCGGACGCCACAACCGTAGACGACACGATGACGCTTGAGGCAGTCGAACTGGAGTTCGCGCTCGGAGCCATTGACGTGCTGATCGAAGGTTTCGACTCTGCCCTTGCCAAGGCCGCTGAACGGGTCGGCGGTGAAGTTCTGTTCAACATGCCCGCTCTCGACACCAGCGAGGCACAACGCATCGGTGCAATTGCCATTGCCGGACAGCCGGACGATCAGGTCATATTCGTCACCTTACGCAACGACGGCACGACTCTGTCGGTCGAGCCGCCGACGGGCGAAAATGCGGTTTTTGAAAGCCTTGGCCGCAACTACGCCGCGGTCATGAAAAGCCTTTCCCCGAAGGAAAAGGCCAACGGCGTCTGAATTGTCAAACTGGACTATTTCGACGCGGCAGGCTTTGGAACGCCCGCATGAAGATTGTGCGGTGCGACCGGGTTGAGCGTCATGGTCGTCTCAACCTCCTTGAGACGCACGAATTTCATTCCCTTCGCTTTCAGGGCCAGAACGCCCTTGACTACCCCCTCGCCCGCCGAGCGCGTCGGCTGGTTGATATGCGAGATGATGACATCGCCGTCACGCGCGGCGGCAATGCGGCGCTCGACGGTCGGCGCCAGCAACGATGCTCCCTGATCGCCATTCAGTGAATAGCCGCCGATCTTGTACCCCATGCTTGTCGCCAGCTTGATGGCATCGGTCGAATAACGGGCCGTCGCATCGCGATACCAGGCAGGCTTCGAGATTCCGGCATCGGTGATCGCCGCAGCACCCGCATCGATTTCCAAATGGACCGCCTCAAGCGAACCAGCCGTCTTGATGCCGTACATTTTCGGCTCATTGGTGATGGCTGGAATGTGCATCGCGCCATGGTTTTCAACATCGAACAGATCGGCATTGGCTTTCAGAACCGCCACGGCGGCGGGGTTCTGTTTTATCCATCGACCCGTCACGAAGATGGTCGCCGGAATACGGTTCTGCACCAGCATGTCGAGTATCCGGTGATCGGTCTTGCCCATGCACGCATCGAGCGTCAACGCCACCTGCGGCGATGCAGCGCCGCCGCGTGCTATGCGCAATTGCGGTTCGACGATCCTGATCGTGTCTTGGCTGGCCCTGTTTTCCGCCCGCTCCTGCGGCGAGATATCATAGGCGCTGGCCATGCTGGTCGCGATGAGAATGGCGGCTCCAGCCGCGGCGATACAACGAAACATGATTGCGTTTTCTGAAAATGGCTTAACCACCGGGGAACTACGCCGGCAGCTAAGCCAAATTATGGCGTACTGTCAAACCTTGCGCACAGCCGACTGTGCCGCTGCGAGACGGGCAATCGGCACGCGGAACGGCGAACAGGAAACATAGTCGAGACCGGTCTTCTCACAGAAGGCGATCGACGCCGGATCACCGCCATGCTCGCCGCAAATGCCGAGCTTGAGTTTTTCGCGGGTCTTTCGTCCGCGTTCAGCGGCGATTTCCACCAGTTCACCCACACCTTCGAGATCGAGCGACACGAACGGGTCCTGTTCGATCACGCCCCGCTGCTGATACGAAGTCAGGAAGGACGATGCATCATCGCGCGAAATGCCGAAGGTCGTCTGCGTCAGATCATTGGTGCCAAACGAGAAGAACTCGGCGGTTTCGGCGATTTCGGCAGCGCGCAAGGCGGCGCGTGGCAGTTCGATCATCGTGCCGACCATATAGTCGATCTTGATGCCTGCCTCGGCCATGACATCCTTGGCAACAGCATCGATGCGCGCCTTGACGAAATCCAGCTCGGCCTTGAGGCCGACCAGTGGCACCATCACTTCCGGCACCACATGTTCGCCGGTCTTCTTGCCAGCCTCGACGGCGGCTTCAAAAATCGCCCGTGCCTGCATTTCCGCGATTTCCGGGTAGGATACAGCCAGACGGCAACCGCGATGGCCCAGCATCGGGTTGAACTCATGCAGGCTATCTGCGCGTTCACGCAGCTTTGCCGCATCGACACCCATCGACCGGGCAACTTCGGCAACTTCCTCATTCGTATGCGGCAGGAACTCATGCAATGGCGGATCGAGCAGGCGGATCGTGACGGGCAGTCCCTTCATGATCTCGAAAAGCTCGACAAAATCCGAACGCTGCATGGGCAAAAGCTTTGCCAGCGCCGCGCGTCGGCCTTCTTCATTGTCAGAAAGGATCATCTCGCGCATGGCGACGATGCGGCTTCCATCGAAGAACATATGTTCAGTACGGCACAGGCCGATGCCTTCCGCACCGAACGAACGCGCCGTGCGGGCATCGGCAGGCGTTTCAGCATTGGCGCGAACCTTCATCCGGCGGGTACGGTCGGCCCATTCCATCAGCTTGCCGAAATCGCCGGAAAGCTCGGGCTGCAGCATGGCCACCGCGCCTTTCAGGACCTGTCCGGTGCCGCCATCGACCGTGACGACATCGCCCTTCTTGAAGGTTTGGCCAGCCGCAAGCATGACACCGTTGCGATAATCGACGCGAAGCGATCCCGCGCCGGAAACACAGGGCTTACCCATGCCGCGGGCAACGACCGCCGCGTGACTGGTCATGCCGCCGCGTGTCGTCAGAATGCCTTCCGCCGCATGCATGCCGTGAATATCTTCCGGGCTGGTCTCTATGCGAACGAGGATGACCTTCCGGCCTTCCGATTTTGCCTGTTCGGCATCTTCGGAAGAGAAGACGATTTCGCCCGTTGCAGCGCCCGGCGATGCAGGCAGCCCCTGACCGATCACCTGACGCTCGGCGCGTGGGTCGATGGTCGGGTGCAGCAGCTGGTCAAGCGCTGCGGGATCGACGCGCAGAACCGCTTCTTCCTGTGTGATCAGGCCCTCGCCCGCCATTTCAACGGCCATCTTCAGCGCTGCCTTCGCGGTGCGCTTGCCCGAACGGGTCTGGAGCATCCACAGCTTGCCGCGCTCAATGGTGAATTCAAGGTCCTGCATATCGCGATAATGCTGTTCCAGCCGGTCGGCAACCTTGAGGAATTCAGCAAAGGCTTCCGGCATCACCTTTTCAAGCGACGGCTTGTCGGAACCGGCTGCGATACGCGCTTCCTCGGTGATGTTCTGCGGCGTGCGGATACCGGCCACGACGTCTTCGCCCTGTGCATTGACGAGGAACTCGCCGTAAAGTTTCTTCTCGCCGGTCGAGGGATTGCGTGTGAAGGCAACGCCGGTCGCTGACGTCTCGCCCATATTGCCGAACACCATGGCCTGCACATTGACCGCCGTGCCCCAGGCCGCCGGAATATTGTGCAGGCGACGATAGGTGATGGCACGCGCGTTCATCCAGCTTGAGAAGACAGCACCGATGGCGCCCCAAAGCTGTTCGCGCGGATCTTGCGGGAAAGGCTGGCCAAGTTCTTCCTCGACCTTGGCCTTATAAGAGGCGATGACATCCTTCCAGTCTTCTGCCGTCAGCGCCGTATCGACCTCGACGCCGAGATCGGCCTTCTTGTCTTCGAGAATTTCTTCGAAGAAACCATGGTCGACGCCCAGCACGACATCGGAATACATCTGGATGAAGCGGCGATAGCTGTCATAGGCAAAGCGCTCATCTCCCGCCTCGCGGGCAATGGCCTGCACGGTCTCATCGTTGAGACCGAGATTGAGCACCGTATCCATCATGCCCGGCATGGAAGCCCGGGCGCCGGAGCGCACCGACACCAGAAGCGGCTTTTCGGTATCGCCGAAATTGCGCCCCGTCACTTTCGCTATGTGGGTCAAAGCCGCCTGAACCTGATCATTCAGTTCGGTCGGATAGGAACGCTCATGATCGTAATAATAGGTGCAGACTTCGGTCGTGATGGTAAAGCCCGGAGGCACTGGAAGACCAAGGCTGCTCATTTCAGCCAGGTTCGCTCCCTTGCCGCCGAGAAGATTACGGTCGCTTGCCGCACCTTCTGCCTTGCCGTCGCCGAACGTGTACACCCACTTCGCCATCATGGCCTCCCTTGATGCAGGATGGCTCTTGAAAGACTCGCAACAGTTGCAAGCACTCCCTGAACCTGCCCTCGTTGCTTATGCGATCAGCAACACTGCTGCCAACCAAAAAAGCGAGGCCGCGACAATAGAATCGATTAGACTTCAACCTGGAAATAAATTTCCTGACTTGCGTGAAAGGGCGCGCTCCACGAAATCAAAGCGCATTCCGAAAAGTGTGAAACGGTTTTCGGAAAAAATGCGCGATAAAATAAATAGTTAGAGCGCCGATCTGATCCATTCAGATTGAAACGCGCTCTAAGACCCAGCCGGAAATGCCAATATTATCCCTTCAAAACGCAATCAATTTATTGCTGGTGCAGGAGAAATAACGTCCCGATAGGTTGAGATGTTCAACATATTCCAGGTATCGTTATGAATTCTGCACAGCCATTGAAGTTCCGTGCCCCAGATTCAACGGATGCGGAAGAGATATATGCCATTGCCAGCATGCCCAAGTTCATCCATGGAACGACGCGCCTGCCCTATAAAGGGGTGGCGGAAACCCGCGACTGGCTTGCATCTCTCGGCCCACACGAGACGGTGATCCTGGCCCTGCTGAATGAAAAAATCGTGGGCACCGCAAATATTCGCCGCCAAACAGGACGGAAGAGCCATAGCGCCACAATCGGCATCGGTGTGCATGACGATTTTCACGGACGCGGAATTGGAACAGCGCTGATGGCGCAAATCATTGACGTTGCCGATAACTGGCTCAACCTGAAACGGATTGCCTTGACGGTCTACGCAGATAATGCACCGGCAATCAGGCTCTATGAAAAATACGGTTTCGAAACAGAAGGGCTGCTGCGCTCGGACGCTTTTCGCGCAGGACACTATGTCGACATGCTGACGATGGGCCGCCTCCGTTTCTGAACAGTTTCCGCGCCATATCGTCTTGACAAGAATCGGGATTTCCCATCACTATAAGAACAAATAGAGAACTTTGGAAGTCATGCCATGCGTATCACGGGAAAACTCGATTATCTGGAAATGCCGGCCGCCAATGGTTCGCTTGACGCGACCAAGAGTTTTTATGCACGGGCCTTCGGGTGGAGTTTTACGGATTACGGCCCCACCTATTCGGCTTTTGCAGAAGGACTGGACGGAGGCTTTGATGCAGATGGCCGCGCAATCGCAAAGCCGCTGCCTGTGCTTTATTCCGCCCAACTGGAAGACACGCTGCAAGCGGTCACGGAAGCAGGCGGGACCATCGTCAAGCCCGTATTTTCCTTTCCCGGTGGACGCCGTTTCCACTTCATCGATCCGGCAGGCAACGAGCTTGCGGTCTGGAGCGACCGATAGATTGTTCCTCGCATCCATTCCGCCGGTTTGTCGCGGAACAGGATGACGGCTCGCCGCAAGCCAAATGCGGCGAGCCGTTCAAGCTTCAAGAGCGGCTCCTATTTTAACGGAATCGCCGAAACCGCTCTAACTATTTGTTTCATCGCATTTTCCGACGCATCGAAGCGGGATAAGAAATCAGTCCAGTGAACTGATTTCCCCGCGTAGACGTTTCACACTTTTGGCTCGAAAATGCCCTGGCTTGCCATTCCAGACGCAGTTGAGGCTTTGAACCCTCAGTGAATGCGTTCTTTCGGAATACAGCTTTCCGTTTCCGTCTGTAATGTGGTGTGATGCAGGTCATATTGCTCTTGCAAAACCTGTTCGACAGCGCGCCGCACCGTCTCGCCGTCGGCTTTTTCTTCCAGAACGATATGAGCCGTCAGCGAATGCTGGCCCTTTGTTAGCGACCAGATATGAAGATCATGCACGGAAGCCACGCCGGGAACCCCGGCGATCGATGACTTGATCTGTGCCACATCGATCCCCGCCGGCACGCCTTCCAGAAGAATGTTGATGCATTCCTTGAGCAGAACCCATGTGCGCGGAAAGACCATGAAGCCTATGCCCACCGCGATAAGGGAATCGATCCATTCCCATCCGGTGAGATAAATGAGGAGTGCAGCGGCAATTACGCCCACCGAGCCGAGCATATCCGCCCAGACCTCGAGATAAGCGCCCTTCACGTTAAGGCTCTCATCCTTGTGCCCGGACAGCACCCGCATGGAAATGAAGTTGACGGCCAGCCCGACGATGGCTACCGCCATCATGCCGAGCGACTGGACCTCAGCCGGTTTCGACAGACGTTCATAAGCCTCGTACAAAATGTAGAACGCGACGACCAGCAGCAGAAGTGCGTTAAATGCCGCTGCCAATATTTCGAAACGCGCATAGCCATAGGTGCGGAAAATATCGGCAGGACGCCGGCCAATATAAATGGCGACCAGCGCCAGCAGAAGCGCAAAGGCGTCCGTCGCCATATGCGTGGCGTCGGAAAGAAGCGCCAGGCTGCCAGTGATGAAACTGCCGACAGCCTCGGCGATCATGAAGGCTCCGGTCAGGCCGAATGCGATCCACAACCGGGAGATCGGCGTATTCTTTACATCCGCATGATCATGGCCCGCTTCCATCCGTCCTCCCGCCTGGAGCGCGTTTCGGTCTGATGGAATCAGATCCGCGCTCCAACCCTTTTTATTCGAAGCATAATTCTGCCCGCCCTCGTTTCACTCGGGTCGGATTATGCTCCATACCGAAAATCAGCTTGCCTCGCGCAGCCGTTCCGCAGTTTGCAAGTCCACGGAAACCAGCTGACTTACGCCCTGCTCGCCCATGGTGACACCGAACAGACGGTTCATGCGCGCCATGGTAATCGGGTTATGGGTGATGACCACAAAGCGTGTTTCGGTCGAAGCCGCCATTTCATCCATGAGATTGCAGTAGCGCTCGACATTATGGTCATCGAGCGGCGCATCCACTTCGTCCAGCACACAGATCGGCGCCGGATTGGTGAGAAACACCGCGAAAATGAGCGCCATAGCCGTCAGAGCCTGTTCGCCACCGGAAAGCAGCGTCATGGTCTGCGGCTTCTTGCCCGGCGGACGGGCGAGAATTTCCAGCCCGGCTTCCAGCGGATCGTCACTTTCGATCAGTTGCAGTTCCGCCGTGCCGCCACCGAAGAGATGTGTGAACAGGCGCTGGAACTGCACATTCACCACGTCGAATGCAGCCAGCAGACGCTCGCGTCCCTCACGATTGAGGCTCTGGATTGCCTGACGCAATTTCTTGATCGCCTCGATCACGTCTTCCCGCTCGGAGACGATGGTATCGAGACGCCCGGACAGTTCCTGCTGCTCCTCTTCGGCGCGCAGGTTGACTGCGCCGAGCCGCTCGCGCTCGATCTTCAACCGTTCCAGCTGGCGCTCCAGCTGATCTGGGTCCGGCAGAGCTTCATCCGGCTTCAAACCTGTCTGGCGTATAGCCTCGTGCGGCGGGCAGTTCAAAGCTTCGGCGATACGGGCTTCCGCATCCTTGCGCCGCTCTTCCGCCGCCGCGAGACGTTCTTCGGCGCGCGCCCGCTGTTCGCGGCTTGCCGCCAGTTGCTGGATGGCAAGGGTCGCCGACTTGTCGAGTTCGGCCTGCGCGGCCTCGGCCTCGGCCAGAACGTCAGCCGCCTGCTTGCGAAGGGCATCGGCTTGCGACAGCTCATTCAGCAGCGCACGGCGGCGGCTTTCGATCTCGTCTGGCGCTTCCGCCAGCGCCTCGGCCTCATCCGCTGTTTCCGCGCGACGATCATTCAGCGCCGCTATATGGCGGTCGGCATTTTCCGCCCGAGATTTCCAGTTGCGGCGCTCCAGCGCAATCATTTCCAGTCGCCGCTTGCGCGCGTCGGCTTCGCGACGCAGTCCCTCATAGGCGGCGCGCGCTTCTGCCAAAGCAGTGCGATCCGACATGACTTCGCTGTTCAATGCTGCAAGGCGAGCGCCAATCGCCTCGATATCCGGCATTTCGCCAAGCCGGTCCTCCGCTTCCGTTACGCGAATCTGGGCTTCTTCAAGATTTTCCTCCAGATGCGCCTTGCTGTCTTCAAGACCAGCACGGCGAGTGGCAAGCTGACCTGCCGCGCGTTCGGCAGCGGCCAAAGCTTCGCGCGCTTCATCGAGCTTGCGCTGGTTTGCGCGCCATTGATCGCGGGCGACACGCTCCTGCTCGATGGCCTCGCGAACGCCAGCCTCGGTGCGCTGCACATCCTGTTCGGCCTGCTCTGCACGCTTGCGGGCGGCAATGGCTTCCTGTTCAAGCTCCGCCAGCCGGTTTTTTTGGGCCAGCCGCTGGGCCGCTGGCGTCGGTGCATCGGCGCTCGCCGTGTAACCATCCCAGCGCCAGAGCGCGCCGGCCTTGCTCACCAGCCGCTGGCCCGGCTGCAACAAGGCTTGCAGGCGCTTGCCGTCGCCGTCCGAAACGACGCCGACCTGCGCCAGCCTGCGGCGCAATTGCTGCGGCCCTTCCACCAGCCGATCCAGCGGCGTCACGCCTTCCGGCAGGGCTGCATCGGCGTTGGCGGCAGGGTTGTAAGCCCAATAGACGGGCGCGCGCTCATCGCTGGCTGCATCGAGGTCTTCGCCAAGTGCTGCGCCAAGCGCCACTTCATAGCCCTTCTCGACGCGCAATTCTTCCACCACTGGCGGGAATTGCCCCGTTTCACCGGCATTCAGAATGCGGGCCAGCGTTTGCGCTTCCGTTTCGATACGGTTCAGTTCGGTGCGCGCTTCGCTCAAAGGCAGGCGGCTGGCTGCTTCCGCCTCGCGCGCGCTTGCAACAAGCTCTTCCGCGCTGGCAACCATTTCCTCGGCTGAGGCCAAAGCTTCCGCACACCGGTCAACCACGATGCGCTTTTCCGCCGGGTCGAACAGCCCGCCAATCTGCTCCGCGACAGTGGCAATATCACGCTCGATTGCTTCCATCTGAACAGCCAAGCGGTCGCGGCGGTCACGGGCTTCCTTCAAGGCCCGCTCGATCTGCGCACGCTCAGCGGCAGCTTCCGCACGTTCAGCCGTTACGCGGGACAATGCATTCTCGCTGTCCTGCAAGCGAATTTCCGCTTCCTGGAACAGAGCATGCAATTCCTGATCGCGTTCGCCGGATTCTTCGGCAGAAGCGATCAGCTCCTGCTCCTCCTCATCGAGCCGCGCCAGAATATCGGCATTCTCGCGCATCATTTCTTCTTCGCGCGCAATGTCGGCGGAAAGCTGTTCAAGCCGCTTCATCAGTTCAGCCCGGCGGGTGCGAAGACGTTCACCTTCCTCGTCAAGCTGGGTCCGGGCAATGGAGAGGCGCTGCAATGCGGCAGCAGCTTTCGCTTCGGCCTCGCGCAGTTCGGGCAGCTTGTGCGCGCCGACTCCTTGCGCTTTTGCAGCGTTCATCTGCGCCTGCGCCATGTCGCCCACAGCGGAGGTTGCCTGTGCCAATGCGCTTTGCGCCTCGCCTTCCTGCGCCTTTGCCTGCGACCAGCGCAAGTGCAGGAGGGCGGCTTCCGCCCGGCGGATATCTGCGGAAAGCGCCTTGAAGCGGTTCGCCTGACGTGCCTGGCGTTTCAGGCTTTCGATCTGGCTGCCTAATTCACCAACCACATCGTCCAGACGCTCCAGATTGGTCTCGGCGGCACGCAGCCGCAGCTCGGCTTCATGGCGGCGCGTATGCAGGCCGGAAATGCCAGCCGCTTCTTCGAGAAGCGCGCGACGGGCCTGCGGCTTTGCCTGAATAAGCTCACCGATACGCCCCTGCCCGACCATGGAGGGCGAACGTGCGCCTGTCGACTGATCCGCGAAGAGAAGCTGCACGTCCTTGGCACGCGCTTCCTTGCCGTTGATGCGGTAGACCGAGCCGGATTCGCGTTCGATGCGGCGCGAAACCTGCAACTCGTCGGCATCATTATAGCTGGCAGGCGCGCTACGATCCGAATTGTCGAGAAAAAGCGTGACTTCCGCCGTATTGCGCGCAGGCCGCGTGGCAGAGCCCGAGAAAATCACATCGTCCATGCCGGAGGCGCGCATGTTCTTGTATGAGTTTTCACCCATCACCCAGCGCAGCGCTTCGACCAGATTGGATTTGCCGCAACCGTTCGGACCGACGACGCCGGTCAGCCCGCCTTCGATGACGAATTCCATCGGCTCGACGAAGGATTTGAAACCGACAAGGCGCAGCTTGGAGAAGCGCATCAGCAAGCTCCTCCCGCTATTATCCCAGAAACGCAAAAAGCGGGCGCAGAGAAGCGCCCGCTTTTCGATCTGAAAAACGGATCAGAGAAGCTTGTCGATGATTGCCGACATTTCGTCAACCGAAAGCGCTCCAGCGTATTTTTGTCCGTTAATGAAGAAAGTCGGCGTTGCATTCACACCGAAATCCGTCGATCCACGCTCCATCGTTGCTCTCACATCATCGAGAAGTTGCTGGTTCGTCAAGCAAGCCTCGAAGGACTCCTGTGTAAAACCGGCAAGTTTCGCAATTTGCAGGAGAGCAGCTTTGGCGTCGTCGGCGGTCGCCCACTGCTGCTGCTGCTTGAAGAAAACGTCGACCATGGGGAAGTAACGGTCTTCCGGCGCACAGCGCGCCAGCATGAAGGCGGCCGTCGCGCGCGGGTCGAATGGAAACTCGCGGAAGATGAGCCGCGCCTTGCCCGTATCGATATATTTTTCCTTGATTTTCGGGAAAGTGTTGATCGTGAAATCCGCGCAATGCGGGCAGGTCAGCGATGCATATTCAACGATGGTGACCGGCGCGTCGGCCTTGCCGTAGACCATGTCCTTCAGCTTGCCTGCTTCGGCAATCTTGGCAGCATCGACAGTGCCTTCCGGGCTACGCTGCTGCGCGTTCGCGCCACCGGCAAAAGCCAGCCCGGCAGCCGCCGCCCCGGCAAGAGAAATAACGTGTCTGCGATTAAACGCTGCAGGCATCCGAATCATCCAGTCCTGTTTCAATAGTTGACTTCGACACACAATCTAAAGCGGCAGATCGTACTTCGCTAGACCCGCAGCGTTCACATGAAAGTCAGCGCCTTGCATTTTTTGTCTTCATATTTGCGACAATTAACTAGGGTGCCGCTTATAAACTGCTGAAAGCTTGCATCAAATTTATGGCGGCCAGCACAATTCACTTGTCCTTGACGCCCTTTCGGCCAGTGGTCCGCTTTTCTGCGAGAATGTTCTTGCCAAGACGGGCAAGTGCGGCGCGAAGCGCATCGTCTTCAATAGCGTCTGTCGCCTTGTCGATACGGCGCTCATCTGCAGGCCCGAGCGGCGCCAGCCGCTTGACCCGGCGTTTGGCCGGTATAAGAGGCGGTTTCTGCTCGATGCGAATGCGCCCGACCGCGGAGAAACCGAGAAACCCGTTGATACGACTGATGATTTCGCCTGTCTCATGCTGGACTTGCAAGGCTGCGAAGCCTTCGCATGCAATAATCAGCGTTGCCGGGGAAAAAGGATCATCCTCATGCAGGCGACGCGGCCAGATGATGCGCAGCGGGCGCGAGCTTGCGCCAATGGCGGGGCCGACAATATCTTCCCACGACTGAAGCAAGGCGAGATTGATACCGGCACGTTTCTGCAGCATCGGGTCGACCAGACCCGAAGCCATATCCGCAAGCGGCCTGAAACCGCGCCTGGAGGTTTGTTCGCTCATCGCGCTCCATTATAGCCGCGAAACCACTCAACAAACAAAGGAATCCCCTGATCGAGTGTCGTTTTTGGACTAAAGCCAAGGTCGCGGGCGGCGAGCGCAATATCGGCATAGGTGCGCGGCACATCGGCAGCCGGCATGGGTTCCAGCTTGCGGATCGCCTGCTTGCCGGTCGCTTTTTCGATCGCAGATATGAAGTCGTTGAGCATGACTGGCCGGTTGTTGCCGAGATTGTAGACAGGCGCTGTTTCTTCCGGCGTCTCGAGCATGCGTCGCACCGCGCCAACCACGCCGCTGACGATATCCTCCACGAAGGTAAAATCCCGCTGCATTTCGCCATTGTTGAATACGCGGATTGGCTCCCCCTTGAGGATCGCGGACGTGAACAGCCACGGCGCCATGTCCGGTCGTCCATAGGGGCCATAAACCGTGAAGAAGCGCAGGCCCGTGGAATGGAGTTTGTGTACGTGGCGGTAGGAGTAGGCCAGCAATTCACCAGAGCGCTTTGTGGCGGCATAGATCGAAACCGGATGATCGACAGGATCGGCTTCGGAAAAAGGCACCTTTTCGTTTGCGCCATAGACCGACGACGAACTGGCATAGACCACGGGCGGTCGCTTCTCCAGCCTCAGTGCAGTTTCAAAAACGGTGACCTGTCCCTGAACATTGGCAGAAATATAGGCCGAAGGGTTTTCGATGGAATAACGCACGCCCGCCTGCGCAGCCAGATGCACGATGATATCGGCATCCCGGTCAGTTCCAATCGCGGCATTGAACGCTTCCGCATCCGAGATATCTGCCTTTGCGAACCGGAAGCCTTCACGCATATGCAGCCTGGAAAGACGCGTTTCCTTTAGAGCCACAGGATAATAGTCGTTCACATTGTCGATGCCTACGACCTGCCAGCCCTCATCCAGCAGACGTTGCGCGGTATGGAAACCGATGAACCCGGCGGCACCCGTTACGATCGCTTTCATGCAGGTGATTTCTTTCCTAAAACATATGAGGTGAGTCCGGCGCGTCGTGCCGCCATGATACGCCTCGACGCAGCCGCGTTCAGCGCTGCAAGGAAGAACATGGTCGAGGAGATCGTCACCTCGTGCAACAGCGGATTGTGTAACATCCCGTAGCTGCCGCACACGAGGGCGAAGTAGATCAAGGCTCGCCGCATTGCCCAGCTATCGGCGGTTCGCCACAAATAGAGGAAGATGGAGATAAACGCACAGGCCATGAAGATGAGACCGACAACGCCGTCGTTCAGCAACTCGTCGAGCACCGTATTATGGACATGGCGAAAGCCGTCAAGCATCGACGCCTTGTCGCCCGCCTCAGCCCTCACATAGTCCATCTTTGAATAGGAACCGACACCCGCAAGAGGATGGGCGGCAATAACATTCGACGCACTCCTCCACATGACCTCGCGAATATCTGCCGAAACCTTGTCTTCCCAGTCAGCCGCGTGCCCAGTATCGTAATATTCGATCATTCCAGAGAAACGTTTGGAAATGATGCTGCCAACCGGCCCCACCACAACGAGAGCCGCTATTGCTGCAAACAGTACCGCATAGGCCGCTCCTTGTTGCCTGATACTGAAGCGCTTCAGGAAGATGAGAATTTCCACGGCTGCGAAAATCGGCAACACCACGATGACCGCCCGGGTTTCGGACGTCAAAACCGCTGCAAAACCCAATACCAGCCACTGCGGACCATTCGGCAAGTAACGCGAAGCCGCACGCAGCGGGATCGCTGCCGAAATCGCCGCAACGCCCGCAACGAATGCAAAGACTGCCTGATTGCCGCCGACGCCTATACGCCCCCCATCCGTCACAGAAAGATAGAGCGCGACTATCACGGCGAGCAGCGTTCCAACACGCGCGCCAAGCACATAAGCTCGCAGAGGGTCCCGGACAAGCACCATTCCCGAACCGGCGAAAGCGAAAATCGCAATCAACAGCGTATAGCCGATCTGCCGGTTATCGCTGAAAGGCTCCCCCCGGAACAGGATCAGGCCCAACGACCAGACAGCATATAAAATTATGAACAAATAGAATTTCCTGGCGAACATGCGCGTCGTCGCATGACGGGCGCATGCCAGATAAATACCGATACATGAAAAGACGAAAAGGATCAGCGGACCTAAGCCAACACGAATGGGCATTGCCGCCGATGCAACTCCGAGAACCCAGGAATCCACCCGGCGCCGCAAGAGAAAAGACTTTTTGAAATAACTCAACCTTCTGCCTCTTTTAGCACCTTCTTATTTAAAGCGTAAGCGATTCGCCGAACATAGTCAGTCGCTCGAAAGACAAGCGTACTAATCCTTTTGTATGCGGGTAAACGTTTCTTGGCGTAAGCTGAGCGTCCCTCAGCGATGGTGGAAATCGCGATATTCGAAAACTCAACGACCGGCTTGTCGGTCGTGAAAATCTGATACGCGCCAGCCCACCCTCTTTCCAATGCGACATCGTAGGGAAGGCGCATGGGACGAAGCGCTTTCAGCAATTTCGAAGCCCCTTCCCGGGTGACAACATAAGCTGCAGAACTCCCGAGCGGCCCATGCAGGCAACGGCCAATTGAAAACCGGCTATCAACACTCCTGAAAGGCTGGAAAGCAGCGGTTCGGTGATTGACAAGTTTCACGGCATCCCAGCCTGTTGTGTTTGTCAAATGCGTGAGGAATGGCGCAAAAGCGGGAGTAAAAACGATATCATCTTCCACAATCACCGCAAAGGGCTCAGGTGCATCCACTATAGTTTCCAAGGCCCGGATATGACTGAAATAACAGCCTATTTCTGCCGGCATTGCAATTTTTCCGTGCCAGCGGCGGAACCCAGCCTCATCGAAATCTACAAGTTCCTCAGGAGATAGCAGCTTGCCCTCGACCGCTTCAATGCGCCTCAAATTAATGGAAAACCGATCTGCGCTGGACTTCAACCTGTCCCAGCGGTCTCGAGAACGGGCAAGATTGATGACATAGACAGGTACAGAACGGTCCACTTATTCTCTTTCCGCTGAAAGCAATGAGGCATGTCAGGAGACTCATAGACAAACTTCTATGCGCACGGTTCAAATATGCACAGCATTGTTTCTATCAATTGTAAAAATAAGGCATTAATCAGAATGCTGCCCAACTGTTACCCGATACCCTTCTCATGCTGAATTCCGCCACTTCCGATCAAAGCACAAAGCTCCTGCACTGGTATGACCGGCACCATCGTGTTTTGCCATGGCGCGTGAGCCCACCTGAACAGGCATCGGGTGTTAAGCCTGATCCCTATCGCGTCTGGCTCTCCGAAATCATGCTTCAGCAGACAACGGTCGAGGCGGTCAAGTCCTACTTTGTAAGTTTCGTAGCGCGCTGGCCCACCGTTCAGGATATGGCACAGGCGAGCGAGGACGATATCCTGCGTGCGTGGGCCGGGCTTGGTTACTATTCGCGAGCGCGCAACCTGAAAAAATGCGCCGACGCCGTCGTCATGCAGCATGGCGGCGCGTTTCCAGACAATGCCGCAGCTTTGAAGGAACTGCCGGGTATCGGCGACTATACTTCGGCGGCAATCGCCGCAATCGCGTTTGGCGAAGCGGTTGCAGTCGTGGATGGCAATGTGGAACGTGTGATCTCGCGGCTTTACACAATCGACACGCCACTGCCCGCAGCAAAGCCGGAAATCCGCGCGCTCATGGGGCAATTGACCCCAAGCGACAGGCCCGGCGATTTTGCACAGGCGATGATGGATCTGGGCGCAACCATATGCACGCCAAGGCGTCCAGCTTGCGCGATCTGTCCGCTGAATGACCGCTGCATGGCTCTTGGCTCGCGCGACCCGGAGGAGTTTCCGGTCAAGGCGCCCAAAGCCGAAAAACCCATACGCATCGGAGCGGCATTCATTGCCATCGCAGACGATGGTTCAATCCTTCTGCGTAAGCGAAAAGGGGAAGGCCTGCTCGCCGGGATGACCGAGGTTCCGGGCAGCCATTGGACCGCGCGCATTGACGGAGATGCGACGGTCAGCGCTGCGCCCTTCCCGGCGCGATGGATCGCCACCGGTTCGATCACGCATGTCTTCACACATTTCGAACTGCGGCTCTCTGTCTATCGATCGGACAATGTCAGCAAGGCTGCGTCCAAGGAAGGCTGGTGGTCCGGGCCGGACGAGCTTGCCGAGGAAGCACTGCCGACTGTCATGAAAAAAGCGATTACCGCCGCCGTGCCTGAAGCTTTCAAACAGGGGAGAAAATACCGTTGAGCAGTCCCATCAAACACGTAGTCTTCGATATAGGCCGGGTTCTTATTCATTATGATCCTGAACTTGCCTATCTGGACATCATTCCTGACGCCTCGGAACGACGTTGGTTCCTGGAAAATATTTGCACCAGCGCATGGAATATCGAACAGGATCGCGGTCGGACCTGGCAGGAAGCGGAAGCGCTTCTGATCGATGCCTATCCCGAGAAAAGCGATTATATCCGCGCGTTCCGGCAGAACTGGAACCGCATGGTACCGCACGCCTATGAAGACAGCGTCGACGTTCTACGGGGCTTGATTGCCCACGGCAACGACGTCACCATGCTGACGAATTTCGCTTCGGATACTTTCCGTGAAGCGCAAGGCCGGTTTCCATTTCTCACTGAAAGCCGGGGCGTCACTGTATCCGGCGACATCCGCATGCTGAAACCGGACCGGGAAATCTACGATCATCATGTTGCCTCTTTCGACCTCGATCCGGCGGCAACCCTTTTCATTGATGATACGATGCACAATGTGGATGGTGCCAGACAGGCTGGCTGGCAGGCGGTGCACTTTACGGATGCGAGCAAGCTTGGCGCCGACTTGAAAGCGCTGGGTCTCGCTTTCTGAGCCTGATCGCCGATGGTCTCAAAACAGTGAAGGCGTTCGAAGCCGAAGCTTCAAACGCCTCACCATCAGACTGTGCTGGAGGCCGTCCGATAAAGAATTAAGAGCAGCGAGCAGGCAGTTCGAACAGGTTTTACGCGCCTGCTACTGCCATCTGGTCGCGAATGGCCTTGCGCAAGGCGTCGATTGGCTTCAGCACACCGTTTTCCTCGTAGTGCCAGAAAGTCCATCCATTGCAGGCATCGAAACCCTGGACCTTTGCCCCCATACGATGGATCGAACCTGCTTCGCCATTGGCAGCCAACGTACCATCGGCCCGGACAATGGCAGCGAAACGGCGGCGTTCATCGGAGAGCACCGTGCCCGGACGAAGAAGACCAGCCTCTATAACGCTGGTGAATGCCACGCGCGGCTCGGCTCGCTTGCCGGTCATCACAGTGAGTTCAGCCTTGCCAAGTGGTTCAACAGCGTCGATGCGCGCCGTTGCCGCGTCGATATAGTTCTGTTCGCGCTCGATGCCGACGAAGTGACGTCCGAGGCGCTTTGCAACCGCACCCGTCGTGCCGGACCCGAAGAACGGGTCGAGAATGACGTCTCCCGGCTTGCTGGATGCCATCATGATGCGGGCGAGCAGCGCTTCCGGCTTCTGTGTGGGGTGAACCTTGTCACCGTTTTCATCCTTGAGCCGTTCTGAACCGGTGCAGATCGGGAATAGCCAGTCCGAGCGCATCTGCACATCGTCATTGGCGGCTTTCATCGCTTCATAGTTGAAGGTATAGCCCTTGCCCTTCTGGTCCCGCGAGGCCCAGATCAGCGTTTCATGGGCATTCTGGAAGCGACGGCCACGGAAATTCGGCATCGGATTCGTCTTGCGCCAGATGATGTCGTTCAAAAGCCAGAAACCGAGATCCTGCAACTGCGAGCCGACGCGGAAAATATTGTGGTAGGAACCGATGACCCAGATGGTGCCATTCGGCTTCAGGACGCGGCGGCAAGCCATGAGCCAGGCGCGTGTGAATGCATCATAAGCCTGGAAGCTTTCGAACTGATCCCAGTGATCGTCAACCGCGCTGACCATCGACTGGTCGGGACGATGCAAATCACCGCCAAGCTGGAGATTATAGGGAGGATCGGCAAAGATGACGTCCACGGAATGATCCGGCAGGCGTTCCAGAGCCGCAACGCAATCACCTTTGATGATGGAGTCAAGCCAGGTGGTACGCGGAGCCTCGATGGGCAACTCATGTGCAAGACGTACAAGAGACATGGGATACTCGATTACCTGTGGACGCAAAAAACTTGTCCTTATGGTTACCGGGTAGGGTAAATATGCAGTTAACGCCAAGTGATTGAAATCGTAAATCTTTTCTTAATCTCCAGAAAATGTCCGCGGTTGCGGGCTTTTGCGGCGCCAAGTGTTCCCAACATTTTGCCGCCTGTCATCTTAACGCCGCTATCGCTATGCAATGGTGGCGTTATCGTCTCGCCATCGATAAGGCTTGGTTATCCCTTTTTGGCTATGATCGACCGTCAACTTCTGAATTTGCGCAGCGGGCACGCGAGCGGCCCGCTTGTCCGGTGTATTTTGTGATGAATATCGCTGAACTACGGCATAATCGATATTTGCGTGTCCTCTTTGTCCCCTTTCGCATGCGCGCATTGGTTCGCGGCAGCGAAATCGGTCTCGTCATCGCCGGTACGATCATCGGCATCATCTCCGGGCTGATGGTTGCTGCGATCGGCAGCATTTCGCAATGGATGCACCAGGCAATCTTTGCATTGGAACCCGGTGAAAAACTCAGTTCAGCTGCATCGTTGCAACCAAGCGCTTATATTGCTCCCCTTGCCGGCGGCATTCTTATGGGGATCGTCATCTGGGTTCTCGCGCGCTGGCGCAAGCGCCCCATCGTTGACCCGATCGAAGCAAATGCACTTCACGGCGGGCGCCTGTCGCTCACGGACAGCTTTATTCTCGTCGGACAGAACCTGATTGCCAACGGCTTCGGTGCATCGGTCGGGCTGGAAGCAGCCTATACGCAGCTTGCAAGCGGCTTCGCGTCCCGCATTGGCCGGGCGCTAAAACTTCGCCGCGCGGATTTGCGAACGCTAGTCGGTTGTGGTGCTGCGGCAGCCATCGCCAGCGCCTTCAATGCGCCCCTCACCGGGGCATTTTACGCATTCGAACTCATCATCGGCGTCTATTCCATTGCCACGCTGGCTCCTGTCGTTGTGGCTGCGATCATCGGAGCTCTGGTGACACAGGCAATCGGCGGGGCCCCTTTCATCATTGATATCGGCCAGATCAATGACGTCACGCCACGCGACTATGTGCCTGCACTCGTTCTGGGTTTCTTTTCGGCGGGCATCGCCATTCTTATCATGCGTGGCGTTACTTTTGTGGAAACGTTCGCCCGGCGCAGCGTGGTGCCCAACGTGATGGCGCCTGCAATCGGCGGCGGCATCGTTGGAATGATTGCATTCTTTTCTCCGCAGGTTCTGGCTTCAGGCCATGGGGCCTTGCACCTCGACCTGAACGCAAACATCACCATTCCCGCGCTTATGCTCCTGATCCTCACCAAATCGTTCGCTTCTGCCGTCTCCATCGGCTCGGGCTTTCGCGGCGGTTTGTTCTTCGCGTCGCTGTTTCTCGGTGCGCTGACCGGCAAGCTGTTTGCCGCAGTGGCCGGAGCGGTGTTGCCAGCCGGTCTGGCTCTTGCACCGGAAGTCTATGCCGTCATCGGCATGAGCTCGCTTGCGGTTGCAGTCGTTGGCGGACCGATGACCATGACTTTCCTCGCGCTGGAGCTGACCGGCGACTTTCCGATCTCCATGCTCGTGCTCGGCGCTGTGGTTTCGTCCTCGCTGATGGTGCGAAAGACATTCGGCTATTCCTTCGCGACGTGGCGCTTCCATCTACGCGGCGAAGCCATCCGGTCCGCTCACGATATTGGATGGATACGGAACCTCACCGTCAATCGGATGATGCGACACGACGTGCGGACCGTGCCGATCGATACCGATATTGAAACATTCCGCCACGATTTTCCGCTTGGATCGACGCAGCGCGTAATCGCGGTGGATGCTGAGGGGCGTTATGTCGGCATGATTCCGGTTCCGGAAGTGTATGCCGACAGCTTCGATACATCCGATGGTGAACACAGCATCCGCGAGCTTCTCAAATATCAGGATGAGTTCCTGCTGCCGCAGATGAACGCCAAGGAAGCCGTTGTCCGTTTCGACCGGGCAGAAAGCGAAGCGCTGGCCGTGGTGAACAACGCACAGGAACGCAAGGTTCTTGGCCTCCTGAGTGAAGCACACACGCTGCGCCGCTACAGTGAAGAGCTGGATCGGCGACGGCGCGAAGTTTCCGGCGAGGTCTGAAATCGAGCGGACCCGATTTGACGGCTCCACCATAAAGGTGTAGCTCAAGCTCGGTATTTCCGGCTGCTGCCGGTGCCAACTCCTCCCAATAAAAAGGCTATGATCATGGCGGCACCGTCCCTCATCATTTTCGATTGCGATGGCGTTTTGGTGGATTCCGAAATCATCGCGGCCGAAGTCGAGTCCACTCTTCTCACCGAAGCCGGTTATCAGATCGCCGCGGATGAAATGGCTGAACGTTTCGCTGGTTTGACGTGGCAGGATATTCTTCTCACCGTAGAGCGCGAAGCCGGGATTCCGCTTTCAGCGTCGCTTCTCGAGAAGTCCGAAAAAATTCTGGACGAGAGGCTCGCGAACGAGGTTCAGGCGGTTGAAGATATTGTGGAAGTGGTATCGGCACTGAAGCTGCCGAAATGCATCTGTTCCAACTCGACCGGGCAGCGTCTGGAAAGCATGCTGAAGCGCGTTGGCCTCTATGACCTGTTTGCACCCGACATCTTTTCGGCGAAGGAAGTCGGCACGAAAAAAACCAAGCCCGCGCCTGACGTTTTTCTGTACGCCGCCAAGCATTTCGGGGTCGACCCGAAAAACGTCATCGTCATTGAAGATTCCGCGCATGGCATTCAGGGCGCGCGTGCCGCTGGCATGCGTGTGATTGGCTTTACAGGCGGCGCTCACACCTATCCCGGTCATGCCGACAAGCTGACCGATGCCGGTGCGGAGACCGTCATCCATCGCCACAAGGATCTGCCCAGCGTTATCGAAGCCCTGTCTATCTGGACCGATGCCTGAATGAGATAATCCGACGCCTGGCTTTGGTCAGGCGGCGGACTGCTTGTTGCGTCCCTTGGGCGGGGCATTGAGAATTGCCAAAAGCTCTTCAGCTTCACTTTCAGAGAGGCCGATCAGCAAGCGGGTTCCCATGATGACGGGTTCGCCGGTGGACGTATCGAAGATCGCCCAGGTGTCCGTTGGTTCAAGAATGCGTTCATATTTCTGTTTCATGAGAACACACTAGCCGAAACCTGTTGCCATTCATTTCACGCAGACAGTTGCATTTAATTAGAATTTTATCGGTCCGTATTTATCCACAGCATCGGTCCAGTCAGGCTTTTTCCTGAAAAGCTCTGCTGCGCTTCCGTCTGGTTTTGGGTAAACCGCCCATCAGCAGCGCAGCCGCCTCGCCCGCTGGTAGAGGCTTGCCGTAAAACCAGCCTTGCGCGGTCATTGGCGTGTCCATTTTGCGAAAATAATCGGCTTGGGCTTCCGTTTCGATGCCTTCAACCACGATACCGAGATCATGCTGCCGCGCCATCGATATGATTTCTGGAACGATCGACACCATGTCTCCGTCCGCACAGACAGTGCGGGTGAAGGCCTTGTCTATCTTGATCGCATCGATATGCAGTTCGCCAAGATAGGAAAGACTTGAATAGCCCGTTCCAAAGTCATCGATATAGACCTTGTGTCCCTGTTCGCGCAGCTGCCTGATGCCTTCCGACGCTTTCGAGAAATCCACTGCCGTTCGTTCGGTCAATTCGAGACCGATCTGGCGGGGTTCGACGTCCGCGCTCGCCAGTTTCGCCTGGATACTTTTCTGAAACGCGGACGCCTGAACATCGCTTGCAGTGACATTGATATTGATCTGGATATTCCGGTTAAGGCGCAACAAATCCCCCATGTCGTCCAAAACCCGATCCACGACATAGGCGGTTACCCGTCCTGCCATGCCCTTCTCTTCGGCCTCAGCGATGAATACGTCGGGCGGAATCATGTCTCCTGTGTGAAGTTGCCAGCGCAGCAGCGCCTCAAAGCCCGTAAGACTGGCGTCCGCCACATTGATCACCGGCTGGTAGACTACATCAAGCTGCCGGGCGTTCAGCGCCTGGTTGAGCATGGAAGCCAAGGGGCGTTCACGAGTACGATAAGCAATTCCGCCCAGGCCTACTGTTGCGCCCGCCAGCAATCCGAGACTGGTCGCGATAAAAGACTTCCACCGGGCTGAATTGCCGGACGTATCCCATTGCGCCTTGAGGGCAATGCAAATACCCATTTTGCCGTCGCAACGATATTCCTTGATGACACTGCCGAACACGTCATATTGCCGCTCAAGATTGTCGAAATCCGGGGCTGGGAAATTACCAGACCGATAATCGTATAGACGTGCGAAATGCTTGCGCTTTGCATCGCGCATATAGACAGCAAAGCTGTATTGCTTCGTGAGGAGCAAATCGAATGCAGCCGAACTCAACACCACATTGGCCGCATCTTTGCCTATCACGAAACCTCGGCTGCCCGGCGTGATCAGGTATCCTTCGCCATAAACATAGGTGCCATCAGGCAAATTGATATCGGCGGGAGGACGCTCAGATTGTTCAGGAATGTCACTGAGCAGCGTAGAGCAGATCAGGCGATCATCACGGAGCCGGCCTATATCCTTGATGTGATATCCTGAAAAAACCAGCTTGCGCAGATAAGCCATTTCTTGCGGAGAACACATTTCATAGGGCGAGCGATTGGCAGCCTCAATGGTTTCTCGGGCAGAGACAGCCAGACGATTTGCATGGGAAAGCAATGCGGACATGTGATTATTCATGTGCCGCTCTTCATCGATAATTCGAAGCCAGTTTCCTATCCACTGTCCGGAAACCGCGCCGAGAAACAGGATGAAAAGCAAAACAAGCGGAGTAGGATTTAGAATTTTACTGCGATCAAATCGCATGCGATCCCTTACCTTAAATATATCACAGTATGCTTAGAGGATTATCATTCTGCCTAATTATGACGTGATAAACCCATATATCAGAAAATCAAAGAAAAGAATCAGGGCTTGGATTAGTACACCCTAAAATGCCATTCATTTCTTATTCAAAAAACAAAGCATCGAACCATCTATATTTCACGATTCTCTAAAATAAAATGGTGCGCCGAAATAGATTCCGGCGCACCATTTCACTGAATTCCAATATCAGAAATGCGTCTGTCGAGAAGGTGTTATTTCGTATTATATGGACCTTCGTCAAAACCCACGAAAATCTGGATATTTTTCTGATCCGTCATCGGCACAGTGATTGCCTTGTCGTTGAAAACGAACTGCGTCGCGGTGTCTGCATTGGCTACCGTAACCGCCTGCTTGTGCAGCTTCGAATAGATTACCTGATCGCCCTGACGTACGGCGACACGGATCGGCATGGTAATGGTGCCGCTTTTGTATTTCGGTCCAGGAACAACCTTGCCGGCTGCGGCGACATCGATCGTCATGGTGCCGGAGCCGTACTGGCAGGCGCGGGTCGTATCGGTCAGGGCGGCCTGATAGATTACGCGCGCGGAGTCTTTATCGCCGCCCTTTTCATATGTGTTGAAAAAGGCGGTGCCGTCGCGCAACGAAACAGACGGGCAGAAAGCGCGAAGCTCGGATTCCTTGACACGCTGATCGCCGGAAGCGGCAGGCGTGGTCAACGAAGCCCCTGGGGCGCCGTCTGCCGCCTTGTCAGTGCCACTGGTTGTGCAGCCAGCAAGGGCTGCGAGCAAAACCGTTGCAAAGACTGGAAACAACGATGAACGATTCTGTGGTGCTGTTTGCATAAAGCGGGCTTCCCTGCACTGATCAACCTGTCTTCTACATCACGCATGCGTGTAGCGCGATGACGTTTTCCCGTTTTTTGCTCCAGAGAGCAACCCCCATCCCCTTCAACATGCTTTAAAACCTTGCGGCTTTTTTAGGGAGGCTCTATTGCATTACGCGGCTCAAAACCGCGCCGATCTGAAATGAAGGCCCAAGAAATGAAATATGTAAGCACGCGAGGGGAAGCGCCAGTCCTGGGGTTCAGCGATGCATTGCTCGCCGGTCTTGCCCGGGATGGCGGTCTCTATCTGCCGCAGGATTATCCCCAGTTTTCGCCAGAACAGATCCGCGAGCTGCGCGGAAAATCCTATGTCGATATTGCTCTGGCCGTGCTCACTCCTTTTGTCGATGGCGAAATTCCGCATTCGGATTTCCGCCGCATGGTGCATGAAGCCTACGGTACTTTCCGCCACGACGCGGTTTGCCCGCTGGTCCAGACAGGCGCGAATGAATTCGTGCTCGAGCTTTTCCATGGTCCGACGCTTGCCTTCAAGGACGTCGCCATGCAGCTTCTCGCTCGCATGATGGACTATGTTCTGGCGCAGCGCGGTGAACGCGCAACCATCGTTGGCGCGACATCCGGCGACACAGGCGGCGCGGCAATCGAAGCCTTCGGCGGGCGCGACAATACCGACATCTTCATCCTGTTCCCGCACGGCCGTGTCTCGCCGGTGCAACAGCGTCAGATGACCTCATCCGGCTTCTCCAACGTTCACGCGCTTTCCATCGAAGGCAATTTCGACGATTGCCAAAACCTTGTGAAAGGCATGTTCAACGACCTTCAGTTCCGTGACGCGCTGTCGCTTTCGGGTGTGAACTCGATCAACTGGGCGCGGATCATGCCGCAGGTCGTCTATTACTTTACGGCGGCACTGAGCCTCGGCGCGCCGGATCGCGCAGTTTCCTTTACGGTACCGACCGGCAATTTCGGCGATATTTTCGCAGGCTACGTCGCCAAGCGCATGGGTCTGCCCATCGACCGGCTGATTATCGCCACCAACGATAACGACATTCTCTCGCGCACGCTCGAAACCGGCGCGTATGAAATGCGCGGCGTCGCACAGACCACCTCGCCTTCGATGGATATCCAGATTTCCTCGAATTTTGAGCGTCTGTTGTTTGAAGCGCACGGACGCGATGCGGCGGCATTGCGCGGCCTGATGGAAAGCCTGAAGCAGTCGGGCGGCTTCTCGATCTCTGAAAAGCCGCTTGCGGCGATCCGCAGCGAATTTTCCGCTGGCCGTTCCACCGTTGAAGAAACCGCGGAAACGATCAAATCCGTGCTTGAAGCGGATGGCTATCTGCTTGACCCGCATTCGGCGATCGGAGTGAAGGTCGCTCGCGAAAATGTGTCCGATGCAGCACCTATGGTTATCCTTGCGACCGCGCATCCGGCCAAATTCCCCGATGCAGTCAAGGCTGCCAGCGGCGTCGAACCGCAGCTTCCCGCACGGCTTTCGGACTTGATGCAACGAAAAGAAAGCTTCACAGTTCTTCACAACGACCTGAAAATCGTGGAAGAATACGTTCGCCGCCATTCGAGAGCCTAAAGAGACCGGCTCCGAGACGAGAACCAGAGCGGGAATGCAGGGAGCAGTTTGCTTATGGGTGTTGAAGTAACGCGTCTTTCCAACGGATTGACGATAGCCACCGATACAATGTCTCACGTGGAAAGCGTGGCGCTTGGAATCTGGGTCAAGGCCGGTGCGCGAAACGAAGCTGCCGACAGGCATGGCATTGCACATCTTCTCGAGCATATGGCGTTCAAGGGAACCGAAAACCGCTCAGCCTGGCAAATTGCATCGGAAATCGAGAATGTCGGCGGCGAGATCAACGCCGCCACCAGCGTCGAGACCACATCCTATTATGCGCGCGTCTTGCGCAATGACGTGCCCCTGGCCATCGACATTCTTTCCGACATCCTGACCGCTTCCAAGTTCGATGAAGCTGAACTGGAACGCGAGAAGCAGGTCATCATGCAGGAGATCGGCGCGGCGCACGACACGCCCGACGATATCGTCTTCGACCGCTTTACCGAAACAGCCTATCGTCACCAACCGATCGGACGCGCTATTCTCGGCGAGCCTGAAACGGTCATGTCTTTCACCTCCGACGATCTGCGCCAATATATGGACGAGCAGTACAGTGCCGACCGTATGGTGGTGACGGCCGCTGGCGGCGTGGATCACGATGCCTTCGTGAAGGAAGTGGAAAAACGCCTCGGCGGTTTCCGCGCCCATAATACGGCGCCCACGCTCGACCTCGCGCATTATGTCGGCGGCGACTTCCGTGAAAATCGCGAGCTCATGGACGCTCAGGTTCTGATCGGCTTCGAGGGACGCGCCTATCACGTGCGCGATTTCTATGCTTCGCAGCTTCTTTCCATGGTGCTTGGCGGCGGCATGTCCTCGCGCCTGTTCCAGGAAGTACGCGAGAAGCGCGGGCTCTGCTATTCGGTCTATGCCTTCCATTGGGGCTTCTCGGATACCGGTTTGTTCGGCATTCATGCCGCAACGGGCCGCGACGAACTTGTCGAACTGGTTCCCGTTCTGATCGATGAACTGCACAAGGCAGCTGACTCCATCAGTCTGGAAGAAGTGGATCGCGCGCGAGCCCAATATCGTGCAAGCCTTCTTATGTCGCAGGAAAGCGCTGCAAGCCGTGCGGGGCAAATGGCACGCCAGTTCCTGCTTTACGGTCGTCCCGTCGAAAATAGCGAACTGATGGACCGTCTCTCGCTGATTACACCCGAACGGCTGACCGATCTGGCCGGGCGCCTGTTCCTCGACAGCAAGCCCACTATTGCCGGCGTCGGACCAGTTGGACGACTGATGAGCTTCGATGGCCTGTCGGATGCACTTTCGACCAGCGCGCATGCGAGGAAAATTGCTGTTTAATTAAGGCAATAGGGCATTAGGGGAGTAGGGCAGTATGTTTAGCTCGGCGAATGCGTCCACCCTTCCCTATTGCCTTACTGCCTTATTGCCCTATTGCCTTGTCCTGTCATGATCGGCCTGCCCTTCCGCAGAAGCAATCCGACCGTCCTGCGTGGACAGCGCATTTATCTGCGCGAACCGATGATGAGCGATTTCGCCAGCTGGGCCAGTTTGCGGGAACAAAGCCGGGCCTTTCTCACGCCATGGGAGCCGACCTGGCCCGACGACGACCTGACCAAGAGCGCGTTCCGCCATCGCATGCGTCGCTTCCAGGATGAAATTGCGGCCGGAACCGGCTATCCGTTTTTTGTGTTTCGCAATAGCGACAACACACTTGTCGGCGGCATAACGCTCGGCAATATCAGGCGTGGCGTGGGCCAGAGCGGCATGATTGGCTATTGGAGCGGCGCGCCCCATGCCGGCAAGGGCTATATGACGGAAGCGCTGTCGCTGGTTATCCCCTTCGCATTCGACCAACTGCGGTTGCACCGTATTGAAGCAGCCTGTATCCCTCATAATGTACGCTCGATACGGCTTCTCGAAAAAGCCGGATTTGAGAGAGAAGGACTGTTGCGTTCCTATCTCAAGATAAATGGCTTCTGGCAGGATCACCTGCTTTTTGCCCTTATAGAAAGCGACAAACGTATGACGGATAGCCGCATGATCAATGGCAAGGTTGGACGCTCGTGACGGGTTTTGCGGATAAGTGGCTTTTTGCTGGTGTGCGGTTTCTCGCACTCATGGTTTTTCTGACCGTTTCGGTCATCCAGGCATCGGCCATCGAACCGATCAAGATTTCCAAGGAAGATACCGCCCTCGACTTGTCCCGCGCTGTCGAACTTCTGCGCAACAAGGGTGAAAGCGTGCAAGTGTCGACCGCTCCCGGTCCCGACGGCATTGTCCGCCGCATCGAAGTGCAGGCCGACCAGAACAGCAAGGCGTCCGGCGACTGGGCCGCGTTTTCCATTGCGAACCCGACTGATGAGCAGATCGACCGGCTGATTGTAGCTCCGCATTTCCGTCTCGTCGGCTCCGGCGTCATCTGGCCCGATCTCGGTTCTCTGCGCATTGCGTCGATCACGCCCAGCGAAGGCTTCGCGCTCGACCGCCAGCCGAGTGCCGATGCAGACGTTTTCCGCATCACGCTCAATCCGGGCAGCGTCGTCACTTTCGTAGCCGAACTGTCCTCGCACAACCTGCCCCAGCTCTATCTCTGGGAGCCGGAAGCCTACAAGGATGCGGTTAATTCCTACACGCTCTATCGCGGCATCCTGCTTGGCATTTCCGGCCTGCTGGCCCTGTTTTTGACCATCCTTTTCGTCGTCAAGGGAACTTCGCTGTTTCCCGCGACCGCCGCGCTTGCATGGGCCGTTCTGGCCTATATCTGCGTGGATTTCGGCTTCTGGAACAAGCTGATGGAGATAACGCCGGGCAATGAGCAAATCTGGCGTGCCGGTACGGAAGTGGCTCTCGCCGCCTCGCTCGTGATTTTCCTGTTCACCTATCTCAATCTCAATCGCTGGCACGATCATTTCAGCTACGGCGCGGTGACATGGGTATTGGGCCTGCTGGCTCTTGCAGGGGTTGCCGTTTTCGATCCGCCAGTAGCTTCCGGCATTGCGCGCATCTCGCTGGCGCTAACCGTTCTGTCCGGCGTCGCCATCATCGGTTATCTCGCGGTTAAGGGATATGATCGCGCCGTCATGCTGATACCAGCCTGGCTTCTCACTCTCATATGGTTGCTGGGTGCTTGGATGACGGTTTCGGGCAGCCTCGATAATGATATCGTGCAGCCTGCGCTTGGCGGCGGTCTTGTCCTGATCGTTCTTCTGATCGGCTTTACCGTCATGCAGCACGCCTTCGCAGGCGGTGCGCTGCAACAGGGCCTTCTATCCGACATGGAGCGACAGGCTCTCGCCGTCATCGGTGCGGGAGACATTGTGTGGGACTGGGACGTGCCGCGCGACCGCGTGGTGACGACACCCGACATCGCCAATTATCTCGGCAATACGGCCAACAGCCTGCAAGGCCCGGTGCGCAACTGGCTTCCCGCCATGCACGCCGATGACCGCGACCGGTTCCGCTCCACGCTTGACGCCATTCTGGAAAACCGGCGCGGACGCATCGGCCAGATTTTCCGGCTTCGCGCCAATGACGGTCACTATCACTGGTACGCGCTTCGCGCCCGCCCGGTCATCGGTTCGGATGGCGAAGTGGTGCGTTGCGTGGGCACGCTGGTCAATGTGACGGAGCAGAAAAAGGCAGAAGAACGCCTGTTGCATGACGCCGTGCACGACAATCTGACTGGCCTTCCAAATCGCGAACTCTTCCTCGACCGTCTCAGCAATGTCATGAACATGGCGCGTGGCGAGAGCAATCTCCATCCAACCGTGTTCATCATCGATATAGACCGCTTCAAGCAGGTCAATGACAGCCTTGGCATGTCGGCAGGCGATACGATCCTGCTCACCATTTCGCGACGTCTGGCGCGCCTCATGAAGCCGCAGGATACACTCTCGCGCCTGTCCTCGGACCAATTCGGCCTGCTGCTCGCCTCCGAAAGTGATCCTGGGCGCATCGCCACCTTCGCCGAGGCCCTGCGTCAAGCCGTGCGAGCGCCGATTGCTTATGCAAAGCGCGAAATTGTTCTGACGTCATCCATCGGCCTGATCACCTGGACAAAAACGGCAACGACTGCCGAGGATTTCGTGAAGGACGCCGAGCTCGCCATGTATCAGGCAAAGCGTTTCGGTGGCGATCGCATCGAGCCGTTCCGTCCGGCATTCAGAGCCATCGGCAGCGACAAGCTCCAGCTTGAATCCGATCTGCGACGTGCGCTTGAGCGCGATGAGATCAGCCTTGTCTATCAGCCTATCGTCAAGCTTGACGAAGGCACCATTGCCGGTTTCGAGGCGCTCATGCGCTGGGAGCATCCGCGTCGGGGCGCCATTTCGCCATCGGAATTCATTCCAATTGCGGAAAACTCCGGCCTTATCATCCAGCTTGGCCTGTTCGCGATGCAACGAGCTGCGGAAGATCTTTTCGCGTGGCAGGAACTGTTCCCGAAACTCGACCTTTTCGTTTCGGTCAATCTTTCATCCACGCAACTCATCCGTCAGGATCTCATCAATGATGTCCGCTCGGTGCTTTCCCGCATTCATCTCACTCCGGGCAGCCTGAAGCTTGAACTGACCGAATCCGTCCTCATGGAAAACCCCGAACAGTCGACGCATGTCCTTGCCCGGCTTAAAACGATGGGCATCGGCTTGTCCCTTGACGATTTCGGAACAGGTTATTCCTCGCTCGCCTATCTCACGCGCTTCCCGTTCGATATCATCAAGATCGACCGGTCCTTCGTGAAGGGCGACCAGCCGCAAAAAGCCACCCTGCTTCGCTCGATTGTGAGCATGGCGCACGATCTCGGCCTCGCCGTCGTGACCGAAGGTGTGGAGAGCGAAAGCGATGCGCTTCAGCTTCGCCAGATGGGTTGCGAATATGTGCAGAGTTTCATGTTCGGCCAGCCGACCAGCAGGGACGAGGCAACGCGTATGATCCGCGAGCAGCTGGATGCGGCAGCGGCGTGAAGTAGGGCAGTAGGGCAG
>UCNG01000022.1:0-84679 GCA_900473915.1 Hyphomicrobiales bacterium | reverse complement strand
CCTTAACATACTGCCTTACTCCCTTAAATCAGGCATGCCCCGCATCGGAAACCAGCCTGGACATATCGATGCCCATATGGAGCATCAGACGCGAATATTTGCCCTCGATATCGCTGTCGAACAGCATATCCAGCGGCGCGTCGCAGGTCAGCCAGCCATTCTCGGCAAGCTCCATCTCAATTTGGCCCGGCGCCCAGCCGGAATAACCAAGCGCCATCAGGGCGCGTGACGGCCCCCTGCCCCCGTAAATGGCGCGCAGAATATCGACCGTTGCCGTGAGGCAGACATCTTCTGAAACCGGCATGGTCGAATCGACCATATAATCGTCGGTATGCAGCACGAAGCCGCGTGTGCGGTCCACAGGCCCGCCGTTGCGCACCATCATATGCTGCGCGCGATCTGGCAGAATAATCAGCTCATCTTCGTCTATGACCCCGATCTGGCGCAGGAGGTCCGGAAACTCGACCGGCTGGAGCTGGTTGATGATGAAACCCATAGCGCCTTCGTCGGAATGCGCACAGATATAGACCACCGACCGGGCAAAACGCTCGTCGCTCATTCCGGGCATGGCAAGCAGGAATTGCCCGTTCAGAAAACCCTGCTCCTTGTTCGGCGTCTTGAGAGTGATCATGAATATGAAGGTAGCAAGACTGGGCAAAATAACAATGGCCATTTGTTTGGACCACCGGCCATGGAATAAAATCCGTTCGAATAGCAGTTGCTCCCGTCTGAAAACGGTGCAACCGCAGGCCAGCACTATTGGACTTGAAGCGACCATGTTTTCATTCCATCTTCCGCCCATGAACATTCGGATATTCGCCCTCACACCCATTCTATTGGCGTCGCTCGCACTTCCAGCGCTGGCAACAACTTCCGGCTGGACCGAGACGCCCGGCGGGCGTGTGCGCGTCATTCTCGAAGACAGTGGCCCGGGCAACGCGGCCAGCCAGGAACGACGCGGTGTCTTGCAGATCGAATTGCAGCCGGGCTGGAAAACCTACTGGCGCAATCCGGGTGATGCGGGTGTTCCGCCTCAGATCAATATCGAGGGAGATGCGAAAGCACAGATCAGCTTTCCTGCGCCTGTCCGGTTTGGCGGGGGCGATGAAGGCGGGATCGGGTATAAGGAACCCGTCTCGCTGCCGATAATCTTTCACCTGGCATCCGGCGACATGCGGCTGAAGGGCGATGTTTTTCTTGGCGTTTGCGAGAAAATCTGCGTTCCGGTGCAGGCCGCATTCGATTTCGCGCTTGAACAAAAAGTGCAGCAAGCCTCACCGCAGACGATTGCCGCCCACACGATCATCGAGACCGCATTTGACCGGCTTCCGGCACCGGCAACAGCAGCGTTCGGCATAAGCAAGGTGAAGCGGGAAGGAGACAAGGCCGTCTTTGACCTTACCGTTCCCGACCCTTCAGCACGGGCGGAACTGTTCGTCGCCAGCGACACGGTCAGGCTTTCCGACGCTGTCGCAGTTGAAAACGGGCAATCGGGTCAGCAGTTTGCAGCCCGAGTGCATGGAAACGCAGACAATGCCTTGATCGATTATACCATCGTGCAGAACGGAAAAGCCGTCTCCGGTCAAGTGAGGCTGGATTAGCCGCTGCGGATCATATCCGTGTTTTGAATTTGTCCGTCGGCCTGTTATCGGTTTAACTGTGCCGCCCGTGCTTCGCGGCGCGGATGAGAATTTTGACAATTGGCAGCGGAACAACCCCTGCCCCGAGGAGAAAACAGATGACGATCAAAGTTGGCGACAAGCTGCCTGCAGCGACTTTCAAGGTAAAGACTGCGGATGGCGTCAAGGAAATGACGACCGACGAAATCTTCAAGGGCAAGAAGGTCGTTCTCTTTGCCGTTCCGGGTGCCTTCACGCCGACCTGCAGCCTCAATCATCTGCCGGGCTACCTCGAAAACCGCGACGCTATCCTTGCCAAGGGCGTCGATCAGATCGCCGTCGTGGCGGTAAACGATCCATTCGTCATGGGCGAGTGGGCCCAGAGCACCGGCGGCGAAGGCAAGATCCTCTTTCTCGCCGATGGCAGCGCTGTCTTCACCAAGGCGGCCGGTCTCGATATCGATCTTTCCGGCGGTGGCCTCGGTGTACGCTCGAAGCGCTATTCTGCCATCATCGAAGACGGCGTGGTGAAATCTCTCAATATCGAGGAACAGCCGGGTCAGGCGGTCACATCCGCGGCCGCAGCGCTTCTTGAACAGCTTTAAGCATAAGACAAGGGCGGCGAAAGTCGCCCTTGCTATTTCACCTTCAAAGTCCGGTGGCCGGCGTATTTGAACGGTTCCATGCCAGCGCGAGCAAGCTCGTCCGCGCGTTCGTTTTCCGGATGCCCGGCATGACCCTTGATCCAATGCCAGTTGACCTTGTGCGGCTTGCGCGCTTCATCGAGCGCCTGCCACAGTTCGGCATTCTTGACCGGTTTTTTGGCTGCTGTTTTCCAGCCATTGCGCTTCCAGCCTTCGATCCAGCCGGAAATGCCGTCGCGCACATAGACCGAGTCCGTATAAAGATCGACTTCGCACGGTTCCTTCAACGCCGAAAGGGCCGAGATGGCTGCCATCAACTCCATGCGGTTGTTGGTGGTGTCGGCTTCGCCGCCCTTCAGTTCCTTGACATTGCCATTCCAGCGCAGGATGGCACCCCAGCCGCCGGGCCCGGGATTGCCCGAGCACGCACCATCCGTAAAAGCCTCAATTCGCTTCACGCAGCCGCTCCCCGCTGCTCAAGGCCATATTCGGCGGCGGTTTCGATCTGTCGGTGGAAGCGCATCTTGCGCACATATTCCATCGGGTCCTTCTTGACCACGAAACTGCCTTCCGGAACGTTCAGCCAGTCGTAAAGTCGGGTCAGCATGAAGCGGATAGCCGCCCCGCGCGCCAGAACCGGGAGCGCATCAGCTTCCGCCGCAGAAAGCGGACGAACCGAGGTATAGCCGCGCAGAAGCGCTGCGCCCTTAGTGCGATTGAAGGAAAAATCCTTTTCGAAACACCAGGCGTTCAGGCAAACGGCAACGTCGTAGGCCAGAATATCCGTGCAGGCAAAATAGAAGTCGATGAAGCCCGAAAGCCTGTCGCCAAGGAAAAAGACATTATCCGGGAAAAGATCGGCATGGATCACGCCCTGCGGCAGATCGGCAGGCCAATTCTTTTCCAGGAAATCAAGATCAGCTTCCGCCTCGCGGACAAGACCCGGTTCTACCATATCGGCGCGCTCACGGGAGAGGTTCCACAACGGGCGCCAATCGGGAAGCGTCAAGCCATTGCGGCGGCGTAGCGAAAAATCGGCGCCTGCCAGATGCATATGAGCCAGCCCTTCACCAACCGCTTCGCAATGTTCGACCGTTGGGCGGCGCATCCACATGCCTTCGAGGAAAGTAACAATCGCGGCAGGCCGTCCGGCAAGTTCACCGATTGTCGTGCCGTCACGGCGGACCACCGGCTGCGGACATTCAAGGCCCCGGCTTGCCAGATGCTGCATCAGGCCGAGGAAAAACGGCAGGTCTTCGCGATTGGTGCGCTTTTCGTAAAGCGTCAGGATGAACGAACCCGATGTGGTATGCAGAAGATAGTTGGAGTTCTCCACCCCTTCCGCAATGCCCTTGTAAGATGTCAGTGTGCCGATATCGTACTGCTGCAGGAAGGCGCCAAGTTCGATTTCATTGATATCCGTGTAGACGGCCATGCCGCTTATTTCCCTTATATGTCCTTGGGCATCAGTTTTGGAATGCCAACCACCCGATGTTCCCCATTGACGAACGCCATGTCCTGCACAGTCAGTTCCACGTCGCGAATTTCACGATTCACAAGGAAATTTTCGGTTTCAACCGTGGTTTCCGCCAGTTCGATCTTCACATTGAAGCGCGCCTTGAAAGCATCGATGATTTCATCGACGATAATTTCAGGCGCTGACGCCCCTGCCGACAGGCCCACCACCGATATGTCGCCGATGCGGTCCCATTCGATATCGGCGGCACGCTGAACCAGCATCGACATGCGCGCGCCCGCCTTTTCCGCTACTTCAACCAGACGCTTGGAATTGGAAGAGTTCGGCGCACCGACGATCAGAAACAGATCGCATCCCGGCGCGGCGGAACGTACCGCATCTTGCCGGTTGGTCGTGGCGTAACAAATCGATTCCGCAGCCGGGGCCGAAAGGTTCGGAAAGCGCGCCTGCAATTCTTCGATAATGCCTGCCGTATCATCGACGGAAAGCGTCGTCTGCGTCACAAAACCGAGATTGTTCTCGTCTTCGAAATGGCAGTTGCGCGCGTCCTCAACCGTTTCGATCAGCGTCACCGCACCGTCAGGCAATTGCCCCATGGTGCCGATCACTTCCGGATGGCCGGAATGGCCAATCAGAATGACGTGGCGGCCAAGGCGCTGATGGCGCATGGCCTGCTTGTGCACCTTGGAAACAAGGGGACAGGTTGCATCGAGATAGAACAGGTTCTTGGCTTCCGCATCGGCTGGCACCGATTTCGGCACTCCATGAGCGGAAAACACCACAGGCTGGTCACGATGCTCCGCCGGGATTTCATCCAATTCCTCGACGAAGATCGCGCCGCGCGATTGCAGGCCCTCGACGACATAGCGGTTATGCACGATCTCATGGCGTACATAGACCGGCGCGCCATATTTCTTCAGCGCCAGCACGACAATCTGGATCGCCCGGTCCACCCCGGCGCAAAAGCCGCGTGGGCCGCAAAGGCGAATTTCCAGTGGTGGTCGCTGATCGATCATGAAGCGTGCTCGCAAAGTTGGGCTTGAAAGTCAGACTGGGAGTTGGGCCGCAACGCAGCCATTGTCAACCCCTCAACCCTCTTCGTCTTTCTTCTCCCTGTCCGGGACGGAAAGCCGGTCGCCACTTTTCCTGTGATAGCGATAGCGCCACAACCACGTTCCGACAACCCCCAACAGGGCCAGAGCAAGGCCATACCACGTCGCAGCATATTGCAGATGGTTATTGGGAAAGTCGATAATCGTCACGCCACCAAT
This sequence comes from Hyphomicrobiales bacterium, assembly GCA_900473915.1. Classification (GTDB taxonomy): domain Bacteria; phylum Pseudomonadota; class Alphaproteobacteria; order Rhizobiales; family Rhizobiaceae; genus Brucella. Next base: position 79,668 of record UCNG01000022.1, on the reverse strand, counting down.
GGGTAGACCACCCGGATTGGGCTTGTTGTCGGCATCAATGAAGAACGGCACGACCTCATCCAGATTTGGCAGGTCAGCGCTTTCTGCCATCGCAGTCCAGTCTTTCCAGTAGAAAATATTCTTGGGCGTATCATTGTCGGGCAGGAAGAAGCCCGGCTTCGCCGACAATGGATCGCGCGCCAGACCGGTCACACTGACCGGGCCGTCGACCTGCCCTTCGATACGCGTCGTCGGATCTTTTTTCTCGTATGGAACAAAGCCGCGATTAACCAGAACGAAGCGCCCGTCCTCCAGCATCAGCGGCGTATAGACATTGTAACCGGCGGCCCCGTCATGCGTGGCGAGAAAATGCCGCTCGCCCTGATGCATGAAGGTACCCGAAACCGTCACCGGACGATACTCGACTGTTCCTTCCTGCTTGTAGACTTTCTCCATTTCGGAAAGCGGCAATGGCGGTTCGTGAATGCGCTGTTCAGTTGAAGCGATAAGCGCTTCCTTCCACTGCAGACGTTCCACCTGCCATGTGCCCAACGCCAGCAAAATGACGAGCGCGATGGCAGACGCAATGACGATGCCCCACGGGAAACGGCGCGTTGTGTGTTCCAGCGTCATTTGTTGCTGTCCAGACGCCCCTGCTCGGCTTTATGGCGATATTGCATATTGATGAGAATGCCTTTGGCCCATCGCATGGCTACAAGGCTGAGAAGGATCGCGAGCGGCACCCACAAGATGAAATGCACCCAGAGAGGCGGCCCGACATTTACTTCCATCCACAACGCAAGACCGACGACGATGAAACCGATGATAAGAATGACGAATGCCGCGGGTCCGTCGCCGGAATCCGCAAAAGAGTAATCCAGTCCGCAGGTCTTGCAACGCGGGGCGACCTTCAGAAAGCCATTGAACAGTTTTCCTTCGCCACAGCGGGGGCAGCGCCCCGCAATGCCACTTTTGATCGGATCGACTGCGGGATAGATATTCTGGTCCGGCATCAGTTTTCCCCTTTTCGTCATTCGATAAACAAAAGGCGGCCATGTCGCCAGGGCCGCCTTTCGAACAGGTGATCCAACGATCAGCCGGCGTGCATCGGCGCGCCCCAGCCGCCCCACACATAGATGGCGAAGAAGAGGAACAACCAGACCACGTCAACGAAATGCCAATACCAGGCAGCGGCTTCGAAACCGAAATGCTGTTTTGGCGTGAAGTCACCGCCAATGGCACGGAAAAGGCAGACCAGAAGGAAAATCGTCCCGACGAGAACGTGGAAGCCGTGGAAACCGGTCGCCATGAAGAAGGTCGCGCCGTAGATGGAGTCCTTGAACGCAAACGGAGCGTGAATGTACTCATATGCCTGGACGAAGGAGAACAGGACACCCAGAGCTACAGTAATCGCCAGACCGGTGATCATACCCTTGCGGTCATTATGCAACAGCGCGTGGTGAGCCCAGGTCAGGGTCGTGCCCGACAGAAGCAGGATCACGGTGTTGTAGAGCGGCAGATGCAGCGGATCGAGAACCTCGATGCCCTTTGGAGGCCAGACGCCGCCCGTGAATGTGGCACGCGCTACCTGATGCACTTCATTCGGGAAAAGGCTCGCATCGAAGAATGCCCAGAACCATGCCACGAAGAACATGACTTCCGAGGCGATAAACATGATCATGCCATAGCGCAGATGCAGCGATACGACACGGGTATGGTGTCCCTCATGCCCTTCCTTGATCGTATCCGACCACCAGCCATACATGCAGTAGAGCACGATCGCGAGGCCGATGAAGAAAATCCATGGCGTCACCACGTTGAGACCAAAGAACGGCAGTTCACCGGCATTGATATAACGCATCCAGGCAATGCCGCCGACGGCCAGCACGAATGCACCCACAGAGCTCAAAAACGGCCAAGGGCTGGGCGCGATGATATGATAGTCGTGATTTTTCTGATGGACGTCGGCCATGTCTCTCCCCGTAAATCCCCTTAGGGACTCCTCTCTCGTACCTTCATGCTTAAACCCCTGAAGGGGTTCCAAGCAAGTCTGTCTGTGACAAGCGGTATCTCGTATCAGAATAAAACCGCTTCATTCTTTTGTCTTTGCGGCATTATGTGCCGCGCTCGATTTCAGCTTCCGTTGGTTGAAATCTCGGCCTTGGCATTTGCCACGGGCTTCGGCTTCTCGATCGGAAAGAATGTGTAGGACAGTGTGATCGTCTTGACGTCCTTCAGATCAGGATCATTCACGATCTCCGGATCGACAAAGAACACAACCGGCATTTCCAAGTCTTCACCGGGCTGCAAAGTCGTGTCCGTGAAGCAGAAGCACTCTACCTTGTTAAAATAGGCCCCCGCCCGCCCCGGCGCGACATTGAAGCTCGCGCGGCCATAGGTCGGCTCGTTGAACAGATTGCGTCCTTCGTACTTGATCATCATCGTTTCGCCGATACGAACCGTGACCTCGCGCTGCACGGGCTTGAAATCCCATGGCAGCCCGTTGGCGGTGTTCGCATCGAAACGCACCTTGATGGTCTTGTCGAGGATGGTATCCGAATATTGTTCGACACGCTGTGTCGTGCCGCCATAACCCGTCACCTGGCAGAAAATGCGGTAAAGCGGAACAGACGCATAGGCTGCACCGATCATACAGACAAAGAAAGACAGGCAAGCAAAAGCAATCGTTGCATTGGAACGCTGCTGCTTTTTCAGCTTTTGACCCTTCTCCTGCAGATCCGCCATTTTCTCCTCCCCAGATAATATTTAAAGCGGTCGTACCAGAATATTGGCGCCGAGTTTCGCAATCGTGCCGACATAGACAAGAAGCACGAACAACACCAAGGCGATTGCCAGTCCCCACGAACGATTGCGCTGAGCCCGTTTCTGCTGTTCCGTCGGAACGATCAATTCCAGCTTGTTCTCCACCGGATTCTGTACGGTTTTATCCATCAGACCACTCCCAAGGCGACCAGCGCCTTCATTACCAGCGCCTCGACAAGCAGCACCGCAAACACTCCCGACAGGTAAAGCAGCGAGAAGCGGAACAGCTTGCGGGCGGCCGCCAGCATTTCAGGCTGCGATCCGGCAACCCACATGCGCCATGCGTAATAGACGAAAGCCAGCCCCAGCAGCAAGGCAATCGCGCCATAAACAGGACCCGCGAAGCCAAGTACCCAAGGCAGAACACCAACCGGAGCCATGATGAGCGCATAGAACAGCGCCTGACGCCGGGTCGAAAGCTCACCTTTGACGTTAGGCATCATAGGAATACGCGCCGCTTCATAATCATTGGCTGCAAAGAGCGACAATGCCCAGAAATGCGGCGGCGTCCACAGGAAGATAATCATGAACAGGACAACGCTGTCCCAAGTGATTTCGCCTGTCGCAGCCGCCCAGCCGATCATCGGAGGGAACGCACCAGCGGCGCCGCCGATGACAATGTTCTGCGGTGTCGAGCGCTTGAGCCACATCGTATAGATGACGGCATAGAAGAAAATCGTGAAAGCGAGCAGCGCGGCCGCCAGCCAGTTGACCATCAGGCCAAGCGTGATGACGGAAAAGGCGGAAAGCGTCAGGCCGAATGCCAGAACCTGATTGGGCGCAATGATGCCTGCCGGAATGGGCCGGTTGCGCGTGCGCTTCATCACAGCGTCGATATCGGCATCATACCACATGTTCAGCGCGCCCGACGCGCCAGCACCAACCGCGATGCACAGGATGCTGATGACAGCAAGGACAGGATTCATATGTCCCGGCGCGACGACGAGACCGACCAGCCCGGTGAAGACCACAAGGGACATCACCCGGGGTTTCAAAAGAACAAGGTAATCGCGCGCAGTCGCCTCGGAGAGAGCGAGCGCATCGTCAGTACCTGCGTTTTTTTCCACCAGAGACATTTTAATTACAAAAACCTCAAGTTCACCGGTCCGAACCCCGCGCCCCTACAGCGCGGATCGGCACAATCACAACAATGTCCTCCCGGAAACCGTTCTGTTCCCGCCGGAAAATGTCGTGCTCGATGGCCGACTTTCGTCTACCGGCGACGGGCGGAACAGAATGCTGTCCGCCCATAGCACATTTTGCAAGGAAGGGCGAAGTCTTTTCCGGACTCCGCCCAACGCACGATTACTTGATGCGCGGCAGCTGTTCCCACTGATGGAACGGAGGCGGCGATGAAAGCTGCCATTCCAGCGTGGTTGCTCCTTCGCCCCATGGATTTGCGCCCGCTTCGCGCTTCTTCGCGAATGCCTCGAAGACATTGTAGAGGAAGATCAGGACGGCGAAGCCAGAAATATAGGAGCCGTAGGACGACACCATGTTCCAACCCGCATAGGCATCTGGATAGTCGATGTAACGACGCGGCATGCCAGCAAGACCAAGGAAGTGCTGCGGGAAGAAGACCAGGTTCACACCAACGAAGGTGACCCAGAAGTGCAGCTTCGCCGTGAACTCATTGTACATGTAGCCGCTCATCTTCGGGAACCAGTAGTACCAGCCCGCAAAGATCGCAAACACCGCACCCAGCGACAGAACGTAATGGAAGTGAGCCACAACGTAGTAGGTGTCGTGCAGCGCACGGTCGAGACCGGCATTGGCCAGCTGAACGCCCGTTACACCGCCAACGGTGAACAGGAAGATGAAGCCGATCGCCCACAGCATCGGTGCGCGGAAGGTGATCGAACCGCCCCACATCGTCGCAATCCATGAGAAGATCTTGATGCCCGTCGGAACCGCGATGACCATCGTCGCGAACACGAAATAGCGCTGCGTGTCGAGAGACAGACCAACCGTATACATGTGGTGCGCCCAGACAACGAAGCCGACGACGCCGATGGCGACCATAGCGTAAGCCATCCCGAGATAACCGAAGATCGGCTTGCGCGAGAAGGTCGAGACAATATGGCTGACGATGCCGAAGCCCGGCAGGATCAGAATATACACTTCCGGGTGTCCGAAGAACCAGAACAGGTGCTGGTAGAGGATCGGATCGCCACCGCCGTCCGGCGTGAAGAAAGTCGTGCCGAAGTTGCGGTCGGTCAGCAGCATGGTGATGCCGCCTGCCAGAACAGGCAGCGAAAGCAGAAGCAGGAACGCCGTTACCAGCACGGCCCAGGCAAAGAGCGGCATCTTGTGCAGCGTCATGCCCGGTGCGCGCATGTTGAGGATCGTGGTGATGAAGTTGATGGCACCGAGGATCGAGGACGCGCCGGAGATGTGGATTGCCAGAATGGCGAAGTCCACCGCCGGTCCAGGCTGACCCGAAGTCGACAGCGGAGGATAGAGCGTCCAGCCGCCGCCAGGACCCCAGCCACCTGCCGGACCCGGCATGAACAGCGAGATCAGAAGCAGAAGCAGCGCAGGCGGCAGAAGCCAGAAGGAAATGTTGTTCATGCGCGGGAACGCCATATCTGGCGCGCCGATCATCAACGGCACCATCCAGTTGGCGAAACCACCGATCAGCGCAGGCATGACCATGAAGAAGATCATGACAAGCGCATGCGCCGAGGTGAACACGTTGAACATGTGCTTGCCGGCATCGAGGGCCGCATCGCCCTCAACACCATAAACCATCTGTGCCAGACCATGGAAAATCTGGATGCCCGGCTCCTGGAGTTCGGCGCGCATCGCAATGGACAGGGCGCCGCCGATGATACCGGCGATGATTGCAAAAATCAGGTACAGGGTACCGATGTCTTTATGATTGGTCGAGTATACCCAACGAACCCAGCCGTGCGGCTTGTGATCGTCGTGGGCACCATGCTCGTGAGCTGCTGTGCCAGCCATGGAATTCGCTCCCGTTTTTCAACAGTCTTGGCGTTCGGGATCTACAGACCCGCCGCAGCCACCTTATCGTTTGCGCCACCTTCAACAGCGGCCTGAAGCGCCTTGTTCGCGCCATTCAGATCCGATCCCGCAGCGGCGATCCAGGTCTGATACTGCTCTTTCGAGACAACGCGCACGGCGATCGGCATGAAGCCATGATCCTTGCCGCAAAGCTCGGAGCACTGGCCGTAATACAGGCCTTCCTTGTCCGCCTTGAACCATGCCTCGTTGATACGGCCCGGAACAGCATCCATCTTCACGCCGAAAGCCGGAATGGTCCAGGAATGGATCACATCGGCGGCGGTGACGAGAAGGCGAACCGTTTCCCCGACTGGAACCACGACTTCATTGTCGACGGCCAGAAGACGCGGATAACGCGCATGATCCTCTTTTCCGGCAGCGGCGCGATCACCATCCTTCAACAGAAGAGAATCGAAGCTGACCGGATTATCGACCTGATATTCGTAACCCCAATACCACTGATATCCCGTGGCCTTGACCGTCAGCGTTGGATCCTCAGGCGAATATTGCGCCGTCAGAAGCTGGAATGACGGAACCGCCAGGAACAACAGAATGATGACCGGCCCGATGGTCCAGATCACCTCAATAGCGGTATTATGGCTGGTTTTGGATGGCTCGGGGTTTGCACTTGCGCGGAAGCGAAGCACGACCCAGACCAGCAAAAACAGAACCAGCAGGGTAATCGGAATAATGAACCAGAGCGTATAGCGCTCAAACCAATGAATCTGTTCGGCAATCCCAGTCGCTGCGTCCTGAAATCTCCATTCCCAGGGACGTGGCTGGTCCGCAAAAGCGGCACCAGTCGTCCACAGCACTGCAAGAGCGCCGCCGAAGGCGCCCTTCGTTGTGGCAACAATCTTATCCACCAGAACTCTCTCCCTTTTCGCCCTTTCGAGCTGGACGCCGGACGTTAAAGACGGCCGCATCCCCCGTCGGCGTTCAAACCACACCTTAGCGCACACCGCAAGGAAGGCGAATATGTTCCTGTGCGGCATTTTTGCGCGCAGCCCCATGAGAAAGAGCGAATATTCAAGTTTATTCGGTTTAACAGAAGTGTCCGCTTCCTCCGCGAAAACTTGGGAAAACCGCAGGAAACCCATAATGAAGCCATGATTTGACAAGACGTTTCCTTTAACGTGCCGCGTGACAATCGATGCAACAGACGGTATCACCGTTGCTATGATGGCCAGGACCGACAAACGCCCGTCACGGCGCTTTTCATGGCCAATGCAGCGCGTTAACGTCCCGGTGATTCGATCTGGAGATTTCATGACTTTTCGCATGCCTGTCCGCCGCACGATCAGCCAGCGCCTCGCAATTCTTGCAACAGGCGCCAGCATGGCACTCGCCGTTGCAACGCTTCCCACGGTTGCGCAGCAAGCACCGGCCCAGTTACAAACCCCGCAAGAGGCTCCTGCGGCACAGTCGCAGGCGGCTCCGGCCAGCCCGCAGCAGAGCGGCAAGCTGAAGTCGCAGCACGGCGCCTGGTCGGTTCTCTGTGACACGCCCGCTGGTGCAAAGACTGAACAGTGCGCGCTGATCCAGAACGTGGTCGCTGCAAAGCGCCCTGAACTCGGCCTTTCGGTTGTCGTTCTCAAAACCGCAGACAACAAGGCCCGCATCCTTCGCGTTCTGGCGCCGCTTGGTGTCCTGCTGCCCAACGGGCTTGGCCTCAATGTCGACGGCAAGGATATTGGCCGCGCCTATTTCGTCCGTTGCTTTGAAGATGGCTGCTACGCCGAGGTGATCCTGGAAGACGATCTCCTCAAGACGCTGCGCTCGGGCAAGGCTGCCACCTTCATCGTCTTCCAGACACCGGAAGAAGGCGTGGGCATTCCCGTCGATCTGAAGGGCTTCGGCGAAGGCTTCGACGCCCTCCCTTAAGAACTACCGACATTCCGGCGCTGGCGACACAGGGTTTTCGCCTCGCCATCACCGGAATCTCAACAGTTCTGCATCGCGTAGTTGTTCTCAACCGATTTAAGGCTTACATCCTGCAGCAAACACATGCTGCAGGATGTATTTTTATGAAAAGCCTGATCGACAGTTTCGACGCACCCCGCGACGATATCGAGCGCCTTGTCGCCCAAAGCCTGAAAGGCAGCGATGATGGCGAACTCTTCGTGGAATACCGCGAAGCCGAGGCGCTCGTTTTCGACAATGGCCGTCTTAAGACCGGCTCTTTCAATCAGGATCAAGGCTTCGGCTTGCGTTCGGTCGCTGGCGAAGCCATTGGTTATGCCCATGCGGGTGATCTTTCGCTCGCCGCCTTGAAACGCGCTTCCGATGCCGTTTCGGCGACTTTGAAGGGCTATGGCGGGAACTACTCTGCGGCACCTGCCCGTACCAATCGTCATCTTTATACGGATGAGAACCCCATCGGTTCACCGACATTCGACGCCAAAGTGCAACTGTTGCAGCAGATCGATACCTATTTGCGCGCCAAGGACCCCAAGGTGAGACAGGTTTCCGTCTCGCTGGCAGGCTCATGGCAACAGGTCGAAATATTGCGCGCCGACGGTCACTTCGTGCGCGATATACGGCCCATGGTGCGCCTGAGCGTTTCGGTGGTGGCGGGTAATGGTGATCGCCAGGAATCAGGTTCGCATACGGTTGGCGGGCGCAAAGGGTTTGGCGAATTCGTCACGACCGAAAGCTGGCAGCACGCCGCGGACGAAGCGCTGCGTCAGGCGCTCGTCAATCTGGAGGCCATCCCTGCCCCGGCTGGTACATTCGACATCGTCCTGGCGAACGGCTGGCCGGGCGTGATGCTGCATGAAGCGGTTGGGCATGGGCTGGAAGGCGATTTCAACCGCAAGAAGACCTCTGCTTTTGCAGGTTTGCTTGGACAGCAGGTTGCCGCCAAGGGCGTGACGGTCGTCGATGACGGCACGATTGCCGAACGTCGCGGATCTCTCACCATTGACGACGAAGGCACGCCGACCAATCGCACCGTGCTGATCGAAGACGGCAAACTCGTCAATTACATGCAGGATCGCCAGAATGCGCGCCTCATGGGCATGGAAGCAACCGGCAATGGACGCCGTGAATCGTATGCCCATGCGCCAATGCCACGCATGACCAACACCTACATGCTTTCAGGCGACAAGACGCCTGAAGAGATCATCGCCTCGATGAAAAAAGGCATCTACGCGGTTTCCTTCGGCGGCGGTCAGGTGGATATCACATCCGGCAAGTTCGTGTTCGGCTGCACGGAAGCCTATATGATCGAGGACGGCAAAGTCGGCGCCCCGATCAAGGGCGCGATGCTGATCGGCAACGGACCGGATGCGATGAAACGTATTTCGATGATCGGCAATGACATGAAGCTCGATACGGGCAGCGGTAATTGCGGCAAGGGCGGGCAATGGGTGCCGGTCGGCGTCGGACAGCCACATCTGCGCATGGATCAGGTAACAGTGGGCGGCACGGCTGTATAGTCAAGCCGTCACGCCCCGGGCTGATGCGCATTTGTCAGCCTTATCTTGCTTGCGAAAAAGGGCAGTAAAGTGCAGGTTACCGATACGGCAGCATGGCGACGTTCATTGCCGCGCCGATCTGGAGAGAGAAATGCCTCAATCGCCCTATGACTGGACGGGCAAGCAAACGGAAAAGCGTGACCGGCAAAGGCGGGTGCTGGTCGCGACGGCCATCGTCATGGGTGCGCTCATCCTCGTCCTTGGCATGGTGGATGGCCTGCTGATCCTGCTAGGCTGACATGCTGTCCATCTATAAAACTGATTGCAGAGAAATAGAGCACTGACGAGCCACTGCCAACGGCAGAGCGGTTCCTGTTTTAACAGAATCGTCGGAGCCGCTCTTTGTATTTTCGCCTTAACCTGCGGGATCAGAAATCAGTTCGGTGGACTGATTTCCTCGAAATGCTTTAGATTCCCGGCTCTTCTTCCAGCAAACCGGTTACAAAATCGAACAGTCCCGGGCGGCGGTCGCGGCGAAGACGTTCGGCCTCGATGATTGACTTGATCGCGGCAAAGGAGCGGTCAAGGTCTTCATTGATGACGATGTAATCGTACTTCACCCATTTCTGGATCTCGAAGCGGGCATTCTGCAGGCGCGTCTCAATAACTTCCGGTGTGTCTTCCGCACGACGGTTCAGGCGCTGCTGCAGTTCGCGCATGGTGGGCGGTAAGATGAAAATCGAAACCACATCGGCTGGCATCTTCGCTTGGAGCTGATCGGCGCCCTGCCAGTCGATGTCGAACAGCATGTCCTGACCATCGGCCAGAGCAATCTCGGCAGTTTCACGAAGCGTGCCGTAGAAATTGCCGTGAACTTCGGCCCATTCGATCAGTTCGTCATTGTCGCGCAGGCGTTCAAATTCGCGGATCGTCTTGAAATGGTAGTGAACCCCTTCGATCTCGCTCGGGCGGCGCTGGCGCGTCGTCACGCTGATCGACAACGAAAGGTTCATCTTCTTGTCTTCCAGCAGCAGCCGGGCGATGGTCGATTTCCCGGCCCCGGAAGGCGACGAGATCACCACCATCAAGCCTCTGCGTGCGACGCCATTTTCAACCGAAGAGATGGCCATGATACCTGTTACTCCAGATTTTGTACTTGTTCGCGAAACTGATCCACGACCGCCTTCAGTTCCAGACCGATGGCTGTGATCGACGCCGCATTCGATTTGGAACACAGTGTATTTGCTTCACGATTAAATTCCTGTGAAAGAAAGTCGAGCTTGCGCCCAACGGGACCGCCATCAGCCAGAAGCTTGCGAGCGGACGCCACATGAGTTTCCAGCCGGTCAAGTTCCTCCTGAATATCAGCCTTGGTCGCCAGAAACGCCGCTTCCTGATAGAGCCGCGCTTCATCGAGTTCACGCGCGGCATCCAGCAACAGAGCCACCTGACCGGCGAGGCGGACTTTGATCGCGTCGGTGCTGCGTGACGGATCACGGCGGGCGCTCTCGGTCAGTCGCTCGATAGTATCGATATGCGCGGACAGAATGGCAAAAAGAGCCTTACCTTCCTGCTTCCGGGCATCCGCAATCGCCTTGAGCGCCTCTTCAAAACTTGAGACGATGGCAGCTTCCAAAACGCCGCGTTCATCTTCGTTGTCAGCCACCTGCACCTGGTCGATAATGCCACGCAGCGAAAGAATGCCATCTACGCTCGCAGGCGCGAGACCGTGCCTGGCCTGTAAATCTGCACCCAGTTCGAGGACCTCGGCGAGCATCGCCTGGTTGATGGTGAAACCGGCCTGAGCTTCACTGCGTTCCACGCTGAGGCTTGCTTGAAAATTCCCGCGTGAAAAATGGCGTGCCAGCATTGAGCGGACCGGGTGTTCGGCCGCTTCCAGACCTTGCGGGAGGCGCAGCCGGAGGTCGAGCCCCTTGCCGTTGACGGAACGCACTTCCCAGACAATGCGCACGTCTCCGCCGTTCACGGTGTGCTGCACGGCATGGCGTGCAAATCCGGTCATGCTTTGGAGCGCCATGCGTTCATCCCCTCAACTCAGGTCCGCAGTGATGCGGATTTACTCAAAAACCAAACCGAAGCCGACATTTGCCGCCGACTCCGGTTAAAACAAACGCACCAGAGGCCTCTCTACTGTCCGGCGCTCTGATTTGTAACGCTGCCATTATTCCTCTGCTGTTCCACGGAGCGCCATTTGCGAACATTGGCATTGTGTTCCTGCAGCGTCTTGGAGAACACATGGCCACCTGTTCCGTCAGCGACGAAGTAAAGGTCTTCCGTATCCAGCGGGTTGGCCACAGCTTCCAGCGCAGCTTTGCCCGGATTGGCAATCGGCGTCGGCGGCAGACCGTTGATCACATAGGTGTTGTAAGGCGTAGGCTTCTCGATGTCCGACTTGAAGATGGGGCGGTCAGACGGCTTGCCAGCGCCACCGAACAGCCCATAGATGATGGTCGGATCGGACTGGATCCGCATGCCCTTCTTCAAGCGGTTCACAAAGACGGAGGCTACGTGAGGGCGCTCGGAGGCGATGCCGGTTTCCTTTTCCACGATGGAGGCCAGCGTCACAAATTCGTTCTTGTCCTTGACCGGCAGGTCAGGTTTACGCTTCGCCCAAGCTTCGTCCACGAGCTTCTTCTGGGAGGCAACCATACGTTCGATGATTTCCGAACGCGTCGTGCCGCGCGTGAAATTCAGCGTATCGGTGAAGAGCGAGCCTTCCGGCGGCATGTCCTTCGGCATGTCGCCAACAAGAATCGGATCAACCGAAATACGGTCGAATATCTGCTTCACCGTCAGACCTTCGGGTATGGTCAGCGGATACATGATGGACTTGCCGCTGATGAGAATATTCATCACGTCGCGCATCGTCGCACCGGCGGGGATAGCGTATTCGCCCGCTTTCAGATCATTTTCATGTCCGAGCGTGCGCATACCATAGCGGAAGATGCGCGCATCGCTGACGATCTCGCGGTTTTCCAGGCTGTTGGAGACTTCAGCGATACCAGCGCCGCGCTTGACGAGAAATGTCGTTTCAGTCGCGAGCGGGCCGGGAGCGTCAAACTGCATCTTGCCGAAATAGAACAGGGCAGACGCGCCGAGCAAAACCAGCACGACCAGCGACAGCATGAAATTCATGAAAACCACGATCTGGCTGCGCGCATGGCGCGAACGCTTGCGCGGCGGCGGCGTTCCCGGCTCGGGGCGCAGCGCTTCAGACGCGGATTTGGGCACGAACGGCTTTGAAGTCGCGTTCGTTTCCTGCGTCGCGCCCGTTGGCTGCTCGTCCGCGGGCGGTGTTCCGGATGGTGCCTCTGAATTCACTCAATCACCTCGGTCCAGAGCTCTGAATAGTTAAACCAAACTATACAAAAAGCTCCGTCTATCTATTTTGGCGCAGCCTTCCGACATCCCCGTCGAATGCCCGCCCAGAACGGCTATGCACTTGATTTCCTCAGAGCGGGTAAAACTCTTCGGAGTTGCGACTACACTAACCGCTGTTCGCGATTTTAAACATCGCATCCGGTTATATTTTGGCAAAAACGCGGAGAAATCCCCGCGTTTTTTAAATCTGAGATTTTAATACGGCGATATCGCTCAGGAATATCGGCGCAGGATCAGCGAAGCGTTGGTTCCGCCGAACCCAAAGGAGTTCGACAGGGCCACATCGATCTTGCGTTCACGGGCCTTATGCGGAACCAGATCGATCTTCGTGGAGACCGCCGGATTGTCCAGATTGAGCGTCGCAGGCGCAATGTTGTCGCGGATGGCAAGTGTCGAGAAAATTGCCTCGGCAGCACCGGCAGCACCCAGCAGATGACCGATGGACGATTTGGTCGACGACATCGAAACCTTCGATGCGGCGTCACCGACCACGCGCTCGACAGCGCCCAGTTCGATCGTATCGGCCATGGTCGAAGTGCCATGTGCATTGATGTAATCGATCTGGTCCGGCGTGATTCCGGCGCGCTTGATGGCCATTTCCATGCAGCGCTGCGCGCCCTCGCCATTCTCGCTTGGCGCGGTGATGTGATAGGCATCGCCGGAAAGGCCATAACCGATGACTTCGGCATAGATCTTCGCGCCGCGCGCCAATGCGTGTTCGAGTTCCTCAAGAACCACGACGCCAGCACCTTCACCCATGACAAAGCCGTCACGGTCTTCATCATATGGACGGGATGCAGCGGTCGGGTCGTCGTTGCGCTTGGTGGAAAGCGCCTTGCAGGCAGCGAAACCTGCAAGCGAAATACGGCTTACGGGAGATTCCGTACCACCAGCGACCATCACATCCGCATCGCCGAAAGCGATCAAGCGGGCAGCATCGCCAATGGCGTGCGCGCCGGTCGAGCAGGCGGTGACGACGGCGTGGTTCGGACCGCGCAGATTGTGCTTGATGGAAACATGACCGGAAGCCAGATTGATCAGACGACCGGGAATAAAGAATGGCGAGATGCGTCGCGGCCCCTTGTCGCGCAGCGTGTAGCCCGCTTCGACAATGCCTTCGATGCCGCCGATGCCGGAGCCGATCAGAACACCAGTGCGAACCTGATCTTCATCGCTTTCGGGATGCCAGTCAGCATCGTCCAGCGCCTGATCGGCAGCGCCGACGGCATAGACGATGAAAGGATCAACCTTGCGTTGTTCCTTCGGCTCCATATGGAGGTCGGCATTGAAGGTGCCATTGGTGCCATCGCCAACCGGAATGCGACAGGCAATCTGGCAGGCCAGATCATCAACTTCAAATTCCGTGATGCGGCGAGCACCGCTTTCACCGGCAATAAGACGCTTCCAGGTCTCTTCGACACCGCTGGCAAGCGGCGACACCAGACCAAGACCGGTGATGACGACACGCCTCATATCCACCCCTTAAAACTCTGTTATGTCACGAGCACCGCGCCCCGCAGGCTTTAACCGGCAGAACAGATGTCCGGGCCTGACTGGAAGGGATGATGCTCCAATTGTTAAAACGGAGCCTGCCACATTGAACGCGATCTCGACCAACGTTCGGGCAGATCAGGCCATTGAACGGCCTTCATTCATATGCGTCCCGATCGCGAAGACGAAAGGCACGACCAAAGACAAGCAGGGCCGGGATTCGCGAGAACCCCAGCCCAATGCTCAAGTTCAGATTAGGCGGAAGCCTTGTCGATGAACTTCACAGCGTCGCCGACCGTAAGGATCGTTTCGGCAGCGTCGTCAGGAATTTCAACGCCGAATTCTTCTTCGAAAGCCATGACCAGCTCGACCGTGTCGAGGCTGTCTGCGCCGAGGTCATCGATGAAGCTTGCGCCTTCCGTGACCTTGTCGGCATCTACGCCCAGATGTTCAACAACGATTTTCTTGACGCGCTCTGCGGTATCGCTCATGTCGGAACCTCGACCTGTGTGTTTGTTGCTCTGCCTTGGTTAGCGGCATGCAGGATTGTAATCAAGTTATAAGATGTCTGCCAAGTTTCGAGCGAAGCCGCCCGGACAGTCATCCTGTGGATATTCCTTTCGGAACAGGATCGCAGCGCTTCTACTCAGAATGCCGCAATTCTCGATGGGCGCATTACCATGCTTCTTGAGCAAGGCAAAGCGCCTTTTCCTTCTCCACCCCCCGTATTAAGGCATTTTATACCATAATTGAGGGGAGAAGGAGGGTTAGATCATGGCCATGCCGCCGTTGACGTGCAAGGTCTGGCCGGTCACATAGGCCGCCTCATCGCTTGCCAGATAGACAACCGCAGCCGCAATATCACCGCCAACGCCCATGCGCTTCATGGGGATATTGCTCATGATCGCATCCTTCTGCTTTTCATTCAGCTTGTCGGTCATGGCCGATTCGATGAAGCCGGGAGCGATGCAGTTCACTGTAACATTGCGGCTGGCGATTTCCTGTGCCAGCGACTTGGAAAAACCGATAAGACCGGCCTTCGATGCGCAGTAATTCGCCTGACCGGGATTGCCGGTGACGCCGACGATGGACGTGATGTTGATGATGCGGCCATTGCGGCGGCGCATCATTGGATGGGTCAGTTCACGCGTCAGGTTAAAGACGGACGTCAGGTTGACGTTAAGAACAGCATCCCAGTCCTCGTCGCTCATGCGCACGAAAAGACCATCACGGGTAATGCCGGCATTGTTGACCAGAATGTCGACGCCGCCCATTTCCTCTTCGGCCTTCTGGCCGAGAGCCTTTACAGCTTCGCGGTCGGAAAGATTGGCCGGAAAGATGAAAGTGCGCTCGCCAAGTTCAGCGGCAAGCTCTTTCAGCTTTTCCTCACGCGTGCCGTGCAGGCCGACGATTGCCCCCTGCGCATGAAGTGCGCGGGCAATCGCTTCACCAAGACCGCCGGTCGCGCCGGTTACCAGAGCCTTGCGGCCAGTCAGATCAAACATGCGAAGTCCCTTTTAAGCGTTGAGGGCGTCGAGCGCCGCTTCGATTTCTTCCGCTGAACCAACGGCTGCACCGGACACATCCTTCGAGATGCGGCGCGCCAGACCAGTCAGAACCTTGCCCGAACCTACTTCATAAAGCGAGGTCACGCCATTGGCTGCGAACCATTCCACCGTTTCGCGCCAGCGCACCTGGCCCGTAACCTGCTCGACCAGCAGATCAGCAATCTCATTGGCATCAGTGACCGGTGCTGCGCGCACATTGGCGATAAGTGGCACAATCGGATTGCGCTTTTCGACCAAGGCGAGCGCTTCGCGCATGGCGTCAGCAGCAGGCGCCATCAAAGTCGAATGGAAGGGCGCGGACACCGGCAGCATGATTGCGCGCTTTGCGCCCTTTTCCGACGCCAGTTTTGCAGCCAATTCGACCGCAGCCTTGGAGCCGGAAATCACCAGCTGGCCGCCGCCATTGTCGTTGGCGATCTGGACCGAGCCGGAAGCTTTTGCTTCCGCGCAGACGGCTTCCACATCGCCATGTTCGAGACCAATGATTGCAGCCATCGCGCCTTCACCGACGGGAACAGCCTTCTGCATCGCATTGCCGCGAATGCGCAGGAGACGTGCCGTATCGGCAAGCGAGAATGTCCCGGCCGCGCAAAGTGCCGAATATTCGCCAAGCGAGTGCCCGGCGACGTAGGAAACCTTGTCCTTCAGCGAAAAGCCGCGCGCTTCCATGACACGCAACACGGCCATCGAGACGGCCATCAGCGCCGGTTGGGCATTGGCGGTCAGGGTCAGCACATCTTCCGGCCCATCGAACATGGTAGCGGAAAGCTTTTCGCCAAGCGCCGCGTCCACTTCATCAAAGACGGCGCGCGCTTCTGCAAACTGCTCTGCCAGAGCCTTGCCCATGCCCACAGCCTGGCTGCCCTGCCCTGGAAAAGTGAATGCTACCGCCATGAAAGCCTCTTTCATCTTTGCAATTAAAGCGCGTTTCGATCTGACTGAATCAGAACGGCGCCCTAATTTTTATTATAACGCGCATCTTATCCGAAAACCGTTTCACACTTTTCAGGATGCGCTCCAATTGCGCAATTTGGCGCGATGTGCCCCAGCGCGGGCAGCAAAGTCAAGTATTTCCCGGTTTTTGTGCCGTTTGCGCCTTGCAAAGCCGGGGAAAAACACGTAATAGCCGCCCGTTCATTGCTCGGCACCAGCTGGGGGCTGAACGGAGGGCCGGTCAAACGGTGCAAGTAATTGCACTTTTGTCCGTGGAAGTCATAAGCGCTTCTGCCTCCCGTGTCTCCGCTCTCGACCGTCTCAAGTTTGCGCGTCCTTTCTTCTCCGGTTTACCGGATCAAGAGAAGTCGCAGAGGCTTAGCCGCTGGGGTCAGCATGTTGTAACAGAAGAAAGGCAAAGCCAATGGCTCTTTATGAACATGTGCTTCTTGCCCGCCAGGACATTTCCCAGCAGCAGGTCGACGCTCTCGTCGAACAGTTCAAGGGTGTCCTCGAAGCTAATGGCGGCAAGGTCGGTAAGGTCGAAAGCTGGGGTCTGCGTCCCCTCACCTACCGCATCAAGAAGAATCGCAAGGCGTATTACACGCTCGTAAACATTGACGCTCCGGCTGCAGCCGTTGCCGAAATGGAACGCCAGATGCGCATCAACGAAGACGTTCTTCGTTTCCTCACCGTTCGCGTTGAAGAACACGAAGAAGGCCAGTCGGCCATGCTCACCCGCCGTGACGACCGTCGCGAACGCGATGGTGATGATCGTCCGCGCCGCCGTGAAGGCGGTTTCGACCGCGGTGACAGAGGCGACCGCGGTGATCGCGGCCCACGCCGCCCGCGTGACAACGAAGCTGGTGAAGGAGCATAATCATGGTTGATATCAATCAGATCCCGACCCGTCGTCCTTTCCATCGCCGTCGCAAGACGTGCCCGTTCTCCGGCGCAAACGCACCGAAGATCGACTATAAGGACATCAAGCTTCTGCAGCGTTACATTTCCGAACGCGGCAAGATCGTTCCTTCCCGTATTACGGCTGTCAGCCAGAAGAAGCAGCGTGAACTCGCCAAGGCGATCAAGCGCGCTCGTTTCCTCGGCCTGCTGCCTTACGTTGTGAAGTAAGAACTAAATTCGGGAGGTGGTTCGCCTCCTCCCGTTTTCTCCGTTGCGATGGGCGTGGCGGACGTACCAAAAACCCAAGTTGAGACGACACTTGTCGACCGTCTCTAACTGCAGGACCGGCCAGACCGGAGCAGGACAGCGAAACTGATGAAATTCAATGGAACCATTATCGGTATCGGCATATTGGCGGGGCTTGCCTCGGCCTTGATGTCGTCCGGCGTCATCGTTCAAGGTGGCGCGATGGCCGCTGCCATGGCCATGGTTCTCTATTTCCTGACACCGCTTCCCATCTTCGTCGTTGCCCTTGGCTGGGGGTCGAGCGCCGGTATTGTTGCCGCTGCCACCGCCACGGTTGCGGTCGGCGTTGTCGCCGTCCCGCTCGCAGCCCTCTTGATGGCATTGACGAGCTTCATTCCAGCAGCAATCGGCGCTTATCTGTCCGGCCTCGCGCGGCCAGCGGAAGAAGTCGGCGGACCAAAGGATATTCTCGTCTGGTATCCGCTGTCGGACATTGTGTTCCGGCTTGCCCTTATGGTGGCGCTCAGCTTCGTCGTTATCGGCGCAATTCTCGGCTTCGGCCCGGACATGGCGCGCGAACTTGCAAGCACGCTCATTGACCGGGTTGCCGAAGCCGATCCCCAGTTCACGGCCAGCGAGGACATTCGGGACAATGTGACCGCGCTGCTGATGGTCGCCTTGCCTGCAATTCAGCCGGCAACGTGCCTCGCGATTCTCGTCGGCAATCTTTATCTGGCGCAGCGCCTGATTTCCATGTCGGGTCGGCAGCGCCGTCCGCGTGACGACTGGCCTGCGACGCTGCGTATGCCGCGCCCGGCTTTGCTTGTCTTCGCGGTCGCTCTTGCGGTCGCATTTCTTCCCGGCGGCGCCGGATTGATTGCAACTGTCGTCGCTGGTGCTCTTAGCGCAGGCTTCATGATATCAGGTCTTGCCATCATGCATTTTCGCACACGCGGCAAGATTTGGCGTCCGGTGGCGCTGTGGCTTGCCTACTTTGCGATCATACTTTTCGCATTCCTGCTTTTCGTCTTCATGGTTCTTGGACTTTTCGACACTTCGCGCGGCGCGCCGGTTTCGAAAATGCCTGGCACCGACAGTCAGTAAACCCGATAGAAACTCGAAAGGAAACTCCAATGGAAGTCATTCTTCTGGAACGCATTGGCCGCCTCGGCCAGATGGGCGAAACCGTCAAGGTCAAGGACGGCTATGCCCGCAACTTCCTGCTGCCGCAGGGCAAGGCTCTTCGTGCCAACGAAGCCAATAAGAAGAAGTTCGAAGGCCAGCGCGCTCAGCTCGAAGCCCAGAACCTGGAACGCAAGAACGAAGCCAGCGCCGTTGCTGAAAAGCTCAATGGCGAAAGCTTCATCGTCGTGCGTTCGGCTGGTGAAACCGGCCAGCTCTACGGTTCCGTTTCGACCCGTGACATTGCCGAGATCATCACCGCCAATGGCTTCACCCTGCACCGCAACCAGGTTGAACTGAACCACCCGATCAAGACGATCGGCCTGCACGAAGTCTCGATTTCGCTGCACCCGGAAGTTCAGGTTCAGGTTACGGTCAACATCGCCCGTTCGACCGAAGAAGCCGAACGTCAGGCAAAGGGTGAAGACCTGACCTCGATCGAAGCCATCTACGGCATCGAAGAACAGCCTCTGTCGGAAGAAGTTTTCGACGACGAAGACGAAGCTGAAGATCAGGCTTAATTAGCCACCTATTATCCGTGGGAATTGCCTGCCCGATGGCTCGCATTCCCATCGTGGTAAACTTTATATGATCATGCCCGGCGGTCGTCGCCGGGCATTTTCTCTTTTCAGATCGGTAAAACTCCCTATTCTGTTCATTAGTGTTGGATTGCAGAGGGTGCCGACGGAAACGTCTGCGTTGCTTGGGCACGACTCCCAAGGCCGATTGACCGACTGGGATATTGCCTGAAATCTGATGACAGAGCGGCTCTGATACCATGCACCGCCGCCTGCCATGCAAACGCATGGACGTGCACTCGCTTCAATCCTGGAGAGGAGATGGGGCCGATGTATGGAATGTTGCGTACTGTTCTTTCGCATATGATTAAAACCGGTGATCTGACTGTCACCGATTCCGAAGGGTCGCGATTTCAGTATGGCGACAAGACCGGCGCGCCGGTTCATGTACAGTTCAAGACCAAGCATGCCGAGCGCGCTGTTGCGCTCGACCCGGAACTGAAGCTCGCCGAATGTTTCATGGATGGCGAGATCGACTTTCTGGAAGGCGATATCTATACGCTGCTTCAGGTGGTGTTTGAAAATACCGGACCGACGGCGGCAACCGAGCCATGGATGAAAGCTGCGGGAAAACTGCGCGTGCTCTTCCGCCGTTTCCAGCAGATGAACACGATTTCACGTTCATCGAGCAATATCAAAAGTCATTATGACCTGTCCGGCGAGCTCTACGACCTGTTTCTCGATCCCGACAAGCAATATTCCTGCGCCTATTTCGATCCGCCAAACGCCACGCTGGCCGAGGCGCAGCTCGCCAAGAAACGCCACATCGCCGCCAAGATGCTGGTGAAGGAAGGGGACAAGGTGCTCGATATCGGCTGCGGCTGGGGCGGCATGGGGCTTTATCTCGCCCGCCATCTCAAGGCCAATGTGACGGGCGTAACCTTATCCGAAGAGCAGCACGCTATTGCCAACCAGCGCGCGAAGGATGAGGGACTGGCCGATAGGGCGAAATTCGAGCTGACCGATTATCGCAATATCGACGACAAGTTTGACAGGCTTGTTTCTGTCGGCATGTTCGAGCATGTCGGTGTTGGGCATTTTGCCGAATACTTTCAGCATGTAGCGCGGCTGATGAAGCCGGATGGTGTTTTTCTGCTGCACGCCATCGGACGTGCCGATGGGCCGGGAGCGACCAATCCATTCATCCGCAAATATATCTTCCCCGGCGGTTATATCCCGGCACTTTCAGAGGTTCTGCCGCATATCGAGAAGGCCGGACTTTATGTCACCGACATAGAAATCCTGCGGCTGCACTACGCGGAAACGCTGAAAGCGTGGCGAGAGGCATTCATGGCCAATCGCGACAAGGCAAAGGCACTTTATGACGAGCGCTTCTGCCGCATGTGGGAATTTTATCTTGCTGCATCGGAAAGCGCATTCCGCTGGCAGAACATGATGGTGTTCCACATCCAGATCGCGCACAAGCAGGAATCCGTTCCGCTGACCCGCAACTATATCGAGGCCGAGGAGAAGCGCCTCAAACGCCTCGACAGCGCACCGAAAGGGGCCAATAGCGAGGTGCGGGCAGTCAAGAAAAGCATGAACGCTTCAATTTAATTCCGCCGATTCGATATGTCAGTCCGCGTCAATAGCGGGCTGACCAAACGACGATCCCAACTGTGGATCAGTGTGAATCATGGTATAGCTTGTCTCTTCCGGCAGGAATCACCCGAAGCGTCGTTGCGTTTGGCATCGCTTGAGGGTTAGCTGGTTGCATCAGGGACAGGAATTGGAATCATGGCGGAAGCGGCGGTACGTAAACTCGACGACGCGCGGGAGCAGAAAGACGCGCTCTATCGTGAAGCACCCCACAATATTGAAGCGGAACAGGCGCTGCTCGGCGCCATTCTGATCAATAACGATGCGTTTTACCGGGTATCGGACTTCCTCAAGCCCACCCATTTCTTCGAGCCGCTGCACCGCCGCATCTATGAGATCACGACCGATCTTATCCGCGTCGGCAAGATGGCCAATCCAGTGACGATGAAGACCTTCCTGCCCACTGAAGGCAAGGTGGGCGATCTCACGATCTTCCAATATGTGACCCGTCTCGCAACTGAAGCCGTCACCATCATCAACGCCGAAGATTACGGCCGCGCCATTTACGATCTGGCGACCCGGCGTGCGCTGATCGGCATCGGCGAAGACATGGTGAATGTTGCCTATGATGCGCCTGTCGACATGGCGCCGCAGGAACAGATCGAGGACGCCGAACGCCGCCTGTTCGAACTGGCCGAAACGGGCCGGTATGACGGCGGTTTCCTGCCCTTCAAGGACGCGGTGACAACCGCCGTGGACATGGCCAACGCCGCTTTCATGCGCGATGGTCATCTTTCCGGCATTTCGACCGGCATCCACACGCTCGATGGCAAGATGGGCGGTTTGCAGCCCTCCGACTTGATCATTCTTGCCGGTCGTCCGGGCATGGGCAAAACCTCGCTTGCCACCAATATCGCCTTCAACATTGCCAATGCCTATGAAGGCGAACAGCAGGCCGATGGGTCGATGAAGGCCGTGAATGGCGGCGTCGTCGGCTTCTTCTCGCTCGAAATGTCGGCGGAACAGCTCGCCACCCGTATCATTTCCGAGCAGACGGAAGTTTCGTCTTCGAAAATCCGCCGCGGCGACATCACCGAGACCGACTTTGAAAAGCTCGTCGCCTGCTCGCAGGTGATGCAGAAAATCCCGCTCTATATCGACCAGACCGGTGGTATCTCGATTGCCCAGCTTGCAGCACGCGCGCGCCGCCTCAAGCGCCAGCGCGGCCTCGACGTTCTGGTGATCGACTATGTGCAGCTGATGACCGGCTCGTCGAAAGCTTCGGCACAAAACCGCGTGCAGGAAATCACGGAAATCACAACCGGTCTCAAGGCGCTCGGCAAGGAACTGAACGTTCCGATCATTGCCCTTTCACAGCTCTCTCGTCAGGTGGAAAGCCGCGACGACAAGCGCCCGCAGCTTTCCGACCTTCGTGAATCGGGCTCCATCGAACAGGACGCCGACGTGGTGCTGTTCGTGTTCCGCGAGGAATATTACGTCAAGAACCTTGAGCCGCGCGACGAATTCGATCCGAAATATGAAGAATGGAAGCAGCATTTTGAAAAAGTGCGCGGCACTGCTGACGTCATTATCGCCAAGCAGCGTCACGGGCCTACCGGCACCGTCAAACTCGCCTTCCAGTCTGAATTCACGCGATTTGCAGATTTGGCCGAGGGTTCCTATCTTCCGGAACAATATGAATAAACTCACATTTGCGATGGAGCGCGTCTGATGGCCAAGGCGCGTGTTCAGTTCATCTGCCAGAATTGCGGCACGGTCCATTCGCGCTGGGCGGGCAAGTGCGACTCCTGCGGCGAGTGGAACACGCTCGTTGAGGAAGGCACGAATAGCGGCATCGGCTCTGGGCCGGGCGCCATGCTGTCCAAGCGCAAGGGGCGCGCTGTCGCCCTCACGTCGCTTTCCGGCGATATAGAGGACGCGCCGCGCATCATTTCCGGCATCAGCGAGCTTGACCGCGTTACCGGCGGTGGTTTCGTGCGCGGTTCTGCGCTTCTGATCGGCGGCGATCCCGGTATCGGCAAATCCACGCTTTTGACACAGGCTGCCGCTGCCCTTTCCAATCGCGGTCATCGCATTGTCTATGTTTCAGGTGAAGAAGCGGTCGCACAGATCCGCTTGCGGGCCCAACGTCTGGGCGTGGCCTCGTCGGCGGTGGAGCTTGCTGCGGAGACCAATGTCGAAGACATTATCGCCACCATTTCAGACGCCAAACGGCCCGATCTCGTCATCATCGATTCCATCCAGACGCTGTGGACCGACATGGCGGATTCCGCGCCCGGCACGGTCACGCAGGTACGCTCGTCGGCACAGGCGCTGATCCGCTATGCCAAGCAGACAGGCGCAGCGGTTGTGCTGGTCGGCCACGTGACCAAGGAGGGCCAGATCGCCGGTCCCCGCGTGGTCGAGCACATGGTTGACGGTGTTCTTTATTTCGAGGGTGAAGGCGGTCACCACTACCGCATTCTGAGAACGGTGAAGAACCGCTTCGGCCCGACCGACGAAATCGGCGTTTTCGAAATGTCGGATGGCGGCTTGCGCGAAGTGTCCAATCCGTCTGAACTTTTCCTCGGCGAGCGCAATGCCAAGGCTCCCGGCGCCGCCGTCTTCGCCGGCATGGAGGGCACGCGCCCAGTGCTGGTGGAAATTCAGGCGCTTGTCGCGCCCTCCTCGCTCGGCACGCCGCGTCGCGCGGTCGTCGGCTGGGATGGCGGGCGACTTGCCATGATCCTTGCCGTTCTCGAATCGCATTGCGGCGTTCGTTTCGGCCAGCACGATGTTTATCTGAATGTTGCAGGCGGTTATCGCATCAGCGAGCCCGCTGCGGATATAGCTGTGGCTGCCGCACTGGTTTCATCCATGGCCGGTATTGCCCTTCCGCCAGATTGTGTTTATTTCGGCGAAATCAGCCTTTCCGGTGCTGTTCGTGCGGTAACGCATGCGGTACAGAGGCTCAAGGAAGCGGAGAAACTCGGCTTCCGGCAGGCAGAAGTGCCCGGCGGCAGCGGCGAACTCTGGAAAGATCGCAGCTTCCGTCTGATGGAAACTTCGGCTCTGCCCGATCTTGTGGCGCGTATTGCGGCTTCAGGCTCCGGAAAGAAGCAATAAATCTGGAGTTTTATGACTGGAAGAATCTGTCAACCTTCCGGTGATAAGCTCCAGCATCTTTGACTGCCCTGCGCACTGAAATGATTGCGCAAAATAACTGAGGACAGGCCAGAATGCCGATAACCATGCTTGATGGAATTCTACTCGGGATAACGCTGGTTTCAGCCGTTCTGGCGATGGTTCGCGGGTTCTCCCGCGAAGTGCTGTCGCTGGTATCGTGGGCGGCAGCTGCAGCTGCGGCCTATCTCTTCTACCAGCCGGTTCTACCTTTCGTGCAGCCCTATATCAACAACGAAACCATTGCGAAGATCGCCGCCGCTGGCGCGGTTTTCCTCGTCGTGCTTATTGTCGTGTCGCTGATTACGATGAAGATCGCCGATTTCATCATCGACAGCCGTATCGGCGCGCTCGACCGCACGTTGGGCTTTCTGTTCGGTGGCGTGCGCGGCGTGCTTCTCGTTGTCGTTGCCATGCTGTTCTTCAACTGGCTTGTCCCGACCAACCAGCCAGCATGGGTAACCAATGCCAAATCCAAGCCGATGCTCGATTCCTTTGGCCAGCAGTTGATTGATCTTCTTCCAGCTAATCCTGACCAGATGATCGACAGGTTCAAGCCGCAGCACAATGCTCCCGCTTCCGGTGAGCAGGAAGAAGCACCGGTTCCGGACGATACGCCTGCGCAGCAATAAGCCATTTTCGATTATCGGGAAACCGTCAGCCACGCTGGCGGCTTTTCTGATTCTGGAAGCAAAATAGCCAAGTTGACGCTCAAACATTGTCATTTCAGTTCCGCGATCATATTTCAGGTGGGAATTTGCGAGATTATTCGCGAGCATCGTGCGATACTGATATTCATGAGACTATATCGACGCAGCGGCGAACTCTTCGCTTTTAACAAAAAGCCATCTTGTGATAGAGAGGCGCTTTAGTTGCCTCTGCAATCGAAAGGCCTTGCGGCAATGACCAGCCATTCTTCTGAAAATGCCTCCTTTATGCTGGATGAAGACACCCTGCATGAAGAGTGCGGCGTATTTGGCATTCTTGGCCATGAAGACGCAGCCGCGTTGACCGCGTTGGGCCTGCATGCCCTTCAGCATCGCGGACAGGAAGCCGCCGGCATCGTTTCCTATCACAACCGCCGTTTTCATTCCGAGCGTCATATGGGCCTCGTCGGCGACCATTTCACCGATGCGGCGACGCTGCACCGTCTGCCGGGCGACCGCGCCATCGGCCATGTGCGTTATTCCACCACCGGCGAGACCATCCTGCGCAATGTGCAGCCATTGTTCGCGGAACTGGAAGTTGGCGGCATCGCCATCGCTCACAACGGCAACTTCACCAACGGCCTCACGCTCCGCAAGCAGCTGATCGCTTCCGGCGCGATCTTTCAGGCGACATCCGACACGGAAGTCGTGCTGCATATGATTGCCCGCTCGCGCCACTCATCCTCGTCCGACCGTTTCGTCGATGCCATCCGGCAGGTTGAAGGCGGCTATGCCATGCTGGCGCTGACCCGCACCAAGCTGATCGCCGCGCGCGATCCAATCGGCATTCGTCCCCTCGTCATGGGCGAACTGGACGGGAAACCAATCTTCTGCTCGGAAACCTGCGCCCTCGACATTATTGGAGCGAAATATATTCGCGACGTCGAAAACGGCGAAGTGATTATCTGCGAGATCCAGAAAGACGGCTCCATCACGACCGAATCCATCAAGGCTGAAAATCCGCAGCCAGAACGGCTCTGCCTGTTCGAATATGTCTATTTCGCCCGCCCTGACTCGGTCGTCGGCGGTCGCAGCGTCTATGTTGCGCGCAAGAACATGGGCATGGAGCTTGCCAAGGAAGCCGGTATCGAGGCCGATGTCGTTGTGCCAGTGCCCGATGGGGGCACACCTGCCGCTCTCGGCTTCGCGCAGGCCAGCGGCATTCCGTTCGAATATGGCATCATCCGCAACCATTATGTAGGCCGCACCTTCATCGAGCCGACGCAGCAAATTCGCGCGCTGGGCGTGAAGCTGAAACATTCGGCCAACCGCGCCATGATTGAAGGCAAGCGCGTGGTGCTGGTGGATGATTCCATCGTGCGCGGCACCACTTCCGTCAAGATCGTGCAAATGATCCGCGATGCAGGCGCAAAGGAAGTACATATTCGCGTGGCAAGTCCCATGATTTACCACCCGGATTTCTACGGTATCGACACCCCCCATGCCGATAAGCTGCTGGCAAACCAGCATGAAGACCTCGAATCCATGTGCCGCTATATCGGCGCGGATTCTCTGGCCTTCCTTTCCATCGACGGTCTGTACAAGGCTGTGGGCGGAAAGCCACGTGATCCGAAAGCACCGGCCTTTACCGATCACTACTTTACGGGCGAATATCCAACCCGTCTTCTCGATCAGGAAGGCGAGAGCAACGTCCATACGCTGTCTCTCCTCGCCAGCAACGGCTGATCGCCCAATCCTTTCACGCAGGCGGCCCAAAAGGCCGCCTGTTTCTTGTGTTTGAATGACATATGGGGACTAGATGAGCATCGACCTTACGGGCCGCATTGCACTGGTAACAGGCGCATCGCGCGGTATCGGCTATTTTCTTTCGCTTGAACTGGCAAAACGCGGCGCGCATGTGCTCGCGGTTGCGCGCACGGTCGGCGGACTGGAAGAGCTGGACGACGACATTCGCAAACTCGGCGGCAGCGCAACGCTGGTGCCTCTCGACATTACCGACATGGAAGCGATCGATCGCCTCGGCGGCTCCATTCATGAGCGCTGGGGCAAGCTCGATATCATGGTCGCCAATGCGGGCGTTCTCGGCACGATATCGCCCATCGGCCATGTCGAAGCCAAGACTTTCGAGAAAGTCATGAACGTCAACGTCACCAGTGTGTGGCGCCTCATTCGTTCTACCGATCCGCTGCTGCGCGCTTCCGATGCAGGGCGTGCCATTCTGCTTTCTTCCGGCGTGGCGCATACCTGCCGCGCCTTCTGGGGGCCTTATGCTGCCTCGAAAGCTGCTGTCGAAGTCATGGCGCGCAGCTGGGCTGAAGAAACGAAGCAGATGAAACTCAAGATCAACTCCGTCAATCCGGGTGCCACCCGTACGGCAATGCGCGCGCAGGCCATGCCGGGCGAAGATCCGGAAACACTGCCGACGCCGCAATCGGTTGCAGAAAAGATCGTCAAGCTTGCCGATCCGAAACTCGAAGTTAGCGGCAAACTTTTCGACGTCCGACAGGACCGCTTCCTCGACTATCATCTGCCGAGCTGATTTCTTTCTTCCGGCCTTGCCTGCAAGCGAGGCCGGTTCTATTTATTGCATTGTCTTCCGCTTCTTGCCGCCTGGCGGCGCTTCTTTCAGCGGACAATTCCCCCCACTTCCAGCCCCCTTCGTCACGCGCGAACCATCTTGGCACGCGTGCCCTTTGCTATTGGAGGATCTATGACCAGAAATCACGAACGTTTCATCATCATCAGCGGCGGGCCGGGATCCGGTAAAAGCACGCTGATCGATGCGCTTGAAAAAGACGGTTTCGCCCGTACGGTTGAAGCTGGACGCGCCATTATTCAGGATCAGGTCGCTATCGGCGGCAATGCCCTGCCCTGGAAGGATCGCACGCTTTTTGCCGAGTTGATGCTTTGCTGGGAGATGCGCTCGCACGCGATGGCGGAACAACAGCCTGGTACGGTTTTCTTCGACCGCGGTGTTCCCGACGTGATCGGCTATCTGACGCTGTGCGACCTGCCGGTTCCACAACACATGGAAGAAGCTGCCCTCCAGGTCAGATACAACAGAACCGTGTTCCTGGCGCCGCCATGGGCGGAAATCTTCGGGCAGGATGCAGAGCGCAAGCAGGATTTCGAGGAAGCCGAACGTACTTTCGATGCGATGGACAAAACCTACAGGCGGCTCGGATATGAAATCGCGCTCCTGCCGAAAGTGTCGGTCCAGGAGCGCGTCGATTTCATCAAGCAGGCCTTGCCATCAGTTGTCGCCTGACGGCACTTCCTCTTCGGTGCTGGCCTTTTCCTCAGACTTGCGGTCGGCGGCTTCGCGCCGGTTCCAAGCTGCCAGACTGAACGGAAGAAACGCAAGATAGGCGAGCGCCGTGATGCTCAATGTCTGCCAGGTGAAGCTCATCAGGAACGCGACATACACCACCACGAACAGGATCAGCGGCATGACGATATCGCGCCGGACAAGGCTGCCAGCCGATTTGCCATTATAAACCGGCAGGCGGCTTACCAGCAGGAACGCAATGGCCACGGTATAAACCGCGACCCCGAAAGCAAGCGCGCGTGTCGGGGTGAGGCCGAGAAAGCCAAGATAGACCGGCAGCAGGACGAGCATCGCACCGGCGGGCGCAGGCACGCCGATGAAATAGTTGCTTTGCCATGCGGGACGGTTCGGGTCTTCCAGCATGACATTAAAACGCGCCAGCCGCAGGCAGCAGGCAATGGCGTAGAGAAGTGCCGCGATCCAGCCGAAAGAGCGCGCCTGATCAAGCATGAAGGCATAGAGCACCAAGGCAGGCGCCACGCCGAAATTGACGATATCGGCCAATGAATCCATCTGAGCGCCGAACTTCGACGATCCCTTCATCATGCGCGCGACCCGTCCGTCGATTCCATCCAGAAAAGCTGCGACGAGCACCATCATAACGGCGAGCTCGAAACGGTTCTCGAAGGCCAGACGGATGCCGGTAAGGCCGGCGCAGATAGCCAGAACCGTTATGACATTGGGAACGACGATACGCAGGGGTATCTGCGACAGCTTCGGGCCGCGCGATGAATCCACGCGGCCATTGGGCTCAAAAGGCGGAAAAGGTGTTTCCATCGGCTCAGCCGATCCGCACCACAGGCTCACCGCGCACGCTGCCGTAATCGGCCAGCACGGTTTCACCGGCCACAGCCGTCTGGCCAACAGCGACGCGAACGGTCGCTTCTGCCGGAAGATAGACATCGACGCGCGATCCGAAGCGGATCAGGCCGAACCGCTCGCCCACTGACAATTCATCATCCTCATTGGACCAGCAGACAATGCGTCGGGCAACAAGACCTGCAATCTGGACAACGCCGATCTTGCCGTGCGGGCTTTCGATCAGGACGCTGTTGCGTTCGTTTTCGGTGCTGGCCTTGTCCAGTTCCGCGTTGAGGAACTTGCCCGGACGATGCACGACCTTCTCGATCTTGCCGCGCACCGGCGAGCGGTTGATGTGGACCGAAAACACATTCATGAAGACCGACACGCGCATGCGTGGTTCGGCACCGAGGTCAAGTTCGGCGGGCGGGACAGCCAGACCGACGAAAGAAACCTTGCCGTCGGCTGGGCTGATGACCAGATCATCGTCCATCGGCGTCACGCGCTCGGGATCACGATAGAAATAGATGCACCAGACGGTCAGCACCATGCCGATCCAGAACAGCGGGTCCCAGAGCCAGCCGAGAATGAGCGAAACAACGAAAAAGCCCGCGATAAACGGATAGCCTTCCCGGTGGATCGGCACGAAAGTATTGCGGATAGTGTCAGTAAGGCTCATCGCTCTTCCTTTGAGTTTGGCCGTTATTTACCTCATCCTATCCGGAATCAAAATCCATTTCGCAAATTATTCACGGCTGTTAGGGCACGTGATCATGCCCTAATATAACTAACCACCAGCGAACCCGCTATTCCGCCGCCGGAACACCGCGCGAAACGACGCCCAGTTCGTCGCTTTGCCGCACCTGGCGCAGACGCTCTTCCGCCTCATCGGCCTCGCGCTGGCGAGCCCACATGGAAGCATAAAGCCCCTTGTGCTTGAGCAGCATGCGGTGCGTGCCTCTTTCGGCAATCAGGCCGTCTTTCAGGACGATGATCTCATCCGCTCCGATCACCGTCGACAGGCGATGTGCGATTACCAGCGTGGTCCGGCCCCGGCTGACAATGTCGAGTGCCGACTGGATTTCCTGCTCGGTTGCCGTATCGAGCGCGGAGGTAGCCTCATCGAGGATGAGGATCGGCGGGGCCTTCAGGATCGTGCGGGCAATGGCAACACGCTGTTTCTCTCCGCCCGAAAGCTTGAGGCCGCGTTCGCCGACCATGGATTGATAGCCTTCCGGCAGATGCTTGATGAAGCCCGAAATCTGCGCCAGTTCGGCTGCCTTTTCCACTTCTTCGGTCGTGGCATCGGGACGGCCATAACGAATATTATAAGCTATCGTATCGTTGAACAGCACGGTGTCCTGCGGCACCATGCCGATGACCTTGCGCAGGCTTTCCTGCGTAACATCGCGGACATCCTGCCCGTCGACGGAGACCGACCCGGACTGGACATCATAGAAGCGGAACAGGAGCCGCGAGATGGTCGATTTTCCCGCACCCGACGGCCCGACAATCGCCACTGTCTTCCCTGCCGGAACTTCAAAACTGATGCCTTTGAGGATCGGACGGTTCGCATCATAGGCGAAATGCACGTCGTCGAAACGAATTGCGCCGTGTTCGATTTTCAATGCCGGCGCATTGGATTTGTCGATGACTTCCTGCTTTACATCGAGAAGGTCGAACATCTGCTCGATATCGGTCAGGCCCTGACGGATTTCACGATAGATAAAGCCGATGAAGTTGAGCGGAATGGACAACTGCATCAGCAAGGCATTGATGAAAACGAAATCGCCGATGGATTGCGTCCCGGCCCGCACTTCCAGGGCCGACATGACCATGACAACCGCCATGCCGACACCAAAGATGACGGCCTGACCGAAGTTCAGCCAGCCGAGCGACGTCCAGGTCTGGGTTGCCGCCTTTTCATAACGCGCCATCGAAGCATCGAAGCGCTGGGCTTCCATTTTCTCGTTGCCGAAATATTTGACCGTTTCGAAATTGAGCAGCGAGTCGATCGCCTTGGTGTTGGCGTCCGTATCGGAATTGTTCATTTCGCGGCGAATATTGATGCGCCAGTCACTCGCCTTGATCGTGAACCACGTATAGAGCCAGACGGTTGCAGCCACCACGAGAAGGTACGAGATGCCGTAGGCGAAGGCGAAAATCACCGCCGTCAGCGCAAATTCCAGAATGGTGGGCAGTGTGTTGAGGATCGTGAAACGAACGATGGTTTCGATGCCCTTGGTGCCGCGCTCGATGACGCGCGAAAGCCCGCCTGTGCGTCGTTCCAGATGGAACCGCAAGGACAGCTGATGCATATGCACGAAGGTCTTATAGGCAAGCTGGCGCACCGCATATTGGCCGACACTCGCAAACAATGCGTCGCGAAGCTGGTTGAGACCGGCCTGTACGATCTTGGCGCCGTTATAGGCCAACACCAGCATCACCGCACCAACCAGAAACAGCGGAAGATAATCCGGCGGGTTCAGCTGGCCGGTCAAGGCGTTCGTCACCCATTTGAAGAAATAGGGGACGAGGATCAGCACGATCTTGGAAATCACCAGATAGAACGTGGCCCAGACGACGCGCATGCGAAGGTCCGGCCTGTCGGAAGGCCACATATAGGGCCAGAGATTTCGCAGTGTCTTGAACGTCTCGCCGGAGTCGGCGGAAACCGTTTTGGGGGAACTCATATCAGGGTCTTTCAATCAAACAGAGCTGACGCAGCAGTCACCGGAGAAAGTGGCAAGATGCGCGCGAATCGCGGCCAGTTGCGGCCAGTTGATGCTGTAACGAGAGGTTTGGCGCTCGGGCCGGTAGTCGACCAGACCCGCCTGCACGAGAACCTTGAGGTGCTGGGAAACCGTCGATTGAGCGAGGTCGAGCTTGCCGACAATATCCTTGCAGCAGCAGGCGTCCTCCATCATCAACTGGCGGATAATGCGAATACGGACAGGATGCCCCAGCGCGGCGCAAATGCGCGCCGCCGCTTCATCATCAATGCCGAGCTGCGCCACATCGGGGGCTGCTTCGGCCAAGTTTTTGTCCAGAACTATCTTCATCGTCTATCGACGATATACGATTATGCCCTGAAGTTCAAGATTTGGAGACGTTCATTCCAGAAAAGGCCAGCAAATGGGAACACACTATCGTGACTGGTGCTCCCGACCGAAACGCGCCGTCCCTAACAGGAAAGCGCAGTTCGGTTGCGAAAATGCTCATCAGTTCCTGTGCTCTTCCAACTGGCGCTTGACCTCGTCCTCACCCAAAGGTTCCTTCGGCATATTGAACACCTGCCCCGGCCAGATCAGGTCCGGATTGCGGATCTGGTCGCGATTGGCGAGATAGATTGTCGTGTATCGTGTGCCTTTGCCATAGGTGCGCTTGGAGATCGTCCAGAGATTGTCTCCGCGCCGGATGATGACAGAACCTTCAACTTTCTGGAGCGGGGCCGCAGCTTCGCCATGCACGCCCGAAGGTGCGGTCGCCTGGCCGCCCGTATCGGAGGCAATGGCTGAAATATTTTCACCGGCTTCGCGGCGGAACGGCACGCGAGCTGTCGCCAAAACCCGATTGGCATTATCAAGCAGGTCAGCGCGAATGATATAATCGCCGACACTGAGGGGCTGCTTGCTCTGCACCAGAAAACGGCCATCAGGTGAAATGGGGCTTGCGCCGAGCAACGTATCGTTGGCGTGAACGATCACGCGATTACCGCCCTTGGCCTTACCCGCCACGAACACGGATTGGCCTTCGATCTCCACCGCTTCGATGGCAATCGGCAAATCCTGCACAGGCTTGGATTCCGGCTTGCCATCTTTGGCCGGAGCTTCGGAAGCAGCCTCCGTGTTTTCCTGCTGTTTCGCTGCCGTTTCCGGCTTTGTGATCAGGCGACTTGCCTGACCCGGCTCCTCGACCAGCGCCAGCACCTGTCCCGATTTGGTTTCTGGCACCGATACGATGGCGGTTTGTGCGGAAGTGGCAACATTGTTGTCCGCGCCGGTCGAGCGCAAGACAAGCTGGTGGTCGCCCGCTTTCAAGGGTTCATCCAGCACAACGGCGAAATCGCCATTGGCTCCAGCCTTCGCCTTTCCGACAACGTTTGCCCCTGCCACAACCTCGACATCGGCATTGGGAAGCGCCTTGCCGGCTATCACGACCGAACCGTCAGGCTCGACGCGAAGAAGATCGAAAACCGGCGTCTTGTTCGGCTGTTCTGCGGGAGCGGCATCGGCCTGTTTGGCAGGCTCTTCGGATTGCGCGGCTTGCGGCTTCGCATCATTAGGCGCAGGCTTGGCCGCCTCCGGCGCTTTGGTCTCCGATGGCGTTGCTTGAGGCTGCGCTGGCACATCACCTGACACTGGCGCAGCCACATTGGATTGCGGCACCTCAACGCGGGATCGTGTTGCATTCCAATAGAGGCCGAGCCCGACAACAATTGCGACGAGCCCGATACCGAGCAATCCTAACCTGTTCTTTTGCATTTCGTTTCGAAACCCACGCCAGAGACTATAATGACGGGTTTATAGCTTTTGGCTTCCCCCCACAAGAAATCTGCACCGAAACGGCAAAAGGTACGAGGCTTTTTATTAGCAGGGTTATTGTTCTACACAGTTTGTCGGCTTCGACTGGTCCGGATCGTCCATAAGGTTATAAAGATCGGCCGTTTCGCCCTTGGTCCACCAGATATAAACGCCGCCGGCATATTTGGCCCCAGAGCCGGAGAGGACGTTGGAGGCGATGACGGTTTCGTCTTCCAGCTCCAGTTCGGCAAGCGAAATATCACCGGCATTGTAGTAGGTAACCGACACATTATTCTCGCCGCATTTGTAGAGAACGGAGTTGGTCGTCACTTCGGTGTCGTCCGGCAGCTTGATGTTGATCTCGCCCGCTGATGCGGATGAGGCGGCAAAGGTAAGCCCGAGAAACACAACCCAGTTCTTCATATCCAATCCACTTCTCGATCTGGAACACATACTGATTGAGATATAACAATCGCCACAAATGTCCAACAGGACTGGCCCGTGACCACAAACTTCTCCGCTAAATGAAATCGCAAGCGCTTGACGCTGAAAGGCCAAAAGCGCACAAGAAATCATGTCTGAGATTCGATCCATCTGTGTTTATTGCGGCTCGTCTACGGGCCTGAATCCCATCTATCGCGAAGCGGGCGTTATGCTTGGCCGCTCCATTGCCGAACACGGCCTGCGCCTTGTTTATGGCGGCGGCACACGCGGCATCATGGGCGCGGTTGCGCAAGGCGTGATGGAAGCTGGCGGCGAGGTTACCGGCATCATCCCGACCTTCCTGCTCGACAAGGAAGCGAGCCTCGAAAAGGCCCAACAGCTGACCGAGCTCATCGTCGTTGGCGACATGCATGAGCGCAAGCACCTCATGTTCCAGAAATCGGATGCGTTTGTCACGCTGCCGGGCGGCATCGGCACGGTTGAAGAAATCGTGGAAATGATGACCTGGGCGCAGCTCGGCAAGCATCGCAAGCCAATGGTTTTCGCAAACATCAACAATTTCTGGCAGCCTATGCTCTCACTGCTTGAGCATATGGCGACGGAAGGCTTCCTGCATACCGCGCATCAGGTAAAGCCATTGGTGATCGACAAGGCGGAAGACATCGTTCCCGCCATCATCGCCGCCAATGGCAAGGCGCATGAAGGCGACCAGAAGATCATCGAGAAGATGTAAGACATCCATCTCGCAAACTGTGATCTAGTTTGCGAGATGTTTTCTTTGCTCATAGATGAGACCAAGAAACGTACCCGGTATTCCCGGCCAAAGCGTGAACCGGTTGTTGTGTATGCACCTCGGCCAGAAAATCGGCACCGCTTCCCGATATCTGTGCGCCACCTGAAATCGCGCTGCTTGTCAAGGCAGCTTCCGGCCCCAGCTCGCGATTTCGGTCCCTCCAAAGCCAAAACAATTGGGAGTTTTTAATGCAGCCACAGCTTCGTTGAATTGCTCCAGACTGATGTGTCCGGTATCGAGTAATTCTTCACGCAGCTGTTGCCCCGTTAGCGCCCAAAACTCACCGAGAAGACTTCCTCCCTGAATAATCTGCACATTGCTTTCAAAACCTACGCCATTAAACTCACTCTTGGAAATACGCTCCACCAGGGACCGAGCCCAATTTCCATCGCCACCTCTACGAGAAAGCATTTTAACTATGGACTCGAAAAATTTTCGATATGGCGAGTTCTGGGTGGAAATGAGCGAAGTAAAATCAATTTCTTCCAAAAGGAGAAGTCCTCCAGGACGCAACGCGCGGATAATTTTCTCCAAAACTTCTTCTCTATGTGAGATATGACACAACGTCCAACGGGCATGAACAAAATCAAACTCTTCCACCGGGATCGGTTCTTTTGTCACATCCTGTTGCAGTATTCTTACATTCTTTGACGTTATAGACCTAATTAAATTCGTATTTATATCTATGGCAGTTACAGTTCCGGTGTCCCCGACAATCTCCGAAAGCCATTTAACGATGGACCCACGTCCAGCTCCAATTTCAAGACAATGAGAACCGCGCCCCACATGCCCTAACTGCTTAACACGCCTTTTTGTGCCATCATCAAGATAAAGTTCAAGCAACCCTAAACGACGGTCGGCTTCCGACCAAGAGTTATCCAACGTGTAATGACTCAATCTATATCCCTCCTCGAAATAATAAATAACGATTGCAGAAATATAAAAAAATACAATATATTTTTATAGTTAGAGAAATATATACTCACCTATAACCGACAATCATAATATACTTTTTCATATAGTATATAATTAGCGATTAAATGGCGCGAAAATGACGATTTTCAAGCGCTACATGCGGGCAAATAGCCATTTTCGGCCACATATTTTTTCGGAAAAGATGCGTGTCAAAACAAAAGGTTAAAGCGCCGATCTGATCCAATCAGGCCGGCGCTCCAAAATCAAATCAGTGTGTGCTGAAGACTTACTTTCTTACCAGTGTCGCCACGGCTTCAACATGTGGCGACCAGAGAAACTGGTCAATCGGCGTGACACGCGTGACGCGATAACCGCCCTTTGTCAGAAGGGCGAGGTCGCGAGCCAGCGTCACCGGATTGCACGAAACCGCGACAATCTTTTCCACCTTGGATTTCGCCAGTTCAAGCGCCTGCTCTTCTGCGCCTGCCCGCGGAGGATCGAAAACCACGGCATTATAGGTCAGCAGTTCCTTCGGCATCAGTGGCCGGCGGAACAGATCGCGCCGCTCGACCGAGACGGGCTTCAAGCCCTGCACATGGCGCACGCCTCGATCAAGAGCCGCAAGCGCCAGCGCGTCGTTCTCGACCGCATGAACCGCGCTCTTTTCCGCAATCCGCAGTGCAAATGTGCCGACGCCGCAGAACAGGTCTGCGACACGCTTGGCTTTGCCGACATGATCCAGCACCAGCTGCACCATTGCTTCTTCCGCATCGGTCGTTGCCTGCAAGAAGCAACCGGGCGGCACCGGCACCGGCACCTTGCCGAAGTGAATGAGCGGCTTTTTCGGCTCAACGATGATTTCGCCTTCATGCGAAAGACGCGCAAAGCCCTTTTTCATGACAAGAGCGGTCAGCGCGCGCCGTTGATCGTCGCTCAGCTTGCCGCAGCCGTTCGCCGCGAGATCAAGACCGGATGCAGTCAACGTCACCGCCAGCTTGAAGGGCTTGGAGCCAGGCGCGATCAAAGCACCAACTTCACGCAAATCGTCAAGCCGCGCAATGATCTCGGGAACAGTTACCGCACATTCAACGATGTCGATGATTTCGTGGCTCAAGTGACGATTGAAGCCAAGCAGGACGCCCTTCTCCGTCTTGCGCGCCGCAAAAACGGCGCGGCGGCGCGTACGCGGCTGGCAAGCGACCAGAGGCGCAACTTCCGCATCAATCCCCCTCCCCTTCAGCGCGGAGACAACGAGTTCGCGCTTCCACAGACGATAGGGTTCATCCTGCCAGTGTTGCAAGGCGCAACCACCGCAATCCTCGAAATGCTGGCAGGCGGGCGCCTGACGCTCAGGCGATGTTTCCAGAAGAGCCATAACCGTCGCTCGGTTCTTGTCACGCGCGACATTGGCCACCTCGCCCGGCAGCGTGAAAGGCACATAAATCTGGCCGTCTGGAAGGTTGGCGACGCCATCGCCGCCCGCGCCAATCGAGCGGATTGTAATCTGGGTCGTCATCGGTCTTTCTTTCCTGCCAGGAGATATTCACGATTGCCATCTCCGCCTTCGATAGGCGATGGGCAGAGGCCGAGCGCACGCCAACCTGCCTGCGTCTCCAGCCATGATTTCAGTTCTTCCGCAATGCGTTCGCCATCTTTCGCATCGCGCAGAATGCCGCCCTTGCCGATGGCCTCGCGCCCCGCTTCAAATTGCGGCTTTACGAGAAGCGCGCAGATAGCATCTTTTTGCGCCAAGGCCAATGCCGGGGGCAAGGCCAGTTTGAGCGAGATGAAACTCACATCCGAAACCACGCAATCGATTTCGCGCCCATCCAGATGGGAGAGCTCAAGCCCGCGAGCATTGAGCCCTTCCTTGTTGGTTACACGAGGATCGGCGCGCAGGGACTCATGCAACTGGTCATGGCCGACATCGATAGCCAGAACATGACTTGCACCCCGCTCCAGAAGCACCTGCGTGAAGCCGCCTGTCGAAGCGCCAATGTCGAGCGCTGTGCGCCCTTTCACATTGACGTCGAAATGGTCGAGCGCCGCGATTATTTTCAGGGCAGCACGAGAAACATAAGCGCTTGCCGGATCGTCAACGGCGATGTTTGCCGTGCGAAAAACCGTCTGGCCCGGCTTGGTGACCGGCTTGCCCTCCACCTTGACCGTGCCGCGCTGGATTGCATCCCGCGCCCGCGAGCGCGTTGCAAACAGCCCAAGCTCCACCAGCAACTGGTCGAGCCGCAGGTTCTTATCGCCAACCGGTTCAGGCACGGTGGGAGGTAGTCAATTGGTCGCGGCCAAGAGCGGAAAACGCCGCATGTACGATGCCCGCCCGGTCGAGACCGGCCTCGGCATACATGGCGTCCGGCTTGCCGTGATCCTGATAGCTGTCCGGCAGGGCCAGCGCGCGCACTTTGAGGCCACGATCCAGAAGTCCGTCCGTGGCGAGGAATTGCAGCACGTGGCTGCCAAAACCGCCAACCGCACCCTCTTCCACCATCACCAGCACTTCATGCTCACGCGCCAGACGGCGGATCAGATCATGATCGAGCGGCTTGGCAAAACGTGCATCAGCAACCGTGGTCGGAAGACCGGCAGCCCCCAGTTCATCGGCGGCGGCAAGGCATTCCTGCAAGCGCGTCCCGAAGGACAGCAGCGCAACCTTCGTGCCTTCGCGCACGATGCGCCCCTTGCCGATTTGAAGCAGTTGCCCGCGTTCCGGCAGATCGACACCGACACCATCGCCGCGCGGATAGCGGAAGGAAATCGGACCTTCATCATATTCAGCGGCCGTGCGCACCATATGGCGCAGCTCGGCCTCGTCTGAAGCGGCCATCACCACGAAACCGGGAAGAGCGGCAAGGAATCCTGTATCGAACGAGCCTGCATGGGTCGGGCCATCGGCCCCAACCAGACCGGCGCGGTCGATAGGGAAGCGCACCGGCAGGTTCTGGATCGAAACGTCGTGCACGACCTGATCGTAGCCGCGCTGCAGGAAGGTGGAATAGATCGCACAGAACGGCTTGAAACCTTCACTTGCGAGACCGGCGGCGAAAGTCACCGCATGTTGCTCGGCAATGCCGACATCGAATGTGCGCTGCGGGAACACCTCGCCAAAAAGATCAAGCCCGGTGCCCGACGGCATGGCGGCAGTGATCGCCACTATTCTGTCGTCGTGACGGGCTTCTTCGATCAGGCTGGTGCCGAAAATCTTGGTATAGCTCGGCGCATTTGCGGGCGGTTTCGACTGCTGACCGGTTATGACGTCGAATTTATTGACGCCGTGATATTTGTCGGCGGCGGCTTCCGCAGGCGCATAACCCTTGCCCTTTTGCGTGACCACGTGGATCAGCACCGGGCCTTCCTGCGTGTCGCGCACATTTTTCAGGATCGGCAGCAGATGATCCAGATTATGCCCGTCAATGGGGCCGACATAATAGAAGCCAAGCTCTTCAAACAGCGTGCCGCCAGTGAAAAAGGCACGCGCATATTCTTCCGACTTGCGGGCCTTGTCCTGAAGGAACTTCGGCAGCTTTTTGGCGACCTGCTTGGCGGCTTCGCGGACGCTGCGGTAAGTCTTGCCAGAAACGAGACGTGCCAGATATGCACTCATTGCGCCGGTCGGCGGCGCAATCGACATGTCATTATCGTTGAGGATGACAATAAGGCGCGCATCGAGCGCACCGGCATTGTTCATCGCTTCATAGGCCATGCCCGCCGACATGGAACCATCGCCGATGACGGCAATCACATTGCGCTTTTCGCCCGAAAGATCGGATGCGACGGCCATGCCGAGGCCAGCCGAAATCGATGTCGACGAATGCGCCGCCCCGAAAGGATCATATTCGCTTTCAGTGCGCTTGGTGAAACCAGAAAGGCCGCCGGTCTGGCGCAATGTGCGGATGCGGTCGCGACGCCCGGTCAAAATCTTGTGCGGATAGGCCTGATGGCCAACGTCCCAGATGATGCGGTCGTGCGGGGTGTCGAAGACATGGTGCAATGCCACGGTCAGTTCCACCACACCCAGTCCCGCGCCCAGATGCCCGCCAGTGGTCGAAACCACGTCGATCAACTCCGCGCGCAATTCCTGCGCGAGCTGCGGCAAGTCGGATTCCGGCAATGCACGCAGGCGATCCGGGGTCGGCGCCTTGTCGAGCAATGGGGTCAGGGGTCGGGACATTAAAACAACCTGTTTCTGGTTCGGCCTTGTTGTCGGTATAGCAGCTACGCGACGGGATCAAGCAGGGAGACATCGTGTCCCAACTCAATTCATTTCATTCAGGCAAAGGTATGAAATCCTTTTCGTCACCGGGCACAATATCAAAACGCCCGGTTCGCCATTCTTCCTTGGCCTGCTCAATCCTCTCCCGTGAAGAGGATACGAAATTCCACCATACATAGCGCTTCGAGCCAAGGGCCGCACCGCCAAAAAGCATGATATGCGCTCCCTTCGGTCCGGCCTGCACTACGATATCGTCGCCGGGACGAAAGGCCAGCAAGCGATCAGGCGGGAACACTTCTCCGCCAATGCCGACATTGCCCTGCAACGTATAGATAGCACGTTCTTCAGCCACGGGCGGGATCGGGAAACGTCCGTTCGGCTCAATTCGAATATCTGCATAGAGCGTATCGGCGTGCTGGATCACCGGAGACTTCAGCCCCAGCATGGCCCCCATGATCAGGCGGCCGGAAAAATCACGGTCCTCCATCACCGGCAGATCGGGAGCATTGGTATGAAAAAATTCCGGGTTGATTTCTTCCAGTGCGTCAGGAAGCGCGAGCCATGTCTGAATACCGGAAATCGACAACGGTCCGTTGCGTTCCTCTTCCGGCGACCGTTCCGAATGCACAATGCCCCGGCCTGCCGTCATCAGGTTCACATCACCAGGACGGATGACCATTTCAGTGCCGAGACTATCCCTATGCCGGATATGCCCGTCAAAAAGATAGGTCACCGTGGAAAGGCCAATATGCGGATGCGGGCGCACATCCAGCGCATCGCCATCGCGCAGAACAGCCGGCCCCATGCGATCGAAGAAAATGAACGGCCCCACCAGACGGCGACGCACCGTTGGCAAAG
Source organism: Hyphomicrobiales bacterium (assembly GCA_900473915.1). Classification (GTDB taxonomy): domain Bacteria; phylum Pseudomonadota; class Alphaproteobacteria; order Rhizobiales; family Rhizobiaceae; genus Brucella. Next base: position 38,843 of record UCNG01000022.1, on the reverse strand, counting down.
CGCGCCGCACTTCCAGCCCGCCAATGTCGCTTGTACGCGGGATGACCAGCGTTTCGATGCTATCGACCGAGGTCTTGTCGCCAAGAACCGGATCAGGACACGGAAAGAAACTCATGAAACGCGACTCCAGCCATTAATCTGTAGAGCTTATATAAGAGCTGATTGCAGTTTATCGAAAGCGCATTCAAAACAAAACCGCACCGGCGAGCGGTGCGGTTCAGTCTCCATGCAAAATCCTGTCAGCGCCCTTGCAACAGCTTGGAAAGCGCGCTGGTGTCGGGGACCTGTCCGTTCGTCGTCAGCTTGTCCACCAAGCCCGGCAGCACCTGCGAGAGCTGGTCCAGAAGCTCCTGCTGATCGATGCCGGCATGCGCCGCAATTTCACTGAGCGTTTTCTGGCCGAGCGCATCGCCAAGCTGCCCTGGCTCGATTGGATGATTGGAACCCTGACCAACCCACGAATCCACCTTGTCGCCAAGACCAGCCTGCTTGAGTTGATCGAGGAGACCGCCAAGTCCGCCGCCGAGAGGTCCCGGCGCGGAGGGAGCCGCAGAAGCATTTCCGGCAGCCGCACCACCGAGCAGCCCCCCAAGCCCGCCAAGGATGCCGCCGAGCAGCCCGCCGCCTGCCTGCGATTGGTCCGGCACCGGCACAGGCTGCGCCGGAGCAGCCGCCGTATCGTCGCCATGGCCCTTCAGCATCTTGCCGATCAGCAGGGCGCCGAGCGCAATCAGAACCGGCTTCGCCAGGCTTCCGCCGGGAATAGGCGAATTGCCCGAGTTGTCGTCATAACTTCCCATCACACGATACTCCCTGTTATCCGATGCCAACTGTGCATTCGGTAAGATAAAGGTAAATGGGTTTCCCATTTTGACAAGCATTATACCTTGCAAATTTTGTAGCAGTGTGAAAATTTCCTAAGTGCGTGATGCAAAAAGTGTATTTACGCATCGGGAGATATTAGATGTCTGTTATAAGCTGGATAATACTAGGCTTGATTGCCGGCTTCATCGGCAGCAAGATTGTCAATAAAAGCGGCCAGGGCCTTTTCCTGGATATTGCTCTCGGCATTGTCGGCGCCATCGTCGGCGGTGTGATTTCGTCTCAGCTTTTTGGACGTGGCGTCACCGGCGCGTTCGATCCGATCAGCCTTGTTATTGCGATAGTCGGCTCAATAATCGTGTTGTGGGTATACCACGCAATTACCGGCAAGCGTTCCATCGGTTGATGTGATAGATACAGATTTCAGGCTCCGGCTCGTCCGGGGCCTTTTATCGTGTTTCGATCTGACTGTAATCAGATCGGCATTTGCCGAAAGACCTGCAATTCAATGAGCTTTCTGGAACCTTATATTGCCGCATATGGCGCGCTGGCGCTTTTCTTTATCGTATATTTTGAATCATTCGGCGCCCCCTTGCCCGGCGAAAGCGCCCTCATAGCAAGCTCGCTGCTTGCGCTGCACGGAACGCAGAACATCGAAGCTGTGCTTCTCGCGGTTTTTGTTGGCGCGGTGCTAGGTGATTGCACAGGCTATCTGATCGGGCGTTTTGGTGGACGCCGACTGATCTTGCGATACGGCCATCTCGTCAAACTCACGCCGGAACGTCTGGAGCAGTTTGAAAAACTCTTCGACAGCAAGGGAATTTATGTGGTCGCAACGGCGCGCTTCGTCGTGCTGCTGCGGCAGCTTAACGGCATCGTTGCGGGTTCAATGAAGATGAACCCGCTGCATTTTCTGGCCGCCAATATTGTCGGCGCTGCAGGATGGACGCTTGCCTGGGGACTTGGCCCCTACATGCTGAGCGGCGTTCTGGCACCTTACGTCACCCAGCTCAAAACGCTCTTCTGACCGGAAACACTCTGGCCGATATTACTCAGGGTCCAGCGGTTCCGTTCCGACCGGCTGCCCATCGCGGCCAATGCGGATTTTCTCCACCTTGTCCTCGGCGGATTTCAGAAGCGCGTCGCAATGCTTCTTCAGGGCTTCGCCGCGCTCATAGATGCGAATGGATTCCTCCAGCGGCACGTCGCCCCGCTCCAGATCGTCGACGATCTTCTCAAGCTGCTTCAGCGCATCCTCGAAGCTCATTACCGCAATGTCGGCGTTGGACGGTTCGGTTACCATGATTCATCCTTTCAACAGCCGCGTAATATGCGTAGACGCGGACTGCGACAAGCCCTCTAGATCATATCCACCTTCGAGCACACTCACTAGCCGGTGATCGCAGAACCTTTCTGCCCGCTCCATGAGCTTGCCCGTCGCCCAATCAAAATCCGCTTCGTCAAGATTAAGCTCGGCCAGCGGATCGCGAAAATGAGCATCGAAGCCCGCCGAAATAAGGATCAAATCTGGCCGGAAATTGTCCAAGGCAGGCAATACACGACTATTAAATGCCTCGCGAAATTCGCGACTTCCGGTATCGGGGGAAAGCGGCGCATTGAAGATATTGCCGACGCCGGTTTCATCCTTCGCACCCGTGCCGGGATATAAAGGAAACTGATGCGTCGAGCAGAACAGGACGCTTGGATCGTCCTTGAAAATATCCTGCGTTCCGTTTCCGTGATGCACGTCCCAATCGACGATGGCGACGCGCTCGGCACCGTGGCGGCGCTGTGCATGGCGTGCAGCAATCGCAACATTGTTGAAAAGGCAAAAACCCATTGCTGTGGAACGTTCGGCATGATGTCCCGGCGGGCGAGCCGCAACGAACACATTATTTGCAGCACCCGAAAATACATCATCGACCGCAGCCGTGGCCGCACCGATTGCCGTCAGCGCGGCTTCCAGACTTTTCGGGCTGACATAAGTGTCGCCGTCGAGCCGCACCACGGGCGCCGGTGCCTCCTCGTCCGGAGAAGGCTCGGGTATTCCGGCGCGTATCGCTTCCAGATGTTCTTCCGGATGCGCAAGAAGCACACCCGTCTCGTCGGCGCGCGGTGCTTCAACCCGGTCGAGCCGATAGAAATCCGGCCCCTCCAGTTCACTCATCAGCGCCCGGATGCGATCCGGACGCTCGGGATGGCCGGGCGGTGTCAAATGTTCCAGATAGATCGGATGCCAGTAAAGCCGTGTCGTCATAGTTTCACTATAGCATCTCACCGGCACATGACCATGACGGCCATGCGCCTGATCTGTCTGAAACGCGGTTAGATGATTTCCGTGCGGGCGATGTGAATGCCGAAGCCTTCGAGACCGACATAATGGCGCTCGCGCGACGCCAGAAGCACAATCGACGTGATGCCGAGGTCCTTCAATATCTGTGCGCCAAGACCGATCTGACGCCATTCTTCCTCGCGGGCAACCGCTTCGGCGTGGCTTTCATGCTCGCCCTGGATCGCATCGCGAGCGCGGGTATCGTGATGATCGGAACGCACGCCGACAGAGCCTTCGCGCAGATAGACTAGTACGCCGCGACCTTCCTTGCCCATCTTTTCCATGATGGCGTCAAGATTGCTGCTGCCTTTGCCGAAAACGTCGTTCAGCACATCTTCGCGGTGCAGGCGAACCGGCACTTCCTCACCGTCACGAATGTCGCCGAATACGACGGCAACGTGCTGCATCGGTTCCCATGGCAGTTCATATGTGTAGGCGTGGGCGCTTCCCGCACAGGTGCTTACGAGTGCATCGCCAACGCGCTTGACCAGCGTTTCCTTGCGCTGGCGATAGGCGATGAGGTCGGCAACCGTGACCCGATGCAGAGCGTGTTTTTCGGCAAAAGCCTTTACGTCGGGGCCGCGCATGACGGAACCGTCATCGTTGACGAGCTCGCAGATCACGCCGATCGGCGGGAGATTTGCGAGCTTGCAGAGGTCGACAGCGGCTTCCGTATGGCCGGACCGCATCAGAACGCCGCCTTCGCGGGCAACCAGCGGGAAAATATGGCCGGGACGCACGAAATCCGAAGCGCCTGCATTGGGATTGGCCAGATTGCGAACGGTCAGCGTGCGGTCTTCCGCCGAAATGCCGGTCGTGGTGCCATGGCGGTAATCGACCGTCACAGTGAACGCTGTCGTGTGGGCAGATTCGTTTTCAGCAACCATGGGTGCGAGGTTGAGCCGCTTGGCTTCCTCGCGTGTCATCGGCGTGCAGACGATACCGGACGTATGACGAACGATGAAGGCCATCTTTTCCGGCGTGCAATGCACGGCGGCGACAATCAGGTCGCCTTCGTTCTCGCGCCCGTCATCATCCATGACTACAACGATTTCGCCGCGTTCGAATGCACGAAGCGCATCAACGACCTGTTTCTGATTATAGCTCATTTCGACCTCTATATGTCAGATGACCAACGGGCCCAATCGCCGGTTAGATTATGGCCAGTCTGGCCCCAAATGAATCAGACGCGGCCAGTCTGGCCGCGATGACGCAGATAATGATCGGCAATCGCGCAAGCTACCATCGCCTCGCCGATTGGCACGGCGCGAATGCCCACGCATGGATCATGACGGCCCTTGGTCATCACATCCACTTCCTGGCCGTCCTTATCGACAGAGCGGCGCGGGGTCAGAATCGACGAGGTCGGCTTGACCGCGAAACGCGCCACAACCGGCGCGCCGGTTGCGATGCCACCCAGAATGCCGCCTGCATGATTGGACAGGAACAACGGCTTGCCGTCATTGCCCATGCGCATTTCGTCGGCATTTTCTTCGCCGGTGAGACGCGCCGCCTCGAAACCATTGCCTATTTCGACGCCCTTCACGGCGTTGATCGACATCAGCAGGCTGGCAATGTCCTGATCAAGCTTGCCATAGATCGGCGCGCCAATGCCAGCAGGCACGCCTTCAGCAACAATCTCGATGACCGCACCGACCGACGATCCGCTTTTGCGAATGCCATCGAGATAGTCCGCGAACAATTCGACCGAACCCGCATCCGGCGAGAAGAAAGGATTGTTGTCCACTTCGGACCAGTTCCAGCGACGCCGGTCGATGCCGTGCACGCCCATGGCAACCAGCGCGCCCTTGACTTCCAGCCCCGGCACGATCTTGCGCGCTATGGCGCCAGCCGCAACACGGGCTGCGGTTTCACGCGCCGACGAACGCCCGCCACCGCGATAGTCGCGAATGCCATATTTGACGTCATAGGTGTAATCGGCATGGCCGGGACGGTACTGGCGAGCAATCTCGCCATAATCCTTGGAGCGTTGATCGGTATTCTCGATCATCATCGAAATCGGCGTGCCGGTGGTCGTCATGGTCACGCCGTCATCGCCCAGAAGAACGCCGGAAAGCACGCGCACCTGATCGGGTTCGCGGCGCTGCGTGGTATATTTGGACTGGCCGGGCTTGCGCTTGTCGAGATAGGCCTGAATTTCAGCTTCCGTGAACGTGATGCCGGGCGGGCAGCCGTCAACAACGCAACCGAGCGCCAGACCGTGACTTTCGCCCCAGGTGGTTACGCGGAACAGATGGCCGAAACTATTGTGAGACATGCGCGACGCCTGAATAAATTGTCCTTGTCCGGAGCAGGCCAAGGAGAGAGCAGCTACTTTACGCGCCGGTTTTATTGGGCTTTTTGACGCCGGTCAAATCAAGCTCTCCGGCGACGTAAAATTTCCTTCTGAAGATCGATATCCGGCATTTTTTTTGACACATTCAGCACGCTACACTGTGGGATATCCGGCGCGACGCGCCAAAACACCAAATAGCGACAATCGTGTCGAATCGGTCAGGCGACAACCCAATCCGAGGCACAACCAAAGGAACGGAAAGTCATGCATTATCTGGTCGGATTAATCCTCATCGTTGCTTCGCTTTTCTCCACGGTAGCGATGGCGGACGATGCCGAAGGCAAGATCACCGGTATCAATAAGGACAGCGAAACCATTACGCTGGATGACGGCCAGACATACAAGCTGCCTGGCGAGTTCGATTATAGCGCGATCAACAAGGGCATGAAGGTCCTTATCATTTATGATATGGTCGACAGCACGCGCTTCATCACCGATATTCAGGAAGCGCCGTAAGCCCCGAGCCTGCTGCCCAAATACAAAAGAGCGGCAAATGGGCCGCTTTTTTCATTTGAATTAGAGCCAGCCACTTCCCACGACACGGGCCCAATCCGCACGACCATTATTTTCGGCCATCCGCACCATTCGCGCTGTATCGTAAGGAATATTACGCGTGGCTACCTGCCAGACGCCCTGGGTCTGTTCGATGACAGCATAGGACGCGTTGGGATTGCCGGTTTGAACGACATGTGAAACCGGTTGATCGTCATCATAACCCGGGCACCCCACGCTTCCCGGGTTGACCAGTAATCGACCGTCTCCAAAACGAACGATGCGTGGCGTATGCGTATGGCCGCAGAGGATGAGAGATGCTGCTATGCCTTCGGCCTCAGCCTCGATCTCGTCTCGGGATCGCAGAACGACCTCGCCATTCGCGGTAACTTTTTCCATCCAATAGGTGGTATCGCTCGACGGGGTGCCGTGACAGATGAATATCCGTCCGTCAGCCAGTCGCTGCGGCCCAGGCATCGCACGCAACCATTCAATATGTCGGTCATCAAGCTGTTCTCGCGCGACACGGTCTGACGGCCCCATCGCTGCGAGCGGCTTTTCAACAAGCCAGCGATCATGATTGCCGCGAATACAGATCATTTCTCGCGCCATCAGCATATCTGCAGTCTCTCGCGCGGCTAAAGGACCACTCAGATGGTCGCCGAGATTGATGATCGTCTGGATTTGCAACGCATCGATATCGGCTAGCACAGCAGCCAGCGCATCGCTGTTACCATGAATATCCGATATGACCGCAAACCGTTCGAAGGACATCCAACGCTCCATCGCTAACAGAATTCTGTTCGTGACTACTATGGGCTGATTTGTGGAATCAAATCCACTCAAGCTTGCCGTTTTCGAACTTCAGAAGCTTGTCCTGCGGGATGGATAGATTAGCGGCGGCGTGGCCATCCATATCGCCGTAAAGGTAAAACAGCGTCCGAATGCAGCCGCCATGCGTCACGCAGACGGTAGGCCATTCCACAGCCTCCACCCAGCGCCCGATACGGCGCGAGAGGCTCATATAGCTTTCAGCGGTTGCGCCCGGCGGCACAAAATTCCACTTGTCGCGGGCGCGCGCTTCCAGAAGATCTTCGCGTTCCTTGGCAATGTCTTCCATCATGAAGCCTTGCCAATCGCCGAAATTGACTTCCATCAGCTGCGGGTCTGTGCGGTAATCATACGGATCGAGCCCCATGCGCAGGCGGATGCGCTCCATCGTTTCGCGGGTTCGACGCAGGGGGCTTGCCACGAAGTCGAAGCCCGCGCCGTCACCGATCAGCGATTTCAGCATATCGCCATTGCGATCCGCCTGGGTGCGGCCATGGGCATTGATATCGATGTCGAGCTGTCCCTGAATGCGCTGCGAAACATTCCAGTCCGTCTCGCCGTGACGCGAAAAGTAGATGATTTCCCGAGCCACAGCCCTACCCCAATATGCCGTCAGTCGTTGTCTGCATAGCTTTCCCGCATCGGGAAAGAAAAATCCCGAAAAGCCGGTCAGCTTTTCGGGATTTGATATTCGCTGCTTCAGTCTTTCACGACCGAAATATCCGGCGCGTCGACCGCTTTCATGCCGATGACATGATAGCCGCTATCCGCGTGATGGACTTCACCGGTCACCGAACGGGACAGGTCGGAAAGGAAATAAAGGCCGACATCGCCCACTTCCTCGATGGTGACGGTACGGCGCAGCGGCGCGTTGTACTCGTTCCACTTGAGGATATAGCGGAAATCACCGATGCCGGAGGCGGCGAGCGTCTTGATGGGACCTGCCGAAATCGCATTGACGCGAATGTTCTGCGGTCCAAGATCGACGGCCAGATATTTCACGCTGGCCTCAAGGGCAGCCTTGGCGACACCCATGACATTGTAGTTCGGCATGACCTTTTCGGCGCCATAATAGGTCAGTGTCAGGATCGAGCCGCCGTCAGCCATCAGCTTTTCCGCGCGGCGCGAAATCGCCGTCAGCGAATAGACCGAAATCAGCATCGTGTTGGTGAAATTGGCTTCCGATGTATCGACATAGCGGCCCGTCAACTCGTCCTTGTCGGAAAAACCGACGGCGTGCACGACGAAATCGAGCTTGCCCCACTTCTTCTCAAGCGTCTCGAAAACAGCATCGATGCTGGCGGCATCCGCCACATCGCAATGTCCGGCAACGAAAGCGCCAAGCTCTTCAGCCAGAGGCTCGACACGCTTCTTCAATGCATCGCCCTGATAGGTGAATGCGAGCTCTGCGCCTGCATCGCGAGCGGCCTTGGCAATACCCCATGCGATGGAGCGGTTGTTGGCGACGCCCAGAATCAATCCACGCTTGCCCTGCAACAAACCTGACTGTGCGGTCATTAGGGGTCCTCATTGAAAACAATTAACTTGTTGCCCTATCGCACAGCCTCGGCTCTCCTTCAAGCAATTGCAGTGAAAAAGCCGGGCATTGTCACTTTACTGCCGCAAAGAGACAACACCCGGCTTCAAACGATTGAAGCCCTGTTCAGGCTTGTTTGCGTTTTTGCAGGAATTCTTCCAGTTCCGTGTCGCCGCCTTCCGGCAGCATGATCCGTACGTGAACATAAAGATCGCCGCGCCCGCCAGCTTTCAGCGGAAGACCTTTTTCCTTCAGGCGCAGCACGCGATCGGAACTTGACCATGCCGGTATTTTCACCGCAATCCGCCCGTCGAGCGTTTCAACCTCCTGCCTGCCGCCAAGCACCGCATCTGCAAGCTCGACCGGCAGGTCTACATGCACGTCACGGCCTTCCAGGCGAAACCGCGGATGCGCCTTGAATTGGATAGTGACCAGCGCATCGCCTGCCGTTCCGCCCATCAAGGTCTCGCCCTGCCCTTTCAGGCGAATGGTCTGGCCGTCTTCGACATATTTCGGCAGTTTGATCTTGAGGTGCTTGCCGTTCGGGAAAATCGCTTCGACCTTCTCCGCGCCTGCGGCCTGTTCCAGCGTAATATCGATGGAGGCGGAAAGGTCTGCCCCCTTGGATGGGCCACGCTGCCTTGCGCCGCCTGCCCTGCCCCCGCCGCCGAAAGCGCCACCAAAAAGATCGTTCAGGATATCTTCTGCGCCGCCGAAGCCACCGCCCTGCTGAAAGCCGCCGGGGCCGGAACGAAATTCAAAATGGCTGTTGCCGCCGCCCTGCCGGAAACCGGCGAACGGGTCGCCATGTGCGCCGCCGAAGCCCTGTCCGCCTGTGAAGCCCTGGAAAGCGGGCTTGCCCTCAGCGTCGATCTCACCGCGATCGAATTGCCCGCGCTTGTCCTTGTCGCCCAAAATTTCATAGGCTTGATTCAGTTCTGCGAAGCGCTCCTGCGCCTTCGGATCGTCCTTGTTCTGATCCGGATGGTGCTTTTTGGCCAGCTTGCGAAAAGCCGATTTTATTTCATCGGGCTTCGCCGTTTTGGCGACGCCCAGCACGCTATAGGGATCGCGCATATAGTTCCTCTTTCAGGAAAATGACTGTGAGATGAGTAAGACTCGTTGCCCATAATATGCGCATCTGTCTGGAAAAGTTCCAGTCAGGTCAGGCTTTTCTTTTCAGATCGGGGCGAACGAAGTCACGGTCCATTGACCGCCGCGCTGCATGCAGGTTTCGCCGCGATAGATGGAAACGCCGTCAAAAGCTTCGCGCGAGGTTTCGAACTCGCGGCAGAGCTGATTGTTCTTGCTGTTTTCGGCAATTGTCGTGATCGTGCCCTGGCTACCCGTATCGGGATTGGCCCACGGTACGGGCTTCTTGCCCCATTCCGTAAAATTAAGAGCAGAAACCACATTCTTTATCGCGGATTGGTCGGAAAGCTTGCCGGTATCGGTTTCGACCGGCTGTGCATGCTTCACGGAACCGGTGATCGTTGAAGAATCAGGAACGGCTTTTTCAATGCTCACGCCACCCATGGCGCAACCGGCAAGCGAAAAAAGGCATATGCCGATCGCGGCCTTGCGCAGCACATTCGCGCCGCAGCTCAGGCTCCAGAGATTATATTTGTGGCGAAGCGTCTCAACGGCCAACGCTATTCCCTTATTTCTACACGCTTAAGATGCAGAGATTATGAGTGAGCTTGAGTTAACAAGCGGTGTGCCGGAAAGGTAAACAAATCGGAATCAGAGCACAACGGCCACTCCCGCAAATTATTCAGCCGTCAAAGGTTGTTCCCGGCTATCCATTTTCTTTGGGCAGCCACCACTCACCCAGGGACCAGCTGTCTTTCAGAAAAAGGAGAATCTGGGACATTCACCGTCGTCGTGCGGGTGGCATAGCCGTTTCGACCTGCCTGCTTTACCTTGTAAAGCGCCAGATCGGCCCGCGCAAAAACGTCGAGATCACTCGTTTCGTTACCCGGTTCCTCGCTCGCAATGCCGACGCTCACCGTCAAGACGAGTTTCCGGCCATTGAAAACAAGCGGCGTATGGTTGATAGCCCCGACGATTTCACGGGCGATTTCCGTCGCTTCCTGCTCATGCATTCCAGGCAGCAAAATCGAAAATTCATCGCCTCCAAAGCGTGCCAGCACGCCGCGCCGATTGAGGACATCGACTCCAATATCGGCAAAATGCATAAGGGCCTGATCGCCCAGCGCATGGCCATATGTGTCGTTCCATTGCTTGAAGTTGTCGATATCGATCAGCATGACGGTATAAGCCGCCCCGTCTTCGCTGAATGCGAGCTCCGCCCTCGCCAGCCTTTTCATGAAATGGCGGCGGTTCGGGAGTCCGGTCAATTCATCGGTCTCGGCGACCTTTGCCATATCGCCGTGCAGGCGATTCATCGCCATGACGATGAAACCGAAATTCCAGATCATGCCGCTATAGATCACGCAGACGAGCGCATAACTCTCAATAGCAAAATAAAGCGACTGGTCGAATTCTCCCGCCCATGCGGCGATGTTCAGCGATGTCTCGATCGCATGCCCGATGATGCCGAGCAAAAAAGCGACGATGGCGATACGGCCGCCGAGACCGAGGCTCTTTTGCCGCGCCAGGTAAAACACCGTCATCGCCATGGGCACCGACTGGCCCACCGCATAGGCGATGTTGCGTCCCTGCCAGCTCGCATGAAACGCGGCCATGACGGCGAAACTTGCGAGCGATATTCCCATCGCCATCCGCCAGCCGCCTCTCTGACCATAGAAATGGCGCGCGCCGATGTAGGCCAGACAAAATCCGTAGATGATGATGGTGTTGCCGATGACAGCAGGCCAGAACGCCCCCTCATTGCCCTGCAGCGAAAGAACGAAGCCTCCGACAAGCAGAAGTGCCGTCGAAAGAAGCCATATCCGGGCCGGCCTGAACTTCCGATAAGAGAAGGCGATAGCGGTCCAGATTATACAGACCGTCAGTGAATTTAAAAATATGACTATATAGAGCGTCAGGAAATCGAGTTCTGGCATAGCCCCTACCTTGACCGGGCGCCCTACAAGAAGTTGTGTGTCAAGTAAAGCCATGCAAGCCCTGCGACGACACATCCCGGCAAAGCGATGGACAAAACGGCGGTTATCGAAGAAGCTCCCCTTAGACTCCGACTGCGGGGATTCTTTGGCAGGATGCCCCACAAATTTCCGACAGGCTGTTGAAAATCCAAAATGACAAACGCAAGCGACGACTTCACCGAATCCTCCCAGCCGTTCAAGCTCTTTGCCGACTGGCTGGCCGATGCCAAACAGAGCGAACCGAACGATCCGAATGCGGTCGCGCTGGCGACGGTTGACCCTGACGGCCTGCCCAATGTGCGCATGGTGCTGCTGAAGGATTTTGACGAGCAGGGCTTCGTCTTCTACACCAATTATGAAAGCACCAAGGGCAAGGAAATCCTGTCGGCGGAAAAGGCCGCGATGTGCTTCCATTGGAAGACGCTGCGGCGTCAGGTACGCGTGCGCGGCGTGGTGGAGAAAGTCAGCGACGCCGAAGCCGATGCCTATTACGCCTCGCGCCCGCGCGGCAGCCGCATCGGTGCATGGGCATCCAAACAGTCACGTCCGCTGGAAAGCCGGTTCGCGCTGGAAAAGGCAGTCGCGGAATATACCGCCAAATATGCCATAGGCGATATTCCTCGCCCGCCCTACTGGTCGGGTTTCCGTATCCGCCCGGTCTCGATTGAATTCTGGCATGACCGGGCCTTCCGCCTGCATGACCGCGTGCTTTTCACGCGGCCGACGCCGGAGGGCGACTGGAACAAGGACAGGCTCTATCCCTGATCCGACAAAGCAAGGCCACCGTTTCCGGTGGCCTTCTTATTTATACCAGCGGCTTGACCGCTACCCACAGGCTTCCGACAACAAGCCCGAGGAAGATCAGCCAGCCCACGATATTGTTGGATTTGAACAGTTTCAGGCACTGGTCGGGATTGTCGATATCGAGCACGATGATCTGGCGATAGAGATGCACGCCTGCGGCGAGCAATCCGGCAAGCGCTGGCATCGGCACCTCAGCCACGGCGAAAGCTGCCGCGAAGAAGCCGATAGCCCCGCCATAGAGGACCATCAACGCCGTCTTGGTGTGCTTGCCGAACAGGCGCGCCGTGGAGCGCACGCCCACCAGCGCGTCATCTTCCTTGTCCTGATGTGCATAGATCGTGTCATAGCCGATCGTCCACAGGATAGCGCCACAATAGAGCAGCACCGGCGGAAGCGCGAGCGAGCCTTCCACCGCGGCCCAGCCCATGAGCGCGCCCCATGAGAAAGCGAGACCAAGCACGAATTGCGGCCAGTCGGTAATTCGCTTCATGAAGGGATAGGCGGCGACGATCAGAAGCGAGAAAATGCCAAGGCCGATGGAAAACCAGTTGAATTGCAGCACCACCACGAGGCCTACCAGCGCCTGCAAGACCAGAAACAGCTTGGCCTGACTGCGTGTGACCTGCCCCGATGGCAGCGGACGCGAGCGCGTGCGGTCCACCTTGTCATCAATATCCTGATCGACAAGATCGTTATAGGTGCAGCCAGAACCGCGCATGGCGATGGCGCCGACCAGAAACAGAAACAGATGCCAGATAGAAGGCATGACGGCCCATGCTCCATCGCCGGGTTTTGCGCCTGCGCCCGCCACGAGCGCGGCCGACCACCAGCATGGCCAGAGCAGAAGCTGCCAGCCGATGGGACGGTCCCAGCGGGCAAGCTGCGCATAAGGCCACAGCCAGTGCGGCAGGACGCGATAAACCCAATGGCCGGACGGAGCATCCTTCACCCGCCCACGCGCCATGCGCGACTGGATATCGGAATTCGCCTGTGGTTGCTGCATGACCGCCTGCTTTCTCGAAACTGAACGACTCTACCCGCTTTTTCTGCAAAAAACGCGAGCCTGCCCTTGCCCGCGTGTGCGATGGGCAATACAGAGCCGGGTTAGTTAAGTGTTTACTTACCTCAAGCACAGGGAGCAAGGCATGAAAGTTCTGTTGATCGGTTCCGGTGGACGCGAGCACGCTCTTGCATGGAAACTTGCCGCCTCTCCCCTGCTCGAAAAGCTCTATTGCGCACCCGGCAATCCGGGTATTGCGACGGTCGCCGAGCTGGTCGACATCAGCGTCGATGACCACAAGGCACTGATCGCCTTCGCCAAGGACAAGAAGATCGACCTCGTGGTGGTCGGGCCGGAAGCGCCGCTCGTGGCTGGCCTCTCCGATGAAATGCGCACTGAGGGTATCCGCGTGTTCGGCCCCTCCAAGGCTGCGGCGCAGCTTGAAGGCTCGAAGGGTTTTACCAAGGATCTCTGCGCGCGCTTCGATATTCCAACAGGCGCCTATGGTCGCTTCAACAATGCGCCCAAGGCCAAGGCCTATATCCGCCAGCAGGGTGCACCCATCGTCGTCAAGGCCGACGGGCTTGCCGCAGGCAAGGGCGTTGTCGTGGCGATGACGCTTGATGAAGCGCTCGATGCGGTGGATGCCTGCTTCGAAGGCGCGTTCGGCTCTGCCGGTGCAGAAGTAGTGGTCGAGGAGTTTCTGGACGGTGAAGAAGCAAGCTTCTTCTGTATCTGCGATGGCAAGACCGCTTTGCCGCTCGGCTCAGCGCAGGATCACAAGCGCGTCGGCGATGGCGATACCGGCCCGAATACCGGCGGCATGGGTGCCTATGCCCCCGCTCCGGTGATGACGCCGGAAATCGTCGAACGCACCATGCGCGAACTGATCGAGCCAACGATGCGCGGCATGGCCGAAATCGGCGCGCCGTTCTCCGGCATCCTGTTCCTCGGCCTTATGATCGGCAAGGACGGCCCGAAACTGATCGAATACAACACCCGTTTCGGTGATCCTGAGTGCCAGGTGTTGATGATGCGCCTCGATAGCGACCTGCTGGCGCTCATCAATGCTGCCGTGGACGGCAAGCTTGATGAAGTCTCGCTCAACTGGAAAGACCAGCCGGCGCTGACGGTGGTGATGGCTGCGGAAGGCTATCCGTCCAATGTGAAAAAGGGCAGCGTGATCCGTGGCCTCGACAAGCTCGAAGGCATGGATGGCGTCAAGGTGTTCCACGCAGGCACAGCGGAGAAGGAGGGCAACATCATTGCCAATGGTGGTCGCGTGCTGAACGTCACGGCAATCGCCGATACGGTCGCCGAAGCGCAGGCCAAAGCCTATGAAGCCGTGAAACGCGTCGACTGGCCGGAAGGCTTCTATCGCTCCGATATCGGCTGGCGTGCTGTCGAGCGTGAGAAACAGTCCTGACATCGCCGATCGGCCTCATCACCCCGCAATAATCCTCTTTTTTTTAAGCGCCCTCGCCGTTGCGGCTGAGGGCTTTTGCCTGTGGATGGCTGTCCGCCATCCCATCACGATGACGTGTATCGAAAACATTGACGTTTACGTAATAAGCCGATAGCTCTTATGTCGGATAGCCGTTTTGGCGCCTGCCGGAATGCGAACAGCGCCGATGCAGGGGGCTTCTGAGGAGAAGCTAGTGGTCTGATTCCAACATTTGCATCCCTCGGTTCAAGTGCCGAGCAAATGTTGGAATCAAAAGACCACTAGTAACTTCATGTATCTAGTGGATTTTTCGAATTTGACGTTTGAAACAACCTGTGGGTCAGTCGGGATGCAAACGTCAAATTCAATCCACTAGCAAATCATATTTGGAGGAAAGATGTATCGCGCGCCGGTTTCTGAAATTTCCCATACGCTGATGAAGGTTGCAGGGCTGGAAAAAGCTCTTGATGACAACCGTTTCCCTGAATTTTCCGCCGATCTGGCGGAAGCCATTCTGGAAGAAGCCGGCAAGTTTGCCTCAGAGCGCGTCGAGCCTCTGCGCATAACCGGCGACAAGCATGGCGCGACCGTCAAGGACGGCGTCGTCACCACCGCGCCGGGCTGGAAGGAGCTTTACCGCGACTGGATCGCAGGCGGCTGGAACTCGCTGACCGGCACGCCGGACTATGGCGGCCAGGGCCTGCCGACAATGATGTCGGTGGCAGTCAGCGAAATGTGGAACTCCGGCACGCTGGCCTTTGCCATTGCTCCGACGCTGACCATGGGCGCGGTCGAAGCGGTTGAGAAGCACGCCTCCAAGGAACTGAAGGACATCTATCTCGAAAAGCTCATCAGCGGCGAGTGGATGGGCACCATGAACCTCACCGAACCGCACGCCGGTTCCGATCTCGGTGTCCTTCGCACCCGTGCGGAACGTGCCGGTGACGGCACCTACCGCATTTTCGGCCAGAAAATTTTCATCACTTATGGCGAACATGACCTGACCGACAATATCGTGCATCTGGTGCTGGCGCGCCTGCCCGATGCCCCGGCTGGCACAAAGGGCATTTCGCTTTTCCTCGTGCCGAAGTTTCTCGTCAACGAGGACGGGTCGCTTGGCCGCCGCAACGATCTGTTCTGCTCCGGCCTTGAGCACAAGATGGGCATCCACGCCTCTCCGACCTGCACCATGATCTATGGCGACGGTTTCGTGAAAGGCGAGGAACAGGGCGCGGTCGGCTACCTGATCGGCGAGGAAAATCGCGGGCTGGCCTGCATGTTCACCATGATGAACAACGCCCGCCTTCTGGTCGGCATTCAGGGCGTCGGCGTGGCCGAAGCCGCCTATCAGCAGGCGCTTGCCTATGCCAAGGAGCGCAAACAGGGCCGTGCCATCGGCGCAGACCCCAAAGGCGGCATGAGCCCGATCATCGAGCACCCGGATGTTCAGCGCATGTTGCTGACCATGAAGGCGCTGACGCAGATTGCCCGCTCCATCACCTATTCCTGCGCGCATGCCATCGACATGAGCCATGCGACGGACGGCGCAGACCAGCAGTTCTGGTCGGACCGCGCCGGGCTGCTGACGCCGCTCGCCAAGAGTTTTGCGACCGATGCAGGCGTGGATGTCGCTTCGCTGGGCGTTCAGATTCATGGCGGCATGGGCTTCATCGAAGAGACGGGTGCGGCACAATTGCTGCGCGACGCCCGCATCACCCCGATCTATGAAGGCACCAACGGCATTCAGGCTATCGACCTGGTGATGCGCAAGCTGCCGCTTGGGCAAGGCGAGCACATCAAGGGCTTTCTCGCAGAATTGCAGGCCGATGCCGACAAGGCCAGCGCGTCCAATCGCCCGGAACTTGGCGAAACCGGCGCACGTCTTTCCAAGGCAATCGCGCAAGCCCGCGAGGCCACCGAATGGCTGCAAAAGGCTGTGGCGGAAGGACAGCTTGAGGCTGCCCTTGCCGGAGCCACGCCTTACCAGCGCCTCTTGTCGCTGGTTTCGGGCGGCGCCTACCTCGCGCGTGCAGCGCTTGCCGGTGACGATAGCGGACGTGCGGTTCTAAGCCGCTTCTTCGCGGAAAACATGCTTGCCGAAGTGTCCTCGCTGAAGGACACCGTCATCACCGGCGCCGCGAGCCTGACCGCCGCCAAATCCGCGCTGGAGGCGCAAGCATGAGCGAACATATCCTGATCGAGCGCAAAGGCGCGATCCAGATCATCCGCCTCAACCGGGCCGACAAGAAGAATGCCATCACGCGCGCCATGTATGCCACCATGGCAAAGGCGCTCAAGGATGGCGACACCGATGACGCGGTGCGTGTGCATGCATTTCTCGGCGTGCCGGGTGCGTTCTCATCCGGCAACGACATGCAGGATTTCATGGTCGCGGCATCGGGCGGCGATCTCGGCAACGACATTCTGGATTTTCTGGGTGCTCTTTCCAGCGCGAAGAAGCCTATCGTTTCCGGCGTCGACGGGTTGGCTATCGGCATCGGTACTACGATCCACCTGCATTGCGATCTGACATTTGCAACGTCGCGCGCCCTGTTCCGCACGCCGTTTGTCGATCTCGGCCTTGTACCGGAAGCGGCTTCCAGCCTGCTGGCTCCACCGCTGATGGGGCATCAGAAGGCATTCGCTCTCTTGGCGCTTGGCCACAGTTTTAGCGCCGAAGCTGCACAGGAAGCCGGTATCGTCTATCAGGTCGTTGCCGACGATGCACTGGAAACGGAAGTGATGAAGGCAGCGGAAGAAATCGCCTCCAAACCGCCGCAGGCCATGCAGATTGCCCGTGCGCTGATGCGCCTGCCCGCTGAAAAAGTTTCCGAACGCATTGCGCGTGAAGCCAGGCATTTCGCCGAACGGCTCACTTCGGATGAAGCCCGTGAGGCTGTCATGGCATTCCTCAGTCGCAAAAAATAAACCCGAACGTCTTTTTTCCGGGCGCATCTTTTTCCGAAAACCGGTTTCCACTTTTCGGGATGCGCCCCAAGACATTCGGGGGCTTTTTGGAGGTCAGCCAAATCTAGTAACAAGCCATTCTAACCGAGTGGCTTATTCAATTCCAAAGATCAGTTCCGCGCAATGATTTCCTTGCCGGAGATCACCAGACGAACGCCAAGCGTACCGGTCTTGCGGCGGGCGAGAAAACGCGGACGGCGGCGGCGCGGCTCCTGCCCCTGACGGCGAGCCTGCGGCTCGCCGCTGCGGACCGCGCCGGTGCTTTTGTAAAGCGGGCGGGCAACGCCATCTTCCTCGACCAGCATCATCGGCAGGTTGAAGCTTGCGGCCCAGGCGCGCCAGTCGGCGGCAACGTCGGTCAGATCATGTGCGACAAGCAGGGGAACGGAAAGCTGCGGATCTTCATGCATCAGTTCCAGCGTCACCGTGATTTCGCCGAACTCATCTTCCACCGCGCGAGCGGCAACGCCGACAAATGCGTTGGCCGGAAGAGCGATGGACATAGGCAGGCCGCTTGACGGCAGAACCTGCCGGATCACCGCGCCGCGCTCGTTGATGGTAAAGGTTACATCGGTGCGCCCGTCGTGGGTTGCATAGGTCACGACCTGCGGAAAGTGAAACGGATCGAGCCGCAATTCCCGTCCTGCCCAATCGGGCTTCAGTCCCTTGCTCATCATTTTCGACGCCTCTGTCTCTCTGTCTCTTTTGTCTCGGGAGCCGGTTATTCCGACTTCCCTTGTTGAGCTTTTGCTCTTTGTTGAGATGGAGAATATGCGCTGATCCTTACCGATGAGCTTAATGAGTTGGGTTAACTTTTCCCTGCCTTTTCCTTTGGTTAGCAGAATGCAACCAGGTGTAAGAATTCGGAAATTCTTCTGAAGAAGCGTTTACGATTGTTCAATCTTGCCTCCATGTCGCCAATCCTCGCCAGCAATTGACGAAATGTCCTTCTCAAGCTATTTTGTATTACAAATAGAGGGAAAAATCGTGAAAAACCAATCTCTATCTGATCCGATCACCATGCGTATTCCGCGCGATGTACTCGCAGAAATCGAAGAAATCGCCCGTATCTCGGAGCGAAGCAGAAGCTGGGTGATCGTTCGGGCGATGAAGGCCTACCTTGCAGCCGAAGGCAAGGAGATCAAGGATATCGCCAAGGCTCGCCGCGCCATCGAAAATGGCGAAGGTTTTGATCTTGATGAGGTGATTGAGGAAGCAGAGGCAATCATCAAGGGCGCGGCTGCGTGAAAGTTATCGTCTCTCCGGCTGCACGGGACTATATCAAATCTGAGATCGCTTATCTGAAGCTGCGCAGCCCACGGGCAGCTCTGCAATTGAGCGAAGATTTAAAACGCCTGAAACGCGATCTTGCCCAATTTTCGCAGATGGGGCATTTCACGGAGGAATTACCCATTCCCGGCATCCGCCGTTTTGTGATGGGGGCCTATCTCATCGACTACGAAATCCACGCCGACACCATCCTTATTTTTGCCATCCGCCATGGACGCGAGCGCCCGCCGGCGATTGCACTGGATGATGATTTCGATTTCGAACAGTCATAAAAAAACGGCCCTCCGATTGTAAGGGCCGTTTTTCTTTTCCTATAACACCTTGCCGGGGTTCATGATGCCCGCCGGGTCGAAGGCCGCCTTGATGCGGCGCATCAGGTCGAGCGCAATATCCTGCTTGAAGAAGGCCAGTTCCTCGCGCTTCAACTGGCCAATGCCGTGTTCCGCCGAGATCGAACCGCCATAGCTCGCAACGATCGTGTGGATACGATGGTTCAATTCGTGCCAGCGTGCAAGGAAGGCTTCCTTGTCGGCGCCCACCGGCTGCGAAACGTTATAATGCAGGTTGCCGTCACCGATATGGCCGAAGCAGACGACGCGTGCACCGGGGATCATTTCCAGCGTCGCGGTATTGGCTTCATGGATGAAGGCAGGGATGGAAGCGACCGGCACGGAAATATCGTGCTTGATCGAGCCGCCCTCCGGCTTCTGCGCCCAGGACATTTCCTCACGCATCTTCCAGAAGGATTGCGCCTGAGCCACGCTTTCGCCGATGGCGGCATCCTGAATAATATCGTTCTCGAATGCTTCGGTAAGGATCGTTTCCAGCGTCGTGCGCGCATCCTCTTCCGAGCGGGACGAGGAAATGTCGATTAGCACATACCAGTCATGCGGGCTTTCGAGCGGATCGCGCACGCCATCAACATGGCGCACGGTGAACTCCACGCCAACGCGCGGCATCAGTTCGAAGCCGGTCAGCGACGGACCTGCATGTTCGGTCGCAAGCTGGAACAGGCGCAGCACATCTTCCGGGTTGCGCAGGCCCGCATAGGCCACGCCCTTGCCCTTCGGCTGCGGGAAGATTTTCAGCACCGCTGCCGTGATGACGCCAAGCGTGCCTTCCGAACCGACAAAAAGGTCCTTCAGGTCGTAGCCAGTATTGTCCTTCTTCACATAACGAAGATCGTTGAGAATCTCGCCGGTCGGCAGCACGACTTCAAGCCCAAGGCAAAGCTCGCGCATATTGCCATAGGCTAGCACAGCCGTCCCACCCGCGTTTGAACCAAGGTTGCCGCCAATCTGGCACGAGCCTTCGGCACCCAGCGACAGCGGAAACAGGCGGTCGGCCTTTTCAACGGCATCCTGAAGGTTTTTCAGGATCACGCCAGCTTCAAGCGTCACCAGATTGCCGACCGTATCGAGATTGCGGATGCGGTTCATGCGGCCCAGCGACAGAATGATGGCCGTACCGCTTTCATCGGGCTGCTGTCCGCCGACAAGCCCCGTATTGCCGCCCTGCGGCACCAAAGGCGTCTTGGTTTCGCTGGCAAGCTTCATGATCGCCGCAACTTCTTCCGTCGAACCGGGGCGAAGAACGAGCGGCGTGCGACCATGATAAAGATCGCGCTGCTCAACGAGATAAGCGGCGAGGTCTTCCGGCGCGGTCAGCGCGTTCTTTTCACCCACGATGGCGGAAAAGCGTTCGATCAGAGCGGTGTCCAGCATAGTCTGTCTCTTGAATTCAAAGGGAGGATTAACGCGGGGCCGCCGCGCGTTTCAAACGGTCGTTGATGGCCTCGCCGAGACCGTTAAAAGGGATTGGTTCGACAGCGATGGTGGCGGCACCCGTTGCATCAAGCCTGCGCATGAAATCGAACAGATTGGCTGCTGCTTCACGCAGATTGCCACCTACACTCAGGTTCATGATCGTTGCGGCGCTTTCTGCACCGGCCACGCGCTGCGGGCCAAAGGCAAGCAGCGCCTCACCCGGCTTCACCGAACCGACATTGAGCCGCATTGCCGCGTCAGGCGCATAATGCGAGGCCATCATGCCCGGCGCCTGAATTGCGGAAGTGTGGTCGGCGCGCACCAGCTTTTCACCGATGACAGTCTCGATTTCTTCCGCGGCCAGCCCGCCCGGACGCAGAAGATGCACTCTATCGCCGTCAACCTTGACGATGGTGGATTCGACGCCGACGCCGCATGGACCGGCATCGAGGATCAGGTCAAGCTTGTCGCCGAGATCGACCGCGACAGCATGGGCGCTTGTCGGGCTGATGCGGCCGGACGTGTTGGCGCTTGGTGCCGCCACCGGACTATCCAGCTCCCTGATAATATCGCGCACACGGCCAAGCGGCATGCGGATAGCCAGCGTTTGCAGTCCCGCCGTCACAAGCGGATGGATGGGGCGATCCGTATCCTGTTTGTCTTTCAGCGGCAGAACGATAGTCAGCGGGCCGGGCCAGAATATTTCCGCGAGCTTGCGCGACAGGGCGTCGAAAGTGACGTAGCGCTCGGCCATGGCGAGGCCGCTTACATGGGCGATCAGGGGATTGAATTGCGGGCGTCCCTTGGCTGCGAAGATTCCGGCCACGCCTTCGCCGTTCGAAGCGTCGGCGGCGAGGCCATAAACGGTTTCGGTCGGAATGGCGACGAGACCGCCGCGCCGCAGCACCTCCACTGCGCGCTGGACTGCCTCATCATCGAATTTGACTATATCGGACACTGGTTTTCCGCCTCTCGGGCGTCCCAAGTTAAGCCCGTTCTGCCTACACAAGCTCAAGCCCCTGCGCAAGCAAGCTCAGAGCTGCTGGGGACACAATCACGGCAAGACGATCACAATTACGCATGAAAAATTGCGTTTTGTTAGGTTTTTCCGGGCATGGTGATTTTATTCATGCGTGAGGTGAATAATGTTATCGCGATTTATCGCTATTTCGCTGACGGCCATCGGACTGCCCGCGATTGCTTTCGCAAACGGAAATGAAAGCGCGCCAACAACCTATCAGGTCGGCTCCATCGATTATATCGGCTATGACAAGATTGGCGCCAACGGCTTGCCGGTCTGTGGGCCTTGCGCGGAGAAAAAGGCTGCGGAACTCGACGCACAGAAGGCGATCGAAGCCCGCCGCAAGCGCGCCCGCGCCTATATGGCGCGGATGCAAGGCCAGCCTGTCCCGGACGACCTGCTTGAACCCGCCGCCACGCCAGCGGAGGATTTTGACCCCGCCAAGCCAGTGCGTGTCGTCGGCGATGCCTGGGCCGTGGCATCCGGCGAAACCGACCTCGGCTCCCTCGAACTCAGACCCGGTTTGAAATAAGCAAAATGACGTCGCCGCCTCGCTCCTCATCTTGGGGAGGCGGCGGTGTGCATTTTCCCTCAGCCCTTCGAGATGCCTCCCTTCGACAAGCTCAGGGAGGCTCCTCTGAATGAGGGAAAGGTGTCGCTTGGGCTAAGTATCAGCCGGCGATTTTCGAGAAATCAGCCACCTTGCCAGTGGCCGTGCGGATCAGGTCGAGCAATGCCAAGCGATTGGCGCGGACATTCTCGTCCTCGTCATTGACCAGCACCCTTTCAAAGAACGTATCGACAGGACCGCGCAGCTTTGCGAGTGCCAGCATCGCGCCGTTGAAATCCTCGCGGGCGATGGCAGCTTCTGCCTCGGTTGACGCCAGAGTTACAGCTTCGAACAATGCCTTTTCTTCCGCCTCGCGAAGAAGGGAAGCATCGACGCGGTCAGCGACCTTCGTGCCTTTCTTTTCCTCGGCTGCGAGAATATTGGCGGCGCGCTTGGTGCCAGCCAGAAGGTTCTTGCCGTCTTCCTCATTGATGAAGACGATCAGTGCTTCCAGACGGCGCGCGACCAGCAGCAGATTGTCGGCTTCCGGCGTCAGCACGGCGTCGATGGCGTCGTAACGTGCGCCCTCTTCCTTCAGATGCACCTTGAAACGGTCGTGAAGGAAGGAGAGGAGATCGGCCAGCACCGGCTCGGACGATGCTTCCGCCTCGGCGCGAGCCTGCTTTTCATAGCTGGCCAATGCGTTGTCCACATCCTGCTCGCCGTCAACATCGCCGGAGTTTTCCGCAGCAAGCTTGGCTTCAAACTCGCGCAGCTTGCGCTGGACCTGACCTTCTTTCAACGCAGCAAAGGCCGAACGGAAGAGCGGCAACAGCGAGAATTTCCATTCCTGCGACAGCAGCAGACGGATCACGCCCAAAGCCGCACGACGCAGCGCATAAGGGTCCTTCGAGCCGGTCGGCTTTTCGTCAATGGTCCAGAAGCCGACCAGCGTGTCGAGCTTGTCGGCCAGAGCCACGGCAACCGAAACCGGGTTCTTCGGCACCACGTCCGACGGGCCTTGCGGCTTGTAATGTTCTTCGAGAGCGGCAGCGACGGCTTCGTCTTCGCCCTGAAGCAACGCATATTTGCGGCCCATGGCGCCCTGTAGCTCGGGAAACTCGCCGACAACTTCCGTCTGGAGATCGGCCTTGGCCAGAACAGCGGCGCGGGTGGCAAGCTTCGGATCGGCACCGACCAGCGGCGCAATCTGCGCGGCCAGTTCGCGAATGCGCTCGACGCGCTCGCCTTGCGTGCCAAGCTTGGCGTGGAAGGTCACATTCAAGGCATCCAGACGCGCCATGCGCTGATCAAGCGGCTTCTTCAGGTCGAGACCGAACTTCTGCGCCGAAGCGGCCAGCTTGTCGAGGTCGGGCAGATCATGCTGGTCGGTGTGCCAGAAATAGAGCGCATCCGACAGGCGTGCACGCACCACCTTGCCGTTGCCGTAGGCGATTTCCGTGCCGCCATCGCGGGCCGCGATGTTGGACACCAGAATGAACTTGTTGGAAAGCGCTTCCGCCTCGCCCTGCTTGCGGGTGACGAAGCACTTCTGATTGGCGCGGATGGTGAGGCGGATGACTTCCGGCGGAATGGCCAGAAACTCTTCCTCGAACTCGCCCATCAGCACGACCGGCCATTCAACGAGACCCGACACTTCTTCCAGAAGCCCATCGTCCTCAACCAGCTCAAAACCGGAAGCGAAGGCGAGATTATGGGCGTCCTGCGAAATGATTTCCTTGCGGCGCTCGGCGTCGAGCACCACGAAAGCCTTTTCCAGCTTTTCGACATAATCCTCGAAACGGCGCACCTTGATTGCCTGACCGTCGCTCAGGAAACGATGACCGTAGGTGACGTTACCCGACTTGATGCCGTCGACATCAAAATCGATGACCACTGTCTCCTCGGTTTCAGGACCGAAGGTGCAGAGGATCGATTGCAGCGGGCGCACCCAACGGAGCGAACCGGGCTTGGCAGAAGCCGCACCCCAGCGCATGGATTTCGGCCATGGGAAGTTGCGGATCGTCTGCGGCACCAGTTCGGCGATGATTTCTTCCGCCGCGCGGCCGGGCTTCGTCAGATGGGCGACGTAGAAATCACCCTTCTTCGGGTCGGAGTGCACATGCGCCTGCGAGACATCCGTCAGGCCTGCCTTGCGCAGAAAGCCCTGAATTGCCTGTTCCGGGGCTGTGACCGACGGGCCCTTGATATCCTCATGCACGTCCTTGGAGCGCACGGTGAGACCGCGAATGTCGAGCGCCAGACGGCGCGGCGTCCAGTACGCGGTTGCGGCTTCATAGGTCAGGCCAGCATCGACCAGACCATCGGTGATCATCTTTTTCAGATCGCCTGCGGCCTTGCGCTGCATGCGGGCTGGAATTTCCTCGGAAAAGAGTTCGAGCAACAAATCAGGCATATCACTCGCCCTCACGCTTGAAATTGAAACCACCGGCATCCGTCAACAGAAACGCTTCGCCGCACTGGCGCGCAAGATTGCGCACACGCAAGATGTAGCTCTGGCGCTCGGTAACCGAGATCACGCCGCGCGCATCCATCAGGTTGAAGACGTGGGACGCCTTGATGCACTGGTCGTAGGCCGGGAAAACGCATTTATGGAGAGAATTTTCACCAGTGCTACCAGCTTTCAGAACGGCCTCGCATTCGCGCTCCGCATCAATGAAGTGCTGATGCAGCATTTCGGTATTGGCCATCTCGAAATTGTAGCGGGAATATTCCTGCTCGGCTTGCAGGAACACGTCGCCATAGGTGACCTTCTCGTCGCCTTCGAGACCATTGAAGTTGAGGTCGTAGACATTGTCCACGCCCTGCACATACATGGCGAGGCGTTCGAGACCATAGGTCAGTTCGCCCGAGACCGGCGAGCATTCGATGCCGCAGACCTGCTGGAAATAGGTGAACTGCGACACTTCCATGCCGTCGCACCAGCATTCCCAGCCAAGGCCCCACGAACCCGTCGTCGGGTTTTCCCAGTCGTCCTCGACAAAGCGCACGTCGTGGAGATTCATGTCGATGCCGATGGCCTTCAGCGAACCGAGATAGAGTTCCTGCAGATTGGGCGGACTTGGCTTCAGAAGAACCTGATACTGGTAATAGTGCTGGAGACGGTTCGGATTTTCACCGTAGCGGCCATCCTTCGGGCGGCGCGACGGCTGCACATAGGCCACATTCCACGGGCGCGGTCCGAGCGCACGCAAAGTCGTCGCCGGGTGCAACGTACCCGCGCCCACTTCCATGTCGTAGGGTTGCAGGATGGCGCAACCTCGCTCCGCCCAATAGTTATGGAGCGTCAGGATCAAACCCTGAAAGGAACGGGTGGGATGCATATGTGCTGGCAACGTACTGGACACGGGGTCGGGCCTCGTAATTGAAATGATGGCCCGGTCTAATTTGTCAGCACGGCAGGGTCAAGCACAGGCTGCCGGTTTCGGTGTCACACCACCCTGAAACCGGCAGCCCGAAGCAGTTAATCCGTTGTCGGCTTTTCAGGAGCCGTGCCGGACGGTCCGGCAGGCGCAGGCGATGGAGCGGGTGCGTCCGGCTTTTGCTCAACAGGCTTTGCCGCATCGGCGGAAGATTTCCCCGGAATATCCGGCAAGCCTTTCTTGAGCTTTTCCTCGATCTTGGTCAGCTCTTCCGGCTCCGGCTTGCCTGCAATGGCGTGGTTCCACTGGAACGTCGCTTCGAGAAGACGACCGACGCGCCAATAGGCGTCGCCCATATGGTCGTTGATCGTCGGGTCTTCCGGACGAAGCTTGACCGCCTTTTCCAGTTCGATCACCGCTTCCGGATAGCGGCCAAGCATGTAATAGGCCCAGCCGAGCGAGTCGACGATATAACCGTCCTGCGGGCGCAGTTCGACCGCCTTCTTGATCATGCCCAGCGCTTCATCGAGATTCTCGCCGCGGTCCACCCATGAATAACCAAGATAGTTCAGCACCTGCGGCTGGTCGGGATAAAGCTCCAGCGCCTTGCGGAAATTGGGCTCTGCCTTGTCCCATTCCTTCAGGCGCTCATAGGCTATGCCGCGCTGATAAAAGACCGGCCAGTCCTTGCGCTCCGGCGTCTTTATCTGCTCGACAGCAGCATCGTAGATCTTCGCCGCATCGGCGAAATTCTTGTCCTGCGCATAGACGCCGCCGAGCGCCAGATAGGTGCGCATGTCCGTCTTGTCGCGGTCGAGAAGAATTTTGAGCTGCTTGATGGCTTCCGCCGACTGGCTGTTTTCGGCCAGATTGAGCGCGCGCTGCATTTCGGCATCGCGGCGGTAAGGCGATTTCTCCGGCACGCGGCCATAATATTCGATGGCCTTTTCCGGCTGACGCAATTTCGCGGAAATATCGCCCAGCTGATAAAGCGTCGCATCATTGTCGGGGCGCAGCGGCAGCGACATCTGCAGATATAGCTTTGCAAAAGCTTCCGCGCCGCTGCGGTTGATCGCGGTCCCAAGCGTATAGAGCGCTTCGGCGGCACCTTCCTGAGCGGTCTTGATCAGGCGTCCGTATTTTTCGCCTGCCTCGATCTTTTCGCGCATTTCGGTGATCGTCATGCGACCGTTGAGAAGTTCCTCGGCATCTTTCAGCGTCTTGATCGCGCCTTCCTTGTCGCCCTGACGGAGCTTGAAGGAGGCATAGGCCATCACGATGCGTTCATAAGTGTCAGGTGCAGCGCTTCCGCCCGGCCTGTCATCGACGGCCTGCTGGTAGAAATCACGCGCTTCCTGCTTCTGACCGGCAAGATCGGCAATCAGCGCGGAATTATAGGTGCGGAACAAGCCGTACCATTCCGGCCCCTGCATCTTCTGAATGTCGGCGAGCGCCTGTTTGGGGTTGCCCTGCCCGACCTTCACCCATGCATTCATGAAGCCGGTCGCAAGGCGATCCATATCGGATTGCATCGACAGCATCAGAAGCGGGCCGACCTTGCGATATTGCTTGCGGTTCATGGCGTCGATGGCCAGCGCCACCCGCGAAAAACGCTCGATGTCCGGGATGTTCTTCAATTCTTCCGCCAGCGGCAGGGCGTCCTTGAAACGGCCTTCCGTCAGCAGAACCAGCAGCAAATCCTGTTTGATCTGCGCATTATTCGGATCGAATGCCATGGCCTGTCGATAAAAATCGACGGCGGCGGCGAGATTATTATCGGATTCGGCAGTGCGTCCGGCAAGATAGGCCCCGGCGAACGACCCGGCGCGGACAGGAGGCGGTACGGGATCGGTTGTCGCCTTGGCCAAAGCACCGCTTGTCGGGATCGCTATTCCCGCCAGAAGCGAGAGCAGCAAACCATAAAGCGGGCGGTATTTCGATCCTTGCCGCATAAAGCCCTATCCTCTTCTCAAATCCCTGTAACAGATACCGGCAAGTAAACCCTCAAGAGCCGTGCAGGCTGTCTCTTTGCCGGAAAAGGCACCCCAAGCATGGCCTTTTTGGGATGGCGGGGCAAGAAAAGCATCCGTGAGAATGCTTTTCCTGAGTATCGGCGCTGGCCGGAGTGTCGCAATAACTGCCGGTCAGTTCACGCGGCTGATGCAGAAATCGATGACTTCGATCAGCGCATCCTTCTGGGGCGTTGCTTTCAGGGGCGCCAGAGCATCGCGGGCAATCTCGCCGAAATGCCGCGCGCGCTGCACCGTATCGGCAATCGCGCCGTGCTTCGTCATCAAGCCGATGGCTTTTTCGAGCGAGGCGTCGTCACTGGCGCCGTCTTCGATCGCGTTCTTCCAGAAAGCGCGCTCGTCGTCGGTGCCGCGGCGATAGCTGAGAATCACCGGAAGGGTGATCTTGCCTTCGCGGAAATCATCGCCGGTATTCTTGCCCAAATCGACCGCCGAGCCGCCATAATCCAGCGCATCATCGACAAGCTGGAAGGCAAGGCCGAGATTGAGGCCGTAGTCGCGCAAGGCTGCGCGATCCGCCTCCCGCGCGCCTGCGATGATGGGGCCAACTTCACCCGCCGCCGAGAACAGCGCCGCAGTCTTGGCCTTGATGACCGCCAGATATTCGTCTTCGGTGGTTTCCATGTTCTTGGCGGCGGCAAGCTGCATCACTTCGCCTTCGGCAATCACCGAAGCCGAGGTTGCCAGAACGTCGAGCGCATCAAGCGAACCGACATCGACCATCATCTTGAAAGCCTGCCCCAGCAGGAAATCGCCGACCAGAACGCTCGCCTGATTGCCCCAGATCATGCGCGCCGTGCTTTTGCCGCGGCGCAAATCGCTTTCATCGACCACATCATCGTGCAGAAGCGTGGCGGTGTGCATGAATTCCACGGCCGTCGCGAGACGCACATGGCCGTCGCCCTCGTAGCCGAACATGCGCGCTGCCGCGAGCGTCATCATGGGGCGCAAGCGCTTGCCGCCCGAGGAAATCAGATGATTGGCGACTTCCGGTATCATTTCGACATCGGATCCGGCGCGGGAAAGGATCATCTGGTTCACCCGCGCCATATCGGCCTTTGTCAGATCGACAAGCGGCTGAACCGATCCTTCCTGTTTCTTTTTACCGTCCAGATTCAGAACCACACCCAATGCCATTTCTCCTAGCTGCCCGGCCACACTATTAAAGCTGCCCGGATTGCTCAAGACGCAACTGCCCCCAAAGCGCCCTCAAAGCGTTACTATTCCAACGCCTGTTCACCATTGAAGGAAGCTGTTGTCAATGCGGTGCATTCGCTACAAACTGTTCAAATGATCGAACTTATGCGCACGAATGATTCCGTTCTGCTGTCCTTTGCCGAGGCCTTGATGAAAGAGGCCGGGATCGCTTATTTCATTGCCGACACGAATATGAGCATCATCGAAGGCTCTTTGGGCGTGCTGCCGCGCCGGCTTCTGGTCAGCGAGGAGCAGCTTGAGGAAGCGCGGCAAATTCTGATTGATGCCGAGATGGAACACGAACTGCGCGATCAATGAATTCGGAAACAGGTTCGGAAACTGAAAATGAGGCCGCAGAAACGCTGGATGTGTTTCATCGTGGGGCATTTCATCTCGTCCAGCCCGCATTGAAAGGCCATCGCTCCGGCGTGGATGCGATGATTCTGGCAAGCGCTGTTCCAAACGGTTTCGCCGGGCGCGTGGCCGATCTTGGCAGCGGTGCGGGCGCTGCCGGGCTTGCCGTCGCCTCCCGCTGCCCCGGAGCCGCGATCACCCTCGTCGAGCGTTCCGGTTTCATGGCCGGTTTTGCCCGCAAGAGCATCAACCATCCACTGAATGCCGCTCTGGCAGGGCGCATCAGCGTGATCGAAGCCGACGTATCGCTCAAAGGCAAGGCGCGCATCGCCGCCGGACTCGCCGACAACAGCTTCGATTTCGCCATCATGAACCCGCCCTTCAACGAAGCGCGCGATCGCAGCACCCCCGATCCATTGAAGGCGGAAGCGCATGTCATGCCCGAAGGCATGTTCGACCAATGGGTGCGCACCGCGGCGGCAATCGTGAAACCCGGCGGCGGCATTGCCATCATCGCCCGCCCCGGTTCCATTTCCGCCATTCTCGAAGCACTTTCGGGACGGTTTGGCGGCGTGAAGATCGTCCCCGTCCAGCCACGGCCAGACGCGGCGGCAATCCGCATCGTCGCGACAGGCACACGCGGGAGCCGCGCGGGTCTTTCCCTGATGCCGGCGCTCATTCTCCATGGCGGCGAGGGGCATGGTTTCACGCCGCGCGCCGACGGCATCAATAACGGGCTTGATGCCCTCATTTAGAGCAAGCGTTTCACACTTTTCGGGATGCGCCCTGACTTCTCGGCTGGGCCAGCACGACCAGATTGCGGTCGGGGTCGCGCAATTTCAGAATCATCATATAGTCGGCGGCTTCGATATTTCCGGGGCGAATCCCATCGAATGAAAGCCGCGCATGTTCGGCCCGCACATCGCCGACGATCAGCGTCAGCGTACCGTGCCCCGCATCGGCCGGATTCAGGTAAAGCTGGAACCCCGCGCTTGGACCATGATGCCATTCCGCCAGCCCGTCCATCGGCCGTGCATCGGGGTTGCGGTCGAAGATCGTCGCAAACCATTCCGTGCTGCGTTCAAGATCGGAACAGGTGAGCTGGGCAAAAATTGCTGTGAGCGCCATCGCGGTCTCCTCCCGGATCGGATAACACGGCAGCATTTCATAAGTTCCAACGACCCAGAACTTGCCTATTTCAATCAAGGCAGGTGATTTTGATTGAAACCCTATATTCGAGCCAATATTCCTAAACCGCAATTTTCGTTCTGCGGCTCCCCGCCGCCCTTTTCCGAAAACGCGCAGACAACAGACAGATAAGAACAGGCAACGGGAACCCATGAACCACAGCCCAGACAATAGCCGCCCCGTATCGATCATGCGGCGCTTCCTCGATAGCGAATCCGCAGGCGGCATAAGCCTCATGGCGGCGGCAGCACTCGCGCTCATTGTGGCGAACTCTCCGTTCTCGCACGTCTATTTCGAAGCGTTGCACCTCTATATCGGACCGCTCAGCCTTTCTCACTGGATCAACGACGCCTTGATGGCGGTGTTCTTCCTGCTCGTGGGCCTGGAAATCAAACGCGAGTTTCTCGACGGACAGCTGGCAAGCTGGCCAAACCGCATGTTGCCCGGCATTGCCGCCGCTGGCGGCGTCATCCTGCCAGCCATCATCTTTACCGCGCTCAACTGGCACGATCCCGCCAAGGTGCGCGGCTGGGCCGTGCCCTCCGCAACCGACATCGCCTTTGCGCTTGGCGTGCTGTCGCTACTGGGATCGCGGGTCCCTTCCAGCCTCAAGGTGTTTCTGGCGACGCTTGCCATTCTGGACGATCTTGCGGCGGTCGTGATTATCGCCATTTTCTACACGGCTGAAATCTCCCTGCCCTATCTTGGCGCGGCTTTCGCCGCCGCCCTGGTTCTGTTCGCCATGAACCGCATGGGCGTGATGAAGCTGCTGCCCTATCTGGTCGGCGGGGCAGCACTGTGGTTCTTCGTGCTGAATTCCGGCGTTCATGCAACGGTCGCAGGCGTGGTAACAGCGCTGATGATTCCGCTGAAACCCGCGCCCGGCAAGCCCGACGATATGACCTCGCCCCTGCATGTGCTGGAACATGCGCTGGCCAAGCCTGTCGCATTCTTCATCGTGCCTGTTTTCGGCTTCGCCAATGCGGGCATATCGTTCGCAGGTCTCGACGCCTCGGTGATGCGGGACACACTCACGCTTGGCATCATGCTCGGCCTCTTCATCGGCAAGCAGCTTGGCGTTTTCGGCGCAGCCTGGCTCGCCATCAAGACGGGCCTTGCCCAAAAGCCGCTCGGCGCGACATGGGTGCAGCTTTACGGCGTGGCGGTCCTGTGCGGGATCGGCTTCACGATGAGCATCTTCATCGGCCTCCTCTCCTTCCCGTCCGAACTCATGCAGGCCGAAACCAAGATCGGCGTGCTCGCCGGTTCGGGCCTGTCGGCGATTTGCGGCTATATTCTGCTGCGGCTGGTCACCAAGCCGAAAAACGCCTGACGAAACAAATACCGCCGCCCGGAAGCAAAATTTCCGGGCGGTTTTCTTTGTGTTTCCCATATTGCTCCCTACATTGCGGCTGAGAGATTTCAGTTCAGGAGTTTGCCTTGCCCGGTTTATTGACGCGTCTTGTTCCGCGCCGCTTCCGCCCGGTTTCCATCGAGATACCAGTCGTGCGACTGCATGGCGCGATCATGTCCGGTGGCTCTGCCTTCCGGCCGATGCTCTCACTGGCGTCGGCGGCAGCGGTTCTTGAAAAGGCGTTCACCGACAAGGAAGCGCCTGCCGTTGCCATTTCGCTCAACTCGCCCGGCGGGTCACCCGTGCAATCCCGCCTGATCTACCGGCGCATCCGCGATCTTGCCGCTGAACATCAGAAAAAGGTCTTCATCTTCGTCGAAGACGTCGCCGCCTCGGGCGGATACATGATCGCGCTGGCGGGGGATGAGATCATCGCCGATCCATCGTCCATCGTTGGTTCTATCGGCGTTGTGTCGGCCTCGTTCGGTTTCCCTGAACTGTTGAAGAAGATCGGCGTTGAGCGCCGGGTCTATACGGCTGGCTCCAACAAGGTGACGCTCGATCCGTTCCAGCCAGAGAAGAAGGCTGACATCGAGCGGCTGAAATCGCTGCAACTCGAAATCCACGAAACCTTCATCGACATGGTGAAGGAACGGCGCGGAACCAAGCTTGCAGACGACAAAGACCTGTTTACCGGGCTGTTCTGGACCGGCATCAAGGCGCAACAGCTTGGCCTGATCGACGGGCTTGGCGACATGCGCAGTTTCCTGCGCAAAACCTATGGCGACAAGGTCAAGCTGAAGCTGGTCGAACAGAAGCGCGGCCTTTTGGGACGCAAGGTTCCCGGCGTGGATATGGCGCTTGGCAATCTTGAACCGGCTTCCATTGCCGCGCATCTGGGCGACGGCCTGCTTTCGGTAGCAGAGGAAAAAGCGCTTTGGGCACGTTACGGGCTTTGAATAATAATGGGAAAAATAACGTGCTGGCGAAAAACACCGCCGATTTTCCCACCAATGCTTTGAATTCCTTCGTTTCACCATGATATGGTGTCAAAAAGCGGGGCGGGCCGCTTCCCGCCCCCCCATGAATATACGGCGTTTCGGCCTTCGCGATCCGGCAATCCGATGCGCAACCTTAAGGACTTGAGGCCATGCCCCAGCTCATTTTTCTGCTGCTGATCATCGCCGCCGCCTGGTACGGCTACCGCTCGTTCAAGCGTGAAGCCGCGCGCGTGTCGCAGCGCGTGCGTCAGGCGGAAAAGGAAGCGCAGAACCGGGCTCACGGCACATTGGTGCAGGACCCCAAGACCGGCGAATATTACGTCAAGAAGGACTGACCTTTCCGTCACGAACCATTGCCGGCGAAGCGGTGCGATCGCCGTCACTCGTGTCCCGGTCCACCAGCAGAAATGACCATGTTCCCGAAAACCGAAACACATGCCGATGCCGGTTCTCCGCGTGCGGTGACACGTCTGGCTCCCGCCAAGATCAATCTCGCGCTGCATGTGACGGGGCGTCGTGACGATGGCTATCATCTGCTCGACATGCTGGTGGTCTTTGCGCGCTATGGCGATATTATTCGGGTCGAAATTGCGCAAGAGGACAGCTTTACGGTCAGCGGTCCTTTCGCAAAGGGCATACCGCTCGACGGCGGCAATCTGGTTCTCAAGGCCCGCGAGGCGCTGAGCGGCGAGACACAGCGGATTTTGCCGCCTGTCGCGATCCATCTGGAAAAGAACCTTCCGATTGCTTCGGGCATCGGCGGCGGATCGAGCGACGCAGCCGCAACCCTGCTCGCACTCGATGAGTTGTGGAGGCTCGGTCTCGGTTTCGAGCGGCTTGCCTCAATCGGGCTCGGCCTCGGCGCGGACCTGCCCATGTGTCTGCATGGCGCATTGAAGGGGACGCCGCTTGCCGCCCGCGGAATCGGTGAAGAGCTAACCCCGGTCAGCGGCTTCCCCGCCTTGCCCATGCTGCTCGTCAATGACGGGACTGCCGTTGCAACCCCAGATGTTTTTCGCGCGCTTGAAAAGCGCGATCATCCAGCGCTGGCACTTGCCTCGCACCCGGATATCGGCTCTCTTTGCGCTTATCTGCAAACAACCCGAAATGATCTCCTGTCCCCGGCATTGAAACTTGCACCGCGGATCCGCGCCAAGCTCGACTTGCTTCGCGAGAGCGGATCGCTTTACGCACAAATGTCGGGATCAGGCGCCACCTGCTATGCGATCTACGAGGACATTGCTGCCACCGAACGGGCCGCTGGACATCTCTCAGCCGAAAGACCCGATTGGTTCGTAATCGCGACCCAAAGCGTCCCGTCCTGAAAACCCGCATGTCGGTTGAAAAGGCGGAGCTTCTGGCTTCGCCTTTTGCTTGTTCAGTCTTCGTCGGGCGGCAGGATGGAATGCTTGAGCCGGATGGGCTTCAAACGCTGCGGAAGCTGATCGAACGCCACGCCATCGAGCAGGAGCGGCTTTACCACATCCAGGCGCACCAGAAGTCCGGCATCGAGCGTCGCCTTGTGGCCGAAGATTTTGCGGACCGTCCCCAAAACGCTGTCTTCCGGCAATGAAAAGCGCGCGGCCCCGCCGCCATTTTCCATATGGCGACGCAGCGCCTCCTCCCAGCCTTCCTGCGGGATAGCGCCGGGCCTCAGCAGCAGCACCCATGGCGTGCGGATTTCATCGAGCGCCGCCTCAATATCCATTTCGGAATGAAACGCACAGCCCGCACCCAGCGCGACCAGAGCGGTTTCATCCGACGATCCCCTGTCGATTACCGTCACGCGACGCAGCAAACCTTCCACAACAGCCGGCACCAGTGCCGAAAGCGTGTGAGCCAACGCTCGTTCAGAATTCAGGGTCTCGATGACGACGGATAACATGAGCGCTTCATATATCAAGAACGTGTGACCGGAAAGCTGACACTTTTATGTTCTTGCTTTGTTCTAATTCTTATTATAGGAATAGATTCATCAGAACAGAGTCGCATGGCGGCACAGCACGCGCAACGGAAGAGTTGCCGGACCTGACAGGGTTCGCTGTCGCCGTGATTATACAAGGCCAGATGTTTCCATTCAGGGAGACGAAGATGGAAGTGATCCAGCAGGCAGATATCATCAAGCAGGCCGACAGGGCTGCCTTCGGTAGCGGGCGCGCGGATCACGCCAATGCGGTGATCGGCGAGGCCGGCTTGCGCATCGATCACGCCCGGCGGCGTGGGCGCGGCGCGGGCATTAATCCGACCGGGCGTTTCGAGCCGACCACGCGCCACGACTTCGATGACGGCTGGACCACGCTTGAGGAATTGCCGCCGTTCAAGACCGATGTGCAGATCGAAAAGCCGCGGACGATCATCACTCGCAATGATTCACCCGACATCAGTTTCGATCGCTCGATCAATCCCTATCGCGGCTGCGAGCATGGCTGCATCTATTGCTTTGCCCGGCCGACGCATAGTTACATGGGGCTTTCTGCCGGTCTCGATTTCGAATCCCGCCTGTTTGCCAAGCCGGATGCCCCACGTCTTCTGGAGCGCGAGCTGGCCAAGCCCAGCTATCAGCCGAAGACAATCGCCATCGGCACCAATACCGATCCCTATCAGCCGGTCGAGAAGAAATGGCGCATCATGCGCGAAATTCTTGAAGTGCTAGAGGCGGCCAATCATCCGGTCGGCATCGTGACGAAATCCGCGCTCGTCGTGCGCGACATCGATATTTTGAGCCGCATGGCGGAGAAAGGGCTGGCCAAGGTCGCCTTGTCGGTCACGACGCTGGACGCTCATCTGTCGCGCACGATGGAACCGCGCGCCTCGACGCCGACACTGCGCCTTCAGGCCATCCGCAAACTCGCCGATGCGGGCATTCCAGCCTCCGTCATGATGGGGCCGGTCATTCCCGGCATCAACGATCACGAGATCGAGCGCATTCTGGATGCCGCCTATGCGCAAGGCGCGCGCGAGGCAGGCTATGTCCTGCTGCGCCTGCCGCTGGAAGTCGCGCCCTTGTTCAAGGACTGGCTGCTGCGCAATTATCCGGATCGCTACCGGCACGTCATGTCGCTGGTGCGTTCCATGCGGGACGGCAAGGATTACGATGCCGAATGGGGCAAGCGCATGCGCGGCACTGGCCCCTATGCATGGCAAATCGGTCGCCGTTTCGAAATCACCGCGCGCAAGCTCGGCTTCCATGCACGCCGCCTTCAATTGCGTACCGATCTGTTCGAGCCGGTCGAAAAGGGAGGCAAGCAGCTTTCGCTGTTCTAGAGCATTTTCAGCAAAAGTGTGCGCCGGTTTTGCGTTGGATGATGCGATGAAACAAATAGTTGGAGCAGTTCCAATCCTGCACAGCCTGCCAGTTGCCTATTGAATTTCCGTCTGATTGTCCTTCAGACGGAGGGGCTGCCTGCTTTCACGCCACCATCCTCGAGCAGGGCCCTTGCGGAGAATCGGAAGCAATGCGAGCATTGCCGCCAAATGAAACGCTCGGCTTCTGATTCTCCGCTCCTCTTTGATATCCCGATCGCGCCTGACTTCTCGGAAGAGAAAAGGCTGCTTGCACGTGGATTGAAACATATCGTCGGCATAGATGAGGCCGGACGCGGTCCCCTGGCTGGCCCGGTGGTTGCCGCTGCCGTCGTGCTCGATATCGACAATCTCCCGGACGGGCTGGACGATTCCAAGCGGCTTACGGCTGCAAAACGCGAGGCGCTCTACGACGTCATTCTGGCGAAGGCCATAACGGTTTCGGTTGCAAGCCTCAGCGCACGCAGCATCGATGGAAGCGATATCCGGAAGGCAGCGCTTGAAGCGATGCGGCGCGCCTCCATCGGCCTGACGCTGCGGCCCTGCCACGCGCTGATCGATGGCCGCGATGTTCCGCCGGGACTTCTCTGCCCGGGTTCTGCTCTCGTCAAAGGGGATCAGCGCTCCATTTCGATCGCTGCGGCTTCCATCGTCGCCAAGGTCACGCGGGACCGCATGATGATCAGGGCCGGTGCGGCGCATCCACCCTACGGGTTGGAAATTCATGCGGGCTATGCCACCGAAAGGCACCGCGCTGCCATCGAGACTGCTGGCCCCGTGCCCGGCATCCACCGTTACACTTTCGCCCCCATCAAGGATCGCTTCGGCGTTTAAACCGTCGCCAGCTTGGCGGCAAAGCCGAACAGCAGCGCTGCAAAACCCCAGCGCTGAACCGACTGTATGGCGGGATAACGTTTGAACAGGGTTCCGAGCGAGGAGCCTGTAAAGGCATAGAGCGTGTCGAACAACAAGCCGACCGTCGTCATGATGCCGCCAAGAACCGCAAATTGCAGCGCGATACTGCCATTTGCGGGGTGAACGAACTGCGGCAGCAGGACGGAACAGAAAAGCAGCGCTTTCGGGTTGAGCAGATTGGTGAGAAGCCCCTTGCGGGCCGAAGCCAGATAGGACCGCCGTTCACACAGGCCGCCAACCGCATCCACTGTCGGCAGGGGATGGCGCAGAATCCCGATAGCAAGCCAGACCAGATACCCAGCACTTACGATCCGCACGCACTGAAACGCGACAGGAAAGGCATGCAGAAGCGCCGCCAGACCGAGTGCGGCAAGAGCCACATGGCAGGTGCGCGCGATTGCAAGGCCAGCCGCAACTGCCAGCGCATGGCCCCTGCCCCGCGCTGCGCCGGTCTGGAGCAACAGGATCATATCCGGTCCCGGAATAAGAAAAGCGGCAGCCAATGCCCCCGCGTATAACCACATCTCGCTCATTGCTATCGCCTGTAGAAATCATGCCAAGCTAACCGCAGCGCGAAAGTTCCTAAAACCGACTGCGAAACAGTTGCACGTTCGAGAATATCCGCGAACGGAAGCGCATGTCCTTGCGATTTGTGGCGCAAAATCTTACTGTTTTGGTATAATCCTCCAATGAATTAACTGAAGTTGCCGGATCATGCCAAAAATCAAACTCGACGCTATCGACCGCAAGATATTGACTGCACTTCAGGAAGATGCCCGGCTTTCCAATGTCCAGCTGGCAGAAAAAGTCGGTCTTTCGCCCTCTCCCTGCCTGCGCCGCGTCAAGATGCTCGAGAAGGCGGGCGTCATTCGGGGCTATCACGCAGCCCTGGATCGCAATGCGGTTGGGCTTGGGCTGACGGTCTTCGTCGGCATCCGGGTGGAGCGCCATCACGAGGAAACAGCAACGGCGTTCCGCACTTCGGTGCAGACTCTGCCCGAGGTGTTCTCCTGTCATCTCGTATCCGGGGAATCCGATTTTCTGTTGCAGGTCGTGGTGGCCGATCTCGCCGCCTATGAGCGCTTCTTGTCGGGCACGCTGCTGCGTCTTCCCGGCGTCATCGACATTCGGAGCAATTTCGCTATCCAGACGGTCAAGTCGCAGGGAGAGCTGCCGCTTGCGCAACTGACCGATAACGAACACTGACTTCACTTCGGACCATGGGAGCCCTTATGCCGGATATCGTCAACGCAGTTCTCATCGGGCCCGAAGGCGTTCTACTCGGACGCCGCAGCCCTGATCGCCGCGCCTATCCGAACCGGTGGAGTTTTCCGGGCGGTCACGTGGAAGCAGGTGAGAGTTTCGAAAGCGCGCTCCGGCGTGAAATCGAGGAAGAACTTGGACTGACGCTGCGTTCGTTTTCTTTTCTCACGACTATAGAGGTCGTAAATCCGACAGCGTCATTCCATCTCTATACCTCCACCGCATGGGACGGTCAGCCTGCCATTCGCGACCGCGAGCACACGGAACTGCGATGGTTCACACCACAAGAAGCGGAAGCATTGGATGATCTCGCCTTGGAAGAGTATCGCCCGCTGTTCCGCAGCCTGGGCGGAATGAAAACTGGTCCCGGACCAGAGCGGTTTTAAAAACACTTCCGCATGTAAAACAAAAACGCCGCCCTTGCGAGGCGGCGTCAGACCGCTGACAAACCCGCCGATATTTTTCGGCGGGTTTTGTTTTTGGGAGGGGGTCGCGTTTTGTGACTGCACTGGCGAGGAGTTGCAAACGGCTGCAGCCGCTCATGCGCTGGCTGCTTTTGGCGTCTTTGTCAGGAC
>UCNG01000006.1 GCA_900473915.1 Hyphomicrobiales bacterium | reverse complement strand
ATCGCGCCATCGCCGTGGAAGGAGAACACATCACCCTTGGCATGGCCATATTGTCCGGTGATACCGGCGATCAGCTTGCCGCTGTCGCTCTCATAGAACTGGCCGTCGACACCGGCCTGCATGATGAAGGTATTGATGTCCTGCTTGCCGCCGGTAACCGTCCGCGGTTCAAGGCTGTTATGCGCGCCTTCGATACGCGCCCACACGCCCTAGCGTACCCACTGCGACTGCGGTCACACCGCCATAGGTGTTGACGCCCGTAAGCTCCAATATGCCATCACCGGTCTTGTTCAAGCCGCCGGGACCGCTGATCGCGCCATTGGCGGTCAGGGTGGTGGCGGAGGCAGTGTCGAAAACGGCATCGCTGTTGAGCACCATATCACGGTCGCTGGCGAAGCTTGCCGTTGTCCGCAACGTTCCGCCGTTGAAGGTAAGGATGCCTGCCACATCACCCAGACTTTCGTCCTGTGCGATGGATAGAATGCCGGATGTCAAAGTCCAGGGCGTAACCGCCGTCGTAGCGCCTGTCAGCGTCCAGCTGCTGGTTCCGGTCTTTTCAAACTGACCGAAACCGCGATACTGCGCATTGTCGCCAATGCTCGTTACGTCGAACACGGCATCCGTGCTTCCGCCCAACATCAAACGGTCTGCGGTGCTGAACGCCTGAACATTGCCTGAAATGTCAGAGCTTGACCATAATTCCAGAGAGTTGGTGCCTCCGGTAAAGGTAATCGCATTGGCCTGCGGACGGTTTGCGGCTGTGCCGCCAGCGTGGGCGCCGGTGATGCTCCCGGCGTTGACAACAGCCATGTCGGCGCCTTTGATGCCTTCACCCCCGATACCCACCAGCCCGACAGTTGGGAAGCGCAGACTACCGCCCGCGCCGCCGCTGATACTGCCGCCCAAAAGATTGGTTACGGTTCCGCCATTCAGCAAGACAACGCCAGCACCGCCGCCACCGGCACCCTGCAAATTGGCCCCGCCGCCGACGCCGCCAGCAACGGAACCGCTATTGAGCACATTGCCTCTTGCGGACAGAACGATCGCCGCCGCACCACCGCCGCCGCCGGAATTTCCACTATGTCCACCAGTACCGCCAACAACGGTGCCGCCAGCGTCGACCTTCACATTGCCGCTGGAAAAAATGCCGACACCGCCGCCCCCGCCGCCACCCGCTCCAAGCGCCGTGGTGTTATTGCCGCCGCCCGTGCCGCCGGTGACAACACCACCGTTTGCAACCGTCAAGTCCGCGCTGGCGCTGATGCCGACGCCACCGCCGCCGTGCCCGCCTGCGGAAACATTGCCTGGATCCCCCGCTGAACCTACCGCTACCGGCCCCAGATGCCCGGTACCGCCGGAAACGGATGTCGTGATCGTCGTTTGGCTGGTGACCGCCTGTCCCATGACGCCCGTAGCGCCATAAGATTCAGCTTTCGTACCATTGGATGCAGCGCCCATGGAGCCGCCATGCGCGCCAAAACCTGTTTCCAGATTGACGCCGCCGCCGCCGCCCCCGCTTCCGCCGCCAAATGTTCCCGCCGATCCATCCTCACCGATCGCGCTCGCCTCAGAACCGTCAACGCCCCCTTTTCCCCCGGGGCCTGCGCCCACAATCGGCCGCACCCCGCCATAGCCGCCATCTGCAAATGCAGTGACAGGCGCAATAAAGCAGGAAATGGCTAGCGCCGTGGAAGATATGCCCCCCAACAAAGTGCGGGATGTGAGATTTATAACGCGTTTTGAATGAACAGACATGGCCCTACCTTGCCCAGCAGGCACCCATGTTGCCGCCTGGAACAGTCTTCATTTCGAATGTGAAGAGATGCCAAGGAGCACCAACTTGCTCCAAACGGTAATCACGTTGAGAATCGCCCCCAGTCCCCTTCAACGTGTATATATAGATGAGTAATGCTTACAGAATATTGATAATACTTGGCCGAGCTCAGGACATTTTGCCGCAACAAAAGCTATTCCTTCAAATATTTCAGAAGATGCCGTTTTTGTCACGATTTCCTGTAAAAATTGGAATTTAATTTAATTCACTATACTACCTGCAATACTCATCAATACACTTCTACACGCCTATAGATAGTAAAAATCCGCGTGGAAAATCGCCGGAACCCGGCGAAAACTGGTCATTTATGTCTCTAAACATCCGGGGCCGGGCCTTCTATTCTACAACCTGTGATACGCTACTGGTCGTTGATGACCAGGTTGCGCCTGACCAGCGCTTCCTGCGTTTCCGCACAGACTTGCGACAGGTGCGACAGCAACGCATGTGAACTGGCCACAATGGGACGGTTAATGGGCCGCAGCACCGACAGGACGAAATTTTGCGACGGTAGAAACGGCTTCAGCACCAGCCCCTGTTTTTCATAACTCAGTGCCGTCAGCGGATTGACGATCGAGATACCGAGCCCTTTGAGTACCAATTCGCAAACACTGTGGGCCGATTGCGTCGACAGGAACAGCCGCCGGTTGGTGCCGGCCATGTCAAAGACGCGCTCCACTTTCAGCCGATAAGGATCGCGCGCGCCCAGGCTGATGAAATTGAACCCTTCAAAGTCATTGGGTTCAAGATAGTCCTTCGTTGCCAGCGGGTGATCGCCGCGCATGACCGCCACCAGCTTGAAAGTCCACAACACGCGCGAATCCGCGTCATTCTCGGTATAGATGTCCTCGATAAGGCCGACATCAAAATTGAAACCGGAGATGCTCGACTGGTTGCGCGGGTCAACCGTGCTGATCTGAAGAGTGAGATCGGGGTGGGTTGCGTTGAGCCGCGCAATCGCTTCCGGCAAAACGGTCTGGGCAAAGGCTGGCAATGACGCGACGGTCAGCACTTCATCCGAGGCTTCGCGCAGGCGCGCCACGTAATCATTGATACGGTCAAGGCCGATAAACGACGCCTGCACTTCCTGAAACAGTTTATGCGCGCGGGCGGTCGGCACCAGACGCTGCAACCGGCGTTCAAACAATGGAAAGCCGATATGTTCCTCCAGCCGCGACAGCTCTCGTGTGATTGTCGGCTGGGACGATCCCAGCGCCGCCGCAGCCGCGGTTACGGTGCCGAATTTCATCGTGGCACGGAAAATCTCCACCTGCCGCAGATTGATATGGTTCTTTTGCAATGCACAGCCCTTTTTCGCCCAAGCGCGAGTTTTCAACCCGACTTCATATCGTACATGCATAATGTTCCAATGCGATTTCTATATCAAAATGTAAAATTCCTTGGCTTAATCGGCCAAAAGAAAAAGGGAGCAACATGAGCGGCAACGTTCCTATTTCGGGGATTCATCCAGCCTCGCGCGCGCTTTCAGAAGCGCTTGCGCAGACCGGCGGGGCACTCGACGTAAGCAATGTCGGCGTTGCTGCCTGTCTCTACGATGCGCCGTTGCGATCCGTCGATCCGGGCCGGATCACCGATCTGGCATGGTTCGGCCACCAGCCTTCCAAAGCCTTTTATCCGGCCAGCGTCATAAAGCTGTTCTTTCTCGATGCCCTTGCCGCGTTTCGCGCGCAGGGATTGGTGGAGGAACATCCCGAAGATGACCGTGCTGCCGCGCAAATGATGGCCATTTCCTCCAACGAGGCGACCGTTTATCTGGTTGGCCGCCTGACCGGCGCCTATGATGGCGGCCCGCTGTCCGGCAAGGAGCTGGATGACTGGTGTGCAGCCCGCCAGCGGGTGCAGCAATGGTATTTGGCGCAGAACCGGAGCGAATTTGCCGGTATCAACGTTCTGCATGGCACCTATGAGGATAGTCCTTATGGGCGCGCCAGGCAGATTCGCAACGGTGAAAATGGCAATGTCCTGACACCGCTCTCGGCACTTGCGCTGATGCATGACATTGCGCGCGGTGCGCGTGAGCGCAGCGAATGGATGCTGGGGCTGATGAACCGCGAATTTCAGCGTCGTTGCGACACGCCCCCGGAAGGCGATCAGGTGTCGGGCTTTCTGGTGGAGGGCCTGCCACAGAATGTCAGGACATGGTCGAAGGCCGGGCATACTTCATGGACGCGCCATGACCTCGTCTATGGGGAAACGCCGGACGGCAGGAGTTTCGTGCTCTGCGTGATGTGCGACGGCCACTGGCCGGCGGATGACAAGACATTCCTGCCCAATTTCGCGCGGCTCTTTTACCGGCACGCCTATCCACAATAGCCCGAACCAAACCAATCAAGCAAAATGGGGAAAAAATGAATTACCGTTCCATATTGAAGACCGCGCTTCTCGCCGCGACGTTGTTCACCGCCGTTCCAGCCGCACCGTCCTGGGCGGACGAGCCGATGGGGGGCGGCACCCTGCATCTGGCCGCACCCTACGGGGCCGCGCTGAAATCGCTTGATCCCCATGCCACCTACAACTCACAGGACATGGTGGTCTCCAAAGCCTTCCATCGTTCGCTTTACACCTGGGATTCAGCCAAGAACGCGCCCGCGCTCGATCTTGCCGAACTGGTCAGCACCAGCGAAGAT
This sequence comes from Hyphomicrobiales bacterium, assembly GCA_900473915.1. Taxonomy (GTDB): domain Bacteria; phylum Pseudomonadota; class Alphaproteobacteria; order Rhizobiales; family Rhizobiaceae; genus Brucella. The sequence goes on along the minus strand of UCNG01000006.1, from coordinate 325,398 downwards.
GGCAAGACTTTCACCTATAAGCTGTTCGACAATGTGTTCTTTCACAATGGCCGCAAGCTGACCACCGACGATGTCATCTGGTCCTATACCCGCATCATGGACCCGGCCAAGGGTTTCCCCGGTGCGGTGCAGGTCGGGACCCTGGCAGGCGCGCAGGAATATTCGAAGGGCGAAGCCAAGGAAATCAGCGGCATCAAGAAGATCGATGATCGCACCTTCTCGCTGACCTTCAAGGATCTGACCGATCCGGGCACGCAGTTCTTCGAAGCCATCACCGCGATCCTGCCGAAAGAAGAAGTGGAAAGCGGCAACTTCCTCACCCATCCGGTCGGCCTTGGACCGTTCTCCTTCGTCGATCATGTCGAAGGCTCGAAGATCTCCGGCAAGAAATTCGACAAATATTACAAGAGCGGCAAGCCTTACGCCGATGCGGTAGAGTTCACCATTTCGGGCGACAACAGCGCCCTTGACATGGCATTCCGTGCGGGCGAACTGGATGCCACGGTTCTGTCCGAAAACGCCTATGTTCTCTACAAGGCCGACCCGGAACTGTCCAAGGGGCTGATCGAGGTTTCGGAAGTATTTACCCGTCACATGGGGTTCAACACTGAGAAGAAGCCGTTTGACGATGAGCGTGTGCGTCAGGCGATCAATTATGCGGTCGACCGCGATATCGTTATCCGCAAGCTGCTCAAGGACAAGGCCTATAAGGCCACCGGCTGGCTGCCTGCCACCTCCCCGGCCTTCGACAAGGACCGTGTCCCTTACGCATACGATCCGGCCAAGGCCAAGCAATTGCTGGCAGAAGCAGGCTATCCCGATGGCTTCGAAGTGACCGTTTCGGTTACTGACGGTACGTCGAGCCTGGGTGTTCTGGAAGCGATGCTCCCGTTCCTCAAGGAAGTCGGCATCAATGCCAAGGCCAAAGTGGTGGATTCGAACACATTGGTTGACGAGATGAATCAGGGGACGGCGATGGCCTGGTTCCGCTCGGCAGGAACGGGTCCCGACCCGCTGAATGCCCTGCGCTGCTTTGACAGTCGCGTCAGCCGCGCCGGTTGCAACCGCAGCGCCTTCAAGGACCCGGCCTATGACGCGATGCTCGACGCGGCGGCAGCCGAAACGGATGCTGCCAAGCGTATCGACCTTCTCAAGAAGGCTGACGGCTACATTTTTGAAAAAGCTCCAGTGTGGTTCAACAACTACAACAAGGCGGTGGTGGCAACCCAGCCATGGATTCATGGCGTCGATGCCAATGTAACCGAAGCCGCCATCATCGAGGTGGATCAGCTCTGGCTGGATGACAACGCGCCAGGGCGCTAGAGCGCATCCCGAAAAGCGCGGCATGCTTCAAGCGTTCGCCAGCGGCCTGTCCTGAGGCGGGCCAAAACACACAACAGGCTGGTCAGCCGGGTCGATCGTTCCCGTCGGCCGGCCTGTCAAAACCACACGATCCGCGGAAATTGACATGGTTATGGTGATTGGCAGGCGACTGCTGCAGGCGCTGGTTACGGTATTTGCCGCGATAACGCTGATCTTCTTTCTGTTTGGCGTCATGCCGGGCACATTCGTTACCTCGCTTGCCGGCGACAAGCGCGATATCGACCCGGCAGTCGTCGAGCGCATCGAAAAGGAGCTGGGCCTCAAGGACCCAGTCATCACGCGGTTCGGCAATTATATCGGCGGCCTTGCCACCGGCGATCTTGGCAAATCTTTTTCCACCCAGCGCCCGGTCACGGCCATGCTGTCGAGCCGCATCGCCGCATCGTTCAGGCTGGCGGTTGCGGCCATTGGCTTTGCCGTCCTGATCGGGTTGCCACTGGGCTTTCTGGCCGCGGTGCGTCAAGGGACATGGCTCGACACTTCGTCCATGATCACAGCCGTTTCCGGCCTGTCACTGCCGGGTTTCTGGTTTGGCCTGTTGGCCATGTACTTCATATCGCTCAAACTCGGCTGGCTACCAACCTTTGGCTATGGCAACGGAAACCTCAGGAATCTGGTGCTGCCCGCCATCACGCTGGGCATTGCCCCCATGGCGCTTCTGGCACGCACCACCCGCGCTGCCGTTCTTGAAACGATGAACGCGGATTTCGTGCGAACGGCCAGATCCAAGGGCAATTCCGAATTCCGCATTGTCACCAGGCACATGGCGCGCAACGCTTTCGTGCTGGTGCTCACCACGATCGGCCTGCAATTCGGCTCGATGCTGGGCGGTTCTGTCGTCATCGAAAATCTCTTTGCGTGGCCCGGCATCGGCTCCCTGCTGACCCAATCGGTTTCCATGCGTGACATTCCGGTGGTGCAGGGCTGCATTCTGGTGATCGTGCTGTTCTTCCTGGCCATCAACACGCTTGTCGACATAGCCTATCTGCTGATCGACCCGCGCATCCGCTATCGCTGAGCCGCCATGAACAAACGCAGCCTGCCAACACCGTTTCAATTCCTACAGGACAGATAGCATCGATGTTTCGCTCCAATCTCGTCATAGGCATGACTATCTTTCTCACGCTTGTGCTGGTGGCGTTGCTGGCGCCTTGGATCGCCCATTACGATCCGGTCGGCAATTCCAATCTTCTCAATGCGGAAGAAGCGCCCGGTGCGCAATTCTGGTTCGGCACTGACGAACAAGGCCGCGATATCTTTTCACGCATCGCTTATGGCGCGCGCATCTCGTTGCTGATCGGGCTTGCCGTGCAGATGATGAATACCTGCATCGGCGTCCTTCTCGGTCTTTCGGCTGGCTATCTCGGCGGCTGGTGGGATGAATTCGTGCAGGGACTTACCAATCTCATGTTGTCCATTCCGACCATCGTCTTCGCCCTGGCGTTGATGGCAGTGCTCGGCCCCGGCCTGATCAGCCTGCTGATCGCGCTCGGCATGACCGATTGGGCCTATAGTTGCCGTATTTCGCGCGCGCAGGTGCTGACCCAGAAATCGCAGAACTATGTTCAGGCAGCCCGCACCATGGGCTTTGGCAAGTTCTACATCATGCTGAGGGAAATCCTGCCCAATATTGCCGGGCCGCTGATCGTGGTGGCAACCATGGGCATCGGCTCGGCCATCATGGCCGAAGCATCGCTGTCCTTCCTTGGACTGGGAGTTGTGCCTCCCGCGCCAAGCTGGGGCGGCATGCTGGCCCGGGCGCGGGAACAGCTGATGGTCGCGCCGTGGGTAGCCATATTTCCCGGCATGGCGCTGTTCATCACTGTTCTGGGTTTCAACATGCTGGGAGACGGCTTGCGCGATCTCCTGGACCCAACGGGGAGGTCGAAGCGCTGATGTCCGACGATGCAGTGTTGAAGGTCGAAAACCTTTCCATCGTGCTGAGTGCCAGGGGACGCGATTTCCCTGCCGTCAATCAGATCGACTTTTCCATCAAGGCTGGCGAAGTGTTCGGCCTGGTGGGAGAATCGGGATGCGGCAAGAGCCTGTGCGCCCTCACCATTGCCGGTCTTCTCAGCGCCCCCATGAAGGTCGCGCAGGGGCAGGTTCTGCTTGAAGGACAGGACATCAACCGCCTGTCCAACCGAGACCTTCGGCGCCTGCGCGGGGACCGGGTGGCCATGATCTTTCAGGAGCCGATGACCTCGCTCAATCCCCTGATGACGATCGGCGACCAGATTGGCGAAATGTTCGTCCTGCACAAGGGCATGAGCGCCCGGCAGGCGCGCATGAAGGCCATTGAAGCCCTTGAACAGGTGCAGGTGCCAAGCCCCGAACGGCGCATCAAGGATTATCCGCATCAATTGTCCGGCGGCATGCGCCAGCGCGTCATGATCGCCATTGCGCTTGCCTGCGATCCGGCCCTTCTGATCGCCGACGAGCCGACCACGGCGCTGGATGTCACCATTCAGGCGGAGATTGTCGAGCTGATCCTCGATCTGTGTACGCAGCGCGGCACAGCGGTGCTGATGATTTCGCATGACCTTGGTCTTGTGGCGCGCATGTGCGACCGGGTCGCGGTCATGTATGCCGGCCATATTGTCGAAGAGCGTCCGGCGAGCGAAATTTTCGCCAGTCCGCATCATCCCTATACGCAGGGGCTGGTTGCCTCATTGCCCCGGCTGGGCCGCCGCCTGCAGGAAGGCCGCACGCCGCTGACAGAAATCAAGGGCATCGTCCCCGGCCTGATGGAGCGCGATATCGGCTGCGGTTTCGCCTCGCGCTGCACGCGCGCCAGCGAGGAATGCCGCGAGATCATGCCATCGGTCACATCGCTTGGCGACGGCGGCTCAATCAGGTGTTTTCATCATGACTGAAACGAAGACGGGCTTGCAGCCCGAACCGCAAAACACGCAATCCCGATCAGCGGAGGTGCTCGCCGTGAAGGACCTCAAGGTTCATTACGGCGTCCGCGACGGCTTTCGCAAAAAGCTCCTGAAAGCTGTCAACGGCATTGATCTTTCCATCCGCGCCGGAGAATGCCTTGGTCTGGTGGGAGAAAGCGGCTGCGGGAAATCCACTCTCGCCAGCGCTATCATGGGGCTGGTTCCCATCACCTCCGGGTCGGTCTGCGTGGCTGGCCAGGATGTGCCGACCGCAGTGAAAAACAATCCGCTGGCCCAGGCCCGCAATGTGCAGATGGTGTTTCAGGACCCGTTCGCGTCCCTCAATCCGCGCCGCTCGGTCCGCGAGGCACTGGCTGCACCGTTGCGTCTTCATGGCATGAAAGACAGGGCCGAGATTGAAGCCAATGTGATCGACATGCTGGCCAAGGTCGGCATGAAACCGGAGACGGCTGACCGCAAGCCACACGAGTTTTCCGGCGGCCAGCGGCAGCGTATCTGTATTGCGCGCGCGCTTATCGTCAAACCTAAACTTTTGGTCTGCGATGAGCCGGTTTCAGCACTTGACGTGTCGATCCGCGCGCAAATCATCAACCTGTTGCTGGAGCTGAAAGACGAGCTTGGCATCGCGCTGCTGATGATCTCTCACGATCTGGGAGTGGTCGAACATATGAGCGATCGCATTGCGGTCATGTATCTTGGCCGCATCGTTGAGGAAGGCATCTGGAGCGATATTTTCACCAATCCGCTGCACCCTTACACGCAAGCCCTGATTGCCTCGATCCCCGATCCGTTGAATCCCGCGAAGCGCCAGCGCCGCATGCAGGGCGAAGCGCCCTCCCCGCTCAACCCGCCGTCCGGCTGCGCCTTTCATCCGCGTTGCCCATCGGCATTCGACATGTGTCGCACCGGCGACATCCCCGCCTTCACCCATCTGCGCGAACAGGCCAGCCACCGTGCCCGTTGCCATCTGTTAGAGCAAAGCTGATCCCATGCATCAAAATCCGTTTATGGTCGGAACACTTGAACAACCCACCATCGTTGTTCGCAGCGGTCATGATCCGCACAACCCGCATATCGGGCTATTGTCGATCGGCGACTGGACGGTCAAATGCGCCATTGGCCGCAACGGCCTGATTGACCCTCAGTTGAAGCGCGAAGGCGATGGCAGGACCCCGCGAGGCCGCTATCCGCTGCGCTACGGGTTCTATGATCCGTCCGTATTCGGTGATGAATTGCGCAATGTCGAATTTCCATTTCTGCCGAAGCCGGAAAACTATCGCTGGGTGGAAGACAGCGATAGCCCGTTCTACAATCAACTGGTCTTCGAAACCGATACCTCGCAGCCCTCTCGACGCGGTGAAGCTCTGTTCGACCTGATCATTCCGATTGGCTGGAACGATGCGGTGCCAGCTGCCCGCGGCGGTTCAGCCATATTTATGCATGCCGCGCGACCGGATTTCAGCGGAACCGCCGGCTGCGTCGTGGTCGCCCATGAACATCTGCGCGAACTGGCACATCGGGTATCTCCCGGCATGGTCATAGACATCGCGTCGATTCATGACCAGCCAACGGCCTTGAAACCGCTTGTCGCCAAGCCGGTCCAATCAATCGAAAGCGTCACTTTCCATGGTTTGAAGCCGGGGCCGCGCCTGATCGTCACCGGTTCCGTTCATGGCAACGAACCTTGCGGGCCCCTCGCCATCAGCCGGCTGATCCAGGAATTTCGCACCGGCCAGCGCCAGTTGCAGCGTGGCACCGTCACCTTTGTACCGGTGGTCAATGGCCTCGCTTTCCGCAACAATACGCGCATTGGCGAACGCAATTTCAACCGCAGGCTGGCCGAAAGCGCCATTCCACAGGACAATGAGGATCGCATCGCCAATGTCCTCTGCCCGCTCTTTCGCGCCCATGACGTGCTGATCGATCTGCACTCTTTCAGTTCTGAAGGCGATGCTTTCGCGCTGATGGGGCCAGAGAACAATAATGGCGACCTTGAGCCATTCGCCCATGAGCAGGCCGAGGCAAGACTCGCAAAGGCGCTTGGCCTGCCGCTGGTCGTCTATGGCTGGCTGCCAGCCTTTGAAAAGGCCAACCAGCAGAAGCGGGAACTGGGCGTAACCGAAGACCTCTCGCCATTGCTTGGTGTCGGCACCACCGAATATATGCGCTTTGCTGGCGGCTATGGCGTGACGGTCGAATGCGGCCAGCATCTGGCTCCCGAGGCGCCGCAGGTCGGATATGACTGCGTTATCAATGGCATGATCACGCTCGGCCTCATCGCTGATGAACCGGCGAAAATGCCTGTGCCGGCAGTGCTGGAAATTGCTGACGCCATCATGGCGAAACATGAAGACGATCACCTGATCAGGCAATTCAAGGCGGCGGAAGCGGTCGGGGCCGGTGAAATCATCGGCAAGCGGGCTGATGGCAGCGATATTCTCATGCCCTATGATGGAGCCATCATTTTCGCCAGCCTGACATCGCCAGTCAACACTGAGCTTTGTTTTGTGTGCAAATGGAGCACGCGCTTGCGGGATAATCAATGACATGACGGCTTGGAAAGCTCCCGCCCCTGGATGCTGTCAGCCCCGGTCGCCATAAAGAGCTCGATCATCACATCACCAACTTCGGGCGCGTGGCTCCCGAAGTTGAAACTGCTTTATCCGTTTGTTTTTGCCGCATTATCCTACGCATCGAAGCGGAATCCGAAATCAGCCCGGTGGCCTGATTTCCCCGCGTAGGCGTTTCACACTTTTGCTGGAAAATGCTCTAGCGCTGAATTTTCACGCCGAGATAGACGCTGTCAGCTTTATATTCGCGGTCGGAAATCCTGCTCGTCAGGAATTCGTGACGCAGGCGCGCATCCAGTCCGACGAAACGATTGATCCAGTAGGTTGCGCCGATCTGCGCGCCGATCGTGTAGTCGGTCCCGGTGCCATCCTTGTTTTGCCGGATATTCGCATCGATCCTGCCGTTGAGGCTGAGGTCGGAACGTATGCGGCGGGTCACGTCAAGGCTTGCGAAATGCAGGAACGATCCGGCAATGCCCGGCGTGGTCGAGGTATCGACCATTGTTTGTGCGTAGAGGCGCACATCGGTTCCGCGCAGCGGCGACCAGTTGAGCGCCGCATTGATCGACGGGCCGCTGATGTCACCGAGACGGGAATCATCGCTGTTGGCGCGCATGTAACCGGCGGCGAACTCGCCGCTCAGCTTTTCGCCCATGTCGAGCATCATGCCGCCGCGCAGCGCAAATTGCGATCCGCTGCGCTCATAGCCATTGCTGTCCACCTTCTCATCGAAAATGCGCTTGCCGAGCTCGACTTCGGTGAAAGGCTTGATCGCCGGTGACAGGCTGAAGCCACCGCGCAGCGTGATGCTGGCATAGGTGTTGTCGCGGTCCTTCTGGCTGACGGTACCGCCGGATGACAGTTCGGCATCGCCGTAAATATTGTGCTCGACCCGTCCGGTGGCGCTGCCGAACACCAGCCCCATATCGCGTTCCACGCCGAGGCTTCCATTGAGGGTGTGAACCAGCGGGCGTTGCAGCGCGCCGACCACCCCATTGGGGCTCGATGCGCTTTCGCGGCGCAGCCGATAGCCGGCACCGGTGTTGACAGTCGTCTGGTCGCCAAGGTCGAAGCGAAGCTTGCCCTGGATATCGACTTGCGGTTCGGAGACGTCCTCTCCCGAAATGGACTTCGACCATGTGCCCGATGCGTCGAGGGTTGCCTGGTGGCGCGCCCAGTCCGACTGTGCATTGAGCCGCAATGTTGTTTCGTTGAGAACAGCGCTGGAACCGGCTGCGCTATTGTCACCGTTGGTCGTGGCCCGGATACCCTGCTCAAGCGAAGGCCGCAGGATAAAGGAGCCGGTGCGGATGCCGATCGGCGCAAACGGGTCGGCATCCTGTGTGGAACCGCGCCCCTGTTCAGGCAACTGCCGCAGATTTTCGCGTTGCGCCCGGCCCGTATCTTCGCTTGCCTCGGCATCGACCGAACCGACACGCATATTGTCGGGTTGAAGCGACTGGCGCTCCTGCGGCAGGGGTACAATCGGAGCGGTTTGCGTAGTGGTGCCCGGGTCTGTCGCCACGGTATTTTCAGGCGGGGTGTAACTGTCGTCGGGCGTCTCGCCAGCGCCGTTATCGTATCCCGGCGCAGCAAGACCGCGGTTTGCGAGGGTCTCTGGCGAAGAGGCCGAAAGCACGTCCTCGGCGACGCTTCCGCGCAGATAGGCTTCCTGTGCAAATGCTGAACCATGACAAAGTGCCATCGCCACGCCCGACAAACACAGGCATCGCAGCCTGCGGGCAATGGGCGTCGAACCGCCAGATGGGATCTTGGCAAAAAGCATGTCGTGTTTTCAAACCGTCGCAACGTGGTAGATGAACGGTAAAGGCACATGGTTAATTCTTGGTTGCTGCGGCCAGTATCGTGACGGTTCCGGCCACACAAATGTTTGGACAATCGCCTGCGAAGAAGTTAACCCTTGCCGCCATGGAAAAGCTCGATCAGATCATCCCACCGGCAAACGCTGAAGCGGCCATCGCCTCGGCGTTGCGCACCATAAAGACCGAAAATGCGGGCCTCGCCGCGTTGGAAGACGCGCTGAACAATGGCCTTTCCGGTCCCTTTGTCGAAGCGGTGAAGCGTATCGTCGCCGCGCGCGGACGCCTTGTGGTTACGGGCGTGGGCAAGAGCGGCCATATCGGTTCCAAGCTTGCCGCCACCTTTGCGTCGACCGGCACATCGGCATTCTTCGTTCATTCGGCGGAAGCCAATCACGGCGATCTCGGCATGATCGGTCGCGACGATGTCATTCTGGCCATCTCGTGGTCGGGTGAAACGGCCGAACTGAAGGGCATTGTCAATTATTCGCAGCGCTTCCGCATTCCGCTGATCGCGATTACCGCAGGTGAAAATTCGGCGCTCGGTCGTGCGGCTGACGTCGTTCTGCTCCTGCCGAAAACAGCAGAGGCCTGCCCGCATGGTCTTGCGCCCACCACTTCGACCATGATGCAGCTTGCCATCGGCGATGCGCTGGCGATTGCACTCCTGGAAGCGCGGGGCTTTACCCCCAGCGACTTCAAGACTTTTCATCCCGGTGGTTCTCTGGGCGCCAGTCTCATCCATATTCGCGACATCATGCATCGCGGCGAACGGCTTCCGCTGGTGGAAACCGGCACATCCATGCCGGACGCGATGAAGGTTCTGGCGCAGAAGAGCTTCGGTTGCGTGGTTGTTGTCGATGACGCTGGCGAGCTGGCGGGCATCGTTACGGACGGCGATATTTCGCGCAATCTGAGCCGCAACCTTGCGGCGATGACGGTCGATGAAATCATGACCCGTAAGCCTAAGACAGTAGACCAGAACATGCTGGCTACTGCTGCGCTCAATACGATCAATGAAAATCACATCGGCGCGCTGATCGTCGTGGAGGCCGGACGCCCGATCGGGCTCGTGCACTTCCACGATCTGTTACGGATAGGCGCTGCCTGATTTGACAAATCGTTTCGCCGCCCAACCGATAACCGGACCGGGCGGCGACAGGACCGGATTTCAGGGGCGCGCCACCGGGGTCATATCCTCAACCTTCTCGTCGCCCTGAATTGACACTTTTACAATTTCCTTCCCGTCTATGGCCATCTTCATAAGATCAACGGAACGGAGTTGACTGTTATCGTAGGTGCGGAAGTAATAGCGCTTGCTCTTCAAGTCGCTGGCGCCCGTCCAAAGCGTATAGTCGGCCTGAATATTGCCGTTTGCATCCTTCTCGCCGTCGCGCGCCGAGCCCTTCGGAATGTCAAACTGATTGAGAATCTTGAACGCTTGCAGAACGGCGTCCTGTTCCGTCTTCGGCTGGAATACCGATTGCGAGAACGCGACGGCACGAACAAAACGCGAGGGAGGCGTGAAATCACCGGGCATGCCAAGCATACCCGAACCTTGCCCGGTCGGGACAATTTCGACCGGACCGAGTTTGACGGGCGGCTTTCCCGTCATGGAAAAATTCACATACTGGCGCAGATTGTTCATGTGAAAATCAAAGCCGGGCGAATTCGTGATCACGCCAAGCGGATTATCATAGACATTCAACCTGCCGCCGACATATTCGACAACGATGCTTTTACCGGAAGCATCGTGCACAATGTAGTGCGCCTCCGGAGCAAAGCCCCATTGGGTGAATACCGAAGACGCCACCACAATCTTTCCGATGTTTTCTTTCACTTCATCGACGGTGGCAAAATTCCCCAGAACGTAAGACACGAATTCCCATTGGGAAATGGTCCGGTCCGAGACATCAGTGGTGTAGGGCATGTAACCTGCGGACGTCGGGAAATAGAACATCCCGGCGCCCAATCCCTTTTCGTTCAGTCCATCAAACAGATCCGGCAAGCCAGCTCCATTCATGCCAACCGAAGCGTATTTGGCAGTCCATTTGAGGCCGCCCTTGCCGTCTGGCGTCGTGCCTGTTCGCGAAAAACCGCGGGGCACCATCATGATCTCGGACTTGATATCGAGGCCAAATTCGAGCGTCCTTGCGTAGACAACGCTGCCATCGGCTGCGATGAGCCTGATGCCGGTGCATGCCTCGGCAGTTTGAACCACATTACCCAGCATCAAGGCGCAAACCGCAGCGATGGAGGTGAACTTTCTAAAGGCTCGTCTTTGCATCATTTGTATAGACCCCTTTTGATATGCGAAATTTACCGTATTGGGAGAACCGCCGATCATTGCGCCGCACCGCACAGGTAGCCTGCCGTTGTTCGCATTGTTTGCGTTTGGCCAAATGAAGACTGCTTCAGCACGGTTATGTGTTGCTTTTTGTTTATTCCAAAAAAACAACCGAGCGTATCGAAATTACGGGGGATTTTTGCTTGGCGTCCCATTTTATTCTTCTGTCCGTCCCAGGAAGTGGTGTAATATTCCCATACGTGCAAAAGTAAATATGGACTATCTATACTTGCATGATGAATGCGAACGAGCAGAAGGCTTTTCTTGTGCCGAAGAGGCATGAGGGACCGACTGATGTTACGGTTGGCTATCGGTGTCATGATATGGCGGTTGGGGCCGCGTGATGGCAGGGGTGATGAATAACGAAACTTTTATTTCGACCGCTATGGTAGAGACGGTCGCGCGCAGCGACTTCTGGCGAGAGGCGACCCGACCATTCTTCGACACCTCGCCCGTGGCTCAGAAAAGCCAAGAACCGCTGGAAGGGACAATAAGCTCTCGCCTGTTCGGTTCCATGGTGATCGGATCGGCATCGTTCAACAGTCAGAGATACAATCGCGATCACCGCACCATCGTGCACAGCGGTCTGGAATATTATCTCATTCAGCTCTTTACCTCGGGAAAAATGAATGGCGATTTCAACGGTTTCAGCGTGCAGGCCGACGTAGGAGATATCTGCTTTCTCGATCTCACAAAGGTCTTCAAGAGCGAGGTCGATGCAGGCTCCAGGCTTTCGCTTGCAGTCTCCCGGCGTGATCTTGAAAAGGCGGTCGGGCCGCGCAGCCTCCATGGGGTTGTTTTGCGGGGGGACAAGCCGATGACCCGGTTGATCGCAACCTGTCTCAAGGGGATATTGTCTCTCGAACGCTCCCTTTCCCCGGAGGAGGTTCAAGCATCGGAGGAAGCGATAATCGCCCTGTTGGCCGGGGCCCTGAAAGGGCACGTATTTGACTCCATGGAAGATTACCCTTCCATGCCTGTTGCGCTTCGTCAGAGAGTGTTGGCCTTCATCGATCAGAATATTGGCGCGCCAGATCTGTCGCCTGAACTCATTCAGCAAAAGTTGAGGGTTTCTCGTTCTCATCTTTATCGTGCATTTGCCGAGGATGGTGGTGTGGCGAAAATCATTCGTGACCGGCGGCTGGATGAAGCATTCAGGGAATTGACCAAACCCTCGAAGCGGCCCCGCTCGGTCAGCCAGATTGCGTTTAGCTTGGGGTTTTCGAGCGGGAACCAGCTGTTGCGCGGCTTCCGAGCGCGTTTTGACATGACGCCGAAAGAAGCCCGGCACGAACGGGAACGCCTCCAGTTCGAGAGCGAAGTGCCGAATAACCTCCACGGTTATTTTACGGAGATGCTTAATCGCACCGTCAAACCGTAGTGCGTTTCGACCGGCAGATGCATGCCGGTCCCGCCTTATTCAGCGACTTCAATTTCCAGCGTAACCGGATCGAAAGCGACAACGCGGACTTCTGTTCCCGTGGGCAGATCAGGTCCTTTTACGCGCCACACCGTATCGTTGATGCGGATGCGCCCGCGGCCATTGAGGATAGGTTCGGTCAATGTGGCGCGCTGGCCGACCAGTTGCTCGCCGCGACGGTTGAGAAGCGGTTCGTCGGCATCGCTGCTGCGTGAGCCGAAGAAGCGGCGTCCCGCCAGCACGAAAATGACCGCCAGAACCAGAAACACGACGGTCTGAAACTGCCAGCCAAATCCCGTTGTGGAAGACAGGAGAAAGGCGAGAGCCCCGGTTACAAGCGCTGCAAGCCCGAACCAGATGAAGAAAAAGCCGGGCGCCAGAAGTTCCAGAATAAGCAGGGCCAGCCCGAAAACGAGCCAGTTCCAGATGCCGAGACCGGACAGAAACTCGATAATCATGGCGCCCTCTCCCTTTATTCCAACGCATTATCCCGCGCAAAACCGCTTAGCGCTTTTGCTGGGAATGCTCTAACGCCCCGCAGGCGGAACGCTGCGCGGGCGGGAAGAAGCAGGTGGCTGCGGCGCCGGGTCTACCGGCTTGCTGCCATCGCCAAAGACTTCCCTGGCAATTGCGCCAATCCCGCCGAGCGAACCGATGAGAGAGCTTGCCTCAAGCGGCATCAGCACAACTTTCTGGTTCTTGGCGCTGGCGATATTGCTCAAGGCTTCAGTGTACTTTTGCGCAACAAAGTAATTGAGCGCCTGCACATTGCCGTTGGCGACAGCTTCGGAGACCATGGTCGTGGCTTTCGCTTCTGCTTCGGCAAGGCGTTCGCGTGCTTCCGCCTCGCGCTTGGCGGCTTCCAGCTTGCCCTCTGCTTCCAGAATCTGTGACTGCTTCTGGCCTTCGGCGCGCAGAATCTGCGCGTTGCGGTCGCCTTCCGCTTCCAGAACCTGCGCGCGCTTGTCGCGCTCAGCCTTCATCTGCCGCGCCATTGAAGTCACGATGTCTTCCGGCGGGTTGATATCCTTGATTTCCACGCGTGTCATCTTGAGGCCCCAGGGATGGGCAGCCTCGTCGACGACCCGCAGCAGACGATCATTGATCGCATCGCGGTTCGAAAGAAGCTCATCCAGATCCATCGACCCCATGACAGTACGAATGTTCGTCATGGTCAGATTGAGGATTGCATATTGGAGGTTCGCGACCTGATAGGCCGCCTGTGCAGCATTGAGCACCTGATAGAAAGCCACGCCGTCAACGCCGACAATGGCATTGTCGCGGGTGATGACTTCCTGCGTCGGGACATCAAGCACCTGCTCCATCATATTGAGGCGAGCGCCGATACGATCGAAAAACGGAACGATCAGATTGAGGCCGGGATTGAGGGTGCGCGTATAGCGGCCGAACCGCTCGACCGTATAATTATACCCCTGCGGCACGGTCTTTATGCCGGCAAACAATGTCGCCAGAACCAGTGCGGCCAGAATGAGCAACGTGATATCGAAACCGGTCATTGTTTTTCCTTAAGGCAATAGGCAGTCGGGCAATAAGGCAGCAGGCAAATTCTAGCACAGATCTGAACATACTGCCTTACTGCCCTATTGCCCTACTCCCTTCAATCTAAACCCATCCCTGCAATTCGCGACGCACCAGCGTCTCGATGACCTTCATGCCGTCTTCGCTGTCATTGAGACAGGGAATATGGCTGAAATTCTCGCCACCATTTTCGAGAAATGCTTCTGCGGCCTCATTGCCGATCTCATCCACCGTTTCCAGGCAGTCGGCCACGAATCCCGGATTGAGAACAGCCATCGACTTGACCCCGTGCCTGGCCAGTTCCTCGACCGTTTCGTCCGTATAGGGCTGGAGCCATTCTTCCGGCCCGAAACGCGACTGGAACGTGGAACGAAACTGGCTGTCATCCAGACCCAGTCTTGCCTGCAGCAAGCGTGATGTTTCAAGGCATTGCTGGCGGTAAGGGTCGCCCTTGTCCGAATAGCTTTTTGGGATGCCATGATAGGAAGCCAGAATTACTTCCGGCTTGAAGGAAAGCGTTGCCAGATGTTTCTCGATGGAACGAGCCAGCGCCTCGATATACACCTGCTCCGCTTCATAGGATGGCACGATGCGCACCGCCGGCTGGAAACGTTTCTTCATGAGCGCTTCGAAGAACTTGTCGTTCACCGTCGCGGTGGTCGTTGCCGAATATTGCGGGTAAAGCGGGAACATGACAATCCGCTCGCAACCCTGCTCCAGAAGACGGTCAGTGACGCTTTCAATGGACGGTTGGCCGTAACGCATCGCCCAGTCCACCACCACATTGGGATATTCAGCGAGCGCCTTGGCAAGTTTCTCTCCTTGCGCGCGGGTATAGGTGCGCAATGGAGATTCGTTTTTCTCGCGATTCCAGATGCGGTCGTAAAGCCTGCCGGAGCGTTTCGGGCGGGTGCTCAGAACGATGCCGTAAAGGATCGGATACCAGATCAGGCGCGGCCATTCGATGACGCGACGATCCGAGAGAAACTCGGCCAGATAGCGGCGCATCGGGCCATAACTCGTGCCATCCGGCGTGCCGAGATTGACAAGCAGAACACCGACTTTCGGCAATTTTCCCTGCGCCTCCGGTCTGGTTGTCTGGTTGGCCTTCTCCTGCACTTTGTCCATCTCACTCATCTTCCGACTCCTGTTCAGCCGGAAAACTAGAGAAAAAAAGACAAATTACAATCCTGACAATTGCCGCTGGCGCAATTCTATCGGCGCGGGTGTTTCCCGCGCCGTAAATCGTCGAGATTCAGACGAAAAATCCGGTGCTTAACCCGCCGCGCGACGCGTCAGGGAGAAGCGCGAGCCCGACGACGACGTGCAGTTGAGCTGCGACTGCGAAACGAGGGCGCAGTTCACCTTCGACGAGGTGCCGCGCACGATGGAGCGCATGTCGATTTCAACAAGCTGCGGCGACTGGTAACGATAGTTGCCTTCTGCAAGCTTTTCGTTCGTGTCGGTGGCGCGGGTCTCGAAAACGCCGCCATTGAAGGACGAAACGATGCCATTGGGATCGACCCAGCTGCCTTCGATGCCAGCCGGCGCGCGGGAGACGACCGGAACATTGCCGCCGACCGGCCCAGTCGTTTCGCACGCCGCCAACGCCAGCGACATGACTGCAAGAGGGGCAATGATGCGGAAGCGTTTCATATCCATGCTCTCCATTGAGCATTCCGAGCCAGACCGTAACTTAGCGGCGTCTGAAATGCGTAACCAGATATTTAGAGCGGTATCAACGATTCCGTGCTGATGGGAACCGCTCGGGATGATTAGTTTGATGTATGGAAACTTGCACGAAAACAAGTCCTCATTGCGAGGAATAAGTGTCAGGACTGTCGATTTGTTAGCAATGATGCAAGATCGCCGCGCAGGATAAAGGGTGCGTCTGGCCTTTCTACTTCTCTGTCACGACATGAACAGAAGCATGGCGGATATCGCCAGCACGACAGTTACGATGACCGCCGACGCGGAAAGGATGCGGTGGAGACAGCGATTGACCGCCATATTGCTCCTGAACAAGCCCTTGGACCCAAGGGATTTCACTATCTGGTAGAGAACGAGATAGACGACAATCGCCACAAGTCCGATTGTCCATCCAAGCTCCACCAACCTGTCGGGGTGACCCGGCACGCCGAGAATCCAGGGTAAAACGAGCAGGCCGCAGACCAGAGCCATCAAATCGGGAAACCGGCTTGCAATCAGCCTCATCATGGTGCGGGCAGAGCGGTGCAGACGCATATTCCTTATGGAATGGCCCGGCCGAAACCGGGCCGGTTTGATCAACGCACCAGAATATTGCGGAACTGCCATGGGTCCTTGGTGTCGAGGTCTTCCTTGAACAGGTGGCCACGACCTTCCAGCGGCGTCCAGTCGGTATAATAACCGTTCACGGGCCCCAGATACTGCATCTGGACTTCAAGGCAGCGGCGGTAATCCATTTCATCGGTCTCGACGATGCCGCTTCGCGGATTTTCCAATGCCCAGACCATGCCCGCCAGAACAGCCGAGGAGACTTGCAGGCCGGTTGCGTTCTGATAGGGCGCGAGCTTGCGCGCTTCCTCGACGCTCAATTGCGAGCCATACCAATAGGCGTTCTTGTCGTGGCCATAGAGCAGAACGCCAAGCTCATCGCTGCCATCCAGAATTTCATGCTCTTCCAGAACGTGCTGCACCGGCTGTGCCTTGCCGCCCGCGCCGAACATTTCGTCAAGCGCCAGAATGGCGTCATTGCTCGGGTGATAGGCATAGTGGCAGGTCAGGCGGAAGTCGAGCTTGCCCTTCTTGTCGCGTAGCGTGAAAAAATCGGCAATGGAGATCGCTTCATTATGCGTGACAAGCAGGCCGTATTGCGCGCCGAGCGTCGGGCACCAGGTACGGATGCGGGTATTGCCGCCGGGCTGTTCAAGGAAAATCGCGGCCTTGTTGCCCTTCTTCTGCTTGCGGGCGTTCTTGGGCATCCATTTCTCATGGCTTCCCCAGCCAAGTTCCGCCGGTTGCAGGCCCTCGGCGATGAAGCCCTCGACGGACCATGTATTCCAGAAAGTGTTGAAAGGCTTCGGCTCCTTGGCGCGCTGGGTATCGCGTTCCGCGATGTGGATGCCCTTGACGCCGGCCTTCTTCATCAGCTTCGCCCAGCCGTGACGGTCATCCGCCGCCGGTTCGGTGAAATCGAGCTTCAATTCGGTCGCAAGGTCGACCAGCGCTTTCTTGACGAACCACGAGACCATGCCGGGATTTGCGCCGCAGCAGGAAACAGCAGTCGTGCCGCCGGGGTTCTTGCGCTTTTCAGCGCGCACCGTTTCGCGCAGCGCATAATTGGTGCGCGAGGCATTGTCGGCTTTTTCATCGAAATAGAAGCCGAGCCAGGGCTCCACTACCGTATCGATATAAAGTGCGCCATGTTCCCGGGCGTAACGCATCAGGTCGAGCGATCCGGTGTCGACCGAAAGATTGACGACGAAGGGCTGGCCCTCCGTTCCTTTCAGGAGAGGGCCGAGAACCTTCTTGTAATTGTCCTTGGTGATCGCTTCCTTGATGAAGCGAATGCCCTTGTCATCGAGAATCTTGCGATTGGCTTCACTCGGATCGATCACGACCATGCGTGATTGGTCGAATTTGAAATGACGTTCAATCAGCGGCAGGGTACCGCGCCCGATCGACCCAAAGCCGATCATGATGACGGGGCCGGTTATCTCGCCATAGACTTGCCATTTCGCTTTCGCCATTTTCTTCCTCTCAGATGCCGCAGAATTGCGGTCAGGTTATCACCCGCTTTAGCTGATGCCCGGAAAAGATAACACAACTTCATTGAAAGAAAGAAACGTCACAAGGTCATGACATCGATACATGTTTAACGCGTTTTAGCTTTTTAAGCCTCGACCAGCTGTGCGCGGATCATGCCGCGCAGCGAATTGCCGACGAGAATGTTGCGCGCATTCTTGAGCGTATCCATGGTCACGATACCCTCTTCCACCACGCTGTTATTGAGCAATTCACGGCGCAGCACGCCGTCAAGCAGACCGCATGACAGGGCCGGCGTCATGCAGGCCGCACCGCCGACATCGAGAAATATCGACGTGATGGTCCCCTCGCAGACTTCTCCGCGATCATTGAGCAGAATGACTTCGTTGACCTCTGCCGGGGAGTACTCCTCCCGTGCCGCGAGATAGGCCTGCCGCCTGGTCGTCTTGTGGCGCAGCAGGGGATCGTTGTGATTGAGACGCGTGCGCGCAATCGCGATCCGCCACACTGTCTGGCAAGACAGCGGTTCGTATGGCGCGCTGGAGACCGTCGCAACACCGTCCGGTGCAAGCGTCAGCCGCAGTTTCAGGGCCTGTTCGCCGGTTCCGATTTCTGCAATCTTTTGCCGGATGGCGTCCATATTGCAGGAAAACCCCAGTTCACGGGCAGATTTCTCTAGGCGGGCCATGTGCAGGTCGAAGCGCAGAACGCCGGAGAGCGGTTCCCAGCGCATGGTTTCAATCAGTTGGTAATCCGGCTCTATCATGACGACCTCCGCTCCGTCTGACTGGATGGAGCCGCGAACCGTGCTTTCAGAAGACATTCCTCATACTCCGCCTGCGCCGTGGAATCGAAGACCACACCGCCCCCGACATTGAAGATCGCACGATTTTCATCCAGAAGCGAGATCGTACGGATGGCAACATTGAAACGCATGCGTCCGCTGGGCTCGATCCAGCCGAGCGAGCCGCAATAGATGTCGCGCGGCCCGGTCTCCAGTTCACGCAGAATTTCCATGGCGCTGATCTTCGGCGCGCCGGTGATCGAGCCGCACGGGAAAAGGGCGGCAAAAAGCGACCGCAGCGATAAATTATCTTTCAGCCTGGCCCGCACCCGGCTGATCATCTGATGAACGGTGGGATAGGTTTCGACGCGAAAGAGTTCCGGCACGTCGAGCGAGCCGACTTCGCTGACCAGCGAAATATCGTTGCGCAAGAGATCGACGATCATACGGTTTTCAGCCTGATTCTTGGGATCGTTCAGCAGAAACTGACGGTTACGTTCGTCTTCTTCCGGCGTTGCGCCGCGCGGCATGGTGCCTTTCATCGGATGCGTTTCGATCCACCCGTCGCCATCGACCTCGAAGAAAAGTTCCGGCGATCGCGACAGGATGATCGGCCCGGCCAGATCGCAATAGGTCGCGTAGCGAACCGGCTGACGCTTCGCGAGCATGTTGAACAGGACCAGCGGGTCGCCGTCCCATTCCGCGTGGATCGGAAAGGTAAGATTGCCCTGATAGCAATCGCCCTCACGCAAATGCCGGTGCAAGCGCTCGAAACGGGGCGCGTAATCTTCGAACGACCATTGCGCGACCGGATTGCGCAAAAAGGTGGCATTGTCTTCGCTGCGACCGTGCATTCGCTCATCGGACGGGCCATCGAATACGCCGAAGCAGAGAAGCGGCGCATGCCGCCCGCCGGGAAGAAGCGGTTTGAGCTTGGGTTCGAGAAGATAGCCAGCTTCATAGGAAAGATAGCCCGCAAGCCACTTTCCGGTCTCGTGCGCCGCTTGCATCGCCTCCCATGCGGGCTCGAATTCATCCGGCGTGTCGGCGCGAATGATCGCTGAGGGAGCCGCGAAAAGTACATCGCGGCCCGCCTTGTCGTCCCGAAAGAGAATAAGCGGTTTGCTACCCGGATGGGTCACAGGTTTGCTCAGTCTTCCATGGCTTCGAGTTCATCGATGATGCCTTCGATCACCGACAGCCCCTTGCCCCAGAAATCCGGATCGGTTGCATCAAGGCCGAATGGCGCAAGCAATTCCTTGTGGTGCTTGGTGCCGCCAGCCTTCAGCATGTCGAAATACTTCTGCTGGAAGCCCTTTTCCGAGTTCTGGTAAACCGCATAAAGCGAGTTCACCAGACAGTCGCCAAACGCATAGGCATAGACATAGAACGGCGAGTGGATGAAATGCGGAATATAGGTCCAGAAGGTCTCGTAACCCGGATTGAGATTGACGGCATCGCCAAGGCTCTCGCGCTGCACATCCATCCAGATTTCGCCGATGCGTTCCGCGGTCAATTCGCCTTCACGGCGCTCGGTGTGAACACGGCGCTCAAACTGGTAAAAGGCGATCTGGCGCACGACCGTGTTGATCATGTCCTCGGCCTTCTGCGCCAGCATGGCCTTGCGCTCACGCTTGTCCTGCGTTGCGGCCAGAAGCGAGCGGAAAGTCAGCATTTCGCCGAACACGGACGCGGTTTCAGCGAGCGTCAGCGGGGTTGAAGCCATCAGCGCGCCCTGACTGCCCGCCAGAACCTGATGCACGCCATGACCCAGCTCATGCGCCAGCGTCATCACATCGCGCGGTTTGCCCATATAGTTGAGCAGCACATAAGGGTGCGCCGACGGCACGGTCGGGTGCGCGAACGCGCCCGGCGCCTTGCCGGGACGCACGGCTGCGTCGATCCAGTTCTTGTCGAAAAAATTCTTGGCGATTTCGGCCATTTCCGGCGCGAAATTGCCATAGGCGGAAAGCACGGTTTCACGTGCCTTGTCCCATGGGATCAGTGCCTGTGGCGTTTCCGGCAGCGGGGCGTTGCGATCCCAGTTTTCGAGCTTTTCAAGCCCGAGCCATTTGGCTTTCAGCTCGTAATAGCGGTGCGAAAGGCGCGGATAGGCATCTTCCACCGCCTTGGCCAGCGCATCCACCACATCCCGCTCGACGCGGTTGGCAAGGTGGCGGCTGTCGGCGATGTCCTGAAAACCGCGCCAGCGGTCAGAAATTTCCTTGTCCTTGGCAAGCGTGTTGGTGATCAGCGTGAAGGTGCGCAGATTGGCCGCGAAGGTCTTTGCCAGCGCTTCAGACGCTTTTTTGCGCACCGCACCATCGGCATCCTGCAGCATGTTCAGCGTCGGCTCGATGCTCAGTTCCTTGCCGTCGATTTCAAAGCGAAGACCGGACATGGTTTCATCGAACAGCCGGTTCCAGGCGCTGTAGCCGGTAATCGACTTCTCGTGGAAGAGCTGCTCCAGCTTGTCATCGAGCTGGTATGGCTTGTCCAGGCGCAGATCGGTCAGCCATGGTCGGTAATGGCCGATGGCTGCATTATCGTTCATCGCCTTTTCCAGAACGGCATCGTCGATGCGGTTCAGTTCGAGGCCGAAGAAAATGAGATGCGTGCTGGCGTCGGTCAGCTTTTGCTGCGTGTCGCCGAAAAGCTTCATGCGCTTCGGGTCGGTCGTGTCGCCGTAGTAATAGAGGCCAGCGAAAGAGCCGATACGGCCCATGAGCTCGTCAAGCGCCTCAAACTCCTTGATTGCATCGGCAAAATTGCCGCCATTGGTCTTGGCCGCTTCGTCGCCGAGTTTGCCCTTCCAGCGTTCCTCAAAAGCTGCCGCGTCCTTTATCGCCTTTTCAATATCGCCTTTCAGTTCCGCGCTGTCGGCGGATGGATAAAGATCGGCCAGATTCCATTCCGGCAGACTGCCGAGATCAGCCTCGGCTACAGCCGCATCGTTGGCAGGCGCATGCAAAGCTTTGTTGAAGGAAACGGATTCTGAAAAGCGGGTCATGAACATTCTCCAAGAGCATTTCCATAAAAAGTGCGAAGCGGTTTTTCGTCGGATAATGCGTACAAACAAAGAGATAGAGCGGCTCCACGATCCAGCGCTAACCGCAGCCGCTCTGTCACGCTCCTTCTCGCACGTCTTGTCATGATCGCCAAGAGGTGGGAAAAGGCCTTCGATCATTTGTGAATGACTTGTCCGCCCCGGCTGATGAATAACCAGATTGGCGAATAAGCGGATGGTTGAAGCAGAAAGCGAAGTCAGGATACAAATTTTGTGAAATGGGACACTGAGGCACATTTTCGTACCTTGCATTCGTTGAAGGCTTGGCACCAAATAACGCGCCTAGAATATGAGACATTTAAACTGTTTAAGTATTTCGGGCGCGGGAACTCCATAGGTAATGATAACTGTTAATGGCCACGCGCATACTCATAGCGGATGACGATCCGATCCATCGACGCAATCTGGAAGCGATAGTCATGCGCATGGGCTATCGGACCATCCTGGCGGATGGCGGGGCCAGCGCACTCAGCTTCGTCAGCCAGCGCAAGGACATTGTCCTCATGCTGCTCGATCTATCCATGCCGGATATGGATGGCCTGACCGTTCTGCGGCGCATGCGCGAAGCTGGAAACAGCGTTCCGGTGATCGTTCTCGTCCAGAACGATGATCTCCAGCCGGTTCTCCAGGCTATGAAAATGGGGGCGATCGATTTTGTGACCAAGCCGGTCGCCTTCGAGCGCGTGCAGGTTTCCGTTTCCAATGTGCTGAAGATCGATGCGCTGACACAGGAAATCCGCCGCGCCCGCTCCTCACTGAAGGCCCATCTGACACTTTCCGATATGGCGATCAAAAGCCCGGAAATGGAACGACTCGCCATTCTGGCGCGTCGGGCTTCGGCGCTGGACGCGCCGCTTTTGATCGAAGGAGAGCCCGGAAGCGGCAAAGAGACGCTGGCCCGCGCCATTTGCAGCGGCAGCGTCCGCTGGCGCGGCCCTTTCGTGACAGTCGATTGTCGCACCCTGACGGTGGACAATGCTGACGAAGTTTTTTTCGGAGTTTCAACCGCACGGCGCGACCGTCGCGATGGCGATCCCCTTCGCAGCCTCGGAAAGCTCGCGGAAGCCGATGGCGGCACGCTATTCCTCGATGAAGTGGGCGCGCTGCCGCGCCACACGCAGATAAAGCTTTTTGCCGCAATGCAATCCGGTCAGTTCGAAACCAGCGGCGGAGGCGAGCGCGTTCTTTCGAATGCCCGCATCATGGCTTCGAACAGCCGCCCGCTCGCCGATCTGGTCCATATGGGGCGCTTTCACGCCGGGCTTTACCACTTGCTCGGGTCCTTTGCCGTAGCCATGCCGCCCCTGCGCAATCGTCTGGAAGATATTGCGATCCTGCTGCACCAGTTCATGATGCGCTATGTCAGTGAAGAGCGGATGGGGCACATCACCGGCATCACAACTCACGCATTGGAAAAGCTGAAGGCTTATCATTGGCCCGGCAATGTGCGGGAACTGAAAAATGCGGTTTATCGGGCCGTTCTTCTCTGCGAAACTGGCGAACTGACGGCGGCCGATTTCGCCCAGATCGGGGCGGGAACGGAATCTGCAAGGGCCGCGCAGCAATCCGGTCGATTCAGCCTCGTCGATCACGATCCGGGCCTGAGCGGCGCGGCGGGCATGTTCAGCGGGATCGACGCGGAAGGCGAGGTGCGCACGCTTGCCGCTGCCGAGGAGGAAATGATCCGGTTCGCGATCGCTCATTATGACGGCCAGATCAGCGAAGTCGCCCGGCGTCTGGGCATTGGAAGAACCACGCTTTACCGGAAGCTGAAGGAATATGGCATCGATGTGGCGTCGATTTCCGGCAAGGGAATGGGTGTCGAGGAAGAGGCTGATATCAGCCCTTTCAACCGCGCGGCCGGATGATCCTGCCGCGCGTAACATATTGAATTTCAGTTATTTATAACAGATTTGCTGTCGCCCTTCGCAGGTACTGTTGCGAATTAAAGACTGTTAATAATTTTTTAACCATGGCGAAAATAGATGCACGTGTGTGGCTTTTTTGCCATGGTGTTTCCTCATTTGTTGTTCACTAAGCGTCCGTTAACCATTAAATCCGACAATCGGAAGCTCGAGTGGAACTGAAACGCAGGCTTTTTGCGACACCGCAAAGAAAGTTCCGAAAGACGCTCGGAGAATGCCTCTGGGGGCGGAAAACGGTAAGGCGATACGATTCGATGAACAGCATATCGACCATTAAAGCGCGCTTTGCGAAGGCTTGGACTGGAATGAAGGACAACATCAAAATGTCTGTATCCATTCCGTCTGCCCTTGCCGCTGCTGCGGTTCTCATGGCGCTGTCTCCTTCGCAGGCTTCGGCTGAAACCCGTTCCCTCAAGCTTTATTACGTCCATACCGGCGAAAAAGCGGAAATAGTCTTCAAGAGAAACGGGCGCTTCGATGCGCAGGGCTTGAAGAAGCTGAACGTTTTCCTGCGCGACTGGCGCCGCAATGAGCCGACCAAGATGGATCCGCGCCTCTTCGATCTGGTCTGGCAGGTTTACCGCTCCTCCGGGTCGAGCCAGTATATCACCGTCGTTTCTGCCTATCGTTCGCCAGCCACCAACGCCATGCTGCGTTCGCGTTCAGCCAATACCGGCGTTGCCAAGAAGAGCCAGCATATGCTTGGCCGCGCGATGGACTTTTACATTCCCGGCGTTCCCCTGGCGAAGCTGCGCGGCATCGGCATGCGCTATCAGATTGGCGGCGTCGGCTATTATCCGCGTTCCGGTTCGCCATTCGTCCATATGGACGTCGGCAATGTTCGCTCCTGGCCGCGCATGAGCCGTCGCGAGCTGCTCGCATTGTTCCCGGACGGCAAAACCGCTCACCTGCCCGCCGATGGCAAGCCATTGCCTGGCTATGAGCAGGCATTGGCCATGATTGAAAAGCGCAAGGCTGGCGGTGGCGAGGTCATGGTGGCCAGCAATTCCTCACCGCGCCGCAGCAAGAGCCTGTTCGGCGCGCTGTTTGGCGGCGGTGCCGATGAAGAAGAAGAAAGCGGCGGTGAAATAAGCGCTCCACCGGCGACGGCGCGTCCGGCGCGCGCAGCGCCTGCACGTCAGGCTCCGGCAGCCGTTCCGGAAGAGCCGGTCCAGCAGCCGCGTGAAACCATGGTTGCCGCTCTGCCTGCCCGCGAGGCCCCGGTGCCGATGCAGGCGCCACGTCCGGAAACCGGGCTCGATGCCCAGGCACAGGCCGCTGCCGAAGTTCCGGTCGCTGCGCTCAACGTTCCGATCCCGGCCCGCAAGCCGGCATTGGCGCCGCAGGATGCCGTTGCGCTCGCTGCAGCCGAGCCTGCTGCCGTGGATGGGAACATGGCACAGGTTGCCGATGCAGGCACGCCTTCGCCACTGATGAACGGTTTTGTGCCGATCCCATCGGCTCGCCCACAGCTTGAGGCGGATAATATGCAGCTTGCCGCAGCCGTGATCCCGTCGGCGCGTCCGGTGCGCCCGGGTGAAAATCCCGCAGCAAGCGGTCAGGACGCGATTGCCGCGCTGGTCAACAGCCAGCAGAACGAACCGGCACAGGTCGCCGATGCTGGCAATGTGGCCGTACCGCAGCCGGGTGAAACGGCAGCTTTCCCGCTGCCGAAGGAAGCGCCGCGTGGCAATACGCAGCTTGCCCTGCTTTCCAGGAAGGATGAGATCGGCGAACTGATCGCTCCGCCTTCCGACGATTATTATGACAGCAAGCCGGTTGTCGACGCTGCACCAAAGCAGGCACCGGCAGCAGTGCAGACCGCTTCGGTGGCCCGCCCCGCGCCAACCAGGGGCACGGCGTCTGCTGCCCACAAACAGGTCGCCGCGATTGGCAAGGCCTCTGAAACTGGCGTTCGCGCCACGGCGAAGGGCGCGCGCCGGGTAGCCAAGGCTCAGTCCAAGCCGCGTGCGGTTGTCCAGCCGGCAGCGATGCCGACTTCGGAAGTCGCCATGTCGACGGAATCCGTGTCGAGCGCCGTACCGGTTACCAATCCGGTACTCCGCAACGACGCACTGCGCTCAGCACCGGCGATGGTCTACACGGCAGGTTTCCAGCGCGGCAATCTGCCGAGCGAACGCGCCAACCAGTTCAGCGGAAGTGCTGTTACCTTCCTGACAGTGGCGAAGTTTACCGAAACCAATTGATCGCCGCACAAGCGAGAACGAACCAAAAAGGGGCCCTCGAAGGCCCCTTTTGCATTCCTGTCTGGTCCTGCTCAGCTTTTCAGATCGGCTGCTTCGCTTGCAAGCTTCGTGATCGCATCCCAGTTGCCAGCCTCAACGAGTTCCTTTGGTGCAACCCAGGAACCGCCGACGCAGACAACGTTGGGCAATGACAGGTAATTTTTTGCATTGGCAAGGCTGATGCCGCCTGTCGGGCAGAAGACGGTTCCCGCGAGCGGCGAGGACAATGCCTTCAGGAACGATGCGCCGCCAGCCTGTTCTGCCGGGAAGAATTTCAGATGGGTATAGCCTTCTTCGCGCAGCGCCAGCATCTCGCTTGGCGTGATGGCGGCGGGCAGAAGCGGCACGTCGCTGTCATTGGCGGCTGCAACGATATATTTCGTTGCGCCGGGGCTGACGATGAAGCGCGAACCCGCCTTCGCCGCATCCTCATACTGTTTGGCATTGAGGATCGTTCCGGCACCGACGATTGCTTCCGGCACTTCATCCGCAACGGCACGAATGGCATCGAGCGCCGCAGCCGTGCGCAAGGTGATCTCGATAGCGGGCAATCCACCCTTGGCAAGCGCGCGCGCCAGCGGAACAGCATGTTCCACCTTGTCGATCAGCAGAACCGGGATGACCGGCTGGCCTGTCATGATGGGGACGAGAAGGTCGGTTTTCTGAGACATCGGCTTGCTCGGCTGTTGAGCGCATCTCGTTGGTGAAGTGCGCGGTTTCAGGACAAATGAATGGAGCACCCGATATATCGGCTAAAGGATGTTCCATCCATATAAATCGATTTAAGTTCCCTTCTGCGGTTTGTCCACTATTGAAGGGAATTGTATTCACGCGGCTCTTTTAAAATTATCGAGCTGTTTTTGCCAGCGCTGATAGGCTTCGGCCATGCGTTTGTCATATTGGTTGCGGGCAAAGGCCGGACCGTTGTAGCGACGCGCGAATTCCCGCCAGTTGCAATCCTTCAGCACTTCAAGAAGCTCCGCCTTTTCGATGAAGCGCAGCATCAGCCGCGCTTGCCCGGCAACTGATCCGCGTGCTTCCGCGACGAGATCCTCGACCGTTGGATAACCAAGCCATTGCCAATGGGCACCCATGACCTGACCCAGCCCCCAGGATGTGGACTCAAATGCTGCCTTCTTGTTCAAGCCCATGGCGCGTTCAAGCAGAAGCCAGCGCTCGCCTTGCGATTTCGGATTGCGTATCTTTCCCGCAACCGGGGCTGACAAGCCGTTGCTCCTTGCATAGTCGCGCAGGCGTCCGGAAAGCCTGCGGTCGAAATAATGTCCCTCGAACCGGATTGCCGGTTCCTTGCCGCCATTGACGTTGTAAAGCGCGCGACCGCCGCTCTCCACTTCCGCAATCGCCAGCAGAGCCGCTGCATCAATCTCCGCCTCTTTTGCCATTGTCGTCAGGGCTGCAATGGTTTGGCTGTCGAACATCTATTGCTCCTCGAAAGTTGATCTCCGAGACCGATTTTGGGGCGACTTCGGCGCATGAGGATAAAGTTGACTTGAATTCGCCGTTTGCGGGGATTAGTTGCGAGGTGAATTTTCAAAGAAGACAGAACCGATGAGCAATTTGCCTTTCACCGTTGCCGCCCTTTATTGCTTTGCGCCGCTGCCGCAATATGAAAGCCTGCGCGAGCCGCTGGCACAGCTTTGCTGCGCCAATGGTATCAAGGGAACGTTGCTTCTGGCGGCGGAAGGCATCAACGGGACAGTCGCGGGCACCGCACAGGCGATTGAAAAGCTTGTTCAGCACATCACGGCCATTCCCGGTCTGGCGGAGCCGGAACTCAAATATTCCCATGCGAGCGAAATGCCGTTCCATCGCATGAAGGTGCGGTTGAAGCGCGAGATCGTCACCATGGGCGTCGAGGGTATCGATCCGCTGAAGAGCGTTGGCACCTATGTCGCGCCGCAGGACTGGAACGCACTCATCGCCGATGAAAACACGGTCGTTGTCGATACGCGCAACGATTATGAATATGCCATCGGGACGTTCGAAGGGGCGATCGATCCGCAGACCAAGACATTCCGGGAGTTTCCCGAATGGGTCGAGCAGAATCGCGACAAGCTGGAAGGCAAGAAGATCGCCATGTTCTGCACCGGCGGCATTCGCTGCGAAAAGGCGACGGCTTTCGTCAAGGGGCTTGGCTTCGAGGATGTCTTCCATCTCAAGGGTGGAATCCTGAAATATCTTGAGGACGTTCCGCGTGAAGAAAGCATGTGGAATGGCGAGTGCTTTGTGTTCGATGAGCGCGTGGCCGTTGGCCATGGCCTTGCTGAGAGCGACGTCGAACTTTGCCGCGCCTGCCGCCGCCCGATTTCGCCGGAAGACAAGCTTTCGCAGTTTTTCGAGGAAGGCGTTTCCTGCGCTGGCTGCTATGACGAGCGCACGCCGGAAGATCGCGCCCGTTATGCGGAGCGCCAGAAGCAGGTGAAGCTTGCCGAGAAGCGCGGGGCGCACAAGCATATCGGAAGCTGATGTCGCACGCCCCTCATAGCACTACAGTTG
This sequence comes from Hyphomicrobiales bacterium, assembly GCA_900473915.1. Taxonomy (GTDB): domain Bacteria; phylum Pseudomonadota; class Alphaproteobacteria; order Rhizobiales; family Rhizobiaceae; genus Brucella. The sequence goes on along the minus strand of UCNG01000006.1, from coordinate 297,127 downwards.
CAAATTCGTCAGGCCGTGGCGAAAAGAGTGATTTTCGAGTACCGGAGCGGAGCGTACTTAAAGGTACGTGAGCACCGGAACGCAGACAAATTGCTCTTTGCAGCCCGGCATCACGAAGAATGCAACTGTAATGCTAGGGCTGGTCAAACGGATTTCACCGCATTAAGGTAGCGCTGCGGAACGATCTGAATTCGTTACGCAATTTTGGGCGGCTTTTGCATGGACGCCCGTGCATCAAGGGTTTGACGGCATCCGGGTCGCGTTTGCCTCCATCACACCCATCATCGCAAGTCAGGGCATGGAAGAAATCTCCATGCTCGAACAGAAACAGCGCCGGTTTTCCGGCGGATGATGGTTTGCCTGCTGTTGCAGGCGATATGGAGGATATTCATGAAGAAACTGATCGCCGCATTTCTCATCACCTTTGCTGCGGGCGCCGCCTCGGTCGCTCATGCTGCCGAGAAGGTGACTGTTTTCGCCGCCGCCAGCATGAAGGACGTTATCGAGGAAGCCGCCCGGCAGATGAAGGCCAGGGACGGTACGGAAGTGGTTGCGTCGTTTGCGTCTTCGTCGGTTCTGGCCAAGCAGATCGAGCAAGGTGCTCCGGCGCAGATTTTCATTTCCGCCGATCTCGACTGGATGGATTATGTCGAAAAGGCCGATGCCATCGACAAGGCTTCGCGCAAGGTGATCGCGGGCAATGCGCTGGTGGTCGCAACGCAGAAGGACACACCGAAGGGCGAGGCGAAACAGCTTTTGAGCGCAGGTCGTTTCGCCATGGGTGACCCGTCGAATGTCCCGGCCGGCAAATACGGCAAGGCAGCGCTGGAAAAGCTCGATATCTGGAAGGAAGTCGAGAAAAATGCGGTTTTCAGCGAGAATGTGCGCGTTGCGCTGCAATATGTCAGCCGCGGCGAAGTCAAGGCGGCCATCGTCTACGCCTCGGACCGTGCCGCTGCGCCCGAACTGGTCGAAGCCTATCGGTTCCCGGCTGACAGCCATGCGCCGATCCTCTACCCTGCGGCGCTTGTAGCGAAGAACAAAACCGATGCCGCCAAGGTTTTCCTTGCTTTCCTTGAAAGCGATGCCGGTCAGGCGATCATCAGGGACAAGGGCTTCGTCGGCGCTGCGGAGGCCGCAGAATAAATGATGGAAGGCAATGTCTGGCAGATCGTGTCTCTGTCGCTCCGGGTTGCCGGAATAGCCATCATTGTCGCTCTGCCAGTTGCCTTTGTCGTGGCGTGGGTTCTTGCCCGGTTCAATTTTCCGGGCAAGTCGCTGGCGCAGGCCATTGTCACCATGCCGCTGGTCTTGCCGCCAGTGGTGACGGGCTATCTGCTCCTGATCCTGTTCGGGGCGCGGGGTGCGCTTGGCGCGCCCTTGCAGGAATGGTTCGGCCTTTCGTTTTCCTTTCGCTGGACGGGTGCCGCGCTTGCCGCCGGCGTGATGGCGTTTCCGCTGCTCGTCCGCCCGATCAGGCTTTCGATTGAAGGGCTGGATCGCGGGCTTGAGGAAGCGGCGCGCACGTTGGGCGCCAGCCGCTTCACCGCCTTTTTAACCGTCATCCTGCCGCCGCTTCTGCCCGGCGTGCTGGCGGGCGCGGTGCTTGGCTTTGCCAAGGCGCTCGGCGAGTTCGGCGCCACAATCACCTTCGTGTCCAACATTCCGGGCGAAACGCAGACCCTTTCGCTCGCCATTTATGCTTTGATGCAGACCCCATCCGGTGACGCGGAAGCGCTTCGGCTCATTGCCATATCCGCCGCCATTTCAGTGGTTGCCGTGGTGCTTTCCGAATGGTTGCAGCGCAGGCTCGCAGGGGCAACCAAATGAGCGCGCTTGTTGTTTCCATCAAGGGCCGCAACGGCAAGTTCCCTGTCGAGGCAGATTTCGCCGCCGATTGGGGCGTGACCGCCTTGTTCGGCCATTCCGGTGCAGGCAAGACGACACTGCTGAAAATGATTGCCGGAACGCTCCGCCCGCAAAGTGGGCGCATCGCTGTCGGTGACTTCACGCTGTTCGATGCCGAAAAAGGCATAGATCTGCCGCCGGAAAAGCGCCGCATCGGCTATGTATTTCAGGAAGCGCGGCTTTTCCCGCATATGAGCGTGAAGCGCAACCTGACCTATGCCCGCTGGGCCGGACACAGGCAGGCAACGCGCAGCTTCGACGAGGTGGTGGCGCTGCTCGGCATCGGCCATCTTCTCGACAGGCGGCCATCGACGCTTTCGGGCGGAGAGCGCCAGCGTGTCGCCATCGGCCGCGCGCTTCTGTCCGATCCGGCGCTCTTGCTGCTCGATGAGCCGCTTTCCTCGCTCGACCATGCGCGGCGGCAGGAAATACTGCCCTTTATCGAGCGTCTTCGCGATGAAAGCCACGTGCCGATTGTCTATGTGAGCCACGAGATCGACGAAGTGGCGCGGTTAGCCGACCAGATCGTGCTGCTGTCTGCTGGCCGGGTAGCGGCAAGCGGTGCGGCGGCGGATATCTTTCCGCTGATCGATGCGGAAGGCGAAGGCGGCGGCGTGCTTCTTGAAGGGACGGTTTCGTTCTACGACGAGCGCTACAAGCTGGCCGAGATCGACCTGGGCGGCGCATCGTTCCAGCTCAGTGATGCGGGGCTGAAACAGGATATGCATGTGCGGCTGCGCGTGCGCGCCCGCGATGTTTCGATTGCCCGCAAGGCGCCGGAAGCGATCAGTATCCGCAATGTGCTGCCGGTGACTGTCACGGCCATTACGATGGATGACGGCCCCAACGCCTATGTCGCGCTCGACTTCCGGGGGCGCCATCTGGTTGCGCGGCTGACGCGGCGTTCGGTGGACGAATTGGCGTTGCGCGCCGGTGACGCAGTGGTGGCGCTGGTGAAGGCCGTTTCAGTCGACCGCGCGGCCATTCGGGAAAAATGACACGGAAACAATAATCCGGTTTTCGTCCCGCGTCTTTTATGCTCCTGTCCGGTCGAATGGGAGAATTGGCATGACTGATTTGCAGAACTGGACGCCGCGTCCAAAGCCGGAACGCAAAGTGCTTGAAGGCCGCTATGCGCGGCTGGAGCCGCTGAACCCCGAGAAGCATGGCGATGAACTGTTTGCCGCTTCCTCGGTGGAGGATGCAGACCGGCGCTTCACCTGGCTGTTTGAGTTTCCCCCTGCGACCCGTGCAGAATTCGAGCCGTGGCTGGAAAAGGCATCCAAAAGCGACGATCCGCTGTTTTTTGCGGTCATCGACAAGGCGAGCGGCAAAGTCGCCGGGCGGCAGGCGCTGATGCGCATAGACCCTGTCCATGGCGTCATCGAGATCGGCAGCGTCTATTGGGGCCCGCAGATTTCGCGCAAACCCGCTGCCACAGAAGCGCAGTTCCTCTTCATGCAGTATATTTTCGATGAGCTTGGCTACCGCCGCTACGAATGGAAATGCCACAACGAAAACGGGCCTTCCAAGCGCGCCGCCGAGCGTTTCGGGTTTCAGTTCGAGGGGATTTTCCGCCAGCATATGGTGGCCAAGGGCAAGAACCGTGATACGGCGTGGTTTTCCATCCTCGACAGCGAATGGCCCGTCTTGAGACAAGCCTATCAGGCGTGGCTTGCGCCGGAAAACTTTGATAGTGACGGCCTGCAGAAGAAGAAACTGGAGGAGTTTCGTGACCGTGGTTGAGCGCAAGAAGAGCAATCCGGCAATTGCCGCCGCCGTCATCCTGATCGGCTTCGGGGTGCTTGCCTATTTCGTGCCCAGCATCATGCTGGCGCTCGGCGAGCGCTCGCAAATCGCGGCAATCATCTTCCCGATTGTCTTCGTTTTGGGCTTCTTCGCAATTTTCTGGCTGCGCTCGAAGCGGCAGAAGCGGGATTAACCCACCAGCGAAGCGCTCAACAGCAGTGCGCCCGTCAGCGCGATGAACAGGGCGGCGGCCACCTCGATTGCCGCCTTCAGCCGGCCCGACATGGCTTTGCTGCGCGCAAAGCGCAGGGCCGTGTTCTTGGCGGTGACGGCCAGCGTGGCAAGAACAGCCACCGTGATGAACGTGCCGAAGGCCATCGCGAAGACCGAAAGCAGACCGCCAACCATCAAGCCGTTCAACAGCGCAAATGTCAGCACGATCAGCGCGCCCGAGCAGGGGCGCAGGCCAACCGACAGAATCGCCGACCAGGCCGTCTTCCAGTTGAAATCGTCGCCGAGCGTCGAAGGATCGGCAATATGGGCATTGCCGCATGCCGCGCACACATCACCTTCGCCGATGAAGACGTGGTCCGATGCAGCAGCGGTTGCGGGCTTGTAATTCAGCCTGACTGCGCTGCCGGTCGCCGCCGCGCGTGTGGCTTGCGAAATCGTGCCCTGCCATGCCGGGCCGGAAGCGATTGCCGGTTCGGGTGCGGCGGCGAAAAGCGATGAAGCAGCGCCTGCGTCATCGCGCTTTCTGAAAAGCAGCGGCAGCTTGCGTGCCAGAAGCCAAAGGCCGAAAAACAGCACAAGCGCAAAACTGGCGATCTCCATGTAGCGCGCTGTCTGGTTCATCGAAATGCCGGTGCCACGCAGCAGGAACCATGCGACGCCGACGACGGCAATCGCCATGATCGCCTGCAAAAGAGATGAAATGAACGACAGGAAGATACCGCGCCGCAGCGCCGTTTCATTGGCGATCATGTAGGACGAGATCACCGCCTTGCCATGGCCCGGCCCTGCGGCGTGGAAAATACCGTAAACGAAGGAGAGCCCGACCAGAACCGAGGCCTGCCATGGGTCCTCGCGCATGGCTTTCAAGGCATTGGTCATGGCGAGATAGAAGGAGCGCTGCTGCTCGTTCATCCAGAGGATGATATGCGCGAAAGGCCCGGTCGGCTTCATCGCCACCTCATTCGCGCCGATACCGAGCGAGGACTGCGCATAGGCTTGCGCAACGATCATCGTAAGGCAAAGGGCCAGAACGAAGGCTGCCGGTTTTCTCATCAGCCAGTCTTTCCTTTCGGTTCACAGTCTATCTCAAGACGGGTTGCAAAGATTTTCGACATGTTCGTGCCCGCCGGATCGTTGAAGAATGCATCGGTCAGTGTCGCCTGGTTCTGGGCGAGCGCCTCGTCCGGATCGGGGCGGACGACCTTGGACGTGCAGCCTGCGGGCAGGCCCTTCACGATCAGGTCGCTGTCATTCATGTAATCGATGGCGGTATAGAAGGTCGGGTCATAGACGCCGAAACTGACCTTGTGCCCGGCTGCGAGCTTCAGCGGCTTTTCAGGCTTGCTGGTGAAAATGATGAGCAGGCGATTGTCGGTGAAGTCGGCGGCCAGATCGGTCGGCCTTGCCATTTTCACATCCTTGCCGTTGTCCAGAATAGTCTGGAAATATTTGAATTCGGCAATCGAACCGTTGATGACGTGGCCGAGGTCGATCAACTCGTTTTTGTCGAGCTGCAAGTCGCCATTCTTGTCGAACTCCATCAGCACGGTTGAGGAGAATACGTCATCGAAGCGCCAGACATGCGCCAGCTTCTCGACGGTACCGTCGGGCGCGATGGAGAGCTCCAGCCGCGCTTCGGCAAAGACATGCGGGTGGGCGAGCGCAGCCGTCGGCAGAACGGCCAGCAACACAGTTGCGGCAGCCCGAACGAACCTGATTTTGAGCCAAGACGACGAAACCGGCATAAAACTTCCCGTTAGAGTTTTTCCACGCTTATGCCTGAAGGCGGCAAAAGTGCGACGCTGGAGCGCTCTACTCCCGTTCCTTGAACCATTGGGTCAGAAAATCCACCAGCGCGCGGATTTTCGCGGGCAGATAACGCCGATGCGGATAGACCGCGTAGATGCCGCCATCTTTCACGATAAACTCGTCCAGACAGGAAACCAGCCTGCCGCGCTCGATTTCTTCTTCGGCGATGAAGGCGGGCAGCATGGAGAAGCCAAGGCCTGCGAGTGCGGCATTCTTTGTGGCAACGGGACTGTTGACTTCAATCGGGCCATTGACGGGAACCGTCATCATCGAACCGTCCGTATTGCGGAAATGCCAGTTGTTGCGCGAGCGCGCATTGGTGTCGATGATGCAGGGCCGGTCGGCCAGATCCTCGGGGCGTTCTGGCTTGCCGACGCGCGCAATCAGTTCCGGCGCGCCGCACAGGACGGAATGGAACGGCGATAGTCTCTTTGCAATGAGGGAAGAATCCTGCAAGCGGGTGATGCGGATCGCGAGGTCGAAGCCTTCTTCCACCAGATCGACAAAACGGTCGTCCAGCCGCACGTCGAGCACGATTTCCGGGTGGGCAAGGCAGAAATCGATGAGCGACTGGCCGATGACGGCATCGGCAAAAGTGCGCGGGGCCGACAGCTTGATGCGGCCGCGCGCATCGGAACTGGTTTCGCTGACAGCGTCTTGCAGCGCGTCGATCTCGCGAATGATTTCGACCGCGCGGTGATAATAGGTATGCCCGGCCTCGGTCAGCGAGAATTGTCGCGTGGTGCGGTTGAGAAGGCGCGCGCCAAGCTCATCCTCCAATTCGCGCACATATTTGGACAGGAGTGCCTTGGAACGCCCGATTTTTCGCGCTGCGGCGGAAAATCCTTCCGCCTCGACCACGTCGATGAAGGCGCGCATACGTGTGAGGGTGTCCATGGTTTAGCCCCGCTTCCCGATAATGTTTCTGGCCAGTGCGATCAGCGCCCGGTCGCTGCCGCGTGGTCCTATGAAAGAAATGCCGAAAGGTGCGCCCTGCACCTGCCCCAAGGGTAATGTGATTTGCGGCAGGCCGGAAAGCACCGAAAGGCACAGCAGGCGCAGTGCCTGCTCGCGATAGGCCTGCAAGGTCTCGAAAGGTTCTTTTGCGAGCGGAGCCGCACCCGGTACGGTCGGCAGCGCCAGCACGGCGTCATTCCCGATGATCTTTTCAAGTTCCTGCGTGAATTGCGCCCGGCGCGCACGCTGGCTGGCAACGAGATCAGCGGCGATTTCCGCGCCGAAGGCAAAACGGTCCGCGACGCCAGGGCCGAGCTTGCGATCACCGGAAGAAATCCAGCCGCCATGCGTCGCCCAGGCTTCCGCACCCTGAATATGGCGGAAGACCAGATAGAGTTCATCTATCGAAAGCGTCGGCTGGCTCGCCGCCTTGAGGCTCGCGAAGTGTGGGCGCACTTCGGCAAACATGGCGCGATAGGCATCCGTCTCGGCCTCGCCCAGCAGAAGCTGTTCCAGAACCGGCATGTAAAGAAGCTTCGTCAGCCGGAATTCGCCGGCGTCGTCGCCAAGCAGGATCGCGCCGACACGGTCGTAAAGCTCTATGTCGCGCGCAAACCATCCGATCGTATCGAGCGAGGGCGCAAGCGGCATGATCCCTTCGAGCGGGATACGGCCATGGGTGGCGCGCAGGCCGACAAGACCGCAGAAGCTTGCAGGAGCGCGAATGGAACCGCCGGTGTCGGATCCGAGCGCAATGTCGGCGAGCTTGCCTGCCACAGCCGCCGCCGAACCGGACGATGAGCCGCCCGTCACGCGGTCCGGCGCTGCCGGATTGACGGGGTAAGGGAAATGCGAATTCTGCCCCATCAGCGAGAAGGCAAGTTCGTCGGTCTGCGCCTTGCCGACAAATTCCGCCCCGGCGGCGAGAAGCTTTTCCACCACCGGAGCCGATCTTTCGGCGCGAGGTGATTCGGCTTGAATCTGCGGATTCCCGCATCCGGTCACCATTCCTGCGACATCATAAATGTCTTTTACGGCGAGCCTCTCGCCTTCAAGCGGCCCAGTCGAAGCGTGAACAGGCGGCTTTTCAGCTTTTGCAATGATGGCATTGAAGGGATCGAAGCGGGCCATTGTTCACAACATGCAGCAATTAACGGGATGTTTACCCTCTTTCAAAGCGGGTCCAAGCGAAGAATGTTTCACTAATATTGAACAATGGCAAGCATGCCGTTCAATGTGATCCTGCCAAAAATAAATTCATCCAGAGAAGTTTTTGTCATTGAATGGACACGACTTTGGACTTATATCGCGGTTGCCCAAAGTCGCACGTGCCTGTGGGTGTCCGCCGATCCTCGAATGGTGAGGAATTCGGTACGGTACCTGGACCTAACCGCTCCAGTCGATCTGTTGGCCAACCGCCAGATCGAGGACATCTTGAAGCAACGACGGTGCGGGCCTTTCTAGTGTCTTTCGGCTGTCCAAAAGCTGAAATTACTGAAGAGGCACACCTTCATTGCCAGAAGTGCGGATGCGGTTCTCCAATTCCAATCCAAGGCAGACAAAGCGGAGTAACGCGAATTGAGCGTTGTTCCATCGCCGCATGAGTTTTCGCGTGATACCAGCATCTCCAAAGGCTGTTCTCACCGCGGATGCGTTCATGCACACTTTGTCCCTTAGAATACGGCAAGATCAAGCCGTGCGGGAGAACGACCATGGCAACGCAGCGTATCATCGACTTCCTCAACACCCGCCGTCCGGACGGCCCTTGCCTCGTCGTTGACACCGACGTCGTGCGCGACAACTATGAGAGCTTCGAGAAGGCCCTGCCTTACTCGCGTATCTTCTATGCCGTGAAGGCGAATCCCGCGCCGGAAATCCTGCGCCTGCTCGCTTCGCTCGGCTCATGCTTCGACACCGCTTCGGTTGCCGAGATTGAAATGGCGCTGGAAGCTGGCGCCACGCCAAGCCGCATCTCCTATGGCAACACCATCAAGAAGGAGCGCGATATTGCGCGCGCTTTCGAGCTGGGCATTCGCCTTTATGCGGTCGATTGCGTGGAAGAAGTGGAAAAGGTTGCGCGCGCCGCTCCCGGCAGCCGCGTGTTCTGCCGTGTGCTGACCGACGGTGAAGGCGCCGAATGGCCGCTGTCGCGCAAGTTCGGCTGCGTGCCTGCGATGGCCATCGACGTTCTACGCCATGCAAAGTCGCTCGGCCTCGATTCCTATGGTGTGTCGTTCCACGTCGGCTCGCAGCAGACGGACCTCACCGCATGGGATCGCGCGCTCGGCGATGCGGCCAAGGTGTTCCGCACCCTTGCCGATGAAGGCATCGTTCTGCGCATGGTCAACATGGGCGGCGGTTTCCCGACCCGTTACCTCAAGGACGTGCCGACCGCGCAGGCCTATGGCATGGCGATCTTCGACGCGCTGTCCAAGCATTTCGGCAACCGCATCCCGGAAACCATCATCGAACCGGGCCGCGGCATGGTCGGCAATGCAGGCGTGATCAAGACCGAAGTGGTTCTGGTCTCCCGCAAGGCGGACAACGACAATGTGCGCTGGGTCTATCTCGACATTGGCAAGTTCGGCGGCCTCGCCGAAACCATGGACGAGGCGATCCGCTATCAGATCGTGACCCCGCATGACGGCAGCGAAACCGAACCATGCGTACTGGCTGGCCCGACCTGCGACAGTGCGGACGTGCTTTATGAAAAGACGCCGTACCCGCTGCCGGTCTCGCTGACCATCGGTGATGAGATCCTCATCGAAGGCACGGGCGCATACACCACCACCTATTCGGCGGTGGCGTTCAACGGCTTCGAACCGCTCCGATCCTACGTCATCTGATCAATAGGTCTTAAACCTAATGATCCTCTCAATTCGTTCAGTGCCGCAAGGCACTGGATGGGTATGCTGCTGCCGCTTTGCGGGGATAGATGTGATGAACGCAACTCTGGAAATTCAGGAAAATATCACAACCGTTGTCGCCCCGGCTGTCACAGTTGCCGGCGAGGCGCTGGAGCATGTTCTGGCGCGCGAAGCGCTGCTTGATCGCGCGATGGGCGAAGGCCGCCGCCGCAAATCTTCGGAAAAGCTGCGTCGCGGTCGCCTGCCAGCGGCAGGGCTGGCTTTTGCCGCGCTGGGTGAGGACGGAGCACTCACAGGCACCGTGCGGCTGTGGGATGTCCATGCCGGTCTCGATGCCTTTGGCTTTCCCGTATCCGCCTTGCTGCTCGGTCCGCTGGCCGTCGATCCTTCTGCCGCCGGTTGCGGCATCGGTTCGGCGTTGATGCGTCATGCGATTGATGAGGCCAGACGCCTTGGCCATGGCGCGATCCTGCTTGTCGGCGATCCGGAATATTACGGGCGCTTCGGCTTCACCGCTGAAAAGACCGGCGATCTTGCCATGCCCGGCCCCTATGAAAAACGTCGGTTTCTGGCGCTTGAGCTGAAACCCGGCCACCTGGACGGCGCGCGTGGCGTCTTGCGCGCCAGCGGACGCAAGGTGCCGCGTGTCGAGGCACCCGCACGCCAGTCTGCGTAAATTAAGCCAGGCGCAGCAGCCGTCCGAAATTGCGGACGGCTGTGATCGCAAGGCCCGCGAGGAAGCCTGCAATCAGCCCCGCGATGACGATCAGCTTGCGCGACGTGCTGGCCGGATCGAGCGGCGGGCGGGCTTCCGAAAGAACCCTGACATTGGCCGTATTCAGCCCTTCCTGTTCGTTTGTCTCGCGCGAGCGCAGGAGGAAGGCTTCGTAGACGGAGCGGCGCGCCGTGGCTTCGCGCTCAAGCTCACGCAATTTCACCAGATCGCCGCTATTGTTCGCCTGCTGTGACTTGAGCTGGGCCAGACGGGCGGTCAGGTCCTTTTCCTGCTGAGCGGACCGGGCCACCTCGACTTGCAGCGAGGAGCGGATGCGCCGCAGTTCGGCATCGATATCGTTCAGCACCGTGCCTGCCTGCGACTGGGCCTGAATGAGCGCCGGGTGACGGGGGCCGAGCTGGGTGGACAAGCCGCTTGCCGTCTGGCGCGCCTGCGCATATTGCGCCCGCAGCGCCGTCAGCGTGTTGGATCGCAAATCTTCCGGCAAAGTCCCGGCCACCACGCTGTCGGAGGTGGCGTTGCTCAGCACCTGCACCCGGGCCTGAAGCCGCATGGTTTCGGCGCGCTGGTTGGTCAGCTGGTCATTGAGCCGCGTCAGGTCGTTGTCGCTGATCAGTTTGCCGTCGACATTGACGAGATCGTGCGAGGCGCGGAAATCAGCTGCTGCGCGCTCCGCCTGTTCGACACTGGCGCGCATATCGGCAAGCCGGTTCGACAGTTCGTCCGAGGTGCGCCGTGCGGCGTCCGATTGCAGCGATGCAAGCTCGCTCTGGAAAACGGAACTGATCGTGTTCGCAAGCGAGGCCGATTTCTGCGGATCGCGGGTTTTCACCGAGATCGAATAGATGAAGGTCTTGGCATCGCGGCCAATGGCGATGCTCTTGTGCAGGTTATAGAGCACGCGGGTTTGCAGCGTCTGGCTGTCGCTCGCCTTTTTGGGCGACAAGATTTCCCTGATCTGCGCAACCAGCCCGGCGATGCCGGTCGGAACCAGAGTGCCGTTGAATTCAGGATCCTTTGTCAGGTCCGTCTTGTCGATCACCTTCAGCAGCACGCTGCTGGAATCGATAATGCGAGCCTGGCTTTCCGCAACGGCAAGCGACGCATCGGTCGGAAGCTGCCCCGGCGTCAGTTCGTCTCCAACTGTCTTGATATTGCGTGGATCGACCAGAATATCGGTCGAAGCGACATACATCTGCGGCAGCGACAATGCATAGAGCGCGGCAACCACACCGCCCAATACGGTAGTGACCAGCAGGAGCCTGCGCGATCCCCGCACCACATCGATGGCAATGCGCGGATCGATCAGCGGTTTCCATTCAGTGTCGGGTGACGAGCGGTCGGCGACGGGAGGCTCGCGCCGAACCGTTTCACGGATCGGCTCAAGGGTTGGAGTGTCAGTCTCGACTGCAATTTTGCGACGTTGGCGTTCCTGAACCTTGCGCTCCAGCTCCGCTTCGATCAGTGCGACGCGTTTTTGCAACTCGATCACATCCGCATCGTCCGGCTCTTCCTCGATAACGGGTTCCGGCGTTTCTTGCGGATCATGATCGTGTTGATGAAAGAACGCGGCGCGTTCATCTGATGTCGCGGGTGGTGTCCATGGCGGTGCCGCTTCGCTGGCCTCACGAACAGCCGGGCGACCGGTTGGGCGCATATCGGAAAATGCGAGAAGAGGTTTTTCACCTCCCGCCTTTCTGCGCTCCTCGTGATCGCTCATTGTCGAATTCGTCCGTATCTGTAGCCGCCTCCACCGTTTCCGGTATCAACCGCTGCTATGAAATCCATAAACCGGAGCTTGCGCATGCCAAACCGGAATCCGCCCGCCCCAAACCTGATGGCCGAATGTAATTTTTTATAGAAAACAAAAAGTTAAAATAACGCCGCCCTCAACCGCAAAATGCTCAACTCGACTATTTTAGCTTTTGCTTGTTTTCTCTTTACGCTTGCAAAGAAGAGTTTAAGTCTTTTTAGCTAAATCTCCTTGCTGCGCTTCCCGTTCCAAAGGGTCGAACGCACATCAGATCACGATAGATGAGGCTCCCTGTTGATAGCGAAAGCGCTGCGGAAACTGTCGGGCAATAATGCCGGAATGGTGCGCGATTACCTGTCCCTGTTTTCCGGCTCCGCTGGCAGGCTGGTGGTTTCACTCGTCTATTTCATCGCACTTGCCAATACGCTGCCGACGGGTGATTTCGGTATATTTGCCACTGCATCGGGTACCGGGGTAGTGCTGTCGCGCATCGTTTCCCTGGGGTTCAGTTCGCCGCTTTACCGCATATCGACCGTGAAGCCGCGCCTGCTCGGCGCCTATACGGCGGGTTTTCTGGTCGCCATTCTGGTTTCCTTGCCGCTTTTCGCGCTCGCATCCTGGCTGGTTTATTTCGTCTTTTTCAGCCGCGACATTTCCTTCCTGCCCTTTGCCCTGGTGGTGTTTGCCGAGGCCCTGCTGTGGCGTTCGACGGAAATCGTCATCATCGTCAACAATGGCCTGCGCCGCTTCGGCATATCGGCGGGACTGGTGATTTTCGGTACGGCCATGCGGGCCATCGCTGCCGTTCTGTTCATGTGGCTGGCAAGCACTCACGATATCGCTCATTGGGCATGGTGGTATGTGGCGGCCAATGGCGTGGCGCTGCTGGCCGCGCTGAAATTCTACCCGCCGATCCGGCTCCGCTTCAAACCGGCGCTTTATATGCGGCGGCTTTCCGATGCGATTGCCGTGATGGGGGCCGAACTGCTCTTCTATATTCAGGCCGAGCTGGACAAGCTTCTCGTGCTGACTATCGGCGGGCCTGCAACGGCAGGGCTTTACGCGATCATCATGCGCCTTGTGGACCTGACGGCCTTGCCGGTGCGGTCCTTCAACATGATGCTGGTGCAAAAGCTCATGCGCGCGCCGGACATGTTGTCCTCTTTGCGCATCCGCGCCGGACTGGAGTTTGCGGTCTTTGCCGTCTCGGTGGCAGGTCTCGGCGCGATGGTTGTCTTCCTGCAAGTCTTCCCGAATGCGCTCGGATCGAGCGTTGCGCCGATTGTCGGGCTGCTGCCGCTGGTTCTGCTTGTACCGGGTTTCCGCAACCTCATAGAATACCAGACCGAAATTCTGTATGCGCGCGGCCAGACCGGTCTCAGGACATTGAGCATGGTGCTGATGACCACCGCCAAGGCATTTCTCGTCTGGCTGCTGCTAGTGAACTATGCCGACAATCACGATTGGATTCTGGGACTGAATATCGTGTTTGGCGGCCTTTATCTGCTGTCGCTGGTTTTCACCTATAGGAGCATCCGTTTGCCAGCTAAACGAATTTGAGGTTCAGGCTCCGATAATGCGCCGGATGTCATCGACCGAAAGGCCGAGAAAGGACTGCATGCCGATGGCAACCTGATGCGGCTCCATTTCGGCGATAAAGGTGCGGAATTCCTCTTCGCTCGGTGGCGGGGCGAACCATTGCATCCGGCAGAGATCATGTGTGTCGCTGTAATGGCCCGAGCCTTGCAGCACGTCATCGACATAGCGGCCATAGATGAAGCATTCGGAAAAACGCCTTATATTGCCAAGGGCCGCCACCCAATGCTGTCCGGTATGGGCTTCGATCCGATCGCACATCGAAATCACGCTGTCGCGCCGCCATGAAACAAGCTGGCCGATATAGTCATTGAGCCCGCTCTTGCCGTTCTCGATACCGAGTAGTTTCGCTGCATTGGTCGCCCAGACCGGATGCTCCGGCCATTCGGGATTGGCGAGCGCATTGGGACGCACGAAAAGCCGAAGCTTTTCGCCGTGCCAGAGCGTGCTGCAATCGAAGGGACGCAGAAAAGCCGTGTCGGAATCCGTATAGAGAAATCCGTCTTCCTCCACGGCGGCGGCAAGCGCGATCCGGCGCAACTGCTGCACATGCCAGCCGCGCAGCGGCTTGGTCCGAAGCGAAAGCCAGACCCGCCTGCGCCACAGATAGGTTGGGTCCCAGAAGGCATGCAGCCATGAGGGGAGAAGATCGCGTTCATCAATGATGACGCGCTGCGCACTTTCAAGCTTGCGAAACAGGGCAACATCCTTGCTGTCCACGAGGATGTAGTGCTTTGTGAAACCGCTGACATATTTGTCTATGGTTTCGCAAAGCAGCTTGCAGCGCTCGAAATCCTGATCCCAACTGGCTGTAACGATTGCGGTTCTCACCGAGGTTCTCCCTTCATCCAGCCTTTGGCGACGCGCGACAGAAATACGGGATTGCCGATGAGATAGCGTTTCGCGAGTCGCCGCGGTTCCTGCAACAGCCGGTGCGCCCACTCCATCTGGATTTTGCGCACCCAGTGCGGCGCGCGCTGCACCCGGCCCGTGTGCAGGTCGAACAGCGCCCCGACTGCGCTGGCCACCGTGCAATGTTCGGCCGTGATATGCTTGTCGATGAAGAGTTCCTGACGCGGAACGCCCATGGCGACGAGCAATATATCGGGATGGAAATCCTTCAATTGCGCCAGAATGCCGTCGAGGTCGGCGGGCTTGAAGAAGCCATCGGAAATGACGCGATATTCGTGATGCGGGATCTGCTGCATGAAAAGCTGCGCGGCATCGGCAGCGACGCCCGGACCGCCGCCGAGAAGCGCAACCTTCAGCGGGCGCTTCATATGCTGCAAAAGCCCCGGAACGAAATCCGTCCCGTTGAGATTGGCCGGAAATTTGCTGCCATAGGCGACCTTGCTGGCGATATCGACGCCCACCCCGTCAGGCAGAATCAGAAAATCCTGCAACGCGGCGCTATAATCCGGGTTCTCATCCGCAATGTTGGAATTGTTGGCGTTGAGCCAGCCTTGCTTCATGAACCGGCCTTCATTGATGCGGTTCTCGAAGAAGGCGAAGGCGCTATCCCAATCAAAACAGGCGACCTTCACGCCGAGGATATTCCGGTAGGTTACATTTTCGGTATGCATCATGCCTGGTCCGTCGTTCTTTTTTCGCCGCGAAGAGCTTGCAGACCGCGGGAAACCGCGCGGTCCATGCCTTCGATTTGTGACCTCGTGAAGGCCTTGCCATCCAGTCTCTGGCGATCCCCCGATCTTAACTTTTCGATCCGTTCGACGATTGCCGCGGCAAATGCCCGTGGATCGTCGGCAACGGTGCAGTTGCCTGGAATATGATCGATGCCGCGCACGGAATGCGTCGTGGCGACGCTTGGCATGCCAAGCTCGAATGTTTCAATAGTTTTCAGCTGTACGCCGGTCCCCGCCCGGCTGATAAGCGGCACGAGTGCGCCGCTTTCCACAAATTCGGTAGAGTCCGGCACCTTGCCGATGAAATTGACGCTCGTCCCTGCACTGGACCACGTAGCGATCAAGTCGGCGGGTGTGTTGCCTGCAATCGCGATGGAAATATCGCCGGGGAGATGCGGCTTCACTTCGCAGAGAAACCATTCGAGCCCGATTCTGTTCGGATGCCATGTCCATGTGCCGATCAGAGCAAGGTCGTATTTGACCGGGCGCTGCTGTGCCGCTTGCGCGCCGCCGGGCGTGATGAGCGGCATGGTCGCGAACCGGTCAGGACCGAGGCCCAGCGCAGGACCATCATCTTCGGCGAAGGTGAAGACGAAACGCGCCTTTCCGCTGAGGCGGCTTTCCAGCCCTTTCAAAATGCGGGCCTCGCGCGCGAACAGGAATTTCTGGATGAAGCTTCCGGCGTCGGCGGCGTTTTCCTCCGCCGAGCGATATTCCACATTATGCGCCACGAACAGCGACGGCTTGTCGTTGAAAATATCTTCAAACGCGCCGGGAAGAGTAACGCCATTCAGCACATAGGCATCGAAAGGGCCAATCTGTGCGATGGCCTGACGCAGTTTCTGTGCCGGGATCACCCGCAACTTCGCCGAGGAAACAGTCAGGCCGGTCAGGAAGGATTTCACCACCCAGCCGATCTTGCGCTTTATGCCTGCGCCTTCGGTTCGCACTTCGACTTCGCCCAGCACGACCGTATCCGCCGCATCGGCTTGCACGCCCGGCCATGTGAAGCCAAGCACGGTCACCTTCGCACCCGAACGCCGCAGCCCATCAACGACGGCGGCATTCGCCACTTCATAGCCGGTAGTCGGGATTCCATGTGGAACAATCGATGTTACGAAAACAAGGTGTGGGGACGGCAAGACAGCTCCTGAGTATCACGGATCGGTGTTCTCTATGATAGTTTCGGGCCGTGCTTACAACCACGCGGTGAACTTTTCTTTAATTCTTTTTGAATAGGCCGATTGAAAACATGGGCAATTAAATATTGGGCGGGATAATGTCTGTATTACCGGATCATATACAAGTAATCGCTAAAACGCCTGGACTTCGTTTTGATGAAGTCGAGGTGGTTGTGACCCTGCCAACATTTCGCCGTCCGGAGCATGTCATCCGTACGCTCGACACGCTGAACGCTCAAGTCACGAACCGCCGCTTCGCGGTGGTGGTGATCGAGAACGAAGCGGAGGACCGCGAAGGGGCCAAGGTTGCGGCACCGCAGTTCGAGGCCGGGAAATATACCGGCATGCTGATCGTTGAATCCCATCGCGGCAACTGCAACGCATATAATGCGGGCTGGCTGACGGCGACGACCTATTTCCCGAACTTCAAATATGTCATCGTCATCGACGACGACGAA
The DNA here is from genome assembly GCA_900473915.1 of Hyphomicrobiales bacterium. Classification (GTDB taxonomy): domain Bacteria; phylum Pseudomonadota; class Alphaproteobacteria; order Rhizobiales; family Rhizobiaceae; genus Brucella. Next base: position 280,236 of record UCNG01000006.1, on the reverse strand, counting down.
CTGGCCGATCCGGCCTGGATCGAAAACATGGTGGCGACCGCCGAGCGCTATAATGCGAGCCTCGTTGGCGGCCCCCAACATCCGATCTTCGAAAAGCCGGGTTCGGAAAAATGGGCAAAACATCCGGTCTTCCTGCCGCATTACAACAAGACGGGCCCGGTTCCGATCATTTATTCGTCCGGCAATCTGTTGATTGCCCGCCCGGTGCTGGAAGCCATCGGCTATCCGTTCATGGACCTGAAGTTCAACTTCACCGGCGGCGGCGATTCGGATTTCATCAATCGCTCGCGGGCCAAGGGCTTCAATATTGCCTGGTGCAATGAAGGCATCGTCCGCGAAACCATTCCGGCGCGGCGGCTGGAAAAGGACTGGATCACGGCGCGCGGCCTGCGCAACGGCGTTCTGTCGACACTGATCGAACAGCGCCAGCGCAAGGACGAGCCTTTCGGTCAAGTGCGCGTTTTTTTGAAAAGTCTTGCTCTTCTGGGGTATTCTCCGATCAAGGCCCTCCGGCGTGGCATCGCGGCGCGCTTCGTGCCGGTCGGGACCTATTTCCTCCATATCGGGCTGGGCCGCGTCATGGCCCATTTTGGATATCTGAATGAGCAATATCGCAACCCGGACAAGAACTGACGCACGTTCCGATGTTGCGGCGCAAACGAACGTGCGGGCTACAGTCCGCACGATTGCGCTTGTTATCGCCACGATAACATTCTGCATTCTGCTGATTTCCTTCCGTCCCTTCAATCCGCTGAACGCGGCGGCAAGCGGGGACACGTCAGGCGGCGGCGATGCCATCAATCAGCTCGGTTTCGGCTGTCTCGGTGCCGTGGCGCTGCTGTCGCTTGCGATGTTTGCCGATCCGAAGAAGGTAGTCAAAATCGTCAGCCCCGGCTGGCTGCTGATGTTTGCCTTCCTGTTGGCATCGGTTTTCGCAAGCCCCGATCCAGCGACGGCGATACGTGGCGTATTGCTGACGATGATCGGCATCCTGACGGTCGTTGCCGTTTTGAGCCTGCCGCAGGATGGCGACGCCTATTCGGCGATGCTGGTCACGGTGGCGTCAATCGTCATTGTTATTTCCTATGCAGGCGTCGTGCTTCTGCCAAATCTCGGCACCCACGGCGCCGACGCGCTGGAACCGCAGAACGCCTATCTCTGGCGCGGCGTCTTCACGCACAAGAATATTGCCGGGCCGGTCATGGCGGCCCTGGCCTTCGCCGGTGTCTATCTGTGGCGGCGCGGCTGGCGCGTGAGCGGATTCCTGATTGCTGTTTCTGCCTTGATCTTCGTTGCGCAGACCGGCTCGAAGACGACGGCGGCACTGGTGCCGCTGGCCATGCTATTGGTAATCGGCCCCGGCATTTTCGGCCTCCGCTTCCTTGCGCCGGTAGCAGTCTTCACGATCCAGTTTCTGCTTGCGCTGTTTACCTTCGGCACGGTCCTGTTCGAACCGATGCACCAGCTCGTTCTGCAACTCAATGTCGACCCGACTTTTACCGGGCGCACTTCCATCTGGGCCTTTGCGGTGGAGGCGCTCTCCCACCGGCCATGGACCGGCTTTGGCTATGAAAGCTTCTGGGGCACACCGATAGCGAAGCAAGCTGCCAATCCCTACTATCTGGACTGGGATGTGCGCGGCATCGTGCACGGGCACAATGGTTATCTCGATATTGCGCTATCGATGGGCATTCCGGCATTGGTCTGCGCCATTTTTGTCATCATCGTCATGCCGCTGGTCAATTATATGCGGTGCCGTCCGGTGCGCGAAAATCTGCTGCTTGCCGATTTTTTCCTGATGATCGTGTTCTTCGGGACGTTGAATGCCATGCTGGAAAGCTTTTTCTTCCGCCGGATGGACCCGGTCTGGCTCACGCTCATCTTTGCGATCTTCGGCCTCAGGCTGACCGCGAAAATCATCATCCCGAAACGATACAGCGGCTCCAGTTAAAACAGAATTTTAGAACCGCTCTATCTCATTGTTTGCACGCATTATCCAACGCAAAACCGCTTCGCACTTTTGCTGGAAATGCTTTTAACCGGAGCCACTTCATGAATATCGCAATCGTCGGGACCGGGTTTGTTGCCGACTACTACATGACCACGCTGCGCAATTATCCCGAACTGAAGCTGCGCGGCGCCTATGATCGCTCGCCCGAGCGGCTGAAGGCATTCTGCGCACATTATTCGGTCAGTGCGTATGACAGTTTTGAAGCTGTGCTCGCCGATCCTGACGTGGAGATCGTCGTCAACCTGACCACGCCCGAAAGCCATTTTGAAATATCCCACGCAGCGCTTGTCGCGGGAAAGCACGTCTATTCCGAAAAGCCGCTGGCAATGAATTATGAGGATGCGGAAGCGCTGGTCGCTTTTGCGCGGCAATCGGGTCTCACTCTCGCGGCGGCTCCGGCCAATGGCCTCAGCGAGGCCTATCGTCTGGTGGCAAGCGTAATCAACGGCATTGGCATGCCGCGTCTTGTCTATGCCGAAATGGAAGACGGGCCGGTGTTTCGTGACAAATGGTCGACCTGGCGCTCGCAGTCGGGCGCGCCATGGCCGGGCCTGCACGAGTTCGAGATCGGCTGCACGCTGGAACATGCAGGCTATGCGCTATCATGGCTGGTGTCGCTGTTCGGCCCGGTCGAGCGCGTCTCGGCATTTTCCGCCATAACCTTTCCGGACAAGGGGCCGGGAACAGAACATCTGCACATGGCGCCTGATTTTTCGGTCGGCTGTCTTGTTTTCAAGTCGGGACTGGTGGCGCGCCTTACGTCAGGACTTGCGATGCCGAAGGACCGCAGCCTGACGATCGTTGCCGACAAGGGTTCGATTGTGGTGGACGATCTGTGGGATAATCGCTCTTCTGTCCGTCTTGAGCGCACGGAGGAAAAGCGCCGTTTTCTGGCGCGCCTGTTCGGCATTCTCGAAATGCGCGTCGGCAAGTTTCTCGCATGGAAACCAACTGTCGGCACGAAACTGTCCTATCCCAAGGCCGACAAGCGGTCGCTGCCCATGTATCCTTCGCAGATCGATTTCGTGCGCGGCATCGCCGATCAGGCCCGCGCCATCCGGACGGGCGACAGAGCGTTCTTTTCCGGCGATGTGGCGCTGCATATCACCGAAATCGCGCTTGCCTTGAACAATGCTGGCGAGAATGCACAGCCTTATAGGATGAGAAGCAGTTTTTAGAGAAGCGATCTGATTGCATCAGCTCGTCTCTCTAAAAATTTGTCTTAGCGCGCATCTTACTCCGGAAATCGTTTCACACTTTTCGGGGTGCGCTTCTAACCCTTCGACAGCACCTTGCGGACAATATCCGCAACGGCGGCGCTTTGGTCGAGCGGCATGATTGCACTCGATATTTGCCCGCCGCGCACCGCATCGCGGACCGCTTCGGCCTGAAACTGCAATCCGTTGCCGGAAAAGGCATATGTCTCAATCGTGCGGCCCGGCAGCGGCAGGCGGTTCATGACCTTGCCGATAAAGCCTTTGCCGCCATTCGGCCCGAGCGATGACCGTGCTGCGAAAGCCGAAAACAGCGTCAGCCTCTGGGCTTTCAGAAATGGCGCATGGATCAGGATCGTGCCTTTGGTCCCCTCGATCAACATGCGGTTCTCACCGTCGCGGTCGAAGCCGCAAGAGAGGCTGGCTTTAGCCTCCGGCCAGCCAAGCTGGAACTCCGCGCGCATATCCACACCGCTTTTGGCGCGTTGCCAGCGACCATCGACATGATCCGGCCGGCCCAGGAAATACAGTGCCAGCGAAACCGGATAGACGCCGAGATCGAATGCCGCGCCACCGCCAAGTTCCGGACTGAAGAAGCGGCTTTGCGGATCATAGGCACGGATATAGGAGAGATCGGCTTCGATACGCGTCACCGCGCCGATGCGACCGCTGTCGATATGCTTCTTGGCGGCGCGGATCGCTGGCAGAAAGCGGCTCCACATCGCCTCCATGGCGAAGACGTTCTTTGCCTTTGCCGCGGCTTCGATCTGCCGGGCACCAGCGGCATCGAGCGAAAGCGGCTTTTCGATCAGGCATGGCTTGCCTGCCGCGATTGCCTGCATGGCCTGCAGCACATGCATCGCGCTCGGGGTCGCTATATAGACCGCATCGATATCCGGATGGGCAAGAAACGCGCCTGAATCACTGAACGCCTTGCCAGCGCCAATGCGCCGACGGAAAGCTTCGGCGGTCTCCGCTGCGCGCGAGCAGACAGCGGTGACACGCATCCCGGTGCTTGCCTGAATATCCTCGGCAAAGGCGTTGGCTATCGTGCCCGTGCCCCATATGCCCCAGCGAAAGTCCTTCAGTTCCTGCCTGTCCTGATTCACGTGCTTGCCCCGCAGCTTCATACAGGTGCTATATAGCCCATGTAATGCGGCTAACGAAGTTTCTTTGTCCTGTCAGGACTATTTCATGAGGTGGATGTGATGAGCGGATTTGTCGTGGCCGTGGCGCGGGATGGCGAGCATCGCTTTTCAAAGCAGCTCGTGCCGGAAATCCGCATCGTCACCGGGCTTGGCGTCGAAGGCGATGCACATCAAGGCGCAACGGTGAAGCACCGTTCACGCGTGCGGGCCGATTCCACGCAACCCAATCTGCGACAGGTGCATCTCATTCATGCCGAGCTTTTCGACGAGTTGGCGGAAAAGGGCTTTGACGTCGCGCCCGCTGATCTTGGCGAGAACATCACCACGCGCGGCGTCGATCTTCTGGGCTTGCCGCAAGGCGCTCTGATCAGGATCGGCGACGCGGTTGTTCTGGAAACAACGGGCCTGCGCAACCCCTGCGCCCAGATAGAGAATTTCCAGACCGGGCTTCTCGACGCCGTGCTGGATCGCACGCCCGATGGTGAACTTGTCCGCAAGTCCGGCATCATGACCATCGTGCTCGCAGGCGGCACGGTGAAGGCGAATGATGCGATCGCTATCGAATTGCCGCCGTTGCCGCATCGCAAGCTGGAACGGGTGTGAAGTGTGCGGAAGACAGGGTTTTGGGGCGAGCTAACCGATTTAACAATGCTGTTATGCAGGCAAAACCGGTGATTTTCGCCATGGGAGGTCTATCAACTTTGCGTCATATGCCCTAGATCATCCCACAATAGGATACAGATTGACATGCGCTGCTGCCGAAATCCGGCTGCGGCCTATTCTTATCGGTTCGGCTTGTCGGCGTTCGATGTTTGCATGTGTCTAGACGACGGCCGGTCGGTTGCATTTGCGAAGGGCACAAAATGGAAAAAGCAGATATCGGAATGGTCGGCCTTGGCGTCATGGGCTCCAACCTGGCGCTGAACATAGCCGAGAAAGGCTACACGGTAGCCGTCTACGACCGTGATGAGCCTGTGCTGAAAGCCTTCCTCGAAAAAGCTGGCCCGCTGCGCGACAAGATCATTCCCTGCCCCACTTTCGAGGACCTCGCGGCCAATATCCGCAAGCCGCGCCCGATCATCTTCCTCATCAAGGCAGGCGCTCCCGTTGATGCCGAAACTACCCGCCTCAAGGCCTATCTTGAGAAGGGCGACATCATGATCGACGCCGGTAATTCCGATTACCGCGATACGGTGCGCCGCCTGAAGGCGCTTGGTCCCAACGACCCGACCTTTGTCGGCATGGGTGTTTCCGGCGGTGCGGAAGGTGCCCGCCATGGCCCGTCGATGATGGTTGGCGGCACCGAGGAAGCCTATGAGCGCATTGCGCCGATCCTGCTTGCCGCTGCCGCCAAATACAAGGACGAACCTTGCTGTGCGCTGGTAGGCCCCGATGGCGCCGGTCATTTCGTCAAGACGATCCATAACGGCATCGAATATGCCGACATGCAGATGATTGCCGAAATCTACGGCATCCTGCGCGACGGCCTTGGCCTGTCGGCCCCGGCCATCGGCGATGTGTTCGAGAAGTGGAACCAGGGTCCGCTTAATTCCTATCTGATCGAAATCACCGCCAAGGTACTGAAGGCGACCGATCCGGAAACCGGCAAGGCGATGGTCGACATGATCCTCGACGAAGCCGGCCAGAAGGGCACGGGCCGCTGGGCAGCCATCGAGGCGCAGATGCTGGGCGTTCCGGCAACGGCGATCGAAGCAGCGGTCGCCGCACGCTCGCTGTCCTCGCTGAAGGCGGCACGTGCGCTTGCCGCAAAGGCCTACAATCCGGGCCAGCGCAGCCTCGACATTTCCGATCAGGCAAAATTCCTTGCGGATCTGGAGCAAGGCCTGCTGGCGGGCAAGATCGCCGCTTACGCACAAGGCTTCGCGGTGATGGAAGCTGCTTCACAAGAGCATGGCTGGAATATTCCACTTGCCGAAACCGCCCGCATCTGGCGCGCAGGCTGCATCATTCGTTCGCAGCTTCTGGACGATATCGCCCACGCCTTCGAAGACAGCGAAAGCCGTAACCTGCTGCTCGCGCCTGCTTTTGTCGAGCGTATGAGCAAGGCTTCCAACGGCCTTCGCCAGATCGTCGCCAAGGCGGCGCTGGCTGGTCTGCCTCTGCCTGCACTAGGCTCGGCGCTCAGCTATTTCGACAGCTTCACGCAAGCGCTCGGAACCGCCAATCTCATTCAGGGCCAGCGCGATTTCTTCGGCTCGCATGGCTTCAAGCGTATCGACAAGGACGGCGACTTCCACGGTCCCTGGGGCGAATAAAGTTCGCTGTAATTGAAAAGCCGCCCACCGGGGCGGCTTTTTCAGTTCTGCATAGGCCGGAACGATCCCGGTTTAAATGGCATCGCCATCACCGAATATCTATTTGTTTTTATGCGTTATCCGAAACGGCGAAGCCGGGATAAGAAATCTGTCCGGATTTTACCATAAGTAATCCATGCACTATGCCTGCGTATTATTTTACATATATCTAATATTTAATAGTTATTTTTGTTTATTCACTAATTAAGAATCTTTACTTAGTCTTCACTAGTCTGTTGCGGCATATTTCTGCTTTGTTTCCTCGGCCAGGCGGATCAAGGCGCCGATTTTGGATTGGTTATTTTATCACGGAAAGGTATCCGGCAGATGTCGAGTGCAGAGAGGCCGAACGGCTGCCAGAACGCAGTTTAACAGCACTGACTACATCAAGCCGGGCGCGCCTGCTCTCGGTTCTACGCGCGAGATCGAATTCGACCGTCACTTGCGGCGGAAAGGGTAGTAAATGGCTTATACGATAACGTCATCAAGGCGAGAGCGCGTGATCGTTGCGGGCCTTTTGCTTGCCATTTTCGGAACCGCGGCTTCGATGGCGGCGATGAGTTTTGTTTCTTACCGCCTGGCGAGCCAGAAAGAGCTGGCCGTCCTGTCGCAAATTGCAGAGCGCGCGGTTTTTCGCGCCAAGACTGCTTTTCGGGATGCCCGCCAGGTAATGGAAGTCATGGAATATGCGGCGCTGCCTCCCTGTTCCGCGGAACATATCGCTTTGATGCGCAATCAGACAGTGAATACTCCTGCCGTGGAGGAAATCGGCTATTTCGAAAATGGTCGTTTGAAATGCACGTCATGGGGCCGAGCGGAACGGGATATAAAGGCTTCTGAAAGCGACTTCATCACTCGCGACGGCCTGCGCGTAAGTTTGCATGTCACCCCCGACGTCAGTTTCGGCGAACAGGCAACGGCTATAGGGATGGGGAATTATAATGCGCTGATTACGCCTTCCTATTTCATCGACGTGGTTATTGACGACGATATTGCGATTGCCCTGTTGAATGAAGACGGCCAGATCATCAGCACGCGCAATAGTCCTGCTGCCGACCTTGTCGTCGCGGCGGCGAGAAACCGGAAAAGCGGAACCTATGCCTCTTTTTTAGCGAGCTTTGCCGAAAGTGACGGTCTGGCGGCGGTAGTCCTCGGCCCCCGCTCCAGGATCGTTCCGTGGCTGTGGGAAGAACTCTTTATTTTCTTGCCGGCCGGGGCGCTGTTATCATTATTTTTGCTTGGTGTTGTCTTCTGGTTTTCGAAACGTCGCCTGTCGCTCCGGGCAGAGCTGGATCTGGCAATCGCCAAACGCGAATTTCTCGTTCATTATCAGCCTATTGTTGATCTGACGACAGGAGTATGCGTCGGCGCCGAAGCGCTGGTTCGGTGGAGGCGGCCGGACGGCTCCCTGATCGCCCCTGACCTGTTCATACCGCTTGCCGAGGAAACTGGACAGATCGTTCCTATCACCGATCTCGTTGTCGATGCGGTGATTGCGGACCTGGGGGCGGTCCTTGCAGACGATCGTACGCTACACATCGCGATCAATGTGTGTTCGTTGGATATTCAATCAGGAAGGATCATTGATCTGATCGCCGGAAAGCTGGCCGCAACCGACATTCACAAGGAGCAAATCTGGTTGGAAGCGACCGAACGAGGCTTTCTTGACGTCACTTCTGCAAGCAATACGCTCGAAAGGGCCCGCAAAGCAGGCCATTCCGTCGCCATCGATGATTTCGGCACCGGGTACTCCAGCCTGCAATATTTACAGCGACTGCCTCTGGATGCACTCAAGATTGATAAGTCATTCGTCGATACAATTGGAAAGCAGGCTGCAACGAGTGCTGTCATTTTGCATATTATCGATCTCGCCCGTTCACTTGGGCTGCTCACCGTGGCAGAAGGTGTGGAAACCGAAGAACAGGCAGCATTTCTCAAGGAGCGCGGCGTGAACTTCGCACAAGGGTGGTTGTTTTCCAAACCCCTGGCTGCCGCAGATTTCATGCTTTACCGCAAAGCGCTCAAATGCCATTAAAGCGCGTGTCGCGCCGAACCAGTGAAGATTAGAAGGCTTCGTTATAAGGGGGATGGATGTCCCCTTCTTCGCAAGTGTCGGGTAAGGCCTTTTGCAAGACTGCAACTTTGGGTTGGCATCTAAATCCTTGCTGATTCTCCATGAGATTAAGCGGCATTTTTATTAAAGCGACTTCTAATAATACTTTAAATGGCATTAACTTTACTATTATTTTTGGTTTGACAAAAAAGTAATTCGTGCTTCTTTATCCCAAGAAGATTCACTCTACGGTTTCGCTTGGAGATAAAATGAGAAAACTTCTCAAGAATATGCCCATATGTTTTTCAGTCGCGGCTTTAATTGCATTCAATGCCCCGACCACTGCTTTTGCAGAACCGGATGTGCCCCCGTTTTATGCAGCGGTGATGCAGATGAAGCCGGAGGGCAAGCTTGGCCAGATTATCAGCAAAGAGAAGATCTCCACGCCGGTCGAGGGCGCTCAGGCCTGGCGCATTGCCTACATTTCCTCTGATGTCAATGATCGCAAGACGATTTCGACCGGCCTTCTGATCGCTCCCGTCGGTGAAGCTCCGAAGGAAGGCCGCCCGGTGATTTCCTGGGCGCACGGCACGACGGGTACAGCGCAGAATTGTGGCCCCTCGCAAGTGATCAACCCGGCAGTTCCGCTGAATCTGTATTTCGCCGTGGGCGGCACCACATCCTCCGTGGATTATGGCGTCCCGGCGATTGAGACCTTTATCAAGGCTGGCTACGTCGTGGTTGCGACGGATTACCAGGGCTTGGGCGGCGGCGGCAAGCACCAGTATACTGTTGCTGCGACCAACGGACGTGACGTAATTAATGCCATTCGCGCCGCTGGCGACATGAAGGAAGTCGGCGCTGGCAAGAAGGCCGTCATCTATGGTTGGTCGCAAGGCGGCGGAACGACTATTGCCGCGGCCAGTTCCGGCGAATACATCAATCAGTCAGGCACGGCTTTCGACGGTATCGAGCTGCTCGGATTTGTCGCCATGGCACCACAGGATGTCGCGGTTGCTGCCCCTCAGGGTGAGATAACTGAAGAAGCAAGCGAAGTCCTGTTGACAAGACTGGCGAAGGGCTTCTCTGTCAATGTGTTTGATTTTACGCATCTTGCACAGAACCTCTGGGCAACGCAGGCAGCGTTTCCTGACAAGCTGCAACTCACCGACGTTTTGACGGAAGAAGGTGCCAAGATCATCGATGAAGTCATGTCGAACAAATGTATCCATGTGGCTTCTGATACGTTGAACTACGCAGTTGGCGACAAGTTTAGCACGCTGCTGAAAGGCAAGCCGACCAATGCTGAGGCATGGGCGAAAGCCATGCTGGCCGCCAGCGTTCCGAATACCAAGCCGGTTGCACCTGTCATTGTTTACTGGGGCACAAAGGATACGGTTGTTCCCCCTGTCATGGGTGAGCTCTACCGGAAGCAGATGTGCAAATTGGGCGGTAATGTCACACGCATCCAGTTGCCCGGCGAGCAAGACCATTTCAGCACGCCAGCATCGGCGGAACCGCTTTATCTGCCTTGGATCGCCGATCGCTTCGCTGGCAAAACCGCAACCGACGGCTGCGCCGACGAATAAATTTGATCTGGGCCGCATCCCGGCCCACGGTCTCTTATGATACCGAGGTCGAAGCTCCCGTGCAGGGAGCCTCGACCAAAGCATTTTTAAAAGGCGTGAAATGTCCACGCCCCGCAATCAGCCGCATCGGCCTGCAGTATTGCCAATCGCTATCAGGAACTGATGGGCAGTACGTGGATGAACGATGCAGGCACGCATATGGCGTCTGAATGACGTGCAGGCGTTGTTTCGAGAGGCGAGCGACGATCCATGTGCTCACAACGCACTTGCCGATGAAGTTATGGCGCAGGTTCAGTCGAACCGCCTTGTCGATCGGCCAGACCCACTTCGCCGCTAGCTGGACGACCGTTCCATTCTTCTCGACAATTTCCCGGAGCTGCTGACGCGTCTGCAGGACGCCGAAAGCCCGGTGGACGCCCGCTCCGCACTTTGTAAGAACGTCAAATCGAAGAAATTCGCCGCTCTTGATGCGCAGGGTGCAGTGAGGCGAATAATGGCGCGTTTTGGCCAGTACGCGTACTGCTCACAAGATCGCCAGCAGCAACTTTACGCACAGGGGCGAACAGCGCCCGCCGCTACCGTCACCAAAACAAGTGGTGGCCAGAGCAACCACAACTACGGCGTCGCGTTCGATGTTTTTTCTGGGGCAGCTCTCACAAATGCGCTACCAGAATAGCATGCAGGGCGCCTGACAGATGCCTGGCGCATTCGCCGTAACTTACTGGAATGATTGAGAGATCGAATGGTGGGCGTGACAGGGATTGAACCTGTGACCCCTACGATGTCAACGTAGTGCTCTCCCGCTGAGCTACACGCCCATTCGATGTGGCGCATACACCATATCGCGTCGCGCCCGTCAATGCCCTTTTATGAAGTTTTTTCGTCTTTTTGTTGATGACAAAACAAAGGGCCGCAAAACCAAGGATCGCCTCAGGCGGCGATCAGCATTTTTTCGATTTCGTTGACCAGATCGCGCAGGTGGAACGGCTTCGAAAGCACCTTTGCATCGCGCGGCGCGTCCGAATCGGGGTTGAGCGCGACAGCGGCGAATCCCGTAATGAACATGATCTTCAGGTCCGGATCGATTTCCGTCGCACGGCGCGCCAGTTCGATGCCGTCCATTTCCGGCATGACAATGTCGGTCAGCAGAAGAGAAAAAGGCTCCTCCTGCAATCTTTCATAGGCACTCGCGCCATTGTCGAAGTGCGTCACGTGATAACCGGCTTTTTCCAGCGCCTTGACGAGGAAACGGCGCATATCATTGTCATCTTCAGCTAGAAGGATTCTCTTCATTGTTCCGTCCGAATTCTGTGTCGTGTTCATCGCTCTAAAGCCGACCCTTAACGACTCAATATCCACCGTAGAAAACGCTTCTTTGGTAAATATGGAATGAATGCTCGCGTAAATGTTAATTGTTATAGCGCGTATTTGGCAACAAGCTGTTCAATGTGACAGGATTGCCGCATATGCACCCATTCCGGTGTCGGAGGATTCGCTGTTCTGCCATTTGCATGCATGGCTCGTCTGGCGTAATTTATCGCGCTACTGACGTGGGCCGCTTTCGGTTGGCCTGTATGTTCCGGTCGAGAACGGGTGAAGAATGAGTTTGGAGCGCGATTTTAGTCTGATACCGCCCTTCGAGATATGCGCTCCGGCGGAACAACGCATTCCGTTTGTCTTCAATTCACCGCATAGCGGGCGCTATTATCCGCATGCCTTCGTTGAAGCCTCGCGCCTCGATGCCCTCAGCATACGCCATTCGGAAGACTGTTATGTCGATGAGCTTTTTGCCTCGGCAACCAGGCTCGGCGCACCTTTGCTGAAGGCGCATTTTCCGCGTGCTTTTCTGGATGTAAATCGAGAGGCCTACGAGCTCGATCCACGCATGTTCGCCGAGCCGTTGCCGCCTTTCGTCAACAGCCAGTCGGCGCGCGTTGCAGGCGGGCTGGGCACGGTCCCGCGTCTGGTCGGCGAAGGACAGCTGATCTATCCGGGACGCATTCCGCTCGCCGAAGCATTTTATCGCATTGAAGATCTCTACAAGCCTTATCACCAGGCGCTTGAAGCGCTGCTTCAGTCCACGCGCCAGCGTTTTGGTTATGCCGTGCTGATCGACTGCCATTCGATGCCGGGAGGCGTTCGGCCCGGCGAAGTCGGATCGCGTCCAGACTTTATCGTCGGTGATCGTTTCGGACGGTCATGCAGCGAAAGGCTGACGCAGGCCGCCATCGATCTCCTTCAGGACCTGGGTTACACCGTCGCGCACAACAAGCCTTATGCGGGCGGGTTCATCACCGAGCATTACGGGCGTCCCGCCATGGCTTGCCATGCGCTCCAGATCGAGATCAATCGAAGCCTTTATGTGAATGAGCAGACCCTGCACAAGCTTGCTGGCTTCGAAACGCTCTGCGCCGATCTATACGGCTTTCTCAGCGTTCTGACATCCCTGCCGGATGATCTGTTTATCGCGCCGCCGCTGGCCGCGGAGTAGCCCGTTCCGCAACTGCATTCTCACGGATAAAAAGAACCGCGCCCGAGGATTACGAGCGCGGTCAAAGACTAGGGAGGAAATGCCCCGAAAGGCATCGACAGGAAAACCTGTCTGAGATTTAAGTTACGTCTGAACGGGGCAAACGTCAAGAAAACACGCATATTTTTTGAGCTAATTTTGGTATGCTCATTATCTAGGCAAAATTAGCATGGTTTGCGCAATTCTGCGCCATGACTTGAAAACAGGAGTTCGGGGTTGCTGATCGACAAGGCATTTTTTTCCGAAGTGGCTGCCGCTGCCGCCGCTGAAACGCTTCCGCGCTTTCGTCAGATGACGGAAATAGACAACAAATATAGCGTTGGTTTCGATCCGGTGACCGAAGCGGACCGGGCGGCGGAGCGTGCGATTCGCGCGGTCATCGGCAGCGCTTTTCCGGATCACGGTATTCTTGGGGAAGAATATGGGCCGGAAAATATCGACCGCAGCCATGTATGGGTCATCGATCCCATCGACGGAACCCGTGCCTTCATTTCCGGCCTGCCGGTCTGGGGCACGCTTCTGGGGCTGACAGTCGATGGCGACGCCAAGGCGGGAATGATGTCGCAACCCTTCACAGGAGAACTGTTCTACAGCGATGGTGACGGCGCTTATCTCCAGCGCGCCGATGCTGCGCCGCGCCGCCTTTCCGTGCGCAAGGATGCGGCATTGGAAGATGCAACCATGTTCACCACGACGCCAGCCCTTTTCAAGGGAGATAGCCGCAAGAGTTTCGACCGGCTGGAAAATGCTGTCCGCCTGTCGCGCTATGGCGTGGACTGCTATGCCTTCGCAATGCTGGCCAGCGGCTTTGCCGATATCGTGGTCGAATCTGGCTTGCAGCCATATGATATTGTCGCCCTCATTCCGCTGATCGAGCAGGCTGGCGGCGTGGTGACGCAACGCGATGGCAGCCCGGCGGAAAAGGGCGGTGATATTGTCGCCGCCGCTTCTGCCAAGCTGCACCGGGCCGCGCTTGATCTGCTGAACAGCTAGCTAAACACCGGAGATCGCAGGTTCGATGGTCTCCGGCATGGTTTCCACTTCCGACGATCCGGGAATGAAGGCATCGAAGGCAGCCCAGAGCTGCTCCCGATAAAAATCGGCTTCCTGCAGCATTTCATGGCGGGCGCCAGCAATCGTCGTCAGCGAGACATTGCGCGTTCGCGCGACAAAACGCTCGATCACCGGCGTGGAAACCACACGATCCGCGCCGGCCGCAACGATAAGAACCGGCACCGTTGGCCCATCATAGAAATCCGGCTGGTTGATGCGCCGCGATGTTTCGAGCGCACTCCAGAGCCAGCGTGCTGTCGGCCCGCCAAGCGCCAGTTCGGGATGGAGGCGTGGAATTTCCATGTTGCGCATGAAGCGCGCCGGGTCGCTGGTCAGCGGATTGCCTGCAAAGGGACGCGAAGCCAGCCTGCGGCCGCCGGAGGCATAAATTCGCCCGAGGCCGAGCCATCGAAAGGCAGAAGCGATGCGGCGCACAGTGTCGTCGCTGAGTTTTTGCCCATCCAGCCCCATGAAGGGCGCACAAAGCACCATGCGGCTGATGCGTGACGTCAGCCTGCCCATCGAGGCAAGCGCGACCAGCGCCCCGGCGGAATGGCCAAGAATATAGAAAGGCGGCGGACAATCGGGCAAAGCGATCTGGCCCAGAATAAGATCAAGGTCGTCGGCATAGTCATCGAAACTGCGGACATAGCCGCGCTGGCGATCTTTCAGCAGCCGATGCGAGCCGCCCTGCCCGCGCCAGTCGAACGTCACCACCGCAAAGCCGCGCGCGGTCAGATCGTTCATGGTTTCGAAGTATTTTTCGATGAATTCGTTACGTCCCTGAAGCAGGACGACCGTTCCCCGTGTCGTCTTCGTTTCGGCTTTCAGCATGGCATAGCGCAGGGTTTTGCCGTTCTTCATCTCAAGAAGTCCGGTTCTTATCCCGTGCGGAATGGGATTCGCATCGGTTTCGAAAAGCAGTTCCGACATCCGATTGCGGGCCTTTCTGTTTCAGATTGTCATGCGTGTGTTCAGCATAATGCGGCAATTGATGATAAAAAGTAACCGGAAGTTCGATTGCGAACTTCCGGTTCAAAGAACAGCCGGGCAAGGGACGTTACGCCAGCCGTTCTATTCACATGAAGAGAGATCAGTAACCGCCCGGACGACGTTCGCCGACGATGCGACCTGAATAGGCGTCCACCATGACGATGACACGACGGCCGTTCGGCCTTGTGGCACGAACGAAATATGTATCGCGGTTGAGGCGCATGTCGCCGACATCATAGCCGCGGCGTTCCAGCGAGCGCGCGATACGGCGCGGCCCCATGATTTCACGACGGCCGTAATCGTCACCCCAATTCGGGCGGCGGTCCGGGCCACCATCCCAACCAGGACGCGGACCCGGATAAGGGCGCGGCGGACGATAGCCGTCATCGTCGTAATACTGAACCTGAACGCGCAGGCCGCTATCGGCTGCGAGGGTGGGCGTCGCAAGACCGGTCGCGACGGTAGCAAGTGCGGCAAAAGCAAGAACAGCTTTTTTCATAACCGTAATCCTTTGGTGAACCCGCTTTGCAGCAGGCATGGCGGGACATTAGCCCCAAGCAGCTGAACGCTCACCGAAGATGATGTTCATTTTGGGTTCATTGTGCGGCGAATCCCCCAAAATGTAGCCCCCTATCGATCAGGAGTTATTACGCGGCGTGACAGCTCGTGTTTCATAAACTTCGCGCGCTATCGGCCTTGAAATGAAAAAGAACCGTTCCCAAATGAGTTTTGCGGTCGCCTGGAAGGGGCCGCCGGCATCAAGGAATTCGCCATAAGGGAATTTCGCCGCCGTGTATGGTCTCCAGTGCGCCCCGGCGCTTCTCGGAAGATCATGCTGAAACAAGCATCATGTCGCTCTAAAGGAGGGCTAACACATGCGTCACGTAGATTTTTCCCCGCTTTATCGTTCCACGGTCGGCTTCGATCGTCTCTTCACCATGCTTGATACGCTCGCTTCGCCGGAAGGTAACCAGTCCTATCCGCCGTATAATATCGAGCGCACGGGTGAAAACACCTATCGCATCACCATGGCGGTTGCGGGCTTTTCCGAAAGCGAACTCGAAATCGAGGCCCATCGCAATCAGTTGACCGTCAAGGGTCAGAAGGCCGATGAGAATGCTTCCGATGTGGGCGAAGTGCTTTATCGCGGTATCGCCTCGCGTGCTTTCGAGCGTCGCTTCCAGCTTGCCGACTTCGTGGAAGTTGCCGGTGCGAGCCTCAAGAATGGTCTCCTGCACATTGATCTCAAGCGCGAGATTCCAGAACAGATGAAACCGCGCAAGATCGAAGTCACCAAGGCTGGCTCTGACAGCACCCAGCAGATCGAGGCAAAGACCGCGCACTAAATCCGGTTGATCGTGAATGAAAAGGCGGCGCTCCGAGCGCCGCCTTTTTTCGTCGTTACTCGTGTTAAAGCGTCAGGCAATCAATTCGGCGAAACGGTCCACGTCTTCTTCCGTATTGGCGAAGCTCGTCACGAAACGGGCGAAAATTTCGCCGTCGCTGATGCGGTTCACTTCCGAATGCGGCGGGTTCCAGTCGTAGAAGATCGCTCCGGCATTGCGCAAACGATCATAGACCGACTGTTTCATGATGGCGAAGACCTCATTGGCTTCCGGCTTCCAGGCCAGGCGCATCTGGCTCGAAGCATTGATATGACGGGCAAGGCGCGTTGCGAGCGCATTTGAATGACGGGCCAGTTCCAGCCAGAGATTATCCTGAAGGTAGGCGTCAAACTGTGCTGCCACAAAGCGCGTCTTTGAAAAGAGCTGTGCCGCGCGCTTGCGGATGAATGGAAGGTCTTTGGCGCGGGCAGGGTCCATGAAGACCAGTGCCTCGGCACACCAGCAGCCATTTTTCGTCCCGCCGAAGGAAACGATATCCACCCCCTGCTTCCAGGTCATTTCAGCAGGCGTCATGTCCAGAGAAACGAGCGCATTGGCGAAACGTGCGCCGTCCATGTGCAGGGGCAGCCCGGCATCGCGGCAGATTTGCGAGATGGCGGCGATATGTTCCGGCTGGTAGAGGGTGCCGACTTCAGTCGCCTGCGTGATGCTGACAGCCATGGGCTGTCCGGCATGAACGAAGGCCGGGTTGAAGCGCTTCAACTCGCGTTTCAGAAGCTCGGGATCGATGCGGCCATGCGCGCCATCTATCGGATGCAACCGCGCGCCGCCGGTGAAATATTCCGGCGCGCCGCATTCATCCTCGATCACATGCGCCTCACGGTGCACCAGCGAAACACCGCCCGGACGGTTGACGCTGGCGAGCGCCAGCGAATTGGCCGCCGTGCCGGTGCCGACAAAGAAGACGGCCACTTCACGCTCGAACAATTCGTTGAACCGCTGTTCCACGCGTTTGTCGATTTCACTTGCGCCATAAGCTGCCGCAAAACCCGCGGCATGCAACGAAAGGCTCTCGGCGATTTTCGGGTGGGCGCCTGCCCAATTGTCTGACGCAAAATGCACGTGTTCCTCCAGATGGGTTGAATGGCCTGTCGCACGGTGGATGTTTCTATAACCTGTCTGACAGAAGCGGTTAAGGCCCGGCCCCCGCGAAAAATGTCGCCAACTTGCCTATTTTTTAGGCAATCAAGGAGCGAACACAAGCGCGCCAAACTGACGCAATGGCCGCTAAACGCAATTAAAATCCAGCAAAATAACGAGTTTTGATATTTTATTACGGAAGTTGCCGAGAAAAATTGCGTTTCCATCTTGTGAGGCAATTTGAATTCTGTCATACGTAATTAGGACAGCAATGCTGTCCAATTAAAAGCTGATGCGAACGGAAGCGACGCAACGCTCTCCGAAAAGTTTCAGAAAGAGGCGCCGGAACCGGCAGGCACATCGCCTGGCGGTAGCAGGCGCCCCGACCGCGACAGGAGGAATTCGAGTGCGCCATTTTCTGGCGGGCTGGGTGTCGTCTGTCCAAGCCTGATGAGAATAAGGCGCCAAACATCGTTCCTCGCACCGGCTTTGCCGCTCGCCCGGAACCTCGTCCAACGCCTTGTCGATAAGGCTTCCTTTATACGCAAAGCAACGGCGGGATGGTTGTCACACCATCTCGGTATATACTGATCGCGCGCCTCATGATGAGGGCCAAACGGAGGGAATGACGATGACGCATTTGACGCCATCTGTATCGAATGTGGTTTCTCACAACGGTCAGAACGGAACGGTCAAAGCTGCGACGACCGCTTCCATCCGAACGGCGCGAAAAACCAAGGCAGCGGGCGTGCCGCCGGCACAAGGCCTTTACGATCCGCGCAATGAGCATGATGCGTGCGGCGTTGGCTTTATTGCGCATATGAAGGGCAAGAAGTCGCATCAGGTCGTGGAAAACGGCCTCAAGATGCTGGAAAACCTGACCCATCGCGGCGCGGTCGGCGCCGATCCGCTGATGGGCGACGGCGCTGGCATTCTTGTGCAGATTCCAGACCGCTTCTTCCGCGAGGAAATGGCGCGCCAGGGCATCGACCTGCCGCAGCCAGGCTATTATGGCGTCGGCTATCTGTTCATGCCGCGTGATGCGCAGCTGCGCGCTCATATTGAAGAAATCGTCAAGGAAGTCATCGCCGCCGAAGGCCAGACCTTCATCGGCTTGCGCGAGGTGCCGGTCGACAATTCATCTCTGTCGAAGGCTCCGGATATTGCCGCGACCGAGCCGTTTCACGTTCAGGTTTTCATCGGCCGCAACCCGATGCTGGAGACGGACGACGATTTCGAGCGCCGCCTGTTCGTGCTGCGCAAGGTCATCTCCAACCGCATCTATCAGGAAAATGACGGCGACGATAAGGGTTTCTACGTCGTGTCCATGTCGGCGCGCACGGTCGTCTATAAGGGCATGTTCCTCGCCTATCAGGTCGGCGCCTATTATCAGGACCTGAAAGACCCGCGTTTTGAAAGCGCGGTGGCGCTGGTGCACCAGCGCTTTTCCACCAACACTTTTCCGTCCTGGCGTCTGGCGCATCCATACCGCATGGTTGCCCATAATGGCGAGATCAACACGCTGCGCGGTAACGTCAACTGGATGGCGGCGCGTCAGGCTTCGGTGGATTCGGAACTGTTCGGCAACGACATTTCCAAGCTGTGGCCGATTTCCTATGAGGGCCAGTCGGACACGGCCTGTTTCGACAATGCGCTCGAATTCCTGCATCAGGGCGGCTACAGCCTTGCCCATGCCATGATGATGCTGATCCCGGAAGCATGGTCGGGCAACAAGCTGATGTCGGATGAGCGCAAGGCGTTCTACGAATATCACGCAGCCCTGATGGAGCCATGGGACGGCCCTGCCGCGGTGGCCTTCACCGATGGCCGCCAGATTGGCGCGACGCTCGACCGCAATGGCTTGCGTCCTGCACGCTATATCGTGACCGACGACGATTTCGTCATTCTTGCGTCCGAAGCAGGCGTCCTGCCGGTCGATGAAAAGAAGGTCGTCAAGAAGTGGCGTCTTCAGCCGGGCCGCATGCTGCTTATCGACATGGAAGAAGGCCGCATCGTCTCGGATGAGGAAATCAAGTCGCAGATCGCGCAGAAGCACCCTTACAAGCAGTGGCTGGCCAACACGCAGCTTATTCTGGAAGACCTCAACCCGGTCGAACCACGGGCGCTGCGCAAGGATGTGAGCCTGCTCGACCGCCAGCAGGCCTTTGGCTACACGCAGGAAGACACCCGGATCCTGATGGCTCCCATGGCCACCACCGGTCAGGAAGCCATCGGCTCGATGGGGACGGATACGCCGATTTCGGCCATGTCCGACAAGTCGAAGCTGCTGTTCACCTATTTCAAGCAGAATTTCGCGCAGGTGACGAACCCGCCGATCGATCCGATCCGCGAAGAACTGGTGATGAGCCTTGTCTCCTTCATCGGCCCGCGCCCGAACATCTTTGACCTTGTCGGCACGTCGCGCCGCAAGCGTCTGGAAGTGCGCCAGCCGATCCTGACCAATGGCGATCTGGAAAAAATCCGCTCCATCGGCCACACCGAAGACCGCTTCGACACCAAGACGCTGGACATCACCTATAATGTCGGCGAAGGCGCTGCGGGCATGCATGGCGCAATCGAACGCCTTTGCGACCGTGCGGAAGCGGCTGTCCACGGCGGCTATAACATCGTTATCCTGTCGGATCGTCAGGTCGGCCCGGACCGCATCCCGATCCCGGCTCTGCTGGCGACGGCTGCCGTGCACCATCATCTGATCCGCAAGGGGCTTCGCACCTCGGTCGGCCTCGTGGTGGAATCGGGCGAACCGCGCGAAGTGCATCATTTCGCCTGCCTTGCAGGCTATGGCGCAGAAGCGATCAACCCCTATCTCGCCTTCGACACGCTGCTCGACATGCATCGCCGCCGTGAGTTCCCGCCGGAAGTGGACGAGAACGAAGTGGTCAAGCGCTACATCAAGTCCATCGGCAAGGGCATTCTCAAGGTCATGTCCAAGATGGGCATCTCGACCTACCAGTCCTATTGCGGCGCGCAGATTTTCGACGCCGTTGGCCTCCAGTCGGGCTTCGTCGACAAGTTCTTCTTCGGCACCGCCACCAGCATCGAAGGCGTCGGGCTGGAGGAAGTCGCGGAGGAAACCGTGCGCCGTCATACTGACGCTTTCGGCAACGATCCGGTGCTGCTGACCGCATTGGAAGTCGGCGGCGAATATGCCTACCGCATGCGCGGCGAAGCCCATATGTGGAACCCGGACGCCGTAGCCAAGCTGCAACATGCCGTGCGCACGTCGAACCCGGAGACCTTCACTGAATATACGCGCATGCTCGACTCCAAGTCGGCGCAAGCCAAGACCATTCGCGGCCTGTTCAACATTCGCTTCGCAGCCGATCGTGGCCTGAATCCGGTTTCCATCGACGAAGTCGAGCCGGCTTCGGAGATCGTCAAGCGCTTCTCGACCGGCGCCATGTCCTTCGGTTCTATCTCCAGAGAAGCCCACACCACGCTGGCGCGCGCGATGAACGCCATTGGCGGCAAGTCGAACACCGGCGAAGGCGGCGAGGAGCCGGATCGTTTCTATCCGCTGCCCGATGGTATGCCGAACCCGGAACGCTCCGCCATCAAGCAGGTGGCATCGGGCCGTTTCGGCGTGACGACGGAATATCTGGTCAATTCCGATCTGATCCAGATCAAGGTCGCGCAGGGCGCGAAGCCCGGCGAAGGCGGTCAGTTGCCCGGCCATAAGGTCGATGCCACCATCGCCAAGACCCGTCATTCGACGCCGGGCGTCGGTCTCATTTCGCCGCCGCCGCACCATGACATCTATTCCATCGAAGATCTGGCGCAGCTCATCTACGACCTGAAGAACGTCAATCCGGCTGCCGATATTTCGGTCAAGCTGGTGTCGGAAGTGGGCGTGGGCACGGTTGCCGCCGGTGTTGCCAAGGCGCGCGCCGACCACATCACCGTGTCGGGCTATGACGGCGGCACGGGTGCCTCGCCGCTCACCTCGCTGAAGCACGCCGGTTCCCCATGGGAAATCGGCCTTGCTGAAACCCATCAGACGCTGGTCCTGAACGGGCTTCGCTCCCGTGTGGCGCTTCAGGTCGATGGCGGTTTGCGTACCGGTCGCGATGTGGTCATCGGCGCGCTGCTGGGGGCCGACGAGTTCGGTTTCTCGACCGCTCCGCTGATTGCTGCTGGCTGCATCATGATGCGCAAGTGCCACCTGAACACCTGTCCGGTGGGCGTGGCGACGCA
This sequence comes from Hyphomicrobiales bacterium, assembly GCA_900473915.1. Lineage (GTDB taxonomy): Bacteria > Pseudomonadota > Alphaproteobacteria > Rhizobiales > Rhizobiaceae > Brucella. The sequence goes on along the minus strand of UCNG01000006.1, from coordinate 258,629 downwards.
GGACCCTGTCCTGCGCAAGCGCTTCAAGGGAACGCCGGAGCACGTCATCAACTTCTTCTTCTATCTGGCCGAAGAAGTGCGGGCGCTTTTGGCTTCCATGGGTTTCACCAGGCTGGAACAGATCATCGGCGAGACCGAGCTTCTGGAAAAGCAGGCGATGATCGACCATTGGAAGGCGAAGGGGCTGGATTTCAGCCGCATCTTCTACAAGCCGGAGGCCGAGAAGCACGAGATTTACTGGACCGAGCGCCAGCACCACCCGATTGACGATATTCTGGATCGCAAGCTGATCGAGCTTGCTGCGCCTGCGCTCGAAGAGCGTCAGCCGGTCAAGATCGACGTGGAGATCAAGAATGTGGATCGTTCTGCCGGTGCGATGCTCTCGGGCGAAGTGGCCAAGCGTTTTCGTCACAAGGGCCTGCCGGAAGACACTATCGCCGTTACGCTTCGCGGCACGGCTGGCCAGTCCTTCGGTGCGTTCCTCGCACGCGGCATCTCGCTCGAACTGATCGGCGATGGCAATGACTATGTCGGCAAGGGCCTTTCGGGTGGCCGCATCGTGGTGCGCCCGCCGGAAGACACGCGCATCGTCGCCGAGGATTCGATCATCGTCGGCAATACGGTGCTCTACGGCGCGCTTGAAGGCGAATGCTACTTCCGCGGCGTTGCAGGCGAGCGTTTCGCCGTGCGCAACTCCGGCGCGGTCACGGTTGTCGAAGGTGTGGGCGACCACGGCTGCGAATACATGACCGGCGGCGTGGTTGTTGTCATCGGACAGACGGGCCGCAACTTCGCGGCGGGCATGTCGGGCGGCGTCGCCTATGTGCTCGACGAGGAAGGCGATTTCGCCCAGCGTTGCAACATGGCGATGGTCGAACTGGAGCCGGTGCCGGAAGAAGACGATATCCTCGAAAAGCTGCATCACCATGGCGGTGATCTCATGCACAAGGGCCGTGTGGATGTTTCCGCCAACATGACCCATCATGACGAGGAACGTCTGGTGCAGCTGATCGCCAACCACCTGCACTACACGGGCTCGACGCGGGCGAAGGATATTCTCGACAATTGGGAAAGCTATCGTCCGAAATTCGTGAAAGTCATGCCGGTCGAATATCGCCGCGCTCTGGAAGAGATGGAGCGTATGCAGATCGGCGTCGCGGCTGAGTAAGAGCCATCGTTAAAACGCAGTGCTTGTGCGCCTGGGATGGCGCACGGCACCGCGAGCCTCGCACAGCGAGAGGAGAATAATATGGGTAAGGTAACTGGTTTTCTTGAAATCGACCGGCAGGTGGCAAAGTACCAGCCAGCGTCGGATCGTATCCGTCACTTCCGCGAATTCACCATTCCAATGACGGATGGCGAAGTGCAGAAGCAGGCAGCGCGCTGCATGGATTGCGGCATTCCATTCTGCCATGGGCCGACGGGCTGCCCGGTCCACAACCAGATCCCGGACTGGAACGATCTCGTCTATAACAACAACTGGGATCAGGCGATCCGCAACCTGCATCTGACCAATAATTTCCCGGAATTCACGGGCCGCATCTGCCCCGCCCCTTGCGAGGAAGCATGCACGCTCAACCTTGAAGACACGCCCGTTGCAATCAAGACCGTGGAACAGGCGCTGGGCGACAAGGCTTATGAGCTGGGTCATATCGTGCCGCAGCCTGCCGCCAACAAGACCGGCAAGTCGGTTGCCATCATCGGTTCCGGTCCGGCTGGCCTTGCCGCTGCTCAGCAGCTTGCGCGCGCCGGACACATGGTTGATGTCTATGAGCGCGAAAGCCGCCCCGGCGGGTTGCTCCGCTACGGCATCCCTGATTTCAAGATGGAAAAGCACCTGATCGACCGCCGCGTCGCGCAGATGGAGGGCGAGGGCGTGCGTTTCCATTGCGGTGTCAATATCGGCGTCGACAAGCCGCTGCGGGGTTTGCTCGATACTTATGACGCGGTGCTTTATTGCGGCGGATCGGAAACCCCGCGCCCGGCGGGCATTCCCGGCGCTGATCTCGACGGCGTTCACGATGCCATGCCCTACCTCGTGCAGCAGAACCGCCGCGTTGGCCGTGAAAACATCGAGTCTGTCGGCTGGCCAGCAGCTCCGATTCTCGCAGGCGGCAAGCATATCGTGGTTGTCGGCGGTGGCGATACGGCGTCCGATTGCGTCGGCACGGCTTTCCGTCAGGGCGCGGTCAATGTCACCCAGCTCGACATCCGCCCGCAGCCACCGGAAAAGGAAGACAAGCTCAGCGTCTGGCCCTATTGGGCGACCAAGATGCGCACCTCTTCCAGTCAGGCGGAAGGCGCATCGCGAGAGTTTCAGGTGGCAACGCTGGAGTTCATCGGCGAAGATGGCCGCCTTACCCATGTGAAGTGCTGTCAGGTCGATGAAAAGCGCAAGCCGATTGCCGGAACCGAGTTCTTCATCAAGGCCGATCTTGCCTTCATCGCCATCGGCTTTGCCGGACCGGCTGAAAACAGCGTGGTCAAGGAACTGGGCGAGAAGCTCGAAATCGCCACCGACCGGCGCGGCTCCAAGTCCGTCAGCGCAAACGACCGCGATTATCGCACCAATGTCGATAAGCTCTATGCGGCGGGCGATATCCGTCGCGGCCAGTCGCTGGTTGTCTGGGCGATCCGCGAAGGCCGTCAGGCGGCCCATGCCATCGATGCGGACTTGATGGGAAGCTCGGTTTTACCGCGTTAAAAGAAAAAAGATTAAAACTGAAAAAGCCCGGAGTTTCCTCCGGGCTTTTCGCGTCTTTAGCAGGTCTAGCTTTGGCTGCGCCGTGACTTCATCACCAGATAAGCGATGGCGAGAAGCACGAACCAGAAAGGCGTGATTTTCAACGCCGCCGCAGTGTCCGGCTTCTGCGCCAGCGCCCACAGGATGAAGGCGAAGAAGGCGAAGACCATCACGACGGCAGCGCGTCCGCCGGGCATCTTGAAGGTGGACTTTTCATGCAGGTCCGGGCGCTTGCGGCGATATTGCAGATAAGACGCCAGAATGACCGACCAGATGAAGATGAAAAGCAGCGCCGAAATCGTCGTGACGATGGTGAAGGCTTCAATGATGCTCTGGCCCGCATAAAGCAGGACCACGCCTGCGAGCAGGAAAACGCACGAGAAGAACAGGGAATTAACCGGTACTTTTCGCTTGTTCAGCTTGCCGAGCGCCTTCGGTGCCAGTTTGGAAGTCGCCAAGCCGTAGATCATGCGCGAGGTCGAATAGATGCCGGAATTGGCGCTCGACGTTGCCGAAGTCAGCACGACGAAATTCACCACATGCGCTGCAATGCCAAGACCGGCAAGCGAGAACATGGCCACAAAGGGGCTCGAATTCGGGTCCACCTGATCCCACGGAATGACCGTGATGATGACGAACAGGGCGCCGAGATAAAACAGCACCACGCGGATCGGGATCGAGTTGATTGCTTTCGGCAGATTGCGCACCGGGTCCTTGGTTTCCGCGGCAGCAGTGCCCACGAGTTCAATGCCGACGAAGGCAAAGACCGCGATCTGGAAACCGGCGACGAAGCCAAGGAAACCGTTGGGGAAGAAGCCGCCATGGTTCCAAAGATGCGCAACCGATGCCTGGCTGCCGTTCGGAAGCGTGAAGCCGGTCGAGAGCATGTAGACGCCAGCGATAATCAGCGCGACGATGGCCACGATCTTGATAAGCGCGAACCAGAATTCGATTTCGCCGAAATTGCGCACCGTGGGCAGATTGAGCGCCAGAAGCGTAAATATCAATCCGAGGGCCGGTATCCAGAGGGCCAGTTCAGGAAACCAGAACGAGACATAGCCCGAAACGGCGACCACATCGGCCACGCCGGTCACGATCCAGCAAAGCCAATAGGTCCAGCCGGTGAAGAACTGCGCCCACGGCCCCAGATAATCGCCCGCGAAATCCGCGAAGGAGCGATATTCCAGATTGGACAGCAAGATTTCGCCCAGCGCCCGCATGACGAAGAACAGCATGAAGCCGATCACCGCATAGACGAGCAGGATCGAAGGACCGGCCAGCGAAATGGTCTTGCCCGACCCCATGAAAAGGCCGGTGCCGATGGCGCCGCCGATGGCGATCAGCTGAAGATGTCGGTTGGACAGATTACGTGCAAGATGGGGTTCCTCCTCCCGATGTGGATCGACAGAAGGCTTTGATGCAATATTCATTCAAACGCCTCTTGTTTTCTGACGGGCGCTCAAAGCAACTCGCTCTCGCGGAAGCAACAGCGCCCTTCCTGTACAGCCTTTTCAGGCAGACGGTGCCTTCTGATAGACGATGCAAACGCCCATGTGAACAGCGGGAAATGTAGCAATTAGAATTATATGGGCAGCGAAAATCTTCGCGCTATCAGTCAAGGGATAGTTCAATCGCGCCGATGCGGCCAAAAAATTAGGGATTTGCGCTCTTCTGCGGCCAGGAAAAATCGTCCGCACGTCCGGGCGATGGTTTGCCTTCTGTCCGGGATGGATGTGCGGCTTGGGGACGCACTGCGAGATTACCGCCCAGGAGAACGCCACTATCGTCCTTCTCGATATCGCGAATACTGACCGGAGCCACGCGATCAACCGGTTTTGACGGATCAGGCGCGCCTGCCGCAGGCAGCGGCTGATCCTCTTCCTTCGCGCCGCCGAGATAGGCGCGAAGCGGCTTTTCCGCATAAAAGGCGAGCTTGCGCTTGCCTGCCGAAGTTATGTTGATGCCGTCATTGCCGCGCAGACGCGCGGTCTGGCCGTTGATGTCGAAGCCGGTCTGGGTGAAATTGCCGTCTTCATCGACAAAACCGTCCCAGACGTCGGCAAATTTTCCGCCCGCCTTTTCGGTGGCCGTGCGATAGATTTCATTGAGTGCCAGCATATCCTGCGACATGCCTTTCGGGCGAAACGGCGGCTGCCCGATCCACACGAGAGGAAATTGTTTGTCATTGATCGCCTTGATGAAGGCGGCGACGCGCTTTTGATATTCTTCCTTCCACTCCGGCGACCGGGGCGGCAGGCTTGCGCCCTTTTCGGTGATAGCCTGCCTGTCGTTGGAGCCGATCATCACCACGACAGCAGCCGGTTTTTCCTCGTCGAGTATCTTGCCGATATTGTCGGGCCAGTCAAAATGGTCGTTGCGCACAAAGCCCGATGAACCGTTAATCCTGGAAACGACCTTGAGATCAGGGTCCGACGCGAAAGCGACGCCGAGTCCTTCGGCCAGGCCGTCGCCGATGAAATCACCGACGACGAGGATCTTTTTCGCATCCGGCTTTTTCTCAATGATTTCGACCGCAGGGCTTGCCGCTGGCGGCGGCGCCGGACGTGACGCGGGCGAGACCGGCTTGGCCCGTTTCGGTTTTGGCCGTGCGCGTTGCGGAGCGGGCCGCTCATATTGGCGCTGGGGTTGCGCCTGTCGCGAGCCGAACAGGAGATCGAAAAGCGTGCGCGGACGTTCCTGTGCGAAGGCCGTGGCGACGCCTGAAAACAGCACCACTGCCACCGCCAGCATGACGCCAGCAGCTTTCACCAGCCGACTACCCATAATCCGATTTTCGCGCATCCGTCCTGCCTTCATGGCCGGTATATTAGAGCATTTCCAGCAAAAGTGTGAAACGGTTTTGCGTTGGAAAATGCGACTAAACAAATAGTTAGAGCGGTTCTGGTGATTCAATAAAAATAGGAACCGCCCTAGCTTGGCAATCCGCAAAAACAAAATGGGGCGCACTTGATCAGAAGCGCGCCCCATTCGTTCTGCTCGATAGTTTAGCGACGGCGCAAGACCGACAGAACTTCCTTGCTTGGATGTCCGTCCGGCTGAAGTCCGTTGCGCTGCTGGAAGGCTTCGATGGCCGCACGCGAAGTGGAGCCGATCTTGCCATCGATATTGCCGTCATAATAGCCGAGTGCCTTCAGATGCGTCTGCAACTCCAGCCGCTCGTTCATCGAAATCGGGGTGAACGGGCGATTCCAGTCCTGCCGCAGACCCTGATAGCCGCCAATGCGGTCCGCCAGCAGACCGACGGCCAGCGCATATTTGTCGGCATTGTTATAGCGCTTCAGCACGAAGAAGTTTTTGGTCATCAGGAAGGCCGGGCCCTGACGCCCATCCGGCACTTTCAGCGTTGCCGTCTCGTTTGGATCGGGAAACGCGCGTCCGTTGGCACGAACGACGCCAATTTTCTGCCATTCAGCAACGGTGAGCGAGCCGGACGGGAATTTGCGCCCCGCCGGAAGCGCCACTTCATAGCCCCATGTACGGCCCGGCTGCCAGCCATTGCGGTGCAGGAGGTTCGCTGCCGTGCCAAGCGCGTCGGGAACCGAGTTCCATATATCGCGCTTGCCATTGCCATCCACGTCGACAGCGTATGCCTGATAGCTGGTCGGGATGAATTGCGTGTGGCCGAGCGCACCGGCCCAGGAACCGGAAAGATGGCCGCGGTCGATATCGCCGGTCTGGAGAATCTTCATTGCGGCAATGAGCTGGGTGCGGCCATATTTGGCGCGGCGCTGGTCCGCATAGGCAAGCGTGGCCAACGAACGCACGGCATCGCGCATGACGTCATCACGCTTGAGGATTTCACCGTAATTGCTTTCCATCGACCAGATGGCGAGCAGGATATTGCGGTCGACCGAGAAACGCTGCTCGATGCGCTGGAGCCATGGCCCCCATTTGCGCGCCATGCTCTGGCCGACTGCGACGGACTGCTCGTTCACCCGGTTATCGATGTAGTTCCAGACGGGCTCGGTAAATTCAGGCTGATAGCGGGCCTTCTGCAGCACCACCGGGTCCGGCGCATCCACGCCGCGAAATGCGCGGTCGAACGTGGACGGCGAAACACCCGCCTTTATGGCGACAGGACGGAAGCTGGCGACCCATTGGCGAAATTGCGCATCAGCCAGTGCGGAACCGGTTGTAAGCGTTGAGGCGAGCGCAGCTATCGCAACCGTTGCAGCTTTCAGCTTCATTGACGGGCTCACCGTGAATGGAAATCGCAGCATTCTGTGTTTCCCTTCTGCAATCAAATTTAGCCGATACCGGCGCGTTTCCCTTCGACCTGGATTCTGCTCGCTCCGGATTGCATTCATCAATTAATACCATCCTGTGTTGAATTTGAGCCAGCAGAAAATTCCAGACCAAACCGTTGAACGTTCAAATTAGAACCTGTCGGTTAGCAATTGGTTTACCATCGCTGGTCTCGATTGAAATTTGTCGGAAGTTTCGAAAAATTTTTGAATCAAGCAACATTAAGACCGGGCATTGAATGTGATGGGACGCACCTCGCAATTTCGTCGTTCTTTAATGAAAAGGCCTTATTTGAAATTCAGTCGTTTCAATGCTTTGATAGCAAATCTGAAATAGTGAAATCGAGGAGAGGAATGAGTTCGATCCGAAAAATTCGCAAGGCCGTGTTCCCTGTCGCAGGTCTTGGCACCCGTTTCCTGCCCGCCACCAAATCGATCCCGAAAGAAATGCTGACGGTCGTGGACAAGCCCGTCATTCAATATGTGGTCGATGAGGCGCGCGAAGCTGGTATCGAACATCTGATTTTCGTCACCGGACGCAACAAGGCAGTCATCGAAGACTATTTCGATGCGCAGGTAGAGCTTTATTCCACGCTCGCCGAGCGCGGCAAGACGGCGGAACTGGAGCATCTTCAGGATATCCAGCCGCAGCCGGGCACGACCAGCTTCACCCGCCAGCAGGTGCCGCTCGGTCTTGGCCATGCGGTCTGGTGCGCGCGCGAGCTTGTCGGCGACGAGCCGTTTGCTCTTCTGTTGCCGGATATGGTCATGCAGTCCAAGAAGGGCTGCCTGAAGGAAATGGTCGAGCTTTACGAAAAGACCGGCGGCAATGTCATCGCCGTGCAGGAATGCGATCCGGACGAGGCGCATAAATACGGCATCGTCGGCAAGGGCAAGACCATCGGCAGCGGTTTCGAGATCACGCAGATGGTCGAAAAGCCCGCCAAAGGCACGGCTCCTTCCAATCTCTACATCAATGGCCGCTATATCCTGCAGCCGGAAATCTTCGAGCTTCTGAGCAAGCAGGAAAAAGGCGCTGGCAATGAAATCCAGCTGACCGATGCCATGCTCAAGCTTGCCGACGCGCAGAAATTCTTCGGCTTCAATTATCAGGGCCTGACATTCGACTGCGGCTCCAAGGCCGGCTTTATCGAAGCCAATGTCGCTTTTGCCTTGTGGCGCAACGATATTCGCCCTTCGGTCGAAGGCTCGATCGGCAATCTGCTGAACACAATCAAGCCAGCCTGATAAATTCATCCGGTCTCTGGTCAACGCCCCCTGCAAAGGGGGCGTTTTTTTGTGTTTAAAGCACTATTTCGTGTAATTTGCTTTTCCGGACGACGATGATAGGTAATTTGCCTAACATGCATCCCAAAAAGTGTGAAACACCTTTTTGGGCGCAATGGATCAAACGGGCTCCTCCCATATAAGGAATGAAGCATGCAGGAATTCCAGCAGACGTTGGGTGCAGGTGCGCTCATCTCGATAGCGGTTGGCGCTGTCCTTTTATTGCTTTTGCTCATCATCCGGTTTCGTGTCCATGCCTTCGTCGCGCTTGTGATCGTCAGCCTTCTGACAGCGCTCGCGACCGGCATCCCGGCAGGCAATATCCTCACGACGATCACATCTGCCTTCGGTTCTACCCTTGGCGGGGTGGCGCTTCTGGTGGGGCTTGGCGCAATGCTTGGACGGTTGCTTGAAATATCGGGCGGCGCGCAGGCGCTTGCCGACGATCTCATCCGGCGGTTCGGCGAAGACCGCGCGCCCATGGCGCTTGGCATCGCGTCGCTCATCTTCGGCTTCCCCATCTTTTTCGATGCCGGGCTGGTGGTGATGCTCCCAGTGGTCTTCACCGTCGGGCGGCGTCTCAAGGGAAGTCTGCTTCTCTATGGCATTCCAGTCGCTGCCGCCTTTTCGGTAATGCATGTTTTCGTGCCCCCGCATCCGGGGCCTGTTGCAGCATCCGAACTGCTGGGCGCGGATGTGGGGCTTCTCATTCTTGTCGGCATCGTGGTCGTCATCCCCGTCTGGTTTATCGCCGGACACCTGTTCGGTGCGTGGATCGGCAAGCGGATCAATCTTCCTGTCCCTGACAATTTCGAGGCGGCGAGTGTAAAAGAGGCTGTAAACCCTCCGAGCCCCAGCCTGGTTATACTGCTTCTTCTGCTGCCGCTGGTTCTGATTTTCATCAATACCGGCCTCGATTTTGCCCGCGCGCAAGGCTGGGTCAGCGCCGATGCGAACTGGTATCAGCTGGCGCGAATGTTCGGATCGACTCCGGTTGCGCTTCTGGTGGCGGTGCTGGTGGCGTCCTATGTGCTCGGGCCGCGGCGCGGCAGGGATGCAGCCAGCGTGGAACGCATTCTCGATTCAGCGCTCGGTCCGGTGTGTTCCATCATCCTGATCACGGGCGCAGGCGGAATGTTCGGCGGCGTCCTGCGCGCGTCCGGCATTGGCGATGCCCTGTCAAATGCCTTTGCAGATACCGGACTGCCTGTCATCGTGGCGGGCTTCCTGATTGCAACGATTTTGCGCGTGGCGCAGGGATCGGCAACGGTAGCGCTGATAACCGCTGCCGGGCTTGTTCAGCCTGCCGTTCAGGCCGCCGGATATCACGGGCTTGAGACCGCAGCGATAGTGATCGCCCTCGCGGCGGGGTCGGTCATGCTGTCCCACGTCAACGATTCCGGCTTCTGGCTGGTCGGACGCTTCTTCAACATGGACGTGAAGACGACGCTGAAAACATGGACGGTTCTGGAAACCCTTATCGGGCTTCTTGGTTTTGGAATGGCCTGCCTTCTGTTCTGGCTCGCCTGAGCCAGCCACTGGAGCATGCCTCCCAAAAACGCGAAACGGTCGGGACCGGGCAAGGCCAGTCCCGACCGTTTTTCTTACTTTGCCGTGATGGCCTGCACGCCCGCGAGAGCGCATTCCGCGTCGATCGCACCGGACGGCGCTCCGCCGACGCCGATACCGCCGACCAGCGCATCGCCGATCTTGATCGGCAGGCCGCCCGCCTGGATAACGAAGCGAGAATCCATGTCGCGCATGCCGTTATTGGCTGGCTTCGAAGCGATGAATTCCGCAAGTTCGCCGGAATCGCGGCCGAGAGCCGCTGATGTAAACGCCTTTCCTTCGGCGCTGTTGCCGGTATGCGGGCCGGACAGGTCGGCCTTGAGCAGAACCTTGGTCGCCCCGTCGCGTGCAACGACAGCGACGCTTACATTGCTGCCCTTGGCGACGCAGGCATCCAGCGCAGCCTGTGCGGCCTTGGTTGCCAGATCGAGCGGCAGATAAGGCGTGGTGGGGAGAGTCTGGGCGAAAGCGGTAGCCGGAGCCATCGACAGGGCGACAATTGCAAGTTTACGGATCATGGTCGTTCCTCAGTTGTGACGAGGAACATCTAGTTTTGGTCGGCGAGCGGCGGAATCCGTAACTCTTACAAACTTCTCGGTAGTTCTACGGATTGGCTTGTCCTTCCAGCCACAAGCGCGTCATTTCCGCCTGCGAGGTCGTGCCGAGTTTCGCCCCGATGGCCGCACGATGGCTGTCGATCGTGCGTGGCGACAGTTCAAGACCATCGGCAATCTGCCGGGTTGTGAAACCTTGCGCGATACGGCCAAGCACTTCGCGCTCGCGCGCCGTCAATGTAGCCAGCAACGCCAGCGTTTCCGCTCGCAGCGCCTTGCTGCCAAGCCGGTGTTCAAGCAGCTGCTGCGCCTTCTGGATGGCGTCGATCAGGTCCTGCTCGTCGACAGGCTTGGAAAGATAGTCCACCGCGCCATTTCGAAAGGCCCGGCGGCAGGCCTCGATGTCGCCATGGCCGGAAATAATGATCACCGGCCAGTCAATGCCCTGCCCGGCCAGACGCTCCTGCAGTTTCAGGCCCGTCATCACCGGCATGCGAATATCGAAGATCAGGCATCCCGGCTGCAGCCGCGGCAATTGCGCCAGAAACGCGGTTGGGTCGGAAAAACTCCTCACCTCAATGTCGATCGTGGACAAAAGCAGGCTGAGCGACTTGCGCACCGCTTCATCGTCATCGACAAGATAGACCGGCTGGGCCATTCCCTTAGCTTCCCTTATCTTCGGCGATTGGCAGCACAACGCGGAACAGCGCGCCGCGCTCCTGTTGGATATAGGAAATCTCGCCGCCAAAACGTTCGACCAGCCGCTGGCTGAGCGCCAGACCAAGGCCGGTCCCTTCCGGGCGGCTTGTGGTAAACGGAGTAAAGAGGCGTGGCAACAGCTCGGGCGCGACGCCTGGACCATTATCCGCAATTTCCAGAATTGCCATCGACCGCTCGGTCTTCAGGGATGCATTGACGCGCCGGTCCCGATCATCCGCATGGAAGGATTCAATCGCATTGCGGAGAAGATTGAACATAACCTGCTCCATTTCAACCGGGTCAACTGCTGCCACCACAGGTGTGTCGGGCAGGACAAGTTCGATTCCGACATCTTGCCGGGCCGCTTCGGAAGCAAGCAGCGCCTTCACATTTTGAAGCGAAACGCGCAGGTCAGCATGTACGGTCTGCCCGCGTTGCGGACGGGACCAGTTGCGCAGCCGGTCCAGAATGGCAGATGCCCGCCGCGCCTGCTCGACCATATCGTCCAGTGCTCCGGCGAGGGCCGCCATATTGTTGCGGCTCAACAGACGGCGCCCGGCCTGCGCACCGGCAAGAAGGGCGGTCAGGGGTTGGGTCAGTTCATGCGCCATGCCACTTGCCATTTCGCCCATCGTGTTGACGCGTGACGCATGGGCCAGACGCGCCTCAAAGCGGCTCAATTCCGCCCGGCGTTCGGCATGGCGGGTGCGTTGCGTCTGGCGAATGATGATCAATCCGCCGAAGAACAGCAGATTGGTGAGGATGAGGAGCGGAATAAGCTGGTCGAACGGCAGCAGGTCGCCCCAGCTCATGGCAAGGGCAGTCTGGAAAAGCAGCGGCTGCGAGGCACTGCCGAGCTTCTTGGAGAAATCGACAGCGTCAAAGGAAGCCGGATGACTGAAGAGAACCGTGCCGTCGGGCAGGAGGATGCGTCGCGCCACACCCTTACCGCTCCAGAATGCATCGTCGGAGTTGATGAGGCTTCCCGCATCGATCGACAGGGCGAGGCCGTCATGCGGATTGTCCGTATTGGGGCTGCGTTTTACCATCATGTAGTGGCCGGGCCGCGCGGATGGCGCCAGCAGTTCCGGAAGGCCGCGATAGGAACGGACAGCCGCCCGTATGGTGTCAGCAAGCGCCGGTTCCAGCGCTCTGGTGCCGGTCACGGGCAGGGTCGGGTCCATCGGGACGAGTTGAATTTCGTCGATGCGCGGATAGAAACGGGTGATCGTCGTCGCCACTTCGAAGAAGACATCGTCCTGTGAAACATCGGACATTCGCGCCTTGGACTGGGCAATCGTGGAAAGTGCGGTCAGATGGGCATCGTGCTGGCCTGCGCGCTGCGAGGCCTCGCGATGCAGCGTGAAGCTCGCAGCCTGAAGCTCCGACAACAGTGCGGTGCGCTGGTAGGCGGCAAGGCTGCCAATCGCCAGACAATTGAACAGCAACCATATGAAAAACGGGAGCAGGCCAGATCGGATATTTCCCCGGCGGCTGTTGACGTTCATAGATTGCATTCCGGTATCAGCCTTTGTTCAGACAGAATATTGCACCCACCGACATTCGTCATTCGATCCGGTTGAGGAGGTTATTGAACTTTCCAACGGCCTGCAAATGCGGTTCTCTCGCCGGACGCGGGCCGGCAATTGCGAATTATCGGCTGGAACTCCAAAGACCAGCTTGCTTCATACACCTTTGCGCGCTCATATAAAAATTGCACCGCTGTTTAGAATCATCTGGAAAAGTCGATCCTGAACAACACACCACCGAAGGTGGGTCGCGTCGTCAGCAAGGGAATGCAGCCTCATGAACACATACGGAAAACTATTTTCAGCCGCGCTGGTCGCGGCTGCGCTCAACAGCACGGCAGTTGGACAGGTCTTCGCCAAGACATTGATCTATTGCTCAGAGGCATCTCCCGAAATGTTCGATGCTGCGCAAACGACATCCGGCGCCGTTTATGATGCGTCGGCGCGCAATGTGTCCAACGGACTTATCAAGATCAAGCGCGGCTCGACCGAGCTGGAACCCGGCCTTGCGGAAAGCTGGGACGTTTCCGCCGATGGCAAGGAATACACGTTTCATCTGCGCAAGGGCGTGAAGTTCCACACCACGAGCTTTTTCACCCCGACGCGTGAATTCAATGCGGACGATGTGATCTTCACCTTCGACCGTCAGGGGAACAAGGAAAACCCGTATTACAATCAGGGCGCATGGCCGCAATTCGGGGCCTATTCCTTCCCTTCGCTGATCGAGAAGATCGAAAAGATCGACGACCACACCGTCAAGTTTGTGCTGGCGCATCCCGAAGCGACGTTCATCTCGACGCTGTCGCTGACATTTGCCGTCATTCAGTCCAAGGAATATGCCGACAAGCTTGTCGCGGAAGGCCGCATCACCGAGTTCAGCCAGCAGCCTGTCGGAACCGGCCCCTATCAGTTCGTCGCTTATCAGAAGGATAGCGCCATCCGCTATCAGGCCAATCCCGATTACTGGGCGGGCAAGCAGAAGATCGACAATCTCATCTTTGCAATCACGCCGGATGCGGCAGTGCGCTATCAGAAGCTGAAGTCGGGCGAGTGCCACGTCATCGCCGCGCCGAACCCCGCCGATATTGCGGAGATGAAGAAGGACCCGGCTGTTGAAATGCTGCACAAGGAAGGCCTGAACCTGTCCTTCCTCGCCTATAACACCCAGCAAAAGCCGTTTGACGATGTGCGTGTGCGCAAGGCGCTGAACATGGCGGTCAACAAGGCCGCGATCATCGATGCGGTCTATCTGGGCTCGGCTGTCCCTTCGGTCAATCCGCTGCCGCCAAGCGTCTGGGGCTACAACAAGAACGTCAAGGACGATGCCTACGATCCCGAACAGTCGCGCAAGCTGCTCGATGAGGCGGGCGTCAAGGACCTGAAGATGAAGATCTGGGCGATGCCCGTGCAGCGGCCTTACATGCCCAATGCGCGCCGCGCTGCCGAACTCATGCAGGCCGACTTCGCCAAGGTGGGCGTAACAGCCGAAATCGTAACCTATGACTGGGGCGAATATCTCAAGCGCTCGCTGGAAAAGGACCGCGATGGCGCCGTCATGCTTGGCTGGACCGGCGGCATTGCCGATCCCGACAACTTCCTCGCCGCACTTTTGAGCTGCAAGGCCATCGGCAGCGCGAACCGCGCTAACTGGTGCAATGAGGATTTCGAGAAGCTCATTCAGGCAGCCAAGCTGACGACCGACCAGGCCGAGCGCACCAAGCTCTATGAGCAGGCGCAGGTCGTCTTCAAGGAACAGGCTCCCTGGCTGACAATCGCCCATCAGATCGTCGAACAGCCGGTCAGCAAGAAGGTCAAGGATTTCCGCATCGATCCTTTTGGCGGCTATCTGTTTGAAGATGTCGACATCGAGGAATAACTGGCGGTGAATTATGGTTGGCGGGCGGAAACGCCCGCTATTCTTTTTTGCCTGTATGGAATCCGGGTCGATCCTGACCAATGACCGAGAAAAATATGAATATCGTAGACCGCTTTCTAGCCTATACCCGCATCAACACGACCGCTGTGCCCAATGCGGGCGAACTCCCGTCGAGCGCCGGGCAAACCGATCTCGCAAAGCTGCTCGCCAACGAAATGCGCGCCATGGGCATGGAGGTTGAGGAGCGCGACCATTCAATCGTCGTCGGCACGCTGCCTGCCAATGCCTCCAGTGCCGACCACCAGTTTCCGACAATCGCATGGGTCGCCCATCTCGATACGTCCAGCGAATACACGACCGATACCCGCGCTCATGTGGTCGATTACAAGGGCGGCGATATCGTGCTCAACGAGGCGACCGGCGCCACCATGCGGCTTGCCGAGTTTCCCGAACTGGAACGCTATGTCGGCGACCGGATCATCGTGACCGACGGCACCAGCCTGCTCGGGGCCGATAACAAGTCCGCCATTGCCGAAATCATGCATGCCATGCAGGTCCTGACCAGCCATCCTGAAATCGAGCACGGCACGGTCAAGGTCGTTTTCGTTCCCGATGAGGAAATCGGATTGCTCGGCGCCAAGGCGCTCGACGTGGCGTCCCTCAACGCCGATTTCGCCTATACGCTCGACTGCTGTGCGGTGGGCGAGATCGTCTATGAAAACTGGAATGCCGGTGAGTTCCGCCTCACCTTCAAGGGCCAGCCTGCCCATCCGATGTCGGCCAAGGGCAAGCTGCGCAATGCCATTCTCTATGCCCAGCAATTCATTGCAATGATGCCGGGCGGCGAGCGTCCCGAATATACGGAAGGCACCGAAGGCTATTACTGGGCGAAGGGCATTCAGGGAACCGTGGCCGAGACAACCCTTGTCATCGATATCCGCGATTTCACGAAGGACGGATATGAGACGCGCCGCCTGTTCATTGAAAACCTGGCCGCGAGTTTCAACCAGCTCCATGGCGAGGGCACGGTTTACGTGGACTACAAGGCCGTCTACCGCAACGCAGCCGAGAGCCTGCAAGGCGAAAACCGTTATCCGGTCGCGCTTGCCCTTGAAGCGATGAAGGCAATAGGCGTGGAGCCGACGCCGCTGCCGATGCGTGGCGGTTATGACGGCGCGGTGCTGTCCGAAAAAGGACTGCCCTGCCCCAACCTGTTCTGCGGTGCGCACAACTTCCACTCGATTTACGAGTTCCTGCCGGTCGGTTCGCTCAACAAGGCATCCGAAATGGTCATTGAGATTTTGAAGACTGCGCGGATCAACGGCAAAAGCTGATCCCGCACAGCCTCAAATCCTGAGGAGACGTGAAATATCTCGTCTCCTCGTTCGAGCGATCAGGCGCCGGAGCGGTCCACGCTCTAATAGCCGATGGCGGCACCGGCGACAGCGCGGCTGTCGATAGCGCCGTAGTAGCGGTTGTCGCCGCCCTTTTCGATGGCCGCCATGTTCTTGCCGCCGACAAGAATGCCTGCCGCCTCGCCCCAGACCGGCCAGTTATGGTCCTCGCCGACCGTGTAGCCCATGCCGGTCAGGAGCCGGATCGTATCGGGCGAAAGCGCGTTTGCTTCCATATAGACCCGATCAGGCAGCCACTGGTGATGGATGCGCGGAGCGTCAATCGCCTCCTGAATATCCATGCCATGGTCGATGACATTCATGATCGCCTCCAGCGTGATCGTGATGATGCGCGAACCGCCGGGGCTGCCGATGACCATGAACGGCTTGCCGTCCTTCGATACGATGGTCGGGCTCATCGAGGACAGCGGCGACTTGCGCGGCTCGATGGCATTGGCTTCACCCTGTATGAGGCCGTAGAGATTGGGCACGCCCGGCTTGATGGTGAAGTCATCCATCTCGTTGTTGAGCAGAATGCCGGTGCCTTCGGCCACCTTGGCCGTGCCGAACGAGCCGTTCAGCGTATAGGTCACGGCAACCGCATTGCCGTCCTTGTCGACGATGGAATAATGCGTCGTTTCGTTGGATTCCTTGAATTCAGCAGGCTTCAGCGCCTCGCTGACACCGGCGCGATAAGGGTCGATGCGGCTACGGATTTCCGCGGCATAGTCCTTGCTGGTGAGTTTTTCGACCGGGTTATCGACAAAATCCGGGTCGCCCAGCGCCGTGTTGCGGTCCACATAGGCATGGCGCATCGCTTCCACCATCAAACGCGTGGTTTCTGCCGAGCCGTAGCCGAGATAGGAAATCGGGTAGCCCTCAAGCACATTGAGGATTTCGCAGATGATGAGCCCGCCCGAGGAAGGCGGCGGCGATGAAACGATATCATAGCCGCGATAGCTGCATTTGACCGGCTCCAGTTCGCGGACCTTGTATTGCTCGAAATCGGCCTTGGCGAGAATGCCGCCATTTTCCTTGCTCGATTTGACGATCAGATCGGCGATGTCACCCTGATAGAAGGCTGATGGCCCCTTTTCCGAAATGGCCGAGAGCGACTTTGCAAGATCAGGCTGGACAAGCTTCTCCCCCAGACCGAGCGGCTTTCCGTCCTTCAGGAAGATTTTTGCAGCTGCCGGGTCTTTCGCCAGTCTTTCATTGCCGTCGGCGAAGGAAAGAATATCGCCCAGCTCCAGCGTAAAGCCGTCCTTGGCGAGTTTCAGCGCGGGGTCAATCAGCTCCTCACGCTTGCGGGTACCGTATTTTTCGCGTGCTTCCTCGAGGCCAGCCACCGTTCCCGGCACGCCGATGGCAAGATAGGTTTCAGTGCTGGCGTCTTTGACGGGCTTGCCGTCCTTGTCCAGATACATCGTCTTGGTGGCCGCCAGCGGCGCGCGCTCGCGAAAATCAAGAAAGGTGCTCTTGCCGTCCTTGAAGCGAATCGTCATGAAACCGCCCCCGCCAAGATTGCCCGCAGTCGGATAAACGACCGCCAGCGCGTAGCCGACCGCGACTGCCGCATCGACGGCATTGCCGCCGTTTTTCAGCACATCGACACCAACCTGCGACGCCAGATGCTGTGCCGTAACCACCATCCCGTTCTGGCCTTCCGCCGGGGCTGGCGATGCCGCATGGGCCGACGGCAGATGACCTGCAACGGCAATGGCTGCGGCAAGGGAAAGCGATTTCAGTCTGTAATGCTGCATGTCTTTCCTCCCTTGTGTCCTCCCCGATGGGAGTCAGGGCACAGCGTCTGCAAAATCTTTTCCAAAAGCAAGTATAAGAAATTGTCTCTATTTCAGCTTGTCGAATAAGCGATGAACGATAATAATGCGCAATATTCGGTTCAGGCGCTGCCACAGTTGCAGCCGGATCCAAAGCCTTTCCGATCCTCTCCCCTTCCCACGATGCAATCTCACATGCAGGAGAAATCGATGACCTATGCTCAATGCGCTTGCGGGGCTCTTAGAATAACACCACACGAGCCACCAAAATTGACGGCCCTGTGCCACTGCTTCGCCTGCCAGCGAAGAACAGGCTCGCCGTTCAGCGCGAATGCCTTCTACTCGATAGGCTGCGTTGAAATTTCAGGTGTATCGACAGAATTCATTCGGACAGCCGAGAGCGGCCGCAAGGTCCGGATGCATTTCTGCCCAAGCTGCGGCTCAACTGTCTATTGGCTGCCAGAAGGTGTCCCGTCCTTGATCGGGGTGGCGGTGGGTTCGTTTGCCGATCCGGCGTTTCCGCCACCAACCCTATCCATATTCGAGCAGTCAAAGCATGAGTGGGTGTTGCTCGACAAGAATACGAAACATTTTTTGCGTATGCCCGATCGAGAATGACCGGGCGGAAAAGCCCATTCGTCTACGCCGTCATGTATCGAACATGGCCAATGTCCGTAACAGGCTGGCGAATGTAACGGAGCGGTTCGCATCGGGCTGCCCCTCACCAATGCCGTCGTTTCGCGGCAGGGCCTTGCGCACATTGGTCGGGCTGTAGCCGAAATGTTGCGTGAAGGCCCGTGTAAAATTGGCGGCGGTCTCGAACCCCAGCAATTGCGCAATATCCGACACTTTGCGGTTTTCCGATGCATCGGCCAGCAGTTCATGCGCTGCGAACAGCCGCTTCTGGCGGATATAGTTGAGCACCCCGCCCGAGCCCTCGAAAAGCTGGTAGAGATGCGTGCGGGAAATCGCAAGTTCCCGGCTGAGCGCATCGGGCGTGAGATCGCGGGACATAAGGTTTTTCTGGATAAACCGCCTGGCCCTGGTCATCAGCGACAGAGAGGCGTTGTACCCGTTCGCGTCACTCTCCTTCACCAGAGGAACGATCGAGTCGAATATAAGCTGGCGCAGTGCAGCGCGCAATTCGGGCAGGTCTTCGGCTGTTATACGGTCCAGCCCCGCCTGAATGGTCGATACGAAATCGATCAAAAGCTTGGCACGATAGCCGCCGAGCGTCGCGTTGTTGCACGCTTCCGGCATGCCGCCGAGCCCTGCGAACTGGTCGACCGGAATGATCAGCAGCACCGCTTCGGCTGCCAGCGCACGGCCACGAAACGGAAAGCCGAACGAACGGATATTGATCATGCCGGGTTCGTTTTCCGCCACACGGCCGTCCACCGAGGTCCATGAGCGGCCACTGCGCATAAAGCTGATCTGCCAGTGATCGATCGGGCTGAAACGGACTTTTTCCGCCGTGCGTTCATAGCTGAAGGCGGGCGCTGTCTGTTCAACAAGCAGCATGCCGCGCAGATCCCAGACTTTCTGGTGAACCGCAAATCCCTTCCGGGCATCCACCCCGTCCGGCAACCGCACATCATAGAGCGGAGCCACGTGCTGCTGCCATGCGGAAAACTGCGCGGAGGGGTCCATTTGTTCGGTCGTGAAGACCAGCGGGGCCAGAATATTGGTGCTTCGGGCTTCTTCTCCAAGCCTCGCAAGCGGCACGCGCGCTGACTGGCGGCGCTCCACAAATTCCGGCTTCAGATCATTCGTGGCCTTGTCGCTCGGGGATGTCACGGCAACTCCCAAAACCAAACCGGGGGCCAGGGAACGCAGACCGCATCCCAAGTCCTTGTCGTGATATTAGCATTTGCACGTATAAAATCAAAATAAGCCGGAACATTATCTGCCAGCTATCCGTTGGGAGCCGCAGCCGGTATCCTCATGCACAGCGAAGACCTGCTTTCCGGCTTCGCCCGGAATTGGCCGGAATCGGCTTGTGAAGGAAGATAATTGCATCCCATTTGATGAAAATTTTCAGGAAAATCCGGCCAGAATATTAAAACGCATCCGATAGAAAGCACGGTAATAACAACCGGAGGCAATCGCATGAACAATGTATTTGCATTTACTGTGCGCCGCGAAAGCTTGAAATGGGCTGCCGCTATAGTGGTTGGACTTTCTGCTTCATTGTGCCTGACGGCAGGCGCCGAAGCCAAGGATGCCCGCAAGCAGAAAAGCGAAACGATTTCCGTTTATCGCGCCAAGGTCGAGACAAACGGTCAAGTTCGCTACAACAAGCCGGGATCGGCAAAGGTCATGAAGGTTTCCGCCTCGCAATATGCAAGCGGCACGTCCCTTGTGTGCACGCCGAGCGGCTTTGGGCAGAAATCCCGCTGCTTCAACCGCAACTAGAGCATAATCCGACCGGAGTGAAACGAGGATCGATAAGATTGTGCTCAAAATAGAAAGCTTTAGAGCGCCGATCTGATCCAATCAGATCGAAACGCGCTCCAGGGTGAAGCACGCGCCAATCACACCGGCTCGCCGCAACGCCATACAGATCGGCGAGCCGGCATGTTCGCCTCGCGATCAACTCGCTGCGGCTTTCATGCGCGCCAGTCCCTTGCTTACGCGGTCGCCACGCAGAAGCTTGGCGGCCTCGTCGGACGGGCGCGGCGGATTGTTGCGGAAGACGTACCACGTGCCGCCCAGCGAGCGCTTCTGGTAGATGACGCCTTCTTTCTCGCGATGGAGGAAGCAGGTCGTGTCGCCGCCGCCGCCCATCTTGTTGACCCAATAGGCTTGCAGGCAAAGCTTGCCGCTGTCAGTAGCGTACCAGCGCCCCTGCCCGTAAGACCACGCCCTGCCCTTCTGCGACCAGGCGATGAAACGATGTCTGTCGGCAGAGAAATAGCCGCCGCCATCCTTCCATTTCCACGTCCTGCCGGAATAAAGCGCCTCAAGTGCCCTGGCTGATAGCGGCGCCGCCGCAGCAGCCTTGGCGGCGACCGGATCGTCGGCTTTCTGCTTCGGCGCGGCATCGGCAGCACCTGCCAGAAGAAGCACGGCCAGCGCCGCACTGACGGTTCTCAAACGGATCGAAAACATTGTCGTAATCCTGTTCAGATGTTGGAGCGCAAACTGATCCGCCTTGCGGATCAATCGAGCGGATGGTTTGCAACCCGCCAGTCGGGCCGCCCGACACCACGTGGCCACGGATAGACTTCGCGGTCATTGAAGTAGACAGTTGCGGTCAGTGCTGGAAATTCGGCTTGCGGCTTGTTGGTTTCCTGCGCCCAGGCGCGGACATAGGCGTCGCTTCCCTCATAGCCGAGTTCCGCGATGACAATCGGCTTCCCGAACCCGACCACCCGGTCATAGCCCGGTTTGGCGCGTTCGACGAAAGTGGATGCGCGGCCCAGTTCCAGCATATCGTAGGGCTCGTAGCCGAACACCGACAGGCCGATCACGTCGACATAACCGTCGCCCGGATAATAGGCTTGCAGCCCCTCGTCTCCCTTCGGCGACCACATATATTTGGCATGCGGCAAGGATTTGCGGCAGACGCTGACCACGTGCTGGTAGGCGCGGATATAGCCCTCCGCCGACCAATAGGACCAGGTGAACTGGCCTGTCTTGTCGTCCATTTCCTGCGCCCAGCGGATCGTGACCGGGCTCTTCAGCTTCGACGCAGCCGAGCAGACGGCAGCCATGTTGGAATCGTAGCGGCCACGCACGATGCCGCTCAAGAGGTCGTCCGGCGCAACGCGCCAGTCGCGCGCCCATGACCATGGTTCCACGGTGATCAGCAGTTCGCGGCCCCGTTCCTGCGCATAGGCATCCGCCGCCGAAAGGCTGGTCAGGTCCACATCTTCCCACGGCAGGAACAGATGCTCGATGCGGGAATTGGGATCGTTGGTGAAATCTCCGTGCGGGTCATAGGCTCCGAACGTGATGGATTGCGGAGTGATGACCGGGCGCTTGTCGTGGAACATGTTGCGGGTGTCGACATTGGCGCCCGAAACACCGCTGGCGGCGTAGACGGCTGTTGAAAGCAGCACGACGCCAAGAATGGCTGTTGCTATTTTATATGAGGTTTTCATCGCCGCCTCCTTTATTGCGTTGGCGATTGGGCGACCGGCAGCGCCAGATTGAGCGCTTCCGTGGCCGGTGTTATCGTTTCGATGGAGATGAGCTTGCGCGCCTCGTCGTCCTTGTTTCCACCCGCATGGCGGAAGACATACCAGACGCCGTTCGGCTCTCGTTTCTGATAGATCGTCCCATCCGCGATACGGTGCGAGAAACAGGTCTTGTTGGGGAAAATGCCCTGAGCCAGATGCCATTTCGCATCGAAGCACATCTGGCCCGACCATGTGATCCGCCAGCGTCCTTCGGCCCATACCTTGCCCTTCTCGCCGTCGACGCGAGCGGTGAACCGGCGGTTCCGGCTTTCCATCCGGCCTGCGCCATCGGCCCACTGCCAGCTTTTGTCATGATAGAGCATGTAAAGCTCGGCAGGCGTCATCGGGCGGGCGCCGTCCGGCAGGGCATCCCTTGCGGATGGCGCCGCACCGGCTGACGCAGTCATCCCGGCAAGCACCGCGAGCAATGGCAGCACGCGCCCGCACCGCAACGACAGGGTCCGCCGACCCTCAAACATCGCCTCAAACTTCGCCTCAAACTTCGAATGTTTCATTTGAACCTCCCACGACCTTCAGGTTGCGCGCACCCGCCAAAGGGTCTTGCGATTGACGGATGCGCGCCTGCGGCAGAACGTTTGTTGCTCTTGTTTCCTGCCGCTGTTGAACAGGATGGCCGATTGTCGAAATCCGGAAGCCCAGGCCCCCGGCAATCGCCGGTGAAAAGACATTGCGCAGGTCAACGATCACGGGGTCCCGCATGGTCTGCTTCACCCGGGCAAGATCGAGCTTGCGAATGCTGTCCCATTCGGTCACCACCACGGCAGCGTCGGCGGCGCTGAGGCATTCATAGGGATCGTCATGGAACTCGACGTCGCCGAGCAGGCGGCGGGCATTCTCCAATCCCGCCGGATCATAGGCGCGAATGCTGGCGCCGAAGCGCTGCAAGGTCTCGATAAGCGGAATGGACGGCGCGTCCCGCATGTCGTCCGTGTCGGGTTTGAATGTCAGGCCGAGGATGGCAACCGTCCGGCCTTCGACGCTGCCGCCAAGCGCATCCAGCACCTTGAGCGCCATGCGGCGCTTGCGCGCTTCATTGACCGTCACGGTTTCCTCGACCAGCCGCAAGGCCACCCCGTGGTCCTGGGCGGTGCGCAGCAGCGCAATCGTATCCTTCGGGAAACAGGAGCCGCCATAGCCCGGCCCCGCATTGAGAAAACTGGTGCCGATACGCTTGTCCAGTCCCATGCCAAGCGCCAGTTCGGTGACATCGCTGCCAACTTCCTCGCACAAATCCGCCAGTTCGTTGATGAAGGTGATCTTGGTGGCCAGAAAGGCATTGGCCGCATATTTGATGAGTTCGGCCGTCCGGCGCTGCGTGATCACGATCGGCGTCTTTCCGGCTTCGAGCGGCGGCGCGTAAAGGGCCACAAGCACGGAACGCGCGCGCTCATCCTCCACGCCGATGACAACACGGTCCGGTTCGAGAAAATCGCGGATGGCGACACCCTCGCGCAGAAATTCCGGATTGGAGGCGACGGAGAATGTGCCGGGCCTGCGAACCGAGCCGATGATCTTCTGCACGGCATCGCCAGTGCCGACCGGAACAGTGGACTTGACCACGACGACGCTGTTGTCGTCGATCAGAGGGGCAAGTTCGCGGGCGGCCATATAGACGAAAGACAGGTCCGCATCGCCGTGACCCGCACGGGCCGGCGTTCCGACAGCGATGAAGACCAGCGCCGCGCCCCTGACGGCTTCCGCCAGATTGGTGGTGAAACGGAGACGGCCAAAGGCGAAGTTGCGTTCCACCAATTCATCCAGCCCCGGCTCATAGATCGGCACGATGCCGCGCTCCAGCCGGGCGATCTTCCGGGCATCCTTGTCGACACAGACGACCTCATGTCCCCATGCCGCGAAGCATGTGCCACTGACCAATCCGACATATCCCGTACCGATGACAGCGATCTTCATAACCGTCGCGCCTCTCTGTTTGTTTTACGCATGTCCTTGCCCGAAACCGGTTCCCGCTTTCGGCAGACATGCGCTAATTTGCTGCGCTGGCACCATTGGTGCGCCAGCGCGGATTGAAGATTGTCCTGTGAACGTCGCGCCCGCCTCGACCGGCACCAGCTACCGAGAAGCGGTCGTCAAAGATCGTGAAGCTTTTCGTGCCCCAGCTCAGAGCCTCAATGCCGTCGCGTCCGCGTTCGGCGGTCGTGAAGCCGGTCAGCGCCACAAGCGCCGTAAAACTGCATGCCATTGCCGGTCGATAGAGACGGCTCGTCATCCGCACCTGATTTTCCCGCGTGTGCTGGATGACGATCATCGCCATCAGAAACAGGTAGAAACACGCATTGAGGATGGCGAAGATGAAGAAGCCTCGCGTCTGGTCGGCATCGTTGACGAAGAGCACCGGCAGAATGGACAGGCCGGAGATCAGCGTATAGGGAGCGATCACCCGCAGCGGCACCGGATCGACTTCCGACGAACCCTTCGGCGTGACGCGAAAATCGACAAAAGAACCGGTCAGCCAGTCGCGGAAAGCCGCGAAGGTGCCAGCCAGAACCCACGGCCAGCGCGCCAACAGGAACAGCATCGCCTCCCAGCTGAAAATCCTGCCGTCGACGGGCCGGAACGTCTTGCTCGAGCGCCACCAGAATGCCAGCGCCAAAATCACCAGCGACTGCGGCATGAAGTGCATCAGGAAGGCCGGATAGGTGACGCTGACGAAATTATCGCCATAGACCAGGATGGCTATCGGCAGCACGAATGTCAGCGCCAGAAAAAAGGCATAGAGCGGATACCAGAGCTGCGAGAACAGGAACTGGATCTTCAGGCGCAGCGGCAGCCGCCCGATCAGCTTTGGCGTATATTGCAGCAGGATCATCACAAGGCTGCGCGACCACTGGAACTCCTGCGTCACAAGATCGGCGAAGGTGCGCGGACCGTCGCCATGGGCGATGGCGTCCAGCGCGTGAACGCCCCGCCAGCCATGTGCGTTCATGAACAGGGTCGTGGAATGATCCTCGGCCAGTTCCGGCCCAAGACCGCCGATTTCCTTGAGCGCCGCCGTGCGCACCGCATAATGGGAACCGATGCAGACCGGGGCGAAGCCGCCATTGTAACCGGCCTGCAGGGAGCCGTGCATGCTCGCCTCCACATAGAGGCGTCCGCGCGCCGACCAGCTTTCACGGGCGTTGCGGTCACAGATGCTTGGTGCGGAGACATAGCCGACTGCGGGATCGGCGAAGGGCCGCAATATATTGAAGAGATAACCCGGTTCCGGCACATGGTCGGCATCGAGCTGCGAAACGAAATCATAGCGTTCATAGCCATAATGGTCGTAGAAGAAGGCGAGATTGCCTTCCTTGCAGCGGGTGCGGCGCGGCCAGCTCTGCCGGTGATAATCGGCGCGGCCCTTGCGCGTGGAAACGAAAACGCCATGCTCGCGGCACCAGGCAAGCGTCGAGGGCGACGGGTCTTCGTCGGCAAGCCATGTATCGTGCGGCACATCCTGCGCCAGCATGGCGCGCAAGGTTTCAGCCACCACCGCGAAGGGTTCCGACGGGGCCTTGGTGACGACCATCGCGACGCGGCTTCCGGCGGGGATGCGCAGCGGCCCGGTCGGGCGCGCCGCGTGGAAGAAAACCGTGATGAAGTAAAGCGGCAGGATGGTGATCCAGGCCAGAAGCGCCGTCACCAGAATGGAGCCTAGCAGGTGATTGTGCGTTGCGCTGATGAACCACCATTGCCAGAAATAGGCGATGGCGAGCGCCCAGAGCACAATGCCCACCACATATTCCACCCGCTTGCGGCCCGTAAAGATCGGCGCCAGCAAAGGTTCGGGTTTCCCTCTATCAAAGGCAGCATGAAGATCGCGCCGTGTCATGACCGCATCTCCAGACCAAAGAAGGGTGCTGCCGTGCGGATGATCGTGTCGAGATCGGAATGAAGCGTGCGGAAGCCGAGCTTCGCAGCCGCTTCAGCCGGATCGGCATAAAGCACCGGCGGATCGCCCGCCCGGCGCGGGCGCATTTCGACA
This sequence comes from Hyphomicrobiales bacterium, assembly GCA_900473915.1. Classification (GTDB taxonomy): domain Bacteria; phylum Pseudomonadota; class Alphaproteobacteria; order Rhizobiales; family Rhizobiaceae; genus Brucella. The sequence continues at coordinate 232,745 of UCNG01000006.1, read as the reverse complement.
GGCACCGTGCGACCGGTCAGCCGGTCTATCGCATCCACGATTTCCCGGATGGATGTTCCGCGCCCGGTTCCGAGATTAAGAACCAGATTGCCACCGCCATTCAGCAGATGCTCGACCGCAAGCACATGGGCCCGCGCCAGATCGACCACGTGAATATAGTCGCGGATGCAGGTGCCGTCCGGCGTGTCGTAATCATCGCCATAAACTTCGAGGCAATCCGCCTTTCCCGCCGCAGCCAGCATGGCGCGGGGTATCAGATGCGTTTCGGGATCGTGCTTTTCGCCCAGTTCGCCATCCAGATCAGCGCCGCAGGCATTGAAGTAGCGCAGCGCCGCATAGGGCAAGCCATAGGCTGCCGAATAGTCGGCCAGCATATGTTCGGCAATCAGTTTCGTGCGCCCATAGGGATTGATCGGATTTTGCGTTTGCCCTTCACGGATCGGCAGCACATCCGGAATGCCATAGGTGGCGCAGCTCGAGGAAAAGATGACGGGGCGTCCGCCCGTCAGGCGGCTTGCTTCCAGAACGGACTGGATGCCGCCGACATTGTTGCGATAATATTTCGCCGGGTCCGTGACGGATTCCCCCACATAGGCCGAGGCGGCAAAGTGAATGATCGCAGCCGGATCGAAGCTCCTGATCGCAGCGACAAGCTGATCTTGAGAAAGCGTGTCCCCCTCGACAAACTCGCCCCAGCGCACGGAAGACCGGTGGCCCGTCGACAGGTTGTCGTAGACGACCGGCGAGAATCCGTTTTCGTGCAGGAGCTTGGCCGTATGGCTTCCGATGAAGCCCGCGCCGCCGGTGACGAGGATGTTGGGCCGTGTCATCTCGCCACCTCGAAAAGCTCGCCCGATGGCCTGACAAGCTGGCGTTCGAAATAGGCGATGGTCTGCTTCAGTCCTTCGACAAGCGCTATCTGGGGTTCCCAGCCAAGCTCACGCTTGGCGAGCGTAATGTCCGGGCGGCGCTGGCGCGGATCGTCGGTTGGCAGCGGACGATGGACTATGCGCGAGGATGAACCTGTCAGCGCGATGATCTGTTCAGCCAGTTCGCGCACGGTGAACTCGCCCGGATTGCCGAGATTGACGGGCTGCTGAATCCGGCTGCTCATCAACCGGCAGAAACCTTCGATCAGATCATCGACATAGCAGAAGGAACGGGTCTGCGAGCCGTCGCCATAGATGGTGATGTCTTCGCGCTTGAGCGCCTGAACGATGAAATTCGACACGACGCGCCCATCATCGGGCCGCATGCGCGGACCATAGGTGTTGAAGATGCGCACGATGCGGATATCGACGCCATATTGCTTGTGAAAATCGTAGAACAGCGTTTCGGCCGAGCGCTTGCCTTCATCATAGCAGGACCGAGGGCCGAAGGAGTTGACATTGCCCCAATAGGCTTCCGGCTGCGGATGGGTTTGCGGGTCGCCATAGACTTCCGAAGTCGATGCCTGGAAGATCCGCGCCTGATAATGCGCCGCGAGTTCCAGCAGGTTGAGCGAACCGATGACGCTCGTCTTCATCGTATGGACCGGGTCGGCCTGATAATGCGGCGGCGAGGCAGGGCAAGCCAGATTGTAAATCTCGTCCACCGGCAGGTCGATCGGATTGACGATATCGTGGCGCACGAAGCTGAACGTGTCGTAACGCAGGAGATTGCGCAGGTTCTCAAGCCGCCCCGTCGAAAAATTGTCGACGCAGATGACGAAGTTTCCTTCGCTCAAAAGACGCTCGCAAAGGTGAGAACCGAGAAAGCCTGCACCACCTGCAACGAGGATGCGCCGTGTCGCCATGCGCTCCGCAGATATACCTGACGATCTGAAATTTATACTCACGAGAGCCTCCAACACTGCCACTTCACTCGTGCCATCCAGAAAAAACCGAAGCAAATCCACCAACACGCTCGAATAGAGACGTGCCTGACGGTTTTTTCTGTTTGGTCTGTTTGATGATTGAAGATAGCCGGGCCAGAGGCCAGAGTCGTTAGCGTAGAATCCCGAAACTTATCCTTGCGTCCATTTCTGAAGCCTGGAAAGACTTGCTCTGAAGCATTTCCTATTTACTTGAACATCGGAAGTGACTTGGAGCATTTCCAGCAAAAGTGTGAAACGATTTTGCGTAGGATAATGCGATAAAAACAAAGGGTCAGAGCAGTTCCAACAATTAGCCGCCGTTCACCAGCGCCAGAATGAGCTGGTGGACATTGCCGCCATTGCCCATCTCCACGCGGTCGAAGGCGCGGCCCTGGGCACGCTGCACGTCGACCATATCGGTGATTTCCTTGATCAGCACCTTGCGGATCTTCTGGCATTTCGGATCGTCTGGAATCGATAGGCCCACGGTGCGGCGCACGATCTCCCGCGTCATGTCCTTGGCATGGTCGCCGTGCACAAGTTCATGCTTGCGGATGCCTTCATAGAAGGTTTCCCAATGTTCCTTCACCGGGGAAGCCAGTTTCTGCGAGGGCTTCGGCAGCGTATAGGTGATCTTCAGCTTTGGCGTGGCTGACAGGATCGTGCAGGTATTGTTGGAGCGGTCAAACTGCCGGTCCCAGGTCAGCACATAGCTGGTATGGGCGATGACGCGGGTTTTGCCGCCGCCGATCTTGGGGCCGCGCTCGCCGATGGATTCATAAAGTTCCGGGCCGGTTTTCCCGGCGATGGCGTAGAACTTGATTTCCTCGACGGGCTTCCAGTTGTCTTCGGCAAATGCGGGTGCCGCCACCAGAATTCCAGATAATGCGAGTGCTGCCGCCTTATTCACGCTTGCCCCGATCCATCGATTTGCCGGATGATTTGCGCGCAAGCTACAATATCGGCAGGCGATGCGTAAGCGGTCTTGCCGCAAAAAGCCCGCCCCGGTTTCCCAAGGCGGGCTTTTTCAGATCACCGTGCTGATCTTACTTTTCGATGGTGCGGTTCCAGCGGCTGTTGAGCTGCTGGCGGCCTTCATTGACCGCATCCCAGTCGAGCGTCTTGGCGGTTTTCATGTAACCGTTGAAGGCATCGAGCTTGGCCTGAGCTTCCGGCGAACCGGCCTTGGCCTTCTGGTTCGACGGGATAACATTGCCATGGTCGAGCGCCTTGCTCTGCGCGTCGGCGGAAAGCAGGTAATGCGCGAGCTTCTGGCTCAGTTCAGGCTCGCTGTTGCCTGCCAGCACGCATTCGGTCACGGCGAGGACGACGGAACCTTCCTTGGGCTGCGCATATTCAACCGGAATGCCCTTGTCCTTCAGGTTGTTCACGCCGGTTGGCGTCAGCGGGAAGATCGCCGCTTCGCCGGTCTGGACCATTTCCGAAATCTTGGCCGAGGACGGGATGAATTCCAGAACGTTCTTGCCGATCATGTCGGGGAACTTCTCGAAGCCCGGCTCGAGGTTCTTGTCGTCGCCGCCCTGAATGCGGTTGAACATCAGAAAGGCATGGAGACCGAAAGTCGAGGCGGAAGCCGACTGGAACACCACGGCATTCGCATATTTCTCGTCGGCAAAATCCATCCACGAGGTCGGGGCGGCCCAGCCCTTTTCGTCGAAAAGCTTCTTGTTATAGGCAATGCCGGTCATGCCCATATCGACGCCGATGGCCATGTCGTCCTTGAGGCGCGCGGCAGGCTGAATGTCGGCCAGAACCGGATCGTCGGAGATTTTCTGGCACAGGCCCGCATTGATCGCGCGCACCATGACGCCGTCGTCAAGCAGCATGACATGCATCTGCGGCTTGTCTTTCTGCGCGGTTGCCTTGGCGAGAATATCCGCCGAGGTGCCCGGCACGACAACGACCTTGACGTCATTGGCCTTTTCAAATTCTGGCAGGACATGCTCGGTATAGGCCTTCTCCATATTGCCGCCATTCATGCCGATATAGAGCGTCTTGGTTTCAGCCGATGCGGCCGAAGCGAAGGCTGCCGACAGGCCGAGCGCCAACAGGGCGGTTTTGGTGATGTACTTCATGCTACTCCCCTTTGTGGTTTGAGTTCATATCGAACCGGTCGATGCGGAAGGCGTCGATCGGCGTTTCCGTCTCGCCCCTCACGGCGAGATCGCAAAGAATGGCGCCCACAGCCGGGCCGGTCTGGAAACCGGCGCCGCAAAAGCCGAAGGCGTGAAAGAGATTGTTGACCCGGCTGCTTGGCCCGATGACCGGATTGTCGTCCGGCATTTCCGATTCAGTGCCCGACCAGAAGCGGATAACCTGGGCATTTTTCAGATGCGGAAACAGTTCGATGGCGCGCAGCATCACGGATGAGGCGGCATTGACCGAAGGTCGCGAGAAGTCCGGGTTTTCAAGCGGCGTGCCGCGCCCGCCGCCCATGACGTAATTGCCGCGCGTGACCTGACGGCCATAGAAACCGCCGCCTTCCTCGCCAAGGCTCATCGGCAGGCGGAACGGCATCGGCTCGGTAACGACCATCGAGGGATAGATGCGCTGAAGCGGCACCGGCTCGCCGAACGAGGCCGCGAACCGGTCCGACCAGGCACCGGCGCAATTGAACAGCAGACGCGAGCGGATTTCGACACCGTCACCGGCCAGAATGGCAAAGCCGTCGCCGGTCTCCCGCGCTTCGATGACCGGCGTGTTTTCCAGAACCGTCGCGCCAGCAGCCAGCGCCGCACGGGCAAAGGCAGGGGCAACCAGACGCGGATTGGCATGGCCGTCTTCCGCGCAGAGCGAAGCGCCCGCCACATCACCCGGAAGCCATGGAAAACGCTCGCGGATCGCATTGCCGCCGATCAGCTCCACATCGAGCCCGAGCGGCCTGACCGTGGCCGCATAAGCCTCAAGCTTGGCGAAATGCTCTTCGGTGCGGGCAAGCTTCAGATGGCCGCTGCGGATATATTCGCCATCGATGCCGATGAGTTCCGGCAGGCGCGCCCACAATGCGTGCGAACGCTGTGCAAGCGGCAACTGCTCCGGCGCGCGGCCCTGCCTGCGCACACCGCCATAATTGACGCCGCTGGCCTGCGCGCCGCAAAAGCCCTTGTCGAGCAGGATGACCGACAACCCGGCCCGGCGCATGAAAAGCGCTGCCGAACCGCCGACGATCCCGCCGCCGATAATGACCGCATCGGCCTGAAGACGCCTTGTCATGACGAAACGTCCTCCCTCGCCGGAGCGCCGAAACCAAGCGGGATCGGCTTGACCGGGGCCTGAGCGCGGATGCGGCCTGCTTCGGCGGGCGTCTTGTCCTGCATCGAAGCCAGAAGTTCCGCCGCCGCCGCCGTGCACATGCGGCCCTGACAGCGCCCCATGCCGACGCGGGTCAGCGCCTTGAGCCGGTTGATCTCGCGCGCGTCGCCATCTTCAATGGCCGCCTGCGCGTCGCTGAGCGCGATTTCTTCGCAGCGGCACAGCGTCACGTCGCCAGCAATCGTGTCGAACCAGTCACGCGGGAACGGGAATGCCTTTTCGACGATCAGGCGCTCGCGATAGATATGATCGAGCCTTGCGAGAAGGCCGCGTTCCGCGCCCTCGTCAAACGGCAGGCCCCTGTCGCGCAGCAAGGCAATCGCGGCCAATGATCCGCGAATTTCAGCGGCATCCGCACCGGCAATGCCTGCGCCGTCGCCCGCCACATAGACGCCGATGCGGCTGGTGCGGCCAAGCCTGTCGGCAGCGGGAAGCCAGGCGCGGTCGCGCTCTTCAAAGCGGAAATCGCAACCGGCGAGATCGGCAAGCTGGGTTTCAGGACGCAAGGCAAACCCATAAGCCAGCGCATCGCACTGAACTTCGCGCACACGCTTGGCCGAGCGAAAGCGAATGCCGTCGACATGGCCCTCGCCCAGAACTTCGTCGGGACGCACATTATAATGGATCGGCACGCCGCCAAGCTTCAGGCGCAGGCCATACCAAGCGCCGAGCGCCACGATGCGCGGGGCATAGAGCGCCAGATGCGCCAGATGGAACTTGGATGCGAAAGGCGCCGTGTCCAGCACCGCCACAACCTTGGCGCCTGCATGATGATACTGCCAGGCCACCAGATAAAGCAGCGGACCGGACCCCATGAACACCACCCGCTCGCCCACCGTGCAGCCTTGCGCTTTCAGCGCCGTCTGCGATGCGCCGAGCGTGTAGACGCCGGGCTTGGTCCAGCCCTTGAACGGCAGAACCCGATCGGTCGCACCCGTCGCCAGAATGAGATGGCTGTAGGGCAACTGGCCGTGAACGCCATCGGTCAAAAGGTCGAGCCGGTTGGTTTCCCCGCGCGAAATATTCCACGCCAGCGTTTGCGGGCGATAATCGATTGCGCCGCGCAAGGCGTCGAAGCTCTTGTGCAGCGCCTCGGCCTTGTGCGCCTCCGACCCGTAACGGTTGCGATAGCTGCGCCCGTCATCGAGCGGCGGACGGCGATAGATCTGGCCGCCGGAACGAAACCCTTCGTCAAGCACGATGGGCCTGAGACCCGCCTTGACCAGTGTTTCGGCGGCGCGAACGCCTGCCGGACCAGCACCAACGATAACCGGATCGAGCACCGCACTCATTTCGCAGGCTCCGTCACAAAGGCCATGCCCTCTTCCAGAAGCGTGGTGCAGGCACGAAGCTTGTGGCCCTCAGCGGTCATGACATGGCAATCCTGACACGCACCGATCAGGCAGAAGCCTGCACGCGGCTCGCCCGTGAACTCGGTATGACGCAGCTTGCCCTGCACGGAGAGAATGGCCGTCAGCACGGTATCGCCGCGGCGTCCCTCGAAGCGCACGCCGTCGAGCGAGAAGCCGAGCGGCTGTTCGGCCAGCCGATACCGTCTGCGGAACTGAGCCGCCGAAGAAGAAACCGGGATGGTCATGATCTGCCTGCTCAGCCCTTGCCCACCAGCAGCCGGTCGAGACCGAACATGCGATCGATGATAATCATGGTTACGGTGGCAACGAGGATCATCAGGGCCGAAACCGCCGCCATCATCGGGTCGATGGATTCGCTTGCATACATATACATGCGCACCGGCAGCGTGACCGTGGATGGCGATGTGACGAAGATCGACATGGTGAGTTCGTCGAACGAATTGATGAAGGCAAGCAGCCACCCGCCCGACAGACCCGGCAGCAACAGTGGCAGGGTGATGCGGCGGAACACGGTCCACTCACCAGCGCCCAGAGTGCGCGCCGCATTTTCCGCATTGCGGTCCATGCTGCCGAGCGAAGCGAGGATCAGGCGCAGCGCATAGGGCGTCACGACAATCGAGTGCGCTGCGACCAACCAGACGAAGGAGCCGGTAAAGCCCATCAGCGAGAACAGGCGCAGGAAGGCCACGCCCAGCACCAGATGCGGGATGATGAGCGGCGACAGGAAAAGCGCGTTCAGCGCATCGCGGCCACGGAAATTATACTGCGCAATCGCCAGTCCCGAGGGCACGGCCAGAAGCGTGGAAATCGTTGCCGAGAAGAATGCGAGCTGTACGCTGTTATAGAACGACGCCATGAAATCATTATGCGCGAACACGGCCTCGAACCAGCGCAGCGACAGGCCCGCATTGGGGCCGCTCCACGGCATGGTCAAGGTGTTTTCCGGCGTGAAGGCCACAAGGCACACCACAACCATCGGCGCCAGCATGAAGATGACGATCAGCGTGTGGAAGAAAAGGGCAAAGGGACCGTTCTTGACCATGGCTTTATCCCAGCTTCTTCTTGGCCTGCCCTTCGAGCAGACGGTTATAGGCAATCATGATCACGAGATTGGCGACCAGAACGATGATGGCGATGGCAGCGCCAAGCGGCCAGTTCAGCTCGATCAGGAACTCGTCATAGACGACGGTTGCCGCCATCTTGAGACGGCGCCCGCCAAGCAGGCCCGGAATGGCGAAGGAACTGGCCGAAAGCGCAAACACGATGAGGCTGCCCGACAGGATGCCAAGCACCGCCTGCGGAAACACCACGCGGCGCAATGCCGTCAGGCGCGATGCGCCGAGCGTCAGCGCTGCGGCTTCCACCGACGGATCGAGCTTTTGCAGCACGGTCCAGACCGGGATCACCATGAATGGCAGCATGATGTGCACCAGACCGATGACGATGGCCGTTTCGCTGTAGAGGATTTGCGTCGTCGGCAGGCCCACCATGTCGAGCGCGCTGTTCACGAGGCCGTTGCGGCCCAGCAGCATGCTCCAGCCGAATGTGCGCACCACGACCGAAACCAGAAGCGGCCCGATGATGACCAGCAGGAAGATCGAGCGCCATGGCTTGCGCATGTTAGAGAGAATATAGGCTTCCGGCACGCCGATCAGCACCGTGATGACGGTGGTGATGAGCGCGAGCTTGAGCGTGCGCCAGAAGATCGAAAGGTAATAGGGGTCTTTCAGGACCTGCACATAATTGGCAAGCGTGTAGACGTTCTCGATGCCCTTGTCATAGCTGTAGCTGTTGAAGGACAGCAGCACGGTAAGGCCGAGCGGCAGCAGCACCAGCGCGAAGAACAGAAGCGTCGACGGCCCGACCAGAAAGAGCGGCGTCAGATCGCGCCTTTGCTTTGGCGTAGGCGTTATATCCTGTGAGGTGACGGCCGACATGCTCAGTTCACCCCTGCGGTGAGGATGCGGCAATCCTCATGGTTCCAGCTAAGGCCGACCGATGTGCCTTCCGCCGGCGGCGGGTTGCCGAGATTGGGAAGCGCCACCGAAAGCTGGCCGGCAGGCGTCGCCACGCCGAGCAGCCACTGCGCGCCCATGAAATAGCGCGTCGTCACTTCACCGGCGATATGCCCCTCGCCCGCTGCCACGAGCTGCACTTTTTCTGGGCGGATGAAGACGGAAAGCTCGCCAGAGACCTGTTTGCCACTGGCGGGAAAGCGGATCGCGGTTTCGGCCAGCGCGATCATGTCGCCTTCGGCACGCGCCTTGAGGAAGTTCGACTTGCCGACGAAATTGGAAATGAAGTGGTTATGCGGGTGCTCATAAAGCTTGTAGGGCGCATCGACCTGCGTGATGACGCCCTTTTCCATGACGACGATGCGGTCGCTGATCGACAGCGCTTCTGCCTGGTCATGCGTCACCATGATGGTGGTGATGCCGACGGTGCGCTGGATGCGGCGCAGCTCGAACTGCATTTCCTCGCGCAATTGCGCATCGAGATTGGACAGCGGCTCGTCGAGCAGCAGCACCGGCGGATTGATGACCAGCGCGCGCGCAATCGCCACGCGCTGGCGCTGGCCGCCCGACATTTCACGCGGATAACGGTCGGCAAGCGCGCCCAGATGCACCAGTTCCAGCACGTCGCGCACGCGCTTTTCGCGCTCTGCTTTCGGCACATTGCGCATTTCAAGGCCGAAGCTCACATTCTGCGCCGCCGTCATATGCGGAAACAGCGCATAGCTCTGGAAGACGACGCCAAGCTCACGCTTGGCGGGCGCAAGGCGCGTGATCTCGCGCCCGTCGAGCATGATCGTGCCCGCCGTCGGCGTCACCAGACCGGCGATCATCTGCAAGGTCGTGGTCTTGCCGCAGCCGGAAGGGCCGAGAAGCGAAATGAACTCGCCCTTTTCAATCGCCAAGTTGAAATTGTCGACAGCCGCGAACTTGCCATAGTGGCGCGAAATTCCGGACAGGGTCAAAAAGCTCATTGCGTCTCCCTCTCGGCTTGACTTCCGCGGAATGATGCGGGGGAGCGGAAGCGCCGTGATGTTGTTTCACGTCGCCTCTTCGTCGGGCTGGCTGGCGGGAGCGGCTGACCGCGCTTGAAGCGCTGATCCGACTTGTCCGTTTGAACGCATGACCGTCCGGCCGCTTACGCAGCCGCAGCGTTCCCCTTGATTACAAGTAAAACCGCCGATCCGCTTGCGGGCACTTCTCCAATGCCTTGCCGGACCTTCCCATTGGCGACGGTTTTAGATGGCGGAAAAATCCGCTGGAATGCAAATTATAATTTTCAAATCCGGAAGAAATTATATATTTCTTTCAAAATGCAGAATTTGGAAGCAATTTTATGGATGATATATCTGAGAATCCGAAATCCGGCGCCGCGCTTAACTCAAGTCTGGTGAAGGCAATCCATATTTTGAAGGGTCTCGCCGCCAGCACGGATGACGGCGTGCGGCTCATCGATCTGGCGCGCGACCTCGAACTCAGCCAGCCATCGGCGCATCGCCTGCTGAAGACGCTGATCGCCGAAAACCTTGTCGAGCAACTTCCCGACAAGAAGGCCTATCGCCTGTCGCTGGAGTTTTTTGCGATGGCGGCGCAGGCGCGCCAGCGCGACGGCATATTGAGCATTGCCCGCCCGTCGCTGCTGCGCCTTTCGACCACATTCAACGACACGGTCTTCCTGCTCGTGCGCAGCAATTTCGACGCGGTCTGCCTCGACCGGGTGGAGGGACCATTTCCGATCCGCTCCTTTACCGGCGATATTGGCGGCAAGGTGCCGCTCGGCATCGGTCAGGGCAGCCTTGCCATTCTCGCCTTCCTGCCGGAAGAAGAGCGCGAGGCGATCATCCGCTTCAATATGCCCCGCATTCTGGACAAGTCGGCTGTGGACGAGGTTGACCTGCGTATCATGATTGCGGAAGTGCGCGAAACGGGCGCTGCGACCTTCAATTTCAACATGATCGACGGCATGGCAGGCCTCGGCGTCCCCATCCTCAACCGTGATGGCGAGGCAGTGGCAGCGCTCAGCATTGGCACGCTTGCCGCGCGCCTCACCGAAAAGCGCCAGCAGACGGTGACGGAACTTCTGCGCAAGGAAGCAGCCATCATCTCGCAACGGCTCAACCCGTTCGACCCGACGCTCCGCCACCCCAACCAGGCTTTGTTGAAATAAGCGATGGCTTTATGAGCATTTCCAGCAAAAGTGTGAAACGGTTTTGCGTTGCGATAATGCGATGAAACAAATGGTTGCGCGCAACAGACTTGCTTTGTCCACAGCGGGCAAAAAGTTTGGCGATTGACTCGCACCCGCCGTCAGCGTTTGATCGCTCCCCAGGTGTGGGGGTTCTGTGGGTGGAGGCAAATTATCCAAAGCAGAAAATCCATCTCTATAACGCTACAGCATTGGAGTTCTGTTGTGATCAAATCCACCAGACGGGGAATAATCAGCCTTGCCTTTGCCCTTGCCGCATCGACGGCGATGGGCACATTCGCCACCACGGCGGCACAGGCCCAGGACAAGATCCTGCTCATCATCAATGGCGCGCTCGGCGACAAGTCGTTCTTCGACAGCGCCGCCAAGGGCATGAAGATGATCAAGGACAAATATGGCGACGACGTCGAGACCAAGATTCTCGAAATCGGCGACGATCCGACCAAATGGGAGCCGGTGTTCCTCGATGCGTCCGAACAGGACTGGGACCTGATTATCGGCGGCACCTACCAGATGTCGGAAACCGTCGGCTCGGTCGCCCAGCAATATCCGGACAAGAAATACATCCTCTATGATGCAAGCGTGCCTTATGAAGAAGGCGGCTACGACAATGTCTATTCCATCCAATACAAGCAGAACGAAGGCTCTTATCTGGGCGGCATGCTGGCGGCTTCGCTGCTGAAGGACGGCAAGCTTGGCGATACCGGCAAGAACCTCGGCTTCCTCGGCGGCATGGACATTCCGGTCATCAACGACTTCCTCGTCGGCTATATCGCCGGTGCGCAAGCCGTCCTGCCCGACGCCAAGATCGCCATTTCCTATGCTGGGTCCTTCATGGATGCCGCCAAGGGCAAGGAGCTTGGCCTGGCGCAATATCGCTCCGATGTCGCGCTCGGCTTCGTCGTCGCCTCGCAGACCGGCCTCGGCCAGCTTTCCGCTGCCAAGGAAACCGGTAAATATGTGCTGGGCGTCGATTCCGACCAGGAAGCGATCTTCAAGGACAGCGACCCGGCGATTGCCAAGCAGGTTGTCAGCTCCGTTCTGAAGAATGTCGATGTCAGCCTCCTGCAAGCCTATGAGCGCTTCAAGGCAGGCGACCTGCCGTTCGGCAAGGCCGAAGCGCTCGGCCTCAAGGAAGGTGCTGTCGGCATCGTGCAGGACGGCAACATGGCTTCCATGGCCACGCAGGAAATGAAGGACGCCATCAAGAAGGCTTCCGAAGAGATTTCCGAGGGCAAGATCACGGTTCCGACCGCATTCGGCATGAGCACCGAGGATCTCAACGCGACCCGCAACAAGGTTCGTCCCTGATCGTGGAAAATCCAGCTGAAAATATTGAAGGCGGCGATGCTATCGTCGCCTTCCGCCCAATCGTCGCTTTCCGCGATGTGAGCAAGGTCTATCCGAACGGCACTGAGGCGCTTCGCGATGTGTCGTTTTCGATCCGCGCCGGTTCCATCCACGCCATTTGCGGCGAGAACGGCGCTGGCAAATCCACGCTCATGAAAATCCTGTTCGGCATCGAAAATGCCACGGCGGGTGAAATCGTTGTCGATGGCAAGCATATCGCCGCATGGTCGCCGGAAGACGCCGCCGCACAAGGCATCGGCATGGTGCACCAGCATTTCTCGCTCGTGCCGACCCTGACCGTTACCGAAAACATCATTCTCGGCCATGAACCGGTGAAGGCCGGGCTGATCGACCGCGCGGGCGCGCGCAAAATGGTCGAGGCGCTGATGCAGCAATATGACCTGCACGCCGACCCGGACGCGATCACGGGCGCGCTTTCCGTCGCCGCCCAGCAGAAGGTTGAAATCCTCAAGGCGCTGGCGCGCCGCACGCGGCTTCTCATCCTCGATGAGCCGACCGCCGTTCTCTCGCCGCCGGAGATCGAGGAGCTGATGCGCAAGCTGAAATCGCTGCGCGACGAAGGCATTACCATCCTCTTCATTTCCCACAAGCTGAATGAAGTGCGCGAGCTGGCCGAAAGCGTGACCGTATTGCGCGCCGGTGCCGTCGCGGGCACGGAAAAGCTTGCCGACGTGCCGGACGACGCCATCATGCAGATGGTGATGGGCCACGCGGTGGACATTCCCCAACGCGCCCACAAGCACGGCGCGATGAAAACCGTTCTCGACATGAAGGGCGTCACGACGAAAGCCGCCGATCCGGCAGACCGCATCAAGGATGTGGACCTGACCGTTGGCGCGGGCGAAATCGTCGGCGTTGCCGGTGTCGATGGGAGCGGCCAGCGCGGCCTCGTATCCGTGCTTTCCGGCCTTGCGGAAGCGGCCAGCGGCACGATCAGCCTCAACGGCGTGGACATGCTGCGCGCCGACACGGCAAGCTGGCGCAAGCAGGGGCTTGCTCATCTGCCGGCGGACCGCTTTTCGCAAGGCGGCGCACCCGGCCTGTCCCTGGCCGAAAACGCCATAGCCGGAGCCGGATCGATTACCGCCGACAGGCAAATATTCCGGGGGCCTTTCCTGCGCTGGAACGCCATCAAGGCGCGCGTCAGCGGCATGATAAGGCAATATTCGGTGCGCGCGGGCGCGATTACCGAGCGGCTCGATTCCCTTTCCGGCGGCAATGCACAAAAGCTCATCGCCGCGCGCGAGCTTGCCACCAATCCGAAATTCCTGATCGCCGACCAGCCGACGCGCGGCATCGACGTTTCGGCGGCGGCCTTCCTGCATCGGCGCATCGATGAAGTGGCGCAAGGCGGCTGCGCCGTGCTGCTTATCAGCGCCGATCTCGACGAATTGCTGCGTTTGAGCGATCGTATCGTCGTTTTCTTCAATGGACGCATCGTCGCTGTTCTGGAAAACGGACCAGACATAACACCAGCCGTCCTCGGACCGTATATGCTGGGGACACGTATATAATGCGCAGACTGATTTCCTATCTCATTCCATTCTTCCTGACCGTGCTGGTGATCGGCGTCATCATGGCCGTTCTGCTTGTGCCGCTGGCATTGATGCAGGACAACCCGGCAGGCGTTCTCAAAACTTTCTTCCTCGGACCGTTCGGCAGCATTCGCCATATGGGCAACGTGGTGGAGGCGGCAACGCCGATCATGCTGACCGGCCTTGCGATCACCATCATGTTCCGCTCCGGCCTGTTCAATCTGGGCGCGGAGAGCGGCTTCTTCCTCGGCGCGCTCGGCGCGGTGGCGGGTGCCGTTCTGCTCCCTTCGCTCGGCTGGTTCTCGCTGCCGGTGGCGATCCTTTGCGGCGCGGTGGCGGGCAGTTTCGCCTGCACCATTCCGGCAGCGCTGCGGCTTCGCTTTGGCGCATCGGAAATGGTGACGTCCCTCGTCCTGAACTATGCCTTCCTGTTTCTCGGCCTCTTCGTCCTCAACTATGTCATCCGCGATCCGGCTGCGGGCGGGATGATGTCGCTCAAGATTCCGGCGGATGCCAAGCTGGACCGCCTTCTGGCCGGTACCCGCCTCAACAGCGGTTCGATCATTGCAATCCTCGCCTGCATCGCTGGCGGCATCTGGCTTTACTGGACGCGCTCCGGCCTCAATATCCGTATTGCAGGCTCAAGCCCCGGCTTTGCCAATCATCTCGGCCTGCCGCTGAAACGCATCATCATGCGCGCCCAGATTGTCGGCGGACTGGTGGCGGGCATGGCGGGGGCGCTGGAAGTTCTGGGCCTTCATGCCCGCTTCGCCTGGCTCGATCTGCCGGGTTATGGCTGGACCGGCCTCGTCGTCGCCATTCTGGCACGCGAAAACCCGTTCCTGCTCGTTCCGTCCGCACTTTTCCTTGGTTTCGTGCAGGTGGGCGGCGATCTTCTGGCCCGCAACATGAACATCCCGACCGAAGTGGTGGGGCTTGTAACCGCCGCCATCATGGTGGGCGCGACGGCAAGCGTCATTCACAATCATCCGACCGTCCTGCGGCTGATCCGCAACCTTCGCAATCGCGAAGGAGAACAAGCCGCAGTGCAGCCGGGAGTACAGGCATGAGCACCGTTCTCGCACAGATTTTCGACCCGCATTTCATCGGCACGATCCTGCGCGTGGCGACGCCATTGCTGCTGGCAGCACTCGGCGTGATGATTTCCGACCGCGCGGGCGTGCTCAATATCGGCATGGAAGGCATGATGCTGGTCGCGGCCCTCATCGCCGTTCTGGCCAGTGCCGCGGCGGGAAGCCCGGCTATCGGCCTTTTGGCGGCGCTTGTCGTCGGCGCGCTTCTTGGCTTGCTCATGTCGCTTTCGGTCAACCGGCTTGGCACCGACCTCATCATGACTGGCATCGCGCTCAACATCGCGGCTGCGGCCGCAACCACGCTCGGGCTTTATCTGGCGACGGGCGACAAGGGCATGTCGGGCGCGCTCAAAAGCGGCGCGCTGCCAAGCATCCCCGTGCCTTTCATCGGCAATATCCATGTACTCACCTTCGCAGCCCTTCTCGCCGTCCCGGCGGTCAGCCTCCTGATGATGCGCACGCGCTTCGGCCTGCATCTGCGCGCCACCGGCGTCGACCCGAAATCGGCGCGCGCCGCCGGTATCCATACGGGCCGCGTGCAGATGATGGCGCTTGTCCTGTCCGGTCTCTTCGGCGGCGCGGCGGGGGCCTATCTGTCGCTCGGCTATGTCACCTGGTTTGCCCAGAACATGACCGCCGGTCGCGGCTTCATCGCCATTGCGGCGGAAGTCATGGGACAGGGCACCGCATGGGGAACACTCGTGGCGAGCCTGGTTCTGGCGGCGGCGGAAGGTTTCGCCATCACGCTGCAAAGCCTTGGCCTGCCTTTCGAGCTGATGCAGATGATCCCCTATCTCGTCCCGGTCGTCGTGCTGACGATCCATGCGGCGCGGCGCCAGCGCCGCGCCAAGCAACTGAAAAACTCCTGAAATGAGCCTGAAATGAGAATGAAATGAAAGCCTGGGAACTGACGCGCGACCTGCTGCGCGACACAAAGCCTGTCATACGCACGGCGGAAGAACAGACATGGGATGCGAGCGCCGTCATGAAGGCGCAGGACGATCTCATGGCCATGTTCTGGAAAAGCAATGTGCCGGGATCGGCAGCGCCCGAGTGCCTGATGGCAGGCGCCCTGCAATCGCTGGAAAACAAGGGCTTTGTCCTTGCGCCTTATGAAGAACTGCTGCGCGACGGGCTGGCAGCACTTGAGCGCGGCGATTTTGAAACGCTCTATCGCATCGACATGCGCCTGCGCGTCCTGATGCGCGCTGCACAACCCGACCCCGACCATCCGTCGCAAAAGACGGTGCGCTATCGCTCATGGGACGAATTCGACGCCGCCGTTCAATGGCCGGACGATGTGCTCTATGCCATCCAGTCCGATGATTTCCGCGACCGCACAGCCGCCGCATGGATGGCGCAACTTGTCGGGGCCGCAGCTGGCACGGCGCTTGAAGGCTATACGGCGGAAAACATCATGGCGGTCTTCGGACCGATCCGCGATTATGTGCGCGAGCCCAACACCTATAATGACGACATCACCTTCGAGATCGCATTTCTCGAGGCCTTTGGCGACAAGGGTTCAGCGGTCACCAGCGCCGACATTGCCGAGCGCTGGACCTCGCTGATTCCGCTTGGCTGGTCGGCGGAGGCAATCGCGCTTTCCAACATGCGGCGCGGCCTTACCCCGCCTGAAACCGGCACTTGCGACAACCCGTTCGACGAATGGATCGGCGCGCAGATGCGCGGCACGATCTGCGGCATGGTTGTGCCGGGCCGCGCCCGCGAAGCTGCCCGCCTTGCCTTTATGGATGCGGAAATCTCCCATGCCGGAAACGGTATTCTTGGCGAAGTCTTCAACGCCGTCATGGCGGCGCGCGCCTTTGTGGTCAGCGACACGCGCGAATTGCTGGTTTCAACGGCAGCACTTTTCCCGGTCCAGACCGAGTATGGCGCGGTTCTGGCCTTTGCGCTCGATGCCTGCCGCTCTGCCGGTAACTGGCAGGAAGCATGGGCGACATGCGATGCGGAATATGCCGAATATAACTGGATTCATGTCTATCCGAATGCAGCCGCGCAGGTTATCGCGCTCTGGTTCGGCGAAGGCGACTTCGACCGCACGCTCGAAATCGTCTGCGGCATCGGCCACGACGTCGACTGCAATGCCGCGCAGATTCTAAGCATGATCGCTATCCAGCGCGGTTCCGGCATCATCGCCGAACGGTGGTCGAAGCCGCTTCTGGCCGACGACATCGTCACCTATATGCGCCGCCCGGCGAAAATCTCCTTCGACGCGCTTGTCGACCAGACGGTCGAAGCGGCGCGAAACGCCCTTTAAATCCCTCATCAGGAAACCATCATGGCCCGTAAAATCATTATCGATACCGATCCCGGTCAGGACGATGCCGTCGCCATTCTTCTGGCCTTGGCAAGCCCGGAACTCGACATTCTCGGCATTACCGCCGTCGCAGGCAACGGCCCGCTGGCGCGCACCGAAGTCAATACCCGCACGATCTGCGAAGTGGCGAAGAAGCCGGGCACAAAAGTGTTTGCAGGCTCTATCCGCCCTCTGGTGCGCCCGCTCGTGACGGCTGAAAACGTGCATGGCAAGACCGGCCTCGACGGCTACGACCTGCCCGCCCCGACCATGCCGCTGCAGGCACAACATGGCGTTGATTTCATTATCGAAACGCTGATGAAGGAAGAACCCGGCACGGTGACGCTCTGCCCGCTCGGACCGCTCACCAACATCGCATCCGCACTGATCCGCGAGCCGAAGATTGCCGGGCGCGTCAAGGAAATCGTGCTGATGGGCGGCGGCTATTTCGAGGGCGGCAACATCACGCCATCGGCGGAATTCAACATCTATGTCGATCCGCATGCCGCAGCAGTGGTGTTCAAATCCGGCATCAAGATCACCATGATGCCGCTTGACGTCACGCACAAGGTGCTGACGACGGAGAAGCGCATCGCCGCCATTCGCGGCATCGGCACCCATGTCGGCGAAGTGGTTGCGGCATGGCTCGAATTCTTCGAGCGCTATGACGAAGCCAAGTACGGCACCGACGGCGGCCCGCTGCACGACCCGAACGTCATCGCCTACCTCATCAAGCCGGAACTATATTCCGGACGCGAATGCAATGTGGAAATCGAGATCAATTCGGAGCTGACCATCGGCGAAACAGTGGTCGACTGGTGGGAAGTCACCGACCGTCCGAAGAACGCGCTCTTCATCAAGGATGTGGATGCGGACGGCTTCTTCAAACTGCTGACCGAGCGTCTCGCAACGCTTTGATTTTTTCAGGACACGATCCCGAAAATCGGAAGTCCACCTTTCGGGATCGTGCTCTAAATCATAATTTTACCACAAATAAGCCGCGAGTGCCTTAATTTCGTTGTTTCTTCGCCATGTTTAAAGTGGTGTTTTTGAGCAGTTTTTCGCTCAAATCGAGCAAAATCGGCACAAATTGCCGCTATTCTTCATTTTGCCTTATTTTGCAGAAGCGCTGCCACTTCGGCAGCGGTCGGTGCAGCCGCACCCGCCCCCGCTCTCGTGACCGCAATCGCACCTGCGGCCGAACCATAGCGTACGCAATCGTGCAGGGACTGGCCCTGCGAGTAGGCGACCGCGAAACCGCCATTGAAACTGTCGCCAGCAGCGACCGTATCCACCACATCGACCTTGAACGGTTCGAAGTGCTTCACCTCGTCCGCCGTCACCAGCAATGCACCACGACTTCCAAGCTTGACGATGACCGTCTTCGGTCCGCGCTCCAGAAGATTGCGCGCAGCAGCTTCCGCGGAAGCCAGATCGGTCGGCTCGATCCCGGTGATTTCAGCAGCTTCCGTTTCGTTTGGAGAAATAATATCGCTCAATGAAATCAGGTCCGCCATGCGGCTTGCATCGCCAACCGGAGCCGGATCGAGCAGAACGCTGCCGCCTGCCGCCCGCGCGGCTTTTGCCACGGCCAGATTGGCAACATGCGGAACCTCGCGCTGCAACAGCGTGATCTTCGCCCTGGCGATGTCGGCGGCATAGGCATCGATATCGGCCACCGACCAGCGCGCATTGGCCCCGGCGCAAACCGCAATCGTGTTCTGCCCCGCTTCCTCGACCTGAATGATCGCCATGCCCGTATCGACACCGTCGATCACGCGCACGCTTTCGGTGTTGAGGCCAAATTCCTGCATCTGCTTCACGGCCAGTTCGCCAAAGGCATCGTTACCGACAGCGCCGACGAAGCGAATGTCACCGCCAAGCTTTGCGACCGCAACCGCCTGATTGGCGCCCTTGCCGCCGAGGCCAATGCCATAGCCCGATGCATTCACGGTCTGTCCCGGACGCGGCAGCGCGGCCATCCGCGCGCTGACATCCACATTCACACTGCCGAAAATAAAAATCTTCAACGGTTTTCTC
The DNA here is from genome assembly GCA_900473915.1 of Hyphomicrobiales bacterium. Classification (GTDB taxonomy): domain Bacteria; phylum Pseudomonadota; class Alphaproteobacteria; order Rhizobiales; family Rhizobiaceae; genus Brucella. Next base: position 213,609 of record UCNG01000006.1, on the reverse strand, counting down.
CATCGCTTGATCGCCGCACAATAGCTGCGCCGAAACAAAACTTCCACGCCGGGCTTGCCACCATGCACAGAGAGAAAAGCCTTGTCGTCAATCCGGCTCCGGCTTGAAGTGCAACTCCCGCTTCAGCAGTTCTTCCAGCCAGTCGGCAAAGACCTGAAGACGGCGGGAAAGATGCTGGCGGTGGGGATAGAGAAACGTCATGCGCATCGGCTCGGCGCGCATATTGGCCATCACGTCCACCAGTTCGCCCGTTTCCAGATGGTGTTTGACATCATAGGCGGGAATCTGGATGAGGCCGAGACCGGCCAGACAGCAGGCGATATAGGCTTCGGCATTGTTGACGGTGACGCGGCCGCGCACCGGCATGGATCGCAATATGTCGCCTTCGACCCATTCCCAAGGCTCGACGCGCCCGCTCGACGGCGAGGCATAATTGACCGCCCAATGCGCGGCAAGGTCGGAAGGCGCTTCGGGAATGCCGTACCGCTCCAGATAGGCGGGGCTCGCCACATTGACCAGCGGAAGCTCTCCGAGCGAACGGGCAATCAGCCCGGAATCGGTCAATGGCCCGACGCGCAGAACGCAATCGACACTCTCCTCGACAAGATTGACGGCGCGATCCGTCACTCCCAGATGTATATCGATTTCCGGATAGGCATCCAGAAACGCGGGCAAGGCAGGCGCAACGATCAGCCGCCCGATGCGTCCGGGAACGTCGACCCGCAACGTACCGGATGGCGCGGCGGTATTGCGGAACAGGTTTTCCGCTTCTTCCACGTCCGCAATCAGGCTCAGGCATCGTTCATAGAAGGCGGCACCGTCCTGCGTCAGCGACACGCTTCTGGTGGTGCGGTGAAGGAGCCGCGCGCCGAGACGCCCCTCCAGTTCGAGAACCGCCGCCGAAACCGATGAGCGCGGCACGCCCAGCGTATCGGCAGCGCGGGTAAAGCTCGAACATTCGACAACACGGGCAAAGACACGGAAAAGGTCGATGCGATCCAAGTATTCTGCCCTCCATTGTCCATCATTTCTGACAGGTGTTGTCAGAATGACCGTCTTTATAAGGCTATTGTAGACGATACTCTTCCGGCCTGAAAGCGGCTGCGTAACGCGGACGCATCGGAAAAGAAGGTTGAAGCCATGACAGACCACAGCATCAAGGGCAAAACTGTTATCATCGCTGGCGGCGCCAAGAACCTCGGCGGATTGATCGCCCGTGATCTTGCCGAACACGGGGCGAGGGCCATCGCAATCCACTACAACAGCGCCTCGGCCAAAGCGGATGCCGACGCCACCGTGGCCGCCGTGAAGGCGGCTGGCGCGGAAGCGGTTTCCTTTCAGGCCGATCTCACCACCGCCGGCGCGATGGAGAAACTCTTCGCGGACACGATTGCCGCCATCGGGCGTCCCGATATCGCCATCAATACGGTCGGCAAGGTTTTGAAGAAGCCCATCGTCGAAGTTTCGGAAGCCGAATATGACGAGATGACCGCCGTCAATTCCAAGTCGGCCTTCTTCTTCCTGAAGGAAGCAGGCAAGCACGTCAACGACAATGGCAAGATCTGCACACTGGTAACATCGCTGCTCGGCGCCTACACGCCGTTCTATGCAGCCTATGCAGGCACCAAGGCCCCGGTCGAGCATTTCACGCGCGCGGCGTCCAAGGAATTCGGCGAACGCGGCATTTCGGTAACCGCAATCGGCCCCGGCCCGATGGACACGCCGTTCTTCTATCCGGCGGAAGGCGCGGACGCGGTCGCCTATCACATGAGCGCGGCGGCACTCTCAAAATTCTCCAGAACCGGACTTACCGATATCGAGGACATCGTTCCCTATATCCGCTTCATGGTTTCGGAAGGCTGGTGGATGACGGGACAGACCATCCTCGTCAATGGCGGCTATACGACCAAGTAGAGCATTAGCGGCCTGCCCGGTGCAAGCCCGGTGCAGGGGCAGGCCGCCATACGGCTTCGTTGAAAATCGAGGAAAGCCTATTCGGCTTTCAGGAACTCGCCCACTTCCAGCAGGACGAACTCGTTGTCATCCACCTTGTCGAGCGCTCGGCCTGCCGAGAACGGCAGATTGTTGTCATTGCCGACCACGATATGCGTTTCGTCCACACGATCCACATTTTCGATGGTGAGGAACGGCATGTCGTAAATGCCCTCGCGCCCGCCCTGACGGCGCTTGTTTTCCGGGTCGGCGATGGCCAGCAGGTCGATATAGCCGATCTTGCGCACCTCCTTGCCGACATTGCTGTCGTCAAACGCAATCTTGTAGATGCGCTTCACCTTCGACGGCACATCGAAGCAATCGGCCTGCGGCTTCTTCGGATCGGCGCAGGCCTTGTCCGCCGTGCCGACGCCATTGTCGCGCTCGATGACCAGCGCCGTGGTTTCATCCAGCATGTTGAAATCGCCGATGGCTTCGCCGCCTTCCGCCAGCGGATAAAGCCAGGAGCGGCCCGTCCACTTCTTGTCGGCCACGCTGAACTCGATAACGCGCAAGCCCGTCTTGCCGCTCTCGGTCTTTTCTGGCGCACCATCGACAAACAACGGGCCTTCCAGAAGTCCATAAAGCTTCGAACCGTCCTTGGACATGGCAAGCCCTTCGAAGCCGCCGGAGCGCTTCAGATTATAGGCCGGGAGCTTGAGGCTCGGATTGGCTGGCAGAGCGAGCTTCGGATTGTCCGGCGACACCACTTCCCTCTCCCCGACAAAAGTCGGGAACACATCGGTGAGCTTGCCTTCCGTATCGAACTTCAACAGGAACGGGCCGAATTCCTCGCCGACCCAGAAACCATCCGCCACCGGCTGGATGGATTCCACGTCGAAATCCGCGCCGGTGAGATAGCGCTTCTCGGCCCCTTCCATGACGATCGGGAATGGAGCCTTCTTGTCCGGATCGCTGAGGAATACGGTTTTGACACGCTCGACCGTTCCCTTGTCCCAGTCGAATTTGACATTGTGCAGCATCAGCATGGCATCCGGCGAATTGAGCTTGGAGCCGAAACCATTGTCGGACAGCGACCAGAAGCTGCCGTCTTCCATGGTCTTGATACCCGAAAAGCCCTGTACCGGTTGGCCGTCGAACGGCACCGAAAGGCCGGTCTTGCGCACGCCGTCCTTGCCTTCAACAGTGCCGATGCCGTCAGCGCGCTTACGGTCGGCGGTGGTGAACTTGCCCGAGGTCTTCAGATGCTCAGCCGCATCCTCCGGCGCAGCGATGATGGTGTTCGCTGGCAGGATGGCATGGGCCTTGAGCGTGGCCGGAAAAGCCTTTTCTTCAGCGGAGGCCGGAAGCGCCAATGCGACGGCACCGGCAAGCATGGTCGAGGCGACAAGACGCGATATCATGATAAGTCCCCGTTGGAATTCAAATACAGGGATGCAATTAGGCTGGCTTTGTATCGCTGGCTTGACGCTTCCATGAAGCTTTGACGAAGGCCCCGGCTTTCACCGGGGGCCGACTGCCTTATAAAGTTACTACACAGCGATCTTGCCGCCGCCCTGCTTGGTGATTGCCACTACGGCAGGCCGCACCGGCATATCGTCCTTGAAGTCCGGCCAGCGGGTGGACAAGTCTTCATAATAGGACGGACGGCCATGACCGTCCCAGTCCTCGCCGCCATCGCCCGGATGCTGCACGGCGACGAACGCCGTCTCATCATCGGGTGCGAATAGCGGGCCGCACATTTCGGCCCCCACCGGCACGCGGTAGAACAGTTTCGAGGTCGCTCGCGCATCGCCTTCCGTGTCGACCGCCCAAAGCCCGTCGGTACGGCCCGTATCCTTGTTGCTGTTGCCATCGGTTGCGACCCACAGCCGGCCAGCGCTGTCGACGGCGGCATTGTCCGGCATGCCGAACCAGCCATTGCGCGTCGTATCGGTGGAGAAGCTGGCGCCGACTTCGGCGACCGAAGGATCGCCGCATTTCAGCAGCACTTCCCATTTTCCGGTCGTTGCGGCAAAATCCTGCCCGTCTTCCTCGATCTCGATGATATGGCCGAAGGCGTTCTTGGCGCGCGGATTGGCGGCATCCACCTGATCGTCCTTGCGCTTGGTATTGTTGGTGAGCATGACATAAACGCGGCCATTGACCGGGTTCGGCTGCACGTCTTCGGGGCGGTCCATCTTGGTAGCGCCGAGAAGATCACCAGCGCGCCGCGTTTCGATCAGCACGTCGGCCTGACTTTTGAAGCCGTTCTGTTCGGTCAGCGGACCCTCACCGAACACCAGCGGCATCCACTCCACCTTGCCGTCCTCATGGAATTTGGCCACGTGCAGCGTGCCTTCATCCAGCAGGTCCATATTGGCGGCGCGATCATCCGGGTTGAACTTGCCCGCCGTCACGAACTTGTAGACATAATCAAAGCGTTCGTCGTCGCCGAGATAAAAGACCACGCGCCCGTCCTTGCTGACGATGGATTCCGCGCCCTCATGCTTGAACCGGCCAAGCGCGGTGCGCTTCTTCGGCACGGAATTGGGGTCGGACACATCAACCTCGACAATCCAGCCGAAGCGGTTCGGCTCGTTCGGCTCCTTGGAAACGTCGAAACGGTCGTAGAAACGGCCCCATTCATATGAGCCTTCGGGAATGCCCATGCGCTTGTAGTTGGCCGCTTCCGCGTGGCCTTCCGGCAGTTCACCGATGAAATAGCCGTGGATGTTTTCCTCGGCCATGATGTAGGTGCCCCATGGGGTGACGCCGCCCGCACAATTGTTAATCGTGCCGAAAACCTTGGTGCCGGACGGATCGGCATTGGTCTTGACGCGGTCGTGACCCGCGACCGGGCCGCTCAGCACCATCTCGGTATTGGAGGTGATGCGGCGGTTTTTCGCGCCGTCGAGCACCGGCTGCCATTTGCCGTCCTGCCTGCGGATTTCGACAATCGTGCCGCCATGGGCCGCCATTTCGATATCCACCTGTTCCCTGGAGAGCGGAGCCTGCTCCACCTTGCCATCGACGATCTTGACGAGGCCGGGGAACATGAGATGCGGATTGGTATATTCGTGATTGACGACCAGAAGCCCATGTTCGGGCGAACCATCGATGGCGATATAGCCGACATAATCATTGTTGTAGCCGAACTGGCGCATTTGGGCTTCGGCTGACTGTTTGGTCGGATCGAATTCCGGCGCATCGGCAAAAAGCCTGTCGCCCCAGCGCAAAAGCACATCGGCATCATAGCCTTCCGCGACATGATGATGGGCGTCCACGCCAGCCTCGACTTCCTTGAAGGAAAAGGCCGAACCGGACGCGGCGCGTGCATCGCCTGCACTCATCAGCGCGAGCGGGCTGACGGTTGCCGCAATGGCCGAGACGGCGAGCGATCCGCGCAGAAAGCCGCGGCGGGAAAAGCGGCGGCTGATGATTTCGCCCATGGTGGGGTTATCGGACGGATTGCGCGGATCGGCATCGGCTTCTTCCAACTGGCTGGTCTTGAACAGACTTTGCTGGGAAAGAGTATCGGACATTGCTGGCTCCCTATCGAACAGTGAAGCTGCAAACTAGAAGCACTTGATGACAGCCGGACGACATTATCCCGACAGTTGCATTCCTCGTGATGCCGAAAAATTCCTGATCGGGCGATAGAATAATTTTGCGGGCAAATGCGCTTTCCAATAAAACCCTCCCTATTTCTTCCATTGAGGGGTTGGCGATGACCGACATGACGGCTGCACGGCGCAATATTATTATCCTGACAATTGCACAGGCTCTCGGCGCTTCCAGCCCGCCTATCGTGATTTCGCTCGGCGGTCTGGTGGGGCAGAAACTTTCCTCCGATCCGGCGCTTGTCACGCTGCCCGTCAGCCTGTTCAATCTCGGCCTTGCGCTCGGCACCTTGCCAGCCGCTTTCTTCATGCGCCAGTTCGGACGCCGCAATGCCTATATGCTGGGCGCGCTTGTCGGCGTTTCGGCGGGCCTGATTGCCGCCGCAGGCATTTTCTCGGCATCCTTCCTCATTTTCTGTCTCGGCACGCTGACCGCCGGTTTCTATGCCGCCTATGTCCAGAGCTATCGATTTGCCGCCACCGATGCGGCAACGGGCGACATGAAGGCGCGCGCCATATCATGGGTCATGGTGGGCGGGCTTGTCGCGGCCATTGTCGGGCCGCAGCTTGTCATCTGGACCCGCGACAGCATTCCCGACGCGATGTTTGCGGGCAGTTTTCTCAGCCAGGCGGTTCTGGGTCTTCTCGCCCTCCCCGTCCTTTTCATGCTGCGCGCGCCCAAAATCAGGAAAGACCCGAACGCTGTCCATGATACAGGCCGACCGCTTGGCGAAATCCTACGTTCGCCGCGCTTCATGCTTTCCGTAGCGGCCGGTGTCTGTTCCTATGCGCTGATGACTTTCGTGATGACGGCAGCGCCCATCGCGATGGTCGGCCATGGCCATTCCGTCGATCATGCGGCCCTTGGCATCCAGTGGCATGTGCTGGCCATGTTTGGCCCCAGCTTCTTCACCGGAAAGCTCATCACCCGTTTCGGCAAGGAAAAGATAACCGCGCTCGGGCTGGTGCTGATCGCCTTCTCCGCCATCATCGCGCTCGGCGGTTTCGACGTCGGCCATTTCTGGGGAGCGCTGATCTTTCTCGGCATCGGCTGGAATTTCGGTTTCATCGGCGCCACCGCTATGGTGACGGACTGCCACACCCCGGCTGAACGCGGCAAGGCTCAAGGCGCCAATGATTTCATCATGTTCGGCACTGTGGCCTGCGCTTCCTTCTTCGCCGGGTCGCTGCTGCATTCCTCCGGCTGGGAAACCATCAACTGGCTGGTCTTCCCGATTGTCGCGCTTGTTCTGGTGCCGCTTATCCTGCGCCTGAAGCCGAAAGGCGCCGTCGCAGAAGCCTGATCAATCAAAAGCCCTGCTCTTTCATCCAGAGCCTGCCGCCTTCGGACACTGCATCATAAACAGCACCACCGAGGGCGGCACCTATATCCGTGTGCAAGCCTGCATATAATGCGCCCGGCTCCCCTTGCGGCGCGGAAACCGCAATGCAATCCGTGCCAGTACCCGTTGCGGCCCTGCCGCCAATATCGAGCCCTAGTTCCATAATGGCAGCGGTGCGCGCCTCGGCAGCAATCGACATTGCCTCCAAATGGGCTGCGACCGACAAGGCCTTGTCTATATGAACCAGAAGATTGATGGTCCCGGCTGGCATCATCATCTGCGCGCATTCACCCACCCTCCCCGCATTCGACAGGCCGACAGTGGCAAGACAGGCGGCTTGCGCTTCGCCGGAGCGCCGCATTGCGACATGATGCTTCTTCACGCTGCGCGAGGTCATCATTTGCACGGCTTCCCCATAACCGGCCTCAGCCAGTCTTTCCTGCAACAAAATTGCCGGATCGACATCCAGCGTCAGATCGTCATTGCGCACTTCCAGCCAGGCGACGGAACGCGCCCGGACGAAACCCGGACGTGTCAGCGACCAGCTCAAAATGTCTTGCGGGTCTCGAAAGTCAGCCGCGAGCACCGGGCCGCAACAATGGATCGTGAAAGGCAACATCATCAATCTATCGCAGATCGGCATGAAGTTCGCGACCAGCGCCTTTGAGCCATCCACAGGACCGCGATGCCTGGCTGCCACTGGCGCGGCGATAAAGCACGGCTTCGTGACTTGGCCAAGGTTCCGCAAGGCGATATGGATCGCGCAATAGTGTTTCGCGCGTAGCGGAAACGGACAAGCGGTTTGCTCTGGATTGCGCCATGATCAACGATCTCACCGACGAGATATTCTGGATATTCACCATCGGGTGCTGCATCCTTTTCATCATGCGCCTTCTCTCGCCTCCCCCACGTCATAAGACCGATCAGGCGCAGGACCTCAACACATTGCGCCCTCGCCGCCGTTCGCGTCGCCGTCGCATTCAGGCTCAGGACCAACGTTGAGTTCTGCCGTCGTTTTGTTCTCAGCCGCTGATCTTTCACAGTCCTCATAAGACGGACATTTGAGTTGCATCAGGGATCGGCACAGCGGTCGGAAATGCCGGCACGCGATCATCCTTTGCCATTGTCGAAAGCATTTCTAACCGTTTTTCAGCCGCAATAGGACCGCTTGATCTTCCTGCGTTTCATGAACGATACGAAACTTAAACAGCCATTAGCTTTTGTCATGCTGACAGGCACTTATGGTTAACGATTTTGCCCATTCAGCGCAGCCATAAGCATTGGTCTGATCGAGAAAGAACCGTTAGCAGCCTTTTCCGTCAAAATGCGCAAATAGCCTCCAGCGGACTGAATTTGCTCATAGCGTTGCAGGATATAGGCAATCACGATTGACGCATTATGGGTTCCAAGCACCTTCTTTGCGAGATCATAAAGCTTTGCATCGATCCCGAGGAAGGAACGTACTTTCTCTGCCGTATTGGCCAGATCCTGCCAATGCCGAATGGATGAGACTGCATAGGCTGTGATCTCCGGACAGGAGCGAAGCACCATGTCGAGCGAGACCGTGGGTTCGGGAGAGGCGCTGGTGATGTCATTTATGCGCTGGTCGATAAATTCAGGCGTTGCCCTTTCAAAATGGGAATCTGGATTCGATTCAATTTGCTGCCGCTCATTTTGAGATTCATTGCCGCGCAAATTTTCAACATTTTGATGAATTTTCAATGCGTTATCGATTTCTGCACGAATGGCCAGCAAGGATTCGACCAAAGCTGCCAGTTCTGCATGCTCCGCACGACGCGGAATGCTGTCGACGATGAGGCGGAAACGATGATGGATGTCCTGCCAATCACCGCCGAGTTCTTCCTGAGCGGCAAATTCGACAAGCTTGCTGATATCGCGGCGCAACAAAGTCAGCCGCTCGCGCATTTCACGCAGTGCAGTCTTTTCCGCCCTCACCTGTTCGGCTGCGCGTTCCAGTTCACAAGCACGGGCCAGAAGCGGCGCCAGCGAAAATCCGAAAGCAATCTGCACGTCTCCACCCTTGGCGCGACGCGCATAACGCTTTCCATTCGGGCTATCCTGCCGGAGTATGAAACCGGCATCGACCAGCGCCGCCAGATGACGCCGCAGCGTCGCGTCCGCCATGCCATGGGCGCGCAATGCCAGTTGCTTGTTGGACGGAAACACGATCAGGCTGCTCTGCTCGTTCAGTTCCGTTTCAGGATAGAAAGACAGGAGCGCCGAAAGAACCGCCAGAGAGCGATCATTCAGGCCGAACAGCGTCTTTGCTTCACACAGCCAGCGATGCAGCTGCCACTTGTCGGCAACCGTTCCAGGCGCAATCTGCCGTGTGTTTTGTTGACTTGCCAACAAGGCAAGCGTCATCCTTCGACTGCCGAACGGCGTCGAGGCCAATTGAATCTCCATTTTCTTTCACCTTCCACAAGGCAAAAGAAATCCACCCGCCGAAATGACGCTAATTGCACTTGACAGTGATTCGTGGATTTGCGATTCTCTAGCTGCTAAACCAATGAGAAGGGCTTCCACACGGCGACGTTTGGGGGCCTTTTTCTTTTGCTGTCTCGTTCCTTTTCTTGAACAGTTTCGACGCAAACACGCTTACAAGTTAATCAAGCATGTCATGATCCTGAACCAGTCCGGTTTCCGGGAGACATGCCTTACACAATCAGACCGATGCAAACGCTCCGGCCTGTACGCTACTTACTTCTCTTCGCTCTGGAATGATGCGTAGAGCGCATCCAGGTTGCGAGAAAGCCAATCGGCAAAACGCGGCCCGTTGGCGGCACTGAGCGCCAATGTAGCCGATTTGCCATTCTGTTTGACAACGGCGCTGACGGACTTGTCTGAAGCCGTCCAGCTGGTGCCGGGACGCGAAGCGGCCTTGGTGACCGGCTTCTTCGGCCTTCCGCCTTTCAGATAGCCGTAAAGCTGCTCGAAACGATCGACAGACGACGCATTTTCAAAGGCTGAAGTCGCGAGAAGCTCTTCGGCTGCATCTTTCTTGCCGGGAATTTCAATCAGCTTGCGCAGTTCCAGCCAGCGGTCACGCCCGATGCCTTTGGCCGGGCCGATCGCCAGAAGAATATGCTCCGGAACCGCCTTCGGAATGGTCAGCATCTTCGACAGGGTCTGATAATCCACCGTCAATGCCGCCTGAATGGCTTCCCGTTCGAAGCCGAGAGCTTCAAGGCGCGCCGCAAAGAAAACACGCTCGATGAAGCTCAGATTAGCCCGGGCGGAGTTTTCCTGACCCTGGCTCAGAATATGCTCCAGATCGGCGAGGGGCTTGATGACTGCCCTGACCTTGATGCCCAGTTCCCTGGCCACCCGCGCGCGGCGATGGCCGAAAACGATCATATAGCGGCCGCTGGTCTCCGGATGCGGACGAACCAGAATAGGGCTGTCCTGTCCACGCTCGCGAATGGCTTGCAGAAGCTCCTGATACTCTTCGTCATGCGCTTCCGGCAGGCGGTCAGCCACGAAGGAAACGTCCAGACTAGCAGGATCGAGCTCGACAATGGTTTCGCCATCAAGCTTCTGGGCTGCCTGCTTTGCCAGTTCGTCGATCGAGGCGGACAGAGATTTGGCGGCACCGAACCGGCGCGATACGTTTTCGACCGACTGCGAACCCTGTTCAGCCGCCGGTTCGTCCCGCATAACGCTTTCGAATATGTTCTTCCGTGCCATTCCTAAATCCTCAAACCGGTCAGAGACCTGATTTTATTCACTATTCGCCGTTTTAGACGGCAGTCTAACGCCCCCATGCCTCATGAACGAGGCTGCGAATTTCAGAATTGACCGCTTCCATGGCTTCCATCGCGCGATCGTAGGTGCCGCGGTTCATGGATGAACGTTCGACCTCGTAGAGTGTCTGCTTGGTAAGCCCGGCATCGGAAATCGCCGTCGATTTCAGCATCTGATGCTTCAGCATATGCGAAGCCAGCATGCTCTGCATGAAGCCGACCATCTGCGCCTGCGGGACATCGGTCGGCTCGTAACGCGTGATCAGATAGCGGAACCAGTCCAGCTGTACCGCGCCGCCGGCCTGACGAACCGTCTTCAGAATATCGCCGAGCATCAGCAGAAACTGCGACATGGACATCAGGTCGAGCATTTGCGGATGAACGGTGATCAGCACCGAAGTCGCAGCCGAAAGCGCCGTCAGCGTCAGATAGCCGAGCTGGGGAGGGCAGTCGATGACCACGACATCATAGTCGCTGTCGACGTCGGCAAGAGCTTTCGCGATGCGGTTCCAGAATGTCTTGCCCTCGCCGCCATTCTGCATGGCGAGCGGGGTGTCATATTCATATTCCTGCAACTCCAGCATGGCTGGAATAATATCAAGACCGGGGAAATTCGTCCGCCGGATAACCTCGCGAATAGGCTTCCTTTCGGCATCGTAACGAATTGCCTCATAGAGCGAGGGAAACTCATCGAGTTCGGGCTGGATGCCGTGCAGGGCAGAAAGCGAAGCCTGCGGATCGAGATCGATGGCAAGGACGCGATGGCCGGTCAGCGCCATATGTTGCGCCAGATGCGCGGCCGTCGTGGTTTTGCCCGAGCCGCCCTTGAAGTTGACGACGCCGATAACCTGAAGCTTTTCATTGCCGCGACGATGCGGAACGTAGCGCTTGACCTCAGCGCGACCGTTTTGGTCGAGCCACTGGCGCAGTTCCTGAATTTGCTCGACACTATAGGCGCGGCGACCACCTGTCAGAATGGTCGGCTCGACTCCCTTGCCCTCAAGATGTAATTTCTTGAGATTACTGGGGGAGACACCGAGGAAATAGGCGGCCTCGGCCATCGAAAACTGGCGCAGCATGTTCTTGCGCGCATCCGGCGGAAAGTTTTCGTGACGCAGCAGATTGAGCTTGCGAGAAATCTCGCGCCCTTGCGATAATATCATGTCGTCAAACGACAAGGCTGCTGCCGGATTTGCGATATTCATTTGCTTGGTGTCCCTAGTGACGGCATTGGAACTGATACCGCCTAAATACCGTCATTATGTCCGATTCTTATTCTATCGCAAGGGGCAGCCGAATTAACAAAGAGTTAGCGCCGACATTAAAATTAAGCCAAATTTTATCGATTCGGCAGTATTTTCGGTATCTCCTTGTTTTTATGAGCTTTTATGCATTTTAGACGGCGGTCTAAAATTCGAGGTCCTAAACTGGCCCGAAATTTCAATCGGGAAGAGTCCGTTTCCACACCGAACAGGCGTGGCTTTTCAGTGGAAGAATCGCTTGGGGCCGATTCTCTGGGGTGCGGCAGCGCCGTGATCATTGCAAAACCGAAATGATGCAAAACGGCTCGTGAAGATGCGCCAGATGCGACGGCAGAAACGGCCCCATTGCCGGTGGAGGCGATGGACAGTCTTTATGTATTTGCAAGCTGAGATCATCTCTACCTGGTCCGTCGTTGATGCGGATGGCTCAAGACACTCTATAGTCGCGTCATTCTTGGCAGGCCGCGAAAGTGACGATACCGGTTTCATCCGGGCTCGCTCGCCCAAAAGCGGGTTGGCGAAAGTCCCATACCGCAATCCCACAACGCAAGATGACCGCGTGGCGGCTCCCGGATCAAGCCAGAGCGTTTTGGCGGCGGGGAAGGAGAGGGCAACTCTATTCATCAGATCGGCCGATTTTTCGCCCGGCCTCATTCTTGTTTAGCTCCGTCGTTCGGACGACGAGCTTTTCTTCGGGGAGAGGGCGAGTAGATAGATTTTCCCTTGCCGCTTATCCCGCTTCCTGTTTTCAGGGGTGGATTTCTTAACCAAATCAGGGTAGCCTTGAAACTATCAAGCAGGCCATGCTGGCTTCTGAAGAACCAGCGCGCAATGCCGCCTCGCAATCCCCTTCAAAAGCCTTTTGCGACCGTCAGCCGGACAAAACCTAATGCCAATTTAGGTTTAATAGGGATTCGGAAAACCATATTTATCAGTACGATATAAGAACCGAATGTGCGACCCAGAAGGCGCGCTTTTCGGCTCAGTTCTGAAGGTTGCGGATGTCGGTTCGGCGTTTCAGAAAGAACGTCGCCGCTTTCGGAAGGAAGGCTCTGCCCACGCGGGGAGCAGCACATTGTACGTCTATGGATGTTAACGCCTGCCGGTCTGCCGGTCACGAGAGAATGACGGGGATATCGGCTTCCTCAAGCATGCGGGCCAAAATCGGAGCGGGCATTTCATTTGTTATGACGGCGGTGACGTCGCGAACCGAACCAAGCTTCACCATGGCACGCTTGCCAAATTTCGAGCTATCGACTGCGAGCAATTTGTGTGCAGCCTGCCCAAGCGCTGCTGAAACGACGGCTACCTCCGTATGATCGTCGTCGCATAGATCGCCGTCATCATCGATGCCGCTCACGGAGATGATGGCATAGTCGAACTTGAAACGCCGAATGAATTCCGGTGTGTCTTCCCTAAACATTCCCCCATCGATAGGGCGTACGAAACCACCGGGAACGGCGAGGGTGAAATCCGTCTTCTCGCTGATGATGGCGGCAGATCGCAAGCTGTAAGTGACGAGGTGCAGCCGCTTTCGGCTGACAAGCGCATTGGCAATCGCTTCGCATGTCGTACCGGTGTCGAGAAAAACAGTGGCGCCATCGGGAATGAGCGCGGCGACAGCTTCGGCAATTCGCACCTTCTCGTCGGCTCGATCATGTCTGCGCTGACGGTAGGTCAGGGGATCAAGCGGCGCCAGTTGCGACACACCGCCATGCAGCTTTCGGACTTTTCCCCGATGCTCCAGATCAGCAATGTCGCGCCGCGCTGTCTGGGTGGTGACACGGAACCGTTCTGCGATCTCTTCAAGAGAAACATAGTGGCTGTTCTCAATCCACTGCAACAACATCTGCTGCCGGATTCCCTTTTTGCTACCGGAACCAGAAATTTCGCTCATGTTTGTCGTTGTGTCCTTATGCGCCTGATTTCTCAGAACCATATTTCATTTCCACGTTGAATGAGGCGAGGAAATTGTGGGGTTGAAATATGGATATCTTCCTGAATCGATAGCGAATAAAAATGTAATATTAATGACATTTACTGTCGAGGAACTCCCGTTCTGGAGTCCAGATGCCCTGCCGGAGAGTAAAATGTAATAAAAGTGACATTGAACTCTGTCATTTCAGCAGCGGTTGAAGTTGGATGGTCAATCTGGCTGTCGCACCGAAATGGAAGCACCTTCCAAGAAAAGGACCGAGGGATGGTACCGGGGACGACCAAACGTAACGGAAAGTTTTTGGCTTTAACGGCGCAGCTTTTATGCGGTGTCGCTGTCGCAGGAATTGCTGCCGTTCCGGCACGCGCGGCCGATAGCTATGACATTCGCATCATGACGCTCAATATCTGGAACAAGTTCAAGCAGAACCCGGAATTGACAGCGGATTTTATGGCAGCCGCCAATTTCGATGTCCTGGGGATGCAGGAAGTCAACGGTAGTACCTATGTGACCCGCATACCCGATTTCCTCCAAACCGCGGGCCGCGGCACTTACGGTAATGTGCAGGTCGGCGATGTGGGTATCATTTCGCGTTTGCCCGGCAAGTTCGGCACAATCAATCTGGGCGGAAATACGCAAGGTCGTTATGTCAGCTATACTCAGCTGGATGCCCAGGGCTCGCGTCCGCAGACGCTCATCGGCACGGTTCATCTCGATTATGCGGATGGGTCAACCGGTCGCGTGAATGAAGCCAAAGCCCTCAACACATGGGCAAAAGGGGCCATCCAGCCAATCATCGTCATGGGCGATTTCAATGCGGGAGATGTTTCCGAGCGCGGCCTTCATCACATCGATGCGCAGATCAGACTGATGCAGCAATCTGACGGCAACACTTTTTATCGCGATCTGACGCGGCAATATGTTCTCAACGCCGATCAGCAGACGATGCGTGCGGTCATTCAGGAAGCCTATACCGGACAGGACATCGACACCCTGTCGTGGAAGCAATGGGGCGACGCTCTTGCAGCCGCCTACAAGGCCGGGAAGGATGTCGGGCTGCAAGACGAAACTTATGCGGTTGCCAACAACACGCCGGTCACGATGAATGTGCTCAAGAAGCAGTATATGCTGCTCCAGACTGATGCGGTCCGCGAAGATTTCAAGCCACATGATCTCAACGATGGCAGCACCACTTGGCCATCGGCAGGCGAAGACGCAACCAATACCTGGGCGAGCTGGGACCGTGCCAAGATCGATCACTTCCTCGTCTCGCGGCCATTCGGAAAATGGTATGAGATTGTGGATGATCCCAATGATCCCTACACGGGAGTGATCAAGGACGTAACAGTCACTCGGCCGGGCCGCCAGCCGGAAGCAATCTCCGACCATGAACCCGTTGCGCATGATTTTCGATGGGTTGGCCCGCAGCTCCAGACCTACTCGGAAAATGAAACCAGCAAGACGCGTCTCGTTTGGGGTGCCAATGCTTATGGTTTTGCGGAAAAGAACAAGGAATTTGTTCTAACGCGAAACAATCAACGCAGGGATCTCTATCTCGGCCAGATTTCGGATGCCAATGGCAAACCGATTCTGAGCGATCTGACGCTTGACGAAAAGAAGACATTGCTCAACTGCGAGAGCACGGATGCGCGCTTCCAGCAGGCGATCAAGGACTATTGCATCGATGATCATTCCTTCATCGGTGAAACAGCGGTCACCGACGGCGGGACGATCCTTGTCAGCGAAGACGCAGCTCTTGGCAATGCCGATGCTCGGCTGCGTCTCATTGATGGCGGCTTGCGTATAACGGGCAGCGACATGAAAACGCTGGATCGCACCGTGTCGCTTGAGGGGCTTGGATGGATCGACATTGCTGATGCCAACAACCGCGTGACGCTGCTGCAGCAAGCCACAGGTGAGGGCGCACTGCTCAAGCGTGGAGCCGGTACGCTCGTTCTGGGCCAGGCAAACAGCTATACGGGCGGAACCTTGGTGGAAAGCGGAGTGCTGCAGGCTGGCGTGGACGGGGCATTCGTCAACAATACGGCTTTCGCGGTGAATGGCGGCAAGCTCGATCTCAACAATTTCAATGTGAGCATGTCGTCACTGATGGGCGAGGGCGGTACAGTGAGCCTTGGCTCGGCAGCTCTGACCGTTG
Source organism: Hyphomicrobiales bacterium (assembly GCA_900473915.1). GTDB lineage: Bacteria > Pseudomonadota > Alphaproteobacteria > Rhizobiales > Rhizobiaceae > Brucella. The sequence continues at coordinate 197,591 of UCNG01000006.1, read as the reverse complement.
ACCAGTCCGCCAATACCCGTTTTGACGGTAATATTGATGGCACTGGCAGTCTCACGAAGTCCGGCGCTGGTGTGCTGGTTCTGAACGGCGTCAACACCTATACAGGTGGGACAACTGTAAAAGAAGGCGGTCTTGTCATTGGCGATGCATCCCATTCAGGAGCATTCCTTGGTGGCACAGTTCGCGTGGAAAACGGCGCTCATCTGGGTGGTGCAGGTTCAATGGGAGGCCTTTATGCCGGCGCCGGCAGTATCATCGCACCGGGCAATTCTATCGGCACGCTGAAGGTCACTGGCGATCTGGCATTTGATGCGGAAGCCACTTACCTCGCGGAAATTGATGCCTCCGGTAAAAGCGACCGCATCGATGTCAGCGGAAAGGCGACGCTTGGTGGCGCGAAGGTCTATATAGAAAAAGCCGCTGGCACCTATATGCCGGGCAAGCGCTACACCATTTTGAGTGCTGAAGGCGGCATTGCGGGTACGTTCGGCGATTTGAGCCAGAACATGCCTTTCGTCGATCTTGGTCTGGCCTATGACCCCAATGCGGTCTATCTCGACATTGCTCGCAACAGTGTCGACTTCGCTGCAACGGCGAAGACAAGCAATCAGAAATCGGTGGCCGTAGCCGTCGAGAATCTTGGTGCTGGTAATGCCGTTTACGATACGGTCGTGATGCAGGACAGTGAAGAGAATGCGCGTCGCGCATTCAATGCGCTTTCGGGTGAAATCCATGCTTCGACGCGAACTGCGCTCATCAATGACAGCTCCATCGTTCGCAATGCCGTTTTGGACCGCGTCGACGCGGCGTTTGGTGGCGGGGGGCAGCATGCTGCATCATCGTCGGTCGCAACGGATACGGATTCGACGCAGGTTTCTGCGCCGCGCGCAGCAATCTGGGGGCAGGCGCTCGGTCAATGGAGTGAAACCGGCGCGGATGGAAATGCTGGCAAGCTGAAGCAATCGACGGGCGGCTTTGTTGCGGGCTATGACGCGGAAGTCGCCGAAAACTGGAGGCTGGGTGCTCTCGCAGGCTATAGCCGCACCAGTTTCGATGTGAATGATCGCAACTCGTCTGGCCACAGTGATAACTACCATCTGGGAATCTATGGCGGCACCCAGTGGAGCGCGACGACGCTCAAGGCAGGCCTTGCTTATAGCTGGCACAAGATCGAAACGGATCGCCTTGTCGCCTTCCCCGGCTTTTCAGAAAGTCTTGATGCCGATTACAGCGCAAACAGCTTTCAGGCATTCGGCGAACTCTCGCATCGTTTTGATCTGAACGGAACGGCGATCGAGCCATTCGCAAATGTCGCTGTGGTGCGCCTGCAAACCGACCGGTTCAATGAGCATGGCGGGAACGCAGCGCTCCGGATTGGAAAAGAAACGACGACAGCCACGTTTAGCACAATTGGTCTCCGCGCTTCCGCTCCAGTCGTATTGGGCGGCATGAATGCCCGGCTTAGCGGTACGGTTGGCTGGCAGCACGCCTATGGCGATACCATTCCGACGACAGCAGCCGCATTCGATGCCGGAACGATATTTGAGGTGGCTGGCGCGCCAATTGCGAAGGACACCGCAATTATCAAGGCTGGCTTTGATATTGATCTTGGCAATCAGACGACGCTGGGTCTTGAATATTCAGGTCAGTATGGTTCAAGCTTCAATCAAAATGCGGGCAAGGCCAGGCTGAGCGTAAAGTTCTAAATTTCTTGGAACTATTTCTACCGCCAAAGAGACCAATTTTGGCGGTAGAAACATGGTCGGCGCTTCTGGTCAGGCTCAAGGCTCCGTCACATTGCTTAGAGGCGATCCGATGCTGCCGTTGAAACCGGTTTTGCGCTGGCGTATCCATCATGCCTCGGCTGTCGGAACCCAATTCATCATTGGCGCGAATTCTCGCGATATTCTCCAGGAGGCAAGCCGAACTGGGCCTTGAATGTGCGCGAGAACTGGGCCTGATCACTGAAACCCCAACTATAGGCAATTTCGGCAGCAGTCTGAACGTTGTCAGGGTCTTCCAGCGCTTCCCGGCAGGCTGCAAGACGCTGATCGCGAATCCAGTTGCGCACGGTCTGACCGGTGTCCTTGAACAATTCGTGGAGATAGCGGGTGGAAATTCCGCAAGCTCTTGCGATGCGGTCCGGATCGAGCCGCACATCCTGCAGATGCGCGCGTATATAGGTCTCGATACGGGCGAGGTGAGCATTGCGCACTGTCGAATTGCCGGAAGTCAATACTCGGTCATCCGCCTTGATGGCGAGTACCAGCAGATCGATAAGCTGCCGCCCGACGGTAATCCGGGTCTCCTGCGTCATGCCGTCGAAGCGTCCCGGCAGAAGTTGAAGCATATCGGTGAAAAGTCCTCCCGCTCCGTTACTCGCTTCGAAACGAAGGGTACAGAAGCGGTCGGGTGCGCGCATCCGACCGCCGAGCGCATCCGCTTCTACTTTCAGCACCCACATATCCGCCGCCTCGGTATGGCTGAAATGATAGGGTTCGCTGCTACGTTCCAGGAAAAAGCCACCCGGCCTGCATTTGATTTCTCGGCCGCACTGTGAAAAGAACACTTCCGCCTTCACAGGCACGGTAACCAGGAATTCCTCGTCGCGCGTGCCACGGAAATGATGCGGAAGACGCAGATATTGAAGCGCGTCGCAGGTCAGCCTTGAAATCGAAACATTTCCGAACCGCCATGTCGTCAGGTCACCAGAAAACTGGTCGGCCTCACGGAACCGGAGGTCTAGCGGAAAATAGGCCGAGGCAATGGCCTCGTGCCAGTGGCGGCTGCGGTCAGCTGCGCGTGTCGCGCTTGTGGTGATGCTCGTCTTCATGCGGCTTCCCCTCTTGAAAATGAAGGTACGCGCATGATCTCGGTCAGGCAACGGAAATGACAGCTTGTGCGTTGCCGCGCAACTTATTGTTCTCTGCCTGCAAAGACCGGTGCGAAAAACTCTGCCTAGATTGATCCTGGCTTCAACGGTGCGACAGATACCGGCGGCCGGGGAACAGATTTTTCGGATTGCAAACGGTTTCCAGGCCGTCGGTTCACGCTTCAACCAGCGGGAACACGATGCTTCATTCCCATATCTCCAAAGTAGACCCGATCACGCTTTCGGTCGTGCGCGGCATGCTCGAAACAACCCAGCGCGAAATGACGCTTGCGTTGGAAAAGACGGCGCGATCCTCGGTTTTCAACCTGGCTCACGACTATTCGACGGCGCTATTCAATGCGCGGCCGGAAATGATCCTGCAAGGGCAGGATATTCCCATCCATCTCGGTTCGCTCATTCCGGCGATGAAGGCGGTGGCTGCATTTTTCGGGGATGATATCCATGAAGGGGATCTTTTTCTTCATAACGATCCGGCTTTCGGGGGCAGCCATGCCATCGACACCTGCATGTACAAACCCGTCTTCTATGAAGGTGAACTGGTTTACTGGACCGTTTGCAAGGGACATTTGACCGATATCGGCGGGCCGGTTCCGGCGGGCTACAATCCCAACGCCACCGAAATCTATGCCGAATGCCTGCGCATTCCTCCGGTGAAGATATGGGATCGGGGCAAGCCGCGTCACGATGTGATCAACATGATCCTCACCAACATGCGTGCCCGCCGCGATCAGGAAGGCGATTTCCGCGCCCTGATCGGCGCCTGTCAGGTGGGTGAGCGCAATCTGATCGCCATGCTCGACAAGTATGGCAAGGCGGAAGTGGATGCTTGCGTGGATACGCTGCTCGACATGGCCGACAGACATATGCGCGCGCTGATTGGCGCCGTGCCGGACGGCACCTATGAAGGTGCTGCTATTCTGGAAGACGCAGGACATGGCTTTGGAGATTTTGAGATCAAGGCAACGGTGACGATCACAGGCGAAAATTGCCATATCGTTATCGATAGCCCGCCGCAGGTGCCCTATTTCATCAACTCCTACGAGGGAAATTCCCATTCCGGCGTTTATCTCGGCCTGATGATGTTTGCCGCACTGCCGCCTCCGTATAACGAGGGGCTTTATCGTTGTGTCAGCATTGATTTCGGGCCAAAAGGCACACTCTGTAATGCGCAGGAACCTGCCCCGCACATGAACTGTACGACAACGCCAATGGAAACATTGACAGATGCGGTTCGCCTTGCCTTCGAAAAGGCCATGCCGTCGAAAGTCTCCGCTTCCTGGGGGCATGCCAACGGTCTCAACATCGCCGGTCGCGATGCCCGCACCAATGAGGAATTCGTCACTATGGTGCTAGCCACGATCATCTCTGGCGGTGGAGCGACGCCGAAGCAGGATGGTTGGCATGCAGTCGGCCCGGAATGTTGTTTTGGGGCATTGACGTCGGGCGACGTCGAACTGCTCGAATACTCCTATCCCATCATCATTCACCGTTATGCCCTGATGACTGACTCTGGCGGCGCAGGAAAGTTCCGCGGCGGTTCGGGCACGGCTTGGGAGGTTGAGCCTCTCAATGGCGATATGCTGTGCATTGGCTTTGGCGAAGGCCGACGTATCCCCGCCATGGGTGCTGCAGGCGCGAAATCAGCGATGGTGGATACCAAGGTCGGTCGTGTCGAGCTTCGCCGTGACGGCAATGTCGAAGTCGCCCGCAAGAATATCATCGAAACCATCAAGCCGGGCCAGACGATCACCAACCTTAATCCCGGCGGCGGTGGCTATGGCAATCCGCTCGAACGTCCGGTCGAGAAGGTGGTTTGGGACGTGCGCAACGGCCTTGTTTCCCTTGAGGGAGCCCGTCTCGACTACGGCGTGGTGATCACCAATCCGCAGACACTCGACGTCGACATGGCTGCAACGGAACAGCTCAGAGCCATAGCGTAAGGAAGACCAGTCATGACCATGCATTCCTACCGCCTCGGTATCGACGCCGGCGGCACTTTCACCGATTTTGTCATCGCCGATCGCGAAACGGGGGACGTCAAGCTGTTCAAGGCGCTCTCCACGCCTTCCGACCCCACAAAAGCAATCGAAAACGGCCTTGGGCTCATTTCCGCCGAGTTGGGAAAGCCGATTGAGGAAATCATTGCCAGCTGCGATCTGTGCATCAATGGCACTACTGTCGGCCTCAATGCGCTCATTACCCATCGCGGCGGCAAGACAGGGCTGATCTGCACGGCAGGCCATGAGGATTCCATCGAAATCCGCAACGGACACAAGGAAGACGGCTTCCGTTACGATCCCGAATATCCGGCCGCGACTATGCTCGTGCCGCGTTATCTGCGGCACGGTGTGCGCGAGCGTGTGTTGTCCGACGGCACTATACGCACGCCCCTGCATGAAGAAGATGTGCGCGACGCCTGTCGCCTGTTCCTGGAGGAAGGTGTCGAGACTGTCGCTATTTCCTTCGTCTGGTCGGTCCTTGATCAGATGCATGAACAGCGTGCAGCGGAAATTGTCCGTGAAATGATGCCAGATGCTATTCTGACGGTTGGCAGCGAGCTTTATCCGCAGGTGCGCGAATATACCCGCACCTCCACTGCGGTGACCAATGCCTATCTCGCCCCGGTCATGCGCCGCTATGTCACCGCCGTCGATGCCTATTTCCAAAAGCTTGGCGCGAAACAGCCGGTGCGCTATTTCCAGTCGAATGGTGGGCTTGCCGTTGGACAGGTCATGACCGACCGTTCCGTTTATGCCATCAATTCCGGTCCCGCATCCGCGCCGCAGGCGGGGCTTTATGCTGGCGCTCCCTTCGAGCAGAAGAATGTCATTACTGTCGATATGGGGGGAACATCCTTCGATATTACTCTCACCCGCAACGGTCAGACCAATCTAAACAAGAATATCGATTTCCTGCGTTACCGCATCGGTGTGCCGATGATTCAGGTGGAGACGCTGGGGGCAGGCGGCGGCTCTATCGGCTGGATCGATCCGCTCGGGCTTTTGCAGGTCGGCCCGCAATCCGCCGGTTCCGAGCCCGGCCCGGCATGCTATGGCAGGGGCGGCGTGGAGCCCACCACATCCGACGCTAATCTTGTGCTCGGCTATCTCAATCCGCAAGGGCTTCTGGGCGGCAAGCTGCCGCTCGATCTCGGAAAGGCCCGTGCGGCAGTGGCACGGGTGGCTGAACCGCTTGGCATTTCCGTGGAGCAGGCAGCCTACGGCATGTTCGCTATCGTCAACAACAGCATGGTCAATGGCATTCGGCGCGTTTCGGTCGAACGCGGTTATGATCCACGTGATTTCGTGCTGGTCGGAGCAGGCGGAGCAACTGCTGCGCATATTACTGCGCTGGCGCGGGAAATGGGCATCAATACCATCATTCTGCCAAAACTCGCTTCCGGACTGTGCGCCTTCGGCCAGATTATTTCGGATGTGAAATATAATTACATGGCTCCGGCACCTGTCCGTCTCGACAATGCGGCTGCCTGCGCGCGGATCGGCAGCCTGTTCAAGGAAATCGAGGCAAAAGGTGTTGCACATCTGGAAGCGGATGGCTTCGCGCCGGAAGCCATCGACGTCAAGCGTTCAATCGACATGCGCTATGTCGGTCAGGTCCACGAATGCACGGTCGATATCGGAAACTTCACAATCGACGAAAACACGATTGAAAGGGTGAAGGATGCTTTCCACGCACGCCATGAGGAACTCTATACCTATGCCGAGCCCCACAGCGCCGTTGAAGTGGTGAACCTCGAATCGACGATCTATGGGCGCATCGAAAAGGTGCGCCCACCGAAACTTGCGCAAAGCGATCAAGGCAGGGAAGCGCTGAAAGGCTATCGCGATGCGATCTTCGATCAGTCGGGCAAGCCTGTTTCCACACCGATCTATGATGGCGGGAAGCTTGGCGCGGGCTCGCGCATAGAAGGTCCGGCGATCATCGAGGAAGTGACGACAACCATCGTTATCGAACCCGGTTGGACAAGCGTTCTGCACGAAAGTGGCAGCTATCTGCTGACAAGAAAAAACTGACGACGCACCCCGCCGTCAGTGCGGGGCGACTGTCTGCAACCTGGGAGGGGATAACAATGGCAGGCAAACTATCAGCTGGGGAGACGGGGGCTTCCGATTTTTCCAACATGGCGGTGCCAAAACACGCACGTATGCCCAAGGCGGCCCTGACAATGGCCTGGTGGGCAGTATGCAGCGCCGTTTTCTACATTGTCGTCGGTGCTGCAATGGCGCTCAATTTCGGTACGCGCAATGCCATTATCGGCATGGTCCTGTCCGTTGTCGTCTACGGACTTGTGAATTCGGTGCTGAGCCGTTTCGCTATCCGTACCGGGCTTTCTGTCGCTCTGTTCTCGCGCGTGCTGTTCGGTAATGTTGGAGCGGGCCTCGCCACTCTCATTTTCTGCGCGACTGCGATTTACTATGCGGTTTTCGAGGGCTCGGTCATTGCGGTCGGCATCAATACCAGCCTGCCGTCCATCTCCTATCCGGTCGCGGCCCTGATCGTCGTAATTTACAGCGTGTCGCTGATTTTTGGCAGTATCCAGACCTGGCTCGACAAGTTTAACGGCGTGCTCTTGCCGTTCTATATTCTGGGTCTCATCGTCGCGGTTGCGCTCGCGATAGGCGAATATGGTTACAGCAACAAATGGCTGAACCTCGGTCCAGAGGCTGGTGTGCCAGCGGGCGGATGGTGGTCATGTTTCGTCTATTACATGGGCGTCTGGGTGCTGATGCTGTTTACCTTCGACTATGCCCGTTTTGGACGCGAAGAAGATACAAGCTACCACGCCTGGTTCAACTTCGGCATGCCCTTCTATGCCATGGCCTTTGTCGTGAGTGGCCTTTTTGGAATGTTCATGATTGGTACAGTGCCGGATCTGGGAGCGCTTTCCGAGGTCAGCGTGCTGCTGGCACTTTTGAAGCTCATGGGCGTGTGGGGCCTGCTCTTTGTCTGGGTAACGCAGACCCGCATCAACACGGCCAATTATTATCTCGCCGCCGTCAATCTGGAGGCGCTCGCACAACTCTTCGGCCGGGTGCCGTTCGGGCGGTTCGGCTGGGCGATAGCAGTGGGGGCGATTGTCTACGTGCTCATGCTCGCAAATGTTTTCGCCTATCTGCTTACTGCTCTTGCCTATCAGGGTATTTTTGTAGTGGCCTGGGTGGCGGTCGCCATGGCGCATATTCTGATCGATCGCTATAGCGCGCTCGTTGGAGATACCATCGAATACCGTTCCAGCCACGTGCCGACTTTCAACCCGCTGGGCATCAGTGCCTGGTTCATCGCGGCGGCAATGGGCATTGCCCTGCACATCTGGGGCGGGACTTATGCCGAGCTTTCCGCGCCGGCAACGGCAATCATTGCCTTCGTGATCTATGGGGCAGGTTTGAGTCAGGCTCGCCGCTCGTGGTTTCTGGCGGCAGGCTGAACTGTAATCAATTTCATTCAGGCAAGGAAAGTTTTCATGAATACGCTTGCAAACTTCGATGATACGCTCGAAGCCAAAGACATCGAGTTTCATTTTCATGGCTATACCAATGCCAAAAAGCATCTGGAAGTTGGCCCAATGATCATCGAAAACGGCGAGGGCATCTATGTCTTCGACCATGAGGGCAACCGCTATATCGAAGGCCTGTCCGGTCTCTGGAGCGTTGGCGTTGGCTTCAAGGAACAGCGGCTGATCGATGCGGTGACAAGGCAGATGCAAAAGCTGCCTTTCTATCATAATTTCGGGCACAAGAGCCACGGACCGGCAATTGAGTTTGCGGAACAGTTAGTCGCGCTGGCGCCCGTTCCGATGAGCAAGGTTTTCTATACGAATTCCGGCTCGGAGGCCAACGATACCGTGCTCAAGATGATCTGGTACCGCTCGAATGCCATGGGCAAGCTGGAAAAGAAGAAGGTCATTGCCCGGCAGCGCGGTTATCATGGCGTGACGATCGCAGCCGCGAGCCTCACCGGTCTTCCAAACAACCATCGTTCTTTCGATCTTCCCATCGATCGTGTCCTTCATACATCTTCACCCCACTACTGGAAGGATGGACGCCCTGGAGAAACGGAGGAAGATTTTGCCACGCGATGCGCCGAGGATCTTGATGCACTGATCCAGCGTGAAGGGCCAGATACCATTGCGGCATTCTTCGCAGAGCCGGTAATGGGGACTGGAGGCGTGGTGACGCCGCCCAAGACATATTTCGCGAAAATCCAGGCTGTTCTAACCAAATACGACATTCTCCTGGTCGCTGACGAGGTGATATGCGGGTTTGGCCGAACGGGGAATATGTTCGGCTCACATACTTACGATATACGTCCCGACATTATGGTTATGTCGAAGCAGATCACGTCGAGCTATATTCCGTTCTCGGCGCTTATGGTCAATGCGCGTGTTTTCGACCCCATTGCGGATGAAAGCAACCAGATCGGGACCTTCGGACACGGGTTCACGGCAGGCGGCCACCCGCTGGGCGCAGTGGTTGCTCTCGAAAACCTCGCTATTATACAGGAGCGAAATCTGGTCGAAAATGCCCGGAATGTCGGCTCTCATTTCCTCGGACGGCTGGAAGAACTGAAGTCCAGCCCGCTCGTTGGAGAAGTACGTGGCGTAGGGCTGATCTCGGCGGTCGAACTGGTGAATGACAAGGCGTCCAAATCGGTCGACACGCCAGGTGTTCTTGGTGGACTGATGAATTCAGCAATGCAGCGCAACGGTCTGATTTCGCGCAATATGACCGATGCTGTTGCCTTTTGCCCGCCGCTGATTATCACGCGCCATCAAGCAGATGAGATGTTTGAAATCATTGCCAGGTCGTTGCGCGAAGTTGAAGCCTTTGTGGGTATTCGATGAACGTGGAGCTGTCATGCCAGACTGAGGTTTTTCATGACTTTGCGCAGCGTTGAAACGCTTTGATAGCCCGCTTCCACGCTCGCCACGGCCAATGGGACCCCTTCAGCCTGTCGGCGCATGGCGTGGGAAGCGCGCAGGCGCTGACGCCATTCGATAAAGCTCATGCCCGTTTCCTGGCGAAATTTGCGTGTCATCGTCCGCCGACTCATACCCACCTGTTCGGCCCAATCATCGATGGTAAGGTCCAGACCCGGATCATCCAGTAGATTCCGGCACAGTTTTCGCAGCTGTTTTTCTGCTGGAAGCGGTACTGTCAGCGGTTGTCTGTCCGCACAGCGGATTTCGTCCAGAATGAGAGCGGAAAGATGCCGACCGCGCCCGTTTTCGTCGTAAAGCACGGGCTCATTCGCAAGCGCCTGAATGCTGGCGTCGAGCAATGCCGAGACTTTGAGGACGCGCGTTTCTTCCCACAAATCCCGCGAAATGTTCTCTTCCACATAGACCGAGTACATTTCCGTTTCACCGAACGTTTCCACCGCATGGGGCAGATCCGGTCCCAATAACACGGCGTAGCCTGTGGGGAGCATGAAAGCGCCCTCTTCGGTGAGCGCCGTCATGTAACCGGAATTCCCGTAGAGCAATTGTCCGCGCCGATGACTATGCCAGCCAAAATTCATGCCGGTTTTGTATTCACGCCGCATGACCGCCAAAGGCCGCGGTAAATTCTGATAGTCGATGGCGTGTTTCGGTCGCATGCAAATTTCCGTTTGGCCCAATTTGACTGAAATTGTCATATTTGACGGAAATTGCAGAATTTTGACCCGATTGCAACGGAGTTTGGCCTGACTCCATCAAGGTTGCTGAAATATATTCAGCCGCGTAACGCGTTCATTGATAAGCACAAATTAGAATTATTCTGAAATTCAAATTTGCGCAACGCCAAAATCATTGCATAGCCCGCAGCCATGATCAGCCAGCGGGGTAACGTGCCGCCCGCTTGCCGGTCGGCAAGGAGAGCCGAATTGAATACGAGTGGTGCTGCGCGCAAACAGGGCACAAAGAAGTCGCGACGGACGAGCGTCAAATGTCTGCTGGAAACCGCAATTCTTGGTGGCGCGGCTTCCATCGCAATCGCGGCGCCATCAGCAGCGCAAGAGGCTGGAATCCTCAAGCTCGACACGATTGAGATACAGACGTCCGGTGGGAAAGGCCCGCGTGCGCCTGTGGAAGGTTACATTGCCGAGTACAGCCGTGCGGCAACCAAAAGTGACGTGCCAATCCGCGAAACGCCGCAGTCTATTTCGGTCGTCACGCGTGATAATATGAATGACCGCGCGGTGCAGTCGGTCAGCGAAGCGATGCTCTATAGCGCCAATGTGAACGCACAGCGTTATGGTGCCGATGTTCGTTCTGACTATTTTACCGTGCGCGGCTTTCCGGCTGACCTTTATCTGGATGGCCTGCGCATTCCCCAGATTGCCAGCCAATCCGGCGGCTATTCGGGCTTTGTTGTCGAACCCTATTCTCTGGAAAGCGTGGAAATCCTGCGCGGCCCGAGTTCCGCCCTGTTTGGCCAGAGCAATGTCGGCGGCATCGTCAATATGGTCAGCAAGCAGCCGCAGGCCGAAGCTTCGCGCGAGATTTATTTGCGCGGCGGAAGCTTTGAACGCAAGGAATTCGGTGTCGATATTACAGGGCCGATCAACAACGATCCCCGCTTCACCTATCGCCTGAACGGAATTTTCCGCGATAGCAACACGTCTTACGATCTGGGCAAGAACGATCGCATTGCGATCAATCCCAGTTTTGCCTGGCGGCCCGATGCGGATACCAGCCTTGTGGTTTCCGGCGGCTACCTGAAGGACAATATGGGGCAGGCTGGCGTCATCATCCCGGCCTATGGCAGCGTATTGCCAAACCCGACTGGACAGACGATCTCACGCGACTTTTCCGATGGCGACCCGCGCAATGCGATCTACAAGAAAGAGATCGGTTATGTGGGCTATGATTTCGAACACCGCTTCAACGACACGTTCACCGTGCGCCAGAATTTTCGCTATTCGCATATGAAGACGGATTACCGCAATCTGTTCACCGGTGTCATTCCGACCAAGGGCTGGGATGGTCATACGATCCCGCGCACCAACTATCTGGCCCAGCCCGAACTTGATGCGATAGCCTTCGATACGCAACTGGAGTCGCGTTTCGATACGGGGCCGTTGGCGCACACGCTGCTTGTGGGCGTCGACCAGCAATGGCAACGCCTCGATAATTATACCGCTTCGGCAAGCGGCCCGTCGCAGGATCTTTTCAATCCGACCTACGACCAGCCTCTCGCCGAGCTGTCTCCGACGACACGGCTTTTGCAGAAACAGTACCAGACCGGCCTTTATGTCCAGGACCAGATCGAAGCGGGCAAGCTTCGCGTCACGCTGGGCGGCCGCAAGGATTTCGTCAGCATCCGTTCCGAGCAGACCGCACTTTCATCGGGGAAGACCACGGATTACGAACAGGACCCCGACAAGTTCACCGGCCGCGTCGGCGTGGCATATCTGTTCGATTCAGGCTTCGTGCCATATGCCCTGTACTCGACTTCCTTCCTGCCGACATTGACGCTCGCCGATACGCCGCTCAAACCCACGACCGGCACCCTGAAGGAAGTGGGCTTGAAATATGCACCGGAGGGAGAGGATTACACTGTCACGCTTTCGGCTTTCGAAGCCGAGCAGCAAAATGTCGTGAACCGCATCTCCGGCGTTTATTACCAGACCGACGAGGTGCGGGTTCGCGGGGTCGAGCTTGAGGGAACCGCACGTCTTTGGAACAGGCTCAACGTCACCGGCGCATTGAGCTTTCAGGACCCGGAAGTCAGCGAAAGCCAGAATCCCGCCCAGATCGGCAAATTGCCTTATACCGTGCCGAAGAACCAGCAATCCCTGTTCCTCAGCTACGACATGCCGCTGCCGGGCAATATCGAAGGCAACCTTGTCGTTGGAGGCGGCGTGCGCCGCATCGGAAAGACGGCGGGCGACACGCTCAACACCTTCTATGTGCCGTCCTATACGCTGGTCGATGCGTTTCTGCGCTACGACTTCGGCAACTATCGCCTGCAGGTCAACGCCTATAATCTCGGCGACAAGAAATATGTGGCTGGCTGCAATTCCACAAGCCAGTGCTATTATGGCCAGGGTCGTTCCATCGTGGCGACGACGAGCGTTCGATGGTAACAGTTTTTTCGCGGCGTGATATTCTTGTGGGGGCCGCCATGGCTGCCCTCACTTCTGTCGCCCGTGCGGAGCCGTTGAAAATTGTAACGCTCGAATGGGCTGCGACCGAGATTCTTCTCTCGCTCGATATTGTCCCGGTCGGTGTTGCCGATCTGGCGGGATATCGCCAATGGGTGAACATTGAGAACGGTAAGCTTTCCGAAGCGGTCGATGTCGGCGGACGTCAGCAGCCAAGCCTTGAAGCCCTGATGCGGCTGAAGCCCGATCTTATTATCACGTCCGCGCTGCGCCATGGCGCCATTGCGGCTCGCCTGAACGAAATTTCGCCAACCTTGCTGATCGATACGGGTTCCGAGAAGTCCGATTTCTACAGCAACATGGAAGCCGGGTTATCGACCGCTGGCAAGGCGGTCGGGCGGGATGCGGAAGCGCGTAAGGAATGGGTCTCTTTTGTAGACCGTCTTTCCGCTGCGAGGGCGAAGCGCTCGCCGCAGGAAACGAGGATCGTTATCGCGCAGCCATTGCCGGGGGTTGCCCGTCTGCGCGTCTTCACAACCAATTCCGCTGTGATGATGACGCTGGCGAAATCCGGATTTTCACCGGCTGTCGATCTGGGCAGCCAGTCCTTCGGCTTTACGACATTGGGGCTGGAAGATCTCGCCACGCTGGGCGCCGACACGCATCTCTGCCTTCTTGGCGATGAGCCGCCGCGCGAGTTGACGGAAAGTGCCCTTTGGCCGGTCCTGCCGATGGTCGCGAGCAATCAGGTGCACGCTGTCGGCCCCGATATCTGGCCCTTCGGCTCCACACGGTCGATGTTGCGTCTGCTTGACCGGCTGGAAAGCGCTTTGCCCATCTGAAGGGGCGGTCAACGCGATTGACGGCGCATCAATAGAATGAACAAAGGCGCGCCGATGAAGGCGGTAACGATCCCTGCCGGAATTTCCTGCGGTGCGATAAGCGTCCTTCCGAACATATCCGCGAAAGCGGTGAGAATGGCTCCCACAAGGGCTGTAACCGGCACGAGCTGGCGATAGCGCGCGCCAGCGCACAAACGGGCAGCATGCGGCGCTATCAACCCCACGAAGCCTATTGCACCGACCGTCGCCACGGCACCGGCCACCGCCAGCGAGGCCAAAAGCATCGTCCAGAGGCGGGCGGACATTGTATTGAGACCGAGGGATTCCGCTTCATCCCGCCCCATCGCCAGAATATCGAACCGCCTTGCCAGCACCATCATCAACGGAATGAGGACGAGCCAGGGTGCGAGCGCCGTCACATCCTGCCAGTTGCGCCCATGCGTGGACCCTGCCAGCCAGGAAAGCGCTTCCGCGACCTGTAATTTGGCTTCAATGACAATGATGGTGCTGACTGCGGAGAGACTGGCGGCAACCGCGATGCCGGTCAGCGCCGTGCGCTCCGGCGACATGCGGGCCGAAAGGAGGGAAATGCACAAGACGACCAGACCTGCCCCAAGCACCGCGAGAAGCGCGAATTGCGGGCTGCCGGGCACGACACCGATCAAAAGGCCGGCAAGTCCGGCAAGCGCTGCCCCTTGCGACAAGCCCAGAGTTTCCGGACCTGAAAGCGGATTGCGTGTGACGAGCTGAAGCAGCAGGCCGGCGCATGCCAGCAACGCTCCCGCTCCCATGGCAATCAACACGCGGGGCATACGCAGTGCGGAGACGGTGTCCCAATCGGTTTGCCAACCGGCAACTCCATCGCCGAAGAGCAGGCCGAGCAGGAAAGCCGCCAGCATCATTCCGACGAGAGCAGAATAGAGCACAGTTTTCCGCTGAAACAGAACCTTTTCCGAAACGACGTTTGCGCGCGTGCGCATCTCCCCCTTGATCCTGCGCAGAACCAGAATGAGGACAGGGGCCGCGAGACAGGCGGCAAGAACGCCGGTTGGAATGATCGTGCCATTATTGCTCAACAGTTGCGCTGAAACATCGGCTGCGAGAAGTGCGATTGCCCCCAGAAGGCCAGCGGCGGGCAGCAGCATACCATGTTTGTGGAAACCCACGGCCCGCAGGAAATTCGGGACCGCAAGGCCAATGAAGCCAATCGGTCCCGCAATGGAAACCGCGGCGCCGGAAAGAACAACCGTAGCCAGCAAACCGATAATGGCGGGTGCTTTCCCCAATCCGAGGCCCGAGGCCATATCATTGCCGAGCGCCATCACGTCGAACTGCCGTCCCAAAAGGGCAAGCAACAATATTCCGCCCAATATTGCGGGCGCCAGTGAAGCAACCTTGGTCCAGCCGGATTGCTCCAGAAGACCTGACGACCATAGAAGAACGCCCGATGCCCGATCGTCGGCCATAAGAACAATCGCGGATGACAGCGCTGAGAAAGCGAGGGAGATAGCTACCCCAGCGAGCGCAAGCCGGACCGGCTGCGCACGCAATCCGCCACCCACCAGAAGACAGAGACCGCCGCCGATGGCTCCACCGAGGATGGTCGCGAGAAAACCCGGAAAAGCGAATGGAAGCAACAGGCTTGCAACGATGAGAGCCAGTTGCGCACCGCTGGTCACAGCCAGGATGTCAGGTGCGGCAAGGGGATTCCGCAACACCGTCTGCATGACCGTACCTGCTGCCGCGAGTGCGGCGCCGACCAGAACGGCGGCAAGAGCCCTCGGCAGGCGGATGGTTTCGATAATGATCTGCGGCAGCGAATGCGGACGCGATGGCGCCTGCAAAACATCGGAGAGCGCGATGTTGCCGCTGCCGACGACAAGTTCGGCGATAATCAGCCCCAGCAGGAGCACTGTCGCCAGTATGAAAAGGCTGAAAACATGGATCCTTGGCTTCGCGGCTTCCGCGACGGCATGCCGTGGCGTCATCGCGCGGCCTGATCGTGATCATCGACAATCCAGCGCGGCAGGCAGAAGGAGATCGGCAGGACCGGATGAGCGATAACGTCCATGTCGAACTCGAAGGCTTGCTTGAGGTGCTGTTTCGTCAGAACGTTTTGCGGGGTGCCCGAGGCCATAAGCTGTCCCTTGCGCATCAAAATGACATCGTCCGCCAGTTCCAATACCTGATTGAGATCGTGGAGCACGGCAATGATGGTGAGGTTGCGCTCTTTGTTCAGCTTTTTCAGAAGTGTGAGCAGCTCGGACTGATGGCGGATATCGAGAAAGTTCGTCGGCTCATCAAGGAAGAGCACCGAAGGGTTCTGCGCGAGCGCAAGAGCCACCCAGGCTCGCTGCCGCTCACCACCCGACAGTGAAGCGACCTGCCGGTGCCGAAGATTCTCCAGACCGACCTGTGCAATCGACTGCGCGATTATGGCCCGATCCGCCTGCCCAAGACGCGAGAGCAATCCCCGGTGGGGATGGCGGCCATTTTCAACGAGTTCCTCGACCGTAAGGTCCGCAGGAACTTCGGGCATCTGCCCCAGCACCGCGACCTTTCTGGCGAGTTCGTTGCGGCGCATGCGGCTTATGTCATGCCCCTCAAAAAGCACTACGCCGCGCGAAGGCTTTTGCAGGCGCGCCATGCAGCGCAACAATGTGCTTTTGCCCGAACCGTTGGCGCCGCATATCGCGGTTATCCGACCGGCGCTGACGGAAACGTCAACGGATGTCAGCGCAGGCGAACCGTCATAGTCGACGGATAAATCGTTGACCTGAATGACCGCCGGCTGCGTCTCCATTCTCGAATTCTGTTCCGGCAAAGTTCACGCGGCTTTCATTGAAACGAGAGCATTTCCAGCAAAAGTGTGAAACGGTTTTGCGTTGGAAAATGCGACAAAACAAATAGTTAGAGCGGTTCTGTCGATTCTGTTAAAAGAACCGCTCTGGGACGATCTGAAATAATAACTTTTCGTAATAGAGGCAAGCAGGTTCCTGATTGCGCAGAAATGATCAAGTCAAGCTGTCAAACAGTATCTCCTGGCAACCGTGCCTCGGCGAACGAACCCGTCGCGTCGGCACAGTTGCTATGGAAAGCGGCAGATTGTAACTGCTATTTGGCCCAGCAATATCCGAAAGCGCAGCCGGAAATCGTTACTTTCTGGGATACTGCGAAGGGATTTTCGTTCTCAAGCGCGATGCGGATCAGCCGGGACCGGTCACGCGGACGGAACATGTTCTGGAACTCCGCGGGCAGGGCATCGGCAACGGTCAATATAGTTTCGATTTCACCCTTGGCAGACTGCGCTCCCCCGGAAACATTCACGGTCATGCCCTTGCGGACGTTGAACAGATATTCGTCCGGCAGGTAGGCGAGAATATAGGACTCTCCGCCATTGATCTGCATAAGTTCGTCGCTGAACTTCACCACCTGGCCGGGAAGCGGCACCTTGGCGCCCACGGTTCCAGCCATGCTGGCGCGCAGGAAACCCTGGTCATAAATTCCATTCAGCTTGTCCATCGCCTGACGATAGATCGCACGCGATTGCTGAAGCAGCTTCAGTTCGTTCTCAGTCGCTGCCTTTTCGCTTTGCAACTGGGCAACGCGTTCAGCGGCTTGCAGGCTGTTGCGAAGCGCATCGTCCTTGGCAAGCGAAGACACGATGCCTTTCCCCGAGATGGTGTCGAACTGGCTGGAAGTGCCTTTCGTCTCGCGTGCGGTGCGCTCAGCCAGAGGAAAGACCGCGGCGATGGAGGCCAGCTTGCCCTGAAGCTGACCCTCGCGAATAGCGAGATCGCTGTCCCGGAAAGCGATATTGGCGAGTTCCTGAATCATCTCGAATGACTCGATGCGAGCAAGCTGCGTGCCGGCCTGCACTTCGTCACCTTCCTTGACAAAAACCTCTGTCACCTTGCCAGGATAATTGGCGCTAACCAGGTAGCGCTCCTTCAACACAGTTCCGTCGATAGACAGGACGAACATGTTGCCGATGAGGTAATAGGCGAGCGAACCCAGAAAAACGAAGACCAGGCCGAGATAGATCATACGCCCGAGTTTTCCGGACGACGAGCGCTTCTGAGCATCGAGAACATCGATGCGAGTTTGTTTGCGTAGACGTTTCACTTGATTTTCCGTTTTTACCAGGGACGTTGCATGCGGACTTTCACCGGTGTGTAATTGTCACGGTGAGAGCCGGAGAACACCCATTCGTCGATATAGGCAATGAGCCTGACGGGGCGCATGACATAGGTCATGAACAGGGAATAACCCGGCAGGAACAAGAGGTTGCGCAGGAACACATGGCGACCAGTACACCAGGCGGAAGCCGCCAGAATGAGCACGTCGATAGCCAGCAGGCCGATCTGCATCGCAATCAGGATTGCCGGTGTGAAGGCTCCGTACTGAATGAAAAGCCAGACCAGATAAACCGGGAAGATAAAAGCTCCCGCGACGTTAAAGAGCAGGAAATCCCACTGATGAACGGCCTCCGTGATGCGGAATGCGGGCGATAGCGGGTTCATCAATTGAACGTGCTTGCGATAGCGAATCCAGATTGCATCGCGCTCCCACCGCAAGCGTTGCCGTATATATTGATAAACCGTCGTGGGCACATCGGTATAACACACTGCCTCGGGGGCGTATTCGATCCGCCACCCCTTCAGGCGAAGCCTGATTGTCGTATCGAGATCTTCTCCGCCGCCGACATCAAAGCCATGGATGTCGTCCAGAGCCTTGCGCCGGAAAGCGCTGAAGGCGCCCGATGCACAAACGACCTGATTGACCGCACTGGCAATGCGCTTGCCGACCGCGATCGATTGCAGATACTCGATTTCCTGAAACTGGCTGATGATACTCGCATCGCTGTTGCGAGGCGCGATATCCCCGCAGACAGCGCCCACGGCAGGATCAGAAAACGGTCTGAGCAGATATTCGAATGCGTATCGGTCGAACGAACAGTCACAGTCGACATTGATTATGATATCGCCCGAAGCGTAGGCGCAGGCCAGATTGATGCCGCTGGACTTGCCGCCACGCAGACTGGTCGAAAGCACTTTCGTTGCCAGTCCCTGTTTGACGAGGGATTGGGCAACCTCGACCATGCGGTCGGTAGAACCGTCGCTGACGATCACAATCTCAAAATTGTGTAGGGACTGCTCGTGCAGGGAGCGGACGCAAGCCTCAAGCGCATCCTCCTCGTTATGCCCGACGAGAATGACGCTGACGCTCGGATGCTCACTGGCCGTGCCGTCTTCATCAATCAGCGCTTCGATATCCGGAGAACGCATGGCCATCCCCGCCACGAGAAATGGCAGGATGTAGCGCGGAAATTCGAAGATCAACGTGTACCAGAAGACCGACATGATACTAAGGGTCGTCTGGCTCAGCAGAAATGCGAAGCCCAGTTCCAGCGTGTTCACGATCAGGCTCTTCCGAGACGTTGTTTCACCGTCAGCACGGGAGACAGTTTGACACGGAGGATTTCCCCACTGCTTCTCACGGTTTCCTGCAATTCGCGCTCAAGGGCCGTGTCAAAGCGTTCAGCCAGAAGATAGGCCATATCGCCATCTACAAAGAGCGAAGCAGCAACACCCAGTCGGTTACGCAAGTTCTCGAAAAACAGATCCCGGGACTTGTCGAATGTGGGGCGGCCATTGACCGAGATTACCTGCTCGCCATCGGCGAACCGAATTTCGGCCAGGGCTGCATTCGCACCTGCGGACGCATTGATGCGGTCGATCTCTCTTTGCAGCGGGGCTGGCAACGAAGAGCCGATCGCGGAATGCCTGCCCTCCAGAAATGCCGCTCCGGCATCCGTCAGGAGATAGCTGTGGAGATCGACTTGCTTGATTGCCTCCCCATTCGTGCGGGCATTGCAATCCAGGCAGACGAATCCGACCTCGACTTCAGACGACGTAGCTTCACAGGTGTTGCACGTATACGCTTCGCCCGGGCGATCATAGTCTTTCCCGTAGTTGCGAAGCTGACGCTGGCATTTGGGGCAGACCAGCGACATTCCCTGCCGGAATTGCTCTTGCGGCAATATGGTCGCGCAATGAAAATGATGAATGAGCGGGCTTTGGCGCAGATCGGCCGAACGGCAGGACGGGCATTCCTCACGGACGGACAGACGGCGCGAATGGCAGCTTGGGCACTCGTGCAACCGGTCGAAGAAGCGCCTTTTGAGGAACCCGCGCAACACAAGGCTTTCGGCAAGCGGAACGATCTTCCCGGCCGAATAGAACCCCGGATAGCAGATGGCTTCCGGCGCTAGCGGATAGCGCATTGCTCGCAGTTCTTTGTTCGAAACATACATATGCGCCAGCAACTGAATCTCGGCGTCGACCGACTGACGGAACTGTGGCGGCAGTGCGTCCCGCTGCTGGCGAAACTTGAGGACACGCCGGGCAGTTTCCGCCCAGGTCCGGGGCTCCTGCAGGTCGAAATGCGCGTCAGCAAAGTCCCCGGCACGTCCTTTAAGGTCTATAAGCGGTGACTGAAGCGAGCCGACAAAATCGCGAATGTTATGCAGAGGCGACGAACGGCGCTCATCGGCAAATAGAATTGCATCGACATGGCCGTTGGCGTCCGTATTGAATAGCAGGCCGAATATCTCGTCCAGATGTGCGGGCATTCGTGGAAACCAGCGGGCTGTGGTTTCCACGTCAGGCCATTTTCGCGCCAGACGGCGCGGATCTGGTTGGCAAGTTGCTCGGGGGTGGCGAACCCGCCATGTGCCAGACGTTCGTGGCCAGTCGTAGGAAGAGTCATTCTGAGCTCATAGTGATTAACGTGATGCGATCAACCGGCGCCTCAAAGAGGCTCCAGTTCCCTAACGGCTCTTGGAACACCTAAGATGAACCGAGCCTGAACATGTTCCTGAAATGCGTTGGTTTATCCCCCCTTTTAGGGGGAGAAATCGCAGACCTCATATAAACAGTAATCGGAAAAAGCAATGGGCTGGGTGTGGCGATTATACAACTTTTAGTGGGTTGCATTTATCCGCGGCAACAATCCGCTTCGGATAACGTCGAAATTGAATGAGAACGGGGGGTAGGATCGTCTCGAGAGGCAATTCGATAATGTCACGGAGACCAACCGTCACATCGCGGTGATCGACGAGTTTGAGCGCACGCCCAGCCAGCGTATCATGAAGCACAAACTGTCAAAGGAACTTGGTGATTGCTGGGACCGACATGAAGCAGCGAGCGCTACGCGTCGATAGCTAGGCGCAAGCGCTCGTCTGAAAGAGTTGAAAGCGCCAGGACTGCTGGCCTTCGTGGATTTCGCGAAGGTCATGCGGTCGAATGTTGACAATCATCCCGTATTACCGCCTCGCGTATGATGACCTTCAAAACCCCTTCTGACCGTATGGCGTGAGGCATTTCACGTCGCGCATCAGCGCAGGAGCGGCAGGCTGCCGCAAATCCGGTCCACAGCCTTTCGCGGCCCCGCCAGGAGGATCGCCTGCGGAGCGTGGCCGGTCAGCGGCGCGGCGGCGATGCGGTTTGTATAGTCAGCATAATCGCGGGCTTCGAAGGCCGCGCGCATGTAAGCGAGCTTCACCGGCAATTCGGCAGCGGCTGCAAACAGCGCCGGCAGGTCGGTCGCCCGGGCACCGAGGATTGGTAGCGCGACTGTCGTGATCCCGGCCAGCGTCTCGCCGCTTTGCGTGGGCGTGTCGGCGCCGATGAGGTCAGGACAAAGCCGCCCCAAGCTCATGCCCAGTACAGCAGCGAAGTTGGCCTTTAGGCCGGTAGGCAGGGTTTCATCCAGAATAATGACAGGTTTCAGGGGCATTCCATGGGTCCTTTCGAGCCATGCCATGCCATGCCGCATGGCGGGCCGTCTTGGACAAAATTGACCTTAGGGATGCGGCTCTAATGCCGGATCAATGCCCCGGGCGTCACCCCATAGTAGCGGCGGAATTGCCGGATCAGGTGGGCCTGATCGCAGAACCCGGCAGCGACGGCTGCCTCGGCAGCGGAAAAGCCGTTCAACAACAGGCGGCGGGCGTGATCCACGCGAGCGCGCAACACGTGACCATGCGGCGTCAGTCCAGTGGCGCGGCTGGTGCTGCGGATCAGGTAAGATGGATTGAGCCCAACCTGATCCGCCAGGCGGGACAGGCTGAGTTCTTCGCCCGCAGCGACACCGGCCTCGATCCGCTCCAGCAGAACCCGAATAGCAGCAGGCTCGTCACCCGGTTTGCGCAATTCCGCCCGGCCGTAACGGGCGAAGGCCTGCGCCAACACCGCGTGGACGGACTCTTCGGCTCCCAGCCGGGCGTCGGACGGCAGCGCGCCATTCAGGTAGAGAGCGAGCCGCGTCAATGCCTTCGTCAACTTAAGTCCACGATCCCGGGGCGCGATCTCTGCAAAACCGCGCAGGTCACGCAGCCCCAGTACAGCGCGCACCGCCTCTTCGGACGCATAAAGCATATTGTATCGCACCCTGCCGGCTGGCGCGTGGCCGGTGTGCGGTTCCCCGGGGTTCATGAGGGACAGCGAGCCGGCGGGCAGCACCATGCTTTCGCCCCGACAATAATAGCCGCCAGTCCCCTCGGCGATCGCACCGATGGCAAAACCCTCATGGGCGTGGCGGGCAAAGGTCTGGCTGCTGAGAGCGGCTTCGAAAAGCTCGATACCATGGAGCCAGCCCAAATGGTGATACCGATTGCGTTGCATGGGGGAGATATATCGTCTGCGAATCCGTCTCGTAAAGGGCGGCTTTGGGGCCGCGAGCGCTCGGCAGCTCGCCGCCGTTGTTGCAAGAGCAACGCTGTGTTCCTACCCCTGAGGCTGGTACTTCGATCCAAACTCATCATACTGAAGCATAGCGCGTATGAGAAAAACAAGGAGGCCCGCGTGAAGGGGAACAATATATTTGCGATGCGCCATATCTGGTTGCACGCGTTCGTACTGGCAATCATCTGTATTTCGGAACTGATCGGCATTCAGAAAATATCCATCGGCATCGGTTCCGTAATCTTCCTGCCGATGCTCTACGCCTTTGCTCTTGGCGTCATTCTCAATCCGAATATTCTGAAGGCGACGGGGAAAGTTCTGAAATCTGACTCCGTTAAGCTGTCAGGCACTATGATCACCATTGCCATCATGCCGTTCATTGCCAAGTTCGGCACGACTGTCGGCCCTCAGATCGAGAACATCATTGCTGCCGGACCGGCTCTCATTCTGCAGGAAATCGGCAATCTAGGAACCATTGCCGTCGCCTTTCCTATCGCCGTTTTCCTGCTGCGCATGGGACGCGAAACCATCGGCGCGACCTATTCGATTGACCGGGAGCCCAATCTGGCGCTGATTGCCGATAAATATGGCCTGGACAGTCCGGAAGGTGCAGGCGTGATGGGCGTCTACGCTACCGGAACGCTGATTGGGACGTTCGTTTTTGCCTTGATGCCGCCGCTCGTCAACAGTCTGGGGCTTTTTGATTTTCGCGCCTTGGCCATGTCATGCGGTGTCGGTTCGGGCAGCATGCTCGCGGCCTGCACGGGCGGTCTGGTCAGTGTCTTGCCGGAACAGAAGGACCTCATTCTGGCCCTGGCCGCTGCCAGCAACATCCTCACCTATGCGACGGGACTCTATGTCGGCCTGTTTGTGGCGTTGCCGTTGACGGAATGGCTCTATAAAAAATGCCGCCCCGAAGAATATCGCGACGCGGCGTAAGGGAGAGACTGATGACTTCGAAATCAGTGAAGAACACGATCGACAATCTGACCCTGTCTGTCGAGACGACTGACGAGCGCAAGATCGATATTGCCGAAAATGCCTTGCTTCTGGTGATTGCCTGCTTTCTCGGACTGGTCGCGAACTGGGTCGGAACGGGAGTGACACCCGCTCAGGCCCTACCGGGCATGGCGGTGCTTTATGCTGCGTCTATCGGCGGCTTGATCCTTGCGCGCTATATGCCTTTCTATCTGCCGAGTGTAGCCTGGGTTTCCCTCATTGCCATTGTCATCACCATTCCTGGCGTTCCCGGATCGGAGTTTGTTCTGGCGAAGGTGGGAGAACTGAACTTTCTGGCCCTGGCAACACCGGCGCTGGCCTATGGTGGCCTGGCATTGACACGCAACGAATTCGAGATTGCCCGCCGTTCCGGCTGGAAGATTGTCGTTGTCGCTATCTGCGTGATGATCGGCACCTATCTCGGTTCGGTGGTCGTCGCCGATCTGACATTGCGTATCACGGGCTAAACTGCTTCATGGCAGGCCCGATCAGCGGGCCTGCCTGGAGCATTTCCGGAGCCGCTCTAATATATAGGGAATTGTTCTATGGCTGTTTTTCTCAGTGAAGCCGACATTGCGGAAGCAACGGACTGGCGGCATGATCTGCATCGGCACCCCGAGCTAGCTTTCGAGGAAAATCGCACTGCTGCCTTTATTGCGGAAAAGCTTCAACTCTGGGGTTTCGATGTTCGCCCGGGCTATGCGGGAACGGGCGTGATCGGCAGCCTGACGCGCGGAACATCGAAACGCGCTATCGGCATCCGGGCGGATATGGATGCTTTGCCGATCACGGAAAAGAGCGGTGTTGCTTACGCGTCGGAGAAGCCCGGCAAAATGCACGCCTGCGGTCATGACGGACACGTAACCATGGCTCTGGCTGCAGCAAAAGCTGTCAGCAAGCTTGAATTTGACGGTACCGTACGCTTCATTTTCCAACCGGCAGAGGAAAACGAAGGCGGTGGCCGCGAGATGGTGCGGGAGGGGCTGTTCACGGACTTTCCAGTCGACGCGGTTTACGGCTTGCACAACTGGCCGGCACTCGACGTCGGGACCTGCGTGGCCCGCGACGATGCGATGATGGCAGCTTTCGGAACATTCGAGATTGAGCTGACTGGCAAGGGAGCGCACGGGGCGATGCCGCATGAAGGCGCCGACCCTGTTGTCGCCGCCGCGCAGTTGGTCACGGCATTGCAGACGATTGCCAGCCGCAATGTTTCGCCGCTCGAATCCGCCGTTGTTTCCGTGACGCAGATGCATGGCGGGGACGCTTGGAACGTCATCCCGGAAAGCATGATTATCCGTGGAACCACCCGCTGGTTCTTGCCCGATGTCGGGGAAATGATTGCCCGCCGGATGCAGGAACTTGCCACTTCTATCGCCGAAGGTTTTGGCTGTACGGCACGTGTCGATTACGAAAAACGTTATCCTTCAACGATCAATACGGCAGGCAATGCCCGCAAAATCCGTGAACTCGCCGGTTCACCCGATCTTGGCCTCAAGGTTCTTGATGTGGCGCCAAGCATGGCCGCTGAAGATTTCGCTTTCATGCTGCAAGAGAAGCCGGGTTGTTACTTCTGGCTCGGCAGCCGTCGTGAGGGACGCAATCCGGGTCTGCATTCGCCATATTACGATTTCAATGACGTCCTCCTGCCGATAGGCGCCAATTTCTGGATCAAGCTGGTCGCGAGTGAACTGGCGTCAAGCTGATGGCTGCCCGGCCTTGTTCGCACCTTCCCTTGATCCCGGATACCAACCAGGCAACATAGTGCCATGGAAACACTTGATGCGAAAGAATTGCGCATGTTCATGGCGGTGGTCCGGATCGGGTCGATTCGAGGTGCCGCCGAGCATGTGAATGTTGCGCCTTCAGTGGTGAGCCGTCAGATTGCCGAAACAGAGCGCAAGATTGGTTTGCCCCTGTTTGAACGAAACGCACGCGGCATGGCTTTGACCGAAGCTGGCGAGCTGGTTTTGGAACATAGCAGACGGGTTCTGGAAGAGCATGGTCTCCTGAGAGAGCAACTGGGCTTCCTTAAGGGCGTGCAGCAAAGACGTGTCCGCATTTTGTGCGGCGAAGGGTTTCTCGCTGATATTCTGCAACATGGTCTCGGTTCCTTCGTCGGAATCTATCCAGACGTGCAGTACGATCTGCAGCTTGGCGGCACGCAGAGCGTTCTGGATGGGATTGCCAACGGAGACGCTGATATTGGCATCGCCTATAATCCGCTGACGGACGCCCGGGTTCGGTCGCTTGCCATTTCCAAACAGCCGCTCTGCGTGATCGCGCCGCCGGGCCATCCGGTATTGGCAAAGGAACGGCTGGAACTGGCCGATTGCGCGGGCTTGCCCAACGCGCTGCTGGGACCGGGCCATGGCATTACCCAGCTTGTCACGCGGGTTGCAGCCGATCGCGGTTTTGCGATTTCGCCTCTGGTCGAAACGACGTCGATCGATGTCTTGAGGCGGTTCGTGATTGCGGGACTTGGCATATCGTTTCTGCCCCGCTTCGCCGTATCCACCGAACTGGCGCGCGAGGCCGTCGCCATACGCGAACTGTCCGACCCGCTTCTGGCGGAAGCAAGTGCACATCTCATGGTGCGGGCGCGCCGCCGATTGCCGCTGTCGGTGGAACGGTTGAGCGGGTTTCTCGCCAACAACATGACAGCGTTTCGATAGGTTTTGCGAATTGCTGTTGCGCATGACGGGACGCAGCGTTGTCTGCAAACCGGCTATGCGACCGGGCGCTTTGGTGCGAGCTTTTCTCCATTCGAAACGCGATCTGCCAAAGAGGCGATCAAGGAACAATGGAGATTTGGAATGGCGCAACAGGAACCGCCGGTGATCGGTGTGGTCGGCCTCGGCAGCATGGGTCTCGGCATGGCGCAGACCCTGGCGGCAAAGGGGTTTGCTACGTTCGGATTCGATTTGTCCGAAGAGCGTAAGGCATTGGCTCAGAAGGTGAATGTGACGCCCGCAGACACGCTCGACCTGCTGTTCGAAAAATCCGATTTTCTGGTTTTTTCTCTTCCAACCGCGCGTGATGTCGAGAACGTCGTCAATGCGCATATCCACCAGTTGGGCGCCGGGCGCAGCCGCGTCGTCATTATCGATACATCCACGTCCGAACCGGATGTCAGCCGGGCGCTCGCGCAGAAGCTCGATGCGCTTGGTCATGGCTTCCTCGACGCTCCCGTGAGCGGCGGCCCGGCCGGTGCTGCGTCGGGCCAACTGACAATGATGATCGGTGGCAGCGATGCGGATCTGTCGCTCGCCCAACCCGTTATCGAAGCCATGGCGGCCAAGGCATTGCATGTGGGACCGAGCGGTGCAGGCAATGTTGCAAAGCTCGTCAACAATCTGCTTGCCGCAGCTCATATGGTGACAACCAGCGAGGGCCTGAAACTGGCGCTTGCCGCCGGAATAAGCCCTGAATCCGCCCTTCGTGTTCTGAATGCGGCGTCAGGAAAATCCATGATCAGCGAGGTTCACTTTCCGACATGGATAATGAACGACCGTTTCGACAGTGGTTTCACGATGGGCTTGATGCGCAAGGATGTGCGCTTGGCGCAGGAACTGGCCGAACGCACCGGCGCAGACATCCCTCTGACATCCGTTGTGGCGAAGCTCTGGGCTGGCTCGGGCCATCTTGAGGACCGCGACGACTTCACCCGCATGGGCGCTTTCCAACCCGTCTCATCGAAGTAAAGGCCAGAATAATGACGCACCCAATTGACCCCCAAGTACAGGCCGCGCGCATTGCCGAAATTTTCCAGAGCTTCTTTCCGAAGAGTGAGATCGGCAGTTTCGTGAATGGTGAAATCGTCGTCGGAAGCGGTGACGAACAGAAGCTGACCGATCCGGCAACCGGCAAGGTATTCGCTTCCTTCAAGGATGCCGACCAGTCGATTATCGATGCCGCGATGGATAGCGCCGCCCGCGCGCAAAAGGAATGGATGGCCCTGACGGCATCGGCACGCGGTCGCGTGATGAATGAGATCGCCCGGCGCATTCGCGAACACGCTCCTTTGATCGCCGAAATCGAAAGCCGTTCTGCCGGGCGTCCTATCCGCGACATTCGTGGCGAAGCCGTGCGCGTTGCCGAGATGTTCGAATATTACGCTGGCTGGTGCGACAAGCTCTATGGCGATGTGATTCCGGTGCCGAGCAGCCATCTCAATTATACGCGCCATGAGCCCATTGGCGTCGTCACGCAGATCACGCCGTGGAATGCGCCTCTGTTTACCGGCGGATGGCAGATCGCACCGGCAATCTGCGCAGGCAATGGCGTTGTCATCAAGCCATCCGAGCTGACACCGCTCTCCACGCTTATCCTCGGCTTGATGTGCGAACTGGGCGGTGCGCCGCGTGGTCTGGTGAATGTAATCGCGGGGCGGGGGCCAACTGCCGGGCAGGCTGCGATTTCCCATCCGCGCACCGGTCTCGTCGTTTTCGTCGGTTCGGTGCAGGCCGGTTCTGCGATCGCGGCGACAGCCGCGAAGAACGTTGTTCCGTGCATTCTCGAATTGGGCGGAAAATCCGGCAATATTGTCTTCCCTGACGCCAATATGGACCGTGCATTGATCGGCGCGCAATCGGCGATCTTCAGTGGAGCGGGGCAGAGCTGCGTCTCAGGTTCGCGTTTGCTGGTTCACCGCTCCATTCATCAGGAGTTCGTGGAGCGTTACGCCGATGCTGCAAGCCGTATCGTTGTGGGCGATCCCTATGACGATAATTCGCATATCGGACCGATCAACAATGCACGGCAATGGTCGAAGATCGACCAGATGGTGCGCGACGGCGTGACAGATGGTGCGGTGCTCGCGGCGGGAGGCGGAAAGCCGGAAGCTTTGCGGGAAACTGGAGGCTACTATTACGCTCCGACAATCCTCGATCGTGTCGATCCCGCAATGACGATTGCCAGGGAGGAAGTGTTTGGCCCGGTCGTGGCCGTGATGCCTTTCGATGACGAAGCGGAAGCAATTGCACTTGCCAACGACAATGCCTACGGGCTGGCCGGTGCTGTCTGGACCGAGAATGTCGCGCGGGCTCACCGTGTTGCGGCCAGCGTGCGGGCCGGAACCTTCTGGATCAATGGGTATAAGACCATTTCGGTCATGTCGCCGTTCGGCGGTTTCGGACGCAGCGGCTACGGTCGCTCGAGCGGTAAGGATGCTTTGATGGCCTATACGCAGGCAAAGAGTATCTGGGTGGAAACAGCCGAAAACCCGGCTGTGACCTTCGGTTACTCGCCAGAAGCCTGAGTTGGATGAATGGCAGCCAGATGTTGCAAATCTTGCTGCCGCAACCTTTCTGGTCAAGGCAGTTGGCACCAAGCGGGATCATGCCTTGGCGGCATCCACGAAACGCGGATCGAAGGTCTGCGCAAAAGAGATATCTGCATTTGCCAGTTCCGGATCAAGCGCCTTCAGCATTTCATACAGGCTTTTGAACCCGTCTTCCGCAATAAGACCCTTTTCGGAATACATGGCGCGGGATTTCTCGAATCCGGTTTTGTAAAGCGCGCGGTCGCCTAGCAGATATTCCTCCGGCACAGCATTGGCCACTTCGCCGGGGGAAGCCTTGTGAATCCAGTTCAGCGACCTGATGAAAGCATTGACGATGCAGCCCCTTGTTGATGCGCCTCGCACCGTGGAAAACTTCTCCGCTTTTCCGAAGCAAGTCCAAGTATCGGCGATCCGCTTTTGCCGCCTATTGTGTCTGGCGGCCTCCGGCAAATGGTTGCAAGGTGCCCTCGTGATTCTGGCTACGATTGGTAACTATGAAGATATGTTTTTATGCACCGCTGAAGTCCCCTGATCATCCTGTGCCTTCAGGAGATCGGATGATGGCGCGTTTGCTGATCCGGGCGCTGGAGATGGCCGGGCATGAAGTGGAGGTCGTCTCGCATCTGAGAAGCTTTCACAGAACGCCTGATGCCTACGCGGCATTGCGCAATGAAGCCGAGGATGAGTTGCAGCTGCTTCGCCAACGCTGGAAAAATACGCCCAAGCCGGACCTCTGGTTTGCATATCACGTCTATTACAAGTCGCCCGATCTCCTTGGGCCAACGATCTGCAAGGAACTGGACATACCCTATGTGACGGCCGAAGCCTCCTATGCCGCAAAGCGCGATGCCGATGGCTGGCAGGCCGAGCAGGAAAGTGTCCGGGACGCGGTTGCAACTGCCGCCCTCAACCTCTGCTTTACCGCGCGCGACCGGGATGGTCTTGCAACCCTGATGCCCGAGGCTTCGCTTGCGCTTCTGCCGCCATTTATCGATGTTGCACCCTATCGACAGCCCCCCAACCGCAATCCCGTCCGGCTTGTAACCATCGCCATGATGCGAAAAGGCGATAAATTTGCGAGTTTTGACATGCTTGCATCGGCACTGGCGCAAATGGATGACCGGGACTGGACCTTGAGCATTATCGGCGACGGCCCCGAAAAAGCGGCTGTCCAAGCGCTTTTTTCCCCGTTCGGGGATCGTATCGAATGGGTCGGGCAGAAAAATGAAACGGAAATCGCCGCCCTGTTGCAGGCGGGCGGCATCTATGTGTGGCCCGGCGTCGGAGAAGCCTATGGCATAGCCTATCTGGAAGCTCAGGCTGCCGGGTTGCCCGTTATTGCGCAGGCGACAGCCGGCGTCCCCGCAGTCGTCAAATCGGGCACGACTGGTCTTCTGGTCGGGGAAGGCGACATTGAAGCCTATGCCAACGCCATCCGATCGCTTCTCGACAATCCACAGGACGCCTTGGCGCTTGGACAAGCAGCCCGGCGTTTTGTACATGACGAACGGTCGCTTGAGCAGGCGGCAATCAGGATAAACGGGCTTCTGCAGGGTCTTATGCGCGAACACGAGAAGGCGAAGGGATGATGGATCAATCCACTTGGGAACCCCTGCTGTCCGAAATGCAACGATGGTCGGATGCTGGACGGATTGTCCGGTTCTGGCTGCGCGATGACGATGCGGTGGAGCCGACACCCGCGCTGGATCGACTGATCGCGCTTTCTGACCGCTACCATGTACCGCTTGTCCTTGCGGTCATACCTGCGCCAACGGGTCAGGCGCTGGTAGACCATCTTTCCGGCAAAAATCTTGTCACGGTCACCGTCCACGGATGGTCCCATGAAAGCCATGCCGCCGCTGGTCGGAAAAAGCAGGAGCTTGGGCCGGAACGGCCACTTGCGACGGTTCTGGGGCAGTTGGAAGCAGGGCTTTCCAAACTGGAAACGCTCTATCGCGGGCAGCTTTCGCCGGTTCTGGTTCCGCCGTGGAACCGGATCGATCAGAGCATTCGCATTGAGCTGGAAAAATCAGGCTTCGCCGCGCTTTCGGTTTTTGGCCCGGCCACGACCGAGCCGGGCGAAATCCCGTGCATCAATACCCATGTCGATCTTATGGACTGGCATGGAACACGCGGTTGCCGTCCGCATGGCGATCTGGTGGCCGACATCGTGACGCAAATGAAACAGCGCTTCGACGGCGATGATGAACCAATCGGCATTCTGGCGCATCATCTCGTGCACGATGAAGCGGCGTGGGATTTTCTGGACGCGCTGTTCGGCATCACCACACACAAGCCGGGGATCGTCTGGAAGCGTTTGCCCGACGAGGTTCAGACAATTACAAGCTGACGGTCGCGGGCTGCGAAGGCCATGGGAAACAGTTCCTGCGTTGCCCGCTCGCATTCATCCAGTGCGTCGTCCGTGCGGGTAGGCGCGTGGTGAAACAGCGCAAAGCGCTTCACGCCCGCGACCTTTGCAAGCCGCGCACCGTGACGCCAGGTCGAATGACCATAGCCGAAGCAGCGTTTCATTTCGTCGTCGGTATAGGTGCAGTCATAGACCATCAGATCGGCATTTTCGATCAGAGCCAGCACATTGGGATCGAGCTGATCCCCGACATGCTCCGTATCGTAAATGAGCGCCACCGACTTTCCCGCCCATTCAATGCGATAACCCACGCCGCCGTCGGGGTGATTAAGCTTGCCCGTGCGTATCGTCACGCCATCGCATGGGGACAAGGTGTCGCCGGTTTGAAAATCCTGAAATTCGACTGTGGCTTTCCAGATATCCGGCGCGACGGGAAAGAATGGCGGCCGCATGAACTGATTGAGCAGCTCGCGGGTTGTCATTTGGCCATGCAGATGGCCGGACCAGAATTTCACCCGCGCCGCAGGATTAAAGACCGGGTGGAAGTATGGCAGGCCCATGATGTGATCGTAGTGCGAATGCGTGAAAAACAGGTCGTACTGCAATATGCCTTCCGCAGTCATCGCCTCTCCGGCTTCCCGGATACCCGAACCGGCATCGAAGATCAGCCTGCGCGAACCGCACTGCAACTCTATGCAGGACGTATTTCCACCATAGCGCTCGAAATCAGGGCCCGAAACAGGAAGGCTCCCGCGCGTTCCCCAGAATCGGACCGTTATTTCACTATCCGTCATCGTACTCGCCACTCAATATAGCCCCGCCTGCGTTCGGCCGGGTGCAAATGCCACATTCAATCCACTGGCAGGCGATAGCAATCTGTTTTTTAAACTTTATGACATCTATTATCCACTGCCCACCCGAACAGGAATTCCTCCTTCATGTCCCTTGCCATGTTGCCGACCATTGCCGTCATCGCCGACGCACATTTCCACGATCTCTATGGCGACTATGATTTCAAGGGAATTGAAACCGAAAACGGCCTCATGACCGCGCGGCGGCTGACTGATACGGTCCGCTCGACACGCGTTTTCAACGAAAGCTATCATGCGCTCAGCGCAGCACTCGATGAGGTTGCCAGACGCCAGATCAAGCAGGTTGTCCTTCTGGGTGATTATTCCGACGATGGCCAGGTCTCGACGCTTGCCGCGCTTCGGCGCGTGCTCGATTCCTATCGGCATGCCCATGGAATGGTTTTCACCGCGGTTCCCGGCAATCACGATATTTTCGGCCCCGCCGGGCGCCATCACGGCAAGCGCCTGCTAAACGCTGACGGCAGCTACACTTTCGTGGCAAGCAGCACAGAGTTCATCGACAACGAGGCGAATGGCTTTGTTCTTACGCCCAAAATGTACTGCAAGGGCTATCCTGAAGGCTTGCAGGCCGTAAGCGGTCTCGGCTTTTTTCGCAGGGAAAACGACCTGCATTGGGAAACGCCTTTTGGAACAGACGATGCGCCCGATAGCCGACTTTATCATGTAACCTCGCCGGACGGTCGCAATCGCTACACCCTCATGGATGCATCCTATCTGGTGGAACCTGCACCCGGTCTCTGGCTGCTTATGCTCGACGCCAATGTCTTTGCGCCACGCGATGGAGACTTTGCGGACGGAGAAGCGCGAGCCTTCGTGGACAGCACCAATGCTGGCTGGAACGCCATGATGGAGCATAAGCAGTTTCTCTTTCAATGGATGCAGGACGTGGCCCGACGCGCGCGCGAAAGCGGCAAATGCCTGCTTGCCTTTTCGCACTATCCGGCCATCGACATGCTGAACGGCACGAGTGCGGATGAATTTTCGCTCCTCGGCCCGACCGGAGCTGTCAAAAGAACGCCCGCACCGGCAACGGTGGAAGCTGTTGCGAAGACCGGAATTGGTGTTCATTTCAGCGGCCACCTGCATATTAACGATACGGCAAAAGCGATAATCGACCAGAATTGGCTGATCAATGTCGGCGTGCCGTCGCTTGTGGCCTTTCCGCCCGCCTTCAAGATCGTCAAGGCAAACGGCAGCGACATCCATATCGAAACGGTCATGCTCGACGGGCTTGCCCGGGACGCAGACCTTGACGCGCAATACCGAACGGAACTGGCGGTTTCCCGCAAGGACGTCGGCGCCATTCTCGATACGCCCGACTATGGTTCGTTTTTATCCGAACACGTGCGGCAGCTCGTCATTCACCGCTATCTGCGCAAGGAATGGCCGGAAGATCTGGCTGCGGTCGCCAAATCTCTGATGCTGACCGACTTGGTGCCTCTGGCAAGGCAGACCTCATCCATGGGCATGGACGAGGCGACCGGCATATTCATCGCTATACGGAAAGATCGTGTTTCAGAGGACGAAATCAGGGCTTTCTGTGCCGAACATGCCCTGCATGACGAGACACTTCGTACCCTTTCGTTTGTGGATTTGCTGGGCGACTGGTACCGCCTGCGCAAGGCAAGCGAACTGGCGCTTGAGTGGATATGTCCGCACCGGTTGCGCATCTACAAGACATTCATCGCGCTTTTTGCGTTGAGAACCGACGAGCCGGGCAGTTTGCAGGAAAAAATGGGCATTCTGTTGCGCATGATGGAGGCTTATCTGGGCGGCCAGCCTTCACGTAATTTTCGGATCGCGCTCAGCGACGGCTCCATCCATTCTGCCTAGAGTGCATTCCGAAAAGTGTGAAACGGTTTTCGGAAAAAATGCGCGGTAAAATAAATAGTTAGAGCGCCGATCTGATCCAATCAGATCGGCGCTCTAATGCCGACTGCGCTCCTGCGTCAGTTCTGCCGTGGTCTGGCTTAGCCTGTTGGCCAGAACCCGCATGATTTCGATCGTCATTTCGGGATAATCGGCCAGCAGCTTCAGGAAGTTTTCCTTGTTGATGCGCAGGGCCTCAAGCGCTGTGGACGCCGTCACCGTTGCGGTGCGCGATACGTCGCACAAAATGCCGATCTCGCCCACGATTGAATCATGCTGCGCTTCCGCGATCTTGATCGCTCCGTCCGGCGTGTCGACAAGAATATCGGCATTGCCCGAAAGAATGACATAGGCTGCATCCGCCACATCACCCTGTTGAAACAGCGACTGGTTGGCCTTGTAGCTGACCCGGTCGGAGGTAAAGGCGAGAAGCTTCAGCTTCGCCGGCGCTACACCAGCAAAAAGCGGAATGCGTCGCAACATCTCCACTTCGTCTTTTAGAAGCATGAACTCACCATTTCCTTCCCCCTGCTCTCCAGATCGATCCCACGGCAACCGCCGGACAGGTCTATTGCGCCACCAGCTCCTTGAACACGCCACCCTCCGCGAGCAGCGCCTCGTAGGTGCCGTCCTGAACCAGACGACCGCCTTTGAATACGATAACGCGATCAAAATTACTGGCGAGAGGAAAATTACTCAAAGCCCATATTATAGCGGGAGTATGTCCCTCTTTATGGAGATTTTGCATAATATTTTCCGCGATCTGAATTTGTATCCGCTGGTCCAGCGCCGGTAAGGGTCTGCTGAAGATCACGTAATCCGCATGCTTGAGCAGGGCGCGCGCCACGTTGATCTTCTGGCGCTGGACGCTAGTCAGGCGTTTTCCGCCTGAGCCGACGTCGAAATCCAGCCCTATCGAAAGGATTGCCTCGGACTGGCCCAGATCCTCGAAAAGGTCGATCAGGATCGCCCGGATGCGCCCCATGGCGTCCGCCTGCCCGTAGCTCACCTTGCCGAAAAGCAGATTGTCGAGCAGGCTAGCGCTCGAAATAAACCTGTCCGGATGATAGGTCTCGATGACGGCTTGCAGGTCGGGCGGCATGTCCTGCGCCACCTGTTTTCTTGCCGCAACGATCTTGGCTTTCAGGGCATCGGTCAGCAAGCCGAAGCGATGGCGCGGTTCGATATAGGCGAAGCTCAGGCGAGCGATGCTGCCCCAGTCCTCCGGTGAAACGGCTCCCACCTCGACATCTTTCAATTTCTGCAGCAGCAGCTGGTAGTCTGGAATATCCTCCGGACGCATGAATGTCAGCTGCTGAAAGAACGGGTGGTCGGGCGGCAGATCCCGGAAAAGCTCGATCGCGTTCTCCGCAATTTCGCGGCCCATATGATAGAGATCCACATGGAGATCGTTTTCGCTCATGACCTTTTTGAAGAAAGGATGCGCCGCCAGTTGCCGGATCGTCATTGACGAACGGTCGAGCACGCCGAAAAGCATATTTTCGCCGACAGTTGCCTGCGGGTTATAAATATCCGGCTCGAATGGAACGACAAGATCGGCAAGCTCTTCCTGTTCAAGCCTGTCGCGCAAGGCCTGCCGGAATTCCACGATACGATCCACCAGCGCCGGATGCGCAATCGTATCGACCTGTGAGCGCAGCGCCAGATCGATGATGTCCTGCTTGATCATCACGGCCTCCAGCACGGGGCGTACGACCTTGTAGAGTTCGGATGCGTCCGATATGCCCATCGACCCGTAATCGACCCAATCGCTATTCAGATCGAAGGCCGGATTCTTCGCTCTCTTCGCCTCTTGGACCTGCCAGTGTCGCTCCATCGCCGCAGCCCCGTCGTACTGGACTTCGGTCAATGGCGCGTGCTTGAGGCCGTAGAGCAGATTGTCGCGCAGCGACCCGCTGAAGAAATAGGCATCTGACGAGGCATAGGCGATGCGGCGACCCGTGACCGATTCCGGCAGGGCAAAAATATCGTGCCCGTCAATGGTCAGCCGTCCTGAATCGGGCCAGACAAGCCGCGCCAGAAGCTCGGCGAAAACCTCGGTGCCGCTGCCAGCCGGTCCGATGACGGCAACCGTCTCGGTCGGGCGGATTTCGATATTGAGATTTTCGAGCAGGCGTCCGCCACTATCATCCAGAACCGTCACATTGGATGCAACGATTGAATGGTTCAGCGGCGGGGTCGTCTGGTACTCGACCGCATGGATTTTCGGATCGATCAGATTATCGACGCTGAACTGCTCGACGACCTGCGCATATTTAACCTGCACGTCCTGCCGCGACTGGTCCCAGTCGATCAGTTCCTTCAAGGGTCCCGGAAGGTCCTTGTAGGCATTGATCACTGCCACAAGCTGACCGATATCGAGACGGCCTTGCAGGGCAAAGATGCCGCCGAGCATGTAGAAAAGGAACGGCGTGACCTGCGCCAGGAAGTTATTGATGAATTTGACCAGAAACTTCCACTGGTAAAGATCGTAGCGGATCTTGAAGATGCGCCCCAGCCGCTCGGCGATATCGGCGCGCTCGAAATTGGACGTATCATTGCTGTGAATGGTGCTGATGCCGTCGACAATCTCACCCACCCGCCCCGAAAGCTGACGGGCCGTAAGCTGGCGCTGGCGTCCCAGCTCCAGCAGGCGCTTGCGCATTCTGGGGATGATGATGCCCTGCACCGCGACGATGGCGGCTGCGATCATACCGAGCCAGAAATTCTGCATCACGATGAAGATCAGCGCCGTCAGCGCCTGCCCGCCCAGAAGAGCGGGCTGCACGAACGCATCGCCGGTGAAACCGCCCATCGGCTCCACTTCGTCCTTGATCATCGTCGCGATTTCCGCCGAGCGGACCCGCTTGAAATGATGGGGCGGAAAACGCAGAACCCGGTCGATCAGCTCGAAGCGAATGCGTCGCAGCATGCGCTCGCCAAGGCGACCTTTATAGGTGTTGATATAGAGCTTGAAGAGGCCATTGACGACGACGAGAAGCAGGAACACCAGGCTGAGGCCCACCAGCATCTCGATCCGGTTGAGCTGCAAGCCGCCAAAGAACACCACCTCTCCGAAATAGGGGATGTTATAGGCGATGCGCATGAAGGTCTGCGTCGCACCCGGCGTCTCGAACCCGCTGCCCTGAATGGGCCCGTTGATAATCTGCTTGGGCAGGTCGAACGACAGGAAATAGGGGATCATCGATAGTGCGACGACCAAAAGAATCCATGCCTGCTGAAGACGTGTCGAGGACCAGATATAGCGGGCTAGGCTTTTTTCCATGGGGCACCAGACGTCAGATCAACAGGATGCTTTTTCTTCCTATATGCGATTAATGAAAACTACTCTATCTTTTTGTTTATACCGGTAAAATCGTTCGCTTGGCACAGTATACGGCAAACAAGCACGCGATTTTCATCGGGTTAAACATCGGCTGGCGTCACGCCAGCAAGGCTGCTTGTTCGGCTGAAACCACATAGACCCGAAGCGGATTTGATCGCCCGCGAATTGCAATATCTTCCGCCTCCAGATCTTCGACCGGCATGCCGGCGCGGGTTGCGACGGGTTCCGACAGGACGATTGCCGCCTGTTGTTCCTTGGCGACGCTTTCCAGCCTGCTGGCAACGTTGACGGTATCGCCCACCGCCGTCAGCCCCTTCACCTTGTCGTAGCCCATGGTTCCGACAATGGCAGGGCCGGTATGGATGCCGATGGCGACCCGCAATGGCAGCGAAAGTTCATCCGCCATTTCCTCGTTGAGGCGCTCTATATCCCGCACGATCTGCGCTGCGGCGGCAAGGGCATTCCGGCAACCATCCTCGCTTGATCCGCGCAACCCGAACAGCGCCATGGCGCCATCCCCGATGAATTTATCCAGCCTGCCATCAACCTGCTGAACCGCCTGCCCGACAATTGCAAAATATCGGTTCAGAAGGAAAACGACATCGTAAGGCAGCTTGGTTTCTGCCAGCTGTGTGAAGCTGCGCAAGTCGCAAAACAGAACCGTAATGTCCCGCTCCTGCCCGGCGACGGTCAATTGCGCCGCGCCCTCCGAAGCGATGTCGGGGTCCGGCATGAGCAGGGGCACCACGCTGACATCTTTTTCCGGACGCAACTGGCAACCGAGGCGAACATCGCCGTCTGCACCGATACGATGCAGCGTTTCCTGTTCGATGGAACCGGGTTCCGGCAATTCGTCGCCACCCTTGACCACCCTGACGCGGCAGGTGGAGCAACGGCCTTTGCCGCCGCATATCGAGTAATGCGGAATCCCGGCAGACCGGCTGGCTTCAAGAATGCTGAAGCCGCGTGGAACAGCTACGATTTCGCCGCTGGGATAAGTGACCCTGATCTGGTTTGCCCATTCCCGCCGGCTGCGCATGGCACGGCACATAAACAGCAGCGCCAAAGCCGCGCCGAACAGGCCGTAAAGCGCCAGCCTGATTTGAAACTGGCTTGCCGCGTCAATGGCGCGCGAAAGCCGCGTGGTCTCGCCGCCGGACAAGGAGGCCGCTTCCACCGGAATACTGGCAAGCAACCGTCCGGAATTTGCAAATCCTAGCAAAGCAAGGACGGGCAACAGAATGGCCATGCTCAACAAAAGCGGCGCGGTGCGTTGAAACCAGCGGCGCGGGCGAAGCCAGAAATAGATGCCGATACATCCGTGCGTCCACGCGACGAGAAGAGCGACGCTCTGCTTCATACCGTTGAAAGGCGACGCCACCCACAGCGTATGAATGACACTTCGATAGGTATCGCTATAGCCCACCAGCTCATGCCGGATGCGGGTGCCGATCACATGCTCCATGATCAGAAGCGGGATCAGCAGGCCCAAGAGAATCTGCATGGTTTCGCCGAATGGCAATTTCAGCGAGCGCCGCTTGTAGAGCGAGCGCAGCACAAGGCTCAGATGGATGAAAATAGCGCCGTAGAGCAGCGTTGTTCCAACCGGATTGCGCCAAACAAGCAGAAAGAGCAGCCTGCCTTTTTCCGCCGCATTCAGCGAAATCAGATTCAGCGCGTGATTGCTCATGTGCAGCGCGAGGAACGTCACCATGACAAGGCCGGATGCCAGCCGAGCTTTTCGCAACAGACGCTCGGATGGAAAACGGGCTTTTGTCGGTGCTGTCATTCAGGCTTTGAACCGGTTTCTGGTAGGCCGCGCATATTGGCAGTCATCTTATAGCATGTCTGCCCGACGGGGGATCCGCATTCGCGTATATCTTATCGGAGAGAACGAAGGTAGCGGGCCGTTTTTCGGGCTCCGTCGAGATCCAGCGCGGCGGCGGGCGGCGGCGGATTTTCAAGCGCCTCAGCAATGGCGTCGCTCAAAACCTGAACATCAAGACGATCTTCGGAAATGGCAATGGCAAACCCCATTTCCTCAAGGCGCTCAGCCCTTACCGCCTGCTCCGTTTCCCCGCCTTGCGTGAACGGCACCAGAATGGCCCGGCATCTCGCCTGCAACAGATCGCAGACCGTGTTATATCCGGCCTGCGATACCGAAACCTCGGCTCCCTGCAATAGCGATGGAAAATCCTTGCGGAAGCGCACGACCTGCACATTGGACGGGCTATCTTGCAGGAGCTTCTGGAAATCGGCTTCCGGCAGGTTGGGGCCAGCGATGACACACCAGCTGCGCTGCGTGTGCTGTCGGGCAGCGCCAATCGCGGCATTCACCAATGCCGCTCCCACCGCTCCGCCGCCTGCGGAGACGACAATATCGAATTTTTCTGCGCTGGCAGGCGCGGGCGGAGCCGCAACCAGACCCGTATGGACGATACGGTCGGCAATCTCTTCCGCCAGCGGAAAACTATAGGACAAAGGCACGAAATTCTCGTCGCCATGCACCAGAACACGGTCGAAATGGGCCTGGACGAGAGCAACGGTTTCCTCGTTGCGGCCCGGTTTTGTCCGCTGCTGAACAATGTCGCGCACGGACGTGATGAGCTTCGGGCGCGGCGTGGAATTTTCGATGGCCTCGATCAGCGGAACAAGCTCAAACCGCATCTGCCGCCGCCCGAACGGAAAGGCCTCGATAATGACCATATCCGGCTTCAACCGGCGAAATATCTCCAGCAGCTGATCCCGCCGCCGCGCCAGAAAAGCTTCGTCCGCAGGCTGGCCATTTTCGTCGGCAAGACCGGAAAAACCGGCATTGCTGGCAACGACCGGAGGCAGCGCAATTGCCGGAATACCATCCGCCGGAAACCCCGGAACGGGAAGGCCACCTGTCACCACGGTCACGTCGAAACCGTCATCCTTCATTGCCGACGCAATGCGGCTTGCCCGCGCAATGTGCCCGATCCCCAGAAGGTGCTGCACATAAAACAGGACTTTCGGGCCGGGCGTTTCAGGGCTGCCGCTCATGCTTTCATCCATTCCCGCTCGAACAGATCCGTCAGCTGGCGAATGCTGGCGTGGTGATCGAAATGGTGGCGAACACGATGCTCTGCCGCCGCCCCCAGCCGATGGCGCAATTGTGGGTCTGCCGCAAGCCGGGCCAGCGCGGCAGCAAAAGCTTGCGCGTCTTCGGAAGGCACCAAAAGACCGTTTTCACCATCGCTCAACAGTTCCGGGACACCGGATATGTTGGTCGAGACACAGACAAGATTCTGGCTTGAGGCTTCGACAATCACATTCGGCAGCCCGTCGCGGTCGCCATCGGCCGTGATGCGGCATGCAAGCGCGAAGATGTCCGATTGACGGTAATGCTCCAGCACTTCTTCCTGCGCCAGCGCGCCTTTCCATTCGATCCGGTCGGCGAGGCCAAGGGTTTCAGCCAGTGGCTTCAAACGAGCCAGTTCATCGCCGCCGCCAATATGTGTAAAGCGCCAGTGGAGATCGGGCGGCAACAATGCCAGCGCATGCAAAAGCACGTCATAGCCCTTCTTGGGCACCGCCCGCCCGACGCTGAGGATACGCAGCGGATCGCGGGCGTCGGTTCCGTCTCGCGACGAGCGCGGCATCTCGAAGAGGCCAAAGCGGTCGAGATCAAGCCCGTGATAGCTCAGATGAACCGCTTCCTTGCGCGGGGTGAGGCCGCGCATATGCTCATAGCCGGTACGCGTGCAGGTGACGCTCCAGCGGGCGCGCCCGAGCTTTTCCGCCAGCTCCCAGTCCGGCGAAGTCCAGATATCCTTGGCATGGGCGGAGCATGTCCATGGCACGCCGGTCAGAAGGCTTGCATAGGCCGTCACCGAGGCCGGTGTGTGGATGAAATGCGCATGCAGCCATTCGCCCCGGTCCGGCCATTCATGGGCAAGCACCATCGCCTGTCCCAGCCGCCGCACGCGGTTGGGCGTTAAATCCCGCCGCAAATCCTTCCAGAACTGGCGCAAAAGCGGACGGAAGCCGGGGCGACGCCAAGCCGCCAGAAATCCACGCCAGACCCGCAACGGCTCTTCATAAAGATATTCCGGCAGATAGACGACGCGGGCCTTGATTTCGTCATGGATCGGGTGCCGTTTCTTGTCGGTCGGACGGCGCATCGAAATGAGCGTCAGGTCAAAGCCGGCGCGCTCCAGCCCCAGAAGTTCTTGCGCGATAAAAGTTTCCGAAAGGCGCGGATAGCCCTTCAACACCACAAGCAATTTTCGACGAACAGGCATGGATGCCGGATTATTTTGCAGCAATGAGTATCTCCGGAGCTGCCTTCTGCTCGCTCTCATCCAGCCATTTCCCGACAATTTGGGAAATATGCGATAGCCCTTCCAGACGCATATCGCTATTGCCCTCCGATGGCGGCACCCGGTCGGGCAGACGTTGCAGAACATCCGCCAGACGTTGCGGATTGGCGGCTTCCTCCGGAAGCAGCATTTCGATCAGATTGAGCTCGGCCGCCCGGCTGGCGCGGATCAATTGTTCCTCCCGCGGTTCAGTGCGCGGAACAATCAGCGCCGGCTTGTCGAACGACAAGATCTCGCAATAGGTGTTGTAGCCGCCCATGGCGACCACGGCTTTTGCACCGGCGATCAGGTCTTCCATGCGGTTATCGAACTCGATCACTTCGAGATGGGGAATATTCTGGGCGCTTTTACGCAGCCTCGTCCGTTCCTTTGCAGGCATATAGGGGCCGAGAACGATGAAGGCGCGATGGTTGAGTTCCGGCACTTGTCGATAGGCATTGATGACATTGCGCACCAGATCGGCGCCATCGCCGCCACCCCCGGTCGTGACAAGAATATAGTCCCCTTCCGGAACATGCGGCGACGATGTCTTGTCCTGTGCGAGGCTGCGCTGGAGAAAACCAACGAAATTCATCTTGCGGCGAACGCTCTCCGGCACGTCCATGTCCACCAGCGGATCGTAGAAATCCGGCGGCCCGTAAACCCAGATATTGTCGTAATACCGGTCGATCTTCTCGATGACGTCGTTCTTCTTCCACTCCGCTTCCAGAAGATGCGGCGCATCCATCACCTCGCGCAGACCGAGAACAAGCTTGGTGCCGCGGGCCTTGAGATAGGCCAGCGTCTCCTCCACCTCGCCCTTTAGCCCCATCGGCTCCTTGTCGACGATGAAGATATCGGG
This sequence comes from Hyphomicrobiales bacterium, assembly GCA_900473915.1. Lineage (GTDB taxonomy): Bacteria > Pseudomonadota > Alphaproteobacteria > Rhizobiales > Rhizobiaceae > Brucella. The sequence continues at coordinate 155,077 of UCNG01000006.1, read as the reverse complement.
CTGGAAGGTCTCCGCCGTATGGCGAATGATCGACTGGCGCATCTTCAGCGTTTCATGGAGGTCGATATGGCGGGCCATCGACGTATATTCGCCGTTGCGCAGCTTGATGACGCTCGGCACTTTCACGAAATCGACGCGGGCGCGATAATCGAAAGCGCCCGCGATCGTGGCGCCCGACATGATCAGAACATTCAGTCCACGATAATCCTCGACCAACGCATGCGCGATGGTTCTGCAACGCCTTAAATGCCCCAGCCCGAACGTATCGTGACTGTACATAAGAATACGCGCATCCTCAAAACGGCGCATCATGTTCAAAACCTTTCCGGTGCAGGACATGCTTGCAGCTCATTCAAGGTGAAATATTCAGAACCGGTAAAGACGGCGATGCTGGGAAAATGCACGCGGTGTGGCCTCATGATTGCGTTTATCTGTAAGGATCAGCTGCATCGCGCAAGCCATCTCCCAAAAAATTGAACGCGAGAATGACTAGAATGACGGGAACCATGGGCAGAAGCAGCCAAGGATAGAACGCGATGACACTGACGTTACGGGCCTCGGTTAAAAGGATTCCCCAGCTCGTTATAGGAGGTCTAAGCCCAAGTCCTAGAAAACTCAACGCTGTTTCCCCAAGAATCATTCCGGGGATCGATATGGTGGCCGCCGCAATCAGATGCGACATGAAGCCGGGCACGAGATGCCGACCGATGATGCGCGGGCTGCTTGCCCCCATCAGTTGGGCAGCCAGAACGTAGTCCTCCTCGCGCAGCGCAAGGATTTTCGAGCGAACGGCGCGCGCAAGTCCGGTCCAGTCCAGCATGCCCAGAATGGTGGTAATGCCGAAATAGATCAGGATCGGGCTCCATGAAATCGGCATCACCGCTGAAAGCGCCATCCACAATGGCAGGCTCGGCAAGGCCTGCAAGACTTCGATGATCCGCTGGACGATCAGATCGAACCAGCCGCCGCGATAACCCGCAATGCCGCCGATGATAATGCCGAGCACGAAGCTGATAGTGACGCCCAAAAGGCCGATGGTCAGCGAAATCCGCGCGCCATAAATGATACGGGACAGCACGTCACGGCCAAGGCGATCAGTGCCAAAAAGAAACATCTGCCCATCCGGTGCCGGACAGACCAGATGAAAATTGCTGCTGAACAGCCCCCAGAACCGATAATTGTCGCCCCGGCAGAAGAAACGCAGCCGCTGCACATCCGCTCTGTTTTCAGTGTAGACGCGCCGCAGCGTATCGATATTGAGGGTCATCTGGCGACCATAAACGAATGGCCCGACGAATTTTCCTTCGTGAAACAGATGCACCCTTTGCGGAGGGGCATGGATGAAATCGACGTTGCGCGTATGCAGATTATACGGCGCGAGAAATTCCGCGATGACGATGGCGCCATAGAGCAGGATCAGGAAAATGCCGGATACAAGCGCAAGCTTGTGACGCCTGAACTTCCACCACATCAACTGGCGGTTGGACGCGAGATGGATTTTCGCCTGCGCATCCGTCATCTTCTCGACGGAATATGGATCGAACGGCGCGTCTGACACGAAATGCGGAAGCGGCGCGCCCGGCGGCGGAAGCATGGTGCTCATTTTCTATGCCCCCCTTGCAGCCGGATGCGTGGATCCAGGATCGCCAGGGCGATGTCGGATATGAGCATTCCGATAACCGTCAGAAACGCAAGGAACATCAGGAAAGACCCGGCCAGATACATGTCCTGGCTTTGCAGCGCCTTGATCAGCATCGGCCCCGTGGTTTCCAGCGACAGCACGATTGCCGTGATTTCGGCGCCCGATATGATCGTCGGCAATATGGAGCCGATGTCGGCCACAAAGAAATTGAGCGCCATGCGCAGCGGATATTTCACCAGTGCGCGGAACGGATGCAGGCCCTTGGCCCGCGCCGTCATGACATATTGCTTCTGCAACTCGTCCAGAAGATTGGCGCGCAGCCGTCGGATCATGCCAGCGGTTCCAGCCGTTCCGACGATGATCACCGGAATCCACAGATGTTCCAGAATGGATTTCGCCTTCGCCCAGCTCATGGGTTCGGCAATATATTTCTGATCCATCAGGTGACCGATGGACGTCCCGAACCAGATATTGGCGAAATACATCAGGATCAGCGCCAGCATGAAGTTCGGAATGGCGATGCCGAGCAGCCCGAACAGTGAAAACCCGTAATCGCCCCAGCTATACTGATGCGTCGCCGAATACATGCCGATGGGAAAGGCAATCAGCCAGGTCAGGACGATGGTACAGAATGAGACGAGGATCGTCAGCCACAGCCGGTCGCCGACCACCTCGCTGACCGGCAGCTGATATTCGAACGAATAGCCGAAGTCTCCCTGGAGCATTCCGCCCAGCCAGTAAAAATAGCGCACGACCGGTGGCTTGTCGAAACCGTACTGGCGGCGCATCGCCTCGATTTCCTGAAGATTGACCGTTTCGCCCTGCGCCTGAAGCTCGGCAATCTGGCTTTCGAAGAAATTTCCCGGCGGCAGCTCAATGATCGTGAAGATAAGCGCCGAGATAATCAGCAAGGTCGGGACCATGGCGGCGATGCGCCAGAGAATATAGCGCAGCATCTCAGCCCTCTCCCGCCAGTTTTTGCTTCGGGCTCTCGGGCGTGTCGGCCAACCAGAACGTATCCGGCATATAGACGCCCAGAAACGAAGTCGGATTGAAGCCCCATAATCCTTTTTCCGGGACATTGCGCAGATAGGATGTATGCAGGATCGGCTGCGGCGTGCCATTGACCAGACCGATCGAGAACACCTGATCGGTGAAGATCGAAAGCATTTTGTGCCAGATTTCGGAGCGCTCGCTCATATGCGCGGAGGAGCGCCATTGCTTCTGTAGCGTACAAAGCTCGACCGCTTCGGGCAGATCAGGTGCCTTGCCCTTTGCGCCGAGCGACAGCTGATACATGCCCCAGAGCGGCCATTGCAGCTGATCGTCGGAGCTTGGCGCCAGTTGGGCAGGATTCATATCTGCGGTGGCAACGGCGTTCTCAAGCCCGAACCATATGGACATCATGATCCGCCCGCCCATGGCGCGGGACCGGAAAATATCACGCTGGCTGGTGCGGGTGAACAGCGCTATGCCGATCTTGCGCCAATGATCCGTGACCAGTTCCAGCACGTCCGTATCCAGCGTGCTTTCACCTGCCGATTCAATCGTGATCTCCGCGAGCCGCCCGTCCGGCAACAGGCGGATGCCGTTCGCATCGCGCTTTTGCAGACCGGCTTCATCGAGCAACGCATTGGCCTGATCGGGATCGTGTTGAATCCACGCATTGGCATATTCAGGCTTATAGAGCGGGCTTTCTGGCAGCAAGGTGTCGGCGCTGGGCGTGCCCAGTCCATAAAAAACCGCCATATTGATCTCATGCCGGTCAATGCCAAGAGAAAGAGCCCGCCTGACGCGGACGTCCCTGAAAAGACCGCGCCACACATCATCCGCGCAGTTGAGATTGGGCAGGATCGCGAGACGTGATCCGCGTATCAGCTTCCATAAATGGACTTTCACGGGATAGCGTTTTTCGGCATCCTTCAGGAAGGCATAGTCCGTAAAATCGATATTCGTTGCCTGAAGATCACTTTCTCCGGCACCGGCCTTGGCCGGGATGATGGAGGATGAGCTGACATTGAGGATAACCCGGTCGATATAGGGCAATTGCCGCCCGTTCTCATCAATGCGATGGAAATAGGGATTGCGCTCGAACACGAATTGTTCGGCTGGTGGTGCTGTCATGTTGCGCCATGGATCGAGAACCGGCAGTTCAGGATTTTCCGGTCGATACTGGCGTGAAACCTTCGTGTGAAGCTCGGTCCATTTCTTGACGCGATACAGATTCATGAGCGACGAGAGGCGGAACGGATCCTGATATTTCGGATGGAACTGGCGCAGATAATGAAACGGCCCGGCAAGGACTATGGGCTGTGTGGCCGCCAGACTGGGTAAAAAATCCGGGTTCGGCGATTGCCAGCTATAACGCACAGTCCGCTCATCAATCAGCTCAAATTGCGGCAGCTTGCCATCGATGCGCAGTTCGAGCGCACCGCCATCCGGCGTCAGATCCGGGTTGAGAATGACATCATTCCACCAATAGGCAAAATCCAGGGCTGTAAACGGTTGGCCATCCGACCATCGATGCCCTGCGCGCAGATGAAAGGTGAAAATCCGGTCGTCCTGCGCCTCCCAGGATTCCAGAATGTCGGCCTGCAATTCAAGCCGCTCATTATAGCCCACCAGACGCGCATAACCGTTGATGGTCATGTAGCGGATATCTTTCTGGCTGCCGATGATCGTGCGCAGCTCTCCGCCATAACGGCCCGGCTGGCGCCCCATGTCTTTCATGCGAACGACACGCGGCTGCGCGGGAATCCGTTCGCCAATCGGCGGCAGGCTGCGGGCGAGCAGATGCGCGTCAAAAAAATCCGGCTCAAGGTCCCAGTCGGCAAGAGCTGGAAGCGGGAGAAGAGAGGCGGCTACGCCGCCCAGCAATGTTCTGCGGGTGATCAATTTCTCAACTCCCCGATCGTCGCTGAGCTGCTCGCCAGAACCAGATGGCCGTTGCCAAGATCGACCGACGCCAGATCGCCCGTCTCCCCGGAAAAATGCGGCCCCCAGCCACGCCGATCCGACGCCCCGCTGCCACGCAGGGTATCGAAATCCAGCGGCCTGTCGAGGTCCGGGAAAGGTATGGCGGCAAGCAGGGCCTGCGTATAGGGATGAACCGGCCTGCGCAGAATGATTTCGCTTGGCGCCAGTTCGACAATCCGTCCGCCGCACATGACGGCGATCCGGTCGGCCATGTAATCGACCACCGCCAGATTGTGCGAGATGAAAAGATAGGTCAGGCCGAGTTCCTTCTGAAGATCCTTCAGAAGATTGAGAATCTGGGCCTGCACCGAAACGTCGAGCGCCGAAACAGGTTCGTCGCAGACCACAAGCTGCGGTCCAAGCGCCAGCGCGCGCGCAATGCCGATCCGCTGGCGCTGACCGCCGGAAAAGCTGTGCGGATAGCGGCTGAGATAGCGCTCATCGAGGCCGATCGCCTGTATCAGCGCCCGCACTTTCTGCTGACAATAGGCTTTGTCGCCGCGCTTGTGGATTTCAAGCGGCTCGCTCAGGATGCTGCCGACAGTCATGCGCGGCGAAAGCGACGAGACCGGATCCTGAAATATCATCTGGATTTTTGTGCGCAGATCCATCAGCTGCGCGCCCTCAGCGGCAAGCACATCCACCGGTCCGTCGCCATCATCGAAGGTAACCGAACCCTGATCGGGCGTGACGGCCCGCATCAAAATTTTGCTGACTGTCGTTTTTCCCGAGCCGCTTTCGCCGACGAGGCCCAGACATTCGCCGCGCTTTATATCGAAACTGACACCATCGACGGCGCGCACCGAAGCTGCCTTGTCATCGCCGAACAGGCCCGCCTTGCGAATGGTGTATTCCTTGGTGAGATTGCGCACGGACAGCAAGATTTCCGGCGCGTCGCCCTTAGGCGGCTTCTTCTTCCATAGCGTTTCGGCCTGAACCGGAACTTCGCGCAGGGCCTTCAGGCGCTCGCCGGGGCGCATGCTGAAATGCGGAACAGCAGCCATCAGACCTTTCAGATAGGGATGCTGCGGATTGCGGAAAATTTCCTCCACCGGCCCAGCTTCCAGAATTCGTCCGTGATAGATGACCACCACTTCATTGGCCAGATTGGCCACCACGCCAAGATCATGTGTGATCAACAGCATCGCCATGTTGAGCTTATGCTGCAAATCGCGAAGCAATTCGAGAATCTGCGCCTGAATCGTCACGTCCAGCGCCGTCGTCGGCTCATCGGCGATCAGAAGCGCCGGGCGGCAGATCAACGCCATGGCGATCATGGCGCGCTGGCGCATCCCGCCGGAAAGCTCGAAGGGATACATGTCGAACGTCCGCGACGGGTTGGAGAAGCCAACCAGCCCCAGCATTTCCTCCGTGCGAGCGCGCCGCTCGGCCTTCGTCATCTCGGCATGGATCGTCAGCACTTCGCTGATCTGGTTGCCAACCGTATGGAGCGGTGACAGCGACGTCATCGGCTCCTGGAATATCTTGGCGATACGGCTGCCGCGCAGGGCGCGAATTTCAGGCCCGTCATTCACCAGCTTGAGAATATCCGTCGTCTCGCCATTCACCGGATCGGTGAACAGGATCTTCCCTTCGGCCTGGCCGTTGCGAGGCAGAATTCCCATGATCGACTGGCTGATAACGGATTTACCGGAGCCGGATTCGCCAACGAGCGCTGTCACCTTGCCGGGCAGAATGCGCAGATTGGCATCGTTGACGACGCTCCACTTGTTGCCCAGCGTGGAAAAGGAAATATCCAGACCCTCGACGCGTAACAGATCCGTACTCGACTTCATGCGAAATTACCGATCCCCAAAGCGTCTTTCGCGGCCACGAATTGAGCCTAGCGCAGCGTCGGCGACGTGTCCAGAGCAGTCCACCGTCCCCTGCGACCCGATCAAAAAACCGGGCAGAATTTTGCCTCCATCACGTCCTCGCAGCGGGAGGAACGACGAAAATGATCGTAGTAAAGCGTCCAGTCCGTCTTGTCGGCAGCCCGGTAAGGCCCGAACTTGAAATACTGGTTGGCGCCCAGTCCCGGATCATTGTGACCGATGCGGCCCTTCACCGTGACAACCCATTTGTTGTTGGCAAATATCTCTATGTGCCCGGACCCGTCAGGACCGGGTTTCGTAAAGATCGCAAAGTCGATCCAGCCGGACTGCGGCGACGGTAGTTTATTGCCGCGATCGATGACGGTCATCGCGCTCGTCCTGCTATCGAAACGCGGATCGTCCTGCGTGGTCCAGCCCTCCTGACTGGCGACCAGAGCACGCATCTGGTTGACATCCGGGCGAAACCAGACCGGCGTGCCTTCAGGCTTGGAAGGTTTGGCGTTTACTTCGGCGAACGTGATATAATTGGTCTCGACCGTCGCGAAAAGCTTGCCGTTGTTCAGCCGAAGCGCCAGAAACGGGCTGAAATCACCCTCCGCGCCCGGTACGATCTCACGTTTCCACTGCGCTATCAGATAGCGGTGGTCGCCACTGGGAATGGGGTCGGCGAACCGGACGGCAAATCCGTACCAGATACCCTGATCGTAAGGCACGCGTTGATCGGTCTTCTCCCATATTTCCGCGCGTTCGCTGCAATTTTTCTTGGTTTGAGGGCAAAGGGGTTTGACGCTCAGTTTCAGCGCCTTGTTGCCCTTGAAGGTGACGTCTGACTGAAACTCGACAGTGCCTGCGCTTTGCTCGAAATTGCGACGATAATAAAGACCGCCTGACGGAGAAAAATCGGTGCCCTCGAAATCATCGCCGCGAGGTGTATTCCAGGACTCCATTGCTACCGCCGCCGCCGGAATGGAGATGAACAGGAGCGCAGCCAGCGAAAGGACGACACGCTTCATTTTGTGGCTTTCTCCCCCGCGTTTTGGGAGACCTTTGAATCCGCGTCGCGATAGAGCAGCATGATCTGTTCCGCTTCGGACAACCCGCCTGCGTTGAAGCCGTCCGCCAGTTCGTCCGCATTACAACATGTCAGCGAGTTCGGACGATAGACCGTCACTTTCTGCCCCACACCGCGCAACTTTTCGTCCCCAAGCTTTACCCAGTCCCCGCCGCTATAATTCACGAAATTTCCGCTGGCGATAATTTCCGACGAAAATCGCTTCGTCAAGGCTTGCAGGCGCTGCGCCTCATTGACGGCGGAACCGAAGGCCGAGAAGGTCAACCGGTCTCGCAGGCCGACATTTCCGAACATCACATTGCCCACATGCAGCCCGACACCGTAACGAATGGCAGACTTGCCGTTCTTTCGGCGCTCCCGGTTCAGACTGGCCACATTGGCTTGCGCCTGAGCCAGTGCCGACAGCGCCGCCTGACAGGCAACAACCGAAGGTTCACGGTGGCGGCCACACGGATAAACGGCCAGAAAGCCGTCGCCGATGAAACTGAGAATCTCGCCGCCATTGCGGTTGAACGGAGCCGCCAGAGCATCGAAGAACTGATTGAGCGTGTCGATATAGACCTGCCGCCCCTCTTTCTCCGCAAGCGCGGTGGATTGGCGCATATCGCCCATGACAAGTGCTGCTCGTATGGTTTCGCCATCGCCACGCTTGATCTGGCCGTTGAGAACGCGCCGGCCAGCATCGCCGCCCAGATAGGTGGTCAGCATGCTGTCCGTCAGTTTGCTGAGCACAGCGATTTTCGCCGCAACCGCCAGATGACTTTGCAGTTTCAAAAGAGCGCCAATCATGTCGTCATCGAAGCCGGAACGGCTGTCCGTTGCCCACGATCCCATCATGCCCTGCATAGAATGAGCGCCGAATGGCTGGATGAATGCCAGATAATCGGTCATGCCCTGCTGTTTCAGCTCTGTAAAGACCGGAAATTCATCGACGGAATCCGGTGTGAAGCGACGACGCAGATGGTCGAGCTTGTTGGAAAGCAGATAGTAGTACGGACTTGCGCGAAAACGTTCGGAATTTTCGCCTTGCCTGTGCCTGTACCCCTCAATGGTCAGGCCTTGTGTACGATGCCATGTAAAACCGACGGCATCATAAAGGGGATGCAACATCGAGAATGTCATATGCGCCCGCGCGACCGGCAGGCCAGCGGCGGCGAGGCGCTCGCAAAACCCCAGAAGGATGGTTTGCAAGGTCTCTCCCGCCATCGATGATCGCGTCAGCCATTCGGCGGCCTTGTCGAGAAGGACGGTCGATACGCCGGTTTGGGTCTTGCGCATGGTTGTGACCTATAAAATGCACTTCCGGCAAAGCGTGAAAAAAACCTTGCATGGGAGATGCGAAAAACGATGGTTAGGAAGCTGCGAACAGAATTCAAATCACGAGATTCTGAGCTTAGTGCATTCCGGCAAAGGTGCGAAACAGTTTTGCGTGGGATAAGGCGATGATGTGCCAGTGACGCAATTGGGAAACAGGGTCAGGCATTCTTGACAGGTTTCGGCAATCAAGCCATCTAGGGTCAGGACCTGCTAATTTGATGAAAATGATGTGGGGAAAAGGACTGCGCGCGGTCCGTCATCGATCCTTGCTTTCCATTTAAAGAAAGACGCTCCTTTGACCGTTTCCCGGGCCAGTTTTCATGATTTAGCCCATCGCATCCAGGACCGGAGCGCGCGTGTCGGCGTTATCGGCCTCGGTTATGTGGGGCTACCGCTTGCCGTCACCGTTGCCGCCAGCGGTTTCCGTGTCACTGGTTTTGACATCGATGTGGAAAAGATCGTTTCGCTTGATGCACATCGATCCTATATCGAAGCGGTGTCGGATGACGTGCTGGCGAGGGTCAGCAAGGCCGACCGCTTCGCTTCGACCACCGATTTCAACGCGCTGGCTGCCTGCGATGTCGTTATCATCTGCGTACCCACGCCGCTGACCAAGCATCGCGACCCGGACCTTTCCTTTGTGGTGGCGACGAGCCGGTCCATCGCATCCACGTTGCGTCCCGGACAGCTCGTCGTGCTGGAATCCACCACCTATCCGGGCACGACCGATGACGTGGTGCGTCCAATTCTGGAAGAAACCGGCCTGAAGTCCGGCCAGGATTTCTTCCTCGGCTTTTCGCCCGAGCGTGAAGATCCGGGCAACCGCCATTTCGAAACCTCGACAATACCGAAGGTCGTTTCCGGCGACGGCCCGCAAGCGCAGCAACTGATGGCCGCTTTCTATGGCGCAGTCGTCAAGACCGTGGTGCCCGTCTCCTCCAACGCAACCGCGGAAGCCGTAAAGCTGACGGAGAATGTCTTCCGCGCCGTGAACATCGCTCTCGTGAACGAACTCAAGACCCTTTATACGGCGATGGGTATCGATATATGGGAGGTCATCGAAGCCGCGAAGACGAAGCCCTTTGGTTATATGCCGTTCTATCCCGGCCCTGGGCTCGGCGGTCATTGCATCCCGATTGATCCCTTCTACCTGACCTGGAAATCACGCGAATTCGAGCTGCCGACACGGTTCATCGAGCTCGCAGGCGAAATCAACTCGGCGATGCCGCGTTATGTGATCGGGCGGCTGGCGGAAGCGCTCGACATGCGCGCCGGCAAGGCTCTCAGCCGCTCGACCGTTCTGATCATCGGTCTGGCCTATAAGAAAAACGTGCCTGACATCCGGGAAAGCCCGTCGCTGCGCCTGATCGAACTTATCGAAGAACGCGGTGGCCGGACCGATTATCACGACCCGTTCGTCGACGAGATACCACGCACTCGCGAGTTCCTCCACCTGATGGGCAAGAAGTCGGTCGCTCTTTCGGCAGAACAGTTAAATCAGTATGACGCCGTGCTGATAGCCACTGACCACGACGCCGTCGATTACGAGTGCATCGTGAAAGAAGCAGCGCTGATCGTGGATACCAGAAACGTGCTTGGCAAGCTGGGATACAGAGCTCCGCACATTATAGGCGCGTAACCTGCCAGCTTGTCCGGCAACACGTCATCGACCTCGGAACACGAAGGGATTTGTGGCGCCGTTTTCAGCTGCCGATGGTCCTTGGCATGATTATTTCATTCAGATCGGGAGTTGCGAAAATCCCTTGGCCAGATGGTCGAGAATCGCGCGTAATTTCATGGGCATTGGTTTCACCGGATGCCAGACGGCGGAGATGGGCAGCGGCATGGGCCGGAGATTTTCTGCAACCTTCACAAGCTGCCCGGTTTCCAGAGCCTTATAAGCGATAAACAGTGGCAGCAGCGCAATGCCAAGCCCCGCTATCGCCATATCGCACATGGCTTCGCCATTATTGGCGGATATTCTGGTTTTCGGTGCAAAACCTACCGGCGTTTCGCCCGGCTCCATAAACTGCCAAAGGCTCGCCGATTGCAGATTGAGATAACCAATGCAGTCATGGTCCTGCAATTCGACCAGAGTGGTGGGGGTGCCGCGGCGGCGAAGATAGTCGGCGCTTGCGACCATCACGCGGGGGTCTTCGCAAAGTTTGCGCGCCATCAGTCCGGAATTCTGCAATTGTCCGATTCTGACTGCAAGATCGAAACGGCCGCGCACCAGATCAATGAGGCGGTCGTCATAATCGAGCATTATTTCCAGATCGGGATGCTGGCGGGCAAAATCGGCAATGATCGGACTGAGATGCCGGATACCGAAACTCATCGGCGCTGAAATCGCCAGCGAGCCGCGCAAGCCGGCCATGCCCCAGCCGGCACTTTCCACTGCATTGGTCATTTCAGCCAGCGACGGGCGGAGCCGGAGCGCCAGCTCCTGCGCGCTGTCGGTCGGGGTTATGCGCCCCGCATGGCGCTGGAAAAGAGCCGCTCCCACCGCCATTTCAAATTCGGCGATACGCTTGCTGACGACCGATTTGGAAAGATTGGAGCGCGCGGCTGCGCCCGAGACCGTGCCGGTCTCCATCACATCCAGAAAAGTCCTGATTTCGTCGATTGTCCACCTCATATAGCGATTATTGCCGAAACCCGACGAGAAGCAACCATGCATGCGTTCGCAAATCGCGAACGCTGCGTTTCCGGATAGATTGCTTACTTTGCCTGCCGAAATCGATCAGGCTGTGAATGTATCAAATGCGAGAGTTTTTCAAATGCAGTTGACGGGCATTCATCATCTGACTGCGATCACCGCTGACGTCGCGGCCAACAAGCGCTTCTACACCGAGCTGCTCGGCCTGCGCCTGGTCAAGAAGACCGTCAATCAGGACGATACCAGCGCCTATCACCTTTTCTATTCCGACGGTGCGGCGACGCCTGGAACCGAACTGACCTTCTTCGACTGGCCGGTGGAGCGCGAAAGGCGCGGAACCTCGTCCATCAGCCGCACAGGACTTCGGGTGCGCAACGAGAACAATCTCGAATATTGGGCTGCCCGTTTGTCAGATGCGGGCGTGGCCGCTGGTCCGGTACAGATTATCGATGGAAGGGCTTCGCTCGATTTCGAAGACGGGGACGGCCATCGTCTCAGGCTGGTCGCAGACGGTGGCGCCGGATTGGCGCAGCCATGGGAGCGGAGCCCGGTGCCTACCGAGCATCAACTCTGCGGGCTTGGGCCCATCACCATTTCCGTGCCCCAGCTTGAGGCCACCGATACGTTGCTCACCCATGTGCTCGAAATGAGCCGCGACCGGCAATATGCCTCGCCGGACGGCAAGGGCGAGGTCCATGTCTACAGCATGGGGGAGGGCGGCGCGGCATCCGAACTGCATGTCGCCGTGCAACCGGAGCTTGGCCGAGCGCGCCAGGGTGCCGGTGCTGCACACCATGTCGCCTTCCGCACGCCTGACGTCCAGTCAAGCCGTGACTGGGCCGCCCGGCTGTCACAGTTCCGCATCCCGAATTCCGGTGAGGTGGAACGCTATTATTTCCGCTCGCTCTATTTCCGCGAACCGGCGGGAAACCTGTTCGAGATCGCAACGGACGGTCCGGGTTTTACGGTCGATGAACCGCTGGAAAGCCTGGGCGAAAACCTTTCCCTGCCACCGTTTCTGGAAGGAAGACGTACCGCTATCGAGGCGCATCTGAAACCGCTCGGTTGAGGCAGGCGGGCCGCTGCTTCTGCCCCCGGGCAGCGGCCCGGAACCGGTTCGGCCGGTAACGCATACCAACCATGCCAAATGGCTCTGAAACCCGCAAAGGGCCGTTCGATGGTTCACGTAGCATCCCCACTTGCGGGTAATTCAAAGGAGACGACCATGACGAAACCTTATGTTCGACTGGACAAGAACGATGCAGCTGTACTTCTGGTCGACCACCAGACCGGCCTCCTGTCGCTGGTTCGCGACATCGATCCGGACAAGTTCAAGAACAACGTTCTGGCGCTTGCCGATCTGGCCAAATATTTCAACCTGCCTACGGTCCTGACCACCAGCTTCGAAGACGGCCCGAACGGTCCGCTCGTGCCGGAACTGAAGGAAATCTTCCCCGACGCGCCTTTCATTCCGCGCCCCGGCCAGATCAATGCCTGGGACAATGAGGACTTCGTCAAGGCCGTCAAGGCGACCGGCAAGAAGCAGCTCATCATCGCTGGCGTCGTTACCGAAGTCTGCGTGGCCTTCCCGGCGCTTTCGGCTATCGAAGCCGGTTTTGAAGTTTTCGTCGTCACCGACGCTTCCGGCACCTTCAACGACGTGACACGCCACTCGGCCTGGGACCGCATGAGCGCGGCTGGCGTTCAGCTCATGACCTGGTTCGGTACTGCCTGCGAACTGCATCGCGACTGGCGCAACGATGTGGAAGGTCTGGGAACGTTGTTCTCCAACCACATCCCGGACTACCGCAACCTGATCACGAGCTACACGACCGTGAACGCGAAGAGCGCCAAGTAACATTATTCGGGTCGCCCTATTTCAAGGGCGGCCCGAAGATTTTTATCGGCTTTTACCTATTCAGAAGACATAATTACCGACCAGGGAATTACTTGGAATAATTTCTATTCGAGTATCTGAAATCCTGAACGCGTGGGGATATCTCTCATGACGAACAAACCCGTTTTTCCATTGCGGTCCAACTCCATGTACATGACCCGTCGCACTTTGCTGGCCGGCGCGGCATTCGTGCTGACAGGCATCACAAGCTACGATGCGGGTCTGGCCGCCCAGCCATCTTCGGCTGCTGACGGGGAGCAAGCGTCCTTTCTTGCCCTTTCTCACGCTGTGACCGGGCAGAGAGACCTTTCCCCACACACCGCCGGGCGAATTTACGAAGCGTTCCTTGGTGACGATCCGACATTTTCCAAAACAGTTCAGGAACTCGGTCGCCTCGCCACGCAAAATCCTCAACCCAACATGCTGAAGGCTGCGGCCGCGCAACAGGGGCTCGGCGATGCCGTCATGGCTATCGTGACCGCCTGGTATACGGGCACCGTCACGACCCGCAATGGCCCCGTCGTTGTGGCCTATCACGATGCGCTCATGTATCGGCCCGTGGCCGACGGACTGGTAGTCCCGACCTATTGCAACAAGGGACCGATCTGGTGGACGGACCTGCCGCCGGAAATCAGCCGTATGCCTGTCAACGTCCCGAAGGTGCTGTAAGATGAAATCCCCCGTCTTTGATAATGGTGACGCCACCGCAGATGTCGTGATCGTCGGTTCGGGTGTTGTCGGCGCTTTGATCGCCGATCAGCTTGCAGGGGAGGGCAAATCCGTTCTCGTGCTTGATGCGGGTTTGCGCATCGACCGCGCACAGGCTGTCGAGAACTGGCGCAATATGCCCTTCGCAAACCGTGCCGGTTCGGACTTTCAGGGGCTTTACCCGCAGTCGCAATGGGCTCCGGCCCCGCTCTACTGGCCGGAGAACAACTATGTCGGCCTGTCGGGGCCGGACGGAAAAGGCTTCAAGCAGGGCTATCTGAAAACGGTCGGCGGAACGACATGGCATTGGGCGGCGTCAAGCTGGCGTCACCTTCCGGTCGATCTGAGGATGTATTCCACCTATGGCGTGGGGCGCGACTGGCCGATCTCCTATGACGAACTGGAACCCTATTACTGCCGGGCGGAAGAAGCCATGGGCGTCGCCGGGCCGAACGATCCGGCGCTGCAATCGCCACCTGAACGCAGCCGTCCTTATCCGATGGACATGGTGCCGTGGAGCTTTGGCGACAAGCGCTTTGCCGAGGTCGTCAACCAGCATGGCTATCGTTCCGTGCCTATCCCGCAGGCGCGCAGCACCAGACCCTGGAATGGCCGTCCCACCTGCTGCGGCAACAATAATTGCCAGCCTATATGTCCTATAGGCGCCATGTATAACGGCATCCACTCAGTGGTGTCCGCCGAGGCCAAAGGCGCTGTGGTTCTGGCGGAATCCGTCGTTTATCGGATCGACACCGATGAAAACAACCGCATCACGGCAGTTCACTGGTACGACAGCCAGCACCGCTCGCACAAGGCAACCGGGCAAGCTTTCGTTATTGCCTGCAACTCGCTGGAATCGCCCCGCCTGCTGCTTGCCGCCGCCAACGAACGCAACCCGGCCGGTATCGCCAATTCGTCGGATCAGGTCGGGCGCAACATGATGGATCATTCCGGCTTCCATTGCTTCTTTCAGGCAAATGAGCCGCTCTGGATTGGCCGTGGACCCGCGCAGTCCAGCTGCCTTGTCGGGCCGCGAGACGGAGCATTCCGGTCTGAATACTCCGCCAACAAGATGATTCTCAACAACATCACCCAAGTCACATCAGCCGCCAGCGCGGCCTTGAAGAAGGGGCTCGTGGGGCCGGAACTCGACGCGGAAATCCGCAAGCGCACGATCCACGGGGTGGATCTCTCAATCAGCCTGGAGCCGCTTCCGCATCCGGATAATCGTGTCACGCTCAGCAAGACGCGCATGGACCCCCATGGGATTCCGTGCCCGGATGTCTATTATGATGTCGGCGATTATGTCCGCAAAGGCTATGACGCAGCCGTCCAGCAGCTCAATCATATTGCAGGACTGTTTGACGCTACGGATCTCCACATCACCACCTCGCTCAATGCCAACAACCACATCATGGGCGGCTGCATCATGGGCAGCGATCCGAAGGACTCCGTTGTCGATGGTAATTGCCGGGCTCACGATCACGAGAACCTCTGGATTGCCGGCGGTTCGGCCATGCCATCGGCGAGCGTGGTCAACAGCACGCTAACCATGGCGGCACTCGGCATCAAGGCAGCAGACGACATTTCCAGGCGTTTGGGAGCGTGAAAATGGGCAAGGCAACAAACAGAAATGTGTTCCACCTTCGCACACTCCTGATCAGCGCCGTCTCCTTGTTGGCTCTGTCCGGATCGGCAAATGCCCAGTCCCCGGATACGAATGCGCTGGTTGAGCAAGGCAAGGCCGTCGCGACGGCAGCCGATTGCATGGCCTGCCACACGGTTCCGCGCGGTGGAAAGCCGTTCGCTGGCGGCTATGGCATCGTATCGCCTCTGGGAACGATCTATTCGACCAATATCACGCCGTCGAAAGAATTCGGCATCGGCACCTATTCCGAAGAAGATTTTGCCAACGCTGTGCGCAAGGGCATTCGCAAGGATGGCGGTCACCTCTACCCCGCCATGCCCTACGATGCCTATGGCGAGATCACGGACGCGGATATTCACGCTCTCTACGCCTATTTCATGAATGGCGTCGAGCCAGTGGACGAGCCAGCGAAAGCGCAGACACAGCTTCCCTTCCCGTTCAATATCCGCATTTCAATGATGGCCTGGAATCTTGCTTTCGCCAACCGTGAGCCATTTGCGCCCGATCCGGCGAAAAGCGATGAGCTGAACCGGGGCGCTTATCTGGCTGGCGCGCTGGGCCATTGTGCGTCGTGCCATGCTCCACGCAATATCCTGATGGGGCAGACGGCAAATGCGGAACTGGCAGGTGGCATGGTTGGTTCATGGTACGCGCCAAACATCACCTCAGATCCGGTAAGCGGGGTTGGCGGCTGGACTGAAACGGAACTGATGCAATATTTCCGTACAGGACATGTCGAGGGCAAGGCACAAGCCGCCGGTGGCATGGCGGAGGCCGTTCAAAACAGCTTGCAACACCTTCCAGACAGCGATCTGAAAGCGCTTGCTGTCTATCTGAAATCAACCAGTCCTGTGCGCGATCCGCAGGACAAGACAGCCCGTCATGCGTTTACGGGCAAGGGTTCAGACGAAGCCGCCATTCGCGGACTTTTTCCGGAAAACTCCCATAACAGTCTTAAAACCGGCGCAGAGCTTTATAGCGGCTATTGCGCGAGCTGCCATCAACCCGAAGCGGCTGGCAGTGAGGGACAGGCATACCCATCCCTGTTCAACAACACGACCATCGGATCGCGTAATCCCGCCAATCTCATCTCCACCATCCTTTACGGTGTTGAGCGGGAAACCGGTGGCCACGAAATCTTGATGCCAGGGTTTGGACCACAGTCCTATGTCAACGCGCTCTCCGATACCCAGATCGCGGAGATCGCAAATTACGTCCTGAACCGTTTCGGCAATTCTGACGTCAAGGTTTCTGTTGAGGATGTCGAGACAGCGCGCAATGGCGGCCCGACGCCTTTGCTTGCAAAGCTTCAGCCCTTTATCCTGCCGGGTCTGGCGGGCGGGCTGGTCTTCCTGTCAGCTTTGCTTGGCTGGTATTTTTTATATCGGCGGAAGCAGGGCGAGATGTAAATCTCGCCCACGGCAGGGCAGGGGTTTTGTGCCCTTCACCAAGATATTGCACAAAAGAAATCAGACCGCCGGGTCTTCTCCCGGCTGCACGGTCATCACATCGGCCCACTCAGGATGCCTGCGATATTGCGCCCGGACATAGGGGCAAAGCGGTATGATTTTTATTCCCTCCCGGCGCGCATCCTCAATCATGAAAGTGACGAGCGCCGCAGCCGATCCCGTACCTTTCATGCTGTCCGGTGCCCCGGTGTGATCGGCGCTGATCTGGTTGGGACCGCGCTTGGTGAAAGTGATTTCAGTTTCACCTTCAATGCCGTCTATACGGGCCACATAACGTCCGTTGCGAACGCCCGTATCTTCCTTGCCCATTATCATGTCGGCCATTTCTGTCTTCTCCCAATTTACGGTTGGCTAGCCAGCTTGCGGCAGTTGTAAAGCACGTTCCATATCTGCTCGATTGATAATCGCGCCGAACAGCGGCGTGCCGGTATCGAACGCACGGCTGAAGGCCAATGGTCCGGCATCGACAGGATCGAAGCCGATACGGTCGATAAACGAAGCCACCGCCTGGCGTGCATCGGCATCGTTCCCGGCAACCGCCAGCGCGCGTCGCTCCGGATCACCTTCCGGACGGGCCTCCTCATCTATTTCATGATAGCCCATATGGTTGAAGCTCCGCACCAGCCGGGCACCCGGCAGGAAATCCTGCACGATCTCACTGCTTGAACGCTCACCTTCAAACTCGGCTATCGTTCCGTCCGTCGGTGCCCAGTAGTTCATGGCATCGATAACGATCTTACCGGTCAACTGTTCCGGCACAAGACTGCGATATCTGGAAAGTGGCAGTGCAAGCACGACAATATCGGCAGCTGCAATCACATTTTCTGCTGTATCGGCCTGAGCGCCCGGCACCATGATTTCCAGTACGAGCGCGATTTCTTCCGGCGCTTTGGAGGTTGCCATTCGCACTGCATAACCCGCCGCAAGTGCGCGACGAGCTATGGCGGTGCCAACACGGCCAGCACCCAGTATGCCGATAGTTTTGACCTGAGATATGAGCATATTCCGTTTGCTCCTGTTTATTTTCCAGAGCCCAGTTCCGCATCGACAAGCGGCTTTACCTTGGTGCCCAGCAGTTCTATCGAACGCAGGAATGCCTTGTGGGGCATTTGTCCGACATCCATCTGCAAAAACTGCCGCATATGGCCGAGGTGCTTGTGCAACTCGATAATGCGTTCGGCGATTTCCTCCGGGCTACCGGCAAAAAGCGCGCCTGAACCACTTGCCTCGCGGTCATAATGCGAACGGGGCGGCGGTGCGAAACCACGGATTTTGCCAAGTTGCTCCATGACAGCATGCCAATGAGTCCAGAAGAATTCCTTCGCTTCCGCAGCATTCTCACCGATGAAGCCCGGCGTTGCGACCGAGACCTTCACCCTTTCCGGTGCGATTTCCGCCTGCTTGGCGGCACGCCGATAAAGATCGGCCAGCGGCGCGAAACGCGAGGCCTGCCCACCGATGATCGCATAGGAGATCGGCAGACCGAGCAGGCCAGCGCGAACCGACGACTGCGGATTGCCTCCGGTGGCCAGCCAGACCGGCAGCGAACCGCTCTCGGGACGCGGCACAACAAGTGCATCGTTCAACGCCGGGCGAAATTTACCCTGCCAGGTAACTTTTTCGCTGTCATTGATCTTCAAAAGCAGATCGAGCTTTTCGGTATAAAGCTCGTCATAATCGTTGAGATCATGTCCGAAAAGCGGGAAGGATTCGGTTGAAGACCCTCTACCAGCGGTGATTTCAGCGCGGCCATTGGACAGCGCGTCAACGGTAGCAAACTGCTGGTAAACACGCACCGGATCATCGGTGCTCAGCACGGTTACCGCGCTGCCAAGCTTGATGTTCTTCGTGGTCGACGCCGCCGCACCCAGAATAACGGTCGCAGCAGAAGCAGGCATCTCACGCGTATGATGTTCGCCAATACCGAAGTAATCGAGGCCAACCTCATCGGCGAGCTGAATAGCCTCAAGCAAGTTGCGCGTTGCATCCGCTGTCGAGCCAAGCTCGCCGGTCGCCGCGTTCTTCTGCACATCCCCGAAACTATATACGCCCAATTCCATATCATTCTCTCCTTCAGGCCATGCTGACAGCCCAAGCCATTGGTATCTATTAGTTACTGAGTATAATATTGGTACTGCTTACTGCTGTACAAGAAGGCACTTTTTGGAAACCCGGTATTCTGAAAGTGCCTTTGATTTAAATTCGTTCAAGGGCATAGGCTCCTGCAAATCAGAAACACTATGACTGCCGACCGTATAGACGGCAGGACCGCCGGTCGTTACCTTGGCTCTTGAGATTTGAACCGGAGATGAAGCCTTCATGATCAAGGGTATAGCGCTGCTATTGTTGTTCCAGCTGTTGGGCGAAAGCATCATCTTCATGAGCGGGCTCCCCATACCGGGCCCCGTCGTGGGGCTCGTGCTTCTGTTTGTCGCCATGCAGCTATGCAAGCTGTTCAACTGGAACGTCTTTGCCGAAGCCGAAACTGCCGCCGATGGCTTTCTTGCCAATCTCGGTCTGCTTTTTGTGCCGGCCGGCGTCGGGGTGGTAGCGATGTGGAAGCAGATACAGGGCCAAGCCACCGAAATTCTGGCAATCGTCGTCGTCTCAGCAGTTCTCACATTGGCAGTGACGGTTTGGACATTCGTTCTCGTGCAGCATTTCATGGAGCGGAGATAGTCATATGAAACACCCGCTCGAACTCTGGGTTTATCTATCCGCTTCACCGTTGCTATGGCTGACCCTCACCTTATGCGTATGGATTCTGGCGACGAATATTTCCGTCCGACTGAAACGGCATCCGCTGGCCAATCCTGTTCTGATTTCAATCGTGCTGCTTTCCAGTCTGCTTCTGATTTTCGAGGTTCCCTACGAGAGCTTTTTTGAGGGAGCCCAGTTCATCCACTTTCTGCTTGGCCCGGCCACCGTTGCCATTGCAGTCCCGTTATTTCGCCAATGGCAGCGAGTACGAAAGACGCTCATTCCAATGGGCGCGGCGCTGATCGTGGGGTCCTTCTTCGCTGTTCTATCCATCCTTGTCATGGGTGAGTGGGCCAATCTTTCCAACGAAGTGCTGATTTCGTTCCTGCCGAAATCAGCGACCGCAGGGGTTGCAATGGCAATCTCTTCCACTCTTGGCGGCACACCGTCGCTGACTGCCGTATTGGTCGTGCTTACCGGTATCATTGGGGCGCTGGTCGTAACCCCTTTGATGAACGCCATGCGGATAAAAAACTATGCCGCACGTGGGTTTGCGGTCGGATTGACGTCCCACGGTATTGGAACCGCCCGCGCTTTCGATGTTGATGAAACAGCGGGGCTTTTTGCCGGAATTGCCATGGCGCTGAATGCCATCGCAACGTCGCTTGTTGTTCCTTTGCTTGTCAAATTGGTTCTCAATTGAGGCTACGCACCATTTGCCGCGGACGATTGACCTCAGACGTGTCTCTCATGATCACCGCTGCCAAACCCCGGGCGCAGGTGACCATGAGGGAAACAAATCACACGGCAGGCCCTCATAAAGGAGGGCTTGCCGACCGGCTTACTGCTTGATTGCTTCGGCCTGAATTTCAAGCTTAACCATCTTGGTCATGCCTTCCTTTACAAGGAAGTCCACGCCCCACTGGGTACGATCGATGGTTGTTTCAAAATCGCCGCCACAGACTTCCGCCTTGAACATCGGGTTTTGGTAGCAACCGAATTTGGTGGCCGTGAGCTGGATTGGCAGGGTCTTTCCCTTTATGGTCAGATCGCCATCCACCGACGCCAGCTTGTCTCCGGCGAAATTCCACTTGGTCGACTTGAACTCGATGGTCGGAAATTTTTCCGCATCCAGTATGTCGGCACTTTTTACGTGCTTATCAAACCCGGCAATACCTGTGTTCAGCGTCTTTACCGGAATTGAGATATCGATTTTTCCATCCATCGTTTTGGCGTCGAAAGAGATATTGCCGCCGATTTCGTAAAAGCCGCCGCTGTTGGTCGATGTGTTGAAGTGATCCATATAGAAGATCGCTTTGGTATGCAGTGGGTCCAGTTTGTAGTCGGCTGCCTGAGCGGCTGAGACCGACAACAACGAAGCGAGGATCGGCAGTACAAATTTTCTCATGTCCATTTCCTATCGAGATTTAGCCCTAAGGCAAGAACGCGGCGAAGCCTTGAAGAACAGCGGCGCTTCATGTCCTTGAAGGTAATTGCGGTGCGCGGGGTTGAGTAGTGCCTGTTTCGGAGACCCGGTGTCCTATAAAACAGAACGGCTTCGCTGACTTTCTGCACTAAAGGAACTTTCCCGGCAGCGTGGGGCGGCGCATGAAAAGCGTCACGAGTGCCATCAGCACAATGACAACGCCGATCACGACAAACATGTCGCTGTAAGCCAGCACGAAAGCCTCGCGTTGAACGGTTCTGGCCAGCAAAGCCGTCGCCTGAGCGGTTGCGACCGCCGAGTCGCTGTTGTGCGTTTCCAGCATGGCGGCTGATCTTTCTATGCGAGACTGCACGTCGACTGCGCCGCGCTCCAGATGAAGGCCAAGCAGATTGGAGTGCAATTGCTCCTGCATGCGCGTGAATGTGCTGACCAGAGCAAGGCCGATGGCCGTGCCGACAGTGCGCACGATGTGAACCAGAGACGCAATCCACGGTATTTCCCGGATGCTGATTTCTTCCGTTATCAGCACCATCAACGGTATGGCCGTGAATGGCGCGGCGACGGACTGCACGAACAGCGAAGGCAATATCTGGTCCGATGTCCAAAGATGCGTAAGATTGGACAGCATCAGAACACCGGCGCCGAACAGCATCAGTCCGAAAGCGGCCAAACCGCGCGGATCTATTCTGTAGACCAGCCAGGCCACCAATGGCGTTAAAACCATCTGGGGCAGGGCCGATACCCAGAACATCGTGCCGCTTTCCAGCGCGCGATATCCTTGAATACGGATCAGATATTGCGGCAAAAGATAAGCGGAGGTCATCAGCCCGATGCGCATGGCGAACATCAGCAACAGGCTGAAACCGATATTGCGCCGGGCGAACAGGCGCAGACTGACAACGGGATCACGGTGCAGCAATGAGTGCACGATATAGACCCCCAGCAAGAGCAGTGCAGATGCAGACAGTCCGACGATCAGTCCCGATTCAAGCCAGTCGAGACGGTTCCCCTGATCGAGCGCCGTTACCAGTGCGGCCAGTCCGAGAGACAATGCCAGCAACCCGAACCCGTCATGCCGGCGAAAACGCAAAAACTTGATGGGGTCGTTCGCAAGGCCATAGGCGCCTGCCAGCAGGGTAAGACTGCCCGGAACGATATTGATCCAGAACAGATATTCCCATGACAGATGGGTGATCACCCAGCCCTCGATGCTTACGGCAAGACTGGGCGTCAGTGACGACGCCAAGGCATAGAGCGACAAGCCGTAAAGCCGCAAGTGCTGCGGCAGGTGCCGCATGATAACAGCATAAGCCATGGGTATCAGAATGCCTGCGCTCAAACCGCGTATGGCCTGAATGCTGATCAATGTCTGGATATTGGGGCTGAAGGGAGCCACCATGGAGGCTATCGTGAAGATGAGCGCGCCGATCAATACCCCGCGGGCCGGAGAGAGAATGGAACGCAACCAGACGGCGGACGGTATGGCCGCAACTTCGGCAACGACATAGGCTGTTGTCAGCCAGCTCGCCTCATCGATGCCAGCGCCCAGCGCCCCGCGAATATCGGCAAGCCCGATATCGGTAAGGCGGGAATTTAGCAACGATGTTACGGTGCCAAGAAGAACGGCGGCAACGCCGATCAGCGCCCGCGCGTTCGGAAGACTGGCGGTTTTTGGTGGTGTAGAACCTTGAATGGTCGTGCTAGCGGACATGATTTTCCAACTCCCGCCGTCCCTTCAAGACTATGGTTTTGAAGGGACGCGCTTACCCAGCTATTGGATGAGCCTGGCTGTTGTTTCGATATATTGATCGGTATGCACCGTTGCTACGACCGACATCCCCGGTCGAAGGAGGGCATCGAGTTCGCCGTCCTTCTCAAGCGCAATGCGCACGCCCACACGTTGGGCCACTTTCGTGAAGTTGCCCGTGGCATTATCCGGCGGGAGGAGACTGAACTCCGATCCGGTTGCCGGCGAAAGACGCTCTACATGACCCCGCAATTCCTTGCCGGGAAATGTGTCGACCGTAACGCTGACGACCTGCCCGGGACGAAACTTGGCCAACTGCGTTTCCTTGAAATTGGCGACCACGTAGAGCTTCGAGACCGGCACCACGGAAACGAGCTGCGAACCAGCCCGCACAAATTGTCCCTCGCGCGCACCGCTGACACCCACGACGCCATCGATGGGAGCCGTGATATGCGTACGCTCCAGATCAATCTGCGCGAGAGCTAGGGCGGCCTGCTGATTGCTCAACTCTGCCTTTGCCTGATCGGACTGGGTCGCCAAAACATCCAGTTTCTGGCGCTGGGCTGCTATTTCGGCCTGCTTCTCGGCAACCTGCGCCTCAATGCGCTTGACGTCGGCGATTGCGGCTTCCAGCTTCTGTGCTGTCGACCAGCCGTTTTTCGTCAGAGACGTCTGGCGCTGTCCTTCGCTGGCGACGCGTTCGCGATCGGCATTGAGCGCCGCCAGTCCGGCTTCCGCCTGTTCGATCACACGCTGCTGCAAGGCAATGTTGCTTTGCGCATTACGGATTGCGGCCTGTGCGGCGGCCACGCTTGCTCCGGCCTGATCCACCCTTGCCTGATACTCGGTCGGATCGATCTCCATCAGCAACTGACCGGCCTTGACGTGCTGGTAGTCTTCTACCAACAGGCGCAGGATGCGCCCGCCAACTTCAGCACTGACTGGCGTTGTGTCGGCGCGCAGATAGGCATTATCAGTCGTCTGGTTGGTCATGCCCGCAACCCATTGGCCCCAGCCAAGTGGAATGACAATGGCAAGGCCAATCCCGGCAACAATCACCGACGCGCGGGCAAGGCTGAGATAGGCCCGGCGGCGGGACTTTCCGGCTGTTTTGGGGCTCTCCTGCTTTTCCGTGGCTGGAGTTGGCTGTTGAAAGAGAATAACCGGCTTGCTCATGACACGCGGTCCCTGAATTGGTTGTCTATGGAATCGCCTGCGGCTCACAGAACTCGCAGGCGTTTGTTGAAGCTAATATGATGGCGCACCTTCCATGATTGAAATGATTTGTTATAATTCAAATCATGAGTGCAATTCATAATATCGATCTTAATCTGATCCGTGTCTTCAACGCCCTTATGGAAGAGCGGAATGTGACGAAAGCCGGTGAGAGACTGAACCTTACTCAGTCAGCGGTCAGTCACGCTCTTGGAAAACTGCGCTATATGCTGTCGGACGAGTTGTTCGTGCGCGGCCCCAAGGGCATGCACCCGACGCCCCGGGCCGAGGAACTGGCTCAGCCGTTACGGGCGGCTTTGGCGGATATATCGGCTGCGCTCTCTCCTGATCGGTTCGACCCTGCTACTGCGGATATGAGTTTCGTGGTCGCCACGTCCGATTTTTACATAGGGGCTCTCTTTCCAGCGGTTCTGCAACGGCTTGAACGGGAAGCGCCCGGCATAAGATTATGGCTTCGCCTGTTTAACGACCTCAATCTGGTCGAAGAACTGGATCGCGGCACGCTGCATCTGGTTGTCGGTGCTTTCGGGCGGATTCCCAGCCGTTTTAGACGCGAACCGCTCCTGTCGGTCGACAGTGTCTGGATCATGCGTACGGACCATCCCGCCGCATCTCGCCCCATGACGATTGAGACGCTGGGACATTATCCCCATGTCGATGTCCTGCTGTCCGGACGTGCCGCCATGGAAACCGCCGGCATGCTGGAACAGGAAGGGCTGGAACGCGCATTCGTAACCAGCAACCCGCCTTTTCTCGAAGGACTGCTGCGGGAAGCCGGATTGTCACGCCGTATTGGCGCAACCGTCTCCCTTATTCTAGCCGTGCCGCCGCTGGTGGCTGCGACGGATATGATTGCGCTCGTGCCGCGCAGTGTCGCGGAAACCCACAGGGATACCTATGGCCTCGTTCTTCACGAGGCGCCCTATCACCTGCCGGGCACACAGATCGATATGCTGTCGCATAATACGTTTGGTGCGCATCCTGCGGTTACATGGCTGCGCTCCGTTCTGCGCGAGGTCACAAAGACAATATAGCCGATCAGACGATATGTCTGAGCAGATGAGCGGGTTCTGTTGCAAACTTTTGGTCAAGGACGCGGGTGGTAATATTCCAGCTTTTCGGAAGCTGAGAATTTAGAATGTTTAACGGCCGTCATTTCGATAAATCCGTTATCCTTTTATGTGTGCGATGGTATCTGAACCAGTTCAATACCGGCAAGCCTGATCCAGGCGGCGGCTTCGGACTTTGAAGTCCAGCATCGACCGGATCCGGCGCTTGACACGGCGGTGATCCTGCTCGATGGCATTGTTCATGTATTTGCTGGATCGGATAGCGATGGGTCCTCCGGCCTGCCGCAACGGTTTTCCGCATCGCCAGCATGATGGCCATGCGGTTGGTCTGGCTGCCGTCAATGGTGATCCGCTCCGGCTTGCCATGGCGCGCGCCAGAGCCTTGCGCACAAAGCGCTTCGCGGCCTGGAGATCGCGGTTTGCGGTGAAGTAGAACTCGACCGTATCGCCATAATTGTCGATGGCGCGATACAGATAAAACCACGCGCCTTTGACCTCTACAGAAGTCTCGTCGAGGTTCCCTTTCCGCGTGACCTCGCCTTTTCTCCGATTGAAGCAGTCAAGCAGCTTGGGCTGCAAAACCCAACGATGCACTGTCGAATGATCCAGCACGATGCCGCGCTCGGCCATCATCTCCTTCAGATCGCGCAGGCTCAGATTATAAGCCAGATACCATCGCACATAAAAGGATAACGGATTTATCGAAATGACGGCCTTTAAACATTCCAAATACTCAGCTTCCGAAAAGCTGGAATATTACCACCCGCGTCCTTGACCAAAAGTTTGCAACAGAACCATCAGAAACTGTTGCGTTCGTGATAGGTGCGCAGGAAGCTCTGAATACGGGCGTCTTCGGGTTGATGCAGAATCCGGGCAGGAGCGTCCACGCCCACCAGTTCACCCTTTTCCATGAAGGCCACCTGATCGGCGACATGGGCCGCAAACCCCATTTCATGGGTTACCACGATCATGGTCATTCCTTCAGCAGCAAGCGTCTTCATTACGCTCAGCACCTCACCAACCAGTTCAGGATCGAGCGCCGATGTAGGCTCGTCGAATAACATCAGCCGCGGCTCCATGGCGATGGCGCGGGCGATGGCCACCCGCTGCTGCTGGCCGCCGGACAGGCGGGAAGGAAAGCTGGCTGTCTTGTCAGACAGTCCCACTTTTCTCAATGCCTCGGCGGCGCGGGCCTCTGCTTCCGCCCTCGGCAGGCCACGTACTCGCAGCAGTCCCTCGGCGACATTCTGAAGCGCGGTCATGTGCGGCCACAGATTGAACTGCTGGAACACCATGCCGATGGAGCGGCGCATCTCCCGCAGCTTGCTGCCCGGCATCTTGCGACCGCCCGGGCTGACATAACCGATCATCTGCCCATCGATGCTGATCTCGCCGGAATCATATTCCTCCAGAAAATTGATGCAGCGCAGCAGCGTGGACTTGCCCGAGCCTGACGGCCCAATCAGACAGGTGACCTTGCCGGGCAGGATAGACAAGTTCACATCTTTCAGCGCATGAAAGGGGCCGTAGAATTTGTTGACCTTGCGGATCTCAACGGATGACGCGGCAAGCATCTTACGTCCTTTCAACCAGATGTTTCGTTATGCGCGCTTCCAGCCAGCGGCCGGCGCGTGAGATTGTCTCGACCAGTGCCCAGAAAAACAGCGCCAACACAAGATTTGCTTCGAGATAGCGGAAGGTTTCCGTGGACATGCGCTGAACAGAATACATGAGTTCAGGCACCGTGATGATCGACAGGATCACTGTTTCCTTGGTCAGAATGATCGAGAAATTGACCAGTGCAGGTAGGGCCGAGACGAGGCCGAGCGGCAGGAGAATCCGACGCACGATGGTTGGTTCCGACATGCCGATGGCTCGGGCGGCCTCAAGCTGCCCCACCGGCACGGCGAGGAAGCCGGCACGGAAGATTTCGGCGAAATAGGGGCTGCCGTAGACCGTCAGGCCCACAAGCCCCGCAGTCAGCGCCTCGAGCCGCAATCCGATCAGCGGGCCGCCATAATAGAGAACGAAGAGCTGCACGAGAAAGGGCGTGCCGCGAATGATCTCGATATAGGCCTGGATCAGCCAGAACACTGGGCGCGGCCCGTAGCGCTGCACGAGCGCGATGACAAGACCCAGCACCATGCCAAAGAGAGTACCCAGCGCCCAGCACAGGATCGTCAGCGCAAAGCCGTTCGATAGGATAGGCCAATATTGTTGCAGGATCGTCAGGCTCATGTGGCGCTCATCCTGTGTTCGAGATAGCGCCCCAGTGCGGCGAGGCAAAGATTGATGAGCAGATAGATGCACGCGGCTGCAACATACACTTCAAGAGGACGGAAAGTGGTGGCCGCCTGTGCCTGGCTGGCGCGTGTGACTTCCAGTATGCCGACCACGGAAACCAGCGACGAAGCCTTGACCAGCAGGATCATCTCATTGACAAGGGCAGGCAGTGAAAGCCGGGCCGCCTGCGGCAGGATGATCCGGGTCCAGATGTCGCGCGGGCCCATGCCGATGGCGGTTGCGGCTTCGGCCTGTCCGGGCGGCAAGGCGATGATCGCACCGCGCCAGATTTCCGAAACATAGGCGCTGGAACAGATGCCGACCGTAACCACGGCGGCGACCAGCGCGGGAACATTGATGCCGATGACGGGCAGAAGATAATAGCAAAGCAGAAGCTGCACCAGCAGCGGCACCCCGCGCAGAAAACTCACCCAGAGTGCAGCAAACCTGCGCAGCCAGACTCTGCGGGAAAGTGCCGCCGCGCAGATCAGCGCACCGATCACCAGTCCCAGTCCGATGCCCAGCAAGGATATCAGCAGCGTGAAACGCGCCGCCCAGAAGAGCGGCCCGAAGCTGGCCAGAAAGGTCGAGGTGGAAAACATCGCTGCTCCGTTTGGTGGCGGGCAGGATTGCTCCTGCCCGCATCTCGTATCACTTGGTCGGAACTTCGCGAGGCAGTTCGGTATAGGTGCCCAGCCATTTCTCCTGAATGGTCTTGATGCGGCCGTCATCCGTCATCTTGAGAATCGCGTCATTCACTGCCTTGATGAAGCTTGCACTGTCGGCGTCCTTGCGAGCCACCCAGGCGAAGTAGGTCGGATTACCGAAGGTCGGCTTGTCAAACATCGCGAAGGTTTCTGGCCGTGTCTTCACCAGATAGGTGAGGTTGGGCAAGGAGCCGGCGACGGCATCCAGACGTCCCGCCGCCAGGTCGGCATAAGCCTCGTCGGTGGTCCCGTATTCCTTAACGGTCACGCCGCCGAGCTTCTCACCAAAAGCCTGCAACTGCTTGAACTGCGCCGTGCCCTGCTGGACGCCGACGGTCTTGCCCTTGATGTCCTCTGGCTTCTTCATTTCGGTGTTGCTGGCGGCATGCACCAGCGCCACCGTGGCGTCGGCGATCGGCAGGCTGAAGGCGTAGCGTTCGAGACGCTCGGGGGTGATGGTGACGGGCGCGATCACGATATCGAACTTCTTGACCTCGAGACCGGGAAGTTCCGCAGTCCACGGAATATCCTGATAAACCGGCTCCGCGCCGAGTTCCTTGGCGACGCCGTCGAAGAGATCCTTCGTCATGCCTTCATACGTGCCGTTGGTCAGCATGTCGAAGGGCGCATAGTGCATATCGGTGGCTGTTTCAATCTTGCCCTTCGCCTTGATATCCGACAGCTGATCGGCCATTGCAGGCATGGTCAAGCCCAGCACGGCGATACCGAGGAGGGCGGATTTCAATGTTCCCGAAAACGTCATTTTATTTTCTCCCAGATAAACTGCGTGGCGATGTTCGCCCTACAGAACGTTATTAAGCACATTTCACGTGGTGCCGGATATGGCCGCTCACAGAAAAGTCGAGCGAGATGATAACCGACCCCGTCAGGCCAGCATATTGCCGGAGATGATCATGCGCTGGATTTCGCTGGATCCTTCATAGATACGCATAATGCGCAGGTCTCGATTGATCCGCTCTATGGGGAAATCACGCGTATAACCGTAACCGCCATGTATTTGCAGCGCTATATCAGCTATTTTCCCGGCTGCTTCAGAAGCGCCGAGCTTGGCCATGGATGCTGCCAGCGAAAAGCGTCCACCATGGTGATGCGCCAGATCGCGCTGGCGCGAGGCCTCCTGCGACAGCAAAAGTGCAGAATGATATGCAAGGGCCATATCGGCAATCATCCATCGAATGCCCTGCCGTTCCGACAGCGGCATGCCGCCGATGATGCGTTCTTTCGCATAGGCGATGGCAGCATTCATCGCCGCGCCAGCAAGGCCGAGACATTGGGCGGCCACTTCAATGCGGCCATTGTCGAGCACCTGCATGGCAGTGCGAAAGCCCTTACCCTCTTCACCGAGCAAAGCATGTTCGGGAAGCGTGCAGTCCAGATTGAGCGTGAAGACATGGCCGCCTTTGAGGCCCATTGTCTTCTCGGCCGGACCCGCCTCGAAACCGGGGGTATCCTTCGGCAGAATAAAAGCAGAAATACCTCGATGCGCCTTTGCAGGATCAGTCACTGCATAAACCACAATGAAGTCGGCCACACCGCCGTTCGAAATAAAGCACTTTGTGCCTTTGAGATGCCAGCCGCCTTCTATTCGCTTGGCACGTGTCTTCATGTCTGCAGGATCGGAGCCTGCTGTCGGCTCGGTGAGTGCGAAGGCGGCGAGCGCTTTCCCGCTGGCAGCTTTGGGCAACCACTCCTGTTTCTGAGCCTCGGTGCCGCCGATCAGAATGGAATCGGTTGCCAGATAATGCGCTGTCAGTGCCGAGGCGGTGGACCCGCAGGCGGCAGCCACGATCGACACGGCTCGCAACAGAGCGGGCGCGGAAATGCCGCTGCCGCCATAGGCTTCCGGCAAGTTGGCTCCCATCATGCCTGCTTCGCCGAGCGTGGCGATCTGCCGGTCAACAAAGCGCGATGTCTCGTCGGTCTCTGCCGCCAGCGGCGCAATTTTGTCAGCACATATCCGCTCCAGCACATCGCAGAACATGCTCTCTTCTTCGGCCAGCATATGCCAGGGATCATTGATCTGCGTCATGCGCGCTCCTTCAGTCCGAATTCCTTCAACACCGTTGCGATGTCGCCGCCAAGTCGTGGTGCGGCGGTCGCAGCGACGGGCTTGTGTCCATTGAAACGAACGGGCTGTCCAACCACTGGCACCTGACCCAGAACCGAATGGGCAAGCTGGGTGACAAGGCCGCGTGCGGCCGCATGTTCATTGTCGGCGGCCTGCGCGATGTTCCAGATTGGCGCCGCTGGCAGACCTTCCGCTACCAGCGCAGACACCGCGTCTTCAGTGGTCAGGCTGCCCGACCATTCCTCGATGAGTGCCTTGAGTGCCGGTTCATGCTCGGTACGGCGGCTGTCGCTGGCAAAACGCGGATCGTCAGCAATCTCGGGTTTGCCCATCAGTTTTGCCAGTTTTCCGAACTGCCCTCCGTTCAGCACTGCGATTACCACCTCGCCGTCACTTGTCTTGAAACAGCCGAAAGGCGTGGATATCGGATGTCGGTTGCCAACACGGCTTGGCAGAACGCCGCTGTAGAAATGCTGGGCGTGGCTGGTGGTCAACATCGAAAACAGCGCGTCGTACATGGCAACATCGAGCGTCGCGCCATGCCCCGTTGCATTGCGCTGAACCAGTGCGGCCATAATCGACCAGCTAGCAAACAGGCCCGCGATCAGATCGGCGATGCTTTCGCCTGTTTTCAGTGGCGCGCCGCCTTCCTCTCCGGTCGCTGTCATCAAGCCGGACATGGCCTGCACCACCAGGTCATAGGCTGGAAGGTCCCTGAACGGTCCCTCCTGTCCGAAACCGGAAATGGAACAATAGATGAGCCGGGGATTGGCTTCGCGTAAGGCGGCTGCGCCAAGTCCCAGCCGGGCGGCAACGCCCGGACGGAAATTTTCGACAACTACGTCCACGCGGGCCGCGAGCGTCTGCGCCAGTTCCAGGTCAGCTTGGTTTTTAAGATCGAGCGCTATGCTTTTTTTGCCGCGATTGTTGAGCGTGAACAAGGCACTTTCACCCTCCTTGAACGGCCCGACATGTCGATAGTCGTCGCCGGAAAGTGGTTCCAGCTTGATGATTTCCGCGCCCAGATCGGCGAGTAGTGCCGTGCAATACGGCCCCGCGAGAACGCGGGACAGATCGAGCACCCGGATTCCGGTCAGCGGGCCGCTCATATTTTCAACTCCCGGCCCGGGATTTCGGTCCGTTCGGCTCGGTTGTCTTCGAGAATGATGGAAGTACGTTCTGCAGGGAGAGAGCTCCTCTGCTTTCTCTCCATACGCGCGGTGGCATGCTTCAAAATCTGCATCTGGGCTTGCTCCCGAAAGCCTCGTTATTTTTTGAGCTAATCATAAAAATTTATATATGTCTAAACTTATTTCTTTATATGTTTAAACTTATCGATAGGCTAAACTGGCGAGCACGGAATGGGCGTTCGTATTGCGAAAGTCGGAATGGACATGTATCGTTCGGCGCTTAGCGTGTTGAATTGCCGCTGCGTGCCCTTAGGGTTGAATGCAGGAGCGCGGCTGCAGGACGTAAATTCGATGCCAAATAGGCTAGCCAGCGACGTCCCGGCTGCGAGTCGTCATAGGGTGCGAAATCGCAGGCAACTTGACCATGATCGTATGATTGCTGATTACCTGATTTCTATCGGCGGATTGCAGGAGTGCATGTGATCGACAAGCGATCTGGCGGCCATCTGGGCTCGACCTCTCCAAAAGCACAGAAAATTGCCAGCGAAGTGCGGCGCCGCATCGTTGAACTTGAATGGCGTCAGGGCGACCGAATTCCAGACGAGGCCGATCTTGCGATCGAGTTTGACGTCGCGCGAGCAACCGTCAACAAGGCATTGCAGCTTCTGGCCGACGAAGGATTGTTGGATCGCCGCCGCCGAGCCGGTACCCGTATCGCGATTGATCCGGTGCGCAAGGCGACAGTTTCAATCTCGATTGTGCGTGAACAGGTCGAACAGGCCGGCATGATCTACAGTTATCGCGTCGTAGCACAGCGAAAAAGTCCGATCCCGGCAGAGATTGCGGCGCGGCTCGGACTTCCGGAAGGGGAGATTCTCGTTCATATGCGGGCTGTGCATTACGGCAACGGCCAGCCCTTCCAACTGGAGGACCGCTGGGTCAATCTGCGCGCATCACCTGAACTTGAAAAGGCGGATTTCTGGCAACTTAATGCCAATGAATGGCTGGTGCGCAACGCGCCTTATTTGAGAGCTGACCTGACATTTTCAGCCGAAAATGCCAACCGGCGCGATGCCAGATTGCTACAGACTGAACCAGGGCAGGCATTGCTGATCATGCATCGCACGACCTGGAATGCCCTGGGCCCGATCACGACCGCCAGGGTGGCGTTCCAGCCTGGCCATCTCGTAAGTACAGAAAAAGGTGCGAACCGAGGCTGATTTCGATCGCGTCATACTGCTGAAAACTGTGTTTGGCGACTTCGGCGAGCTAGCCGGACACATAGGCCGTGGGCCGAACTCATTTATAGCGAGATAGCCATTGCAGCTCACGGCCCTCTGTTCAAGCGCGCCTTGAACCCTTGAGGTGAGGCTGCTTCTTTCAAAATAGCGCGGAAAGGCTGAGGTGCTGTGCCGAGATATCCGGCAACCATCACCGCTGGTGGTCGAAAATCTCGGTACTCGCTATTTCGTCTCCTGGCAGCCAGGAGGGAAGATGAAGCGAGAGGGAGATCCGTTCAATCGGTTACGCCGAAGGGCTCTGGCCGAAACCAGGAGATCGTCGGGGCCCGATTAGACGACGGGTGCGTTTCTGGCGTCGAAAGGCCTGGGACGCTCGGAAACCGTGCGGGCGGCATTTTCAATCAAGGGCCCAAAATTGTCGCTGAAGCTTTCTACCGACCATTCCTGTAAATTGCCGGCGATATGGATTGCTCCGATGGGCACACCCTTTGCATCGGTAACGGGCGCGCCGATTGCTATTTCGTGGGCCAGCAACTGACGGCAGAGAACGGAGTGTCCCCGTCTGCGCGTCGCATCGACCTGTTCCATTACGCCGGCAAGATCGGTGATCGTATAGGGTGTGAACGGGGTGAGGTCGGAACGGTTTACGATATCCGCAATCCGGTCGTCCGGCAGGCGCGACAGGACTGCGATGCCGCCCGCCGTGCAGTAAGTGGGAACAGCATTGCCAACGATGGTAGCGCTGAAGACTTCGTGTTTTGACGGCATACGCAGGGCATAGACCAGCCGTATATCATCGAAAAGCGATAGATCCACGCGTTCGCGCACCCTTCGGCGCAGTTCCAGCATAACCGGATTGGCTCGCTGCAGCATCGGGTTCAGCCGCAGAAAGTCATGTGTCATATCGAGAATTCGCAAGCCGGGAAGATAGCCGCGATCCTCCGGGTCCCGCGCAACCATGCCGAGCTTCATAAGCGAATTGACGATGCGTTGCGTCGCGCTGCGATCAAGTCCTGATGCGGTCGCTATTTGCGTAAGGGATAGCGGGTGTCGAGCGCTCTGGAAGGCGGACAGCACAGCGACCGTGCGCGCAACCGAACGTAGAAACAAGGGGTCGTTTTTGAATTCATCCGCTTCGTCAGGGTCGAAAGTGGATAGTCCGGTCAGGTCGCGAAATTGGTTCATGGGAACAAGCTTTAGTCGCCATTCATAGATTGACAAGGAGCAAAATTGATTCCTATCATTAAAAACAATATAGATGTATCGCTGACAGATACACGGTTTTGCTCTGGGGATAAATCGGTAGATGGGAGTATGCTCGTGCTCAAGCGCGTGGCTGTGGCTGGCTTCTTGCATGAAACGAACACCTTCGCCTCGGCGCCAGCCGATATGGCGGCGTTTGTCCAGGGAGGCGGATATATTCCGCTGTCTCGCGGCGAGGCGGTTCTTCAAAATGCGCGCAATGTAAATCTCGGCATTGCCGGTGCGCTGGATTTCGCTCGCGAAGCGGGGTGGGAAGTCGTTCCCATCTTGTGGGCCGGCGCCATTCCATCCGCTCCAGTCACCCGGGATGCCTATGAAGCCATCGTTTCGGAAATTGTCGAAGGGCTTAAGGATTGCGGCCAGCTCGACGGGATCTTCATCGACTTGCATGGTGCTATGGTCGCCGCGCATGTCGACGATGGCGAAGGGGAGCTTCTCGCGCGTGTCCGTGCGGTTCGCCCGACCGAACCGATAGCTGTCGCCCTTGATCTCCACGGCAATATCACGCGAAGGATGTTCGAACATTCCGACGTGATGGTGGGTTTTCGCACCTATCCGCATGTTGATATGGCCGAAACCGGCTACCGGGCGGCACAGGCGTTGCAGGCTTTGATGGACAAGCCGAAAGGCTGGCACAAGGCAATGCGGCAGGGGGATTACCTGATCCCGATTGCCTGGCAATGTACGGATGAGGAGCCGGCCAAAGGCCTTTATGCCATGACGGCGGAGCTGCCTGAGAATGTGCTGACGGCATCCTTGTTCATGGGCTTTCCGGCGGCAGACTTTGCCGAATGCGGGCCGTCGGTTTTCGCCTATGGTTGGGATCGAACGGCCGTTGAGGCCCATGCAGACGCGGTCATTGCCGCATTGGCCGCGGCCGAACCTTCCTTTGCCGGTACGGCCTATCAGCCGGAGGAGGGAGTGGCGAAGGCGATTGAGCTGGCGCGGGATGCGCGCCGACCGATCATCATCGCGGATACGCAGGATAATCCGGGAGCAGGTGGTAGTTCTGATACAACCGGGATGCTTCGCGCACTCGTTGCCTGTGGCGCGGAGCGGGCTTCCATCGGCTGCATTCACGACCCGGAAGCAGCAAGGATTGCACATCAGGCCGGAGAGGGAGCGGCGGTGGAAATCGCGCTCGGCGGCAAGTCGGGGATAGAGGGCGACGCGCCGTTCAAGGCCCTGTTTACCGTGGAAAAGCTTTCCGACGGCAAGGCTCATGCGACAGGACCCTATTATGGTGGAACCTGGCTGAACATGGGGCCGTCAGCCTGCCTGCGTCTGGGCGGCACACGGATCGTCGTCACCACCAATCTCGCCCAGATGGCCGATCGTGCGCTTTATCGCATGGTGGGTATCGAGCCGGAGAAGGAAGCCATTCTCGTCAACAAGAGCTCGGTACATTTTCGTGCAGACTTTGCACCCATAGCCGAACAACTTCTGGTCTGCACCGCACCGGGCGCGATGCCGCTCAGCCCGGCCAGACTGTCATGGAAAAATTTGCGTTCGGGCATACGGCTGGAGCCGCTCGGACCGGAATTTAAATAAAAACAAAAACAACCTTCAGAGGAACCCAAGCAGATGCAGTTTTTCAAATCTCCTGAACCTGGCCCCGTTCTTCGCAGGCTGAAATATGGCGTTGCCGCTTCCTTGTTTGCTCTGGGCGCTGGCAACGCATGGGCGGAAACCACGCTCACGGCCGTGATGCATTCGGATTTGCGCATTCTCGATCCGATAATCACGACTGCGCATATCACGCGCGATCATGCCTATATGATCTATGACGTGTTGATCGCCGTAGACGAGAACTTCAAGCCGCAGCCGCAGATGGCCGACTGGACCGTTTCAGACGACAAGAAGGTCTATACTTTCACGCTGCGCGACGGTCTGAAATTCCACGATGGAGCGCCTGTCACGGCGGCTGATGCCGTGGCTTCACTGGAGCGCTGGTCCAAGCGCGATGCTGGCGGCCAGCTTATCATGGACATCACGGATTCACTCAAGGCGACCGATGACAAAACCCTTGTCTGGACCCTGAAGGAGCCGTTTGCGCCCTTCCTCGATACACTGGCCAAGCAGGCGGCTCTGCCTCCTTTCATAATGCCCGCGCGTATCGCGGCGACGCCGGCGGACACGGCCATCACCGAACACATAGGTTCCGGCCCGTTCAAATTCGTGCCGGGTGAGTTCCAGCCCGGCGTCGGCGTGAGCTACGTCAAGAATGAGGATTATGTTCCGCGCAAGGAACCGGCAAACTGGATGGCTGGCGGCAAGGTCGTCAATGTCGACAAGGTGCGCTGGGTCACGATGACCGATGCGCAGACAGCGGTAAACGCCCTGACCAGCGGCGAGATCGACTATATCGAGCAGGTTCCCGTTGATCTTGTTCCATTGCTCGAAGGTGACGACAGTGTTGTGCTGGAGCAGCGAGATCCTCTGGGATACCAGACGATGGGCCGTCTCAACTTCAAGCACCCGCCTTTCGACAATCCCGATATCCGCCGCGCAGCTTTTCTCGCCATGTCGCAGGAGCCGGTGCTTGCCGCGCTGATGGCTGATCCGAACTATTACAAGGTTTGTGGAGCGATCTTTGGTTGCGGAACGCCCAATGCCACCAATGTCGGTTCCGAGAGCATCACAGGGCAGGGCAATATCGAAGAAGCGAAGGCGCTGTTGCAGAAGGCGGGCTATGACGGCAAGCCGGTTGTGCTGATGCAGCCGACGGATGTTACCAGCCTGTCGCCGCAGCCTGTTGTTGCCGCACAACAGTTACGAGCCGCCGGGTTTAATGTCGACATGCAGCCGATGGATTGGCAAACGCTGGTTGGCCGCCGTGCGTCCAAGGACGAACCGTCCAAGGGTGGATGGAATATCTTCTTCACGAATTGGCAGATACCGGAAATCTGGACGCCGCTGAACTCGGTCATGTTGAATGGCCGCGGCGATCAAGGCTGGTTCGGCTGGCCGCAGGATGACAAGATCGAAGCGTTGAAGAAAGAGTATATTTCAGCTCAGACGCCTGAAGATCAGAAAGCTGTGATCGAGAAGATCCAGGCGCACACGCTTGAGAATGTACTCTACATCCCCCTCGGCGAATACAACCCGCCTCAGGGGCGTCGTGCCAATGTCATCGATATGCTGGGTTCGCCAGTGCCGGTCTTCTGGAACGTCAAGAAGACCGAAGAGTAATTTTGCCCGCGGTTATCGTGCTCATCTGTTCTAGGCGCGATAACTCCCAGTCCACCGCGGAGCCGGTTTTTCCTGCCGGTTCCGCATCACGCGGGGCGTGCATATGGCTGTCTATCTCCTAAAACGCATTTTTGCACTGGTGCCGGTACTGTTGCTGGTATCGATTTTCGTATTCCTCCTCCTGAGACTGACGCCGGGCGATCCGGCTGCAATTCTCGCGGGGGATGCTGCGACGACGGAGCAATTGGAGCGTATTCGTGAGGCCATGGGCCTTAATGAACCGATCCTGACGCAATATTTCACATGGATGGGAAGGATCTTTCAGGGCGATCTTGGTGTTTCGCTGATTTCGGGCGTGCCTGTTCTTGATATGGTTTCGCAGCGCATCGGACCGACGATTTCGATCGCTGTCCTGACCATCATCATCGCGGTCCTTGTTGCTATCCCTATGGGTGTACTCGCCGCATGGCGCCACCGCTCGTGGATCGACTATCTGGTAATGAGCTTTTCCGTCCTTGGCTTTTCCGTCCCGGTTTTTCTTGTCGGCTATGTGCTGTTGCTGGTCTTTTCGGTCAATCTGGGCTGGCTGCCGGTACAGGGGTTCAAGCCGATCTCGGCGGGTTTGGGCGCCTTCATGGAACGGGCAATCCTGCCTGCGCTGACACTGGCTTCCATCTATATCGCACTGATTGCCCGCATGACCCGGGCAGCGATGCTGGACGTTCTGGGCGAGGATTATATCCGCACCGCGCGCGCCAAGGGTGTGAGTGATCGCCGTCTTCTGTTCGTGCACGCTTTGAAAAATGCGGCCGTGCCTGTCGTTACCATTGTGGGGACGGGGTTTGCGCTGCTGATCTCCGGCGTCGTGGTTACCGAAAGCATCTTCAACATACCCGGTATCGGCCGCCTGACGGTCGATGCGGTGCTTGCCCGTGATTATCCGGTAATTCAGGCCATGATCCTGCTGACGAGTGCACTCTATGTGTTCGTTAATCTGCTGATCGATCTTTCATACACATTGTTCGACCCGAGGATTCGTTATTGATGCGCACAGAATCGACATCGGCTGGCATGCACTGGATGCTTCGCCTGTTTTCGCTGCCGCGCGTCGCCCGCGTTGGCATCGGACCACTGATTGCTGCCTTGCTTCTCGCCGCAATCATTCTTCTCACCCTTGTCTCTCCGTGGATCGCACCCCACGATCCACTGGCCATGAACCCGATGATGCGCCTCAAGCCACCCTCAGACGAATATCTGCTTGGCACGGACAATTACGGTCGGGACCTTTTCTCACGTATGATCCTCGGGGGACGCATTTCCCTCCTCATCGGGCTTTTCGCGGCGGCTTCCTCGATAATGGTTGGTGTATTCATCGGTCTTATCGCCGGATTCTTTCGTACTGCCGATGCAATCATCATGCGCATGATGGATGCTCTGATGGCGATGCCCTCAATCCTGATCGCCATTGCGCTGGTCGCGCTTAATGGACCCTCCATTGGCTCGGTGATCGTGGCGATCACCATTCCGGAAATTCCCCGGGTGGTGCGTCTGGTCCGTTCAGTCATTCTGAGTGCCAGAGAGGAGCCTTATGTCGAGGCCGCCTTGGCGCTCGGTTCCAGCACACCGAAAATCCTGTTCCGTCATCTTCTGCCGAACACAATGGCACCGCTGATCGTGCAGGGCACGTATATCGTTGCATCGGCGATCCTTACCGAAGCAATTCTTTCCTTTCTTGGAGCTGGCATCAGCACCGAGATACCGACCTGGGGGAATATCATGGCGGAAGGGCGCCAGTTCTTTCGCATCAAGCCGTCGATCGTACTCTGGCCGGGACTTTTGCTGACGCTATGCGTCCTTTCTATCAACCTTCTGGGCGATGCGGCTCGCGATACGCTCGATCCGCGCCTGAAAAAGCGGGAGGGCTGACATGGAACTGCGAAATCGTGACTTTTCGGCAGAGCCTGTCGTGTTGGAAGTGGATAATCTTGCCGTGGCACTTCCCGCTGGCACGCCTGTACTTCGCGGCGTGAGCTTCGATATTCGAAAAGGCGAAACCGTCTGTCTCGTAGGTGAATCGGGTTCGGGAAAATCCGTCACATCCCTCACCGCCATGGGGCTTTTGCCGCAAAACGCACTGCGCGTGACGGGTGGTGCAATCCGCCTTGACGGGCGGGACCTGCTGCAACTTTCGCCAGCCGATATGAAGAAGATGCGTGCCACGCGCATCTCAATGATCTTTCAGGAGCCGATGACCGCACTCAATCCTGTGATGCGGGTCGGAGAGCAGATCACGGAAGTTCTGGATATCCATACCGGGCTGACGGCTGCCGCCAAGCGTGCCAAAGTCATCAATATCATGGAGCAGGTCCATCTGCCGGACGTGGAACGCATCTATCAAAGCTATCCGCATCAGTTGTCAGGCGGGCAGCGCCAGCGCATCATGATTGCCATGGCGCTTATCCTGGAGCCCGTGGTTCTGATTGCAGATGAGCCGACCACAGCGCTCGACGTAACGACACAGAAGCAGATACTGTCCCTGATCGCGGAGCTACAGGAAAAGCACGGAACAGCGGTTCTGTTCATCACGCATGATATGGGCGTCGTTGCCGAGATCGCGGACCGGGTCTGCGTCATGCGCAGCGGCGAAATCGTGGAGCGTGGCACCATTCGTCAGGTTCTGTCTGAACCTCAACAGCAATACACGAAGGATCTGCTTGGCTCCGTACCAAGTCTCATACCTCGCCCTGCGCGCGGGCAGGAAGAGCGCGAAGCCGTCATCCGGGTGCGTGATCTCGGTATGACTTATCGAAGCGGGGGCCTTTTCAGCAGAAAGCCCGGCGTCAAGGCATCGCGCGCGGTCAGCTTCGACCTCCAGCCGGGCCGAACACTCGGCATTGTTGGCGAATCCGGTTCAGGCAAAACCACCGTGGCGCGTTCGATCATGCGCCTGATCGAGCCGACGGAAGGGCAAATTGTCGTGGGCGGACGTGACATTGCACATCTTGGAAAACGCGACATGAAGCCGTTCCGCAAAAAACTTCAGGTCGTCTTTCAGGACCCGTTCCGCTCGCTCAATCCCCGCTGGACCATCGAACAGAGCCTGACCGAAGGGCCGCTGAACTATGGCGTTCGCTATGAGGATGCGGTCACCGAAGCGAGGCGTTTGCTCAAGATCGTTTCATTGCCGGAAGATGCGCTGAAACGATATCCGCATCAGTTTTCGGGCGGACAGCGCCAGCGCATCGCGATTGCGCGTGCCGTCGCTCTTCGCCCGGACATTCTCGTTGCCGACGAAGCCGTGTCTGCGCTCGATGTCTCCGTGCAGGCGCAGGTTCTCGATCTTCTGGCAGAATTGCAGAAGGATACCAGTATCGCGATCATTTTTATCACGCATGACCTGCGTGTTGCGGCACAGATTTGCGATGAAGTGCTGGTAATGAAGCACGGCCAGGTTGTGGAGCAGGGTAACGCCGCGGACGTGCTCGGCAATCCTTCCCACGACTATACGCGTTCGTTGATCGAAGCCGCCCCGGGCCGCTTCTGGGATTTTGCCGCGGGACGTCCTGCAGCCTGATCGAAGGGCTGCCGGTGGCAGCCCTGGTCCTCTTCAAAGTTTCAAACAGGAATGAAATCATGCCCATCATACCGTTTATTGAGGAGAAAGCCGGCGAGATGCGCGCGGTTTTCGAAGATCTCCATCGTCATCCCGAAATTGGCTTCGAGGAGAAGCACGCTTCCGGCGTTGTGGCCGGTCTGCTGGAAAGATGGGGTTTCGATGAAGTTCATACCGGCATCGCCAGCACCGGCGTCGTCGGCATACTGAAGGGACGCAATGGTGGCAATCGCCGCATCGGCCTGCGCGCCGATATGGACGCACTGCCCATCGATGAGATTTCCGGCGTCCCTTACACCTCGCAGAATCCGGGGCGCATGCATGCGTGCGGTCATGACGGACACACGACAATGCTGCTTGGCGCCGCACAGTATCTGGCGGCAACGCGCAATTTCGAAGGCAGCGCGGTTTTAGTCTTCCAGCCAGCCGAAGAAGGCCTTGGTGGAGCGCGCAGGATGATTTCGGAAGGGCTTTTTGAGCGATTTCCCTGTGATGAAATCTATGGAATGCACAATCAGCCTCTTGGTACACTGGGCAAAGCCGCGATCCGCAAGGGCGCAGCCATGGCGGGCGCCAGCTTCTTCGACATCAAGCTGACCGGCAAGGGCAGCCATGCGGCCCAGCCGCATAATGCGCGTGACGTGCTGGTGATCGGTGCCGATCTCGTCGGCCAACTGCAGACCATTGTGTCCCGCAATATTCCAGCTACGGAAGCCTGTGTCGTCTCCTGTACGCAATTCCATACCGGCAGCGCCTATAACATCGTGCCGGAAGTCGCCACGATCACCGGCACGATCCGTTATTTCGAAAAGCGGGTCTGCGATCTTGCCGAAACCCGCCTGCGCGAGATCTGTGCCGGTATCGCTGCAGGTTTCGGCATTACTGTCGATGTCGATATCCGCAACGTGTTTGATGTTCTGCGCAACGATCATGAATTAACCGACGCTTATATCGCGGCAGCACGCGGTGTGCTGGGCGAGGAAAACGTGACCGAGGATTGCCCCGCCTTCATGGGCAGCGAGGATTTCGCCGACATGCTCGCCCGCGTTCCCGGTGCTTACATCAATGTGCTGCATGGCGGCAAAGCCGCCCTCCACAATCCCGCCTTTACGCTCGATCCCGCGACGTTGCCAATCGGATCGTCGATCTATGCCCGGATCGTGGAAACCCGTTTGCCAGTGAATAAGGAACTTTCCGCATGAGTGCGCATGAATTGCCGTTTGATCTCGATGATATGATTGCCCGCTTGCGTCCATGGATCGAAACAGAAAGTCCGACCTTCGACGCGACCGCTGTGAACCGCATGGTTGACACTGCGGCCTATGATTTTGCTACTGCCGGTGCGAGCGTGGAAATCATACCCGGACGCATGGGCTTTGGCGGGTCGTTGCGCGCCCGTTTTCCCCATGCGGATCAGGGCAGGCCGGGTATTCTGGTTTCCGGCCACCTCGATACGGTCCATCCGCTCGGCGTCATCAATGTGAACCCCTATCGCCGCGATGACGGCAAGATTTACGGGCCGGGCATCCAGGATATGAAGGGCGGCAATTTCGTGGCCCTCGAGGCAATGCGCCAGATCGCCCGTTCGGGGCTGGCGACAAAGCTGCCGGTGACGTTCCTGCTGACGCCCGATGAAGAAGTCGGAACGCCCTCCACACGTGATTTGATCGAACAGGAAGCACTAAAAAACAAATATGTGCTTGTTCCTGAGCCGGCGCGTCGCGACGGCGGGGCCGTCGTGGGGCGTTACGCGATTGCGCGCTATAATCTCGAAACCGTTGGACGTCCGAGCCATGCTGGCTGGATGCTTCAGGAAGGCCGTTCCGCCATCCGCCGCATGGCGGAAAAGATCATCGATATTGAAGCGCTCACCACAGATGACTGCACCTTCTCGGTCGGTGTCATTCATGCGGGACAATGGGTCAATTGCGTATCTTCGAGCTGCAAGGCGGAAGCACTCAGCATGGCCAAGACCCAGCAGGATCTGGAAGAGGGTGTTTCTCGCATCTTGGCGCTTGCCGGCGTGAAAGATGATGTGGAATTCATCGTGACGCGTGGCGTCACGCGCCCGGTTTGGGATCACGGGCAGCCGCAGGACATGGAGCTCTTCAACTTCGCCAACGATATTGCGAAGGAGATAGGTTTCACGATGACGGCCCAGAGTTCGGGTGGTGGTTCGGACGGCAATTTCACAGGCGCACTTGGCGTGCCGACGCTCGATTCCATCGGCGTTCGGGGCGAAGGTCTCCATACCCTGGGTGAACATATCTTCGAGGACAGCCTGATAGAACGGGCGCGTCTCCACGCAGGGCTGTTTCTGCGGCTCAACTGAACAAAACGGATGCGGCCATGCGCGACGAGAAGCGACTTGCAGCCCATGAGGTTCCAGGCCTTAAGGAAGATGTTACGATCAGGGTGGATCGGTGGGGAGTAGCCCATATCCAGGCGAACAATCTTCATGATCTTTTCTTCGCGCAAGGCTGGAATGCCGCACGTGATCGCCTCTGGCAGATCGATATCGCGCGCAAGCGCGGTCTTGGTCTGCTGGCGCGGGATTTCGGTCCCGGCTATCTCGAACAGGACAGGGCAGCGCGGCTGTTTCTCTATCGTGGCGATATGGCACCCGAATGGAAAGCCTACGGTCCTCACTCGGAAGAAATCTGCTCCGCATTCGCCAACGGGATCAATACCTATATTGATGCCTGCGATGCGGGTTCGATACCACTTCCGCCGGAATTTACGCTGCTTGGCCATCGCCCCGACCGATGGAAGGCGGAAGATGTGGTGCGTGTGCGAACCCACTCGCTGACACGCAATGCATCTTCCGAATTGTTACGGTCAAAGGTGATGGCCGCTGTTGGAAGCGAGCTTGGCGCAAGGCTTGATAGGTTGCGCAAGCAGTTGTCGCATGGCGTTGTCTCAAAGCCGGTCAACGGGTTTGATCCGGCGATCATGACGGATCGAGTTTTGCGTGATTTCAACCTTGCCGTCAGTCCGGCGACCTTTTCCCGTGACAGGCTTGCGGCCACGCTTGAGAACGCAGCTCTCTGGACGACCGTTGCGCCCTCTGGAGAGATCATCAGGGCTTCCTTCGAAGAAGGCTCAAACAATTGGGCAATCTCAGCCGAGAAAACCACTACAGGGCGCCCGATACTGGCGCTTGATCCGCATCGAACGCATGTCTTGCCGTCTATCCGTTACGTAGTGCATCTGTCTGCGCCGGGCCTTGATGTGATCGGTGCCGGTGAACCAATGGTACCGGGGATATCGATGGGCCATAACGGGACTGCCGCTTTCGGGCTCACCATTTTCGGGGCGGATCAGGAAGATATCTATGTCTATCGGACCCGTGAAGATGATCCTGAGCAATATGCCTATCGGGATGGTTGGGAAAAAGTCACGACCATT
Source organism: Hyphomicrobiales bacterium (assembly GCA_900473915.1). GTDB lineage: Bacteria > Pseudomonadota > Alphaproteobacteria > Rhizobiales > Rhizobiaceae > Brucella. The sequence continues at coordinate 110,728 of UCNG01000006.1, read as the reverse complement.
ACGGAAGCCATTCCAGTAAAAGGTTGTCCAGACCAGACGGTGACGCTGGAGTTTACCCGCCATGGCCCTGTCATCTATCGGGATGCTGAGAACAACAGGGCTTTTGGATTGCGAACCGTCTGGATGGATGCTGGTATGGCACCTTACATGGCCAGCCTCTCCGTCATGAAGGCAAGGAGCTATGCGGAATACGCCGAAGCGTTGAATGGATGGGGCTGTCCGTCCGTCAATCACATTTACGCGGATACGACCAATAAGATTGCATGGAAACCTTCCGGTGCGTCGCCCATACGTCAGAATTGGGATGGCTTGTTACCCGTTCCCGGTGATGGGCGCTACGAATGGAACGGTTATCTGCTCCCGCAAGCAGGGCCGTCCGAGATCAATCCCGCGCGTGGTTTCATCGCGACCGCCAATGCGATGAACGTACCGGATGAGTGGGCTGCCGCAAGCCCGACCATTGGCTATGAATGGCTCGACAGCAGCAGGCATGATACGTTGCATCGGGAACTGTCGCGCGATACGCTGATTTCCCTTGAGGATTGCGTGGAATTACAATGTTCGACCTTTTCGCCGATTGCTGCGCGCGCTCTGAAATGCCTGAAAGCGATGGAGGTGACGGACGAAACCGCCGCATGGCAACTGCTTCGAAACTGGGACGGTAATCTGGCAGCAAATTCAGCTCCTGCCGCTTTATTTGAAGTTTGGCTCAGCAAACATCTCGGCCCATTTGTCGCCCGAAGGGAAGGCGCGGAGCCCCATATCATTCCGATGCTCATGCCGTTCGATGCTCCCAGCATCGTGGAATGGCTGGAAGAAGCGGAGCCGGTTGGAAATGTCCACAAGGATATTGCACAAAGTCTTGATGACGCCTGGGCAGAATGCGTGTCATTGATGGGAGAGAGACCGGAGGAATGGTCTTGGGGCCGTGTTCATCAACTCAAGCTGTCTCATCCCTTGCAATCTCTGACGGAGGAGGCTTGGTCCCTCGAGGCTTTGGAGTTGGGCGGTAGCAGCTCCACCCTCAATTATGCCAATTATCGCTTCAATGATTTTTCTGTTCTGGCTGGTCCGTCGGTTCGGATAGTGATCGATGTGGGAGAATGGGACAACAGCCTGTTTGTCAACAATCCGGGACAGTCTGGCCTGCCCGGCTCGCCCCATTATAAGGACCTTCTTCCTCGCTGGCTTGAGGGCGACCATTGTCCCCTGGTCTATTCGCCAAAAGCCGTGCAGGCTGCGACCGTGCACACGATTATGCTGGAAGCATAGCCAACAAGGCCGCTCGTCCGGCCTTCCGTCGTATCGGGGCTGGCCATCCTCCATAAGACACTTGTGGATGTCTATGCAGGCTTCCTATTCTGGGATCAAATCGATGATTAACGTCTGTATGGCGGAAAAAGCCACGACGAAGCCGAAGTTTTGACCGAAATTCCGAAAACGATAAGGCCCTACGCCGATTCTGTTCTGAGGAGATTTAACCGTGTTCCAACGCATCCATGTAGCCGGGGCTGCCGCACTGCTCCTTGGTACTGCACTTTCCGGTATCGCCGTAGCGGGTGATAGCGGTGGGATCGACGCGATCCGGTTGTCCTCTGGCGGACTGGCGGAAATTTCCAGAAAAGCCACCCTAACGGCTGACGGAACGATACAGATCGAAGTGCCTTTCGACCAGGTGGACGATATTCTGAAAAGCCTCGTCTTGAATGGCAACGCTGGAACGATCGATCGGATATCGCTCGCCGGACCCAGGCCTCTCGAGGAGACTTTCAAGGGCCTGCCGTTCACGCCTGAAACTCTGGTGTCAGCGCCTGCACTGCTCGCGTCCATGCAAGGCACGGTGGTATCGGTCACGAGTGGCGGAAAAACAGTGATGGGCAAGGTTCTTGGCGTGGAAACGCGCGGCAGCGAGAAAACGGCAGAACGTGCATTGCTGACGGTGCTTGGCAAGGACGACAGGATTGACACACTCAAATTGGGCGACGATGCCGCGCTGACAGTCGAAGATCCGGAGATGCGCCAGAAACTGGCCGAGGCGGTTGCGGCGACGGGACGCGCAAAGAATGACGGTGCACGTGTCGTTAATGTACATATTGCCGGAGCTGGTGGACAAGAAGTTCGGCTTAGCTATGTGATCGCTGCGCCGATCTGGAAGACAGCCTATCGGGTGGTCGTCGGCAAGGACGCCAAAGCTCGTCTTCAGGCGTGGGCCATACTTGAAAATGCCAGCGGAGTAGATTGGAAAGGTGTGAAGATCGCGCTGTCCTCCGCCGATCCCGTTACTCTGAAACAGCGCTTGCATCAGCTCTACTGGAAAGAACGGTCTGAAGTCGTCGTCAACACGGCGTCGGATAATGTGGCGGCTCCCGATACAGGCAACTTGTCAAATCGAGTTCGGACGCACGCCGCTTCCGATAAAAAAGCCATGATGGCGCCAACCATGGAGACTGTAGCGGACCAGGCGGCAGTAGCGCCGGCTCCTGCTGGCGATGGGGGCGCGACGGGCGAGGCCGAGACTGGCGCAACAGCCACCGAGAGCGATACTTCAGCCACGTTCGACTTGCCCGGCAGCTACGATCTGGCAAATGGCGATACCCTCTCGGTCCCTATCGCGGATGCATCGGTGGAAGCACGGATGGTTTCTGTCTATAGTGCGGGAAGCAAGCTGCGCCATCCGATTGCAGCGATCAAGATTAGCAATTCGACCGGCGCAAGCATGCCGGGCGGTATCCTGACCGTTTATGATGCCAGTGCAGGCTATATTGGTGATGCCGAACTCGCGGGCTTGCCCAAGGGCGATACACGCATGGCAAGTTTTGCCACTGACCGGAAAGTGACCATAACCGAGGATCGCAGACCGACGCAGAAGATCGTGGATATCAAAATCGTGGATGGAACGATCCGCACGACAGAAAAACTGCTGGAAACCACAACCTACACGATTTCGGGTGCTCTGGATGGTGAACGGACAATCGTGATCGAACATCCGGTTCGTGATGGCTGGTCGTTTGTGTCGCAAGCAGAGAACGGTCGAACCGCCACGCATCACCGGTTGCAGGCAAATGTTGAAGCGGGGGGCGAAGCTTCCGTCACCGCGGTAGACGAATTGCTCCTAAGCAACAGCTACACACTGGCTGACGCGGAACCGGACGTTCTGCTTGGCTGGTCGTCTTCCGCCGCCGACAAGGGAGTAGCGGAAAAGCTTGCACAGCTGGCCGAGGTACGCAGGAAGCAGGTCGATGCGCACAGGGAATTGGAAAAAGCCAGTGAAGATATTCAGCGGCTTGCCGAAGAGCAGGAGCGCATCCGAGAAAACATCGGTGCCGTCCCCGAGAATAGCGACTTGAAAACCAAGTATCTGAAAATTCTTGAAGAGAGCGAAACGAGTATCGTTCGGGCCACCGAAAAACGTGAAGCCGCCAAGAAAGTCACGGATCATATTGATGATCAGGTGCGTGAGACGATCCGCCAATTTTGATTGGGCTTGAAGCTCGGGTTTTGCATTTCAGCCCCAAGCTGCTTGACTGCTTCAATCGGAGAAAAGGCGAGGTCCCGCGGCAATGGAACCTCGACGAGACTTCTGTAAAGGTCAAAGGCGCGTGGTTTTATCTGTATCGCGCCCTCGACAACTATGGCGATACGGTCGAGTTCTACTTCACCGCAAACCGCGATCTCCAGGCCGCGAAGCGCTTTCTGCGCAAGGCTCTGGCGCGCCATGGCAAGCCGGAGCGGATCACCATTGACGGCAGCCAGACCAACCGCATGGCCATCATGCTGTGCGATGCGGAAAACCGTTGCGGCAGGCCGGAGGACCCATCGCTATCCGATCCAGCAAATACATGAACAATGCCATCGAGCAGGATCACCGCCGTGTCAAGCGCCGGATCCGGTCGATGCTGGGCTTCAAGTCCGAAGCCGCCGCCAGCATCACTCTGACTGGTATTGAGTTCGTTCACATGATGCGAAAGCTGCAAGGCAATTTCGGGTCAACCGCACCGCTTTCACTCAAACAATAATTCACAGCACTTGCAGCATAACTGCGTCCAGCGATAAGCCCCTGTCCGTCCCAATCGAATTTTTGCAACAGAACCCGGACGAGCGGCAACCGGGAGACAACGGTTGCCGCCATGTGTTCAGACCGGCTCATTCGCCTCGATCATAGGAGAACTGGATGCCTGCCGTACCGCCGGTCTCAATGAAGAGATTCATGAAAGCCGGAACGGTCTTGCTACGCGACCAGTCACGCTGAAGTTCGCAGAACAGCTGCGCAACACTGATCATCTTTCCACCAGCCTGCTCGATACGGCGCAAGGCGGCATCGTGCGCTGCAACCGACGTTCCCCCGACCGCATCGACCACAACATAGACCTCATAGCCTTCAGCCAGCGCATCGATTGCAGGAAATGTCAGACACGCCTCCGTCCACAAGGCTGTCATGATCAGTTTCTTGCGCCCCGTTGCTTCCACAGCCTTGCGGAACTCGACGTCTTCCCACGAATTGATCGTCGTGCGGTCATATGTGGGATAATCCGCCAACACCTTCTGAACCTGCGGGACAGGGGGTTTGTTCAGTCCCGTTTTCACGTTCACGGTCGAGTGGATGATCGGCAAGCCGTAGACGACGGCAGCCTTTGCCGTGCCCGCTATGTTGTTCAACAACAACTGGCGATCCATGGAGGCGATCGAGTTCACCTGTACCGGCTGGTAATCGATAATGATAAAAGCAGAATTCTGCGGCGTCAGCAGGCGATCCTTGGCCGGATCGCGGATCGGTTCACTCGTCATTGCAATTCTCCTTTCGAGGAGTCAGCGGGGCAAACACCGACTTGGTTTCATTACGACTTGCCCATATATCCGGCAGCGCGCATGACCGGGCCTGTAGCCAGCCCGCACCAGAGCGCACCGAATTCAGTAAAAGCGGATGCCGTCCTGGGGCCTGAAGCAGACCGGACACGCAGATCAGCCATAACCGCTCCAACAATATAGGCGCTGCGGTTAGCCGTGACTTTTGTGATCCAAACAGGTGCCATCGAATTCATTCTGGACATGGTGTTTCCATTAGAATTTTATCACAAAGCTGCATCAGAATCTGCTAATAAACTGATCTGCGCGTGCGCATAAGTTCACGTGAATTGAAGCGCAACGACGCATAAGAATTGCGCAAGATGTCATTGCATGAACCAAAAGGAAAATGCTTGTGACAGAGCCTGGATATAAGATCGCAACGCAAAGCCTTGCCTGCTTGAAGGCCCTGCCAAGCGTAAGACAGGAGTCGAGCCGGGCACTCGGCTGGACATCGCTGCTGCTTGATCGTCACTGGTTTACATCGTCAAAGGACGACTATTCTTCCATTGTCACGCCCGATCAGACCATTGGCCTTGCTGTAGCAGGGCGTTACGATCTCGACATGTATCGCGGCGGACGATGGCATCGATCCATTCGTCAGCCAGGCTCAATCGGGATGGGTAGGGGCGGTGAGCCAACGCGCGGACGATTGACCATCGCGCCAAACCGAATGGCAGAAAGTGCGTTGCTCTATCTGCCCCATGGACAATTGCAGGCAGCGTTCGAACATTTGCGCCGCATCGGGCAATCCGCGCAGACACCATCCTTCAATGTTCTTGTCGAACGCGATCCCGCAATCGCCCAGATGTTTGCAAATCTCATGCAGGCGATGCTTAGCGGCGTGGATGAATTATATGCAGGAACTGCTGCGGCATGGCTCGCTGTTCATCTCGTAACCCGCTACGGGATAAATGCGGGGATGGATGAAAATCGTTCAGCGGGCATAATCACTGACAGCCGCCTCGCGCGTGTCATTGAGCTCATGTCGGTGCGATTTGCAGATGAATTGACACTTGAGGATTTGGCAAACGAAGCCTGCATCAGCAAATATCATTTCGCCCGGCTCTTCCGGCAGAAAGTAGGTTGCACTCCTTTTGCTTTCCTTACGGAAATCAGGATGGACACCGCGTGCAGGCTGCTGGCCACATCCGACCTCCCCATAGCCGAAATTGCAGTCGCTTGTGGTTATCCGGTTCCCGCAAATTTTTCGGCCGCGTTTTTGGCTCGATATGAGCTTGCTCCGTCGGCATTTCGGAGCAAGCGCAGAAATTACTGCCTGTAAATGGCAGACTATCGCCGACTATGCTTTGCTAGGCTTTGCATCAGGTACTGCGGCCGAGAACGTGACATCGCCGCTTTCCGTGAGGCAGATCATGCGTCAGAAAGAGAAGTATCCAGAACTTTCTCGATCATTTCGGTGGCGAGCTGCACAAACATATCCGTTTTCTTGCGCGTCTGATCGAGGCAAGCTTCGAGCCACAGACCATCCAGGATGGCATGGACACAAATGGCGGCGCGCTCGATCTCCGCGGACGAGAATTCGCGCCCTTCGGCAGTGAAAACTTCGGCGAGAAGCGGTTCGGTTGCCCGGCGAAGATTTGCATAGCTTTCATCGCGCACCGCCATAATCATCGGGTCCACGCGATTCTGGCTGATGAACGTGGCCCAAAGCGACAGCATCCGATCATCGGATGCTTGCCCTTCAAGCGTTGCCTTGATGAATTGCAGTAGCCGCTGCTGCGGTTTCCCCTCTCGCCCTTCCAATATTGCCATGCTGGAGGCCGTGATCAGCTCCATCGTGCGCCGATATGCTGCGACAATCAGATTGGCCTTGTTTTCAAAGTGGTGGCGTATCAGCCCGTTTGTCACGCCCGCGCGAGCCGCAACGGCACGCACGGTCGTCGCCTGAATGCCGACCTCGGATATACATTCCAATGTCGCTTCAATCAACTCGCGGCGGCGTTCGCTTTCTGGGGCGCGTTTGAACAAGCCTGTCATGAAGCGCAAATTCTCCTTCGGCTACATCTGTCGCATATATGACGGCAAAGGCAAGGACGGTGCCCGTAATTATGCACTTGCATAATAACATTGAATATGTATAGCTTCCGGCATAGGCGATTGCCCAACAAGAGTGCCGGCAAGGCAGCAGGGGAATACGATCAGGCGGAGGAGCATTTTCAGTAAAAGTGCGAAGCGATGCGCGGCGGCAAAGGTCGCGGCCCTGCCTTGCAAACCTGTCAATGCCTCCCGGTCGATCGGCCAAGCTGAAAACCTCACCCGACACGCCATCGATAGTCATGAGCCGGCGAGGGCGGACCCCACGGTCCGCTTTCCGGAACAATGGAACAATGGAACAATGCCCATGCGCGAGCCACGTTACGATATATTGTTCGAACCCATCAAGATTGGTCCGGTCACCGCGCCCAACCGCTTTTATCAGGTGCCGCATTGCAGCGGCATGGGGCATCGCTATCCTGACGCCGACCGCCATATGCGGCGGATGAAGGCAGAGGGCGGCTGGGGCGTCGTCGCCACGCAGGAAACCGAAATCCACCCCACCTCTGATATCACCCCGTCCAATCAGGGCAGGCTGTGGGACGACAAGGACATTCCGCGCCTTCTCCAGTTGACCGATGCCGTGCATGAACAGGGAAGCCTCGCAGCGATCCAGCTTGTGCACAACGGCATCCATATCGCCAACCGCTTGACGCGGCTTTCGCCGATTGGGCCATCGGATATCATGGTTGACGTGGAAGATCCGGTTCAGGCGCGTGCCATGGATAAAAGCGACATAGCTCAATTCCGCAAATGGCATCGCGATGCCGCATTGCGCGCCAAGCGCGCGGGCTTCGACATCATTTATGTCTATGCCGGTCATGACATGACCCTGCTGCAGCATTTTCTGCTCAGCCGTTACAACAAGCGCACTGATGAATATGGCGGCAGCTTTGAAAACCGCCTCCGCCTTTTCCGGGAGGTAATCGCTGATACGCGCGACGCCGTGAGCGATAAATGCGCCATTGCGGTGCGTTTTGCCGTTGAGGAGTTTTTGGGCGCCGATGGTCTGACCCACGATGGTGAAGGGCGCGATGTTGTAGCGGCGCTTGCCGACGAACCCGATCTCTGGGACGTCAACCTCTCCAACTGGTCGAATGACAGCCAAACCTCCCGGTTTTCGCAGGAGGGCTTTCAGGAGGAGTTCGTCTCCTTTGTAAAACCTCTCACCTCAAAACCCGTTGTGGGGGTAGGGCGTTATACGTCTCCCGACGCGATGGTGCGTGCGATCAAAAAAGGCATTTTCGATCTGATAGGCGCGGCACGCCCGTCGATTGCCGATCCCTTCCTGCCAGCGAAAATTCGCGATGGCCGCATCGACGACATACGCGAGTGCATCGGCTGCAACATCTGCACGGCCAGTGACAACACGGTGGCACCGATGCGCTGTACGCAAAACCCGACCATTGGCGAAGAATGGCGCAAGGGCTGGCACCCGGAAATTATCCCGCCTCTTGAGGCGCCGCAATCCGTACTCGTTATCGGCGGCGGACCCGCCGGGTTGGAAGCGGCGCGAGCCACGGCGCAGCGCGGCGCGGATGTGATGCTGGCTGATGCGGCACAGGAATGGGGTGGCCGCGTTGCGCAGGAATGTCGCCTTCCTGGCCTCGCTGCCTGGGGCCGCGTGCGCGACTGGCGTCTTGGCCAGTTGCGACAGGCGCCCAACGCGCAACTCTATCTCGATAGCCGGCTTAGTGCGGAAGATGTTCTTTCTTACGGCGTCCCGCATGTGGCGATTGCTACCGGCGCGCGCTGGCGGGACGATGGAGTTGGCCGGGTTCATCGTGAACCGCTCGATTATCTCGCCGAGGGTGCGATTGTCAGCGTCAACGCGCTGCTCGAAAACGGCGTGGATGCGCTTGCGAACGATGGGCCGGTCGTGATCTTCGATGACGACCGCTATTATATGGCGAGCGTTCTCGCAGAACTCATTGCAGCGTCGGGACGAGCCGTGACTTTTGTCACTCCTACCGCGATTGTCGCGCCCTGGACCGAACACACGCTCGAGCAAGGCCGCGTGCAGCGCCGCCTGATTGAAAGGGGCGTCGAGCTTGTCCCGTTGCATCAGCTTGCTGGACGCCGGAAGGATGCGCTTGATATTGCCTGCGTTTATTCCGGCAAAATCCGCACTGTCGATTGCGCGATACTGGTTCCGGTCACGTCGCGCCTGCCAAACGATCAGCTCTGGCACGATCTGGTAGCCTTGAAACATCACTGGATGGATCACGGTTTGGAAACGGTCGAGCGCATCGGTGACTGTCTTTCTCCGGGCATCATCGCTGCGGCAACCTATGCAGGACATGGTTATGCGAGAAGCCGCAGCCAACTGCCGCCGGAAGACAATTACGATATTTACCGGTGAGGAATTAGAGCATAATCCGACCGGAGTGAAACGAGGATCGATATGATTATGCTTGAAATTGAATAAGTTAGAGCGCCGATCTGATCCAATCAGATCGAAACGCGCTCTAACGAAGGACGGCCATTTGTTCCTGCTTTGACGCGCAGGATCATGCGGCGAACCCAACCTTCGGAGGGAACGGGAGACTGGGCAACAGGCATCGGCGCATTGACTGCGGCGATCTTGATCTCATGCTCGTGCAACCGGGTCTTCGGCTCTGCCTGTCATATTTTAAGCAATTCCTAAATTGAAGTCCTGTTGATGCGAGGCGATGATAGTAAGTGTATCAAACTATCATCATGTAATCCTAAATAATTTAGCTTCTTCTAAACTAATTCTTATCAACAACGTAAATAGAACTCGTACTGATTAATTGATATTTATTGTCTGGCGTGTATAAGCTGAAAATCGGGACAGAAATTTTTATTGTTCTTGCGTGAAATGACGCGCCTTGTCTGGCGGATGCAGGCGGGGGCGATGTTTTCGCACATAGCAGCCGGTGACGGTTGGCTCGGTAAGAGCCATCTGCCGGCTGAGCATTCATGCGCATCGATTTTTTTGAAGCAAGTTTGGAAGACAAGATGATTGACCGTTCGAGACAGCCAGCACTGTCAACCCGTTCGCCTTTGGCGGTTCCGTTCAAACGCAGCTTGCGCGCAGGCGCTTCCGTGCTGGCGCTCGTGGTCGGGGGGCTCGGCGCAGGCATGGTGCAGCCTGCTTTTGCTGCTGACTACACAATTGATGGCGGCAAGACAGAGACTGTTCCGGGCACCCATGATTCAGGTTGGCAGGTTGATGGCAGTCTCAACGTTGGAGGCACTGACGGTGGTGCCCTCAATGTCAATTCAGGCGCGCAAGTCACCGTGAAGGGCGGCCTCTCAGTCGGCGGCTCAACCGCAAGCGTAGGTAAATGGGGGGGGGTCGGCGTCGTTACTGTTGATGGGGCGGGCTCATCTCTGGGTATCAGGGACGGGGTGTCTGTCGGAATTGGCCACGGCGATGGCACGTTGAACATTACAAATGGCGGCACGGTTTCTGGCACCGACGGGAACATAGGTCATTCGGGGACTCGGGGGTCTCAGGGGTATGTGACGGTCGACGGACAAGGGTCATCGTTGATGCTTAGTGGCAAGCTGGAGATAGGCCGCAGTAGTGGGCGAACAGCGTATGGCACCTTGATCATCCGTGGAGGCGGCGCAGTAACCAGTGGTACTCTTGGTGGTGTGGCGCCATATTCTACAATTGGCACCGGCACCGGCGACGGCTTGATCGATGGCACTACCGGCACGGTCGTCGTCGACGGGGTCGGTTCGACTTGGATTGACATTAGCTCGGAGACAAAAATAGGGAGCGCACAAACTGGCACGTTGACCATCAGTAATGGTGCAATTGTTACCCAAGGTGACAAAGGGCAGGGTAAAGTTGAGGTGGGACGTCTTGGTGGCAGCGGCACTTTGAATATTGGTGGTGCTGTTGGGGAATCAGCTGCTGGGGCCGGGCAGTTGCGGGCCCAGTCTGTTATCATCGGCGTAGGTGGCGTCGGCACTGGTGGCACAGGCAGGATCAACTTCAATCATACGGATACCAACTATAGATTTGACCCGTCGATTTCCGGTGTTGGGACGATTAACCAGCTCGCTGGTTTAACGAGCCTGACGGCAGATAATTCCGGCTTTACCGGCACGCTGAACATCAATGGCGGCACGCTTTCGGTCGGCTCGGAGAAAAACCTTGGCGATGCGACGGTTGCGCTCGATTTCGATGGCGGCATCTTGCAGATCACCGGTACCGATTTTAATGAGACCAGCCGCACGATCAACTGGGGCAGTGAGGGCGGCGGGTTTGACATTGCCGATGCGGGCAACACGTTTACGGTCGGCCAGAAGCTTGCTTCAGGCGGCGCGCTGACCAAATCCGGTGCTGGCATATTGGTCCTGACGGCGGATAACGGCTATACGGGCGGGACGACGGTTTTGGGCGGCATTCTGCAACTGGGCGACGGCACCACGGATGGTGCGATTGTTGGCGATATCGCCCTGACGGGCGGCGATCTTGTGGTCGATAACACTGGCACAACCGCGCTTTCCGGCGCGATCGACGGCACAGGCAGCGTGACGCAGATGGGCACCGGCACGCTGGTGCTTTCGGGCAATAACAGCTATGGCGATACTTATCTTAACGCTGGCGTGATTTCGGTCAGGCAGGAAGATAACCTCGGTTCGGGCGCGCTCAATTTTGATGGCGGCACGCTGCGGGTGACCGGCACGCATTTCAACGGCACCACCAAGTTGATCAACTGGGGCACCAATGGCGGCGGCTTCGACATTGCTGATGCCAACAATGTGTTTACGCTGTCGAATGTCTTCACTGGTTCGGGCAGCTTGACCAAATCGGGTGACGGCACGCTGGCGCTTTTGGGCGACAGCAGCGGTTTCAAGGGCAATACGGATGTCAATGCCGGGAGGCTGCGCCTTGACGGCGGCAAGCTTGGCGACGGCACCGGTACGGTCCATGTCGCTTCGGGTGCTGCCCTCGGCGGCGAGGGCACGATTGGCGGCGCAACCACAATTGCCGATGGCGGCAATCTGTTCGGCCAGACGGGGCAGCAGCTAGCCTTCAAACAGGGGCTGATACTTGGCAATACCAGTCAGGTCGATGTGACGCTGAATGGCGGGCCATCAACGCAGGCCCTGTTCGATGTCACCGGCGATCTGACCATCAGCGGAACACTCAATATCGATCGGGACAGCGTGATAGGCGCTGGCGTCTATCGCATTTTCAACTATTCCGGCAATCTGACCAATAATGGCATGACCATCGGCGGTGTGCCCGCCGGCGACGATCCATCCGACTTCGAGTTACAGACATCGATCCAACACCAGGTCAATATCGTCAGCACTGCAGGCCGCGACTTCTTCTTTTGGGATGGCAATGGTCCGCAGAACGACGGTATCATTCAGGGCGGTGACGGCACATGGGATGGTACCAATACCAACTGGACCGGTATTGACGGGACAGCGAACTCTAACTGGCGCAATAACAGTTTTGCCGTCTTTGCCAATGATCCAAGCACCGGGCAGAATGGCGGCAATGTTGTCATTGATGGCGGTTTCACGCCAAGCGTCAACGGCATGCAGTTCATGAATACCGGCTACAGGCTGAGCGGTGGTCCGATCACGCTTGGCGGTGATGGCGATCCGGTCATCATCGTCGGCAATGGTTCGGTAGACAGCGTCAATATTTCCGCCGAGATCAATTCGGTTCTTCAGGGCAATGAAGGGCTGTACAAATTCGGCCTGGGCAATCTCATTCTGACGGGGCAGAACACCTATAGCGGTGACACGACGGTCACGCAGGGAACGCTGACACTCGGCGATGGAGGCAGCATTGATGACAGCGACAACATCATTCTCGCCAGCACCCGGTTTGGCCATGGCAATCTGGTCATCAACAAGGACCAGGATTTTACGCTCACCAACAAGGTGAGCGGTATCGGCGCGGTGACCAAGGACGGCACCGGCATCACCACCTTTACTGGCGACAACACGTTCAGCGGCGGGCTGACGGTCAAGGGCGGCACGGCCAAGGCCGGAATTGCCGACAATGCCTTCGGTTCGGGTACTGTGACGGTGAAGGGCGGGGCGACGCTTGATCTTGCAGACTTCAACGAAACGGTCGGCAATCTGGTCGGCGAGACGTCCGGCGATGGCAATATCGAGCTTGGCGCGGGCACGCTGACGCTGAACCAGACCCTGCATGGCGACTTCTCCGGTATCATCTCCGGTGCCGGCGGGATCACCAAGAACGGCGATGGCGATCTGGTGCTTTATGGTGAGAACGACTATTCCGGCACCACGGCGGTCAACAGGGGCGCTCTGGTGCAAGGCGCTGCAGGCGGCTTCTCGGGGGCTTCCGGCTATAAGGTTGCCAGCGGCGCTTCGATCGAGCTTGGCGGTTTCGACACGGCGATGGCAAGTCTTGCCAATGGCGGCGATGTCATCTTCGGCGGCAACGGCGGCACGGTGTTGAATGTGTCGGGCGATTATACCGGCAATGGCGGCACGCTGCATATGTCGGCCGAGCTTGGCGACGACAATTCGCTGGCTGACAGGTTGATTGTCGGCGGCGATACGTCGGGCACCAGCAAGGTCGGCATCACCAACCGTAATGGTTTTGGCGCACAGACCGTCAATGGCATCGAGATCATCTCGGTCGGCGGGGCTTCGGATGGGCAGTTTACGCTTCTGGGCGATTACACCACCAAGGACGGCCAGCAGGCGATCATGACCGATTCCGCCTATGCCTATACGCTGCGCAAGGGAAGCACCGGCACGCCCGATGACGGCAACTGGTATCTGGTCAGCCAGTATGAGAAGCCGGGTCCGGGCCCGGATCCGGACTGCCACGCAACCAACACCTGTCCGCCCGAGCGCTTCAGCCCGGCTGCTCCGGTCTATGAATCCTACACTTCGACCTTGCAGGCGTTGAACAAGCTGCCGACCTTGCAGCAGCGCGTGGGCGAACGTTATCTGGGCGGCCTGTCTGTCAACCAGAGCGGCACCCAGAGCGGCGGGACCGACAGCAAGGCAGTCTGGGGCCGTATCGAAGGGGCGCATAACCGTCTGGAAAACGGCTCGACAGCGGGCAACCTGCATCAGGATATCGACACCGTCATCCTGCAGGCTGGTGTTGACGGCCAGTTCTATGAAGACGAGACCGGACGGCTGATCGCCGGGATCACCGGGCAATATGGCAATGCCCATTCCAGCATCGACAACCGGACCGGTGACGGTTCTGGCTCCATCGACACGCAGGGCTGGGGGCTGGGTGCAACCGCGACCTGGTACGGCAATTCGGGCTTTTATCTCGATGCGCAGGCACAGGCCAACTGGTATGACAGCGACCTTGGTGTCGATGCGGTCAACCCGACGCTGAAAGATGGCAACCGGGGCTTTGGCTATGCCTTGAGCCTGGAAGCAGGCCAGCGCATCGTCCTCGACCCGAACTGGTCGCTGACGCCGCAGGCGCAGCTGATGTGGTCATCGGTCGACTTCGATACGTTCCATGACAGCTATGGCGCGCGCATCTCCAACCGCGACGGCGACAGCCTGACGGCGCGTCTCGGCCTTGCCGCCAACTATGCCAATAGCTGGAAGGGCGAGGACGGCCTGATGGTCAACACGTCGGTCTACGGTATTGCCAATCTCTATCAGGAACTGATGGGCAATGCCCGCACGAACTATGCGGGCACGCATATGGCCACAGACAGCGACAACACCTGGGGCGGCATCGGCGCCGGCGGCACGTATGCCTGGGCCGACAACAAATACGCCCTCTATGGCGAAGGCTCCATCAACACATCCCTCAACCACTTCGCCGACAGCTACACCCTCAAGGGCAATATCGGCTTCAAGGTCAAGTGGTAGACCAAAACATAGCCTCACACACATCAAGGCCCCGGTAACAACCGGGGCTTTCCTGCTGGAGCAAACCGGAACGTTCTGCCAGTGGCTCATATGTGATAGCTGCAGAAGCGGTGCTGAAGTGGTCCGTATCAGAAGCCGGGACGCTGCGCCAACGCCTTGGTGACATGCGCATGGGCAAGAATGAAAGCAGTCCGGCGGCCCTTAAGCCGCCAGCAGAGATTGTTCTTATTTCGGCTTGATGTCCATCGCCAAAGTGTCTTCATCGGAGCGTGGCGTATAGGAAATCTTGTCCTTTTTCACGCCCCATGCCGACATGTTCACGGCGAGCGGCAGGTCCGGCCTGTCTGTCGAAACAAGCAGATTGGCCTTTTCAAGGAGAGCACCGCGCTTGGCCTCGTCCATTTCACTGCCAGCATCTTCAATCAGTTTGTCCATTTCCGGGTTAGAATATCCACGCGTGTTGAAAGCGCCCAGTGATTTTTCCGGATCATTGGTATGCATCAGTGAAGAAAGCATGTAGTTGGATTCACCCGTCAGCGTGCCCCAGGAGGCCATGTAAAGGGAATAATCTCCACGCGTCTTGGCCGGATTGAACACGGCCGCAGGAACGCCGCTGACATCGACCTGAACATTGATCGCGGCCAACAACTGGGCAATTGTCGGGCCCAGTTCCATCGGCATACGGTCATTGGCATAGTTCAGCGACACCTTGAAACCGTCAGGATAACCGGCATCTGCCATCAACTTGGCAGCCTTCTCGACGTCATATGCAGCCGGAGCGATATCCTTGTTGTAGCCAAAGATATTGGAAGCCACCATTTGCGTCGGAACCGAGCCCATGCCTTCCAGCGCGACTTCCGTGATTGTCTGGCGATCAATGGCCAGATCGAATGCCTCACGCACGCGCGGGTCGAGGAACGGATTCTTTTCCAGTTTCTTGCCGGACTTGTCCCAGACCATTGGCGTTTCCTTGCGGAAATCGAACTCCAGATAGGGAATATAGACGGACTCGTCCTTCACGACTTCCAGCTTCGGATCGGATTCCAATGCCGCAAGATCGGTCGAGGGGACCTTGGATATCAGGTCAACCTGCCCGGCCTTCAGCTGGGCGACGCGGGCGGCATCATTTGGAATTTCCTTGCGCACCACCTGGTCCCACGGCTGGGCGCCACCCCAATAACCGTCGAACTTTTCCAGCACCAGATCCTGCGTGGGAGCCCATTTGACAAACTTGTAAGGGCCGGTACCGATTGTAGCCTTGCCTGAATTGAAGCCGTCGGCAGCCGTTTCCTTGGTCGAATAATCTGCCGCAGCCTTGTGGGAAACAATAAACAGACGCACGAAATCATTTGGCAAAGTCGGCGCGGATCCAACTGTGGTCACACGGACAGTCAGCGGATCAACCACTTCCACACCCTTCACCCGGCGAACATAAATGGTGGAAGGATTTGGCCCTGTCACATTGGGAATGCGCTCAATCGAGAACTTGACGTCCTCGGCGGTGAAATCCGAACCATCATGGAATTTGACACCTTCACGCAGCTTGAATTCCCACGTCGTCTCATCGACTGGCTTCCAGCTCACCGCCAGTGATGGCTCCACTTCAAGCTTGTTGCCTGATTTCAAAAGCGTGTCGAAGACATGCTTGGTCGCTTCGGCGTTCGCGGAGGTTGCCGTAAAATGCGGGTCCATCGAAGCTGGCCCGGATTTCGTCGCAATGACGAGATCGGCTGCCATCGCAGACAGCGGCATCATCAGTGTTGATGCCAGCAAGGCGGTGTTGAATATCGCGCGAATGGTCATCCTATTCCCCTTTTCTCATTGTATTGATCATCAGTAAAATCCGCGGCCAGCGGGCCTACCCTTATCGGTCGGTACAGGCTTTCTCAGTTATCTTCGCCCTCGGCCGCTTCTGAATCGGCAGCGAGCTGTTGCGGCCAGTTTTCAGAGGCCACCACCAGCTTGGTCAGAATTTCGGACAGGTTTAAACGTTCGGCGGGTGACAGGCATTCGAGCATGATCCGCTCGTGATCCATCATCCGGCCCTCGACAGCTTCAACGGCGGAGCGCCCTTTTTCTGTCAGCCTTAATGCAACGCGGCGCTGATCAATGGGGTCGAGATCGCGGCTGATCATACCCAGCGTGTCCAGCTTGTTCACGGCGCGGCTCAACGTATTTTTCGGAAAGCCGGACGAGCGCACGACTTCGGTCAGGGTCAGTTCGTCGCTCAGGTAAAGCGACCAGAGCACAACAAATTCCGGGCGCAACAGGCCGAGCTGCTGCTGGATCAATCCGTAGACAGGATTGTTGAACCGCAACGCCAGATAGTTCAATCGGAAGGAAAGCCAGCACGGATTTCGCCAAAGCTTGGGATAAAGGGGGTCACCTTCCGAAAGGCTCGACAGCCCCGGCTCCTCCCTCCCGGCACGCCCTTCATAAAGGGCTGTACGCAACAGATCGTCCATCGGCAAATCCTCGAAGATTTTCCAATTAGTACTATTTGGAACGATATTTAAAAATAATCTTGCGTCAACTCTATTTTTTTGTTCCTAATGGAACCGAATTAAAAATTAAAATATGGGGACGCCGTCGTTCAGCTTCTTCTCAAGGGGTAAGCGCGCACTGGTTGCCAATCGGAAAATTGCAGGAGACGAAAATGCGTATTCAGGACATGCATTGGTCGCAGGTCGAAGCACGTGTGAAGGAGGATGATCGCTGTGTGATCCCGATCGGGTCCGTCGAGCAACACGCCTATCTGAGCCTTGCGACTGATATGATTCTGGCTGAACGGGTCGCGGTGGAGGCAACCGAACCAACAGGCGTGCCGGTGTTTCCTTGCCTGCCCTATGGGATGGCCTCCGGCTTCGCTGATTTCCCCGGTACAATTACGTTGACGCTACGGACCTACATCAATGTGATCGAGGATATTCTGAACAGCGTTTACCATGCAGGTTTCCGCCGCATCCTGATCGTTAATGGCCATGGCGGCAATACGCCGATCAACCCGCTCCTTTCGGAATGGATGAACAGCCATCGGGATAGTTCGGTCAAGCTTCATGACTGGTGGCGCGCTCCGAAAACCATGGCAAAAGTGTTGGAGATAGACCCTGCCGCCAGCCATGCCAGCTGGATGGAAAACTTTCCGTGGACCCGTCTGGAAGGTGCGCCGATCCCCAATTTCAAGAAGGAGCGCATCGATTTTGCCGCGTCCGCGCGGGTCGATGCAGGCAGAAAGCGCGAACGCATTGCAGAGGGCAACTATCACGGCGTCTTTCAGCGGCCCGATCAGGACATGATGGAAATCTGGAAAGTGGCTGTTGAGGAAACCCGCCACGAGATCGAGCATGACTGGCATTAGGGCGCCATACGTCCATCTGGGTGCACGAATGTCGTTCCAGTTTTAAACCCATGCATCGGCTTTCCAAAATCGATCCCGATTTTGAGCCGGTGCGGCAGATCGGTTCCGGTCACCACGAAATCGCCGGAACCGGTCTGACTATTTGTTCTCGCATTATCCTACGCAAAGCCGCTTCGCACTTTTGCGGGAAATGCTCTAACCAGAGAAAAGCCAATGGCCTCATTCATTCTGCGCAGGTCAGGACAGGCGCTCATCGTCCTGGTAGTCATGTCCCTTCTCGTGTTCATTGGCGTTTACGTCATCGGCAATCCCATTGACGTGCTTATCTCGCCGGATGTGACGCACGAAATCCGCCAGCGGGTTATCGAGGAATATGGTCTCAATCAACCGCTCTGGAAACAATATGCCGACTTCGTCGCCAAGACCGTCAGCGGAGATTTCGGCAGATCATTCGTGTTCAACATGCCGGTCAGCGAATTGATTGCCCAGCGGCTGCCCGCCACGCTGGAACTTGCCGTTATCGCCGTTTTGCTGGCCTCCCTGATCGGCATTCCTTTAGGCGTTTATGCTGGCTACAAACCGGACGGCATTGTTTCAAAGCTGATCATGGCCGGCTCTATACTCGGCTTTTCCGTGCCCACCTTCTGGATCGGATTGATGCTGATCATGGTGTTTGCGGTTCAGCTCGGTCTGCTGCCCGCTGGCGGCCGGGGAGCGGCCGCCGATATTTTCGGAATTCCGTTTTCGTTTCTGACCCGGGATGGCTGGTCGCATCTCCTGCTGCCGGTTTTCAATCTGGCATTGTTCAAGATGGCGATGATGTGCCGCCTGGCAGCAGCGGGCACCCGTGAAATCATGACCACCGACACGATTAAATTTGCCCGCGCCGCTGGCATCCCTGAACATGTAATTCTGCGCCGGCATGTCTTGAAACTGATCTCCATTCCGCTCGTTACGGTGTTCGGTCTGGAACTCGGCTCGACGCTTGCATTTGCTCTCGTCACGGAAACCATTTTCAATTGGCCGGGACTTGGAAAGCTCATCGTCGACTCCATCGCGTCGCTCGATCGCCCTGTCATGGTCGCCTATCTGATGATGGTTGCCATACTTTTTGTCGTCATCAACCTGTGCGTCGATCTGGCTTATGCAGCCCTTGATCCGCGTCTGCGCCAGAAAGGTCGCTGAGATGACTGAAACAGTATCAACTCAACCCATCGCTGCAACAGTCGGCACATCTCCTGTGAGGGAGTTCTGGCGGGCTTTTTCAAGAAACAAGGTGGCGGTTATCGCGCTGGCGGTGGTCACCATCATTGCATTGCTGGCCATATTCGCACCGTGGATTACGCCGCAAGATCCCTACGACCTCAAGTCGCTGGTGCTGCGCGATGCGCGCCGTCCTCCGGGTTATGTGGGCGCTGGCGGCATGCACTATCTGCTCGGTTCGGACAGCCAGGGACGCGACCTGTTGTCCGCTATTATCTACGGCTTGCGCATATCGCTCGAAATGGGGCTGATCGCAGGCGCTATCGCGTTCAGCCTTGGCGCGGTTGTCGGCTGCTTTGCTGCCTATCTTGGCGGAAGGACAGAGACGTTCATCATGCGTCTTGTCGATGTGCAATTGTCGTTTCCCGCGATCCTTTTGGCTTTCGTGGTCGCGGCTGTGCTCGGGCAGGGGAAATGGCAGCTTATTCTGGCCCTCGTCTTCGCCCAATATGCCTATTTCGTGCGCACTGCACACGGCGCTGCCTCTGCGGAACGGCAGAAGGATTACGTGCAGGCCGCGCTTTCGGTGCCAATGAGCGGCTGGCACGTGGTGACAAGACATATCCTGCCCAACTCCCTGCCGCCGCTTATTGTCGTTGCGACTGTGCAGGTCGCGTCAGCCATCTCGCTTGAAGCAACGCTCTCGTTCCTCGGCGTTGGCCTTCCTCCGACGGAACCATCCCTGGGCATGCTGATCGCCAACGGCTTCCAATATCTTCTGTCAGGCCGCTACTGGATTTCCATTTATCCGGGCGTTGCACTAATCGTTCTGATCATGGCCATCAATCTCATGGGCGACCAGATCAGGGATATATTGAACCCGAGGTTGCGCAAATGACCGCTCTGTTACATGTCGATAACCTGCGAACCTATTTCGAGACCGACCGCGGCATAGTGAAATCCGTCGATGGCATTTCATTCGAGCTAGGCAGGGGCGAGATCCTCGGCTTGGTGGGAGAATCCGGGTCCGGCAAGTCGATCACCGGCTTCTCGCTTATCGGACTGATCGACAAGCCGGGCAAAATTCAATCCGGCAGCTCCATCCGGTTTGAAGGCAAGGAACTGGTCGGACTGCCGGAAAGCCAGTTGCGCCGCATGCGTGGCCGGGAAATCTCGATGGTCTTTCAAGACCCGATGATGACCCTCAATCCGGTTCTCAAGGTGATCGACCAGATCGCCATGGCGATCCGTGCCCATGAAAAGGCCTCGGATGCGGAAGTGCGCCGCAGAGCCGTTGAAGCACTGGCCCGCGTGCGCATCGTTGAGCCGGAAAAGAAGGTCGATCAGTATCCGCACGAATTTTCTGGCGGCATGCGTCAGCGAGTGGCGATTGCCATCGCTTTGCTTCACAAGCCGAAACTGGTCATCGCAGACGAACCGACGACAGCGCTCGACGTGTCTGTACAGGCTGAAATCCTGAAAGAGGTTAAGGCCCTCGTTGCCGAACTCGGCATTTCGATGATCTGGATCAGCCATGATCTCGCGACAATTGCCTCGATTTCGCAAAAAATTGCCGTCATGCGGCTTGGCAAGATCGTCGAGAAAGGGAATGTTGCCGATGTTCTGGGATCCCCCCAACATCCTTACACAAAGGGACTGCTGGACGCCCTGCCGTCGCGAAAGCAACCCGGAGAGCTCCTGACCTCAAACGCAACCGAGAGCGTTGGGCATTTTTCTGCCGCGCAAGCAAAGATCGGCAAGCCGGCCGAACCCAATCCGAACTTCGTGACCGCCAAGGATGTCACAATGGTTTTCCAAAAGCCGGTCGGTTCGCTTGGCCGTTTCGCGCAGCGGCTCGGTCTGGCGAAACCGCCGCACGCGGTCCGTGCAGTCCAGTCGGCAAATCTAACGATTGCGCGCGGCGAAGTGCTGGGTCTTGTCGGCGAATCCGGTTCGGGAAAGTCGACGCTGGGCCGCATCATATGCGGCATCTCCACGCCCACATCTGGAAATGTTCAGGTAGATGGTCGCAAACTACGGGAGAATGAGCGCAAGATCGGGACGTCCGTCCAAATGATCTTTCAGGACCCCTTTGCCTCTCTCGATCCGCGCCGCACCATATTCCAGTCAGTTGCCGAGGGACCCATCGCCCACGGGTTTTGCACCAAGAAAGACGCACGAGATTACGTCAATGGCTGGCTGAAATCGGTTGCCTTCGATCCTTCATTGGCCGACCGTTATCCTCACCAGTTTTCGGGTGGGCAACGACAGCGCATCGCCATAGCACGGGCGCTGGCAATGCAGCCGGAACTGATCGTTTGCGATGAACCCGTGGCTTCGCTTGACGTTTCGATTCAGGCGCAGGTTATCAACCTGCTGCTTGAACTGCGGAAAAGCCTCAACCTGACTTTGCTTTTCATCAGCCATGATCTGTCCGTGGTGCGCCATCTTTGCGACCGGGTCGTCGTCATGCACCACGGCAAGATTGTCGAGGAAGGCGCTGTTTCTGATATATTCGCCGCGCCACGGCAACCATATACGCGGATGCTGTTGGACGCGGTGCCTAAGCTTGCCTGGTGACAAGCACACCGGGTCGAACGCAAGTTTCACATCGCAACCATGAGGGTTCATGATTACGATGTTTGGAAACCGTCTGGGCCGATACGGGCTGTGTCGGTGGCGGCTCCGATATCGAGAAACAAATCCGTCATGATTTGCATGCCCTGTCGCGCGATCGAGAGTAGCGCATGTTCGTTTGGTCCGTGCTGACAGCATTCGGCATAACTGTGCGGCACCCATATGGTGGGCAAACCAAGAATATCGGTAAACATGTCATTTGGCAGTGAGCCGGCCAGATTGGGTAAAATATGCGGTCGTTGTCCGATGCTTCGCGCAATTGAGCTGCAGACAAAAGTCACCCAGGGGTGATCGAGCGCGGAACGCGTCGCCTTGAATGCTTCGCCACGGCACGAGACATCTACCCTGTTGAAGCCGTGTGCATCCAGATGACGTCTGAGAGCAGGCACGATGTCGTCCATGTCCGTTCCGACCACGAAACGCAACTGGCCGACAGCTCGCGCCGTTGTTGAAATTGCCGATTGGGGTGCATCGATCGTTCCCGAAGACAGGGCAAGAACCGCGAAGGAATTCCAGCCAAAGACCCGTTCTGAAGGGGTCAGGGCTTCTTCGCCCCATTCGGGATCATGCTGACGATAGGGTAGGTCTGCCAACGCAGCGCGTACCTCGTTCGACAGGCTGTCTGGACGCCACTCGGGAATTTTTATCTGGCCCCGGCTGTCCGTAATGCTTGCCAGAGCATGCGCCAGAATGATCCCGGGATCGGCCAGAAGCCCGCCAAAGTTGCCGGAATGATGATCCTCGTCTCGTAGCCGCACCGTAAAGTCGATATCAACCGCTCCGCGGGAACCCATGAAAACAGTTGGAATAGCAGGTGAAAGGCGCGGTCCATCGGAAGCGATCAATACATCTGCCGCGAGTTCGCCGCGCTTCATTTCAAGGAACTCTCGCAAGCCGGGAGAGCCGGTTTCCTCGCCCATTTCCAATATGAACTTGACATTGAATCCAAGCTTCCCCTTCGCCTTGAGCAGCAGGCCAAGGGCAGTGATGTTGATCAGATGCTGGATCTTGTTGTCAGCAGTGCCGCGCCCGTAGAGGCGGTCATCTTCCTGCACCAACTCAAATGGATGCAGGCCCGCGCGCCAGCGATGTGCTTCGCCGTTGCAGACATCCCCATGGCCGTAAACAAGGATGGTTGGCAGAGCCGCGTCCTCAAGATATCGGGCGATCATCAGCGGGGGACCGTCAGGCAGCGGATTATCGTAGACCGTCGTATCGAAGCCATAGCCTCGAAGCAGCGGGCTGATGTCGTCTGTCAGATAGGCGCGCAATGCATCTGGGGTGCCTTCGGATTGGCTGATGGAGCGGCGGGCCACCAGGCGCCCGAGGTCGCCTGCCAGTTGACCGCTTTCGACATAATTCAGGGCTTGGGCATGGTAGGCTTTTCGGGACGTCATGGGAGATACTCGGTGCTGGTAATAGGATTTGTAAGAACACAACAGGCTCGTCGGATCAATCCGGCGAAGCGAAAGCTTGTATTCAATCCCGCTCACAGAGGGGTGATATCGAAGCCGAACCATTTTTCAGAGAGTGTCTTATGGTGCCGAGATATAATCGTCCTGGAAATGGCGCGGCAATTAAAGGCGCTGCTCGATCAGCGGGAAGGTGTGTACCTACAATCGCTGAGGTCTCTCGGGAACCTTTTATCGACTTCGCAGCATCGGCCGGCAAACCGGAATCGATTTTTGGGCCGATGCACCAAACAGTCGAAGAAGACTTCTTTCTCCGAGTACGACGCAGGCTCTTTTTAGCGGTCTCTTGCGCGCAAGATATGCGAAAAGGCCCCCGCGCGAGGGCGCAGGGGCGAATGGGTGCACAGATTAAAGGGAGGAAGCATCCGAGGGGAGGCGCTTCCCTGAAAATTAAACAAATGCGAATATTACTTTTTAGCCGACATTCGAGCCAAATGTTCTTCGTTCTAACAATAGAAATAGAAAGCATCTTTTCTCATTGCAAATCAATCGCAACAAGTAGATGGAGAAAAGTTGGGACCATGAAATTTGCGATGGCAACGTCCTGACGAGGAGCCATGGTCTGTCGCAAACAGTCAGGCCATTTGCCGCCTGGGATGCGGGAAGAAAGGTCGCTTTAACCCTTTGCTTTGCCGAACCTTTTCTGATCTGGAAGAGCTCTATTGTTCCATAGTGCGGCGCAGGAACAATGCTTCGGCTATTGTAGAGAGGTCCTTGTGGCGGGCACTCAGCACGAATCCGGCAAAGCGCTGGCTATCCAGTCTTGGGTTCTCCGGCAGGGCGAATATAAAGGGTATGGCATCCAGTTCCAGTTGGGCGATGAGCGGGAGCACGGCGTCCGGCTCCAGCGCGACATCCATAACGACAGCGTCTACCGCCCCGGTTTCCAGATAATTCAGTGCCTGATTGGCAGTACTGACCGGGCCAAGCACGATAGCTCCGGCATTCACCAGTCTGGCGGCTGCTTCTTCCGATAGCAGAAACCCGTCTTCAAAAATCAGAATGCGCTTTCCCGAGAATAGACGCATAATATCATCACTTGACTTATTCATTAAAAACAGTTGGCCATGTCCAGGACCAAATGACAAGATGCCTCGTGCTGAATCCACATCACGAGCCACAGTGCGAGAGCGCGGGATACTGTGCCTGAACAACACTATTTAGGCTCCCTCCATGATATCGTGCAGCTTGTGACGGGCGCGATGCAGGCGGCTTTTCACCGTGCCTATCGAGCAATCGCAAAGTTCCGCAGTGCGCTCATAGCTCTTCCCTTCCAACACCACCATCGCCAATACCCGGCGATATTTGTGGGGCAGGGTCGCCATGGCTGTCTGCACATCATGGGCTTCAAGGGTCAGTTCCTGCGATGCTTCGACCGAGGCTATTGGAGAGACACACTCAACGGCACCTGGTGCTTCGCGTTTCTGAATACGAATCCGGGTGCAGAATGTGTTGCGCATGATCGTAAAAAGCCACGATTTAAGCGGTGAATAGGGCGTATATTTTTCCCGGTTGGCCAGTGCTTTCATCAAGGTTTCCTGAACGAGATCTTCAGCATCTTCCTTCTGGCTGTAGAATGTGCGGGAAAAAGCGCGAAGAGCCGGTATCATCTCAACAAGCTGATCCGGCTGAAGCACGTAGTCGGGATCTGGGGTGAACGACATCGGTGTGGCCTTTCCGGATCAATGTCCGGGTTGAAAATGGAGCGGCACAAGGCCGCCCCTTTGGTAAGTTACGAATTCTTATGGCTCTGCTGGCCTGCCTTCACATGCTGTTCGTGGGTTCCGCCACGGGAAGATGACTGCTGCTTGTCGCCGCCGCCTCCGCTGCTTGCTTGCTTGCCGTCGTTCTTGTGGCTCTGCTGGCCGGCCTTCACGTGTTGTTCGTGTGTGCCACCTTGCGTGTGATTCTGTGCCATTCTCTTTCCTTTCAGTGGTTCCAAACCAATGATTCTGGGAGTTGAGTTTGTCGCGCGTGACATAAACCTAACCTTGGGGCCTGAAGGATGTTCCAAGAAAAAGCCTGTAATAAACTTCACGTTTGGGAGGAGCGCCCGAACTCCGCAACTTCAGCGAGGTCCTTCAGGAATATCGCCCGTTCGCGGTCAAAACCGCTTCTGCCGCGTAAACGCAGCAGATAGGACGGGTGGATGGTCACAAAGATGCGACGGTTTTCGTGCTGCATGGGACGACCGCGCGCGGCTGCGATCTTGACGGGCTTGCCAAAAACGGCGCGTGCGGCGACTGCGCCCAGCGCCACGATGATATGCGGTGACACAAGTTCAATTTCCTGCTCGAGCCACCAGCGACAGGCCTCTATGTGGCTGGTCGACGGGCGCTGGTGGAGGCGTCTTTTGCCGCGCTGGGTATGGCGAAAATGTTTGACCGCGTTAGTAATATAGCACCGCTCGCGCTGGATGCCGACTTCGGCGAGACAGGCGTCAAAAACCTGGCCTGCGGGACCGATCAATGGTCGCCCGCCGATATCCTCCTTGTCGCCCGGCTGTTCGGCGACGAAAAAAATTCGCGCCCCGACCGGGCCTTCGCCGAAGACCGTCTGTGTCGCATCCTTGTAGAGCTCGCAACGCCGACAAGTCCGCGCTTCGGCGCAGACTTGCTCAAGGCCAGGCGGGTGATGTGTCGTTGCCGGGGCGGGGATCGTCATTGCCGCCCCGTGGCGGAAGGCAGCGGTTGCGATTCCGTGGATGCCGGTGGTTTGCTGTTGTCATCCATGAAACCACGTCCTGGACGCATCTTTCCGTAAAATTCCACCACGCCCCAGACAATCATTGCCAGCAACAGGCTCGAAAGGAGGATCGTCAGGATACGCCGTCCATTCAAACCCTGACGAGCCCTGCGCGGATCTACCTCTTTCATCGGTCGCTCCGCCTAGCCCCAGCGCTGACGTTCGCGTTCGATCTCGTCCGCCGTGTAGGGCGCGGCTGACGCATTGAAATTCTCCCATCCTTCTTCGAGATAAGCGTCTCGTCTCTGGCCTATATTGACGCGGCCCCAGTCTTCCAGAATGGCTTCGACCTTTCCGCGCTCGGCTTCGTCGCAACGAACCGCGACCAGAGTGCTGCCTCGGCGAACGGCTTCGCTGTAGGCTTGCGCTTCTTCTTCGGGTACGCCGGTGTCGACGAGAGCCCCAACGATACCGCCCGTAACGCCGCCAGCTGTGGCGCCGCCGACCAGCCCGACCAGTGTCGCGGTGAGCCAGCCGCCCGCCACGACCGGGCCGACGCCCGGAATCGACAGGAGACCCAGCCCCGTCAGCAGTCCGGCACCGCCGCCCGCGACTGCGCCGATACCAGCACCGGTTTCGACGCCGGTAACGGCGCCATCGTCGCCTTTCAGCGCATCACCAGCATATCGGCCGTCTGTGTTGTTCGAAATCAGGCTGATATTTTCAGAAGAAATTCCCGCTTCCTCAAGGGCACGGACAGCATCGGCCGCTTCATCATAGTTGTCGAATAGACCTGTGATATAAGCCATTTTCATCTCCTTTAATTCGTTTGCCGGTTACAGCCGGGTCACTGCGTGGTGATGTTTCCCTGGAAATCGAAAAGAACCTTGACGGGCTGGCCGTTGCGCGCAGCGTCGGCACGCCAGACGCCGTCCTCACCGAGCTGAAGGTGCATGATGTTGGTGTAGCCTTCTTCGGTAAGGCGTTCCTTCACCTGATCTTCGGTAAAGCTGTTCTGCCCCGGCACGGGCGCCTTCGGGTTTTTCTCTCCGGGTGTCGTAACAGCGGGCGTTTGCGGCTCTGCGGAAGGGGCGGTTTGGGCAAACGCTGCCGGAGTGACCAGCAGGAAAACCGCGCCCGCGACATATCGAATAGACTGTTTCATCGTTGGCTCCCTTGTTTCTGAGAGACTGTCCCAACCAACGAGCTCGATGAATGTTCCCTCAGGAATATTCCCGTGGAAATTCAACGGGCACCGAGAACCATTTCCCTGATCCAGCGGGTCAGAAGCTG
The DNA here is from genome assembly GCA_900473915.1 of Hyphomicrobiales bacterium. Taxonomy (GTDB): domain Bacteria; phylum Pseudomonadota; class Alphaproteobacteria; order Rhizobiales; family Rhizobiaceae; genus Brucella. Next base: position 83,353 of record UCNG01000006.1, on the reverse strand, counting down.
GTTGTAGGTCTTTTGATGGCGCTCTTCGGAGAGCGCATGGTCAGCGCCGTCCAACATCCGAACGGTCAGCGAACGGGCATTGATGAAGGCGGTTTGATAGCTCGCTACTGTCGGGTGCGGGACGATGACGTCATGCTCGGACTCGACCAGCAGCACATCGCCGCGAAATTCCCGCGCCTGCCGCAAGGCCCGGTTGTCGTCATAGCTAACCAGTGCCGAGCGGTAGGATTGCAGGTCCCTGCGATCGAGCCTTGCCTTGGGAACCTGCCAGAGCTCGTCACGATAAAGGGCGGGAGCTCTGAGCGCCAGCCAGCGGACGGGACGAAACTCGGTCAGCAATGTCGCAAGATATCCGCCGTAACTGCTGCCTATGACGACAATCGAGTCGTCCTCAACCATCTTGAGACTGGCCAGTCTGTCATAGGCCGCGATTGCGTCGTCCAGGTTTTCACCGCGCGTTACGGTCTTGTTGCTGGAGAGTAAATCCCCGTGGCCGCGCATATCGAAGGTGAGGCAGACGCAGCCGAGGGCGGATATCGCATTCGCCCTCTCGATATCGCGTTTCTGACTGCCGGCCCAGCCATGAAGAAAGAGAACGCCGGGAATGGTGGTGTCTGGAGAGATTACAGTTGCGGCCAGTTCATACTGGTCGACACTGACGGCGGTATCGTTACGGATCATGATAGATTTTCTCGATTCTCGCATATTTATGCAGGGGCTGCCCGAGATCATCCCCACCGGAATAAACGATGAAATCATCCTCCCGGAATGTCGGCGCTTCGTCGCGGCTCTCGTGCAAAACGGCCTGCACGGCGGTAACGGTTTCATCCTGCATCAGTTTTTCCATCGCCAGAAGTTCGGCGGGGGAAGCGCCCCCCACACGCCACGACTGTTCCAGCACTCCACAACGCACGCCGTTTTCGGTTATCGGCCCGACAAGAACGTCATAGTTCCGGCGTGAAGCAACGAGTCCAAGATGCTCCTGTGCAGCCTCGTCGTAGCGCCGGGCATTCTCCACGACCTTGCGTGCTGTTGGCGATTGCAGAAGTTGAAGGAGCGCATCCCAGTCGCCACGCACCACACGCAAGCGGCTGCCGGCATAAAGCTCATTCCCGGCTTTGTCGCGGGACGTATACTGACGGCCCAGATAGGTTGCGATATGGTTTTCAAGCCGGATCTGTCCGACGGAATAGGTGGTGGAATTTTCCACATCCTCTTCCAGAACCAGTCCTTTCGCGATATCGCCCTCTGAAACCGCGGCCAGAAAACAGTCGAGCGAACGAACCGTGTCTATGACGTTTTGGCCTGCACCGCCGGACGCGAAGGGGTTCTTGAAGCGCACTTTATGCTTCTTCAGCAAGGTAGTTGCCGCGTCGAGGGCGTGGCGGTGTGAAAACACCGAGAAGCCCGGTAGAACGCAATCCTGCAAACATGCCGCGAAATGCCCCGTCCATCCTTCCGGCAGGTTGTCGTGGTCATGCCAGTGTGGATGGCTAACAAGCTTGGTTGCCATGAAACCGCGGTGGACTATGCCGCCATAGAAGCGGTCTACGGTCATTTCCGGGTTCCCCTCCTGCCGGACGAGGGCAAAGGTCGGGATGAAAAACGTTTCACCGTTTTCATCGAAGCTCTGCCGGGTGGGGAGTAATTGTCGATCCGTCAGGGTAGAGAGACGCGTAGCCAGCGCTTCCGCGCTGGCTACGGTATGGGGGCTGTCCGAAGCCCCGCAGACGACGCGAATTGTCCGCATGGGATCATGACCTCGCTGCAGACCTTGCAGGTCCCTCGTCAAGCCGCTTCCGCACGGAGATTGGCGGAGGACTCGGCAAGTTTCGTGAGGTCCTTGTCCGTCTGGCCTTCTTCCTGCAAGGTCTGGTCGAGGATTTTCGCGACGTCCTTGTATCCAAGGGTTTCAGCCCAGCGTTTCAAGGTGCCATACCGGGTGATTTCATAGTGTTCCACGGCCTGGGCTGCGGATATGAGACCTGCGTCCAGCGCGGGGCTGTTCGAAAATTCTTCGATGATTTCCTCGCCCTCGGCGATGATGCCTTCAATGGCATCGCAGGTCTTGCCCTGCGCACGCTTGCCGAGAATCTCGAAGCATTGCTGCAGGCGTTCCACATGACCTTCGGTTTGTTCGCGATGTTTTTCGAATGCGTTCTTCAGCTTTTCATCGGCAGCTGCACGCGACATTTTCGGAAGCGTTTTCAGAATCTTGCGCTCCGCATAATAAATGTCCTTGAGGGTATCGTAGAAAAGGTCTTCGAGATTGCGTTGCTTGGTGCTGGCCATTTCAGGCTCCTCCTATTGTTCCGAAACTGTCCTTGTCGTGTGGCTGAAAATCCCCACGACGGCACATCTAACTCCGCAGCCATCATTTTGTTTCGCACCTTGGACAAAAATCAAAACGTCAGGGCTGCGTGGGTGAACCGGCCGGTGGTGTTGGGCTGTCCGGGGATACATCTCCCTTGTCCGAAGTGATGAACAAACTGCCCAACCCCAGCAGCGCCACCACGAACATCACGACGGCAAGCCATTTCAGAGTAATCATCGTTACTTCCCGTCTGCGTTGTCAGGATTTGGATTTGTGCTCAGGCTTCCCTTTCTGCTTGGTGGAAGCCATTTTCTCCAACTCTTTTTCACTCATGGATTTGGCCATTTCCTTGGACGCTCCACGCAGTTCGCTTTTGGCCTTGTCTCCGCGCTTCGCGGCCAGAGCCGCGCCGGCAGCCTGTTGCTGCGCTTTGGATTTCGCAGGCATTTTCACCTCCTGTGGTAGTCAATTCTGTTCGGGTCCACGGCTTTCCCGCCGCAGTTCGCGCGCGCTGGGGTTAGCCAGATCATTCGGGCGCTCGCCGTTGGGGCTGTCGAAATCGAAGTTCCTTTGCGGGTCGTCCGGTTGCGGCTGGCGCGGGTTGCCCGGTGCGTTCGATTGCTCATGTGTCGGTCGCGCCTGATGGTCGCGTGGTTCGTGCTCGGACGGCTCGCCCGCTCCGACGCGATCCTTGTCGAAAAAAGGATATTTGATGCTTGAGGCATCGTAGAACATCGCGGTTCCTCCAGTTGGATGCCATGACGGCTGAACAGGCCCCCGAACCGACTTGCGGGATTTTTGTTCCGTCAAAGGTGACGAACCAGCCGACGTCGCGGACAGATGATAGGGAACATGGGCAGCCTTCGGCAGTTATCGAAGCTCTTAAGAGAGGAGTTTTGATATGGCCCAGACAAAGAAATGGTCGGCTGACGTAACCGAACACAGCGACGCGCTGGATCTGGAGCCGCATGTGTTCGAACAGGATGATCCGAAGAAAATTGCAGCTTCCTTGAAGCGCTCAGCCGACAAGAGCCGTAAGCGCAAGGCAGAGCCGTTTCGCTCGGCTATGTCCATGCTGATTTTCTACATCAACCGCGCGGGCAAGAATCTGCCGGAAAAACGCAAGCATGTGCTGGAAGCAGCCAAAGGCGAACTACGCAAGGCCTATGGCAAGCCGGATCACGCTTGATGTCCGCTACGGGCGCTACTGGCAAAGGGAGAATTCGAATGAAAATCCATCTTGATGAAAACCGCGAATGGTTGATGTTCGTTCTGTCCGGAAATCCCGAACCGCCGGAAATACCCGAAAAGGAGCCGGATGGTATTCCGGTCGAGCCGCCGGAAACCATTCCGCAACCGGACAAGGGGCCGTTCAGCCCCGATGAACCGGAGCAGGTCCCGCCGCTTCCCCTGCCCGAACATCCGTCACCCGGCCCGGTCAGTCCGGACCAGCCGACAATGCACCACGCCTTGTGGTGAGGAAGCGGCGGTTTCAGGTGTTTCACTTCACCCGTCTTCCCCTTTTCGTCCCGCGTGCTTCGGCTCGCTCAGCGCATCGGAAAGGTTCTTGCGGTCGGGGTCAGACAGGTTATGCCCAGCGGCGTCGCGCTTTTTTGCCGGGTCGTCAACGGCAGGTTCATAGCCCCGCGGCCGGTTTTCCGGCGGGCCTTCCCATTTCGGTTTCTGGTCGGTGGTGCCTGCTTTCGGGTCGTGCTTCATCGGAGCCTCCGTTTGCTGAAACTGACTGCCCAACCGTTCAAACGCCGGATTGTTTCATTGCCAGATTGTTTCATTGAACGACACGGGATGCAGCGTGTCGGAAAGCAAGCGGCGGGATTGGGCCGATAAGTTTTGGAACAATTGGCATGCCTCATGGTTGGACCCTGGAGGTCCAAAGCGATGAAACGAGTTTTAGCAGACAAAAGTATTGGCGCTCGCACAAGGGGCGCCATTCAACGGGGTGAGACCGGCGACAAGGTTCCCGGTTTCGATCCGGCGGCTGCTCCAATGGAAACGGATGCGGAAGCAGGCGGCAGCTCCCAGCCTGACGACGAGCCCCAACCGCTGCCCCCAAAGGCTGATGACAGCAACGCTTCCAGCCATGCATCCGGCTTGCGGGAATGGCCCTCTGAAGGCAACGTGCGAACCGCAAGCGGAAACGCAACCCGGGGGGAAGGCCCAGCCTATCTCGTCTGGTGGTTCATCATCGCGATGGTCGTCATTGGCTATTTCGTAATTTCATGGGTGTGGCGATGAATATGCAATCGAAACCTGAGCAAGACAAAAGGGTCCAGCCTTCGCGAACGCTTGGATACTTCCCCCGCTTCGCCTTGGTCATATTGGCGGTTCTGCTGCTTTTATTCCTTGGATGGAGCCTGACCGGAGGCGGATTGGTATCGCAGCAGCAGCAGGGCATACAGACGCCGCCGGCGACGGATTCCGGCGAACAGCCGGGACAAAATCCGCCGCTTGAAAACCAGCGGCCGCAGACGGGTACGGGAGGCGACCAGCCAGCCAATCCGTCAGAAGGTCAGAATGGAGGCCGATCATGAACGAGCAACCAACCACCCCGCTTACGGACGATGAAGACGTAAAGTTTCTCGCGGAGAATTCGGATATTTCCCCGTTGCAGGCACGCCAGTTGATCGAACGTTTTGGCAGGGACAGGCAAAAGCTGCTTGAAGAAGCGAAGAAGTTTAAAGCGGAAGGATAGGAACAATGGCTCAGATCACGCGAGATCACGACAAGATCCGCCGATGGGCGGAAGACCGCAACGGGCGCCCGGCCATCGTGGATACAGGCAACCAAAGCGGCATATTACGCATTGACTTCGCGGAGAAAGACGAAAATCTGGAAGAGATTGAATGGGGCGATTTCTTTGCCATATTCGACGACCGAAAACTTGCCTTCCTCTATGAAGATGCAGGCGACAGCCGCTTTAACAAATTTGTGAACGCAGAGCAGAATGCTTGAGGCGACCGACATCAGGGAGAGGGTTCTGAGTTCGGCACGATGTTCAGGTTAGCGGCGACGGGTGCCTCCAGATGGCGGTCCCGATATCTTTTGTGGGCAAGCCGGGACGCCAGTTCGGCAATGTAGTTCAGATCCCTCAGGCCGTTCTGGTAAAGCATTATGATTGCCGTCGAAAGATCCGTGGCAGCATACTCCCTGTCGCTTTCTTCAAGAATAATTGCGGCGTGGGAAAAACAGCTGCGCATGAAGGTCACTTCTTCCGGCTTGTAGATACGGCTCGCTTCGTTGAAGAGCGGCATGCGATCCTCCTTCGGGATACCTCAACAATACGCTTCTCAATTATTTAAGATAGGCGTTCTTGATCACTTCATATTTCGATATTGCTTCGGCTCATGGCACCCGACCGCTTCCGTGTTCCGGGTGGCGTTCAAGATTCTGGCGGTTAAGGCAATCGAAAACGCGCTTTGCCTCCTCCTCGTGCAGGGCGATCTGCAAGCGGCCCTCGAACGTGATGGGGTGGCCTTTGAAAGCGTCTATCACAGACCATGTGCCATCGCCGTTTTGCTGAAGTTTGTACCCGTTTTCTACCATGGTCGTCTCCCGTCGCGGCGTGTCTCCGGCAAACTTGATGGTTCCCCATGGTCGAACTTCCTGAGGCAACTCGGGTTCTGATGAAACCGACCCACCATTCATATAGATGCCGGAGAAAGGAGATCAACGAAACAATGGTTCGAATGGTTCCGTCCATGTTTGAATGTGCATCTGGTGCCTATCCGAAACCTGACCGCCCGCCGGTCCGTCATGTCTTTCGATCAGAAGGTTGAAGGCGTTGCTGCTGGCATGGACAAGCGCGGGACGGAAGCCAAGAATGGAGCTGGCCGTGTTGGCGGCTCCGGCTCTATTTTTCTTCCGTGTCCGATAACAGTATGCAAATTGGGATCGATACTTTGATTTCCAACCCGGTTGGCAGCCAGTTCCGATAAACTGTGGCGTTCAGGGCAGATGAAAGACCGGCTTCCAGACGCGTTCCAAATCCTTCCGTGCTTATCTGCCCGGCTTTCCCCCCGACGCTTTCAGTCCACGATAATCTGACCATTCCGCTCGTCTCCTCGACAAAAATGTCGAGGCGTCCTGTCGTTGACGAAAGCGCTCCATGTTTGGCCGCGTTCGTTGCAAATTCGTGCAACAGGAGAGACAGATTTGTCAGCGACTTCCCGGAAACAGACGGGTTGGCTCCCGCAAGGCTGATATTACAGCCCTGATATGGATCAAGGATTGTATGTATAAGGGTCTGGATGGGAATAGCGGCTGACATATCGGGATTTTCATCCCAGGCAGGCATCGTCAATTCGTGCGCTCTTGCCAGCGAAGACAGTCTGGACTGGACGCTTTGGCGAAATTCATCGACATTTTTCGCATCCCGCCCACTCAGCGATACGATCCCGTTTGCCAGTGCAAACAGGTTTTTAACGCGATGGTGCATTTCGCCCAATAATAGAAACAATTTTTCCTGCGCTTTGCGGCGCTCGGTAATGTCGCGGGCTATTTTGGAGGCGCCAACGATCACGCCTTGAGCGTTGCGGATCGGAGAGATTGTTAGAGAAATATCCAGATGCGTGCCATCCTTCTTCTTGCGGACAGTTTCGAAATGTTCGACACGCATTCCATCTCGAATTTGCGCCAGTATGGCTGGCTCCTCATTGAGACGATCTTCCGGAATAAGAATGGTGATGGGTTTTCCTAGAACCTCCTCGGGATCGTAGCCGAACAAACGCTGGGCTCCCCGATTCCAGGTCTTGATATTCCCCTGCAGGTCCTTGCTGATGATTGCATCATCTGATCCATCTACAATAGCCGCGAGCCAATCACGCAAATCCAGTTCGGTATCGTAGAAATTCGTCTGCCAGGCATAAGATCCGGTATAGGAGACGACGGGTATCTCCACATCTCTGCGCTGTCGATCATTATTTTCATTACTCATAATCGTCACCCGCGGAATCTCATTGTGGAGAATCTACTCTAATAAACTCCCAAAACGCCGTCGACCAATATGTTAGATATTCTGGCTGTTGCAACAATCGCTTTGATATTGGAAATAGCGCTGGTGATTTTCAGCGAGACTTTTAATGAGCGATTTCAAGTGGCCGCTATGGGATCAGCTGCCGCGACCTTGAGTAAATGATGGCGCGCGGGGTGTGCCTGTTGATCATTCGACGATCTACTGCCGGCTTCAAAGGTTCGCGCCGGAGATTGAAAAGCGGTTGCGCTGGAACTGGCGCCAGCTGCAGTCAACCAGCTGGCGCGTTGACGAGACCTATGTAAAGGTCCACGGACAATGGGTGCATCGTTGAACGAGCCTTCGGCATCGGGCCGAGCGCGCTCACCGAGGTGTGGCAATGCTTGAGCAGAATCTCGGCGCCAAAACCGCGGGACCGAGGCCTGGGAAGACCTCTTCACAGCCAATCGGAATTTTTGCAACAGAGCCGTATTGAGAACAGCAACCGACGGCGGCGTTTAGCCGCCGCGATTCACGGTGTGATGCCCGCCACCTGCAAGTAATCATCTTTACTACGTCCAGTGGTATTAATTGAGGAGCCATTTAAATCATAGGCAAGAGCTGTGCCGGCACCCGATTCCTCTCCGGTCCAGAATAAATAGGGTAACCAGTCCAGGTAATCTGTGATGGGAACAGTGACGCTCTTACGGTACAATTCCCAGAATTGCTGCATTTCTGAGGGCATGACGCTGCGTAAGTTCATTGAAGCGCAGGCATCCTGTGCGCCTGAATAACTGCTAGATGCGTTTACAAAGAATAGTTGTCGTACGCCGCTTACGGTGAGACTGTAAGATAACGTCATAAGGTTACTGTCAGTGGCGGAGATATTCACGAGCCCATTGCTAATAACCGTCACTTTGCCATTGTTGTCGACAGTAGCAATTTCCGTGTTGTCGCTCTTATAAGTATAGGGTTTCAGGCCGAAGCGGGCTTCACGCGTGAAACAATACTCTGAAGGCACCATGGGGGCAGTGGCTCAGCAATGATATATCCAAGCCCAGTCAAATCCAGCTCCGCAGGAGCAGCGAAATCGTCGCCGATCCATAGGCTCAGCAGTTCTGATGCCTTGGACGGGGCACTGCCCCGCGTAACGGTGTAGGACAACTCGGCCGTGCCGTTGATATTCTGGTCTGCCTGCGCGCGAGGAACCCAGAAATGCTCGTTCTGAAGCTTCGGATCAACCGTTCGTTTATCTCGATACGGTTCTGTCACATCATCCTTATTCTGCCATGTAAATTCAATTACGTCCTCTTCCGCCATGCCCTGATATTGTTTGACAATCACTTCGACGGAGTTTCCCAGCACATTCTTGGGGTCCAGGGCGTTGTTTCGAGCCTGTGGGACACTGACCGGCGGCAGATCGCCAACAGGTTGCAAGACCCAAATATATTCATCCTCAGAGTCGACCGGGTTCCCGGCACGGATCACGCGGCTAAACAGGCGTATGGTTTTGCCGGAATCTTTCATCAACTCTTCCCGTGGGATGATGAAATCGACCGAAACACCAATTTGCTCCGGGGTAGTGAGTTGCTGGCCTTTTTCCCATTGTCCATCGTTGAGTTGAATGTATACAGAATCATAAAGGGCCATCTGATCATAGGCGGGAACCGTCGCCTTGGCCCCTTCCTCGGGCACAGTTTCTAGATTGAGTACACCATTGATTGCAGCTTCGATGGTGGGCGGCTGCAAGTTATAGGTTTCCGGAACTTCCTGCGCGATTGTGAGAGGTAAAACTTCGGAATGGTATTCAGTGCCATTACGCTTTACCATATAGCGCACTTTGACCACAGTTCCCTTGTTGATCTTGATGTACTTGGCTTTGACATTGAAGGGAATAGGGCGATTCTTGGTCATTTCACTGACTAAGGTTTCGTCCGATGTTGACCCGTCTGCAACTTCAGCATCCCAGTAAAACCAGATCTCGTCTTCTACGGCCTTGCCCGAGTAGTCCGGGATAATGACCGTTGCGTAATCTGCCTCTGGGTCCAGTATGCCGTCGGGGGCTTCCTTAACCGAAGGTTGCGTCAGGAGTGAATTGTTAACACTTTCATTGCTTGCATTTTTGTTCAGATACATCGGGCTGCTCCGGTTTAATAGGGCGCGTGTATGGGGCAAGGCAGTCCGCAGCCCCGGTAACGGGCGATGCCGCCCGTTCTAAATTATCGTTGCTTATGCCGCCTACATTGCACGTCCGCGTACAGCCGCGGTGGCTTGATAGGTCACATCGCTCTTGAGATACTTCGCGGCTGAATCGCTGCTGCCGCCGTTAGCCGGCAGCCCCCAGGTCACAACATCGCCATCGGCAAGGACAGCGGTGAAAGCGTCCGCATTTCCATAGATCGCGCGCACATTCTGGAGCCGTGCGGTAACGGACGACGTGTCGGCACCGAAATCCGGGTTCCCCCACACCACGACATCACCGGTCTTGCGCAATGCTGCAAAGGCATGATCGGTACTTGTAATCTGAACAATGTCGTTGTACGCAGCGATGACGGTCGGAACACTGCCGCCTTTTTCGGCGTCACCCCACGCGATCACATGGCCATTGCTGCGCAGTGCTGCGAAGGCGGCTCCGGAAGCCGTTACCGCTTCGATGTCGGTAAAACCGGCGATGTCGGAATCCACCGTTCCACCCGCATCGGGATCGCCCCAGACCAAGACTTCTTTGGTTTTGGTGCGTACTGCAAAGGCAGAATTTCCGGCCGCTGCAAGTTCTATGATGTCGTTACGTTGCGCAATTTCCTGAGGAACCTCGCCGCCCTTGTCCGCGTCTCCCCATGCCACCACAGTTCCATTATCGCGTAAGGCACAAAAGCCGTTAGAGTTCCCGCGCACGTCTACAATGTCACTAAAGCTCTCAATCGTCGTCGGTAGCTTTCCACCCAAGCTAGCGCTGCCCCATGCCACGACCTCTCCTGATTTCCGCAAGGCAGCAAATGCACTCCCTGCATGAAAGACTTCTTCTATGTCGGTTAGGTCTGCGATATCCTGAGGCAAAGTTCCTCCTCTACTCGTATCTCCCCAAACCGTAACCTTGCCGCTGGTATGCAAGACGGCGAATGCCGCACCGCCACCGACGATTCTTGCGGCATCTTTTATGTTGTTCGCTGGAGTGGGAGGTATAACGCCACCATACTCGTTGTGGCCCCATGCAGCAATGCGTCCATTGCTCCGCCGTATCGCAAAGGCACCTTCCGTGGCGCTCACTTCCAGCACGTCGTCAATCGTGGTGATGGTTGATGACTCCGAAGCGCCCCATGCGGGGTGCCCCCAGCTGATGACTCGGCCATCATTGAGATGAGCGACAAACGCGGCGCCCTGTGTGGCCGAAACAGATCCCGAACCGGTAATATTAGCCGGATTGATCGTTATGGAATCGTTCAGCGTGCGCACCCGGAGGGGCGCCCAGGGGCGCGTATCCTTGAACGAAACGCCCAGCGTCCATATGTCATCGTCTTCGTAGCCCCATTGGGCTTCCACCGGATCAAGTGTCGCTTTGTTGAATGCGTACAGACGGTCCGGCTGGCGTTCGCCACGAAAGCTATGATTTGTGCTGCGCGCGCCCATCACCTGCAGTAGGCCCTGCCCCGGCTCATCAACGACATCAAAAATGGCGCATGGCGACTCTTCCTCGGGCGTGCCGCTGGCGCGGCTAACGTGATAGTCGACAGAGGAGCGCTGGTTAGCATTGGCCTTCACAGTATCAAGTGGCACGATCACTAGAATGTCACCGCCGACCTCCTCTGGGGCGACGGTATGGCGCATGGCGATAGAGCCATTACCAACGGCGCCGTTCCAGAATAGCTTAATCTCGTCGCCCTCGCGAAACTTGCCGGAGGTGGCGTCCAGGCGCACGGTTGCACCGGCAGGGCAGTCGGCGGGGTTTAGGCGGTCTTTGTCGGCCTGATCAATGCTTGGGGCCTGCAGGTTTCCCTGACGGATAACCAATTTGATCGGTGAGCCGGAGGCATAGGCCTTGTTGCCGCGCACGATGTCATAGGAGACGGTGACGGTGGATTCAAGGCCAGCCACGAGCGTATTGAAAGGAACTTTGAAGGAGAACGGGTTCGCAAGCTCGTCAGTCGTAGGGTATTGCAGACTATCCCAGCTGCCGGCGGAGTTCTCAGATGCCCAAGTCAAGCTCAGGGCGTCGCCTTGGCGGGTGTGCGGATTGGTTGGCACGATTACGAAAAGCCCCACCTCGGGCGAAACGTCGCGAGGATCGAGCCATCCGTTGACGGCCTGGGGTACTGAAGGTGGCTCGACTTTAGCAATATCCTGTTCTACTTTGACGGTTAGAGTGTTCGATATCTGCCATGAACCGTCGTCCTGCTCGATCTCGTAGAAGAGAGTAGCAGTGCTGTCGATGAACGGTAAGATTTTTTCGTAAGGAATATGTTGCGAGTAGGGGGCGGTCTCGTAATTTTTGGTAATGTCGAAATACCAGACGGCTCCATCAGGTAGACCGTTTCCCCAGGTGAGCCTGACTCTATCTCCATTACGGAGGCTGTTGTTGGGGCCCACGAGGGCGGTAGCGCCGTTCGGCACGAGATCAGGATTGAGAATGCCGCCGATGGCCTCCTTGAGTTCTGGCGCTAGCGGCTTGGTGTCGTCCACGGCATTGCCGACGCGCAGGCGAAGCACAAGGGAGGTGTGAACGCCATCGTCGCGTTGGACATCATAGCGTACGTTGACGCTTTGATCGAGATAGGCAGCGACGTATTCTGCGGGCACAAGGAAAGTGATCTCGCGCGGAATGCGGACCTTGATTTCATCATCGTAAAAGCCTGCCTCAGCGGCGTTACCCCAATACATATAGATCATGTCGCCAGGGGCCATGCCGTCATAGACAGGGATTCTGACGTGGACCCCGGTCTGGGTAAATTCAACATCCAGATGGTGGTCAGAAGCTTCATCGACGCTGGGTGCGGTTAGTTGGGGCGGCGTTCCGATGAACAAGGAAAGAGGTGCGGAGTCGAAAGTGTCGCTGCTATCTATGGGGGCTACATTGTAGCCGACCGATACCGTAGTGCCGAGCGCCCTCTCGATGTTCGCTTTTGGCACCTTAAAAGTGTAGCTTTGGTCGGTGGTGTTCTTGGAAACGGAAAACCAGTCTTTGAACTCGCCGGGTCCATCTAAGTCGAAGTGGAATTCGACAAAATCGCCCATTGCGACGCCTTCGTAGGTAGCGACAACAAAGCTTGCGCCGCTCGACGGCAGGGCTTCAGGATTGAGGGCTCCAGCGTCAGCGTCGGTGCACACGGGAGCCGGCAGGGAGAGTGTTGCAGTTTTCAGGGATGCGCGGGACTTGAATGGACGGCTGCGAGACAGCAGCAGGGTTTCATTTCGTTGAACCATAATGGTCTCCTGAAAGTATCAGCAAAATTGTGAAACGGTTTTGCGTTCGAAAATGCATTAAATCAGTGGAATGGAGTGGCTCCGACCATCCCGTTGAAACAGGAGCCACTCTAGCAATTCTGTCTTAGTTGTTGGTGGTTATGATCGTCTTGTTTTGGTTCGTGGTCTCAGACAAATTACTCGTCTTAGCTTCATAGTGCAGTTTTTGATTGAGAAGTGTTGAGATGTCTTCGGAGGGAATACCGCCACCAGCGGTAACACCCCAGGTTACTACGCCGCCACTATTCTTCACGGCAACGAATACTTCACTGTTGGCGTATATAGCACGGATGTTGACAAGTTCTTTTGCCACGGATGCGGTGTTGCCTGCTGGGACCGTGCTCGGCCATGCAATGACGGAACCGTCGCTGCGCAGAGCGGCAAATGCTGATGATGTGCCTACGACCTGCACGATATCTTTGTTTTGTAGTGCCAGCTCGTCGGGGAAAGTTCCGCCGCGCTGGCTGTCACCCCAAGTAATTACATGACCAGTGGCACGTCGCGCGCAAAACGCGCCCCATGTGGCGGTTACTTCTTCAATGTCGTCAAACTCCTCTCGCTTGATGCCGTCGGGAATCGTGCCACCGTGATTTGAACTGCCCCACGCCAACACTCCATGGCCAGTCGTTCGCACGGCAAAGGCTCGCGCAGAGGCACTGGCCAGCTCGAGAATGTCGTTGCGCCTTGCGATCTCATCCGGTACTTTGCCACCGTCGGTGACTGCCCCCCATGCGACCACGTGCCCATGTTCCGTCAGTGCGCAAAACGCCGTAAAATTACCGCGCACGTCGAGGATATTATTGGATTGCGCAATTTCTTGGGGCACCGTGCTAGAGCCTACGTCCCCCCAAGCGACTACCGCTTTGTTGCTGCGCAACGCACAAAAGGCCTTGCCTGAAGCTGCTACTTTAATCACATCCTTAAGTTTCTTTGCTTCCTCGGTTAGGGAGCCGCCGCTAGCGCCAACACCCCATGCCGCCAAAGTTTGCTCCGTGCCTGAATCGCAGATTGCGGCGAATGCTGAACCGTTGCCGAAAACGCGTTGCACATTTTTGATGCTACCTGTTATCAATCCGCCTTCCGAGGGATTTCCCCATACGGATACGAGGCCATTGCTGCGCCGCGCACAAAAAGCGCTTTGCGTTGAGCTCACTTCGACAATATCCTCGTTGGTCATTATGGTGGAGCCCGTGTTGCCGCCGTACAGGGTATTCCCCCAGCTAATCACAGAGAAGCCATTTGGAACGCTCTGATACATCGCAGTTAATGCTGAAACACCGGCTACCTGGCTGTCCGCGCCTGAACCGAAGATATTTGCAGCATTGATCACTACCTCATCCGTTTCTGACCGCACATGCAGCAGCACCCACGGGCGAGTGTCCTTGAAGCTAGTGCCAATGGTCCAGGTTGTCTCGTCCTGATAACGCCATTGGGCGATCAGATCTTGCTTGCTATCCTTGTTCAGGGCGCGCATGTACTGCACTCCACCGGAGGCGCGGTGCGTACCGCCTGGGGAACGGGCGCCCATGACGAGAAGCGCGCCGCTGCCAATTGCGGTTCGAATTTCGTACCGAGCCGCCGCAGAATTTTCTTGTGCGCCTCCCTTAAACTGTGTGACGGTGTAGTCGAGCGTCACGCTATACCCATTGTTGGCATCTACCAATCGCTTTGGCACATCGAAGACAATGTCTTTGTCGGCTTCGTTAGGCGAAATGGTGTGCGGGAAATTGTCGCTACCCTCGTCGGATATTCCACTCCAATGCAGTTCGATCTTGTCTTCGCTCCTGAACTCCCCGCTGTTCGGGATGCGGACATGGGCAAAGTCGTCTACATCGCCGGTATACAATGTCGCGTTGCGAGCCTCGTCGATAATCGGAAGCGGGAGTTTCGACAACTTGACGTCGATCTTGAGATGCGAACTTGTTCCCTGCAAGGCTGGGCCACGATACCATTCGTACCAAACCTGCACGGATTCTCCATCAATCGAGCTGACCCACTCGCGGGGTACCTCAATGTGGATGTCGTTCAACGATGGGACAAGCGCTTCATTATTCCGGTGGGGCGACGAGGAGGGATCCCAGTGCAACTTTATTGGATCGCCTTGGCGCATACCGGGCGAACGGGAAACGACAACAGTGGTGCCGCTATCGGATATACTACGTGGATCGAGTATACCATTTTTGACGTCGGGCATTGATGGTGGCGGTAGCGCCCCACCCTTCTGTTCAACCGATACGGTAAGCGTGCGGGATCGGCGTCGCTCCAGAGATTCAGGATTTACATCGTAATACAAAGTCGCGGTTCTGCCAAGAAAGTTCCTAATGTTCTCAATAAGAATGGGTTGTGTGATCGGCTGGCCTACCATATTTGCGGTGATTTCGATCCTCCAGAAGGCGCCGCCATTCTCCACTCCTCCTCCCCAAATTAAGATGACAACATCGCCCATTGACAGGTCGGCATCGGCTGGTATCACCGCTGTGGCAGAGCCTGTCGTCAGCCGGTCTAGGTCCAGAACGCCATCAATGGCCTCGAGTATAACAGGCGCAGGGAAATCAGTTGGGTCGGTCACACCTATGCCCAACAGAAAGGTATAGGACGGAAAAAGTTCCGTGCCCCGTTCTATAGTATAGCTAATTGGAACAACGCGATTGTTCCACTTCGCCAGTTCGTTGGATAGCACGCGAAAAGTATAATCGCGAGGATCATTTATACGTGTAGAATCCGTGTAGGGAGGAATATCGCCGTTCTCCGAGCCCCAATGCAAGTGGATTTCATCTTTGGACTGCATATTCACGTTCTGTGGAATGCGGACCGTAGCACCATATGGGATTTTGGCCGGGTCAAAGTAATGGCCGTTCGCCTCGACCACAGTTGGAGCAGGCCATTTTGCCTGTTCTTGTACGTTCAGAACAAGAACGTCTGACTTGATATTGCGGGTCTCTTCGTCAACGATATATTCGACGGCGACTTGACTGTTCAGATGCGCCCTGACTTTGTCTTTTGGCACCTGCATGGTGATGTCCTCGTCGAGCATCTTTTTGGTCAGGTTGAATTCGTCGGAAACTTCCCCATGACCAGTGCCGCGACCGAAATACACAGTGACCCAGTCGCCGATCTGTCTTCCGTTGTAGGGCTTGACTCGTACTATCGTGCCGGTGTCCGGCAGCGTCGTCGGGTCGAGAATATCGCCGATGGCATCGTCGACCGAAGGAGCAGGCAGCTTTTCTTCCAATGACTTGATGACGTTGAAGCTGGTCGTCTGGGAGTATTCCAAGGTGGTTGTGCTGGCGCGGGTAAGCGTGTACCTCACAGTCACATAGTCTTCATTGTCCGCGTTAGCTTCGATGACGACGCTGGGAACGTTGACGACGACAGGCTTGCCAAGTTGGCCAGAACTCGCCAAGGTTTCCGAGCCTTGTGTACTACCTGCCGCAGCTTGGCCCTTCCAAGTCCAGTTGACCTTGTCGCCAATTGCCATACTTGACCATATGGGTATGGTGATCTTGGCGCCGTTGGGAACCGAGCCCGAATACAGCTGGCCATCTACGACACCTTCCACTTCTGGTCGCGCAAGTCGGTTTATGTTCATGATCGTCAGTGCGGTGTGGTCTGATTCCCGCGAGTTATTATCCCGGTTGACCAGGTAATAGACATCGACTTTACCGCCGGCGATCCGTTCGACGTTCTCGGAAGGTATGGTAAAGATCAGGGATTCCCGTTCCTCCCCAGACTGGATTTCATGCTCTTGGATAACAAAGTCCGGTCGGTCGTCGGCCATCGTGCCGTTCCACACCAACGAAATTTTATCGCCGACGCGCCAGGCCAGCGCAGCCTCGATCATTACGTGAGCGCCAAGCTCCGTCATGGCCGGATCAAGCGTGCCGTCTTTCGCTTCGGTGATCTTGGGAGCTGGTAACTGGACCGCTGTGCCGGTGATCTTCACGTAGGTCCGCGAGGATAGCCCTTTGGACTTCTTATCAGAGCCTATAACCTCATAGCGCAACGAGGCATTACCTGGCGCGACGTTTGCAAGCACCGCATTGCTGATTCTCATGGGGAGGGTGTAGCGGAGAACTTTGACCGTTTCGTCGCTTTCCTCGGTTACGGGCCACCCATCCGCCGTATGCCCATTGAACATCAGATGAATCTTGTCGCCTACGGCAATTGTTGTATCCTTGACAGTAATTTCAACAATGGCGTCACGGGTGCCCAGCTCGTCCCTATCAAGTGTGCCGTCATTGGCGTTGACGATAAACGGTTCCTCAAATACATCCGCGCTCGCTTCGACCTCTACATGGGCTTGAGGAGAGTAGTATGACCACTGGCCCACGACATCCTCGATGAAATAATAAACGGGCAACTTGTCGTTATCGCCTTCACGTAGAATGGTATCAGAGTCGATGGTGACAGTAACCGGCGATCCTATGTCGGTGGATACCAGAGCATTGCGGACGATAGAGTGGGTGCCCCATTGCACAGTCAACTGGTCGCCAACTGCCATATCAATCCAAGGGTTCACGGTGACTTGAACACCGCTGAAGGCTCGGCTCCTGTCGATGATCCCTTCCGGACTGATTGATGGCAGAGTAAGATTCTCGTTCACGAGTGGTGTATTGGCCGGATCGGGATCTGTGCCGCCGGGTATGGTTGTTTTCACCAGGACGGTGGTACGAGAAGATGGTATCGGAGCCTCTCCCGCTGCGGGCGATTTACGCTCGTACCAGACCTCGACGTAACCGGCGCCTTTCCTCGCAACGTCGAGTAGCGGTACACTCATTGAGAAAGTGGGACTGCCCGAGGGCACAGTGTATGTATCTACTGCGCGATCGGGATCGCCCCAGTAGAGAAAAAACGTGTCGCCAGTTCCTGTGTTTGCATCCGGAGGAATCACTACGATCACGCGGCTCTTCAGATTGGGAGTCATCTGAGGCCCGAA
The DNA here is from genome assembly GCA_900473915.1 of Hyphomicrobiales bacterium. GTDB lineage: Bacteria > Pseudomonadota > Alphaproteobacteria > Rhizobiales > Rhizobiaceae > Brucella. The sequence goes on along the minus strand of UCNG01000006.1, from coordinate 65,677 downwards.
ACCACCTTTGTTGGCGTCGGCCAGTGGCACACTTGGCGCAGGTAGCGTGGCTCCTGCGGAGGCATGTGATGAGAGCAAGGGATCTTTGGTTTTCATGAACGAACGTCTCCATGGGTGTATGGCGGCCAGTAGGGTGCCGCCCATTTAGAGGTGTGTAAGCGTTATGAAGCCATGCGGACCGGCTGCCGACAACTGTCAGTTTTGGCCGTTACAATCCATATCTTCTGGTTGCATATTCGAAACTCCAGAAAACCGGTTTCAAAGGAGACGAATTATGGAGCCGAATAACTACCAGCGTTTCAGGGTAAGACACCATGTGGGTGCAGCGGGCACCGACGAAGAACTCCCAGCGCCGAGCATCGACGGCGATGTATTTGCAAGCGTACCAAACGAATTCCAAGATCAATATATTCTCGATTATGGAGTAAAGGATAAAAATATTTCCGTACGAGTTGCTATTGATCCTAATTTTTCCACTGGGGATTACTTTAACTTTTTTATAAATGGGGTAGGTGATTTTGAGGATCCAGGAAGACATATTGAGAAGACAGAAAATGATCTTGGATTTATTACAGTTGAAATAACTCCAGATCAACGAAAGGAAGAGAGGGAATACAGTGTTTTCTATACACTTATGGGTATATTTGATAAAGTTCCGACGCCCAGCGCCCCAGCGTTTTTCAAGACTAAATACACTCCAGCAGGCAATCCACCAGACGGGAGTGGTTTGGGAGCGTTAACCTTCACAGATTCGACTGTTGAGAACGACAGAACGCTGACGTCCGCACAGCTCACTGGTCTGGGTGATGAGCTTAAGGCGAATGTTCCAAGCTATAAGAACTTGACTGCTGGCGATTTAATTCGCGCTGAAATCGTTGCAAGGGCTGGAGGTACGCCGGAAAAGGCTACTCCTGTGCGAATTCCACTTAACTACACGAATGCCCCGGTGCAGGTCAGTTTCAGCCGAGCGAACCTGGAAGCGGTGGGCGATGGCCTGGTGTTATTCAGGTACGTTATAGAGGACCTTGCCGGACATACGTCCTTATTGTCGGAAGACGCTTGGCTCGACCTGATGATTAAGAGCTCGCAGATTGTGCTGGAGCCACCCTCAGTACCTGCCTCCGAGCAGGCCCCAAAAATAATTGGTGAAGCTATTGCACGATTGGGTGTAGACGTTCAGATTCCGGGAAATGATGATCTTCTGGTCGGCGATACGATACTTGTCTCGTGGGGCACGCAACAAATGCCTACGGTGCTCGTCATCGATCCTACACAGACGCCAATGATGACAGTCACAGTGCCGTATCCTGCCGTTTTAGCTGAAGGGACGGGCACTATCTCGGTAACCTATAGTGTCTACCGCGCGGGAAAGTTCATTGGGCAGCCTGCGAACCCAACCGTTGTCGAGGTCAATTTGGACCAGCCAGGGGGGCGTGATACCGACCCGTTAACGCCCGAAAATGAGGCGCTTGGTAAGCCGACTGTCCACGCGAATGGCTGGACATCGGGCAAGCCGGAAAATACCATTACACTGGAGGAATCGAGAAAAGACGCGAGTTTTATCGTTCCATGGTTTACCGCTTCGACGCCAAGTGGCAACGCCTTCAAGAAAGACGACGTGCTGGAGTTTTTCTATAACGGCGAAAAATTTCAAGACTATACGATCACAGACAATGACGTTACGAAGCAGGAAAAAATCACTGTCACCTTGCCTGCAACTGTGCTTCAAAGAGCGGGCAGCGGTAAAATTGATGCGCAATACGTTGCGTCGCGCAAGGTAGCACCAGGTCTATCAAACTCGGCCTACTCGCCAAAGCAAAGCGTTGCCGTTCAAAGTTCAAAAGATCTGCCTGGGGGAGACGATCCGCTACCTGACCCGATATTTGCTGACGAGATCCTTAATACTCCTGTTGCTCTGGCCGGAGCGCTGATCACGGTACCTAAGTATATTAACATGAAGGTCAATGACCTCATATCGATCACCTTCACGGCAAATTGGGGGTTTAGTGGCTCGGGTGCAGCGATTCAGAGGGCGGCATTTCCACAGGACGGGAGCGTGGAAGCAAAAAGGGTTACTGATCAAGACATCGCTAATGGGGGGGTGCGCTTCGAAATACCGTCCGAGAGACTCCTCTATCTGTACCAAACGGCCAAGGGACATTTGACATATATAGCGACAAATGATTATGGCAGCGCTAAGTCGCCGCAGACTGATATTATATGTGACGTGCGCGGACTGAGGGGCAAGGCCCCATATGATCCTGATCGCCCAGAACACATGATAGATTAAATTTTGCGTCCGGGACTGACTATAACCACGAACGCGCGAGCGTTCGTGGCTTTTTGTTACCAAAGGCTTGAGCGAGTCCTTGGAAGGGGACTCATTGATCAGAGCCAGAAGATAGCGGTTGCCGCGATGCAGAGACGCTGGCCTTTGGTTTCAATGGGTCCGCTACGCTAGCCTGCAAATTTGCTATGTCCGTCTAGCACTTCTTCAAAAAAACGCTTGCAGGATGACATTTGGGGCAGTGAGCGCTCCTTTTGAATTCACCCGTTTGCTTCCCCTCTCGTCGGCAAAATTACTAGGATGCATTGGCGCAGCAGGACAGTGACAATATTGACAGTAGTCAGATTTTCAAAATAGAGGCGATATAAGTCCTGCAGTTAACCTAGAGCGTTTTCAGTAAAATGGAGTCTTTCGGCCCATCCTGAATATTTTATCGCATTATGTCACATGAAATTACTTCTTTGCTGAAAAGGCTTTATATTCAAGGAATAAGCAATGAAAATATTCTCTCGATATTTAATGAAACTCATTTCGCGGAATTTTCAGCAGCGTCGAGGTGTTTCGGTATTTTGCGCCGTCGCAGCTCTGGCAGCCGCTTGGAGTTTGCCTGCCAGTGCACAAACTGGTGCTGACGTTGCAACACGGCTCAATGCACGCTATCTCAACACCACGCCATGCCCCGATGGCCAAGCCGCCTATAAGTGTAATGGCGTTGTCCTCCGCTTCACCGGATACGGCCCGGATTTCCATGCGTGGAATCCCAGCCCGGAAGCCGTTGAGCGCAACGGTGTTTCGTTTGTCTATCTCCGGAGCGACCTTCAGCGCATTGATCTAAATCAGGCCGCGAAATATGCCGTTCCGGTAGGGCTTGTCAGTCGGGAATTTGGAGCACCCGCAGACCATCCCTTTGAAATGCGTTGCGTGTATCCCACTGATGGCCATTCAGGCGAACGCCCGGACAAGTGCGGCATTCATAAAAGCAACAATCCGAAAAGCGTACCATGCGCGCAGTTGGGTATTACGACCCTTGCGGGTTGGCAAGCCAACTACGCGATCACCGGCGACGACCAACAATGTTCGCTGGGAGTTGACAAGGATGCTTTCGATCTGAGCATTCAGGCGCGCACTGTACTGCCAGATCCATTCGAAAATGACTGGGAAAGCTGGAATGAAGCGGTCGTCGCCGTTTGGGCTCAGGATATCCCGACCCAGCTGCCGCTCGAAGCCATCTTCTATATGAATGATCAGCTGGCTGGTGCACAATATGTGCAGAAGGATTTCTTGGAACAGACAGGCCGGGTTCTTCCTATTGTAAAGCTCAATAACAATCCAGAAACGGACGGCCTGTTCTCCTTTTCCCCCCAGGACCAGATCGCGACTGCTAAATAGGGATTTTCCAGCAAAGTACGAAGCGGCTTTGCGTCGGATAACGCGGAAAATATAACTAGTTCGAATGTGTTTCGATCCGGATTGATAGATCGAGAAGCATCCCAACGGGAACCCTTTTCGCGCCACAATTGCACATTCGCCCAGTCGCGCTGAGAAGAGTGATTTTCGAGCCTCAAGCAGGACGTATCTGAAAATACGTAAATGCCTGAGCGCAGAAACTGCTCTTTGCGGCCCGGTGTCGGGAAAAATGCAACTGTGTTGCCGGGCTCGATATCAGGCTTGGCCCCATGTGCGTACCGCTTCCGGGGCCAATTTTTACGACCATTTTATTGCTCATGGGGTTTTGTCGCCTCAGAGCTGGGGCGTCTCAGAATATTGGGACGATGCGCACACATGGCTAAGATGATTTTTTCCGATATGGCGAAAGAGGCCATAGGGCAGTCTCGCTGGCTTCGCGGACAATCCCAAAACAGATACTCATTTCTGCGGCATGTGCAGATGACGGTTTCCCGGCGGCGATGGAAAATCCTGATTTTCTGCCTGGGCGCAAGCCTCGTCGCGACAACCGTTCATGCCGATTTCAATGGCGTGACCGCGAATGTACAGGCGCAGGCAGGTCAGCCGGGCGTCTCAGGTGCAGACGAGGCGATGCTGCTCAATCGTCGTTACGGACTGACGGTCAAGAGTTGTGGCGTGGACAAACCCGCCTGGTATTGTTCGGGTTTGCTGATGCGTGACATCACCGCCGCAGCCAACCAGTTCTGGACACTCAATACGACCGAAAATTCCATACAGTCGGTGGCGCACACATATCTGCGCAAGGACGTGCCCGGAGCGGACACAGCCTCGGGCCCGCGCATCGGCATGGTGCTCGCCGATCTGCCAACGGCAGTGGCGGCAGGCAAGCCTTATGCCATACGGTGCGTGTATCCGGAGGAAGCCACGTTCAAAGTGTCCGATCCAGACTATGGCTGTAATCTGACCGGCACTGCGCTTTCTCCCAATCCGGACAGCAATGACAATTCCTCCTGCGCGGCTGTCGGGGTGATTAACGCAAGCCAATGGAAAGATGAGTATCTGACAACGGCACCGACAATCCAATGCTCTTTCAATGCGCAATTGTCTGATCCATTCAATCAAGCATTGCAGGCGAATGTGATGGTCCGCAGCAGCAAGGGAGGAAGGAATGTGCAATTGCAGGCGGTCGCCTGGGATACGGATCATCCCGAAACGATAGCAATCGAGGCTCTTTACTACAGCCTTGATGGCAGCAAGCCACTCTTGCCCGAAGCTCAGGCCAGGCAACTGGCTTACTATCAGGCTACCGGCATCTGGCTGCCGCTCTTGCGCTACCAGCCCGGCGCAGACACACCGTTCGGCTATGACGAGACAGACCAGCTCTATTACGGCGAGACGGTCGTCAACCGCGTCAACGCCCGCTACTTCGACACCACCGACTGTCCCAACAACATGGCCGCCTATATGTGCAACGGGGTTCTCTTGCGATTTACCGGCTATAGCACAGCCTATCACTCGTGGAATCCGAGCCCAAAAGCCGTTGAACACAAAGGGGTCTCATTCGTTTTTTACCGTGCAGATCTACATATTGATTTGTATTTATTAGGGAACCAAGCTGGTGGTGGGGTAGGTTTAATCCATCGCGAGCTTGCCGCCCCCGCACAACACCCTCTGACAATGCTGTGTGTATATCCGAGCGATGGAGCTACAAACCTGCGTACCGAAAAATGTGGCACGTACCTAGGGACAGCAACCAGCGGCCCGTGTATCGACCAAAGTCCACCTGTCACCGACCTCGCAAGCTGGCAAGCCCAATACGAACGAACAACATTGGTGTCCCAATGCTCGCTGGGGGTGGATAAGGACGCTTTCGATCTGAGCATTTTGGCGCGCTCGACTTTTACCAGCCCTCCAGCGAGAGCTAGTGAATACTGGAACGAACCCGTCATTGCTGTTTGGCCTGAGAATATTCCTGCTCAACTACCACTTGAGGCCATCCTCTATATCGAGGGGAGATTGCCCGGTGCCCAATACATTCAACGGGATTATTTCCAGCAAACCCGTCGATTTCTGCCGATCTTGAAGGTCAATACGGCATCGGGAGTGGCTCCTCCTTTTGCCTATGTTCCCGGCGACCAGATCGACTCTGGTTAGTAGCTTCCGGGGCCAATTTTTACGACCATTTTATTGCTCATGGGGTTTTGTCGCCTCAGAGCTGGGCGTCTAAGAATATTGGGACGATGCGCACACATGGCTAAGATGATTTTTTCCGATATGGTGAAAGAGGCCATAAGGCATCTCGCTGGCTCTGTTGCAAAAATTCCGACTGGCTGTGAAGAGGCCTTCCCAATCCTCGATCACGCGGTTTTGGCTGCGAGATTCTGCTCGAGCATTGCCACAACCTCGGTGAGCGCGCCGGGCCCGATGTTTCCAATATCAAAGCGATTGTTGCAACCGAGCCTGTAGGATAACGCGGTAAAACAAATAGTCCGAGTGGTTCTGCAATTCTGCTGACGCAGGACCGCTCTACACGGTGTCGGCGAAGCTATCCCGCATGGCGCGCAGGATAATGATTGCGGAAGCAGCGCCGGGATCGACATGTCCCAGTGAGCGTTCACCCAATCGTGCGGCACGTCCCCGCGTCGCCACCATTGAGCGGGTTGAGTCTAATCCCTTCTCCGCAGCTTCGAGTATTCCATCCCACATTTCCAGACTGCTCAGGCCGTGTATTCGTGCATCGACGGCCACTTCCATCGCCGGTATCCAGGCATCCAGCATGGTTTTGTCCCCGCGTTGTCCCTTTCCGCGGTCCTGAATGCCTCGCGTTATCGCCTCAACGATGGCGGCCTGTCCTTCCGTATCGAGGGTTTCACGGGCTTTCAACGCCTTGGAAGCGTGGCGGAACGCTGTCGCATAAAGAGGTCCGGTCGAGGCGCCCACGGCGTCGAGAAAAGCGGATGCGGCTGTAGCGAAAATCTCGGAAGGAAGTGTCTGCTCCAGATCGACTTTGGCAAGTGCGCTGTTAACGGCCGAAAAGCCCAACACCATGGTGATGCCATGATCCGCGTCGCCGATTGCGCCGTCGAGATCGGACAGCCGTTCTTTTTCCTCTTTCATCGAAAAGGCGATAAGTTGAAACATCCGGCTTAGACGACGCGCTGCAGTTTCCTGCATTTGTACCTCCCAGATAATCTGGAATTCATGAAGCCGCCCAAGGCGGCATTAATCAGTTGACCCGAAGAAAAGCCGTATCGCAAGGGTGCGACAAGAGATCGGACAATTCCTGATCGAGATGCATGACGGATATGGATGCTCCGTTCATGTCCAGCGATGTGCAGTAATGGCCAACCCAGTTTGCTTCGATTGTTATTTGCTTGGCGCTCAGGCGTTGCTCGACGCGTCTGAACAGGATGTAGAGTTCCATCAGCGGTGTTGAGCCGAACGAATTTACAAGTACCGCTACCCGGTCTCCGGGCGATGCGTTCATCTCACTGAAAATCCGGTCCATGATATGATCGACGATCGCATCGGCAGGCATCATTTTTTCGCGGATAACGCCACGTTCTCCGTGGATGCCCATGCCGATCTCCATCTCTTCGGCACCAATTTCGAAGTTGTGGCGTCGCGTCTGCGGTAGCGAACAGGGCTCCAGCGCAACGCCCATCGTGAAGGTGCGCCGGTTGGCCTTGCGTGTCACCGCTTCGCATGCCTCGAGCGACATGCCCCGATCACAGGCTGCGCCAGCCGCCTTGAAAATAAAGAAGTTTCCCGCGACGCCACGGCGACCGTCGCGATCCTCTATGGGAGAAGAAGATATGTCGTCAGTCGTCAGAACGGTACGGGTGGGAATGTCGGCTTCCTGGGCCATTTCCGCCGCCATTTCGAAATTCATGACATCGCCGACATAGTTGCCGTAAACGAAGAGGACTCCTTCGCCGCCGGAAGCGGCTTTCGCACATTCGAGGATGGGAGCAGGGGGAGGTGAGGAAAAGACATTGCCGATTGCTACGGCATCGGCAAGCCCCTTGCCGACATAGCCCAAAAAACAGGGTTCATGTCCCGACCCGCCACCGATCACCAATCCCACTTTCCCCGAGCGGGGGCCATTGCGGGCGACGAGTGCACGTTTCGATCCGTTGATCGGAGTGAGATAGGATCGGTGCGCTTTGGTGGCACCGTCAAGCATTTCCTCAACGACATCATCGGGGCTGTTCAGAAATTTCTTGATATGCGTACGATAATGGCTGGAGGGATTGGCTACCGGTTCTGAGCGCAGCTTCTGGGAAAGCTTGCTGTCTATTTCCGTCACGCCGTCAGCGTTAAGAATGCCGCGTCCTGTCGCGGCATCGGTAATCAGGATGTTGACGTAACCGCCGCGCAAGGCGGCAAGAATTGCCGGTACCTTGTCGAAGCCGCCGGCAACGGCGATGCGCATGTCGATGCTTCGCAGGCTGCCGAGCGTGATGCCGATGGTCCTGTCGTCAAGCGGACCGGACACTGGCTGTCCATGAGAATCGATGAAGCGTCCCGCCACGACCCCAACTGCATTCTTGGCAAGATAATCCTGTATCGAGACATTCTCAAAGAAGCCGCTGGTATGGATTGTCGAATTTGGTCGCAGCGAAGAAATGCCAAACAGCGCCTTGTTCGCGTTATTCAGCGCCTGGAACTGCTCGATGATAATCGGTTCCCCAACTATGGCTGCTTTTACGCCAGGGCTGGATACGATGGCCGGTGCTGTGATGTTGACGAGATGCGCATTCGTCGCCCGGGCCATGGCCGCTGCACACAGTTCGGGCGTATAAGCGAAACTGGCACGCGTTCCGCCTGTCGCCTGTACCACGGTCACGTCCTGCAGATTGGATATCCGGGTATTTTCGGCGATGGCGAGGACTGTTCGTCCCCAGGCAACGGCGAGCGTATCGCCAGATTTCAGAAGTCTGGCGATTGCCTGGGCCGCTGCCGTTCCGAGCCGGTCGATAAGGGTTTGGGTGCCGTCGTCATTGGGCACAACAAGACAGTCGCTCAACCCGAAATGCCGTTTGAGTTCCTGGGCGATCGCGAGAGAACCGAGCCGTGCGGGTTCAATCGAGATATTGACGATGCCGCGGCTGCGGGCATCCGCAAGATAGCTATTCACGGTAGCCCGCGAAATTCCCATGATCTCGGCGATTTCGCCCTGCGTGCGACCGTCTTCGTAATAAAGCCAGCAAGCCCAGACATAGGGATCGTCGCCATAGCGCAGCGGAATCCCGTCAGTCGGTTCCACTTGTCCGATTTTGCTTGCGGTTGTTTTTCCGTTTGACGCCATCTTGTCTGCACTGATCCCCGTGTTTCTTCTTTCTATCTGCCGGTTGTCTTGCAATACAATGTTTTTGTTGGCGTTCTGTCCCGAAGCTGGCAGGCCCAGTTTCTGAAGGTGCACCGGGCCTGCCTGATTGTCGATGCTGTTTATTGCAACCGGGCCCGTGTCCCGTCGGACAGTTCCTTGAGAATAATGGCGCAGGATGTCGCCCCGGCATCCAGAACACCCAGCGACCTTTCGCCAAGACGGCTGGCGCGGCCGATCTTCGCCACCAGATCAATCGTGGAATCACGGCCCTTCTCGGCGGCCGCGACCAGAGCTTCGAGTGCCTCGGCAAAGCTCTTTCCGGCGGCAGTGGCTTCATCGAAGGCTTCGACGGCGGGCACGAGCGTGTCCAGCAAGGTTTTGTCGCCGACTTTGGCAGAGCCGATTGACTGGATGCCTTCAAGCCCGGCGTGAAGCATATGGCTGAACGCAGCCGTATCGATATTGTCGATGCCGTCAATTTTCTCGGCGAACTCGGTGAACATCACGCCATAAAGCGGCCCCATGGAGCCTCCGATCTCGGTCATGAGCACAGTGCCAAGCGTGTCAAGCGAATTGGCCAGAGACTCGTTCTTTCCCTTCAGTCGTTCGGCGGCCATGTTGAAGCCCTTGGCCATGTTGACGCCGTGATCGCCGTCACCGATTTTCCCGTCGATTTCGCTGAGATAAGCGCGGTTCTCGACAATCCGCTCGGCCATTGCGAGCACGATGTCCCCGGCTTTTGAATTATTGAGTGTTTGCACAGGTCTCTTCCTTACAGAATGGTGGTGCACTGCACTTCGACGTCGAGCAATTCCTTCAACTCGCTGTCGAGCGCCATGACCGTCAACGTTGCTCCGACCATTTCAAGTGACGTGAAGTAATTGCCGATATATGTGCGATGGATTGTCAATCCGCGTGCGCGAATTTCGGATTCGATCGTGTCGTTGAGAATATAGAGCTCGTTAAGCGGCGTTGCGCCAAGCCCCGAAATAAGAACGGCAACTTCGGTTCCTTCAGCCAGTCCATGATCGTCGAGTACGATCTGGCACATGTCCTTTGCGACCTCGGCTGCGGGCTTCAACGGTTCGACGCGAACACCCGGCTCGCCGTGATGGCCGATGCCGACTTCCATCGTTCCCGGCGCGATTTCGAAATTCGGGTGGCCCACCGCAGGCAGCGTGCAGGGACCCAAGCCCACGCCGATCGAACGGCAATTGTCGATGGCCTTCTGCGCTGTAGCGCGAACTTCCTCAAGCGTGGCTCCACTTGCCGCTTTTGCGCCGCCGACCTTCCACATGAAAATCTCGCCAGCAACACCGCGACGCTTTTCGCGTTCATCGGCCGGAGCTGAGCAAACATCGTCATTTGCAACAACTGTAGCAACGTCAATCCCGTCCTTGGCGGCCAGCTTGGTCGCCATCTTCACATTCATGTTGTCGCCAGCATAGTTGCCATAGAGGACAACGACGCCCTTGCCGCCATTCGCTTCGCGTATGGCGTCGTGAAAGCTCTTGGCGGTTGGTGAGGAAAACAGTTCGCCAACGGCCACCGCGTCAAGCATATTCTTGCCGGTATAGCCGATGAAGGCCGGTTCGTGCCCTGAACCGCCACCTGTAACGACGCCGACCTTGCCAGCAACGGGGGCGTTTTTCGCAGCAATGACGCGCGGGTTTTCTGCAAGCCTAACGATGTCGGAATGAGCTTTGACAAAGCCCTTCACGGTATCCTCGACAACTTCGTCCGGATTGTTGATGAAGCGCTGCATGATATCTCCTGTAAGATGAATGAGCGCTAGGCTCAAAGAATGGTATAGCCGCCATCGATCAGAAGATCGGCGCCTGTAATCATGTCGGCTCCGGCAGATGCGAGGAACACAGCTGCAGCGGCGATCTCTTCCGGATAGGCAAAACGGCCTGCCGGGATGCGCTTCTTTGCGGCTTCGCCCTTTTCACCTGCCCAGGCCTTCTTGCCGAGTTCCGTGAGCACGATGGTCGGGGAAAGCGTATTAACGCAGATGCCATGCTTGCCCCACTCGGCTGCGAATGTCTTCGACATGCCGATGACACCGAACTTCGACGCGCAGTAGGCGACGTGTTCTTCAATAGCGACAGTACCAGCCTGAGAGGCGAGATTGATGATCTTGCCACCTTTGCCCGCGGCGATCATGGCACGGCCTACGGCCTGAGTGACAAGAAAGCTTCCCTTGAGATTGATGGCGATTGTCTTGTCCCAATCATTAACCGAAATCTCTTCTGCAGGTGCCAGATAGACGACGCCAGCGCTATTGACCGCAATGTCTATTGCACCGAACTGATCTTTAACTGCCGCGATAGCGTCATTGACCGACAGCTGGCTCGAAACATCGCAAACGAACGGCTTTGCGTTTTCGCCGAGTTCCTCGGCCTTGGCTTTGGCGATGTCGGCGCTTATGTCGAGCACTGCGACTTTGGCGTCTTTGGCGATGAAAGCTCTGGATATTGCGGCACCGATGCCGGAGGCACCTCCAGTCACGATGGCGACTTTTCCGGTGAGCGGGAAGTTCAGGTCAATTTGGGGAGCTTGTTCGGACATTTTTTGCCTCGGGAGTCGGGATTGTGAGCCTGACGGCCCGGCACATCCATTTTGATTCTCATCAAGGGTGTCGGGCCGCCAAGACAGTTTTACTTGCGGCTTTCCAGGAGCTTGTCGACGTTTTGAGCGGTCACCGGCGTCCATGGAACATTATAGTTCTTGTCCTTGCCGTCATTGAACGGCATGTCGGGATATTGAGCCCAGATGTCGGACTGAGGCTTGTAGTCGCCCTTCTTGGCGTGGAAGATCGCAAGGTCGAGAGCGCCTTGCGCCTGCGCATTGGCATCCTGCAGAATGGAGGTCATGGTGCCTTCCTTGACCGCATGGAGCGCATCGGTAATGCCGTCGATGCCGGCAATTGCAAAATCACCGACCTTGAGGTTGGCGGCCTTGATCGCTTCGATCGCGCCAAGCGCCATCTCGTCGTTCTGACCGATTACGCCATTGATCTGGCCGGGATGCGCCGTCAGCCAGTTTTCCATCAGGGTCTGGGCTTCCGCGCGTGACCAGTTTGCCGTCTGGTCTTCAAGAACCTTCACGTCCGGGCATTCGGCCAGAGCTTTCTTGTTGCCTTCCAGACGGGAAATCTGCGCGGACTGGCCGATTGGACCTTCAAGAATGACAACATTGCCCTTGCAGCCGATCTTATCGAGGACGTCCTTGGCTTCCATATAGCCGGAAACCGTATCGTCGGAGCCGACATAGGCCGCGAGCAGATCGGAATTGACACGGGTGTTCGAGCCCACAACCGGGATGCCGGCGTCGCTGGCAGCCTGAACTGCGGTGGCACCCGCCTCGATGTCGATGGGAACAAAGATGATCGCATCGAATTTCTGCGTAATCATCGTGTTGAACTGTTCCTGCTGAACCAGCGCATCATAACGGCCGTCGAATACGGTCAGTTCAACCTCGCCGTTCTTGACCGCCGGGTGCTTCTTCAGAGCTTCGGACCAGACTTGCATGAATTCGGCATTCAACCCGTAAGGGGCGGCGCCGATCTTCAGCTTCTTGTCCTGGGCGAGCGACGGGGTAGCGATCAGTGCGGATGCCGCAGCGAGCGCGATCAATAGTTTTTTCATTGTAATCTCCTCCGTGTTGATCTGGCATACCGATCAGTATGCCGTTCCTAAAAATGAGAGTGGGCGACCAGAGCATTTCCAGTAAAAGTGCGAAGCGGTTTTGCATTGGGTAATGCGATAAAAACAAAAGGTTAGAGCGGTTCCGGCAGCTCCGTTTTAACTGGAACCGCTCTAGGCGCCTTGGTTACGTTTCTGGTCGAGCATGACCGCGCCCACGATGAGCGCGCCCTTGAGGACCTGCTGGTAGTAGGATTGGATGCCCATCAGATCGAGACCGTTGTTCATGACGCCGATGATGAGCGCGCCGATGAGTGTTCCGGTGATACGGCCCACGCCGCCCGACAGGCTGGTGCCGCCAATGACAACGGCTGCGATGGCGTCGAGTTCATAGCTGATACCCGCTTGCGGGAGGGCGGAACCGGTGCGGGCGGACAGGATCATGCCTGCGAGGCCTGCCAGTCCGCCGGAGATGACGTACACCGAAAAGCGTACCCGTGAGATATTGATGCCCGACGTATTCGCAGCATGGGGATTGCCGCCAACGGCGTAGATATAGCGTCCGAACCGTGAGCGATTCAGAATCCACCATGAGACCAGAAACACGATTGCGAGCAGAATGACCGGCACGGGAATGCCCAGTATGTTGCCGGTTCCGATCCAGCGGAAATCAGGAACAAGAGCAGGCACCGGCTTGCCGCCGCCATAGATGAGCGTCAGTCCGCGCGCGGCGGAAAGCATACCCAGCGTCGCCACGAAGGCTGGAACCGCAAAGCGCGAGACAATCGTGCCGACCAGAGCGCCGCAACCGATACCCACCAGCAAGCCGATGGGAATGGCTATGAATGGCGAATATGGCGCGCCTGCAATGCCCGCCGTCGCCGACGTAGTGGCAAAGCTGGCGCTGACGATGCCAGCCAACGCGACCACGGAGCCAACGGAAAGGTCGATGCCCCGCGTCAGAATGACGAAGGTCATGCCGATGGCGAGAATGCCGTTGATGGAAGTCTGCAATAGAACGTTCGAAATATTGCCTGCTGTGAGGAAATATTCGTTGGAGAAAGAGAGGATTGTGGCCAAAAGCAGGAAGGCGATGAATATACCGTATTCCTGGATAACCAGTCTGCGGCGCTCGGAGCCAAACCAGCTTGTCGATGAATTGTTTTCTGTGGTGGACACTGTTCTACCTCTCCAGAACCGACCGCATCTGTTGTTGCAGGCGACTGCTCTTTTTCGTTGGTCTCGGACGAAACGCGATGCTTTCCCGGTCTGCCTTCATGTCGAAAGATGCACCAGCGACTGCGCATCCGTTTCCGCCCTGCGATAAATGCCGACCGATTGCCCGCCGCGCATGACCATGATGCGGTCGGACATGCCGAGAACTTCATCGATCTCGGAAGAGACCATGACGACAGTCCCGCCTTCGGCGGCAAACTCGCAGATGATGCGGTAAATTTCCTGTTTTGCGCCGACATCGACACCACGCGTTGGTTCATCAAGCAGCAGAACACGCGGCTTCCGCAGAAACCATTTTCCGAGCACGACCTTCTGCTGGTTGCCGCCTGAAAGGCCGGAAACGGCCATCGTGTCATGCGCGACCTTGATCCTGAAGCGCTCGATCATTTCCCGGCAGGCTGTCGTTTCCTCGCGTCGGTTCATCGCAAAATGCGGGCTCATCTCGGGAAGGCTGGCAAGGCAGATATTGTTGCGAACGCTGTCGCCCAGATTGAGGCCGGTGAGTTTGCGATCTTCCGTCACGAAGGCCAGACCGAGTGCCATGGCGTCGGAGGGGCGGCGAATGGTAATTGGCTCGCCTTCAAGCCGGATTGTGCCTTCGGAAGCCTTATCCAGTCCGAAAAGGCAGTTGAATATTTCGGAACGGCCTGACCCCATCAAACCATAAATGCCGAAAATCTCGCCCTTGTGCGCGGTAAAGGAAATGTCGGTTATCTTGCCGGGCGCGCTGAGGCCTGAGACTTCAATGCCTGGTATTTCTGTCGGCGCATTCGTCTTGATGTATTCCTCGCCCAGTTCCCGTCCGACGATCATACGGATCAACTCCGCGCGCGTGATGCCATCAAGGTTGCCGCTATCGATATAGCTGCCGTCGCGAAACACGGTATAGGTATCGGCGATCTGAAAAATTTCCGACAGGCGATGCGAGACATAGACGATGCCTTTGCCGCTCGCCTTCAACCGCTCAATCGCTGCAAAAAGCTGCTGCGCTTCTTTTTCGCCAATGGCCGAGGTTGGCTCGTCCATGAAAATGACTTCGGCGTCGTGACTGAGCGCCTTGGCGATTTCCACGAGCTGAATCTGGGCAACAGACAGATTCATCATGAACTGACTAGCGCGAATTTTGAACTCAAGCTGATCCAGAAGCTTTTGGGCGTTCCGGTTCATTGTCTTGAAGTCGATGCCGCCGAACCGGCGGAGTGGTTCTCTGCCGAGATAAATATTCTCCGCCACCGTCATGTGGGGGACGGGACTCAGCTCCTGCTCGATGATGGCAATTCCCGCCTGTAGCGCTTCAGCGGGGCTCGAATATGTAACTTCCTTCCCGCGTCGCCGGATGTGCCCCTCGTCGCGGGCGTGGATGCCCATCAGGATTTTCAGAAATGTGGATTTGCCCGCGCCGTTGCCGCCGCAAAGTGCGTGCACCGAGCCGGCGCGCAATTGCAGCCGTCCGTTCCGCAAGGCGGCAACACCGCCAAAGGACTTCTTGAGCCCCTCCACATCCAGCAGAAATTCCAACGTATTTCCTCCGCTGGCGACAATCAGTGTTGTCGCCGGTTTCGACGATCGAGCCGTCGTTTTGACAATATTCGGCAAATGATCGACAAATGTCAACATATGATGTATGAGGAAGAAAAGAGGCAGTGTCGCGCCTGTCAGGCGTCGAACATTTCAGTCACTGAGGGATTTATGTTGACAACAGACAGAAGTGTCTGACAAATGTCAAAATCGGAGATGAGCTTCAAACCATAGAACTGTCTGGAGGCGGCAGGGTTTGAAGAGCAAAGAGGTGCTTCGATAGCGGGAGGATTGACGTGTCATCGAATAGCCTGGATCGACAGACGCTATTTCTGGCGTTGATCAATGTCGCTGTGCTGGCGGCAGGCGGCTTTCTGGCTGGTTCAAATTTCATGGACAGCTATAATCTGCAATCGATGGCTTCGCAGGTTCCGGAGCTGGGGCTTCTTGCCTTCGGTGTCATGCTTGCAATGATTTCCGGCAATGGCGGCATTGATCTTTCAGGCATAGCACTGGCAAATCTCTCCGGCATTGTCGCGTTCCTGCTGACGCGCTATTACATTCCTGCTGCCGATGCGCCTTTGCTGTTCTCGTGGGTGTTTGCCGGTCTGGCGCTCGTCGTGGGCTTGATCGGCGGCATCATCAACGGGATCGTGATCGCTTATGCCCGCCTGACGCCGCTGATCGCGACGCTCGGAACCCAGCTTCTGTTTACCGGCATTGCCGTCTTCCTGACCAACGGCTCCGCCGTGAGCATGGGTTTTATCGAGCCGCTCGATAATTTCGGCAATATGCCCGTTCTTGGCATTCCGATGTGTTTTGCATTGTTTCTCGCGATTGCGCTGGCGCTGTCTTTCCTGCTGAAATATACGCCTTTCGGCGTGAAGCTGATGCTTCTCGGCAGCAATGCCAAGGCTGCTCGCTACGGCGGCATCAACGAGAAGCGCATGCTTCTGATCACCTATACCTTGTGCGGCCTGCTTGCTTCGGTCGCGGGGATCATCATTGCGGCGCGCAACTCCTCGGTGAAATGGGATTACGGCGGGTCCTACGTGCTGATTGCGATCCTGATTGCCGTTCTGGGCGGTGTCAAACCGGAGGGTGGATACGGCAAGATTGTCTGCGTGCTCTTGGCCGCGACCGCTCTGCAAATCCTCTCGAGCCTGTTCAATTTCATGAATATTTCGAATTTCTTCCGCGATCTTGCCTGGGGTGTTCTGCTGCTTGCGCTTCTCGCATCGGCGCGCATGCACTTCGGCTACTGGCTGCGGCCAAGACGACAATAGAGACAAGGCCAACGGCTTGGGGATGAAGCCGCTGGCGGACGACCGAAAAAACAATCTGCTTATATTAATGGAGGAGTCATATGAGCATGTTTTCCAAATTGATAGCTGGCACGATGCTTGCGGGTACGGTCATGGCGGGGGCCGCTGTTGCCCAGGACAAGCCAACCATCGTGACGGTGGTCAAGGTTACCGGTGAAAACTGGTTTACCCGCATGAATGAAGGCGTTGATGCCTATGGCAAGGATAATGCCAACGTAAGCACCAGCCAGGTCGGCCCGGCAAAGGCTGATGCCGCCCAGCAAACTCGCATCATCGAAGATCTCGTCGCCAAGAATGTCTCGGCGATTGCGGTTGTACCGATGGACCCGTCTGCGCTTGAAGGCGTCCTGCGTCGCGCTTCCCAGCGTGGCATCAAGGTCATCACCCATGAGGGCGACAGCCTGGTGAATGCCGACGTCGATATCGAAGCCTTCGACAACAAGGCATTCGGTGCCCGCATCAATGAAAAACTCGCCGAATGCATGGGTAAGTCCGGCAAGTGGACATCCTTCGTTGGATCGCTTGGCAGCCTTACGCATAACCAGTGGGTCGATGCCGGAGCGGAAAACGCCAAGCAATATCCGGACATGGAACTGGTGGCGGAGAAGAACGAGTCGTTCAACGACGCCAACCGCGCTTATGAAAAGGCCAAGGAAATTCTCCGCAAATATCCGGACATCAAGGGTTTCCAGGGATCGTCCGCGATTGACGTGATCGGCATCGGCCGCGCTGTCGAGGAAGCCGGGTTGCAGGAAAAGACCTGCGTGTATGGTCTTGGCCTGCCGAAGGATACCGGTCCGTATCTCGAAAGCGGTGCGGTTGACCAGATTTTCTTCTGGGATCCGAAGGATGCCGGCTACGTCATGAACAAGGTTTCCGATCTCGTTCTGAAGGGCGAGGAAATCAAGGACGGTATGGATCTGGGCGTACCGGGTTACGAGAAGATGACCGTCATCAAGGGTCCGGGCAAGGGCATCATCATCCAGGGTCAGGCCTGGGTTGATGCGGACAAGTCCAACTATAAGAACTTCCCGTTCTGATCGCGACATAATGCGCCGAAGCCAGCTTCCGGGGCCGTCACACCACAGCGGCCCCGGGGGAGCTATCTGGAAGTCTCAGGAATTCGCCATGCTTGCCATTGATACCACGACCCATTCTGCGCCACCGTTTCTCGAGGTCAGAAACGTCAGGAAATCCTTTGGCGGCGTGAAAGCACTCAAAGACGTCAGCCTGACGATCGAGGCCGGACAAATCTACCATCTGATGGGAGAAAACGGTTGCGGCAAGAGCACGCTGATAAAAATTCTCTCAGGCGCACAACCAGCCGATGAGGGGCAGATACTGATTGACGGCGAGGTGACCGGGGCGCGAGCCGGCGATCTGGGTGCTATTGGAGCGCTGCGTGCAGGGATAGAAACCGTTTATCAGGATTTGTCGCTGCTTCCCAATCTCTCCGTGGCTGAAAATGTGGCATTTACCGAACAGCTCGTTGAAGCTTCCGGGCGCCTTGCCCGTCGGCTGAATATTTCCCTTCTGAACGAAACCGCGAGGCGTGCGCTTGCCGAAGTGCATCTGCCGACTGACAACGGATTTCTTGCACGTCGGACTGACACGCTGCCGCTGGCCACCCGTCAGCTGATCGCCATTGCGCGCGCGGTCGCTTCCGAGGCGCGCCTCGTCATCATGGACGAGCCGACGACATCGCTTACCCGGCAGGAAGTTGAAAATCTGCTGCATGTGGTTGAGCGCCTGCGCAGCAAAGGCGTCGCAGTCCTCTTCGTCACGCACAAGCTTGATGAATGTAAATCGCTTGGCGGACGTGCCATCATCATGCGCGACGGGCTAAAGGTTGCCGAGCTTGATGTCGCCTTGCACAGCAAGGCAGAGTTCAGCCGTTGGATGACCGGCCGCGAAATCAGTGAAACACGCTATCGCACCGATCCCAAACTGGGCGAAGTCATGCTTGAGGTTGAAAAGCTTGGAGATGGCAAAGCATTCAGGGATGTTTCACTTACGCTCAGAAAGGGTGAAATTCTGGGTGTTACGGGACTGCTGGATTCCGGTCGCAACGAACTCGCGCTTGCGCTTGCCGCCGTCAAGCCTGCAACGAGCGGCACGGTGCGCCTGAACGGGCAGGCGATCGCACCGCAGTCGACAGCGCAAGCCATCGAGCAGGGGATCGGTTACGTACCGGAAGACCGGTTGACTGAAGGTCTTTTCCTCGAGAAACCGATTCAGGACAACATCACCCTGCCGATCCTCGACCGGTTGCGCAATGCGCTCGGTGTCATCAGCGCTAGGCGTGCGCGGCGAGTTGCTGAGCAGAGCGTAGCCGATCTCCAGATTGTTGCGCCGGATGTGACCATCCCGGTGCAGTCCCTTTCGGGGGGCAATCAGCAGCGCGTTCTGATCGGCCGATGGCTGACGATCAACCCGCAGCTTCTGATCCTGCACGGGCCGACCGTTGGGGTCGATGTCGGCTCGAAGGACACGATCTTCCGTATCATCCAGCGTCTGGCTGATGATGGCATGGGCGTTATCATCATCAGTGATGATTTGCCGGAGCTTTTGCAGAACTGTGACCGCATTCTCGTCATGCGTCAGGGGCGCATCGTTGCAGCGCATGCTACCGATGGGTTGACCGAAGATGCCATCTACCAATCCATGGCCAGCATGTCGAAAGAGGTGACGCAATGACCGAGATCATATCTGCCAGCGTTGCGGATAAAGGCCAACGCAGCGTCGGGTCGCGCCTTTGGGATCTGTTGGGCCGTCGACCTGAAATCTTTACGCTACTGCTGATTATTGCGACCTGTCTGGTGGTTATCGGTGCCAATCCCGATTTCCTTCAGATGAGCAATATCGTGGATATTCTGCGCGCTTCTGTCGTGCGAGGATTGTTCGCGATGGGTGTTCTGGTCGTGCTCGCTTCGGGCGGCATCGACGTTTCGTTCACGGCGATTGCAGCCTTCGTGATGTATGCTCTTACCATGCTGGTCACGAACTGGTTCCCCGAAATGCCGATGACGATCATTTTGATCCTCGCTGCATCGGGTGGCGCCGCCTTTGGGGCTCTGAATGGTCTGCTTGTCCAGAAGCTGCAAGCGCCATCGCTGATCGTCACTATCGGCACGCAGTATGTGATCCGCAGCTTTCTGCTGACCTTCGTCGGAACCGCATTGTTCATGAATATTCCGGTGGCGATGGATGCTTTCGGCAAGGCATCGCTTTTTACGCATCATGCATCGAACGGTGTCGTCTCGGTTCTGCCTGCAACCGTTCTGGTTCTCGTTGTTGCCGCTTTGGTGACGTGGTTCATCCTTGAACGGACGCTGATGGGGCGGGCGATCTTCGCCGTCGGAGGCAATCCAGGTATTGCCGAGCGCCTTGGCATCAACCTCTTTCGCGTCCGTATTTTCGTCTTCGCCTATGCGGGGCTTCTGGCCGGTATCGCGGGTGTCGTTCACGTCTCGAGCAACCGTCTCGCCAATCCCTTCGACCTTGCCGGTATGGAGCTTGAAATCATCGCGGCCGTCGTTTTGGGCGGTGCCCGGATTACAGGCGGTTCGGGCTCCGTGATTGGGACGCTGTTGGGCGTGCTTCTAATCACGATCGTCAGCAATGTGCTGATTTTCGTGGGAATTCCAAGCACGTTGCAGCTTGCCATTGTGGGTATTTTCATCCTGCTGGCCGGCACGATCTTCGCCTTGCGCAATCGCAGCTGAAATCAAATTGGCCGCCCTGGCGTCAATGCGCTGTGGTGCGGCCTCATATATTTGGGGAGGTTTCCATGTCACACGACGTGTCGGTCGTAGGGCTTTATATTCTTGACGTGCTGGGGCGGCCAGTCGATGCAATTCCGCCGGGCGGAAATGTTGAATTTATCGATGAAATCCGGTTGACCGTTGCAGGCACCGCTGGCGGCACGGTGGTCGATCTGGCCAAGCTCGGCCTGAATTGCCTGGCCGTGGGTGCGGTTGGGGATGATGAGAAGGCCGATTTCGTGATTGCGACGCTGCAGAAGTTCGGTGTCGATACGGCGCAGATGCAGCGCCTCAACGGCGTGCCGACATCGTCGACAATCCTGAATATCCGTCGCAACGGTGATCGCCCGGCCTTGCATGCGCGTGGGGCTTCGGATCATTTCGAGATCGCCGACAATGCTCTCGACGCGGTACTGGCGCCGCCGATAATCCATCTTGGCGGAACGGGCCTTCTGGCCAAGCTCGATGGCGAACCAAGCCGGAAGCTCCTTGCCGAAGCGAAGGCGCGCGGAAGAACGACAACCTTCGACCTCCTTGGCGCAAATGATGGGACGCTGGACCTGATCGCTCCGCTTTTCCCGCATATCGACTACTTCATGCCTTCCATCGAGGAAGCGAAACAGATTTCGGGTGCGGCGGATGTCGAAGGCGCCGGAACATTCTTTCTTGAGCGCGGCGTGAAGCATTGCGTGTTCACGCTGGGCGGCGATGGCGTCTGTTTCATGGATGCATCGGGCGAGATCGTGCGCCAGCCTGCCTTCCAAATCGAGGTCGTGGACACGACCGGCTGCGGAGATGCTTTCGATGCTGGTTTCATCACGGCTCTGCATCGCAAGATGGATTTGAAAACGGCCCTGAATTTCGCTCAGGCGTCTGCCGCGCTGGTCGCAACCGGCCTTGGCTCGGATGCTGGCATTCGCTCCTTTGACGAAACGCTTGCATTCATGAACACTGTGCCTGTCCGGCAATAATCCAATCGAAGGCGGGCGGGTTAGAAGGCCTGCCTCGCCTTCTATTCAGCAAGCAGCCTCTCGGCCGCATCCATGTCGGTCACCAGATGTGTGGCGTAACCACCTGCCAGAACAGCGCGGATCGCTTCCACCTTCTGCGCGCCACCCGCAACGCAAAGCCTCTTTGGCACACCGCGCAGTTCATCCAGTTCGATGCCGATGACGCGGCGGTCAAGCTCGCGGACAATCTGTTTGCCTTCGCTATCGAGAAAGCGGCAAATCAGAACTGCCGCTGCCCCTTCGCGAGCATAAGCATCGATTTCCTCTTTGCTGGTGACGTCGGCGATGCGCATTGTGCTTTCGGCAGCAAGACCGCCGACTCCGAACACGATCATGCTGGCGTGGGCGATCAGTTCAAACTGCCGCTGGAGCACAGGCTCTCCCATCAGGGCGTCACGCAGTTCAGCCGTGCTGAGCACTGCAGGAGCCAGCATGTTGACGCTGGTGGCCCCCATGTTGCGTGCCATGATTGACGTGCAAAGCTCGGCGGAAAATTCCCTTTTGCCGATGGAGGAGCCGGTAACCTGCACGACGGTCAACCCTTCCATGGGCTGGGGCAATGAAATTGCGTCGGCGATGGCGAGTACCGTGCGCCCCCACGAAACACAGATGGTGTCGCCGGGCTTCACCATGCGTTCCATCAATCGCGCGCCGCCAGCTCCGAGTGCTTTCAGGCGCGTTTCGGTGGTAAACGATTTTTCCGATGGAATGACGAGCGCTTCCGATAGTCCAAACCGCGCCGCCAATTTGCGGGCGATATGTGTGCGCGTCGCGATCTCGGAATCCATCAGGATGCGCACCACGCCTCTTTGTCGTGCTTCCTGCAGATAGTTGACGATGGTTGCGCGGGAAACCCCGATCATCTGCGCAATTTCGTTCTGGGTCAGCTGGTTCTCGTAATAGAGCCATGCCGCCCAGACGACGGCGTCATCGAACTCGGCCGGGATGGCATGCGCAGACGTTGTTCGATCGCCCGATGTCATACTCGTTTCCTGTTGTCTCTGTTGTGCCTGAGTTGCACAGAAATGCCTTTCGATCAACTCGGCAATCAATCGAGTTGACTAATGTCAGTTAATGGTGTCAATTGTACAGGAGCGGAAGAGGAATCTCCACAAGTCTTTGTTGCGCCATGGAAAATGCCCGGTTTTCCATGAAGGCGCCTTTGTGTCTGCGCGTCGATGCGCAGAACAGAAGCTAAGGGAACGGCAGATGAAATCAAATTGGTCACAGGCGGATTTCGACAGGATCGTCGGCGCATATGAAAAGGCTGGCGTGAACCGCGATGTAGCGATCCGCACCTATACAACGCGTCTCCTGGGTTCCGAGCCGAAGCTGGTCTTGCACGGCGGCGGCAATACATCGGTCAAAACCAAGCTGATCGATCACGACGGGAGCGAAGTTTCGGTGCTCTGTGTCAAGGGCAGCGGCTGGGATATGGGCAAGATAGAGCCAGCCGGTCTCCCCGCCCTGCATCTGGAACCGTTGAAGGCCATGGTAAATTACGAGACCTTGTCCGATGACGATATGGTCATGTTGCAGCGCCGCCTGCTGCTTGATCCGGCTTCACCGAACCCGTCTGTGGAAGCCATTCTTCACGCCATCCTGCCGTTCAAGCATGTGGATCACACACACGCAAACGCAATCGTGGCGCTCACCAATCAGCCAGGCGGCGAAGAGATCATCCGGGACGTTTTTCCGGAGATGATTATCGTGCCTTATGTCATGCCCGGCTTTGATCTTTCGAAGGCGTGCCTGAAGGCATTCTCCGCAAGGCCGGATGCCCCCGGAATGATCCTGCTGAAGCATGGCATCTTCACCTGGTCGGAGGACCCGCGTGAAGCCTATGAGAACATGATCGCCGCGATTGATCGTGCCGAAAAGCGTATTGCCCAAGGCAAGCCTCGCCCCTTCGGGACGGCGAGCGCTGCGCAACCGGTTAAAGCCATGGCTTCGGTCGCGGATATCGCGCCGATATTGCGTGGCGCAATCGCGCTTCCCGGAAAGGAAGAGGGAAGGCCGCGCCGCTTCATTCTGGAGCACCGCGTCAATGACGATATTCTTGATTTTTGCGGGGCCCCGAATGTCGCGGATCTGGTGCGGCGTGGAAATGCGACACCGGAACACGTCATTCACATCAAGCGTTTTGGCGTTGCGTTGCCAGCGCCGGAAGCGGATGACCTTGAGGCATGGACAGCCAGCGTCAAGGCGGCTGTCGCCGCTTATGCGGCAGACTACACGGCCTATTTCGAACGTAACAATGCCCGGGTGGGAGGTGGCAAGAAGATGCTCGATCCGATGCCGCGCGTTTTCTATGTCGATGGCGTCGGGCTGTTTGCTGCCGGCAACACTCAGAAATCCGCTCGCATCTGCGCGGACGTCGCCGAAGCGACGATTGAGGTCATTCGCGGCGCTGAAGGTATCGACCGGTTTGAAGCACTTTCCGAAGAAGACCTTTTCGACATCGAATATTGGTCGCTGGAGCAGGCAAAGCTTACCAAGCTGACGGAAAAGCCGCTGACGCGACAGGTGGCGGTGGTGACAGGTGGCGCAGGTGGCCTTGGTCTCGCCATTGCGGAGCAACTGAAAAACCAGGGCGCGGAACTCGCATTGATCGATATTGATGCGGAGCGGGTTGCTGCGGAAGCCAAGCGGCTCGGCGGCTTTGCCATTGCATGCGACCTGACCGATCCCGTTGCGGCGGATGATGCGCTTGCACAGATCGCGGCAAAATTCGGTGGGGTCGACATACTGGTTTCCAATGCGGGCGCAGCCTTTCAGGGCGCTTTGACCTCTGTCGACGACGATCTGTTCAAGGCTGCGTTCGATCTCAATTTCTGGAGCCATCATTATATTGCGCGAGCGGCAGTCAAGGTCATGCAGAAGCAGGCAACTGGCGGCGCGATCGTGTTCAATGTCAGCAAGCAGGCAGTAAACCCGGGGCCTGATTTCGGCCCGTATGGCACATCGAAGGCGGCATTGATGGCCCTGATGCGTCAATACTCTCTGGAACACGCTGCCGATGGCATCACGGTAAACGCGGTCAATCCCGACCGGATACGCACAGGGCTAATGACTGACGAGATGGTCGAAGAACGAGCGCGTGCGAGAGGCGTGACACCAGAGGTCTATATGCGAGGCAATCTGCTGAAGCGGGAAGTCTCTGGCGATGATGTTGCCGAAGCGGTTCTGCATCTGGTGCAAGCACGCACGTCAACTGGAGCCGTCGTTACTGTTGACGGGGGCAATGTGGCTGCAATGCTGAGATAATCAACGGTGATTGCTCTCTGATCACCGTACTGATTTCCTCTTCCGCATTGATGCGGAAGAAGCCGTGAAATGAAAGGACTAGCAAACATCAGTTCTTCGTCTTTGAATCTTGTGCACGGATGCCGGTGGGATATTGAAGAAAGTCCGGCCCATCTCTTCGGATATCAGACCAAGCTTCGCGAGCAGTTCCGTCTTGACTGGACAACGCATCGCATAGGTAAACTGGTAGAATGAACCGGATTGAGCCAGATAGTGAAAACTGCCGCGCAAGATAGCTTCCACTTGCATGGGGTTCATTGCAAGAAGGCCCAGTCCGCTGATGATGCTTTTACAGGATGCAGGCGGTAAAAGGTTGAGGCTGGTGAGCCGGGTCGCGTCTGCCTGGATGATCGTTGAACGCGGAAAGCGCTTGCGCAATATGCTTACGAAATCTGGATTGAATTCGATCAGGATCAGATCGCGGGGATCGATGCCGCGCTTGAGGAGAGCATAAGTGAATACGCCGGTTCCTGGTCCCAGTTCGATGATGGGCCCCGTGCCTGGTTTGATTTCACGTGTGATCAAGCGTGAAATGGACGGTCCCGACGGGGCAATTGCGGCAGTCAGCAGCGGGTTGCGCAACCAGGCTGCAAAGAAGGGAACGAAATCGGCGATTGGCATTTCAGCGGCTCCTCCAAGGAAATTGTTCTCCGGTCTGCCCGGCAGAACCGCTGAAATTTCCAAGCACCACCTGTCAAAAGCCTGTCGCTCCGGCTGTTCGCCACCAATAAATCAGGTTCAGAAATTCTACTGGGCTGGCTGATGCCAGTCTCATGCCAGCCACAAATGTTACGTTGAGCAAATCTTGGCAAGAAAAGGCACGTTGGATGCGAATTCTGGTGGTGGAGGATGAAAGCGAACTGGCATCGATATTAGAACAAGTTCTGACATCCCAAAACATGGTCGCGGATATCGTCGCCACCTGCGGCGAAGCTGAACATATGCTTTCAGAAGATTGCTACGATGCGGTTATTCTTGATCGTCGCCTGCCTGACGGGGATGGATTGTCCGTGCTGCGGAGCCTGCGTGGGCGCGGCAATTCGGTTCCGGTTCTTGTTCTGACGGCCCACGGCGACCTGCCCGATCGCATCCACGGCCTCAATAGCGGTGCAGACGACTATCTTGGCAAGCCCTTCGCCTTCGATGAGCTGATGGCTCGGTTGCGGGCCATTTTGCGTCGCAATGGCGATCTTCGTCCAGACATTGTCCGGCTTGGTCGTGTATCTTTCGATTTCACTGCGCGTCAGGCTTTTGTCGGCGATGTTCCACTCACCATGCCACGCCGTGAATTGCTCGTGCTTGAAGCCTTGATGCGACGAAAGGGGCGCATGGTGCAAAGGCCGGTTTTGATGGAAGCAGTTTTCGGGATGAACGATGAGGTGGAACCGAACGCACTCGACACACATGTTTCCCGGGTGCGCCGCAAGCTGGCAGCGGCGGCGGCAGGGGTTACACTGAACGGCGTACGCGGTGTCGGCTATCTCTTGCGTGAGACCCCTAATTGAGAAAGACTCCTTTTTCCTTAAAGTGGCAGCTGATTACGCGTATCGTTCTCGCGCAGGCAGCGATCGTTCTATGCGCGCTGGCGCTCTTTGTTGCATTTCTCTGGCTGTCTGGCTTTGTTCACGAACGTTATGATCGAGGCATAATCGATGTCTTGAAGGGGGCAATAGCCCGCGATCCGGAAGGGCATCTGGCCTTGAACAATACGCCCGAACTGGCGGTATTGCGTCGAGAGGAAAAATCCCTCTGGTTTGTTATTCACGATGCTTCTGGCAACCAGCTTGCGGAAGGTACTGTGCCCGACGCCTACCGGCCATTTCGTGCGGCCATGCCGGATGTGCTTGAAGCCCGGCTTGGCGACGACAAAGCTGGATCACTCCGGCCATATGCCCTCATAATGTGGGAAGATACACCCGTTGGGCGCGTCCAGATCATGGCAGGTACGGGAGGCCGGCTGACCTTTGGACGGCTGGCGGAAACGGTCGGGGAAGGGTTCAAGGCGCTCATTCTTCCCGGCCTTCTTCTCGCCGCGCTGGGAGCGTTGCTGGTCATACCGCTGGTCGTGCGTATTACCTTGAGAGGAACATCCGAAGTTGCTCTCAAAGCTGCACAGATTGAGCCTGAGCGGCGTGGAATTCGCCTGTCCGCAAAGACTGTTCCAGTCGAGCTTTCTCCGTTAGTGGAGGCTTTCAACGGCGCTCTGGAGCGCCTCGATAAAGGATATTCCCGCCAGCAGCGTTTTTTGGCGCAGGCAGCCCATGAGTTGAGAACTCCTATCGCTATTCTCTCTGCCCGACTGCATGCCCTGCCGGAAAGCGAGTTGAAATCTGGCCTCACGCGTGACGTGTCCCGGCTGGGAACCCTGGCGGGCCAGCTTCTTGACCTCCAGCGTCTGGAAGGGCAGGCGAGCAGGTTTCATACCGTGGATATAGTCTCCGCTGCACGGCAGGTAATTTCTGATCTGG
Source organism: Hyphomicrobiales bacterium (assembly GCA_900473915.1). GTDB lineage: Bacteria > Pseudomonadota > Alphaproteobacteria > Rhizobiales > Rhizobiaceae > Brucella. Next base: position 38,377 of record UCNG01000006.1, on the reverse strand, counting down.
CGCCCCTTGCTTTCGCCGCTGGCTATGATGTGACTTTCGATAATGATGCTGAAGTCATCAACGTCCTCGGCGATAGCCAGTCGATCGAGCGCGCCATCACCAACCTGTTCCAAAACGCGATTGACCATGGGGGCAAGAGAGGAACAATTGCGATAAGCGTTATGAAACCGGCTGTGATTGAAGTGACCGATGAGGGTAACGGTATTCCTCCAGATATGCGCCAAAGCATATTCGAACCGTTCACCCGCCTTGAGGATCAAGGTCCTGGCGCTGGCCTTGGTCTTAATCTTGTGCAGCAGATCATGGTGCTTCACGGTGGAAGCGTTGAGGTGGGCGAAAGTCATTCGGGCGGAACACGGATGAGGCTTGTCTTCCACCCAATTGGTGCAATGCCGACAGATGGTCCGAACCTGTGAATTGGCCTGCACCCTTCAAACGTGGGATCGTAAAAAGGGCGCCAGAAGCAATCGCCCTGCACGGATTGAGAGCCATCAGCTGGGCTGCCGATTATCACCCCGATGAATGATCAGTTTCGCCCCAATCTTCCAGAACGCGATTTTTGTGTTACTGCGGCGGCTGCCACAACTGTCATTGATGGCCGGATCTGCGGGGATTCGAAAGCCGAAAGGCGGAAAAGGAACGCCGCCGCGATCCAGCCAATACGCATCCAGGTTAGGCAGTTTCATTTTACGCCGCTTGGAGGCACGGTAATTGATCACGTGGCTGGAGTTGCCGACGGCAATCAAATAGGCGGTGGCGCTGTGCGCTATCAATCCTTTCAGAACTAGCATGACTGCATCTTTCGGCCGCAACCCTCCGAGATCGCGGGTCGCGGATATGACCGTACGTTTGGCGTCCGGATGAGCGGACCCTTGCAATCCACCGACAATGAGACTGTATGAATCGCCGGGACGGCGCACAAATACGAAGCTCGCCATGCACAGCAGCGCCTGATCTGCCGCGTCCACCAGACGCACGGTAAAAACGCCTTCGTGCCGGCTGCCGCATTGATCGGAAAGCAATAGCTGGAGCCGATAACGATGATCCCTGCCGCAAATGGTTCCAAGTTCGATTATTTCCCCCTGCCACAGTGCCTGCAATAGATGCGGGCACAATAGCTGGCGCGCCAGTTCGAAGTGCTGGGTAAGAATGTTGAGCCGGGTTCGCCATGCAAGCCGGTGCACGAGAAATGATGACAGGGACTTCCGGATAAGATCATCGTGAGGCGGAGCGAAAGTGTGCTGTTCCGTGAACTCGTCGAGGAACCGGAGCCAGCGGAAGGTCAGCCACGGCGACAGCATGCTTCTCGACAGGAAAGCCAGGGTTTTGCGAAACTTCAGCCGTGAAGCAATGCCGATAGTCTGCCGCAACATCGAATGGGAAGCTGCCAGATGTTTCAGGGGCACATTCTGATGGTTTGTTTCCGCATGGCTGGCCGAACCCGGTTCTGGTTGCCTTTGGCTGGGCGCGGAATGGGAAATCTGTTCTGCAAGCATGATCATGGTCCGTTGCGGCTGGGAGATAGCGGGCCGGACTTTTCGTCAGCTATGTCAAGATTTTGTGGAGAATTTCCGTGTGCTCGGCGAGCGCTACGCCGCATGGAAATTCGTGTGCCGAAATGGCTCACGCTGGCGTCTATCGACTCCGCCTGGCTGGAGATCCTTCGCCAGAGCCACATCATCACACACAGGACCAGCCCCCATGCGACGATGACATCGGATAGGAAGTGGGCGCCGAAGATAACCCGGTTGAAGGACACAAAGAACAGGATCGGGACCGCAATAGCGGTTGCGGTGGAGCGCCACCGCACAGGCACGAAGACGATTACCGACAGTGTTGCGGCGGCCACGGCGGCCTCGCCGGAAGGAAAGGAGCAACTATGCCTGCAGGCCGCAGCATATTGCCAAACGGGAGAAAAATCGGCTGTCCCGCCAAACTCGACAATGTTGCGCGGCCGGGCCCTTCCGATGATGTTCTTCAGAGACTGTACGGCAATCAATGGGCCGAGCAGAAAGCTCAGCAGCACGAACAGGGCCTTGTGCGGCGGGCAGAAGGCATATTTTTTTGGCAGGAAAGCATGAAGCCCGATGGCGAAGACCATGAGCGGCAGAAGATAGACCAAACCCTGCCGGTTTATGTCGCGCACGCCCTTCAGAATTGGATTTTCGGATAGCGGGAAGCCATGTCCGTCAGCAAAGAGACGGGAAATGGTCAGATCGACTGACGGAAACACCACGAGGACGAAGCTTGCAGCCAGAACGGAAGGAACCAGCAGCTGCGTTTGCCATGAGGCGGTTTTGTAACGTCTGGTGACGCCGACCGCCGAATGGGATTCGCTTGAGCCTAGGACGGTTTCTTGCATGCCGACACCTCGAAAGAGTTGAACGACTGCGATTTGAAGGCCGTTTATCAAGACTCTGCGAAGATCGAACCGGCACTGTGTTTAAAACCGGTCTCTGGATGGTGCGAGTATTGTTTGGAAATTGCACGTTGAGAATTTGCCGGTCATAGTCTGTGCAGGTTTTGCCCAAGATAACGATCTCAAGAACATTTGGAGCCGCTCGTGGATAACAGCCTCGTTCTTATTGTGGAGGATGAGCCGGAAATTGCGCAGATTTTGGATGCCTATCTGGTGCGTGAAGGCTATCGCACGGTGCGTGCGTCTGATGGCGAAACGGCGTTGCAACATCATGCGCTGCTGTCGCCGGATATCGTTCTGCTCGATGTCCGCATTCCCAAGCTGGATGGTTTTGCAGTGCTTGCGCGCTTGCGGCAGACCCGAAATACACCCGTTATCATGGTGACAGCATTGGCCGAAGATATCGACCGGCTCAGCGGTCTGCGTCTTGGTGCCGATGATTATGTCGTCAAACCATTCAATCCCCAGGAAGTGGTTGCGCGCGTCAAGGCGGTGCTGCGGCGTACAAAGGGCGATCAGGAGGAAACGCTGCGGCGGTTCGGCGCAATTGAAGTTGACTTCAATGCCTACGCGGCTTTCGTCAACCGCGACGGGGAGCGGATTGCTCTCCAGCTCACCCTCAGCGAGTTCAGAATCCTTGCTTATATGGTCCGCCGCCCCACGCACGCCTTCGACCGCGCTGATATTCTCGATGCCTGCCTGCCGGAAAGCGATGCGCTGGTCCGCACGGTGGACACGCATATATCCAATCTGCGAAAGAAGCTTGAAACGCTCGGGCAGAAAGATTTCTTCCCCGCAGTTCGCGGCATCGGTTACCGTCTGGCGGATCCCAAATGAAACTACCCACGCTGCCGCTTGCCACACTGACCGCGATCATAATCGCTGCCATGCTTCTGCTCAGCGTCGGTCTGGCTTATCTGGGAGTAACCTCCTACGCCGCCTATCTTGAAGAAGGGGTGATCAAAAGTCTGCCCGCCAATGCCGCCCAAGCCTATCGGGACATGAATTCCGGCATCGTGCCCGAACCGGCAGCGATAAAGGAATTGTTCGCGCATCTCGATAGCCTTTCCGATCCGGTCGATTTTCAACTCTATATTTCCGTACTCGTCTGCGGATTGGTCTCTGCGCTTATTTGCAGCATCATCGGAATATATCTGGCCAGGAGGATCGCACAGCCTCTGGAGCAGCTGACGCTGGTAGCGGAAGGGCTGAAGTCCGGAGATTTTTCCGTCCGGCTGAAGGAGTCGCACACAAGTACGGTGGAGGTTAAAAGCCTCATTGAAAGCTTCAACGCCTTGGCAACCAGCCTCGAAACTATGGAGGAGAGGCTGCGCTTCAACAATATGGCTGTCGCACACGAGTTGCGCACACCGCTTACCATATTGCGCGGATCGATGCAGGGTATGGTGGATTGCGTTTTCCCTATGGATACGAAAACGGTGGCAAGCCTTTTGCTGCAGGTTGAGGGTTTGTCGCGACTTGTCGAAGACCTGCGAACCCTCTCGCTGGCAATAGGACAGAAACTCGTCATGGATCGCGAGCATTTTGTGCTGTCGGAGCTGGTGGAGACCGTGCTCGACGCAGCCAAGCCCATGCTTGAGGCAAGCAAGCTTGTCGTTGAAAGGGATTTGTCACCAAGGACAGCGGTCGCTGACCGCCAACGCATCCGCCAGGCCATACTCGCGCTTCTCGAAAATGCCTGCCGATATGCTGCGGACGGCGGAATATTGCGATGCCAGACGGAACTGGCCGCCGATGGTTTCATCGCCATCCGCATTCTCGACCGTGGTCCGGGGCTTCCCGAAAATATAGGCGATATAAGCGTTGCTCCGTTCTGGCGCGGAGATGCATCTCGTTCAAGGGCAACTGGCGGAACGGGGCTTGGCCTGTCTGTCGTACAGGCGATAGCGGCGGCTCATGGTGGCAAACTTGAACTCCGTAACCGGGCAGGCGGCGGCGCTATCGTATCCATTCTCATTCCAGAGAATTTTACGGAATGCTCTGCATGAGTGCCGCAGCCATTTTCCGCCGAATGGGCTACAGCCTTGGAACGATCAGTTCCGTAGGTATCATTTCCGGCAGATCGGTTGTTTGGGCGGGTTCGTCGAGAAGTTCAAAGGCGCGTTCGATCATTGCCTGAACATTCTGCCGCGCCATAACGACCGGGAAGTGGAGAACTTCGATGAAGGGGTCCCAGTCGAAGCATCCGATGGAACATTCTCGAACCTCGTCAACCGGAAGCGTTTTTAGAAAGCTCACGATGCCTTCAAAGGGGCTCGTCGAGTTGACGAACAATGCCTCGGGCAGTCCGTTCAATTCGTTGTAGATATCCCGGATCGTTTTTGCAGCGATATCGGGGCCGTAGCCATTTGTCATGATCGTGCCGGCGTGAACCGGAAGGTTCTGCGCGGCCAGCTCATCCTGATAGCCCCGCACGCGCGCACGCGTGTTGTGGTCGCTGTCGACGCCACCAATAAAATAGAAGCTGTTTTCCTTGCGACGTGATCTGCGTTCGGCAATGTGACGGGTAAGCTGGCGAGCGCCATCGTAATTGTCGCTGATTACGGAGGCGCCGTGTTTGCCCGGCAGGTCTACATTGATATGCTTCAGGTGGGCCTTTTCGCAGAGTTTGGCGACACTGTCGGGGTCTGTAGCACCTGCGATCAGCAGGGCATCGATATTATGGGCAATCAATGTTTCCACAGTACTGCGTTCCTGCTGCGGGTCGCGCAATGTGCTGGCCACAACGGGAATAAGATTCCTTGAACGTGCCACCGTTTCGAACGAGGCCGCCATCGAACTGAAATAGCGATTGTCCAGCATAGGCAAGATCATGCCGATCAGGCCGGAATTCGATATGCGCAGCCCTCGCGCCTGAAGGTTGATTGTATAGCCGAGCTCGCCGGCTATTACTCTGACCTTGTCCGCGGTTGCTTTGGTAATTCTTCGGTTTTCCCAAGACCCATTCATGACCGAAGCAACTGTAGAGGCGGATACGCCCGCTCTCTCCGATATATCATAAATGGTTACTTTGCGGGAAACACTCATCAAACATGCTTATCCGTTGGAATGGAAGCATGATCTTAGCGGGTCGAGACCGCTGGCTGCAAGTGGGACGGGTGGCAATCGGCCCTGTTTCGTCATCATTTCCCTCTTGACCGGATGGGGATGTTAAGCAATGGTGATGTTGCACTATCGATGGTGCAACATGATTTTGCTCTGATAGGCCGCAATGCGAAGGCTATCGAGGGAGCGGGATCATGGAGTGGGAGGCCACTACCTGAGAAATACGGAGCCGGGCGGGATTGGAATCCGCTTGCCAGGTTGTGCGAACCGGAGCTGAAGAACAGTGGGAGTGAGACATGAAGAATATGTTTGGTAAGGCAGCTTTCGCTGCGGTGATGCTGTCGTCTTTCGCAAGCAATGCGCAGGCGGAAGTGAAGGATGCGGTGGTCGGCTTTTTGATGCCGGATCAGGCATCGACACGTTACGAGGAGCGCGATTATCCGGGCTTTGCCGCAGAGATGAAGAAAATCTGCGAAAGCTGCAAGGTGCTTTATCTCAACGCCGATGGCGATGCGAGCAAGCAGCAGCAGCAGTTCAACTCGGTTATTTCGCAGGGCGCGAAGGTGATCGTGCTCGATGCGGTTGACACGGCAGCGGCAGCTTCGCTGGTCAAGCTCGCCCAGTCGCAGGATATCAAGGTCATCGCCTATGACCGCCCGATCCCGGATGCGACGTCGGATTTCTACGTGTCGTTCGACAATGAAGCCATTGGCAAGTCGATTGCGGAATCGCTGGTCAAGAACCTGAAGGACAAGGGCGTGCCGGGCGACAAGGGCGGCGTTCTGCAAATCAACGGTTCGCCGACCGATGCCGCAGCCGGTCTCATCAAGAACGGCATTCATGCCGGACTTAAGGATAGCGGCTACAAGACGCTTGCCGAATATGACACGCCGGAATGGGCGCCGAGCAAGGCCCAGCAATGGGCCAGCGGCCAGATCACTCGCTTCAACGACCAGATCGTCGGAGTGGTGGCTGCCAATGACGGCACCGCAGGCGGCGCGATTGCAGCCATGAAGGCCGCCGGTATCGATCCGCTTCCGCCGGTTACCGGCAATGATGCGACGATTGCAGCACTTCAGCTCATCATTTCGGGCGATCAGTACAACACGATCAACAAGCCGTCTGAAATTGTCGCTGCGGAAGCTGCACGCGTTGCGGGTCAGCTTTTGAACGGCGAAACCCCGAAGGCCGAAGCCACGCTCTACAACACGCCGTCGAAGCTCTTCGTTCCGGTGGTCGTGACGGCTGAAAACCTCAAGGCGGAGATCATCGACAAGAACATCGTTTCCGCTGATACGCTGTGTGTCGACCGCTATGCCGAAGGCTGCAAGAAGCTCGGCATCACCAAGTAAGCAACGATACGCCCGGCCAGTATTCTGGTCGGGCGAGTTCATGCGATAATGGCATATCGTACGATATGCCGGGGAAAGCGAACCATGTCCCAGGAAAACAAACCAACCGCATCGTCGCGGCAACCAGTGTTGCGCCTCAGCGGCATATCCAAGAATTTCGGCGCTGTTTCAGCGCTGACCGATATCGATCTGGAAGTCTTTCCGGGCGAGGTTGTCGCGCTTGTCGGCGATAATGGGGCGGGAAAGTCCACCCTCATCAAGACGCTGGCAGGCGTGCATCAGCCGACATCCGGCACCATCGAGTTCAACGGCGAGAAGGTGGTGCTTTCCTCGCCCGGCGTAGCGCTTGATCTCGGCATCGCGACGGTCTTTCAGGATCTGGCGCTGTGCGAGAATCTCGATGTCGTCGCCAATATTTTTCTTGGCCGCGAAATGAGCCCTTATCGCCTCGACGAAGTGTCGATGGAAATCAAGGCGTGGAAGCTTCTGAACGAGTTGTCGGCGCGCATTCCAAGCGTGCGCGAGCCGGTGGCTTCGCTGTCCGGTGGCCAGCGCCAGACGGTTGCGATCTCGCGTTCGCTGCTGCTCGATCCGAAGCTCATCATGCTCGATGAACCGACGGCAGCGCTGGGCGTTGCGCAGACGGCTGAAGTTCTCGATCTTATCGAGCGCGTCCGCGACCGCGGGCTCGGCGTCCTGATGATCAGCCACAATATGGAAGACGTGCGCGCCGTGGCAGACCGCATCGTCGTGTTGCGCCTTGGCCGCAACAACGGTGTTTTCTATCCGGATTCCTCGAATGAGGAACTGGTCGCAGCCATTACTGGCGCGAGCAGCAATTCCGTTTCCCGCCGCGCTGAACGGCGGCAGGCGCAGCATGAAGCCGGTCAGGCCCATGATCGGGGAGAAGCATAATGAACCAGGCAACCGGAAATACCCCTCTCGACCGCCAGGATACACGCGTGCGCCATGACGAAGGCGTTTCAGGCGCGCTGCGCAATTTCTTCGACCGTGTTCGTTCGGGCGATCTTGGATCGCTGCCGGTTATCGTCGGCCTCGTCATCATCTGGACCGTCTTCCAGACGTTGAATCCGGTCTTTCTGTCGAGCAACAACCTCGTCAACCTGCTGTTCGACTGCTCGACCATCGGCGTGATTTCACTCGGCATCGTCTGCATCCTGATGCTTGGCGAAATCGACCTCTCGGTCGGTTCGGTCAGCGGTCTGGCGTCGGCCATCGTCGGCGTTCTCTGGGTCAATCATGGCTGGCCTGTCGGGGTCGCGATGCTGGCGGCACTTTGCACCGGCGCGCTGATCGGGCTGCTTTACGCCTTTCTCTATAACCGTTTCAGCATGCCAAGCTTCGTCTCCACGCTGGCTGGCCTGCTGGCAGCGCTCGGCCTTCAGCTTTATCTGCTCGGCAATACCGGCTCGATCAACCTGCCTTACGGCTCCTGGCTCGTGAGCTTCGGCCAGCTTCTGGTCATGCCACGTCCGCTTTCCTATGCGCTGGTGCTGATTGCCGGACTTTCCATCTTCTTCACCGGGTTTCGCTCCGCCCAGCGCCGCCGTGAAGCCGGTCTGTCGGCACCGTCGTCAGCCGGGATCGCGCTCAAGGCCATTGTCATCACCGTTATTGTCGGTGGCGCGGTGTTCTATCTCAACCAGTCGCGCGGCGTGCCGTGGATGTTCGGCCTGTTCGTGGCGCTGGTGATCGCGATGAATTACGCGCTCACCCGCACCAAATGGGGACGTGCCATGCAGGCCGTCGGCGGCAACCGCGAGGCCGCACGCCGTGCCGGCATCAATGTGAAGTTCATCTATATGTCGGCCTTCATGACCTGTTCGGTTCTCGCCGCAGCCGGTGGCATTCTCGCAGCGTCGCGCCTTGCCTCCTCCAGCCAGCAGGCCGGTACCGGTGACGTCAATCTCAACGCCATCGCGGCAGCCGTCATAGGCGGCACCAGCCTTTTCGGCGGACGCGGCAGTGCGTGGTCGGCCTTGCTCGGCATTATCGTCATCCAGTCGATTGCCAGCGGTTTGACGCTGCTCGATCTGTCCTCTTCGCTTCGCTACATGATTACAGGTGCTGTGCTTGCCATCGCCGTGATCGTCGATTCTCTTGCCCGCCGCTCGCGCCAGTCGCACGGCCGCGCCTAAACCGCTAAGGACTGAAAAAATGGCTCAGGATCTCAATGGAAAAGTGGGCGCCGTCACCGGTGCCGCCTCCGGTATCGGCTTTGAATGTGCAAAGCATATGATCGAAGCGGGCATGACGGTGTTTCTCGTCGACCGTGACGAGAAGGCACTGGCCGAAAAATGCGCCGAACTCGGCGACAAGGCGAAGCCGCTGGTCATCGATCTGCTCAATCCGGCGTCGGTCGCCACCATGATGCCGCAGATTCTCGAACAGGCTGGCCAGCTCGACGTGTTTCACGCCAATGCCGGTGCCTATATCGGCGGCCCCTTGTGGGAAGGCGACCCGGATGCATGGGACCGCATGTTGAACCTCAACATCAATGCAGCCTTTCGCACCATCCATGCGGTGCTGCCGCATATGATGGAGCGCAAGACCGGCGATATCATCATGACAAGCTCCGTCGCCGGTGTCGTGCCGGTGATCTGGGAGCCGATCTATACGGCGTCGAAGCATGCCGTTCAGGCCTTTGTGCATACCGTGCGCCGTCAGGTCGCCCCGCATGGTATCCGCGTCGGCGGCGTCCTGCCGGGGCCGGTCGTCACCGCTCTCATCAGCGATTGGCCCAAGGCCAAGCTGGACGAGGCGCTGGCCAATGGCAGCCTTATGGAAGCGAAAGAAGTTGCGGAATCGGTGATGTTCATGCTGACGCGCCCGCGCAACATCACCATTCGTGATCTGGTCATTCTCCCGCAAAGCCTTGATCTGTAGATGGGAGCGACCATGACCAGCTATTATCTGGGCGTCGATGTCGGCACCGGCAGCGCCCGCGCCGGTCTTTTCGATGGCAGCGGCACCATGCTTGCTTCGGCCAAGCGCGACATTACCATCTGGCGCGAGGCGGGCAGCATTGTCGAACAGTCGAGCGCCAATATATGGCAGGCGGTGTGCGAAAGCGTGCGTGAGGCCGTCAAGATTGCGGGTGTTGATCCAGCACGAATAGCCGGTATCGGCTATGACGCCACATGCTCGCTGGTGGTGCTGGGCGAGGGCGGCAAGCCGCTCGCCGTCGGTCCGTCCAACGATCCCGTGCGTGATATCATCGTGTGGATGGATCATCGCGCAGTTGCTCAGGCCGAGCGCATCAATGCGACGAAGGCCAAGGTTCTCGACTATGTTGGCGGCACTATTTCGCCCGAAATGGAAACGCCGAAGCTGTTGTGGCTGAAGGAAAACAAGCCGGAAACCTTCGCCGCTGCCTGGCAGTTTTTCGATCTGACCGATTTCCTGACGTGGAAATCCTGCGGCAGTCTGGCGCGCTCCGCCTGCACAGTCACCTGCAAATGGACTTATCTCAGCCATGAAAAGCGCTGGGATGAAGCCTATTTCCGGCAAGTTGGCCTCGGCGAACTGGCGGACGAAAATTTCGCCCGCATCGGTACCGACGTTCGTGCTGGCGGCGAAAAGCTTGGTGGCCTGAGCGCAGAGGCAGCGGCCGAGCTTGGTCTCGTGCCGGGCACAGCGATTGCCGCCGGTCTGATCGACGCCCATGCGGGCGGTATCGGAACGGTGGGCGCGCGCGGTTCGGAAGGCCGGATATTGTCGCGCATGGCCTATGTCTTCGGCACGTCGGCCTGCACCATGACCACAACCGAACAGCCGGTTTTCGTGGATGGTGTCTGGGGGCCGTACTATTCGGCCATGGTGCCGGGCCTGTGGCTCAATGAAGGCGGGCAGTCGGCGGCGGGTGCCGCGATCGATCACCTGATCCACATGCATCCTTTCGCTGCGGAAGCCGAAAAGCAGGCGGCTACGCAGGGCAAGAGCTTGGCCGACAGCCTCGCTGCCGAAGTGGAAGCAAGGGGTGGTGTTGAAAACACGGCTGCGATTATCGGTGACCTTCATGTCGTGCCGGAATTTCTCGGCAACCGGGCGCCGTTCGCTGATCCCGATGCGCGCGCGATCATTGCCGGGCTCGATCTCGATGCTGGGCTCGACAGCCTGACAGCGCTTTATCTCGCCGGTCTGTGCGGGCTTGGCTATGGCGCGCGGCAGATTGTGGAGGCGCAGACAGCCAAGGGCATCGAAACCGATACTATCGTGGTTTCCGGCGGCGCGGCGCGTTCCAATCTCGTGCGGCAGGTGCTTGCCGATACGACGGGCCTCGTCATTGCCGCGTCTACGTCGCCGGAGCCGGTTCTGCTCGGTTCGGCCATGCTGGGTGCGGTCGCGTCTGGCGCGTATCCCGATCTTGCCGCCGCCATGCACGCCATGTCGGAACTCGGTGCGGTGAACAGGCCGGATGCCGAACGCGCCAAATGGCACGACAGGCGTTTCGAGGCGTTCACGCTGTTGCAGGCAACCGCCCGGAAAATCCGCGTGGTTCAACTGAGCTAGATTGTTCCCGGCACGTAGGGAGTTCGGGTTGCATGATCTGCGGCCGGGTCTGACAGCCCGGACGACAGCGAACATTGAAGACTGTACACGCAGAAATGGATGCTTCCTCATGTTCAGGGCTTCGACGGCAGGCTGTCCGTCTTGCGGGGCTGCTTGTGCAACTCAGGTCGCTTCTCAATGATCTTGGCTATGCCAGGCGCATTGCCAAGGGGCTGAACAATCTTCTTGAGATACGAAAGCGTTTCAAGGATGGCTTCGCTGCGAAGCTTCTCGGAGATGTTTGACGAGGATACTGCGCTGGTGGCCATCTAAGGCAGGACGGAAATGCCGATTTCAGTTCAAGCCATGGCTGGATTTCAACCATCGCCAATTTCCCAGACTGCAGCGCCGGCAAGCATGCCGGCACCGGCGGCTGAAAGAAGTAGCCGTTCGCCTGACTGAAAAGGCTGCGATTTCGATGCCAGCGATAGCGAAAGTGGGATCGTCGCCGCCGACGAGTTGCCGAACACGCTAATCGATCTGGCGGCAATTGAGGCAGGCAGGTGCAACTGGTCGCAAACCGTGTCGATGATCCGCGCATTGGCCTGATGGGGAAAGAATCTGTTCACATCGGAGGTAGCAAGTTTTGCCTGTTCAAGCGCGTCGGTTGCACAACGCAACATCATACGAACGGCTTGCGTAAAGACGGCCTTGCCGTCTCGCATGGTCATTCTTGCCTCGCCAGCGGGAATGGAAATCAGCCCGTAATTTCCTCCATCGGACATGAGCGCCGACCCACGCAGTCCAGCATGTGAATCGTTCGATGGTGCAAGCAGGACTGAACCGGCGGCGTCGGCAAAGAGAATTGCTGTGTTGCGCTCCTCCATACTGATCCGGCGGCTCAATATGTTGGCTGCCACGACCAGAACTGGCTTGCGGAAGTTTTTGACAAAGCCGTCTGCCAGAACAAGCGCATAAAGAAACCCGGAGCAAGCGCCTGCAAGATCGATCCCGCCGCAGTTTTCCAACCCGAGCTTGTGAGCGAGAAGCGGCGCGGAAGGTGGCAGGAGATGATCGGGCGTTGATGTTGCGAGAATGACAAGCGCCACCGAATTGTGCGGAACACCGGCATCCTGGAGAGCCATTTCTCCCGCCTTCATAGCCATGTCAGTCAGAGTTTCATCCGGTGCCGCCCAACGCCGTTCGCGAATGCCGGTGCGCCTTTCGATCCAGCCAGCATCCAGTCCGAGACGCTGCTCCAGTTCATCATTTATAACTCGGTCGTCTGGCACGTAATGGCCGAAACCCGCCATACGGCTCGAAATGCTCATCGCGCTCCGCCCCTTATCATGTCCGCTGCCGCGTCGATCGCGTCATAGGCGAGGTCCAGATCAGCTGGCGTCACGCAATAGGGCGGCATTAGATAGATCACATTGCCGAGCGGGCGCAGAAGCACACCCCGTTCCCGGAAGAAGGCTTTCAGTTTCGGCCCCGCATCGGAGAGATAGCCGGTTTGTTCGACCGCGAGATCAAGGGCAGCAATGGTTCCTTGCTGGTGCAGATTGGTAAAACGAAGATCACCCTGAAAGTGCGATAGCCTTTCCGAGTGCAATTGCCCCAATGTCTTGATGCGATCCGCAACGGGTTCCGTTTGCCAGACCTCAATATTCGCACATGCTGCCGCGCAGGCAATCGGATTGGCCGTATAGGAACTGGAATGAAAGAACGTGCGGCTGCGATTTTTCGAAAAATGCGCATCGAAGATTTCAGCAGTGCTGAGCGTTGCAGCCAGCGGAAGAGCACCGCCAGTAATACCTTTGGAAAGGCACAAAATATCTGGTGTGATGGAAGCCTGCTCGCAGGCAAACATGGTGCCCGTGCGGCCCCACCCCGTCATCACTTCATCGGCGATCAGAAGGGTTCCGTTTTGTTGCGTGATCCGCTGGAATTCGGCGAGCAGGTGGGCCGGATAGATTTTCATTCCGCCGGCGCCCAGAACAAGTGGTTCGATCAACAGGGCTGCAACCTCGCCGCTCCGGCAGAAGCGCTCCAGCGCATCAAGTGTTTCCTGCTCCCGCTCCGCTGATGGAAACGGAATGGTATCGACTTGAAACAGCAGCGGCTCATAAGCCGCGTTGAAAACGCTGCGCGCGCCAGTGGACATGGTGCCAATCGTATCGCCGTGATAGCTATGTTCCATTACCGCGATGCGTGAACGCGGTTTGTTTCTGTTGTGATAGAAGCCGAGCGCCATCTTGATCGCGACTTCGACCGCTGTGGAACCGCTGTCGGAATAGAACACATGGGCGAGGCCTTGCGGGGCGAGTTTGACCAGTTCTCGCGCCAGCCTTTCTGCCGGTTCGTGAGTGAACTCGGCAAAGATGATCTGATCGAAGTTTTCTAGCGCGTTCTGAATCGCCGTCATGATTGTCGGATGGCGGTGCCCATGGGTAATCACCCACCATGACGATATGGCATCCAGCACGGAACGGCCGGTATCATCCTGCAGATAGGCACCGTCGGTTTTGACGATCCTGCGGAAAACCGGTTCGGTGGCGTGCTGGGTGAAGGGATGCCAGACAGGAGACGAATGCCCGGTCATTGAGAAGTCTCGTTAAAAACGTTCATATTGAAATGCCCGCGAAAGGCGTGGAAGAGTGTGTCCGGATCAAGTTTCGCAAGGCGGGGCAGCCGCCCCAGTCTGCGCACACCGCTGAGTTCCGAGATGATCTTCTCGGTATCCGGTTGATGATCGCCGATGAAGGCAATGCCGAGCACAGGAATATTGCGCCGGTTCAATGCCTCAAGCGAAAGCAATGTGTGATTGATGGTGCCGAGGCCGGTTCTTGCACAGAGGACGACCGGCTTCTGCCAGCGCGCAAAAACATCGATGAATGTCGTTCGCCGCGTCAACGGCACGTGCAATCCGCCTGCGCCTTCAATCACGAGAGGCGCATCGACTGATGGCACTTCGAGTGCATCCGCATCAATTTCCACTCCATCGATCTGTGCTGCAAGATGCGGCGAAACAGGCGTATTCAAGCGCCAGCTTTCCGGGATGATGTTCTGGTGTGAAAGCCCGGCAAGCTGGACAACCGTTTCGCTGTCGGTTGCTTCTTCCAGTCCCGACTGAACCGGCTTCCAGTAATAGGCATTGAGCGCATCCGCGAGAGCTGCAGAAAACACAGTCTTGCCGATACCCGTATCGGTGCCAGTAATGATGAAGGTGCGGTTCATATCATTTCCTCTGCCATGATCGCGGCAAGGTGCTCGAACATGCGCGTTATCGTGGGTTCGTCGACATTGAGCGTGATGGTGATGCGCAATCGCGCCGTGCCAGCAGGAACTGTCGGGGGGCGTATGGCGCGTATGTCGAAGCCCTCGGTCTGCATGCGATGCGCGATGCGCAAGGCTTGGTCGGCATCGCCAATGACGAGCGGCAATATCTGTGTTCCGCTGCCGGGTTTTCCGAAGCGATTGGCGAATTGCACGTTGGCGAAGTCTATCAGCCGAAACAATTCGAGCCGACGATGTTGTTCGGCGTTCATGGTTTTCAACGCAAGCCGCGTTGCGGATACTTGCAAGAGTGAGGGCGCGGTCGAATAGATGAATGGCCGTGCGCGATTGACGAGAAAATCGTGAAGGATTGGATCTGCCCCAACCAACCCGCCGGCGCTGCCCATCGCTTTGCCGCAGGTATGTAGTGTGATGACGTTCTGTCGGCCTTTCAGGTCAGCGGCAAAGCCGCGCCCGTCCGGTCCATGCACGCCCGTCGCATGGGCTTCGTCGATAAAAAGAAACGCATCGTGGTGGTCTGCTATCTCAATGAGGTCGGAAAGCGATGCGCAATCACCATCCATCGAATAGAGGCTTTCCACCACAATCCAAGGGGTGCCAATTCCTCCCTTCTCGCGCCATGTGCGGATGGCTCTCTCGAATGCATTTGCATCGTTATGCGGGACGGAGACGATGTCGGCCTTTCCGGCCCGCATGCCTTCATGCGCGCTGGCATGGATCAGTTCGTCATAGACAATCAGATCCCCGCGTTGCGGCAAAGTCGAGAGAACTGCGAGGTTTGCCGCATAACCATTGCTGAAATAAAGCATCGACGGAGTACGAAAATAGGCCGCAGATTCAGCCTCCAGAAACTCGTGTTCCGGGTGATTGCCGCGTAACAGCCGGGCGCCGCCAGACCCAGTGGCAAGACCGTTTTCCAGCTCGGCAATCAAAGCATTGCGGATCGACGGTGATGCGGCAAGGCCCAGATAGTCGTTCGAACTGAAGTCTGCGCCCTTATTGTCCGAAAGCGTGCGCAGATGCCGCCGCCGCTCAAGGTTTTTCAGCTTGGCGGCGTAGCGGGCCAATGGATCCGTGTTATGCATGGTTGTCCAGCCTATCGGCGGTCAGGCCAAGCCGCCGCATAAGACTTGTGTCGCGGTCTTCGCCTGGATTGGCGGCGGTCAGCAGCGTGTCACCGATAAAGATCGAATTTGCGCCTGCGAAAAAGCACAGAGCCTGCATTTCATCGCTCATCGAATTGCGCCCGGCTGTCAGTCGCACATGTGATTGCGGCATCATCAAGCGGGCAAGCGCGATAATGCGGACAAAGGCGATAGGATCGACGGGCGATGCCTTCTCCAGCCGCGATCCGGGCATCGGAATCAGCATATTGATTGGCACGCTTTCCGGTGGGATGGGCAAATTTGCCAGCGTCACCAGCATGTCGATGCGGTCGTCCTCGGTTTCTCCAAGGCCGAGAATGCCGCCGCTGCAAACCTTGATTCCGGCTTCACGAACATTGGCGAGTGTTTCCACCCGATCATCGAAACTGCGCGTCGTGATGACCTGCGGATAAAACCGCTCCGACGTATCGATATTGTGGTTGTAATAATCAAGTCCCGCTTTCGCAAAGGTCTGCGCCTGATCTAGGCTCAACATGCCAAGCGTCATGCAGGTTTCCAAACCAAGTGTTTTCACCTGTTTGACCATTTCGGCAATCGCCGTTTCATCACGCGGCTTTGGGCTCCGCCAGGCCGCCCCCATGCAATAGCGGGTTGCGCCTCCTTCCTTTGCCTTCTGTGCCTCGTCGAGAACCGCATCCAGGCTCATCAATTTGGAGGCTTTCAGACCCGAAGCATGATGCGCCGACTGGCTGCAATAGCCACAATCTTCGGGGCAGCCGCCGGTTTTGATGTTGAGCAGTTTACTGAGCTGAACGCGGTTCGGATCGAAATTGGCACGATGAACGTTCTGTGCCTCGAAAAGAAGATCGTTGAACGGAAGATCGTAGAGCAGACGCGCGCTTACGAGCGTCCATGTATCTTGTTCCGATTTGGAAGCCGTTTTCTCAATGGCTTGTAGGTTCGATTGCACCATACTGAGCATGCCTTCTCCATTTTATCTATAAAAACAGAAAGAATCTATGAAATAGAGATTATTCACACGCATTACGGTGACTCAAGTGAAATTATTATAGATAATTAAAAGGCGTGTTAAATGACGCACTGCATTGTGACTGCGCCAGAACGAAAATCGCCGCGATCAACGGATCACGGCGCTATAAAATCAGCAGGGCAGAGAAGTCAGCAAAAGCCTGTTGCGGCGCAGGCGGTTATCGGTCCGAAGGCTTGAGTGGGGCTTCAAGACGTTCTTGACGGAGGCGATGACGTCCCAAAGGCAGCATGATCGGTCGGCCGGAAGTTGGATCGGTCATGATACGGCTGTCGAGATGAAAGACCTCACGAACATTTTGTTCTGTCAGCACTTCGTCGGGTGTTCCGGCTACGTGTAGTCGTCCGTTAGCCATTGCGACCAGAAAATCCGCATAGCGGGCGGCAAGATTGAGATCGTGCAGAACCATGACAATTGTGGTTCCGCGCTCCCGGTTGAGGTCAGTGAGGAGGTCCAGAACCTCAACCTGGTGACTGATGTCGAGAAAGGTCGTCGGCTCGTCCAACAGGAGGATGTCGGTCTGCTGCGCCAGTGCCATCGCAATCCACACGCGCTGGCGCTGGCCGCCGGAAAGTTCGTCTACCGGTCTGTCAGCCAGTTCGGTTGTCCTGGTTGCTTCAAGTGCCGCTGCGATTGCTTCGTCATCCACCCGCGTCCATTGCGAGAAAACGCCGTGATAGGGGTTTCGACCTCGGCTGACGAGATCGGCGACCAATATGCCTTCTGGCGCTACCGGCGATTGCGGCAGCAGACCGAGGGTCTGTGCCAGTTGCCGGGAGGGGAGGGTGTGGATCGACCTGCCGTCAAGCAGCACTTGCCCCTGACGCGGTACCAGAAGCCGCGACATGGTGCGCAGCAAGGTAGACTTCCCGCAGGCATTCGCCCCGACTATCGCAGTCACCTTGCCCGAGAACACTTTAAGATCGAGACTGTCCAGCACAAGCCTGTCGCCATAGCCGGTGGTCAGCTCACGCACGATGAGAGTGTGATCGGTCATAGGGATGCCCCGTTGAGATTGGCGCGTATGATAAGGTAGATGAGATAGGGAGCGCCCAGAGCTCCGGTGACGACGCCAACCGGATAGCGGCCCGGCAGCAGGAATTGTCCGCAATAATCGCCAGCGAGAAGAAGTATGGCTCCGATCAGCGCAGATGGGACGAGCAGGGAACCGTTACTGCCGATGATACGTGCTGCAATGGGGCCGGACAGAAAGGTGACGAAGGCAATGGGGCCTGAGACGGCTGTGGCGAAGGCTATCATACCGACGGCGGCAATGATGATGACAATTCGGGTTCGCCCGACATTGGTTCCCAATGCTGCAGCGGTGTCGTCGCCCAGCCGCAATGCTTCGAGATCGCGCGACCGGCTCAAAAGCAAACCGCCGAAAACGATCAGGGCGATCAGAAGCGGAAGCATCTGGTCCAGCCTTGCTCCGTTGACGCTACCGGTCAACCAACGCATGGCCTCTTGCAGGCTCCAGGCGGGTGCGTTTGAAAGAATATAGGCAATTACGCTTTCGAGCATCGCCGACACACCGATGCCAACGAGGATAAGACGGGTTCCGGCAACCCCGTTCCTGAAGGAAAGACCGTAGACGGTAAGCGCTACAGCAAGCCCAGCCACAACGGCAAAGATCGAAACAATGGGGCCGCTCAGCGAGAGCACAACGATTGCAAAAACAGCTGCAGCACTTGCACCGGAACTGATGCCGATAATGTCAGGGCTTGCGAGCGAATTGCGCAGCATGAGCTGGAATGCGACGCCGCCGAGGCCGAAGCTCAGCCCTGCCAATACGGACAGGACGGCACGCGGCAGGCGCAACTTCCCGACCGTGAAGCTTACTCCCTGAAGGTCTTCGCCAAGAAGCACCTGTACGACATCTTTCGGCGGCGTGAAAGATTGTCCCAGCATCAAAGTGAGGAGGAAGAGGGCGACGAGAATGACCGCAAGAAGGCCGATGACAAGATTGCGCTTACAGGTGCGGCTGCGACGGTTTCGGGCGATAAGATTGATGGTGGAATGAAGCATGGTCACAACTCGCGAACCCGTTGGCGTCTGACGATCCAGATGAAGAACGGCGCGCCGATCAGGGCGGTGACAATCCCGACATCAAGTTCGGCAGGGCGGGCAATGAGGCGTCCGACAATATCAGCAGCAAGCAGGAGACAGGCTCCGCTGAGGGCTGAGAACGGCGACAGCCAACGGTGATCTACGCCTACCAACAGGCGACAGAGATGCGGTACAACCAGGCCCACAAATCCAATAGGGCCGCAGATGGCGGTTGTTGCACCACACAGCAGGATTGCGCCGAACGCTGCGATGGCGCGTGCGACGGCCACCCGTTCACCCAATCCGGCTGCGAGTTCATCGCCGAGTGCGAGCGAGTTCAGCTTGCGGGCCGACAGAAGGCTGACGATGAAACCGACAGCGATAAAGGGCAGCACATAATAAATCCGGTCGAAAGTCGCACCTCCGACGCCGCCGATCTGCCAGGCGCGAATGCCACCGGCAATGTCGTTGCGAGGCAGCACGATGGCGATAACCAGCGAGGAAAATGCGACCGACGTGGCCGCCCCTGCCAGTGCAAGTTTGAGCGGTGTCGTGCCGCCACGGCCAAGTGATCCGATCAGATAGACGAAGACCGCAGCACAACCGGCACCGAATATTGCTGCCCAGATATAAGCCGGTGCAGAAACTAAGTTGAACCAGGCAACGCCGATGACGACAGCAAGCGATGCGCCCATATTGACGCCCAGAATACCAGGGTCTGCCAGCGGATTGCGGGTAATACCCTGCATGATTGCGCCTGCTAGCCCAAGTGCCGCTCCGGCGAGAAGCGCGAGCAAGGTGCGCGGAATGCGCATGGCGACAGCGGCTTGTCCGACAGTGTCCATATGACCACGCAGCGCCGCGACAATGTCAGACCACGGCACTTCACGCGTGCCAAGCGACACGGATAGAATGCAAAGGATCACGAAAAGAAGGGCGACAGCGCCGAGCCAGCCGGCTCTCGCGCTGTTGGACCGATATATGGTGATTGGCTGGCTTGAACGCCGGACGCGGGCGACGGTCATTTTGCTTTATCGGCCGCGCCGGCAAGAAGGGCGACATAGTCCTTCAACACCCAGGAAAGGGAAAGCGGTGTGGGATTGGCCGCTGTCCCGAGAGGGTCTCTGCCCAGCATGACCACTGCATTGTTTTCGACCACTGGCATGCTGGCGAGAAGTGGATTGCGCTTCATGGCATCCAGCAATTCCTCACTGCCATAGGTTACGACGATGTCCACGTCATCGAACATGTCGACACGCTCGGCGCTGATGGAGCCGGAGAACTGGCCCGGTTTGGAGGCGTCGACCACACTTTTGGGTGAGTTCAGGCCAAGGTCCGTGAAGAATCTCACCCGCGTGTCGTTAGTAGTGTAGAAATTGACCATGCTCAGATCCGTCGTATCGAGATGCGTGACGAACATAGCCGACTTGTCTTTGAGTTGCGGATACTGGCTGACCGCCTCGGCAATCTCGCCTTCGATCTTTGCAATCAGCGCTTCACCTTCTTCCGTCATGCCCATGCCGACGCTGTTGAGACGGATCATGTCGCGCCAGTCGGTGGACCAGGGCGCTTCGGGATAGGCAACGACAGGGGCGATCTGGCTGAGTGTATCGTAGTCGGACTGGCTCAGGCCTGAATAGGATGCGAGGATGACGTCAGGCTGCGTTTCCGCCACCGCCTCGAAATCGATCCCGTCCCCTTCATCGAAAAGCACAGGCGCATCGGTGCCGAGTTCCTTCAACTTTGCGGCTACCCATGGCAAGAGACCATCATTGTCGTCATCGCCGAAATTGGCGCGCGCAAACCCAAACGGAACCACGCCGAGTGCAAGGGGAACCTCGTGGTTCGCCCAGGCAACGGTGACTATCCGTTCCGGCTTTTTTTCTATCGTTGTCGTTCCAAAAGCATGTTTTATAACAATCGGATAGGTTGTTTTTTCACCAGCTAGAACCGCTTGCGGCGCAATCGTCGCCAAGCAGTACAGGACAGCGAGAACGAGAGAGCGAATGGACCAAGTCATCCGGCGCATTCTCCTTGTGTATAAAGTGTCCTTTCACTGTCAAGTTAAACCCATCGCGTCAAGGCCGAAGCTCACACCTTGATAAAGGCGTTGCGAATTAACCGTGATTTCCTACAAATAAGCAGTTTTCTACAATACTGGACAAAAGTTATCAAGTTAATGGCGATCCGGGGACCGTTTTAGTTTCTTGATTGCTTCGATGATCGGGCTCATCCGGTCGTTGATCGCAACGCTGTCGATGTCTCCACGATTTGAAACCGTCGCTAAAAGCGATCGCCGCAAACTGTTTGTCGGACCTGACCATGGATACTGAAAAGACTGCTGAGATGAAGAGAACCACCCGGATTCGCTACCGCAGGGCAATTCTTCTGGGGTGCACGGCGCTTGTCGTATCCATGCCGGATCTGGCTTTGTCGCAGCAGGCGACAACAACGGAAGAGCCGACAGTGCTCAAGACTATTACGGTTGATGGGTCTGGTGGACGCGACGACGATTCCAGGTCGATTGTCGCAACGAGAACCACCGGCGGCGGCAAGATGGCGACGGACATCATGGATACGGCAGCCTCCGTATCGGTGATCACCGCCAAGGAAATACAGGAGCGCAACGCCCAGACCGTCGAGCAGGTGCTGCAATATACGGCAGGTGTTTCAACCAATTTTTACGGGTCGGATGACCGGTTTGACTTTTTCCAGATCCGCAGTTTCGATGCCAACACCTATCGCGACGGGCTGTCCCTTGGCCGCCCCTTTGGCGGTATACGCGAGGAACCCTATGCGTTTGAACGGATTGAAGTTCTGAAAGGCGCGAGTTCCACGGCTTTCGGCGTCTCCGATCCGGGTGGTATGGTCCATTACGTGACGAAGCGGCCGAAGCGCGAACGCTTTGGCGAAGCTTATGTCACGGGCGGTTCGTTCAACCACAAGGAAGTCGGCTTCGATTTCGGTGATAACCTGACCGGCGACGAAACACTGTCCTATCGCCTCACCGGCAAGTTCAAGGATTCCGACGCCGAATATGATTATTCGCGCGACGACGAAAAGTTTATCATGGGCGGGCTGACGTGGCGCCCGAGCGATGCGACCAATTTGACGGTGATCTTCGATCATCTTCACCGCAATGGCGTGCCCGGAAGCGGCGGTCATCCGGTCGGCACCGATTTCAACCGAAGCCGCTTTTTCGGAGAGCCGGATTTCAACTATCGCGGCACTGACAGAAATACTATCAGTGCCATGTTCGATCATGATTTTGGCAATGGTTTGAGCATGAGCGCCAACGGGCGTTACAGCAAGCAGGACACCGATTTCGGCTATGCCTATATTTCGGACACACCGACCGATGGCTCCACGATTGCTAAGCGCGACTTCTTCGGCAATGAAGCTTCAGCCGAGAATTTCCTGGGTGATGTGAACCTGAAATATGAGACGAGTTTTGACCGGTTCGAAAGCCGAACGATGGCGGGCGTCGAATACAACAACTATTCGGCCCCCAACAAGACACTCTGGGGCCCGGCACCGGGCATCGACTGGACCAATCCGGTGTTTACCGGTGCTCCGGTCAATCTGCCTCTTATCGGCAGCACGTCTACCAGGCAGAAAACCAAGGCGATTTATTTCCAGCAGGATCTGACATTCGCGGAAAAGCTGATCGCCAGTGTTGGCCTGCGCAATGATTGGCTCGACCTGTCGCAGACGAACGATCTCAGCAGCAAAACGACAGATGGTGATCTGAGCGAGTTCACCAGCCGCTTCGGCCTCACCTATCGGGTGACCGATGAATGGGCGGTTTATACGAGCTATGCTGAATCGGTCGCTCCCCCGGCCATCGGCGTCGATCCTGAGCGGGGTGAACAGATCGAAGTCGGCGTGAAATACCAGCCGACCGCATTTCCGGCCCTGTTCACCGCCTCTGTTTACGACCTGACCAAGAACAATATTTCGGTCAACGATCCCATTACGCTTCAGCCATCCACGATTGGCGAAGTTCGCGTTCGCGGTATCGATCTGGAAGCCAAGGCCGAGCTGACGAACAATCTCAACCTGATCGCGGCCTATTCCTATATGGACCCGGAGATCGTCGAGAACGGCACTGGCGGCAATGAGGGCAACCGTCCGCAGTTTGTTTCCAAACACCTTGCGTCGCTTTGGGCGAACTACAAGATCGAGGGCAGCGGTCGTCGTGGCGACATGACAATCAGTGTTGGCGGTCGCTATATCGGTGCGTATTACTTTACGCCGGCCAATACATCGGGCACCAGCGGCAATGTCGTGTTCGATGCCGCATTCACCTACGAGTTCCTAGACAACTCGGCGCTTCAGGTTAATGTCAGCAATCTGTTCGACAAGAAGTACGTCGCCTATGGCGGTTTCGGAGCGGATTTCTACAATCCCGGCCGCAAGATCACGGCAACGCTTCGCCGCACATGGTAAGATGAGCAGCTCCGCCGGAAACAGGCGGCGGAGCGCATGATTCGAAACTGGTCAGCGGTTCGACTGGAAACGCCGCCATGCTGCTGGCGTTTCCCCCACTACCTGACGGAAAGCCTTGGTCAGATGGGCCTGATCGGTGAAGCCGAGCTGGGCTGCGATGCCAGCGACGGTCAGGTCGCTGTCCGCCAGCAATTGTTGCGCCAGATCGATGCGCTTCGCCATTTGCCATTGCAGCGGCGTCTTTCCGGTTGTCTGCTTGAAGACATTGGCGAACCAGCTTTCCGACAGGCCCACCGCTGCTGCCATTTCGGCGACACTCAACCGGCGATCACCACAGCTGTCGAACCGTGCGTTCAGCTTGTTCATCTGCGCCATTGTGAGGCGGCCATATCCCTGTTTGTTGTCCTCACCTGGTATATCGAGAAGTCCGGTCAGAATGCTGCCGATGAGGTTTTCCGCATAAAGCCCATGTTTCTTCGGACTGGCTGTTTCATCGGCGATCAGACGGGCAAGCGTTTCTATGGCGCCAAGGTCCTGAATTTCTACCGGACTGCGCATGGCGACCATGGCCCTGGAAGTGCCGAGCGCCGGGCTTAGATATCTGAGCAGCCGATCCTTATGGAAATGCAGGTTCAGGTGCGAAAACCGGTGGAGCGAAACCGTATTCGTCCACATTGGTACGCCGGCGGGTATATAGATTGCGCGCGTCATCGGGCGGTGATGCCGGGCAACGACGCCGCTATCGTTCGATATGCGAATATTGGACGATACATCCTGGAAAAAGATCATGATACGGGGATCATGCGACAGGAAATAGCCATTGGCCCCCGTCTGGCTTTCAGCCTCCCAGTAGACACTGACCAACCCGTCCAGCACGCGCCACTGAACCGGCGCAACCACCTGGATGCCTTCGGCTTGCCAGATCATCGAATGCCAGAAGCCCAAAACGTTCCGATCCGTATGTGACAGCGTTTCATTGAAATTCCGGCTTCATTGCCAGACATGTTTCGTGAGAAATGCGTCGGGATATCGTCGCATTAATATGACTAAATCTATCATCTTTGAGCGTTAAGACAAGACAATTCGGCCAAAATGCAGGGGGGGAGGCATTGTGCCCCGTTTCACTCGAGATCTTCCTGCTCAAAATGCTGGCTCACGTGAATGTCGGTTGTCTCCAGTCGCCCAGGGCCCAGATTGATGAACTTGTGCGGTATGTTTGCCGGACTGAAGACGACTTGTCCCTCGGTCACTTTGATCTGTTCATCGCCAACAATGAACAGGGCATTTCCCTGACGGATGATAAAAATTTCATCATAAGGGTGCCGGTGCAGTTTGGGACCATGCCCTACAATATCGGTCGAGAAGAATATGATCGACGTATCGGTACCAAATCTCTTACCTTCGACGCGCCCAGACCAGGCATCATCACGCCTCGCCCATTCTTCTCTTTTCAAGACAACGGCTTGTTTCGTCAAAACGGTTCTCCCGGCTTTTCAAGGCACTGGAATTTCGACCCTACTGTTGGCATTTCCCGATTGGGAACGGAAGGTCAAATTCTAACGAGGCCGGAGCGCTTCAACAAGCCCATCAGGACGAGCGGCAGAAGCGTGGTGATGAGGATGGCGATGAATGCCATGGCCATGCCGAGGCCGACAGATCCCTGTTCAAACTGCCGCCAGATGAAGATCGAAATGGTCTGCATTCCAACCGGCGCAACCAGAATGGAAGCGACCAGTTCGCGCGTGGCAACGGCAAAGACCAGCAGCATCGCCGTTATGAGGCTCGGGGCGATCAGCGGCAGCATGATGCGGCGGAAAGCGGTGAAGCTGTTTGCGCCGCAAACACGTGCTGCAGCTTCCAGATTGTCGCCGATCTGGTGGAAGGCGGCCGATGCATAGCGGATCGGCTGCGGCAGAAGAATGCAGCAATAAGCAAGCAGCAGGATCAGCGGTGTGTTGTAGGGCGAGACGGGCAGGGCGGGCTGGTTCCAGGCCAGAATGAGGCCGACCGCGACGACGACGCCGGGCAAGGCATTGGGCAGCACGGTCAGTATGTCGAGCCAGAAGCGCCCGCGAAAACGCATCTTCACGACGGCATAGGCAGCAACCGCGCCGAGCAGTCCAGTCAGCAGGGCGCTTGCAACGCCAAGTGACAGGCTGTTGGCGAGCGCACGCATACCGCCCGCGCTGTTTTCGGCAATGGCGGCAAAATTATCGAAGCCGAGGTTCGACGCTACCAGCCCGCCGGACACCGTTTTGGAAAGAGCAGTCGCTAGAATGGCCAAAAGGGGAACGCCCGTGGCAGCAAAGGCGACGAGGGCGAAGAGAGCCACCACAGGAATGGTGAGCGCTCCGAGCGGGCGTTTGTCCTTCGCCTGCGGCTTGCCGCCGGTCGTCACATAGGAGCGGCGCGTCAATATCCAGCGCTGGACCAGAAAAGCCGCCAGCGACAAGCAGACAAGCGCCAGCGAAAAGACGGCAGCACCTGCCAGGTCAATGGGCCAGTCGGAAATGCGCAGATCGATCTCCGTCACCAGAACTTCAAAGCCGGAACGGCGTCCAAGGGCTGCTGGCGTGCCATATTCCTCGATGGCTGCGGCGAAAACCAGAAGAAGGCTTGCCGCAAGTCCCGGTGTCGCCAGCGGCAGGGTGATGCGGAAGAAGGATCGCCACGGCGAAGCGCCGAATACGCGACCGACATCGGAATAGCGCGCACCAACCGCTTCAATCGTGCGCGACACCGCAAAATAGACGAGCGGAAACGTGTTCAGCGCCATGACGAAGCTCATGCCCGCGATCGAGAACAGGAAGGATGCCAGATTGAAACCGGCGAGCTGCTCCAGATAGCCGCGCGGTTGCAGTGTCATGATCCAGCCAAGCGTGGCGATATAGGGCGGGATCATGAAAGGCACGAGCATCAGCACATCCCACAGCACCGCAAAAGGCACCTTGTAGAGCGCGCGGAAAACGGCGAGCGGAACTGCGATGAAGGCGGAAAGCACGACCACCGAAAGCCCCAGCAGCACAGTGTTGCCGCTCATGCGCAAAAGCTTGGGGTCTTCAAACAGAGCCGGGAGGTGCAGGAAAGGCTCGGCCAGCGAGCCTCTCCCCAGTTGCGGAAAGACAGCCTGAAGAACGATGAAGACAAACGGCACCGCGACGATGAATGCGAGCCCGGCAACCGCTACGAACCCGAGCGGATTGCGAGCCGCCGTACTGCCTGTCGTCATGTCTTTCTGCCCCTCAAATATCAGTTGCTGGCTGCGAAGGTGGCGCCGAATTCCTTCAGCGTCTCGTTGCGCTTGCCGTAGACTTCCTTCGCGTCGATCGGCAGGATTTTCAGATCGCCGATCAGCGGGCGATTGGCCGGAACGTCGGTGCGCGAAGGCATCAGATAGGTGTCGGCAACCATCTTCTGGCCTTCATCGGACAGCATGTAGTCGATGAACTGCTTGGCCTCATCCTGGTTCTTCGACCATTTGAGGATCATGGCCGGGCGCGGCGCGATCACGGTGCCCGACGTCGGGAAAATGACGTCGATGGATTCACCCTTCGCCTTGCCTGCGAGCGAGATGTAGTCAACGGCACCGAACACGGCGGCCTTCGCGCCCTGAAGGACGGGGTTCAAGGCTTCCGCATTGGCACCGGCGACAGTCGCGCCGTTTTCATGCAGGTTCTTGAACAGGTCCCAGCCCTGCTGGGCTTGAAGGGCGGCGATGAGCTCGAAGGTTGCACCCGACTGTGCCGGGTCCGGCAGATTGACCAGATCCTTGTATTCGGGCTTGGCGAGATCGGCCCACTCGGCAGGCTTTGGCGTCTTGCTGGCCGGGTTCCAGGCGATGCCGAGGGCCGAAACGCCCTGCGCGACAGCGGTTTCATTCTTGAGGAAGTCCGGCACTTTCTCGGCGTTCGGGCTGGTATAGGCCACCAGCCAGTCGCGCTTGGCGAAGTCGGTTGCCGTGTCCCAGGATGCCGAAATCAGAACATCGACAACCGGATTGGCGGCTTCCGCTTCGATGCGCGCCATCACCTTGCCGGTTGTGGCCTGGAAGACGTTGACCTTCGCGCCGGTCTTGGCCGTGAAGCCTGCAGCAAGCTTTTCGATCAGGCTGCCGGGACCAGCCGAATAGACGGTGATGTCTGCATGCGCCGCCGTGCTGGCCAGCAAAGCGGTGACAAGCGCAAGCCCCGCGCCGAGGATGGATTTTTTCATCTGTGTCTCCTGAGATGTTGCCTGATGGAATGGTCTTATTTCGAGAACCAGCGGAGCTGATTGGCATCGACCGAAATACCGACCGGAACGCCGGGTGAAAGGCGGATGCTGTCGAGATACGTCAGTTCGTGACCGTCCTGCTCAGAGCCGATGCGTACCGTGGTCAGATGACCGTCACCGCGAAACTGCGAGCGCAGCACAGTCGCGGGAATTGCAGCTTCGTGAAGGGGAACGCTGCGCACGGAGCGTGACGGCAACAGCACATGCGTTGCCTGTCCAGCGGCGGACCCGTGGGCGATGTGGATTTCGGTGCGCGCGATCTTGTAGGCATTGTCGCGCTGTTCGACTGGCACGACACAACCGAGCCGCAGGAAATCGGCAACCTCCGGCGTGGCGGGTTCGGCGACAAGCGCCTCAGGTGCCGCCAGTTGCTCGATCACACCGGCGCGCATGACAGCCACCTGATCTGCGAGCGAAAAGGCCTCGCTCTGGTCGTGGGTGACATAGATGGCGGTCAGGCCCAGATTGGCCACAAGCTGTCCGATCTCGGTGACCATGTTTTCGCGCAGTTCCCGGTCGAGATTGGAAAGCGGCTCGTCGAACAGGACCAGTCCCGGTTCGGCAACGATGGCGCGGGCAATGGCGACACGCTGCTGCTGGCCGCCCGACATATCGCTGATCGCACGCTCGCCGAACCCGGCGAGGCCAACGCGGTCGAGCGCTGAGGCAACGCGCTTTTCCCGCTCGGCGCGGCCAAGTCCGCGCATTTCGAGCGGAAAGGACACATTGCCGAAAACGGTCATATGCGGCCAGAGCGCATAATCCTGAAACACCATGCCGAGATGCCGCTTTTCAGGCGGGACGAAGGTGCCCGTCGCGGCGTCTGCGACGGTGATGCCGTTGATTGTGATCGATCCCTTCGTTGGAGCGAGAAGACCGGCGACGAGACGAAGCAAGGTGGTCTTGCCGCAACCAGACGGCCCCAGCAGGGCGAGTGTCTGTCCGCGCGGCAGGGAAAGATCGATATTTTTCAATATCGTGGCCGGACCGTAGGCAAGATTCAGCCCCTCTGCCCGAACGGCAATATCCGCTTTTATATTAGAGGAGTGTAACATTTTCCCGCAATCCAAATGACTTGGGAGCTTTTATTCGGATTGCGTGACAGTTGGATGACGTTGCGGGGCGTCCTGCCTGCTGTGGGAACCAATCGCCCGGGCATCGGTTTTTCTCTTCATGCGAAAAGGAAGGGAAGACGATGAGATTTGGAAAACTCGCCCTCGGCCTGACGGGATTGGCAGTGGGATACGCGCTGACACGGGCAAGTTCGCCGCAAATTCCGCCGGGAATAGTTCCTGTTAAACCCTTCGATCTCACACGCTATCTCGGCAAGTGGTACGAAGTGGGGCGGCTTGAAAACCGTTTTGAACGCGGCCTGACACGCACGACTGCGGAATATTCGTTGAATCCCGATCAAACGGTCAAAGTGGTCAATCGCGGATTCGATCCGTGGAAAGGACGCTGGACGCAAGCCACCGGGACCGCGCGTTTTGTCCGGTCTCCCGACGAAGGCGCGCTGAAAGTTTCCTTCTTCGGGCCGTTCTATGGCGGCTACAATATCGTTGATATCGACGAAGGGGGCTATCAGTGGTCGATTCTCGTCGGTTCTACGCGCAGTTACTTCTGGGTGCTGTCGCGCGATCCAGAAGCAAGCCAAGAGTTGAAGACGCGCGCGGTTGCGCAGGCGCTGCTGCTCGGGATCAACCCGGACGCCATTCTGTGGGTGCCACAGTAAATGCTCAGCAAAAGGCCCGCCGAAGCGGGCCTTTCAGCTTTTATGCTCCGTAAGGCACCCAGATATTCTTCACCTGAATGGCCCGGCGCAGATAATCACGGCCCTGTCCGTCGGCTTGGTTAAGCCAGTTGGGGGCACGGCCATTGCTGACCCAGGTGGCCTTGAGATTTCCGGCAGAAGCCTTCTCGACCATCGCGCTGCCCTCGCGTGAGCCAAAATACCAGATAGCGGCAACATCGTCGTGTTCGGCCAGCGTCTTCGTCAGAAGGTCGCGCTCTCCGGTGACAATGTTGACCACGCCGCCCGGCACGTCTGACGTGTCGAGCACCTGATAGAAATCGCCTGCGATCAGCGGATGGCGGCTTGAGGGCACCACCACAGTCCGGTTGCCCATGGCGATGGCGGGAAGCACGAGCGAAACGAGGGAGAGAAGCGGCGCTTCGTCCGGGCAGACGACGCCCATCACGCCCCACGGTTCATTCATCGCCAGCGTTACATGGCGCGATTTGGTGGAGTGCACCGCACCGTCGAACTTGTCGGCCTGCGCGGCATAATAGAAGATACGACGCAGTGAGGCTTCAAATTCCTCTTCCGCCTTTTTCTCGTTGACGCCGGTGCTTTCGATCAGCTGTGCCACGAATTGTGCGCGGCGGGCATCAAGGTTTTCGCCAAGATAATAGAGCACCTGCGCCCGGTTATGGGCTGTTGCTGCGCCCCAGCTTCCAGCCTTGGTCGCCGCTTCCACTGCGTTGCGGATGTCCTTGCGGTTGCCGATGCCAGCCTGACCGATGACCGCGCCGCCCTTGCCGATGACCGAATAGCTGTAGCCGCCGTCCGGGCGCGCCTGCTTGCCGCCAATATAGTTCTTCATTGTCCGGTCGATGCCGTCGACGGCGATCTTGTCATCACCGGCGGGCGATGCCGATGGCACGAAGGTTTCCGCAACCTTGGCCGAAGGGAGTGCCTTTTCCCAATCGGAAACAAGGTATTCGTACATGCCCTCGCGCGCGCCTTCGCGACCGAAACCGCTTTCGCGGTAGCCGCCGAAGCCTGCGCCCGCATCCAGCATATTGGTGCAGTTGATCCAGACGACACCAGCCTTCACCCGTGCTGCAAGATCAAGCGCGACATTGATGTTTTCAGACCAGATCGACGCGGCCAGCCCGTAGCGCGTATTGTTTGCGAGGGAGACGGCTTCATCCGGTGTGCGGAAGGTCGTCGCTGCCGCAATCGGCCCGAAGATTTCCACCTGACAGACAGTCGAGGCCTGATCCACCCCGGTGAAGAAGCCGGGTGCAATATAATTGCCCTTTGTCGGAAGCGGGTTCGGCGTCTGCCACAGTTCGCCGCCTTCCTCGATGCCCTTCCGGACCAGATCGGAAATGCGCCTCACCTGACCGGGGGAGACGATAGCGCCGACATCGGTGGATTTGTCGAGCGGATCGCCAACACGCAAGCTTTCGAGGCGCTTTCTGAGCTTGGCATAGAAGCGGTCGGCAATGCCTTCCTGCACCAGCAGGCGCGAACCGGCGCAACACACTTCGCCCTGATTGAACCAGATCGCATCGACCACGCCTTCGACGGCGGCATCGAGATCGGCGTCTTCAAACACGATGAAGGGCGATTTTCCGCCCAGTTCCAGCGACAGCTTTTTGCCCGATCCTGCAATCTGTTCGCGGATGACGCGGCCAACTTGCGTCGAACCGGTGAAGGCCACCTTGTCCACGCCGTCATGGCCGCAGATTTCCGCGCCGGTGGTGCCGTCGCCCTGCACGATGTTGACGACACCGGCAGGCAGTCCGACTTCATGGCAGATTTCAGCAAAGGCGATGGCCGAAAGCGGCGTCAGATCGGCAGGCTTCAGCACCACCGTGTTACCGGCGGCAAGTGCTGGCGCGATCTTCCAGGCAAGCATGAGAAGCGGAAAGTTCCACGGGATCACCTGACCGCAGACGCCGACCGGCGAAAAGCCCTTGAACTCATCTTCCACCATCTCGGCCCAGCCTGCATGATGGTAGAAATGGCGGGCGGCGAGCGGAATGTCGATATCGCGGGTTTCGCGGATCGGCTTGCCATTGTCCATGGTTTCCAGCACGGCCAGAAAGCGTTCGCGCTTCTGGATGTGGCGGGCGATGGCATAGAGATATTTGGCGCGCTCATAGCCGGAGAGTTTCGACCATTTGCCGAAAGCCGCGCGCGCGGCTTTCACGGCCTGATCGACATCTTCCGCATTGCCGCAGATGATTTCAGCGAGCTTGTCGCCGCTGGCCGGATTGGCGACGGCAATCGCCTTGCGGCCTTCCGGTTTGACGAATGCACCGTTGATATAGTGGCCGAAAGAGCGGCCATGCTGTTCCAGCCACAGGTTCACATCGCCGTTTGCTTCGGGGGAAGGTCCGTATTCCATGGTCTTGAGAATGTCCTTGATGGGTCGCATTCTGGAATTCCTTATGCAGCAGCGTGACGGTTGGCGGCGGAGTAGCGTCCGGTCACGAAGTGCTCCAATTGCCGTTCGATATCGCCGAGCATCGACGATGCGCCGATGCGGAACAGATCAGGCTCCAGCCAGCGAAGCCCAAGTTCTTCCTTCATCAGCGTCAGCCAGGCGAGCGCATCCTTGGCGGTCTTGAGCCCGCCCGCAGGCTTGAAGCCGACGCTCTGGCCGGAAAGCTCGCCATAATCGCGTAGTGCCCGCACCATGGTCAGGCTTACGGGCAAGGTGGCGTTGACGTCTTCCTTGCCGGTCGAGGTCTTGATGAAATCCGAACCTGCCTGCATCGCCACCATCGAAGCGCGATAGACATTGGTCAGCGTGTTGAGATCGCCGGTGGCAAGGATCGCCTTCATATGCGCGTCGCCGCAGGCTTCGCGCATGGCTGCAATCTCGTCATAGAGGGCTGACCAGTTCTGCGTCAGCACATGCTCGCGGGTAATCACAATGTCGATTTCATGCGCGCCCTCACCCACCGCATAGGTGATTTCGGCAAGGCGAAGCGGCAACGGCGTCAGACCGGCGGGAAAGCCGGTCGCTACCGAGGCGACCGGAATGCCGGAACCTTCAAGCGCCTTGACAGCGTGCGGAACCATGGTCGGATAAACGCAGACCGCGCCGGTGGTGATGCCTGCATCCGCGAGGCCCAGCGCTTCCAGAATATCCTCGCGCACCGGGCGGCGCGCCTTGGCGCAGAGCCTGCGTACGCGGCCCGCCGTATCATCGCCCGCAAGCGTCGTCAGGTCGATGCACTGAATGGCGCGGATGAGCCACGCGGCCTGATATTCCTTCTTCACCGAACGGCGAGCGCTGATCGTGGCGGCGCGGCGCTCGGACGCGCTGCGATTGACGGACACGTCCTCAAACCATTCCGGCTTGAGCGGTGTCCCGTTATTGCGGGGGAGGGCTTCGGTCATTTCATTGTCCGTTCATGGGTTCAGTTGCGATCAGGCGCGTTCGGTCAAGGGGGCGTGATCGCGGCAGAACGTTTCGAATTCTTCCCGGCTGGCATAGGCCTTCTGCGTGCCGGGTCGGGTGATGGAATGGGCTGCATAAAGGGCCGCTTTGCGAAGCGAGGCTTCCACATCGCCGGTTTCGGCATAAAAGCGGGCAAAGGAGCCGATAAAGGCGTCGCCTGCGCCGGTCGTGTCCTTCGGCGTGACCTTGACCGGCGGAATATTGACGATTTCGCTTGCCGTAATCATCCGCGCGCCGCGCCCGCCAAGCGTAACGATGACGGTGCGGATGCCGCGCGCGATGAGCGAACGCGCTGCGGTAACGATTTCGTCGTCCGTGCCGGTCGGCAGGCCGGAGAGAATTGCCAGTTCGCTCTCGTTCGGCACGAGAAAAGTCACCTGCCGGATCAGCTCGGGATCGAGATCGGCAGCAGCAGGCGCAGGATTCAAAATGGTTTCAATGCCGTTTTCGGCGGCAAAGGCGATGGTATGGTAGACGGTCTCGACCGGAACTTCCATCTGCATCAGGATGAGGCCGCAAGCTTTCAGATCGTCGGCCGCCTTGTCGACTTCGGCGGGCAGAAGATCGGCATTGGCGCCCTTGACGATCAGGATCGAGTTTTCGCCGGACGGTTCGACAAAGATGGGGGCGACGCCGCTCGACTTGCCGGGAACCTTGCGCACATGGCGCGTATCGACACCGAACTCGTTCAGGTTGCGGATGGTGTTGTCGGCGAAAATATCGTCGCCCACACGCGTGACCATCATTACATCCGCGCCAAGGCGCGCGGCAGCTACCGCCTGATTGGCGCCCTTGCCGCCGCAGCCGATTTCAAATGTCGGCGCTTCCAGCGTTTCGCCGGGGCCGGGCATGCGGTTCACATAGGTGATGAGGTCCACCATGTTGGAGCCGACCACTCCGATCTTTCTGGTCATGAGACGTTCCTTTGAAATGTCAGAGTGCCTTGATCGTGGCTTCAAACCGTTCGGCGGCTGTCGTATCGAGATAGCCGACGCGCACGGGGAAAACGGCGCGCTCGCCCGACGCCAGCAGCCGCACATTGTTCTTGGCTTTTTCGGCCAGATAGCCTTCCGGCTCGCAGGTCGAGGGGAGGGCGAAGGCTGCAACCTGAGCGTCCCCGTTCACGAGAATCCAGCGCACGGTCTTGAGGAAGATGTCGGTCGGGTAGGAAATGCCAAAACCGTCACCCTCGGGAAGCTGCATCATCAGATGCGTGTTGCCGTCGGCATCTTTCGGCAGGCCGCGAATATAGAAGACCTGCTCGGGATCGTAGCGCTCCGGCTCGTCCAGCACTTCCATCGCGGCCGGATCGGCGGCCAGTTCATCGATCAGCGAAAGGTAATCGTCGTTGGGCGTAACATGGCCCGGAACGGCGGTGCGCACCTGCACATGATCCGGCGTATAGGGCACCGGCTGCACGATCCGCGCGCCTTCCGCATAGGCGAAATTGACGTGGCACATATACATCAGTTCCATAGGCGCGGATGAAAGGTTTTCCACGTCCATGGTGATGTCGAACAGCGTTTCGTCGGCATGAAGCCGCACGCTTGGCCGTGCCAGATAATGCGCGCCGAAGCCCATCACATATTCATATTCGCCGGTGATTTCGACAAAGGCGCCGCGCTCGTCCTGGCCAAACAGAAGACCGGCCTTGTCCATTTTCGCACAGGCCATTTCGCCATGCAGAAGATGATTGTCCTGAGGCGAAGGACAGCCATTGCGCAGGATGCCGCTGTGGAACGCAAAGCAGCCATAGGTCTCGACGATGGTGGTTGCCGGGCGCGGCATGGAGAAGCTGTTGCCCATGGTAAGGTCCACGCCATCGAATTCCGCGCCCCAGATCATCTGGCCCATGAAGGGCAGCACGATGATGTTGCCGCGTTCGTTCTCGACCAGCAGCGCCTCAATGCCGCTTGGATAACGAAAGGCGGTGACGCTGAGGCCATAGGTGTTGGCGATCACATGCGGCTGTTGGACAAAATCCTGACGGCGAAGATGAAACTCGATGTCCTGCATAAGGAATCACCTGCCCTGATTGCGCGATGCGTTGATCGCGATGACGAGAATGAGGAAAGCGCCCCAGATGAAATCGATGAGGTGGTTGGAGAACCGCATCATCTGGAAGCCGGAGGAAAGCAGCATCAGTGCCACGAGCGCGATGGCGATGCCCAGCACGCGCCCCTTGCCGCCCGCCGGATTGGTGCCGCCGAGAACGGCGATCAGCACGGCTTGCAGCAGGTAGGATGCGCCATAGTCCGACTTGGCGGCGTTGGTGCGGCCCGAAAGGATGATCCCGGCTATGGAGGCGAGCACGCCAGTCAGCATGTAGGAATAGAGGATCATGCGCTCCTTGCGGATACCGGCAAAGACGGCCGCCCGCGGGTTGGTGCCGATCAGCATGAGATTGATGCCGAGCGTCGTGCGCGTCAGCAGGATTGCCACGACGATGCACACCGCGATGAACAGCAGGAAAGGCGTGGCGATGCCGAACAGCTTGCCGTTGCCGACCCAGTTCCACGCATCGGGAAAACCGACGATGGCAGGCCCGCCGGTCAGAACCAGGGCAAGCCCCATCAGCACCTGTCCGGTGCCGAGCGTGGCGAGGATCGGCGTGATGCGCAGCCGGGCGATCAGAAGGCCGTTGACCAGCCCCGACACCAGCCCGACCAGCAGGGCAAGCAATATGCCGATGATGGTGTAGAACAGCATTCCCGAGCCGGAAGCTTGTGCCGCCTGCACCATGGAGGAGTGGAAATAGACGCCCGCGACGATGCCCGCCAGATTGGCGATGCCCACCACGGAAAGGTCGATGCCGCCCGTCAGCATGGCAATCATCATGGCAATGGAGAGGATGCCAAGCTCCGGCATGATGTAGCTGATGGATTCGAAGTTGTAGTAGCGCAGGAACTTGTCCGGGTTCATCCAGGTCATCAGCGCGAAGACCAGCACGGTGATGACGATGAGCTGGATGATATTGTTGTCTCCGCCAAGGATGCGGCGCATGTCGAATGACTGTTTCATGTCGCTTGTCTCCTCAGGCTATGCTTTTGCGGTCGCGCCAAGCGGTGATGGCGGTGGCCACGATGATGATGAGACCCACCACGACGCGCTGCCATGTGGTGTCCACCTTCATGATGATGAGCGAGTTCTTGACCATGACGAGCATGAAGACGCCCATCAGCGTGCCGAGAACCGTGCCGCGCCCGCCGAAGATCGATGCGCCACCCAGAACCACGGCTGCGATCACGTCCAGCTCCAGCCCGACGAAATCGCGCGGATTGGCAAGCCAGATCATCGAGGAATGCAGAAGGCCCGCGAAGCCTGCGAGCGCCCCGGCGACGCAGTAGACGAAGAAGATCGTGCGGCGGGTGTTGAAGCCGACGCGCTTTGCCGCTTCCGGCGATCCGCCATAGGCATAAACGCTGCGCCCGATCATCGTATGGTTGAGGATCAGGTGGATCAGCAGCGCCAGCGCCAGATAGACGACGAACATCGCAGTCAGGCCGAATGCCGTGCCGGAGGCCGATGTCAGTGAGATCACGTCCGTCTTGCCGAACTCGATCAGTTCCTTCGGCATCTTGTTGATGTTGACGATGCTGGTGCCGACAAGGCCCAGCACCAGCCCGCGCACGATGGAGCCGGTCCCGAGCGTCACGATCAGCGGGATCATCTTGAAGCGATGGATGATGAAGCCATTGAATGCGCCGAGCAGCAGGCCGATCAGCGTTGCCGCCACAAACGGAATGAACACGCCGTCATAGCCGAGATAGACCATGGCGCGGACGGTCAGATACATGGCCGCGATGGCAAAGGCGGTGAAGGAAACATCGATGCCGCCGGAAATCATCACCAGCAGAACGCCAAGCGCCATGATGCCGATCACGACATTGGAGCGCAGAAGGCCGAAGATGTTGTCCAGCGACCAGAATGCCGGATTGATGAGGCCGATAATGACCATCGCCGCGAACAGAACGCAGGCAATGATGAATTCGGTACTGCGGAAGAATTTCATGTGCCGGTTCCTCAATTCAGCGTCTTGAGCCGGTCGTTGACGGCGTCTTCGGTCATGGTTTCACCGGAAAGCTCATCGACGAAACGTCCGCGATGCATCACCAGCACGCGATTGCAGTTCTGCACCAGCTCGGGCACATCGTCGGAAATCATCAGGACGGCCAGCCCTTCATCGCGCGCGAGCTTGCGGATGATGTTGTGGATCTGCGCCTTGGAGCCGACATCGACGCCGACGGTCGGCCCGTTGAGGATCAGCACTTTCGCGCCCGTCAAAAGCCAGCGCGCCAGCACCACGCGCTGCGCGTTGCCGCCTGAGAGGTGGTTGACCGGCGTATGCGGACCGGGGGCGACGATGTGCATTGCGGAAAACATGTCGCGGGTGGTGGCATCGGCTTGTCTGCGGTCGATGAAGAGACCACGCACGAATTTCTCGATCGAGGTGACGATGATGTTGCGCTCGATCGATTGCGTCAGGAACAGGCCTTCCGTCAGACGGTCTTCCGGCACATAGGCGACGCCGCAGGCAATCCCTTCCTGCACGGTTTTCGGGTGGACCTGCTTGCCGTCGATATGCACGGTGCCGGTGAAATCCGGCTTCATGCCGAAGAGCGCCAGCGCCAGTTCCGTGCGGCCCGAGCCGATCAGCCCGGATATGCCGACGATCTCGCCCGCATGCAGGGTGAGGCTGGCATTTTCCACGGAACCGGGAACGGAAAGATTGGTGATTTCAAGCGTCGGACTGGCCGAAGCGCCCTCGCGCGGGGTCCAGTGATAATGGTCCGACGTAAGTTCCTGACCGGTCATGGCGCGGGTGATCGACGGCTCGTCGAAATCGGAAATCGGGCCTTCGGCAACCTTCTTGCCATTGCGGAAGACGGTCAGCCTTTCGCTGATTTCCAGCATCTCGCGCATCTTGTGGCTGACAAAGAGCACGGCGATGCCCTGCGCCTGAATATCGCGCACGATCTTGAACAGCGCGTCGACTTCATGCCGCGTCAGCGCGGTTGTCGGTTCGTCCATGATGATGAGGCGGGCGTCAGCCATGACGGCGCGCGCAATCGCCACGATCTGCTTGCCCGATGTCGGCAGGCTGTCCACATCCGCATCGAGGTCGATGCTGACGCCAAGCCTGTCCAGCGCCTTCTGCGCCAGTTCGCGCACGCGCTTCCAGTCGACGCCCTTGCGACCTTCGATGAGAAAAGTATTGATGGCCAGATTTTCGGCAACGGTCAGGTTTCCGAACAGCGAGAAATCCTGATAGATCACCTGAATGCCATGATGAACGGACTTGACCGGATCGAGCTTGCCGACCGGCTTGCCGTCGATCAGTATCTCGCCGTCCTCCGGCGTGTAGACGCCCGACATGACCTTGATGATGGTGGATTTACCGGAGCCGTTCTCGCCTGCCAGGCAGTGGATTTCGCCGGGCTTGATGGCAAAGGAAACATCGTCCAGCGCCCTGACGCCACCGAAGCGTTTTCCGATATGGCGCAGTTCGATCAGATTTTCACTCATTGGGGCCTCGTGCAAGGCTGGAATGCGTTTGGTCGGGCGGGAGGGGCCGGGGGACCCCTCCCATCCAACCTCCATGGATA